>CBFHTT010000007.1:0-6638 GCA_965658675.1 Limisphaerales bacterium
TGGTATACAAAAGAGAGTGAGATTTCTGAGGAACAACTGGTGGAGCAAACTGTGAACTTCAATATGACCGCGATTCTTAGATGATTGTCATTTCGAATTACAAAATGGCTCGAAACTTAAAACTACTTTCTTTGAAACGGATCATCCTCGGACTTTTCTGTTGTACCTGCCTGCAACTGCTGGCGGCAGATCGGAGCCAATTCTCCTTTGGGGCCCACACCTTCAGTCTTCCCAATGGGTATTCATTGCAGCCAGTGGCCTTGCCTCCCGTGGTTCAGCGACCGATTCACATGTATTTCGATGAAGCGGGGGGGCTTTATGTCACCGACAGTTCCGGAAACAGTGAGAAGGCTCCGGTGCAGGTCAAGAAACCGGATCACCGGATTCTCCACCTGACAGACAAGGATGGAGATGGTGTGTTCGATCATTCCACAGTCTTTGCTGAGAAGGTGCCCTTTCCGGAAGGCATTCTCGTCCACGCAGGGGATGTTTATGTGGCGGCTCCGCCAATGATTTGGAAATTCACTGACATCAATGGCGATCACGTGGCCGACAGCCGGGAGTCCTGGTTCAACGGAGGCACCGTTGATGGCTGCGGTAATGACCTGCATGGTCCTTATTTGGCCCCGGATGGCTATTTCTACTGGACCAAGGGAGGATTTCAGGAACAAAACCTGCAGCTGGAGAGTGGGGAACTGCATTCGGGCAGGGCCGCTCATATCTTTCGTGCCAAACCCGATGGCAGTGAGTTTGAAGTGGTCATCACTGGAGGGATGAACAATCCGGTTGGCCTGGCCTTCAGTGAGTCGGGTGAACGTTTTCTCAGCGGGACTTTTTTTGACATGTCACAGCCAGGGAGGAGGGACGGTATATTACATGCCGTATATGGGGGAATGTACGGCAGGCAAAACGATCGTGTCCTGGCGCGGCATCCCCACACCGGAGGACTGTTGCCCATCCTGGCGCAGATGGGACCGGCCGCACCGTCGGGCATCCTGATGCCCAGAAACCCCGCCCAGGGACTCAAGGATGTCCTGCTTTGTGCTGATTTTAATCTGCGTCGGATCTCCCGCCATCGCCTGAGTCGTTCCGGTTCCTCCTACAGTCTGGAATCGGACACTTTTCTGGAGACCGACCAAACCGATTTTCATCCCACGGATGTGATCGAAGACGCGGATGGCAGCATCCTGGTGGCGGATACCGGAAGCTGGTATCACATCTGTTGTCCCACCTCCGGGTCCTCCAAGCCGGAAATCCTGGGAGCCATTTACCGGATCACCAAAAACGATGCCGCAGTGGTCAAAGATCTCCGGGGACTGGAATTGGATTGGACGCATCCCAAGGCCGCCTACTTGTCGGATCGACGGCCGGTTGTTGTGGCCCGGGCTATTGAAGCTTTGGCCAGGGAAGGGAACGTTCAGGATCTGACAAAAGCCAAGGCCCAATTGCCTGCCACCTGGGCATTGCATCGAATTTCAGGTGAAGCGGCGCGATCGGCTGTCAGGAAACGAATCAGCAACGGTTCAATCGAGGTGCGAACGGCAGCCATACATAGTGTCGGACTCTGGCGGGATCCGGCCGCTGTCCATCCATTGATCCAGACTCTGGCATCCGATGACTTGTTGCTCCGCCGCCTGGCGGCCATGGCCTTGGGACGAATAGGGGACAAGGCCGCCATCAAACCGCTGTTGGATTCCTCTGATGGTGTTTCGGATCCTTTCCTGAAACACGCCATTACCTACGCCTTGTACGAGATCGGAGATCTTCGAGGGATCCCTGGAGATCATGCATTGAAGCGGCAGTTGGAGCGCATGAGGGAGATTGCCGGCAGTGATCCGGCACCCTTTGCGCGACCGGAAATCGAGCTGGCCGAGCCCCTTGTGTCGGATACCCAGGCGCAGGCTCTCCAGAAAAAACGCATCAAGGAACTGAATGCCTTCTTGCGAAAGGGGAATGCCAAACGTGGTGAGCAAATCTTCAACAACCCAGGGAAATCCATGTGCATTCTCTGTCACCAGATGGGCGACAAGGGAAAGCATTTTGGACCGGACCTGACCAAGATCGGAGCGATTCGTTCCAAGGCGGATCTCCTGGAAGCCATTGTCTATCCCAGTGCCTCGCTGGCGCGCTATTACGAGATGGTGAATGTTCAAACGGACAAAGGGGAACACGTTGGTTTGATACTCAAGGATGGCGTGGACAAACTGATTCTTTCCCCCGCTCCAGGGGCAGAACAGGCGATTCCTTTGAAAGACATCAAGAAGGCCAACTATTCCAACATCTCATTGATGCCACAGGTCTTTGATGGACTTTTGCAACCCCAGGAAATTGCGGATCTCATCGCCTACCTGTCCCAGGTAAGATAACACGCCAATGCCCATGGAATCTTAATTTCAACCTCCTCAATCGACATCATGAACGAATCAGAAGAATCCAAGAAAGGTATGAATCGCCGCGAGGCACTCAAAGGTGTCACTGCGGCCGGTCTCGGTCTCGCCACTGGCTCCATCGCTGTTCCCGAGTCACTGGGGCAGTCATCCGCATCCAATGCTTCCCGTTCGGCAAGCTCAGGGCAGGCGAAACGAAATCTGATTCAAATCGAGAACGCCAAGCCAGGAACACGTGACTGGCAGTTGACCAAGACCCGCCAGCTTCCCGGCAAGATTAACAAGATTCTCAACAACGGTCGTTGCCCTTGGATTGAAGGTTACTGTTCCGCCAACAGCGTGC
Organism: Limisphaerales bacterium; assembly: GCA_965658675.1. GTDB lineage: Bacteria > Verrucomicrobiota > Verrucomicrobiia > Limisphaerales > CAZKNW01 > CAZKNW01. The sequence continues at coordinate 2,731 of CBFHTT010000007.1, forward strand.
GCGCCGGTGAGAAGCTGCGTGTCATGGTGAGCACAAATCCTGTTTCGAAATTCAAATTGGAGATCTTCCGGACGGGTTACTACAACAGGGATGGAGCGCGGCTGATGAAGCGTTTCGATTCCCTCAAGGGTAAGACGCAGCCAGACCCGGAGGTGGGTGAGAATTACGTGCGGGAATGCAACTGGGATCCCTCTGTGGAATTCGAGATTCCGAAGGATTGGCTGAGCGGTGTTTACCTTGGAAAACTGACCGCTGAGAAAGAGAACATCCAGAGCTACGTCATTTTCATCGTCCGCGATGACCGCCCCTGCGATCTGCTGTTTCAATGTAGTGAATTGACCTGGTCTGCCTACAACCGATGGCCCGCAGACTTCTCGATTTATACCCAGCACCCAGGGATGTCTAGCACTGGTTTTCCTAGCGGTTCGGTGAGCTTCGATCGCCCCTACGGCTTGTTCACTCACCCCGTCAACAAGCACAAAACCTCGGGTGGCTCCGGCGAATTTTTGCCCTGGGAATTCCCGCTCTCCTTTTGGCTGGAACAGCACGGTTACGATGTTTCCTACATTTCCAATATAGACACGCACGCCGATCCCGCTGGCTTGCTGCGCACCAAAGGCTTCATCTCTGTAGGGCATGATGAGTACTGGTCCCTGGAGATGTATGACAATGTTCTTAAAGCCCGTGATGAAGGCGTGAGTCTCGCCTTTTTGAGCGCCAATGCGGTGTGGGGCGTCGTCCCGATGTTGCCTTCCGAAAACGGTAAGCCCAACCGAACGATACGTCGGGAAGGTTGGTTTAGGACCTTGCCGCCTGGGGTTAAGCTTCCCAAAAAAATTATCCATCAGGATGGCTTCCAGCCTTCCATGGGGCCGGACGGCTCTCGACTAATGGGAGCGCGAACGCCCACGGTTTTCAACGGCGCTGGCGATTGGACCTGCACCAAGCCGGAGCACTGGCTCTTCGAAGGGACGGGGATGAAGGCAGGGGATTCCATCAAAGGCCTCGTTGGCTGGGAAATGCACGCCGATCCCGCAATGGATCTGCCGGGGATGCAGATCGTTGCGGAAGGCAAAACCTCCATCAATGGAAAGAGACCCGGCCACTACACCGCCACGATCTACAATGGCCCCAAGGGTAATATCGTTTTCAATGCGTCCACCATTTGGTGGGCGAACGGCTTGTCCAGTCCGCCCGGACATAAAACTCCGGTCAGGCACGGAGTCGCCCAACAAGGGGTGGACGAGCGTGTGCAGAAGATCACCCACAACCTCTTTCAACGCATGATCCATCCAAACGGATAAGCTCAGAAGCAACATGAACGAATCAGAAGAATCCAGAAAAGGTATGAATCGCCGCGAGGCACTCAAAGGTGTCACTGCGGCCGGTCTTGGTCTCGCCACTGGCTCCATTGGTGTTCCCGATTCACTGGGGCAGTCATCCGCATCCAATGCTTTCCGTTCGGCAAGCTCAGGGCAGGCGAAACGAAATTTGATTCAAATCGAGAACGCCAAACCTGGAACACGGGACTGGCAACTCACCAAGGCCCGTCAGCTTCCCGGCAAGATCAATAAAATTCTCAGGAACGGGCGCTGCCCATGGATTGAAGGCTATTGTTCCGCCAATAGCGTGCGTGCTGGTGACAAGCTGCGCGTCATGGTGAGCACCAATCCTGTCTCAAAATTCAAGTTGGAGATCTTCCGCACCGGATACTACAACGGGGATGGCGCGCGACTGATGAAGCGTTTCGACTCCATTCAGGGCAAGACTCAGCCGGATCCTCCGGTGGGTGAAAACTACGTGCGGGAATGCAATTGGGAACCGTCGGTGGAGTTTGAAATCCCCTCCGATTGGTTGAGCGGTGTTTATCTGGGGAAACTGACTGCGGAGAAGGAGAACATCCAGAGTTACGTGATCTTCATCGTGCGCGATGACCGTCCCTGCGATTTCCTGTTTCAATGTAGCGAACTGACCTGGAGCGCCTACAATCGTTGGCCTGCTGACTATTCGATCTATACCGATCACCCAGGCTTCAATACCAAGGGTGTTCCCAGCGGAACGGTGAGTTTCAATCGTCCCTACGGCTTGTTCACTCATCCTGTCAACAGGTACAAGACTTCCGGCGGTTCCGGTGAGTACCTGCCTTGGGAGTTTCCACTGTCGTATTGGATGGAGCAGCATGGATACGACGTGTCCTATATTTCAAATATCGATACCCATGCCGATCCGAAGGGATTGCTACGCACCAAAGGCTTTATCTCAGTGGGGCATGACGAATACTGGTCCGTGGAGATGTACGACAATGTCAGCAAGGCCCGTGATGCAGGAGTCAATCTGGCTTTCTTTGGTGGTAACTCCGTGCTCTGTGTCGTTCCCATGATGCCTTCCAGCGATGGGACGCCCAATCGTGCCGTGAGACGGGAAGGTTGGTTTTTGCCCGTTCCTGAAAGGGTTCCGGAGGCTCAAAAGAAGCAGCTGCAAAATCAGGAAGGCTTTGAGTTTAACATGGGGCCTGATGGCGCTCAGCTAATGGGCGGACGACTGGATCATGAACAACCCAGCGGGCGCGGCATGGGCGCGGGCGATTGGACCTGCGCGATGTCTGATCACTGGCTGTTCGAAGGGACAGGAATGAAGAAGGGAGATTCCATCAAGGGCCTCCTGGGCTGGGAATGGCATGGAGCGCCTGCCATGAATCTCCCGGGGATGAATGTCGTCGCGGAGGGAGATGCCACGATCAAAGGAAGAACGGTGGGGCGCTACTCCTCGACGCTCTACGATGGTCCCAAGGGCAACGTCGTCTTCAATGCCGCCACGATTTGGTGGGCCAATGGCCTGTCAAGTCCCCCGGGACACAAGACACCTGTCAGGCATGGTGTGGCCCAACAAGGAGTCGACAAGCGTGTTCAGCAAATCACACACAACCTGTTCCAACGGATGATTTCATAACGAATCTCAGCAGTGGAAAAGTGCCATCTGACGAAGCGGTGAGATACACCATTCTTCATCTTGCTCTTCATATAAATCTACCAAAATGAAACGAATCACGATCCTTTATTTCGCCGTCCTGTTGTCGTGCCTGTCCTTGCATGCCGCTGACAGGTCAAAGCAAAGGCCCAACGTCCTTTTCATCGCCATCGATGACCTGAATGACTGGACGGATACACTCAAAGGCAATCCTCAGGCCAAGACGCCTCACATGGAGAAGCTGGCGGCCAAGGGGATGTTGTTTACGAACGCTCATTGCGCGGCGCCCGCGTGCGGTCCTTCTCGCTCTGCCATCATGAGCGGGATCAGGCCTTCGACTTCGGGGAATTACATCAACAAGAATTCGTTTGCTAGAAATCCGATCCTTAACAATTCGGTTATTCTGCCCGAGTTTTTCCAACAGAATGGCTACTACGTTGCCGGTGTTGGGAAATTGTTTCACGGCGGTCATTTCGTGAGAGAAGTCAAAGGGCGAGGTTTTGATGAGTATTACCCGAGCAAGACACAGGACCTTCCTTCGTTCGATGGACTCAAGTTCAACTCCAAGCCGCCCCTGGGTGGATGGTCGAGGAAGGTTGATTGGGGACCTTTGCGGCCGGATGTGACGGTGGATGATCACCCTGATGGCATCACCGCGAATTGGGCGACGAAGAAACTGCGCGACGAAGAATTGCAGGAGCCCTTCTTCCTGGGCGCCGGCATCTTCATGCCTCATCTGCCCAACTACGCGCCTCAGAAGTATTTTGATCGATTCCCTCTGGAGGATATTCAAGTTCCGGAAGGGTTCCGGAAAGATGATCTGGATGATGTGCCCGCGGCTCATGCCAAGATGGCCCACAACCCTTGGTTGAAGAAAATCAGGGAGACGAATCAATGGAAACCCGCGATTCAGGCCTATCTGGCATGCACCACCATGGTGG
>CBFHTT010000008.1:0-33631 GCA_965658675.1 Limisphaerales bacterium
CCAAAACACTTTGTGGAGACTATTCCTTAACCCTCGACGACATTTTACCAAACCCCATCATTTACATTCTCTTTCCCTTACAAATAACTCCCGGTTTTACTCACCCATCAAGAAGAACTCTCCTCTCTTTTGTCAAATGGGTAGATGGTTGCATGAAGAGCAATTTTCATTTTATCGATAGGGGCCTTGTTGCCTGTCCAGATTTCCAATGCCTTGGCACCTTGGTATAGAAGCATTCCCAAACCGTTCGCAGTTGCTAATCCGGCTTTCCTGGCATTTAGGAGAAATGGTGTTTCGGCTGGCTTGTAGATCATGTCGTAAGCCTTGGCTGCCTTCTGGAGTTGGAATTGTGATCCATCATATGGAAGAGGGTCATCAGCCTTCAGTCCGGCTGAGGTCGCGTTTAGAACCAGATCAATCTCTTCATCAGGATAACCGACCGAGACCTTTGTAGAAGGAGAACGATCCTCGATTTCTTTCTTAACTGCTTCTGCTTTGCTGATTGTTCGATTCACCAACCACAGTTGCGCTCCTTCTTCAGCGAGTTTTAATGCTGCAACTCGTCCCGCGCCGCCTGCTCCCAGTAGCAGGACCTTTGCTCCAGCCAGATTGAGGGAAAGGTCTTCGCTGACGGAGCGACTTATGGCGTCGGCATCTGTGTTAAATCCGTGAGCCCTGATCTCTGAGAAACTTTCATTCGATTGGGCCAGAGGGATCCAAGTTCCATCACTCTTGAGGCCTTCGAAACAGACGGTATTTACAGCTCCCCATTTGCGGGCTGAGTCATCAAGAACATCCATCATTTTGAGGGCCAGGAGTTTGTGGGGAACAGTGAGGTTCAATCCTGCGAAGCTCATTTGTTTGGCTCCGTCGATAGCAACACCGAGATTGTCGGGATGAACCTCGAGCGCCAAATAACGAAGATTTGACCCCAAGCTTTCGATTCCAGCATTTTGCATTGCTGGAGATGCAGAGTGTCTTACGGGGTGACCCAAGACTGCGCAAATCTTGGTATATGGATTGATTTGGTTCTGACTTTGCACGTGGGAAGTCTAAATGTTTGTTTTGAGATTGGCAGTAATTGCTTGGTGAGGTTTTGTCGCTTTGTGTCTGTTGCTTCCGGAATAAAGAATGAATCTATAGTAGGGAAATTACTGAAGTGGTATCGGAAGAACGCAAGGGACTTGCCATGGCGAAAGACGACTTCGCCTTATGGGATTTGGGTCTCGGAGATCATGCTGCAACAAACTCAGGTCAAAACAGTGATTCCATTTTGGGAACGATGGATGAGGGAGCTGCCGACTATTGGTCAATTGGCAGATGTAGAAGAGGATCGCTTACTGAAGTTATGGGAAGGACTTGGATATTATCGAAGGGCCAGAAATTTGCAGAAGGGAGCGAGATACATTGAAGATGAACGTGGTGGCGTCTTTCCAGATTCCCACGAAGGTGTTTTGGAAATTTGTGGTGTGGGGCGTTACACTGCGGGGGCAATCTGTAGTATAGCGTTTGATCAGCCGGAGCCGTTGGTTGATGGGAACGTAATTCGTGTTTTGTCCAGATTGTTTGAGAAGTCAGGAGATCCCAAGGAGAAGGGCGTTCAAGAGTGGTTTTGGCAAAAGGCTGACGAATTGGTGAAATTGGCTGATGTTAAACGGAAGGGGAAGCAGAGGAGTTGTTCTGATTTTAATCAATCTATGATGGAGTTGGGAGCTACCGTCTGCTCTCCATCAAAGCCAAGTTGTAGTATTTGTCCGGTAAAGGATTATTGCTCTGCTCGTGAGTCGGGCACGATGGACTCTTTTCCCGAACTGGCGAAGCGCCCGAAAACCACCAAACGAAGATTCATAGGACTTGTGGTTGAGAGGGAAGGTGGTTGGTTGCTTGGGAAGAGGCCTGGTGAATCAGTCAATGGGGGATTGTGGGAGTTTCCAAACAAGGAGCTCAAAGGGAATGAATCAACTACGAAATTGTTGGAGGAATGGACGGGGAGATCTTGGAGTGGGAAGAAGCCTTTCAAGACAGTAAGACATTCGATCACCCGGTATAGGATTCAATTGGATGTCTTCCGCCTCGTCTTAGAGAAAGGAGATCGAAGAGTGACAAAGCTTGGAGAGAAGAATTCGAAATGGGTGACTGATTCGGAATTGGAAGCTCTGCCTCTATCGTCTGCGCACTCGAAGATCAGAAGCGCGTTGTTGAAGGAGGCCTGAAGGCTATCCGCCTCTCGAGATCGTAAGAACGTGAACCTCTTCAGCCTTGAGAGCTTTCAGTGCTTTGGCGCAGGCGCTTGCTGTCGCACCTGTGGTCATGATGTCGTCTATCAGTAGTATTCTTTTTCCTTTTACCAACTCTGCGTGTTTTCCCGAGCTAAATGCATTGTGAACGTTCTCGATTCGCTTCTTCCTTGAGAGTCTTGTCTGGGTTTCGGTCGGTCGTGTTCTCTCCAATGCCTTGGTTGCCAAAGGAACTCCGATGGTTTTGGAAAGTCTGCGGCTGAGGCGGATCGATTGATTGAAACCGCGGTCACGTTGTTTGTTTTTGTGGAGTGGTATTGGGACGATGAGATCGATTTCTGTGGCCGGGAAATGGGTTGCGAAGGCTGTTGCCAGCAGGTCTGTAAAGAGTGGCTCAAACCACAAGTGGCGTTGGTACTTATATCGGTGAATCAATTCAAGAATCGTGGCCCCAGTTCGAACTGCGGATCGGGCCGAATGAAACTTCAGTTTGAGATCGTGGCAATTTCCACACTCGAACGTGCCGCTGATGTCTCCTTCAAATGGGAGCCCGCAATGATCGCAGAATGGTGGGCGTATGGGCCGAATTCCTCCGTTGGCTTCAATGCAGGATTGGCAGATGAAACCCTCTTTTGGAGAGGCGGTGAGTTCGTGGCAGAGTTGGCAGACTTCTGGATAGAAAAAGGATAGAGACAGATCATAGACCTGTTTCAGTTGCCTTCCTATCTGGTGAATCGTCCTCACTTGATTCCTTGATGGCCTTGGGCGTGTAGTATTTCAAAAACAGCCAAAGACCGATGGAGAGAATGCCCAATGCGAGCCAGCCGTCAATCAGCTTACGGGTGCCCCAGAGCCATTCTGAAGCGCCTTCTACTGGTAGCGTGAAAAAGCCATAAGACTTGAGCCAGAAGATCCAACCTGCGTGGATCCCTATCGAGAGCCAGAGTCGCTTGGTCTTTTGGAAGGCAATTGCGAGTATGACTCCTGCAATTGTCAGATTGAAAAAGCCGGGGATGAGCTGCTCGAGATTGCCGAATCCCTTCAGCATCTTTGGAATGAGTAGGAGACCTGAATACCAATGAACCTCGTCCACATTGGCACGTTCGAAAAAATGAACGATGGCATAGACGCCGCTGCTGATAAGGAGGGCAGGGAGGAATGAGCTGCCCCGTTTGAGAGATCCGAACAGCGCCCCACGGAAAACGAGTTCTTCAATGAAACCGACGAGAACTGCCGCTAGCGTAGCATTGATGAAGTGTTTGAGATATCGGGATCCTTCGTGATCGAAGTTCCAAGTGCGAGCTCCTACAGCCCATGCAATAAACGCGATTAGTGCCAATGAGGCGAAACCGAATGCAAATCCTTGGAGAAGTTCACTCCTTATATGAGAGCGTCCGCTGATGCCGGCTTCCTTCCATGAAGTGATTCCAGATGCTTTCAAGAACCACCAAAGAAGAGCGATGGCGATAATCATCCAGCAGCGTGTGACGTATCTTCGGAACGGGTCGTCAGCTATGTCAGCCAAGAAGGGTAAAGGGCCCTGCAGCCACTGAACGAGGGAGTGAAGTTGGACTGCGATCAGAGAACCACCAATGAAGATGGCTGCAAAATAGAGAAGAATATTCCGGAGGCTGGAGGAGGATGGAGTCCCCATGAGGCGTTAGTGGTCGGCCGTCACGGTGAGCACCTGTTCCAGAGTGGAGAGGCCCAATTTGACTTTATCCAAGGCAACCATACGCAGGACTTTCATACCCTGCTCAACAGCAAGGTTCGTAATTTCCATGTTGCTTCGTTTCTCGATGACCATCTTTCTGATTTCATCGGATGCAGTCATCACCTCAATGATAGCTACGCGGCCTGCATATCCGGTTCCTTTGCAGCGATCGCATCCGCGGCCACGGTAGAGCTGGGTTCCTTCAAAGAAATCAGGAGAGATATGAAGGTCTTCAAACATCTTCGGAGGATAGTCCACTTCTTCCTTACATGCCGTGCAAATACGACGCATCAAACGTTGTGCGCAGGAGAGGATAAGCGAGGATGAAATCAAGAATGGAGCGATTCCCATGTCAATCAGACGGGAGATTGCACCGGCTGCGTCATTACAGTGCATTGTGCTCAGCACTTGGTGACCGGTAAGAGCCGCTTCCACCGCGATCTCAGCTGTCTCTTGGTCTCGAATCTCACCAACCATACAAATGTCAGGATCCTGACGAAGGATGGAGCGGAGAGCCGCTGCGAAGGTCAGTCCGATTTCTTTCTTCACGGGCACCTGATTGATTCCAGGAATCTGGAACTCAACCGGGTCTTCCACTGTGACAATATTGTATTCCGGATCATTCACCTCGTTCAGAGCTGAATACAAGGTGGTCGTCTTTCCTGATCCGGTCGGCCCGGTCACGAGAATCAGACCATGTGGAGCGTCAACAGCTGCTTTAAAACGCGTGAACGTGGCATCGTCCATTCCCAACATTTCAATACTTGCGGAAAGGTTGGATTTATCGAGAACACGAAGTACGACCTTCTCTCCATGGACGGTGGGGAGGAATGAGACACGAAGATCGATTCCGCGACCACCAACCCTCATTCGCATACGACCATCCTGAGGGAGGCGCCGTTCAGCAATGTCCAAGCTGGACATGATCTTGAGTCGAGAAATCAGAGCCTGCTGCATGCTCTTTGGGGGAGGAGTCGCATCACTGAGTGCACCGTCAATACGGTAGCGTAGGCGAATCATCTTCTCGAAGGGCTCGATATGAATATCACTTGCGCGGTCTTTGATGGCCTGGACCAGAATAAGGTTGGTCATCTTGATGACAGGAGCTTCTTCTCCGGCTGCTTCTAGTGCGCCATCCGCAATGTCCTCCATGCTCTCGTCGATGAGCTCGGCACCTTCTGCTTCTGTCTCGAGTTCAGCCTGTTTTTGGGCATCCTGAATCAGATCTTCCATGGAAGTCCCTCCTGAGGATTCCATGTTGTTCAGCTTGTCGAGAATTGCCTTTTCAGTGGCGATCAGTGGCTGGACTTCCAGATTGGTGATCCGTTTGATATCGTCCAATGCAAGGACGTTCAGCGGATCGGCCATCGCCAGAAAGAGTTTCCCTTCAATGAGGGAGGTGGGGAGGACCTTGTGATTGTTGCAGATGTCTTTCGGAATCAATCCAGCGACTTCTTGCGAAATACCAAGTTTGGCTGCATTGACCGGGGATACCTTTAGGACGCGTCCCATGGACATGGCCATGTCCACGTCGCTGACGTAGGACTTGTCGATCAACAATTTGAGAAGGCGTGTGCCTTCCTTGCGCTGCATTTCCAGAAGTTCTTCGACTTGCTCGGTGGTGAGCAATCCGTCTTCTACAAGTGCATCGGCGATGCGTTCTCCAAAGGATTTAGGCATGTCCGGTTTTGCTTAGCGGTAGATACCGTTGATCAGTTTGATGAGTTCTTCTGGGGGAGCCAGATAGTAAAGGATTCGTGCACCTGCAACCTGTTCGAGCTCTGCATGAGCCTGTTGGTTGTAGGGGTTCAGGGTTGCCACCATGACCGCCTTGCTGATCCTGTCGAAAGGTAGCACGCAATGGCCTTTGCATGTGGAGGCTTTGAATTGTTTGGCGAGATCGACATCCACGTCGTATTTGCCCAGAGGGAAGTAGGCGAGTTTGGCTTTGTCGCTTAGCAGCTTGATGGCTTCGTCTGCTTTCATCAGTCCACGTTCGGCAAGTTGCTGAATCAGTGGAGGGACGACTTGCCCCGGAGGAAATGATCCTGGATCAGGCCAGCAGGATGAAAAATCGTTTGCGTTGATGATCTGGCCTTCAACGAAAAGGCGTTCCATCGCTGCCTTACCTTCGTCGAGCCCCGTTGGTGCTCCATCCGTTACAAAATTTGTGTCTCCTTTACTTGAAGGAGCTGCTGAAGAGGTAGGTAGGCTTTCGTCGTCTTCGTCTTCTCCGCCACGATTGAGAGTTTGATTCTCAATGTCCTCCAATGCCTTCTTGGCGTCAGGATTGTCAGGATCGCGTTGGAGAATACTCTCGTATTCAAGAATAGCGGAGGAAAGCTGTCCCAATTGGACGTAGGCTTGAGCAATGTTTCGAGCTGTGCGTTTGACGTCCTCGTCGCGTCCAAGCTTGTAGTAGGCCTCTTTGAGAATTTCCAGCGACTGGTAGTCGGTGGGTTGAGATTGAGTGATCACCTCAAACATCTCAATCGTTTGGTCCAGCTGGGCCTTTTCGCTATCGGTCAGGGTTTCCGGCATTTGGGAGAATGTCTTGGGTGTTTAAAAAATCTCTAAGTCCGGGCTCTACGCTAGGTTGCGTCAATTTTCCCGGTCTCAAAAACGTTGTGAAAATAGAGGTATGTGGGCAGCAAGGCAATACCGGGATGGTAGAACATTTGGGGGATAGAGGCCCCGAGCGCATCCTAAATCAGGCCTGTTTCAACGCTTTTGTAGCAAATGATGTGGGGGAATAGACGTTCAGCAGCGTTGTTGAGTCACTCCAGTAGTCTTCGTAGAAGCCCGTGATATGGAATCCTGCCTTGATCTGGTCTCCGATCAGGCTCCCGAGTGTATGTCCGAATTCTACAGTCTTTCGCTCTTTGCGTTCCTCATCCAGCTCGGCTTGATCGAGAGAGGTGAGATCAGAATAAGGAAGGGGATACTTCACGATCAATTGCCCTTCGGCTTGGGCTTCGGCGTGATTGAAGAGAAAGAAGCTGGGATTCATGGCTCCTGAGAGCAGGACACCACCGGGCTTCAAGACTCGGTGGCATTCTGCCCACACAGGTTTCATGTCCTCGATGAAGAGGCTGGATGCAGGGTTGAAAATCAGATCGAAGCGGTTTTCTTCGAAGCAGGACAGGTCAGTCATGCTGCCTTGCATAGCTTCCAGGGTTAGGTTGTTTTCAGCAGCGACCTGTTCATCCAGTTCTAGTTGTTCATCGGAGATGTCAAAGCTGATCACATTCGCTCCGGTCGCTGCGAGTATAGGGACCTGTTGACCTCCGCCAGAGGCGAGGCAGAGAACTTCTCTAGATTTCAGCTCAGGGAACCAATCCTTGGGAACGGTTTTTCTTGGGGTGAGTATGACGTTCCAATCTCCGGCTCGGGCTTTATCGATTGTTTCCTTGGTGACGGGGATCGACCATTCGCATTCGCTTCTAGACGCTTCGTTCCATGCCGCTCGGTTTTCTTCAGAAATGTCCATCTTGTCCCGCTAAGGAATGCGAAGGAACGAAGGTCCCTGTTCCTCATTTGCGAAGCGAAGTGGTTTGCCTCCCTTCATTGGGTTGGGGATTTCTATGCTCAGATAGTTGTCCTTGGCTGGAAGGGGAATGGATACATGCCATTCGCGCAGCTGGCCGGGAAGGAGATCTGTAATGCTCCACCGGTTACTGTGGCTTTCGACGATTTCATCATTTGCATCGCGTTCCTGTAACTTCACCGGCCAGTTCTGATAGAACGGGGCAACGCCCTGATTGCGGAGCCTGATGATCAACTTGAGTTTCTTGCCATTGATCTCTTTCTGCACTGTATGGATGCGGAAGTCGTATCCGAGTTTACGCACCTGATCCTTGGCCCGCTTTAGGCGTTCTGCGTCTGCCTGCTCACGGAACATTCCTGTGTCCATCAACCAGGTGGCATGAGTCGTTTCAACGCATGGGAGGAATTCTTGTCCCTTTGGCGCACAGCTTTCCTGGTCGAAGATACATCCCCACGTCTCTGGGCGTATCTCGCCGCCGATGGGCTGGGTCTTCCATTTGTCCAGTGCGCCCGCCTTTTTCATAAGCGCCATGAAGAACCAGCTGTCAGCTTCCTTGCCGGTTTCCAATGTGGCCCAGTTGAACGAGTCGTCATGGTAGCCAAAATTGTATTGGTGATTGGGTGCGTAGTGGTAGTCCTTTTCGCCAGCCGGGTAGCGATGGAGGACAGGTGTCTGGTCGAAGGCATTGTCGAAAGCATTCAAGATTTCCGTCTGCACTGTCTTGCTGGCGAACAGCTCGGACTTTGGATAGGTGTGCCATTCTCCCCAGGTTCCTAGCAGTCCCATGGTGATGTAGCCTATACGCGGATCGCCGTCGTATTTCTTTCCCATCTCGGAAATGAAATCCTTGAGGCAACGACGCAGATTTGGATCTTCGTAATCCGGAGTGCGCACCTGCTTTGGTGGGAAGGGATGTGTGTTTGTGTTCAGCCATTCGTGGACTTTGAGGCCTCCTTCTTCAAGGTAGGCTGGTATCCCGTCCTTGTGCCCGGGATACTCCATATAGATCCTGAAAACCGTCTGCTTACCTCTGGAAGAAATGTCAGTGATCAACTTCTCGAGAGGCTTCCAATCATAGACTTTTTCACCTTTCACCAGATCGCTCAAAGGGAGGTAGTTGAACTCCATGCTGTGAGGGAATCTATCCTGATGCGGGCGCGCATAAGGAACCAATCCTTTGAGCGGATTGTCCACAGGGGAAGGGGCAGGTTTCAGCTCGATCGTTTCGCCGGTGGCCATCAGCACTGACGAAAGTAGGAGAGCTGTAACGATGATCAGAGATCTCATGAAAAAAGGAGCTTACCCAATGATGCGCTTCACCTTGTTTCTCAAATGTCCATTGTTGGCGATCAATCGATAGGTGTGGTCTGCATCCATCGGAGTGTTGTAGAAATCACCACCGGCGCATTCGATGATCAATCCTCCTGCGGCGATGTCCCAGAGTCTGATACCCACTTCACGATAGGCATCAATGCGACCTGCTGCGACATAGGCCATGGAAAGCGCAGCCGATCCCATCATGCGCACCTTGCGGATCTTGTAGATCAACTTATTGAAAGCAGGGAGGATCTCGTCGAGCGTGGCCTTTTTCTTGGCAAAACCGACAGCGACGATGGATTGATTCAATTCCTTGCGGTCACTGGTTTGAATGATGCGTCCATTGAGCCTCGCTTTCTGTCCTCTGATGCCGGTGAACATCTCATCAAGGAAAGGATCGTAGATCACACCCACGACTGTTTCGAAATTGAGATCGGGAAATTCCTTTGCCTTTCTTGGTGATTTTGGAAGACGACGTTGCAGGGCGATGCACACTGCTGCGTGCGGGTAACCATAGGCGAAGTTCACCGTGCCATCGATTGGGTCCACAACCCAGCGATAGTCGGACTGGAGATCGCCAATCGTGCCTTCCTCTCCAAGGACAGCGATGTCAGGAAATGCCTTAAGCAGGATCTTCTCGATCAATTTCTGATTGATGACGTCCAGTTCCAGCTTGATGTCATGTTGCCACTCTTCGGTGATGCGTTTCTTCGAATGAAGATGTTTGCGCATGTTTTCTCCGGCCTTGTGGGCGGCTTCCTTGGCGGTGGCGAGTGCCTGTTTGAAAAGTTTTTGAGACATTTTAAATCTGTGTTGAGGAGAATGTCTGTCCCCCTTTAAGGACAGTGTAGTTGAGAGAGAGATCTTTGCAGGTTGTTTCGAATTCCTCTGTGGTCTCTGTATTGAATGTGAACATGTCGTAGTGGCAGGGAATCACGTGGCGCGCTCCGATGTCTTTGGTGAGCTGGGCCGCTTCTTTTCCCCAGAGATTTCCGGACACCCGGCGCTCGGGCTTTCTCCCATTGATGGGAAGTAACGTCAGATCGATATCGAATGGTTTCAGGATATCTACCATTCCGTCAAAGAGCATGGTGTCACCGCTGTGATATACGGTCCAGTCTCCGAATTTTGCGACCAGTCCAATGTAGCGGTGATTCCCTTGTGCATCTTGGTCCAGAGTTTCGTGAGCGGCTGGAACTGCATGAATTTCGAAATGACCAAAAGTTAATTTCTCTCCTGCGTTGATCACTGAAAGAAGTCCTTCATCCACCTTTAGTCGATCTGCAGCAAAGGCCCGATTGGCGCGAGGAACCAATAAATTTGCATCAGGGCAGGCCCCGAGTAGGGGGCGAAGTGTTTCCGCGTCCAGATGATCCGTGTGATTGTGACTGGAGGTGATCAGATCGATGAAATCCAGTTTGCCTGGTTCGATCACCAATTCACTCATCCGGACGTGTTGCTTGTCCGTTTCCGCATACTTTTTGGTGAGTGAGTCCGAAAGATACGGATCGAACAAGAGATGCTGGCCGTCATACTGAATCAGGAATCCGCTCTGTCCCAACCACCACAGGCGAAATTGCCCCGCGGGAGACGGGTGCTCCCGTATCTCAGACAAGAGCGCTTCGTTCTTATTGGCTGCAGGAATCATGATGAAGAACTCGTTTCAATGAACTTATTCTGTGTTTCCCAGGTTTGCATACATTCTTGAAATGCGATGCGCATGTTCATCGTAAGCCGATTCGAAAAGTTCCACAGCCCGTTCACTTCCGACGGTGCAACCGGCAGCGAGAACCTTGGGCGGGTGGCCGGCCTTGGTCATCCGTTCAGCCACCTCGGCCTTGATGGAATTGATAATTATGCAGCCGCCTACCGAAGAGCCGGGAGCCACCGGCGCTTCCAGGCCATCAATCGAAATCATGGCATCCCCTTTTGGTGCGCCGGTATCCAGAATGATGTCCGCAAAGTCCTGAAGTTTCTTGCCGTCCTCGCGCTTGCTTGTGCTGGCTTCGGAATGGAGCGTGCTGATCAGGGCTACCACCGGAATGCCTCGCTCCTTGAATCCCTCTGCCATTTCGATTGGAACCACATTGCAACCGCTCGATGAAATCACCAGCGCTGCATCTTCAGGGGAGGTGTCGAAGTTTCTAAGAATGCGGTTTGCCAGTCCTGGCACGTTCTCAAGGAACATTGCCTGTCGTTGTCCATTGGCACCCACGACCAGATTGTGAAACGTCAATGAAAGCTCCACGATTGGATTGAATCCTGGGAACGATCCGTAACGTGGCCACATTTCCTCAGCCATCATGCGGCTGTGGCCCGAGCCAAACACGTGCACCATGCGCCCCTTGAGGATCGAGGATGTAAAAAGATCGGCGGTCTTCTGGATCGATGGAATCTGAGACTCCACAGTGTTGGCCAGATCTCTGCAGCGATTGATGAATTCCAATGCCTTACTCATGCGGGCGACAAGCTAACAGCAGCGAGCCGTATGGCTCAATCTGCGAAATCTGATGAATACAAGGCGATCCAGGCACCAAGGGCAGATTTTCATTATGTGGTGACATTTGACACCCGGGTGGTCCGAACCTATAAAGCGCGTCCCGGTGACGGTCTGTCCCGGATGCTCTGAAACCCAATAAACCAAACCAGCAAATTATGGCCATCGAAGTAGGAACAAAAGCTCCAGATTTCACCCTCAAGTCCAAAAAGGCCGTCGGCCCAGTGGATGTCACCCTAAGTGCTAATTTCGGCCAGAAGAACACGGTTCTACTTTTCGTGCCTCTCGCGTTCACCGGTGTTTGCACTGCTGAGCTTTGCGACGTGACCTCAGGTCTGAACGCATACAGCGATCTGAATGCAGATGTGATCGGTATCAGTGTCGACAGCCCTTTTGCACAGGAAGCATGGGCCACGAAGGAAGGTATCGGTATTACTCTCGTAAGTGATCTCAACAAGAACACAGCCAAGGACTATGGTGTGCTTCTCGATGATCTCGGCGGATTTGGATCCGTGTCTGCACGTTCTGCATTTGTCATCGATAAGGAAGGTGTTGTTCGTTACTCCGAGCAGACTCCAACTCCAAAAGATCTTCCTAACTTCGATGCCATCAAGGCAACGCTTCAGGAACTTCAATAAACTGGAGAGACAGTTGATTTAAGCGAAAGGCGGTTCCGTATTGGAGCCGCCTTTTCTTTGTCTGTCCCTTTACTTGGGGCCGACAAAGTTGGGATCGCTGACTGCGGGGAGACGATCTTTCATAGATTGCTCGATTTCGCCGGGGAGGCTTTGGAGCAATCCATCGAGGAGACGCTGATTCTCTGTAGATGAAAAACGTGCGTTATAGGGAGCGGCTTGAATGAATCCACCAAGGGTCATACGTGCGTAGCCTATCATGCCTTGGCGTACCGGGACGGAATAGAGGGCAAGGCTGATTCCAAACACTAGCGAGTGCCAGCCGTGTGCGAGACCTTCGTCGACCGCATTGATATACCGCCTGACGAAACGCTGGTCTTTCAGTGGTCTCAGGCGTTGAAGCCTGGATCGACCGGTTCTGATACTGGCAGAAGCGAGAAAACGATAGGGAGGATTTTGCATTAAAGACTGATCATATGCGATCAGCTCGCGGACCTCGTTTTGAGAGGCGTGTAGATAGGCCTGAAGAATAGCGGGTAGCTCTACTGGGATAAGAAGGTTTTCCTTATACTGTTTAAGAAATGCAGCCAATGAAGCCGGGTCTTGAATCGTGGATGTCTCAAGTTCCTCGGCAACATCATCAAACGACGGCAGGCTCTCCGGATGGAAGAACTGATCGGGCAGGGGGCGTTTGTCGAAGATGATGTCTTCGATCGAGTCGCCGCGTTGTTCGTTGTAAGGAATCGGATTCAAAACAAATCAAGTTCCGGCCTGGATTTCAGGCGGAGGGGACCATACCTCTCAAACGTTCATCTTTCCAGCGCTGAAGGGAGGCCTTCTTTGAGGGGAATGGGAAGGGAATAAATGTTGGGGCTTTGTCTCTGAATAGGTGCCGTCTCCAAGATTTACATTGTCTGTCTCGAGGGACGGCGGTAAAGAATCTGCCTCTTCGATCCCATAACCATTCCATGTCTGATCTGTCCAAGTCTCCCATTTCTCAGGAACTCATTGATGCGTTGTTGGAGACGCTTGATCAAGGCGAGGTGATGCTTCATGTGTTGGATGATGATCAGTATTCGAAACATTTGCCGTCGGCAATGAATGCATCGATTGGTGGGCATTATCGTCATTGCCTGGAGCACTTCATCAGTCTCATCCGTTCGCTTGAAGCGGAGGACCTCAATTATGATGCCCGTGATCGTGATTCCTCTTTGGAGAATGATCGTTTTGCGGCACTAAACATGACCCGCCAAATGAAGCGCGATTTTTCGGACCGCTTGTCTGGTTTGCTGGATCGGAGGATCAAGGTGATCAATCGGGTGAATTATTCTGTGAAGGCGCCTCAGGTCGTGGAATCTACGTTGGGAAGAGAGATTATGTATGTGGTGGCTCATGCTGTGCACCACTACGCATTGATTCGGCTCATGGGTGGATTGTTGGAGATTGCGCTGCCAAAGGATTTTGGTGTGGCGCCCTCGACTGTAGCGTTTCGATCAGGAAGATGATCTGTCATGTGTAGCGTGACGTTCCATCCGCTTGAGGAGGGGTTCCGGTTGGCTATGAACCGGGATGAGCAACGCGATCGCGAAGTGGCATTGTCTCCAAAGTTATTTGATTCCACGGGGCAACGTTATGAAGCACCTCATGAGAAGAACGGAGGAACGTGGATTGCACATGATCGAGAGGGCAATGCCTGGTGTCTCATGAATTGGTATGAGATGACACAGCCGGCGCTTTCAAAACGGATCTCGCGTGGAATTGTGATTCCTCGAATTGTTGGAGGCGAGTCGTTGGATTCATTGCCTCTGGAGTCCATGGCTCCCTTTCGCTTGATTGCATTTTCCGCAAGTGATTCAACGATCGTTGAATGGCGATGGGATGGTGACCGATTGGAAGAAGTGAAGCACGATTGGGCGCCATTCACGACGGCATCTTCTGGTTGGAATGAACCCGAAGTGGCGCGGTCACGAAAGACAATCTGGGAGGATTGGTTGAGTCGCCCGGATGTAGGAACCAGGCAGTGGCTACTGAAGCTGCATCAGTCTCATGAACCGGAGGAAGGAGCACATTCCTTCTGCATGCACCGAGATGATGCTGCGTCCGTGAGTTGTACCTTGATCGAATGGCGGAGCGGCTCCGCTGGAGAGATGTCTTATCTGGCAGGGCAACCCTGTGAGGTCACACCAACTTCTTGAACTTGGGATGCTCTGAGATTTTTTGCACCAGCGCTTTCACCTTCTGAGCCTGTGCCTTGTGAGCAAGCATCACAGCATCATCTGTTAAAACGAGGATGGAATCTCTGAGCCCGGCGATGGCAATCGGGGTTCTTTGCTTTGTGCGTGCATCGAAGACCACATTTCTGGCTGCGTCCACATGAATGAAATCGCCAACGGCGCAGTTGCCTTCTGGATCTGCCTTCAGGTGTCTTGAGAGTGCTGGCCATGCGCCCAAATCATCCCATACGAAATCCCCATCGGCCACGACCACATTTTGCGCGTGTTCCATCAATGCATAATCGATCGAGATTTTTTTGAGATCTGGATATTCCTTTTTGAGGATTCGATTGAGGGCGGTGGAAGATTTTCCTGCAGCGGCAAACCAGCGGTGGCAGGCTGCATCGAGTTCGGGCTGATGTTTCTGTAGTGCTTCAGTAATGGTGATGAATGACCAGATGAACATGCCCGCATTCCATTTGTAGGAACCGTCAGCGAGGTATTCCACAGCTGTGTCAAATCGAGGTTTCTCGACGAATCGGTCTGCCTTGAAGAAACCGGTCTTGTACTTGCGTGCGCCTTTAGGTCTGGGAAGTGCTTTGCCTGCCTTGATGTAGCCGTAGCCGGTGGCGGGTTCTGTAGGCTTGATGCCTATTGTCGCGATGGCTTGGCCGCGACTGGCGAGGTCAAAGCAATCTTCGAGCACTCTTTGAAATTTCTTTTCCTGAGGAATGAGATGGTCTGCTGGAAGGACGGCCATGACGGCCTGAGTGTTTCGAGCTCCTACAACGGCTGCTCCGAGTGTGACGGCTGCGCAGGTGTCACGCCCGCATGGTTCGGCGATGATGTTGTCCTTGGGCAGCTTGGGAAGTTGTCTTGCGACTTCAGGTGCTTGCACGGAGTTCGTGATGATCAAGATGTTCTCCATGGGAACCAGCGGGAGAACGCGATCGACTGTCAGTTGCAGAAAGGATCGGTTGCCCAAGAGCGTGATGAGTTGCTTTGGGGTCTTTTCGCGACTTACGGGCCAGAAACGCTCGCCGCGGCCACCGGCCATGATAATGACATAGCGATCACTGGAAGCGTTCTTTGCCTTTGGAGTGGAAGCCTTGGTCTTTGGCGTCTTGGTTGTCAGCTTCTTCGGTATGGCGTTTTTCTTGGTGGGTGCCTTCGCTTTTGGCTTTGCCTTCGCTGCTACCTTCTTTTTTGGAGGAGCCTTCTTTGCAGCCGGTTTCTTGTTTGTAGATCTCTTGGAGGCTACTTTGGCTTCTTTCTTTTTTGCAGGCATGGCGATGAGTGGTGTGGTCAGGCTTGTTTGACGCCTTCAGAAAGAGACGCGACGAAGTCGGATACGATAGGAACGAGTTGGTCAGATCCTCCGTGTTTTGCGATCTGATTGACGATGGCACTTCCAACCACGACAGCTTCTGTGCTCTCGGCGACTTTCTTGGCTTGTTCTGGGTTCGAGATGCCAAATCCGACCGCGACGGGTAGATCGGTATGCGCGCGGATCTTTGCGGTCATGTCGCCGATCGTATCTGAGATACTTGTCTGCATGCCGGTGACGCCTTCCCGCGATACGTAATAGATGAATCCTGATCCACGTTTGACGATTAGTCCGATGCGTTCGTCTGGAGTGGTGGGGGCGATGAGGTAGATGGCGGACATGCCGGCTTCTTCCATGACGCGTTCGTAGTTCTCTGATTCTTCTGGTGGAAGATCGAGGCAGAGGAGTCCGTCGACTCCTGCTTTAGACGCCTCTTTGACAAAGTGTTCCAGTCCCTTTTTGTGAACGAGATTGTAGTAGATGTAGAGGACGACAGGGATCTCAGAGGTCTTGCGGATGCGGGCCACTGTTTCGAGCACCTTGCCGGGGGTGGTTCCTGATTCGAGTCCGCGTTGGGCTGCCAGCTGATTGACCAGCCCATCAGCGAGTGGATCGCTGAATGGAACACCGAGCTCCAATACGTCCACGCCTGCCTTGTCGAAGCCGATGGCGAGGTCGTGTGTGGCGTCGAGGTCTGGGTCTCCTGCGCCGATGTAAACGACGAGTCCCTTTTTCTTGTTTTCCCGAAGTTGGGAGAAAGCCTTTTCAATACGATTCATTCGCAGGCAAGGCTGCCAAGGAATCTCAAGGATGGGAAGAGTGGGATTCTCCAATGAATCATTGAGATAGTCGTCTTGTAAGTTGCTGCATCATCCCATAAACCCCATGTCCATGAGCCGATTACGATTGGGATTTTTGGGTGTGGGCGCCATGGGCAGAAGCCATGTGAAGCTGTTTCATCAAAATTTTGGTGAACGTGCCGAGGCGATTGCTGCCTGCACCAAAAATTCGGACAACATTCGCCAGGTGAAGGAATTGGCGCCAGAGATCGAGATTGTGGAGTCTGAGGATGAAATCATTTCATCGTCGGACATCGATGCAGTGGTGGTTTCGACCCCGAATTTCAATCATGTGGAACTGGCTGAACGCATTGTGGCGGCAGGGAAACATCTGTTTTTGGAAAAGGCCTGCGGTGTCACCATGGGGCAATGTGATCGATTGAAGGAGATTGATGCTGCTACAGATCGAGTGATCTTGATCGGTCATGAGCTGCGGTATTCCCCTTTCTTCGGGAAGGTCCACGAATTGATTCAGGCTGGCGAAATTGGTGAGGTCCGGATGGTCTGGTGCAAAGAGTTCAGGGGGCCGTTTCAGCCAAAGTCTGGTCAATGGATCCAGGATGATCGTATGTCAGGGGGGTGTTTGGTGGATAAGAATTGTCACCATTTTGACCTGATGAATTGGTGGGTGGGCTCAAGGCCCCAAAGGGTTGCTGCCTTTGGAAGTAATGCGGTTCATCGCGTGATTGAAGGGGGCCATCAGGTGCATGATCACGCCACGGTGAGCTTTGATTATGCAAATGGGGCCAAAGGAACGCTTCAGGTGTGTATGTTTGCCCGTGATTTTCCTGAAGAATATCTGGAGATGGGAGTGATCGGTGACAAGGGGACCATCGAAACGGATATCCCAAATGTGCAGATCATTCTGAGAAAGGTAGGCGGTGGCGCAGGTGAGCCGATTATTCACAAAGTGGAGGCCCCAAGTGGTGAAGGTTGGGGAGGGCATCTTGGGTTCACAGAGATTCATGAGGCGTTTCTTGACGCTGTAGAGCAGGGGACGACACCCCTAACATCGGTGCCCGACTGCTTGGATGGAACGCGGATTGCGATTGCGGGTGAGACCTCGATTCGGGAGGGAAAGATCGAGATCATTTAGTAGATGGTTCAATTTCATTGGTCAAAGCTCTGATGATTCTCTAAAAAACCGCTCGTCTCATGGCCAACGATTATTCTGATTACGAACCTTAACCGCTGGATACCTCTCGCATCAAGCTGAGTGATGAGGTCAAAGCGCTTTCCGAGCTGTTTGCTGAGAATTCGCACGATGTATGGGCGAAGGAGCGCAAGACCATGGGGTGGCTCTACGGAGCAAATTATGACGAAGACGGGAAGAAACACCCTCTACTGAAGCCGTATGGAAACCTCCCGGATGATGAGCGGGAGTTTAATCGTAAGAACGCTCTGGAGACGATTCGCACCCTGATTTCTTTGGGATACCGCCGCGCTCCAAATGTGAGTCAGGCAATGCTCCTTGATCAAAAGGAGCGTGATGTGCGGGCCCAACAGGTCTTGGGCTTGATCAAGAATCCGGTCCTTAAGATGGCTGATCTGCGCTCGCTCTGGTCTGAGCGAATACCGCTGATTTGGTCTCAAGATATTCAGATTTACCGTCGGGCAGTGGATGCTGCTCTGAAGCTCGGTGAGGGTTTCTTGGCCTTTGATATTGCTGATGAGGGATTGGCCAAATTCAAGGATGACCTCCGTTTGGTACAGTTACAGGCATTGGCTTTGGCGCGCACAGGTGCGACCCGTAGAGCGAATGCCATTTTGGAGAAGCTCCGCCTTTCAGGGCATCAGGATGAAGAGACGTTGGGGATTCTGGCTCGTACGCATAAAGATTTTTGGCAATTTTCAACGGATGCAGATGAGAAGAAGGAGCATCTCCGCTTGAGTTTTGAACTCTATTCGGACGCCTACGAACGCAACGGCGGTTATTACTCAGGTATCAATGCCGCAACCACCGCACTTCTATACGGAGAGAAGGAACAGGCGCGCAAACTGGCTGAAGAAGTTGCTGATATTTGCTCAGCCACATTGGAGTTTATCAGTCCGGATTCGGGCGAACGCTACTGGCTTGAAGCAACGCTCGCTGAGGCATCGTTGATCCTGGGTGATTTCGTCAGGGCTGAGGAATACTACAGCCGGGGTAGTTCTGACCCGGGGATGAGTTCAGTGGTTCTCAGCAGGACTCGAAGCCAGGCTCGTCTTCTATTGGAGTACATCGGCGAAAATGTTCATCGACTGGATCATTGCTTCAACCTTCCAAACATTGCTGTCTTCTCTGGTCACATGTTTGATGCACCTGGCCGTACAAAGGCGCGTTTTCCATACACCATGGAAAAATTCGTTCGCAAGGAGTTGGAGCAGAAACTTACAGAGTTGAAGGCCACTGTTGGATATTCGAGTCTGGCATGTGGAGCAGATCTGATTTTTAACGAGATTCTTCTGGAGCGCGGCGGTGAGGTAAACATTGTGCTCCCTTTCGCAGTGCGAGAGTTCAAATTGGCCAGTGTAGATATTTTTCCAGGAACGGATTGGCCTGAGCGCTTCGATGCCATTTTGAAACAAGCAGCCACCGTGACCACTATCAGTGAGTTGGGTGATCCGGACGATGGCGCCGTTTATGATTTTTGTAATCAAGCCATCAGTGGAATGGCATTGCTCAAGAGCCAGTTCTTGGGAATGGACGTGAAGCCACTGGTCGTCTGGGACGGGAAGGAAGGTGATGGTATCGGAGGGACTGCCAGTGTTGTGCAGTACTGGCGTGATAAGCAGGGGATGAATGTTGAGATCGTAAGAACTCATGAAGAGGCCAAGACCGCTGAAATTCCGGACCCGTCTGAGGCACTGAAACTTTTGGAACAACGCGAGGAGCCTAACCTTTCCATCATCAGGAAGAATCCTCAGGAGCTCCGCGCCATGTTGTTTGCCGATATCGTTGGATTCACCAAGCTCTCAGAAGTGCAGATTCCTCCTTTTGTGGAGCACTTCCTTGGGAAGGTGGCTGAGTTGATGGATAATCTGGAAATCAAACCAGTGCATCAAAACACATGGGGTGATGCCGTCATGTGTGTGTTTGAATCTGTTTCAGCTGCTGGGATATTTGCACTCAAACTCAGGGATCTAGTCCGTGGCGCGGATTGGAGCAAATGGGGGCTTCCTGAACTGAGCATTCGTATCGCACTTCACTGTGGTCCCGTCTTTCCTTGTTATGATCCTGTGCTCAAGAAATTTACCTACAATGGTGCCCATGTGAACCGGACGGCCCGTATTGAGCCAGTTGCTGAGGAAGGCCAGATCTACGCTTCTGAAGCTTTTGCTGCCGTTGCTACGGCGGATGGAGTGAAGCAGTTCAATTGTGACTATGTAGGAACCAAACAGCTGGCGAAAAAGTATGGAGCCATTGCCGTATTCCTTGTGAGGGAAACGGGGCAGGATTAGTTGTCTGGTTGAATCAATAGGGAGTTGGTTCGTAGGTGGGTGATGTCTTTGAAGCTGAAGACATCGAACCATGATGCGTAGATGCTCTTGTCATCGAGCTGAGGAAGGTTTGAGCCCGTCACCGAATTCAGTACCAGTCGGTTCAGATTGATTGGATTGAGATTGTGATTTGGCTTTAGCGAAATGCCGGGGGAAGTCTTCACTGAAAGAAGAATGGAGTATTTTTCATAGCAATCCACTTTGGATGCTTCTTCCACTGGATGATCGATGTCGGCTATCAGGCTGCTTCCGTGATCCGCGTGAATGATGATGATGTAGGGCCGCTTGGCGTTGGCTTCGATCTCATCAATCGTTTTTACAAAGAGGTCGTTGATTCCGGTTATCTGCTGCCTGTATCCCTCGGCGAAATCTTCCGGACTGATTCCCACTTCGCGAGCCAATGCCTTGTGATCGAATATGGTTCCAGTTGAACTCAGTTCACGTATGGATTCTTCAGCGAGAACGAATGGGGGATGAGGACACACAAGGTGGGCAAACACGAACGAAGGGGCGTCGTCTTCGGCATACTCCTTCATGCTGTCGAGTCCGTGTAACATCCGCATGCGATGGTGTTCGTCGAAGGAGCGGTTTAGTTGTTTTTTTAAGAATGGACGCAGGAGCGTGCGTTTAAGGATATGAGAGAAAAACTCATTCTGAACCAATCCGTCTTGGGGTGGAAAAATGGAATGATCCGTCAGCGCAAATGGTTTGGTGGCCTTGTATCCGGTTTCTACATGAGCGATTTCATAACCGATGTTATTCAGCTCGGTGACGAATCGGTTGGTATGAATCAAATCGTAGAGAATTTGCCTGTTTTCAGTTCCTCTCGCTTCATCGGGAATAAGTCGATCAAGGTAGTCCAGATTCAAACAGGAAGCTACGGATAAAGCTGTCTGCGGGTAGTTGGAATGACTGTTTGTTGCGACAAAGAAACCACGGCTATTCAGTTCGGAAAGGAAGGGGTGATTGTCGTAACCGAAATAAGAGAAAAGGCTGTCCTGCCGAGGGTAACCGTCTGGAATGATGTAAAAAATATCAGGATGCTCTCCGCTCTGTCCGGTTGGGTTTTCTGTTTTTGAAATGGTTTTTACTTGAGGGCGAATCGTACCGATCCAAGAGAGGAGATTGGGAATCAGGAGGCAGAGAACGAAGATGGAAAAGACACGGGATAAATCTTTGTGAAGTGATTTGGAACGAATTGCCAGGACGATTCCTCCAAGGGTGAGACAGGGGACGAATCCGAAGAGGAAGGCATTGGAAATCAACCGGTGCAGTTTCTTGGTTGCCAATGTTTCAGCATGGTCGTGGATTGGCACTACGAAGAAAAAGAGCAGCAGCAGAAGGGTGCTGCAAATGGCGCTCTTGGTTGCAGATCTGGTGAGCTTTGAAAAAGCGAATACGACGACTGCTGTCAGGATCAGTCCGGCTGCAATCGAAACCAGAGGATTGAGAAATGTGAAGTAGGACTTGTTGGCAGCGAAGTAGGAAAGCGCTGCGGCAGGTGCAACCAGCCATGGTGCAACCCAATGGAGCCAGTCGTCTTTCTTGGCGTCATTGTCCGCCATGGCGTTTCATGAGGTAGAGGTGGCGCTTGGATTCGGTGATCGGCTCTTTTCTCAGTATCTCGTAATGGCGCTCGAAAGCGTCCTCAAAAGCACCTTGCTCATAGTCTGGAAAAACGTCTTCCCGGTTCTTTAACATCAATTCAATCTGAGAATCACTCTTAGGGACCCACTCGATGATCAGGTGGGTTCCCAGCTTGGCGAAATACTTGGCCACTCTGTCCAATGGAACGTTGTTGACGATTGCCAGATGGTGAATCACTGCAAGCGCCATCAAGAGATCTGCCGGGCCTCTGGCATCCAAGGATCCGCGTTCTTCTCCAGCCCATCCCAATCCTGGCGATGGATTGGCAAAGTTCATGGTCAGAGGGAGAAGGTTCTTGATCTTTTGGTCGCAGGTGGAGTGGTGCAGCATCTCCACGCATAAAGGATCGATATCCAATGCAGTCACCAACTCAGCATGTTTGCAGGCGATTCGGGAATAGTTGCCAGTATTGGCTCCTATGTCCCAGACAGTCTTGGGATTGCCTTCCTTTATGTAGGACTCGACCAATTCAGCCTTCTGCCCGTGGGCGGTCGATGTGTAGTTGTGCGTCTGATCGTAGTTGGACCATTCTGACTGGAGTGTCTTTGGTAATTCCAACTTTCGGATCGAATTTTTCAGACTATCGATGATGCCACGGAGGGCTGTATCTGAAACCTTGGTTTCACTTGCGCTTCTGCTGTTGTCAGCATGTTTGCTCTGGTACCCCGCATGCATGTGGATATGTATCAAGAGACCGGGGTTTAATTTGCTTTTCCATGGGAGCAGTCTGGATGTGAGATCCAGAGGAATGCCGTCAATGTGATCGCGCATCATCAGGCCTGTTTCGAGACCGATTCGGGACATGAGGCATAGAGGAGCAAGGAAGTGTTGGCAGAATTGCTTGTAGGCCACCCATGGTTTGCCTGGTATGTGCGGCGCAAAGGAGAGGGTATCAATGAAGACGGCGTGCCCGCGATGGTGTTGGACGTTGTAGGCGCTGGCATCTTTGAGCGACATGCCGTGATCCAGCGCAATTTCCTGAATCTCCAGAGTCGCGAGAGCTGCGGCCTTATAAAAGCTGAAGGCCCACTCATATGGATAGGAGATGAATGGAATCACATCTGGTTGAAGCACGAGCCAAGCGCGAGGATCTTCAATACCGATGCTTTCAGGTGAAATCTCTACGTGGGGGATTAGAAGATGTTTTTCTACGAGCTTGTCGTAGAGCCCTGAGGACTTGAGCTGCTCAAAGTCGTTTTGATAGCGGGTGTTGACCTGCCGGTATAGGGTTCCATCTTTCCGGAAGAGATGTCCGGAGGGGTCACGAAATGAAGAAGCTTCCCGCGAATCTGAATTATTCGGCATCTGGAGAATCGCTCTTTTTGTCGTCGTTGCCCTTGTTGCCACTGAAGAATCCCTTCACCTTTCCCCACCAAAGTTTTGCAGTGAAGCCAATGGCGCAGAAGAAACCAATAACGGCCTGAACAATGAGTCCACCGGTTCCGGGATCCAGATATGCGAGCAGTGTCATAAAGTGAGAGAGACTGTGTTCGAACATTCAAACGGTCAAAGACTTATCGGCTACAACGTTCATGTTTTTGAGCCGAGAAAGAGGTTTTAAATAAAATGAACGCATCCCAAGACCCAATTTTTTTCCCTGATCCCAGGCTTGCTGAGTCGGATGGATTGGTGGCTGTGGGGGGTGAATTGTCGGTACCATGGCTGATTTCTGCCTATCGACAAGGGGTCTTTCCATGGACGGTGAATCCGGTGTCGTGGTGGTCTCCTGATCCTAGAGGGATGATGGAACTCGATGGGTTTCACGCTTCCAAGAGCCTGCGCAGGACATTGAGGAAGGGGCTTTTTGAGATTCGGTTTGATACGGCTTTTCGTGAGGTCATCACCGAATGTGCGATAGCCAGAAAGGATGGGAATTGGATCACTCGTGAATTCATAGACGCATACGAGAGGTTTCATCGTGAAGGCTATGCACACTCAGTGGAATGTTGGCAGGGCGATCGATTGGTGGGTGGTGTGTATGGGGTGGCGATGGGGGCTGCCTTTTCGGGAGAATCCATGTTCCACAGGGTGAGTGATGCATCGAAGGTGGCTTTGTTTCACCTGGTCGAGCATCTCAGGGCGCGTGGGTATGCCTTTTTGGATGTGCAAATGGTGACTCCCACATCTGGTTCATTGGGAGCGAATGAGGTGGCTCGAGATGAGTTTTTAGAGCGTTTGAAAGACGCGCGGGACGAGAAGTTGGCGTTCCAGTGAGTCAGGGCTACTCGGCCATCGTTTCGTAATACTCACCATACTTTTCGGAGACTGCCAGCACGTAGGCCTGGGTGGAGGGGAAGCCAATGTTCTCAATAAAGTCAGTGCTGTTTGTCTTTGCGTGGCCTTTCATCCACTTGAGCACGTTGCTTCGACCGGCATTGTAGTCTGCCAAGGCATAGGGAAGGCAGTTGTCAGTGTGTTGGTACCGCTCCATCAACTTTCGCAGATACCATGTGCCAGCAAGGGTGTTGGTCCCGGGATGGGTAATGTTTTCGTGATGGAAGGGATAGATATCTTCCGCTGCCGCCCACTCGTGGGCCGCCAGATCACGGATCTGCATGAGTCCTATCTCTCCTGCTGCACCGCGGGCACCAATATCGAATCGGCTTTCGCGCCAGACCACAGCCTTGATCAATGCGGGGCGGACATCGTAGGTCCGTGCGGCAGCGTAGATGTAGCGGTCAATCCTGGCTTCCTTACGCCAGCGAAACCAATAGAGCAGGGCAAGGGCATCCACCACCACCAGCGCTGCAATCAATATGATCCAAATTTTTTTCAACGCCTTAGTTGAACTGCGTCCTCAATGTGCCCGGGAGCCCGGGTGTTGGCGCCCACTTGTCTGAGATCCCCGATGTCCCTGCGTGCGTGTTCGGCAAGCTGTTGTAGTTGCTTCACCACTTCGGGGTGTTTCTGCGCAACGTTGATTTTTTCTGCGATGTCTTCATTCAGATTGATGAGCTTCATGGGGATGGTTTTGGGCTTTGCGTTCTTGCCTCTGCCTTGCTGTGTCCTTTGAAGATGTAGTTTCCAGTGTCCGGACCTCACCGCTTGGAGCTCACGTCTGTAGTAGTAGTAAAATGCCTCATAGGGAGTTTCTGCCTCGGGCTTGTTCAATAGCAGGGCTCGTATGTCATGACCATCGATCACTCTGTCCACGGGGGCTTGGGCTCCGCTGAACTTGGCAATGGTTGGGAGCAGATCCATCGAGGTTGCGAGTTCATGATTGGTGGTGGCAGCTGGAATTGTTCCGGGCCACCATCCGAGGAATGGAACACGTTGTCCGCCCTCCATCGTGGATCCCTTGCCGCCGCTCAGAGGGGCATTGTTTGCTCCCCAGTTCAATGCTCCTCCGTTGTCGGACAAAAAGGTGACGAAGGTGTTTTCTGCGATTCCTTGTTTCTTTAATTCCTCCAGCACTTTACCGACGGACCAGTCGATCTCTTCAACTGTGTCACCCCATTTGCCATTCTTTGATTTTCCAGCGAAGGACTTTGAGGAGAATTGGGGGGCGTGAGGCATGGTCTGAGGGAAGTAGAGAAAGAACGGGTTGTCCTTGTTCTTCCTGATATAGCTAAGCACTTCCTTGGTGTAGCGCTTGGTGATGAGTCTTTGATCGGGCTCGGTTTCGATGATCTTTTCGTTTCTCAGGAGAGGCAGAGGTGGGTAGTTCCTGTTTGTGACGACTTCGCCGGCGCCATTCATCGCTCCCATATCATTGGAATAAGGGATGCCAAAGTAGTAGTCGAATCCCTGACGTGTAGGTAGGTAGGCTGGCTGATCACCAAGGTGCCACTTTCCGATGCAGGCTGTGGCGTAGCCTTTCTGTTTCAGGACTTCGGCGATTGTGATTTCACCTGGGTTCAATCCTCGTTTGTTGCCAGGGAAAAGAACCCATCGCCCGGTCTCGTTGTGGTGGAGCCCTACTCGTGCCGGATAACAACCTGTCATCAATGACGATCGTGATGGGCTGCAGACGCCACTGGTGACGCAAAAGTTGGTGAACTTGATGCCCTCGGCTGCCATTTTGTCGAGGTTTGGCGTCCGGTGTAGCTTGGAGCCAAATGGGCCGATGTCTGCGTATCCCAGATCGTCACAAAATATGATGATGAAATTGGGCTGCTTGGCCGCCTGTGCTGACGTGAGCACACATAGAATGCATGCAGCAGCCATCCATAGGAATCTGTTCATGGCGCTAAGGCTAGGCAAAGCAGCTTGGCGGGGAAATATCCAAAATGTGAATTTGTGGGGGGAAAGTGTGCAAAAGGGCGAAAATCCGTGGTCGCATGTCCATGATTGCCAGTCTTGCCGGCCGCTGTGTAGGCTCCGACGCTTGTGAGCAACACTGAGACAAATGTAGATAATCCGGTTCGCGTAGGGATGATTTCCCTGGGATGCGCCAAGAACCTCGTGGATGCCGAGATCATGCTTGGCAATCTGATGAAGGACGGTTTTGAGATTACCAATGATGCCGAGCAGGCGGATGTGATGATCGTCAATACCTGTTCGTTCATCGATTCAGCACAGGAGGAGAGTGTGGATACCATTCTGGAATCTGCTGAAGTTCGCGAGGCATCCAATCGGGGCCAAGGGTTGATCGTCTCAGGTTGTCTGACCCAACGCTATCGCGAGGAACTTCCTAAACTGATTCCAGAGGTGGATGTCTTCATGGGGATCGATCAGGTGAATCAGATCGGAGACAAGGTCCGAGAGGCGGTAATTCACCGGGAGAAGCGTTTGGATGGTGAAGCCAAGCTGGAGAAGCAGGGACTGAGTCGCGAAGAAATTTCAGATGTGCTTAATGGCTCTTCAGATGATGACGAACAGACCGAACACGAGAAGGAAGAATCGATTCGTGGAACGGAGTCATTCGGCAAGACCAAGGTGGTGATCGATCCGTCCATGGTCGTGGCGCCAGAGATCGATGTCACCAAGCGTCCAAATTACATTCCTGACTTTGTGACGCCGCGCTTTCGTCTGACACCTCGTCACTTTGCGTATGTGAAGATTGCTGAAGGCTGCAATCATCCGTGTAGTTTCTGCATCATTCCGCGCATGCGTGGTTCGCACCGGAGCAGGGAGCAGGCGGACATCGTCGCTGAGGCAAAAGCGTTGATCGCTGACGGGGTGAAGGAGCTCAATCTGATTTCGCAGGACTCCACCTATTACGGAATGGATCTTCGCGAAAATCATAAGCGCACCATTTCCTCTCCTGAAAAATTTACAGAGGCTGCGGTCGCATTGCCTGAAGATGCCACCACGCTCAGTTCGTTGCTCCGCGAACTTAATGCCATCGAGGGTGATTTCTGGATCCGGTTGCTCTACACACATCCTGCCCACTGGACGGATGAATTGATTCAGACCATTGCAGAATGTCCCAAAGTCGCCCGCTATGTGGATATCCCGTTGCAGCACATTCATCAGACCATGCTGGAGCGCATGCGCCGTGAAACCACACAACAGTATATCGTCGACCTCATTGCAAAGATCCGTGCCGGGATTCCAGGTATTGCGATCCGCACGACCTTCATTGTCGGGTTTCCAGGTGAGACGGATGAATACTTTGAGACGCTCCTTCAATTCCTGAGGGACACTCGTTTCGAGCGCATGGGTGTCTTTACCTACTCTCATGAAGAAGGGACCAAAGCTGCCAATATGGAGCAACAGCTTTCTGACGAAGAGAAGGAAGAACGCCGCGCAGAAGCCATGCGTGTTCAATTGGAAATTTCAAATGAGCTGGCTGCAGCACAGGTCGGCAAGACCATGCGTGTTCTGATCGAGAAGGAAGCATCTGAAGAAGAACTGATCGAAAGCAGTGTCCAGTCATGGGAGCATGGGCACATGCGTCAGGGAGTAGACCTTACTGAGACCCCGACCGATGGCTACATGATTAGCAGAGGCGAAGTGGATGCACCAGATATCGACGGACGGGTCTACGTGAAAGGCGATCTTACACTAGGTGACTTCATCGAAGTCAAAGTCGTCGGACACACAGATTACGATCTGATCGCAGAGCCGGTCTGAACGTCTTACCGGTCTTCCAGAATCAAATAGCCGACACCCTCACCCGATCTCCAGACCCTGAGTAGAATCTGAGGCTCTGTGATTTGACTGACCAGAGTCTGTGCTTCCATCGGCGTTGAAACCTGAACGCGATTGATTTCCAGAATGATGTTTCCTGGCCGAAGGCCGGAGCGCCACGCGATCGTTCCTTCGACCACTTCCACGACAAAAATTCCGTTCAGTCGTGGACCAATTCGGAAACGCCTGCGGACAGTCGAATCCAAGGCAGTGATGGTGACTCCTTCAAAGGGATTGGTAAGTGCCGGGCGGGTGCTTTCGATCATTGGAAGGCTTTCCTCAGGAAGCTCGGCGAGGATGACGTCCATGTTCACTGTTTCGCCACCTCTGGCTATCTTGAGAACGACCTTTGTTCCCGGCCGTGCCTGGGAAGTGAGGAGTTGGAGCTGGCGGCGTCCGTAGACCGGCGAGCCGTTGAACTGAATAATGACGTCTTCTTGGCGAATGCCTGCTTCTGCTGCCGGCGTATCAGGATAGACGTCTGAAACCCACGCTCCGTATTGAACATTGAGACTCTTTTCCTGTGCCGTGTTTGGATTGATCGATTCTGTTGCCACGCCGAGGAAACCGCGAATCATTCGTCCGTCCTCAATGATGCGTTTCATGATCTGTGCGGCCATGTTGATGGGGACCGAGAATCCGATGCCATCGTTGCCTCCGCTTTGACTGACAATGGCGGTGTTGATTCCGACCAGTCGTCCCTCAGCATCCACGAGCGCGCCTCCTGAATTGCCTTGATTGATGGAGGCGTCAGTCTGGATGAAATCCTCATACGCGGTCAGTCCCACGCCGCGGCTGATGGCACCTACGATTCCCATGGTGACAGATTGACCGACACCCAATGGATTTCCGATTGCCAATACGACATCTCCGACCCGCAATTGATTGCTGTCGGCCACCTGAATGGTGGGCAGGTCCTTGGCATTGATCTTCAGAACGGCGATGTCACTGGGCGGGTCGATGCCTACCACGTTGGCGATGAACTCCTCACCAGTGGTCGGAAGGATCACTTGGATGGAGTTGGCATTTTCGATCACATGAAAGTTGGTCAGAATGTATCCCTCACGCGACATGATGACGCCGGAGCCAAGGGCATTCTCCTCCTGCTGACGAGGCCTCAACAACCGGCGCATGACAGGATCGTTGGCAAGCGGTCCTCCGGGGGATGAGGTGACAATCGTCTTGGTGTAAATATACACGACGCTTGGAGCTGCGCGCTCGATGACATCGGCATAGGAGACCACCAGAGATGAATTTCCATTTGGAGCCACCTTGGTTCGGACGGGGAGTGTCTCTGTGGCGGGGGGAGGAGAGAGAAGGATGGATGAGAGTAATCCCAGTAGCAGCCCGAGCAGTACGAAGCTGGTGGCGATCCAGAATTGTTTCATGCGTTCCATCGGTGAGAGGCGAATTTGCCCTTATCCCTTCCAAACCGCAACCCGCTAGAGGGCGAAGATCTTGTCCATTCGATCCGAGATGAACTGTAGTCGTTCGCGTCCTCCGCCTTTGACCTCGGCGGATCCCCAGCCCTTGGTGTAGCCGATTTCGTTCAGCGCCTTCATGACCTCTGGCCAATCGCAATCACCTTCCATCAATTCAGCCTCAAATCCTTTCCAAAGACCTTCATCATCGCGTTTCTTGCGGCTGTATTCCTTGATGTCCAATTTGAAGATCCGCTTGCCCAGTGTGCGGATCCAGTGTTGTGGCCAACCATAGGTGACCACGTTTCCAACATCGAAATACCACCCCAGAAACGGTGAGTCGAATTTGTCGACATAAGCTGCTGCTTCAAGCGGGCTGAGAAGAAAGTGATTCCATACGTTCTCGATGGCGATTTTTACGCCTGTCTTCTCAGCGGTTGGAAGCACCTTGTAAATGCACTCGGTAACGCGGTCATAGACATCGGCGTAGCTGTTCTCCTTGGTGACTCTTCCTGGATAGAGAAGAACAGTGCTGCCTCCGACCTGCTTGGCATCTTTCAGAGCCTGTTTGAATCCAGCTACGCCTTCAGCCCGTTTCTTTGGATCCGCTTCTGAGAACAGCCTTCCGTATTTGCCGGCGACCAGTCCGGGGACTTTCATGCCAGTCTTGTCCTGCGCCTTCAGAATCTCCTTCACGTCAGTGAACACCTGACCATCGAGCGAAAGCGGGCCATTGAATTCCAGTCCATCAAAGCCCACGTCTTTGATCAGCTGCATTTTTTCAAGAATGGTCGAGCCCTCCCGAACCATGCCTATCTTCAGGCATTTTTTGATGTCCCGTTTGGTTGCAGCTTCTGCGACTGCTGGGAGAAGTGAGGAAGAAGCCGCCGTCAGTGACAGCAGAGAGGATTGCTTGAGAAACTTACGGCGGTTCATGGCTGTCGAGACGTTTGGTCAGAAGCCTTTCTTCAAGGCCTTCTCATATTCTTTGTTGATCTTGCAGGACTTGCCCAAGGCCTTCTTTAAAGGGTCCTTTTCCTCCGAGGCATAGCCAAAGTGAAGATGTCTTCTCCAGCCCTCCGCGTGTTTGAACTTTCCAGACATCTTCCCGATCAACTTGGAGAAATCCACCATGGTCTGAAGATACGAGTTCATGCCCTGACTGACGTCCAGCCAGTTCTGTTGGCTTTCATGAGCCTTGAGCGCCTCCAGCTTTGTGTCGTGAGTGCTGGTCACGTCGACGTAGGCTCCGGCGATCACCCGCCTGCGCAAAGGGTCACTCAGGCTGTGAGGCATTGCGTGGTAGATGGTGATGTCTTGCAAGCTGGGTTGAGTAGCTGGCACGGATTTGAAGTTGGGCATGGCCTTGGTGAATGCCGCCGTCACTGCCAATCGACACGCCTCCATGTGGTCTTCCATATAGTCGTCTGGAGAATGAGTCAGGATGATGTCTGGTTGCGCCTTCCTTACTGCAGCTGCCACCTTCCTCAAGGTTGGAATCGTGTAGACAATTTCGAGATCGTTGCACACTGGTGGATGAAAGGTGGCACCCATGATCTTGGCCGCTTTCTTTGCCTCTGCCAGTCGTGTCCGCGCGGTTGTAGGTCCATCCATTTGAACGCTTCCCAGATTGCCCCGAGAGAGGTTCATGTAGTGGATGTCGTAACCTGCATTCTTCAACATCAGCAACGTGCCGCCCATGAAGATCTCGATGTCATCCGGGTGTGCAGCGATTGCCATGGCGACCGGACGCTTCTTCGCGGGAGCGGCTTTCGCCTTGCTTGCTGTGGGCTTCTTCTTGGCAGTCATGGGCGTCTGGTTATTTCAGTTCGCTGATCTTCACCGGGCGTCCTTTCTCTGCAGAAAGGTCTGCAGCAAAGATGACCTGATGACTCTTGTAGGCGTCATTGAAACTGGTCAATGGCATGCCTTTGCCTTTCGCAAGAGCCGTGAAGAAAGATTCAAACTGTGTGGAGTAGGGATGATCTGATACATCGCCTGAATCCAGCATTGTCATGGACAGGTTGCTCCATGCCGCCTTGTTGGTTGCCAGTTTGGTGGAGTGGAACTTGTTGTCCAGTAGGCTACCTTCACTTCCAACAAGGTGGGTGTGGAAGTAGTAGGGCTGAAGGCAATCAATGACCGATGCGCATTTGCCAATGGCGCCATTCTTGAAATTCAGAATGGTGACGCTCGTGGTGTCGTATTCGTATTTCTTGAAGGTCTTGTTCTTGGAGCCGGTGGACACACTGGTCACGCTCTCGACCTCGCTGCCCATGCAGAGCATCAATGCATCCATCGCATGACAACCTGCTGAGAGGAGCGAACTCCCGCCTGCGTCCTTTGTCGTGTTCCACCGGAACTGTCCATACCAAGGGCCGATCCCGTGGTAGTAATCGATTTCGCCATAGTGAAGGCTGCCGAGCAGTCCCTGATCGATGACCGCTTTGGTTGAGAGAAATTGACTGGAAAAACGGCACTCGAAGCACACACACACCTTGACGCCTGCCTTGTCGATTGCTGCTTTCATGCGCTTGAGATCCTTCCAGTTCAACGCTAGTGGCTTCTCGATGATCAAGTGCTTTCCAGCCTTTGCTGCAGCGATGACCTGGTCCACATGTTGATTTGGATAAGAGCAGATATCGATCACATCGATGTCCGGATCCTTCAGCATGGCCTTCAGATCATTGTAAACCTTGATGTCGCCGCCGTGAGTGGCGCTGATCTCAGCCGGATCTAGATTGCGCGATGAATAGACCGCAGTGACTTCTGCGTTGGGAAGGGCGTTGAGTGAAGGGATGTGGGCGCTTGCCACCCAGCCATAGCCGATGACGCCGACTCTATACTTTTTCACAATGAGGGGATGTTATTCTTTTGTTTTGGAATGCTCTCGGTTCTCAAGAAACAAGGAACCGAATTGTTGAAATGGATTTGCTGTTTCGCCTATTGAGGGGGCGTCGTTGCGTGAGCGCCAGAGTCTTCAGAAGGTTTGCCTTCTGGCGCTGTGGTGGTGGGCTCCTGCACGGGCTTCAATGACCGGATCTGTTGGCGGTAAGGGGCCGGTTCAAATGTGACCCAACCACCGCCGAAAGGGGTGAAGAAGAACAGAAGGATGAACACCAATACGGAACAAAGCATCATGTAGATGCCCACACCGATCGAAGTGAACATCTTCATCTCGCGGGTTAATTTCTTGTGTGCCCAGATCCAAGCTAGGCCATAAGGTGGAAGAAGTAGTGTGGTCAGACGTGTGTGTCGTGGAATATCAACCATGGGTTTCCTCTGGGTTAAGGGATTTGAGAGCGATCCGAGGATTCAACCTCACCCCACGAAGCATGCAAATCTTTTATTGGGATTTGGAAAAGCTTTCGCTCAGATGTGTTGCTCTCCTTTTTAAGGGCTCAGGCCCTGCTTGGGATTGGAGTGATGGAACTGTTTGGGTGGGCAGCTCGTAGCTGTTTCTCAAGAGATGCATGAGTTGAGAAAACGTGAGATAGATTCAGGAGCGGGTCACGTGTTCCCTATCCAGTCCGGATTTTAGGTAGTGGCGCAGGCTATTTAAGGCGTGTTCGCCGAAATCAGTATCAGATAGTAGTGGGCGTTCAATTGGATGCAGCAGAAGAATTCAACATCTTGTCACCCCTTCCGTTTCTTGGCTCCATTGCGGAGCCAAGAAGGAACATAGAAATGAAAACAAAGGAACTATTGAAACTGGGTATCTCCTATGGCGAACAGATGCGTGCGGCCAAGGACCTGATTGCGAACTACGTCCTCAAAGGCGGGGACCGTTCCATGATTGCAGAAATGCTTTCAGAGGTGATCGCTGAACCTGCTGACTTTGCTGGGGACCCATTGAAAGGTGTTTTCTCCAAGGCGCTGACGGATGGTCGGATCGCCGCCCGAAACGAACCGGTAGCATGGCGTCAATGGGGAGAAGACATTGATGGCGAATCCAAACAGCAGATGGAAAACGCGTGTCGGCTCCCGGTGTCTGTCAAAGGCGCACTCATGCCGGATGCACATCTCGGTTACGGTCTTCCGATTGGTGGAGTGCTTGCGACTGAAAATGCGGTCGTGCCCTATGCCGTGGGTGTGGATATCGCGTGTCGTATGAAGATGACCGTGTTGGACATACCGGCCAAGGCATTGGAGAAGGAGAAGGATCGCTTGATCAATGTGATCGAGGAAGAGACCCGATTCGGAATTGGTGCGTCATTCAAGAAGCAGCGCCAGCACGAAGTCTTGGACGAAGACTGGCAGGTCAGTCCGGTGACCAAGCGCTTCAAAGACAAGGCATGGGCTCAACTGGGTACCAGTGGTTCAGGTAATCACTTCGTTGAGTTCGGGACCTATGTTGCGGACGAGGAGATCAATGGTCTGCCTCCGGGTGAGTATCTTGCCCTCCTCAGCCATAGCGGAAGCCGTGGGACCGGTGCCTCTGTATGCGCGCATTACAGCAAGCTTGCCAAAATGCAGCATGCGGATCTTTCGCCTGAGCTTCAGCAACACCGCCTGACTCTCTCCAATGGTCGGCGTATTTACATTTCGGATTGGCTCGCAGGAAAACAAGAGTTTTTAGAATTCTTAATTAATTTTGAGGAGGGTGCCAAATAGGTCGAGTGAACCGGCGCACCTAGTAAGCTACAGGGACGCGAATCGTATGAGCGGTAGCCCGACTACCC
>CBFHTT010000009.1:0-102583 GCA_965658675.1 Limisphaerales bacterium
AATAAGGGAGGTGTGCTCTTGGACACACCGTATACGATAACAGCCGGCACTGCAGACTTCTTGGCCAGTCCCTTCAGAAATGTACGCCGAGACTTCAACTCAGCATTCTTCAGCTTTTTCATAATGAATCCCTAAACAATAAGGTCAACCTGCCGGCAGGCGACGAATGTGAATGATTTTTATGCAATCCGGTAAAGGCAGATTTGAGAAAAACTTTAGAAAAAAGATCCACCCTTCGAACAAAAAAAAAACGCAACTTACTTGCTGCAGGCAACTTAAGAACAAAAATATTTCTCATATCCCTCTAATTTGTCACTTACCAGTCGAAATCCTAGCAAAACAGATCATATCGAGTCTGCCAATGGAGTCGTTCCCCAATTCCTTACTGTCACAGCCCTTCTCAAACGAATCTGAAAAAAGTTTGTGAGGTTTTCAATTTGAAGGCAGTAATCAGGTGATGTCACCCGAATCAGCCAATGACGCTTATGAGCGCTTCATGGACCTTTTTGTCCGCCATGAAGGGGATCTGAAGCGTTTCGCCCGGTCACTGATGCCCACGTGGCATGATGCGGACGAAGTCGTCCAGCAAGTGGCTCTGGTGGCATGGCGTAAGTTTGAGAGTTTTGACAAGGATACGGAATTTTTCAGGTGGCTCTGCGTAATTGCCCGTTTTGAGGCATTGGCCTACCGAAGAAAGATGGCAAGGGACCGATTGGTCTTCAGCGAAGACCTGATGAGCCTGATGGCTGAGGAAGCCACGGAAGAACAGGACTGCCGAGAGCAGGAATCGGTGGCCCTCGAGAATTGTCTCAAAAAACTTCCGCCCAATCAAAGGGAGCTGGTGACACTGGCCTACACACCTGGTTTCTCCACCAAAGAGCTGGCAGAACAATCAGGTGCCAAGCCCGGAACGTTCTACATGCGTTTGAACCGGATTCGGCAATCCCTGCTGGAATGCATCCATTCAACCGTTCAAGAGGAAGGAGCGTCAGCGTGAAACACCTTTCCAAGCAACAACAGCAGTGGATTGAGGACTACTGCAATGAGGTAATCACTCCGGAGGCATTTCAAGAATTCGAGAAGTCATTGAAGTCTGACGAGACACTACGCGTGACCTTCAGGCAGTATCTGGCCTTGGATCATGAACTGAGACAGACATCGGAGGATTCAAATGAGCTGATCAGCCCATTAGTCAATAAGGCAGACGAAGAGAAAGTCACTCCCTTCCCTACGGGATCTGTCATCTTGGCACTGGCTGCATGTGTCGCGATCGGATTATTTCTGGCACAGCGTCCTTCTGTTTCACCTGTTGATCAACCTGCTGAGTTGAGGACCGAACTTTCCGCTCAAGGATACGGTGTCTTTACAAGTGAGGAAAAGGCCGCATGGGCCAGCCATCCAGATTTGGAAAAAGGAGATCTCCTTCCAACTGGCCCCATTCACCTCGAAAAAGGAATCGCTCAACTGGAGCTGTTCAGTGGTGTGACGCTCGTGATGGAAGGTGATGCGCACTTTGAGATTCACTCCCCAATGGATATGACCGTGCACTCTGGCCGGGTCAGAGCACATGTCCCTGAGCCGGCACAAGGCTTCCGGTTGAAATCTGCATCAGGAGAGATCATCGATCTGGGGACCGAGTTCGCTGTCGACGTGACTCCCGCAGGTTCCGAGATCCACGTGATTGACGGTGAGATAGAATGGTATCCATCTCACACTCCGGATATGCGGCTCATGACAAAAGGGCAGGCTTTGCATTCAAAAGCTGATGGCAATGAAACCATCCTCGTTGCCAAAGCAGCCGACTTCGCCGGAATGAGCACCCTTACAGAACTTCCATCGAGCCAGCGTCAACAGTGGCTGGAGAAGAGCCGCTCCATAAGCCGCGACCCTCGGGTTGTTGCCTATTTTCCCATGTCTCAACCTGGCGAGTGGAAACGCCATCTTTTCAATGAGTCACGCCAGACGGAAGCCTCCACTGATGGAGCCATCGTCGCAGCGCGAAGGTCCTCTGACCGTTTTGGTGAAGCGCATAGTGCATTGGACTTCAGCCCAACCGGCAGCCGAGTCCGCCTCAATGTGAAAAGAGAACTCACTTCACTGACGTTGCTGGCATGGGTGAAGATCGACAGTCTGGACCGCTGGTACAATTCCCTATTTCTGACAGATGGACATGAATTGAATGAACCCCACTGGCAGATCATGGATGACGGTCGTCTGTTCTTCTCAATCAAGGCACACAATGTGAACAAGGCCCAAGGAATCACCAAAGACAAACATATCGTCTACTCTCCTCCATTCTGGACTCCGGCTCTTAGTGGAAAATGGATTCAGATAGCCACGACCTTTGACGGAACCACCCAGACCGTCACACACTATATCAACGGCAAAACCTTTCATCAGGAAACTCTCCCCGAACACATGCAGGTCTCCATGATCAACATCGGCCCGGCGACCTTGGGAAATTGGTCTGATCCATCACGCAATGATGATCCTCATTTTTATGTCCGTAATCTAAACGGCAGCATCGACGAATTCGCCCTGTTCTCAGAGGCACTGAGCCCAGAAGAAATCGTAGAGCTCCACCAGAACGGAAAACCTTAGCAAGCATCTATCAAGAATTTCCCATGAACGGATTGATCAAGAAACTATCATTCGCCCTACTCTGTGGCCTGCCGCTGATGCAAGGTCAGGCAGTCGAGAAGAAGGAAGACATCGAACGACTCTTCACACTCAAGGTCAAACCAATGCTCTCTGAGAAGTGCTTCGGCTGCCACGGAGAAAAAGGCAAGCGAATCAAAGGCGGACTGGACGTCACCACTCGGGAAGCATTCCTCAAAGGCGGTGATGAGCACAGCGACAATCTCATCCCCGGTTCTTCGGAGAAGAGTTTCGTGGTCGATGCAGTCAAATGGCTGGACGAAGACTTCGAGATGCCTCCGAAGGAAAACGATCGGCTTAGCAAAGAACAGATCCAGGATCTGGAGACATGGATCAATGCCGGCGCTCCATGGCCTACTGAGGAACGACAGAGCGAGATCCGTCAAGCCGAACTCAAACGGGAACACACCGACGAGGGAATCATCGTCAAGACCTCTGGAGGACTGGCAGATGAATGGACTTTCAGGCGCTACAAGCCCGAGGAGATCTGGGCCTTTCAGCCGGTCAAGAAACCTGCTCTCCCAGACACAGGAGCAGCCCATCCTGTGGATGCCCTCATTCAAGCCAAACTAAGTGAGAACCAAACTTCTCCCGCTCCTACCGCGGACTCTCTGACACTGATTCGTCGTGCCACCTACGACCTCACAGGGCTACCTCCCACAGCAGAAGAAGTCGCCGCATTCAAAGCAGCTTACAAAGCAGCCCCCGACAAGGCATGGAACAATCTGATCGATCAACTACTGGCAAGCCCTCACTACGGAGAACGTTGGGGTCAGCACTGGCTGGACGTCGCTCGCTACGCAGACACTGGTGGATACTCCAACGACTATGAACGATCCAACATGTGGCGGTATCGCGACTATGTAATCCGGTCCTTGAATCAGGACAAACCATACAATCAATTCATCATCGAGCAGATCGCCGGTGACGAACTCGCAGACGATTCTCTCCGCGGTCGCATATCTGATTGGGACAAGTATCAGAAAGCCCGCGAGAAAGGAGACTACAACGAGACTGAAAGCGAATGGCTCATTGCCAGTTCATTCCTGCGTATCGGCCCATGGGATCCCGCCATGGTAAAGGCTCCTCAGGCACGACAGATTTATCTCGATGATGTGGTCAACGCAGTGGGACAAACCTTCTTGGCAACAACCATGCGGTGTTTCAAATGCCACGATCACAAGTTCGATCCGCTTCCAACCAAAGATTACTACCGCTTCTATTCCGCCTTCGCCGGAACACAACTTGCAGAACGGCCTTCCCCATTTCTTTCAGTCGAAAACAAAAAGGATTTCGATACTGACAAATTACTCACCAAAGAGCTCTTGGCATTCGCCCGAGATAGGGTCAAGGAACTGACCACCAAGCGGGAGAAAGCCGCCAAGGAATGGTATAAAGAGAACAACAAGGAATACCTTCCTCTCGATAAAAGAAAAAATCTCCCTGACGAGGAGAAGCCGCCTAGACACGTAGGACTAACACATGAAGAAAAGGGTAAGCTAAAGGTACGCGAACAGGATGTCTGGATCTGGAACCGCCGAATGGAGCGATACAACGCCATGGTTCAAAGCGTCTACAACGGTCCTGATCCAAAATTCCTCAACGCACGCAAGCTTCGGATGGACGCGAAAGCCAACATTGACTGGCGTCCAGACAGTCGCATTTTGACAGGAGGGGCTATTGAGGCCCCGGGCGCCAAGGTCCAGCCCGGCGTCATCAGCTCTCTCGGAGTGCCAGTTGGGGATCAACCGGACAACTACACTCTCGGCGATAGTCTTCACGGACGCCGGACTGCCCTGGCCAAGTGGATTGCAAACGAGCGTAACCCATTAACCACCCGCTCCATAGTCAATCGCATCTGGCAGTATCACTTTGGCAAAGCCATCGCCGGCAATCCAAATAACTTTGGCGTCAAAGGAAAGAAACCGACTCACCCCGCCCTGCTGGATTGGTTGGCATCCGACTTTGTGGAGAACGGATGGAAGATCAAGCGCATGCACAAGCTGATCATGACTTCGAAAACCTATATGCAGGCACCGCGTCATCCAAATCATGACAAGGTCATACAGTCGGATCCCAATAATGATCTCTTTGCCTACTTCCCTACACGCCGTCTCTCAGCTGAAGAAATCAGAGACAGCATGCTCTACATCACTGGTGAACTTAATCCAGAGATGGGAGGCCTTCCCGCCCGTCCAGAGATGAATATGGAAGTGGCACTGCAGCCACGGATGATTCAATTCTCACTGGCCCCCGCTTATCAACCTTCTCCAACACCAGCTCAACGTAATCGCCGCAGTATTTACGCATACCGTGTAAGAGGGTTGGCCCTTCCATTCCTGGAAACATTCAACCAACCCAATCCAAACGATTCATGTGAAGAGCGAGACGCCGCGGCTGTGTCCCCTCAGGCATTCACCATGTTGAACAGCGACGTTGTCACTGATCGCTCCATCGCCTTCGCCTCGCGATTAGAGAAATCAAAAAACAATCTGGGTGCAAAGGTGACCCAAGCGATGAAACTCGCACTTGGTCGTGCTCCATCATCAGATGAGCGTCAAAAGCTTGTTCAGTATATAAAGGAAATGGAGGCCTACCACAGAAAGACCAAGCCTTCCCCAACAAAATTCCCAACCGAGATCACCAGATCATTGGTTGAAGAGTTCACGGGTGAACCATTCGAATACAAAGAAATTCTACCAGTCTTCAAGAACTACACTGCAGATAAAAAAGCAGCCGATGTTTCACCTACAACAAGAGCCCTCGCAGATATGTGCCTGCTCCTGTTCAACTCCCATGAATTCACTTATATCTATTGATTGATGATTGGTGAATGTTGATTTCGGATTCTTGAAGTCAGACCCCGACGCAAGCCACAGCGAACTTTTTGAGTGATGAAATACTGCGATACATTACGGCCCTTCCTTAACGAAAGGAGATTGACCATGAATGATCACGCATCTGCACTTGAAGATAGGCTTGTGGATTTCGCCGTGAGGATCCTCAACATGACTGAAGCTCTGCCTAGAACAGAGGTTGGAGCCCATATGACCAATCATATCCTGAGATCCGGCACGGCCCCAGCTGCCCATTATGGAGAGGCACAAAGTGCCGAATCCAAGAAAGACTTCTCCCATAAGCTCAAGATCGCAGTCAAAGAGCTCCGAGAAACAAACGTCTGGTTAAAGATCATCAGCCGCAAACCACTCCTTCCATCCACGAAATTGAACCCGCTGCTCAACGAGTGCGATCAACTCATCGCCATCTTCTCCATGAGCATCAAAACCGCCGAAGGCCATTCCTAACCTTCAAGAATCAAAAATGAACAACCAACAATCATCAATGAAAGCGCTCTGCTCACGCCCGATATCCACAGCAGCCACGCGCCGAGAATTCCTTTACGGAATGGGTGCGACACTTGGCTCCGTCGCTGCCACCAAAATGCTGGCAAAAGACAAGGTAACCGCCGGCCCCATGGTTTCCAAGGATCCTATGATTCCAGCGCGTGCAAAGAACGTCATTATGTTGTTCATGGAAGGCGGCCCCAGTCACGTCGACACCTTTGACCCGAAGCCCAAGCTACAACAGCTGCACAAGAAAGAGTCCAAGCTAAAGGCAGGTCTCGCCACTGGGTTCAAGTTCTTCGTTGGGAGCCCGTTTGAGTTCAAGAAAGTAGGTCAGTCGGGAATAGAGATGTGCGATCAGTGGAAACACCTTTCCGATCCGGAAGTCGCAGACGAACTCTGCAACTACCGGGGTTGTCAGGCTGAATCTCTGAATCATCCTGAAGCACTCTTCCACATGAACACGGGAAGTCGCCTGGGCGCCGATCCAGCAATAGGGTCATGGGCGACCTACGGGCTGGGTAGTGTGAATCAGAATCTCCCAGGCTACGTGGTCATGACTGAGCTTGCTCTTCCTCAGGGAGGCTCGCGCAACTGGTCCAATGGCTTTCTGCCCGCACATTATCAAGGCATCCGACTTCGTCCTGAAGGTTCACCGATTCTAGATCTCAAATCGCAGGCCAATAAGTCCAGAGAACACCAACGCAAGGCTC
Organism: Limisphaerales bacterium; assembly: GCA_965658675.1. GTDB lineage: Bacteria > Verrucomicrobiota > Verrucomicrobiia > Limisphaerales > CAZKNW01 > CAZKNW01. The sequence goes on from CBFHTT010000009.1 coordinate 6,716, forward strand.
TGGACACACTCGGTTATCTCAACGAACAACACGCCGCACGCAACATGCAGCACAAGGATTTGGCCGCACGTATGGAAAGCTACGAGCTGGCCTACCGCATGCAGATGGAAGTCCCGGACGTCATTGATATCAAGTCAGAGCCAGAGAATATTCGCGAGATGTACGGACTCGATGAAAAGGAAACTTCCGCCTTTGGGAAACAATGTCTGATGGCCAGGCGCTTGGTGGAAAAAGGCGTTAGATTCGTTCAGATCTTTTCCGGCGGCTGGGACAGTCACGACTACTTGGAAAGAGGCCATAGCTCCCGTATCAAGAGTGTCGACAAGCCCATGGCTGCACTCATCAAGGATCTTAAGCAACGCGGTATGCTTGATGACACCCTGGTTGTCTGGACTGGAGAATTTGGCCGTACTCCGGATAACAACAAACGTGGCGGTGTTTATTCCCTCGGTCGCGGCCACAATGCCGATGCGATGACGATGCTTATGGCAGGTGCCGGAGTAAAACGCGGAACCATCGTAGGAGCCACTGATGAAATCGGAGCTGAAGCCGTGGATGTAAAACATCCAATCAGAGACTTTCATGTGACTCTGCTTCACCTTCTTGGATTGGATGACAACAAGCTCACTTACTTCCATGCGGGACGCTACAAGCAGCTCAGTCAGTTTGGCGGTCAGGTCATACCCGAATTATTGGCCTAGTGGAATCAGTCAGATTCCTGATTACCTGAATCGAATTGATGGATAGTTTCATGGGACATTCCCATGAAACGGTTCATCCTGAGATATCTGGCTAGGACTGTCAGGAGGCAGGATGTCATTCTGTTTCAGACCTGAGGAAGCGACCCTGGGATTCTACACCGGGCACATGTTTGGTGAGAAACGTTTCCGAGCATGTATGGGAATAGCGTCTACAAGGCCTTCCGCCATCAGCCACCACGCCGGAATTGATGGTGTAGTGCTCACACCTGATCCTTAATCACAGTTTATCAGTCCATTTTTTTGTCAGAGGGACAAAAAGATACCTTTATCGGTCTTTCTCCTTCAAACTGGTGACAATGATTCCGCAAATGCCATAGACAGGTAGTTCCCTGCCCACCATGAGCAATTTCATCACCAATTCTTGGAAAACAGACCGACGCACCTTCCTGCGCGGCATCGGCGGAGCCATGCTGGCACTGCCTCATCTCAACGTCATGGCGTCTGCCAGCGCAGCCGAGCCGCCCATGCGGATGGTCTGTGTGGGGACGAACTTCGGGTTTGTGCCATCGCTCTTCTTTCCTGAACAGACAGGAAGAAACTATCAGGCTCCCATGTTGATCAAGGAGTTGGAGCAGCACCGGAGCAAGTTCTCGATCTTCTCCAATCTGGATCATGGCGTTGAAGGCGTTGGCGGTCATAGCGGAATTCACGCCTTTCTCTCAGGCGTTCTTTCAAAGAACTCCAAGGCACTGGAAGAGAAAAATGTCAGTATGGATCAGAAGGCAGCCCATCAGGTGGGGGTCAAAACGCGTTTCCCTTCCCTTCAGATTGCCTCAGGGGATGATCCCAACAATCGGCTTTCCTGGAGTAATTCCGGTGTTGCTCTGCCAACCGTCACCAACCTCAACACACTCTACTCAATGTTATTTCAGGCTACGCGTCCTGAAGACATGGACCTTCTCAAGCGGACTCACCTTGAAAAGAAGAGTATTCTCGATTTGGTAAGGGAGGATGCTTCCCAGCTCCAATCCAGAATTGGCACTGAGGACAAGGCAAAGCTCGATCAGTATTTCACATCAGTGCGGGAACTAGAACGCAAACTGACCCAGTCAGAGGCATGGATGGAACGTCCCAAGCCAGAAGTTGATTACGAACTTAAGCCAGGTGCGTCAGGACTGGACTTTGTGGATCGTGTCCCCCTCTACTATGATTTGGCGGCCCTCGCATTGCAGACTGATTCCTCCCGGGTGATCACCCTGGCGTTTGGCGATATTGGCGGCAATTCTGGAGGATTCCCTCTGACCCGCGGCTACCACCAATTGACCCATCACGGAAAAGTCGCCAGTTACATTGAGGAGCTTTCCATCATCGAGCGTTTCCACACCAAGCAGTTCGGGAGATTTCTTGATCGTTTGGATTCTGTGAATGAGCCAAATGGAAAGACACTCCTGGACAACACAATGGCATTGCTCGGAAGCGGTATGGGTAATGCCAGTTCGCACAGCAACAAGAACCTGCCCCTTCTCTTGGCGGGTGGAGGATTCAAACATGGAACTCACATTCGCTTTGAAAAGAATCAGGTTCCAGCAAGCAACCTCTTCGTTTCCATGCTTCAACGATTCGGTGTCGAGGCAGGTTCCTTTGGTCAATCAACCGGAACATTGACCGGACTCGAGACAGCATGAAGTTCCGTATCATTTTCGCCATCACCGTCGTAGGAGCCATTTCATCAATGGCCAGCACAGTTCCCTCCTCTGTCACCGATTTTGTGAAAACTCATTGCATGGATTGCCATGACGAGGAAACCGCAAAGGGAGACAGAAGCTTCCAAGCATTTCTCAAGGCACCATCAGCTGGCGAACATATCCACACTCTGGAAGAGATTCTGGAGCAATTAATTCTAGGAGAGATGCCTCCGGAAAAGAAAAGTGTCACCCAACCTCCGGCAGAGTCAAAGCGCAGGGTCATCAAAGAGATCACTGAGTATCTGACGGCAATGGAAGCATCGTCCAAACCAACTTCAACCGTTCTACGCAGACTCACCCGCTACGAATACAACAATACGATCCGAGATTTATTGGGCATCGATACTGAAGCATCAGACAAGACCAGGCTCTTCCCTCCCGACCCGCGGACACATGGATTTGCCAATCTCGGAACATCGCAGGCGCTTTCAGATCACCAACTGGAACTCTACATGGAAGCTGCCAAAGAGTATCTGGATCTCGCACTGTTCTTTGGTGATGAGAAACCTGCCACCCAGAAATGGGACTTCACTGCTGCAGATTTCAATGGAGAGAAAAAGAATCCTGGTTCCGTGCGCTATCGGGTCTGGGCAAATGAGAAGAGCCACATTGATATCGGGCATGGACAACCGGTTGAGAACGGCCCCACCTATCCCAAGGCATTTGCAAGAAAGGGCGTTCCTGAAAGTGGCTACTATCGTATCCGGGTCAACGCAACAGCAGTGGGAAGAAAGCATCCTTACGATCCAGCGTTATTCCCAAACGATCTTTCAGTTCCACTTCAGATGGGACTCTGGCACGTGCCCGATGATTCCTTCCTTTCACTACGTGCTTCTGAAGGTCGCGTACTGATCAAGACGTTTGATCTACCTGATGAAAACCCTGAGATTCACGAGGCCACGGTCTGGATGCCTGCAGGTTCCATCCCTTTTGTTCATTGGATAAATGGCCCCGGCGCCTCAAAGAGATTCTTAAGAATCATCTCAGAACAATACCACACCGAGGCCATCCGTAAGTCGCAGACAAAGGTGGATCAACTACGCGCACAGGGCCTTCCCGTCCCGGACGATGCGTTGGTTCAGAAGGTCTGGATCTCCGATGTCTATCAAGGGCCGCGCGTAAGAGTGTTTGAAATGACAATCGAGGGACCGCTCAATGAAACATGGCCACCCAAGAGTCATCAGAACATTGCAGGATCCAGCACTGACGTTTCAAAGATCAATGTTGCAGAACTGCTATCTTCCTTCGCATCAAAGGCATTTCGACGCCCGGTCCAACTAAACGAAATCAAACACTACGTTGATTACGTTCGCTCAGAAATGAAGTCCGGAGTCCGAAAGACGGACGCCATCAAGCAAGGACTCAGCGCCATCCTGACATCACCTCGTTTCCTATTCCTTGATGAGGGTGATTCCTCCGTCGCCGGCCCCTTGGATGACTACCAACTGGCCAACCGATTGTCCTATACTCTCTGGAGCTCCATGCCCGATGCCTCGTTGTTAAAACAGGCTCAATCCAAGGAGCTCAGGCAAGAAGACACTCTATCTTTCGAGGTGGATCGGTTGATTGATGACCCACGATTCAGCGCCTTTTCCCAACACTTTTCCGATGCATGGCTGGCACTCTACAAGATCGGAACAATGCCTCCTGCCGGAAAGCAGTTTCCTGCCTATTACCGGGACCGATTGGAGGAATCCATGAAGATGGAAACACGCCTGTTCCTTCAAGATGCAATCAGGAACAACCGGCCCATCACCCACCTGCTCAACGCAAAGGAAAGCTTCCTGAATGGCAGCATGGCCAAGCACTACGCATTGAGCGATGTGCAAGGTGATCAATTCGTGAAAGTCGGCTTCCCTGCCAAGAGTCGCAGATCAGGACTACTCGGACATGCCAGTGTCCTCACTGCCACAGCCAACGGCGTCGAAACATCTCCGGTTGTCCGCGGAGTCTGGGTGCTTGAAAACATTCTGGGTACACCTCCTTCCCCTCCACCGCCTGATGTTCCACCCATTGAACCTGATACCCGCGGCGCCACCACGATTCGCGAGCAATTGGCCAAACACCGCAACGTGCAGGCATGCGCGGATTGCCATGCAAAGATCGACCCATGGGGATTTGCGCTCGAATACTTTGATCCTATTGGCGGCTTCCGAACTCACTATCCTCGGATCGATGCAGGAGGAAGGGTCACTTCTCGCCCCGGACAGCCAGTCGATGGTTCGGGCAGACTTCCATCGGGTATCTCCATCAAGAACGAGACTGAATTGAATGCACAACTCCTGGAGCGAAAGGATCAGTTCAACAAGACCTTGATTCGCAAATTCCTGACCTATGCCACGGGGCGCGAAATGACCTTTCGCGATCAGGAAGAAATAGACAAGATCGCCACAGATGTAGCCTCAGCTGGATACGGGTTTAGAGATCTGATAAAACACTCCATCCAAAGCAACATCTTCCGCAATCGCTGAGCGCAAAGCCAACTCATGAAATCACTACGAGTCATCACCCTTCTTCTGTTTCTCCTTCTGATCTGCAAGTCCTCAGGAGAACGGCCCAACATCCTGTTCATCTACACTGATGACCAATCCCACCGGACCGTCAGTTGCTATCCCGAAGCATTTGATTGGGTGAAGACACCTCATATCGATTCCTTGGCAGATAACGGAGTGCGATTCAATCGCGCCTACATCGGCGCATGGTGCATGCCCTCTCGCGCCACCATGCTCACCGGCCACCATCAACACGGAATCGAGTCCATGCGCATGGAAGGCCAGTATCCTGGAAGTGAATACGATCCTGAGAAATGTCAGTTCTGGCCCAGCGTCTTTCGCAAGAACGGATACACCACCGCGCACATTGGCAAATGGCATACTGGAACCGATAGCGGTTGGGGTCGTGACTGGGATCATCAGATCGTATGGAACCGCCCTAAACATCCCGACAATGCCCCTTACTACTATGACAACCAACTGACCTCCTTCAACGGATCTGAACCAAGAATGGTCAAGGGATACACCACCGACAACTATACCAAGTGGGCCACCGAGTTCATTCATGGCAAAGGCAGGGCCAAAGACAAACCATGGTATCTCTGGCTTTGCTATGGTGCAGTCCACGGTCCGTTCACTCCTGCCGATCGGCATCTTGAAAGTTACGAAGACATCGACGTGCCAACACCCAATGACATCTATCCACCCCGACCAGGTAAACCAACCTATGCCGACAAAATGGAATTCTGGGAAAAGGGAAAAGATGGTGGTCCGGTAGAGCGCAGCGTTCGCAAACAAGCCCCCGTGGGTATGAAGGACTTCCCCGGAAGAACGCTCCGCGATTGGGTTCAGCAATACCATCAGGGCGTCCTCGCCATTGATGAAGGTGTCGGCAAACTTCTTACAGCCCTCAAAGAAAGCGGTCAGGATGAGAACACAATGATCGTCTTCACATCTGACCAAGGATTTGCATGGGGCCAACACGGTTCTAAGTCCAAGGTCTCACCCTACGATGCCAACGTCGCCGCGCCATTGATCATCCGCCCTGCCTCATCCGCAAAGGCAAAGGTTGCAGGAAAGGTGGTGACCGCTCCCGTGAGTGGCGTGGATCTTCCCCCAACCTTCTTCGCTCAAGCAGGGATCGAACTTCCATGGGCCATGCATGGAGAAGATCTGACGCCACTTCTCCAGTCCAAGCGAAGCAAGCGCAAGTCTCCTGCAATGCTGGTACATACAGGTAAACTCTACGGTTCCGCCACAGACAACATTCCTGTGAAAGGAGATGAACGTCTCTACCACGGCCCCGGAGTGCCTTGGTATGTGATGCTCGCTGAAGGGCGCTACAAATACATCCGCACATTGATCGAAGACGAACCAGAGGAGCTCTACGACATCAAGCGCGATCCCGAAGAGCTGAACAATCTGGCCCTTTCCAAAAAACACCAAACGCGACTCAAGAAACTTCGCAATGCCACCATCAAGGAATTGAAACGGACCCAAGCAGGTTTCGCTTCAAAGCCACTACCTTCCCCTTCTACCCGGTAACCGTGACAGAAGACGATTCCGCCCCCACTTTACTAAATCCCAAACAATTATGAAGATGCTCCGCATAGCCCTGACCATCACCTTCCTCGTATCCGCCTTTGCACTTCCCGCAAAGGAATCCCTTAAGAACTCCAAACCAAACATCATCCTGATCATGACAGATGATCAAGGAATGGGAGATCTTTCCTGTATGGGAAACAAAGTCCTTAGAACGCCCAATCTGGATCGTTTCTACGGACTCTCCACCCGATTTACAGAGTTCCACGTCAGCCCCACCTGCGCACCTACCCGATCAGCAATTTTCAGTGGCCGTCACGAATTCCGCAATGGAGTTACGCACACGATCAAAGAGCGCGAGCGCATGGCACTGAGCACCACCACCTTTCCCAAGCTTCTCGCAAAGAGTGGCTATGGAACGGGTATCTTCGGCAAGTGGCACCTTGGAGATGAAGACGAATACCAACCATACAGCCGCGGATTCACCGAGACATTCATCCATGGCGCGGGAGGCATCGGGCAGGCCTATCCGGGAAGCTGTGCCGACTTTCCTCCCAATCAGGAAAAGTCAGGGCGCTACTTTGACAATGCCATCCTTCACAACGACACCATTGTGAACACCAAAGGTTTCTGCACAGACGTCTTCTTTCAAGCCGCTCTCGGCTGGACCAAGCAGCAGCTCGATGCAGGTAAACCATTCTTCACCTACATCTCTCCCAACGCTCCACACGGGCCGATGATCGCACCTGAAAAATACAAGAAGCGCTTCCTCGACATGGGCTATGACGGCAATCTCGCAGGACGCTATGGAATGATCGAAAACATCGACGACAACATGGGCCTGCTCATGAAGAAGCTCGATGAATGGAAGGCATGGGATAACACCCTCGTGATCTTCATGACAGACAACGGACAAGCAGGACGCAGTGCCAAGAAGAATGGAGAGCGCGTCCCCGTCTTCACCGCAGGTTTCAAGACTGGCAAAGGGTCCCCTTACGAGGGTGGCACTCACGTTCCCGCATTCTGGCGTTGGAAAGGACCCCTTGGGGAAGGCGTTGATATCCCTGCCCTCACGGCACACATCGATCTCTACAAAACATTCTGCCAACTAGCAGGAGTACAGATCCCTAAAGGCATCCAGAAGATCGATGGCCGCAGCATGCTTCCTCTCCTGGAAGATCCCAAAGCCAAGTGGAAGGACAGACATCTCTTTGTTCACAAGGGCCGTTGGGAAAAAGGCGAGGATCCCAATCTCAGCAAACTCAAGGACTGCGCCGTCCGCACCCAACGCTGGCGCTTCGTGAACAACAAGGAACTCTACGACATATCTGCGGATCCTTATGAAAAGGTCGACGTAGCCAAGGATCACCCAGAGGTCATCGCCGGTATAAGAAAAGCCTACGACCGATGGTGGAAGAACACCGTCCCTTTGATGGTCAACGAAGATGCCGAATTCGCCAAATCACATCCTCAAGCAGATCGCTATAACAAGCAGCTGAAGGAAAAAGGAATCCCTGACTGGAAGGCTCCATCGCTCTAGAGGCACAGCAAATCATTTCTCTTCAAAGGCGCTGACCTCGGTCGGTGCCTTTTTTTTGTTTCTCAACTCAAAGGAACCATCCTCAAGGTCCGGTTTCAAATTCTTGCATTCAGAACTCCGGCAGGATAATCAAACTCATGTCTCAAAGAGACAGGCTGCCAACATGAAAAAAGCCACTCTTCTCACGCTCCTTTTCTCACTTTGTTTCATCTCTAATTCAAACGCCCAGTTCGGCGGCTTCTTGAAGGATGTAGGCAAGAAGATCGTCAAGAAGGAGGCAGAACGGCAGGTGGTCAATGCGATCACTGGTGAACTCGCCCCACCCGAAGAGGCGTTCGAGGAAGTCACCCTGATCAACCCTAGATCTGTCGCGACGCCAAAAATTTCGAGCAAGGACATGGATTCACGCCAAGGCAAACGGGCAAAGAAGCTTCTCGATCGTTCCAAGAAGCTTCTCATCCCCACCTTTCGTGTCGTCTTCAACACACAGGCAAAAGAATCCGCCAGCACCGATTCACGCCTGGTCAACTTTGGCAGCAAGAGCAAGACCGGTGACAGCAGCATGACAATGCTCATCAATCTCGGAGGCGTCACAGAAAACATGCTTCAATCGGTGGCCGATCAGGCATTTGCAGATTTCAAGGCCGGCCTTGAGAAGGAGGGAGTCGAGACACTACCACTCACCGCATTGACTGGTCATGAGAAATACAAGGAGATCGATCTCGCAGACACGTCTTCAGGCAAGGCCTTTTTCAAGGACATGAAGATGGGTGATCCGCGTGCCTTCTTTGTTCAGTCCCCCAAAGAGCTTCCGCTGTTCTTCCTGCATTCAGATCCCTTCGGCGACCAAGGTGTCTTTGGTCTGGGTAACTGGAAGAAGCTCAGCGCCATATCTGCCGACCTCGATGCTGTGATTGTCATACCCACCATCGCCATTGATTTCGTCAGAATGAAAGGAAGCGGCAAGCGGAGCATGTTCAAGAAGAAGTCCTCCGTGAAAATGCAACAGGAGGTCTCACTCGTTCCAACCCTGAGCACCCTGACCGTTCTCCATGCCAAGAGCGCAATCGCCGGCGACTTCCAACAATACCCTCTCGATGAGAAAATCATCGTGCCCGGCGGATACGGAAAAGCCACATTGATCAAAGAGCGTGACAACACCGCGTTGGTCTACGCGCTGTCCGCTGCTACCGGCACTGCCGGGTCTGTTTCCAAGCGTTCTGAGTATTTGATCAAGGCAGATCCCGATGCCTACACTGCTCTCGCGGTTGCCGCCTGCAAGGGGCTAAATGTTCAGTACGTTGACCTCTTGGCCGACTGATCTGGACCATTCCCGACTGTTTTCGATCATTTAGGACCCTTCAGCCCCTCAAATCCCCCAAAATCCCTTGATCCCGAGGGCAATCCTCAGGTTTCATCCTCGGCTTGCCGCACGACAGGTGTGGCGAGCATGAACGAGATCGATCCATGGCTGATACACCATCCAATCCAGAAACTGAAAACGCTCCCACGGAAGAGGAAGCGCGCCTTGAAACAAACAAGCTGATCGAACAGCGCAAAGCCAATCTCCAGGCCATGCGTGACCTCGGTGTTGATCCGTTCAAGAACAAGTTCAAGACCAGCAGTAACATTCAGGAAGCTCGCGACAGTTTCAAAGAGGAAACCGACGACATCCCTGTCTCCATCGCTGGCCGTATCACGGCTCATCGCGACATGGGTAAAAGTCACTTCATGGATCTTCGCGATCAAACAGCCCGCATCCAGATCTACGTAAAAAAGAACGAGATTGGTGAGGAGCAGTTCAATCTTTTCAAGCAGCTCGATCTGGGAGATTTCCTTGGAGTCAAAGGCACGCTCTTCATGACCCGCACCGGAGAGCTTTCCGTAAAGGTCGAGGAGTTCGTCATTCTTTCTAAGGCCCTCCGCCCCATGCCTGCCAAATGGCACGGTCTCCACGACACTGAGACCCGCTACCGCCAACGCTATCTCGATCTTATTGCCAATCAGGATGTGAAACAGACCTTCCTGATGCGCAGCCAGATCCTTCACGAGATCCGGCAGTTCATGCACGGCCGTGGCTATGTGGAGGTCGAGACTCCAATGATGCAGTCCATTCCTGGTGGGGCTGCGGCCCAGCCTTTCGTGACTCAGCACAACGCACTCGGATGTCAGTTCTACATGCGTATCGCCCTTGAGCTGTATCTCAAGCGACTGCTTGTTGGCGGCATCGACAAGGTATTTGAGATCGGACGTAACTTCCGCAACGAAGGCTTGTCCCGCCGACACAATCCTGAGTTCACCATGATCGAGGCCTATGAGGCCTATGGTGATTACGAGAGCATGATGGACCTCGTTCAGTCAATGATCTGCCACATTGCAGAGAAGGTTGTCGGAACACTTGTCATTGAGCACAAGGACGCCGAGGGCAATGTCACCAAGACCATCGATCTCACACCAGATTGGCGCCGCGCCAAATACAAGGATCTCATCAAGGAAAAGGCCGGTGATGACTGGTTCGAACTCAGCATCGAAGACCGTCGCGCCCGCGCCAGCGAACTCGGTGCAGACGTCACCAACGACTTTGAGGATTTCGAAGTGACCAGTGCTGTTTTTGAGAAGCTCATCGAGCCCACTCTCATTCAGCCCACCTTTGTCACGCACCTCCCCAAGGAACTCGTTCCATTGGCCAAGCTCTCACCCGACGATCCAGACACTGTCGAAGTCTTCGAGTGCTGTATCAACGGACAGGAAATCGCCCCCGCCTACACCGAGCAGAACGATGCCATTGAGCAACGTGAACGACTCGAGCAACAAGCAGGTGGAGAGCAACAGAAGCTTGATGACGACTTCCTCGTCGCCTTGGAACACGGCATGCCTCCCGCAGGCGGTATGGGAATGGGAATTGATCGTCTCTGCATGATGCTCCTCGGACAGGAAAGCATCCGCGACGTCATCCTCTTCCCTCAACTCAAGCCAAAGGCCTAAGAAGGCTGCCAGGCCGGATTCATCCGACCGACTCACTCACCTATCCCGTCGGACAATCTGTCCAGGACGGGCTCCGGTGTGTACATCAGACTCTACGACAGGCACTCCGTTCACCAATACCAACCGATAGCCAGTCGCGTAATGATGCGGATCGGTGAACGTGGCCTTGTCCTGAATGGTCTCGGGATCAAACACCACCAAATCCGCCACCGCTCCCACTTTCAATACACCTCTGTCCTTGAGGCCAAAGGTCGAGGCTGGCAGCGAAGTCATCTTTCGGATCATCTCTTCCAGAGAAATCAGTTTTTGCTCCCGGACATAGCGGGAAAGAGCACGGGCATTGTTTCCATATCCCCGCGGGTGAGGAACTCCACTGCCATAGCGTCTCACACCACTATCGGCAGCAATCAGGGTATAGGGATGTTGCAGGTAGTTCTTTAGATCATCCTCGCTCATGCTGTGAAAAACTCCTGAAGCACCACCATTTTCATAGATCTCCAAGACAAGCTCCACCTGCGCCTTGAGATCCCGCGTGCCCTTCAGCTTCTCAGTCGCATCCGCAACACTCAGGCCATTGAGACTCTTGTCCTTTCCGTAATAGGCAATCATCGCGTAATCCATCTCCTCGTAACCACCGCTGCGAATCGATGAGATCATCTCATTGACGATCTTCTGCTTGGTCTCCGGATCACGAACGCGTTTCACAAACTCTTTTCGCCCTCCTTCCCTCGCCCAGTTTGGAATGCGATTGTGAATCCCTGTACTCGAGGCTGGATACATGTATTGATCATGAGTGATCCGCAGTCCTTCAGCACGCGCTTCATCCAACGTCTTCAAAACCTTATCTGTCTGACCCCATGCTGCCTTCCCTGCGAGCTTGATGTGAGACACCTCGGCTCTGACACCTGCCTTGCGCGCAATGTCGATCAACTCATCAATCGCTTTGAAGATACCACGCCCCTCGTTCCTCATGTGACTTGAGTAAACGCCATCATACTTTGCCACCACCTTGGACAAGGCCACCAATTCTTCAGTGCTGCTGAAACTCCCCGGCAGATAAATCAATCCAGTGCTCATCCCGACAGCGCCATCCTTCATCGCCTTCTCCACCAGATCCTCCATGGCCTTCATCTCTTCCTCTGTAGGAGGTCGCATGAAACTACCCTTCATGATCCGTGAGCGAACGCTTCCCTGCCCGATCAGACTTGAGATATTGGGACTGACACCTGCCTTTTCCACCTTCTTGAAATACTCACCAAGATCCGTCCGAGAACTCCCACAATTTCCCAGCACCAACGTCGTTACTCCCATTCTCACAAAATTCGTCGCACCTGAATTGTTCTCAATCCCTTCAGCATGGGTATGAACATCGATGAATCCCGGACTTATGACCAAGCCTTTGGCTGAGATCTCCCGGTTGCCCTTTTCATCAATCTTGCCAATGGCTGTCACCCGGCCATCACTGACGGCCACGTCCGCTTGCCTGCGCTCAGCACCGGTCCCATCTACGACCCAACCACCACGTAGCACCAGATCGGGAGCAGCACACAGAAACGAATTACCAAGAAAGAGGCACAGAAGGGAAAGTAGACGACAGGACATAAGGAAGAGCTTAGTTGCAGCCGCTTCAAATCGGCAAGAGGGTTTCCTCAATGAGCGGACGGGAATAAGGGAAGACTCCGTCGTTCAACAAAGACGGAGGAGATACCGGAATCCTAAAAATCCAAAGGCCCGGCCATGGTCTCGCCTTCCATTTCATAGATAGCGACGAGGTAGCCGTTCTCATAGATCTCTCCGACCTTGAGTTTACCGTAGAGTGTCACAGCTACGTCGTTGACGTGCTTGATGCCTTGATTGGTCATACGGATGCTCACCCATTCGTTGATCTTGGGGACGGTGCCAAAGCAGCACATGGATTGATCGCGCATCATCAAGAGCTCAGTGACGAGCCCATCCTCAACCTTCAACGGCAACATGAACCCTTCCAGCGCAACGCGCTTGGCATTGAGGTTCTTTACGTGATCCGGGATCTGGTCTTTCTCAGGCTTTGGTTCAACCGCTATGCCGACTTCGTTGGTCAGACTGACAGGATCATCGGGGACTTCGTATTCGAAGGAGGCAAGTCGGTCAAAGGTGACCAGTGCAAAGCCTTTGTCGTCGTATTCCAACGGCTCGTTCTTGAAAGGAGGTTTCTCGTCCGGAGATGGCTCAAGGAAGATGCCAACTGGTTCAGCAGGAACATTCTCACTCACCTCAGCCATGGTGGTTTTGACAGAGTCCTCTGCACTGGACAGGACATCCGTCACCTCTTTCTCAACGGCCTCAAAAGTCGCTTCTGCAACGGCCACCACATTTTCTACCGAAGGCTCCATAGGTGCAGTTGCCTCAGCCTCTGGTGCCGTCTCCGGTTCTGCTTCAGCGGGCTTTGCGATGAGCTCTCCTTGGACGTCAGAGGATTCCACCACCTCAGGCGCGGCAGGTGTTTCTTCAGAACATCCCACCCAACAGAGGCTCAGAGCGAGAGCTGAAAGGGCTCCAAACGATCTAAAGGAGAGTTTTTTCATATCAATCTATTAGGCAACCGACAGGTGCAAGTGTTCAAAGACACTGAACACAGGTTGATTATTCACTCACTGCCTGTTGACGCAAGGCATGGTCCACCAACACCAATGAGGTCATGGCTTCCACCATAGGCACAGCGCGAGGCAAAACGCACGGATCATGACGTCCCCTGCCCTTGAGCGTGGTGTTCTTCATGTCTGTGGTCACGGTGTCCTGAGCGTGCATGACGGTGGCCACCGGCTTGAAGGCCACGCGAAAGTAGATGTCCTCACCATTGGAGATACCACCCTGCACACCGCCTGAATCATTCTTGGTGGTGCGCACCTTGCCGCGTTTCATCCGGAAGGGATCATTGTGTTCCATTCCGGTGAGATGGATTCCGCCAAACCCACTGCCAATCTCAAATCCCTTGGTGGCAGGAAGACTCAGCATCGCCTTGGCAAGATCTGCTTCAAGGCGGTCAAACACTGGTTCTCCCCAACCGGCAGGCACCTTTCGTGCGACACATTCCACGATGCCTCCAACGCTGTCGCCCTTCTTGCGAATGTTCTCGATGAGCTTGATCATCTTCTCAGCCACCGCTTCATCCGGGCAGCGAACGATGTTGGACTCCACGTGTTTGAGCTTCACCTTGTCGCGATTAATCTCAGCAACGATGTCCTTCACCTGCTTCACATAGGCAACGATCTCGATTCCGTAGCGTTGCTTGAGGATCTTCTTGGCGATAGCGCCGGCAGCCACACGACCAATGGTCTCACGTGCACTGCTGCGTCCACCACCCTGCCAATTACGTGTGCCATATTTGGCTGTGTAGGTGTAGTCCGCATGGGACGGGCGGAACTTGACCGACATCTCTTCGTAGGCGGAAGGACGCGCATCTTTGTTACGCACCAGCATCCCAATCGGAGAGCCGAGCGTCTTACCTTCAAAGGTACCCGACATGATCTCAACGCGATCGGATTCATCACGCGGAGTCACGATCTTGGACTGACCAGGGCGGCGGCGATCCAAATCAGGCTGAATATCCTTCTCTGTAAGTTCCAACAAAGGAGGGCAGCCATCGACCACAACACCGATGCCTCCACCATGGGATTCACCCCATGTGCTGATTCTGAATAAATGTCCGAAACTATTTGGCACAATAAAAATAGGTCATGCGCTCAGTGACAGCACCGAGCGGCAAAGGAAAGAAACTAAGCGAGCTGTTAGTCGTCGTCGAGTGTGATGAGGATCTCACGGCCGCCTGAACCGTTGTTTTCTCCCACGATTCCACGACGTTCGAGCTCGTCCATGATGCGGGCTGCACGCCCATAACCAAGGCGCAGCATGCGCTGCAGGATGGAGACGCTGGCCTTCTTCTTGGTCAAAATCACTTCGATGCAACGCTCGATCATCTCCTCATCTTCCGAGCATTCAGGCTCTTCCATGGCGGGACGTTGATTCCCTTGAAGCTGCTCATGGATTTCCATGTCGTAGCTCGGTGTTGCCTGCTCTGCGATGAAGTCCACCATGGACTGGATCTCTTCGTCGGTGATGAGAGCACCCTGGGAACGGATCAATTTGGCTGAGCCCGGTGGCAGGTAAAGCATGTCACCCTTACCGAGCAGCTTGTCCGCCCCCATAGCATCCAGAATGGTGCGTGAATCAACTTTCGCCGCCACCTGGAAAGCAATACGTGAAGGGATGTTCGCCTTGATGACACCGGTGATCACATCCACAGACGGACGCTGTGTGGCCACGATGCAATGAATCCCAGCAGCACGCGCCATCTGAGTGATACGTGCGATCTCGGTTTCCACCTCTTTGGCAGCCACCAACATCAAGTCAGCCAACTCATCAATGATCACGACGATGTAGCTGAGCTTGTCAGGAACGAGCATGTCGTCGTCTTCCTCCTCGACCATCTTCTTGTCGAGTTCTACAGCGAAGCCTTCATCATCCTTCTCCAATGGCAGTTCCGGATGTTCCTTCTTCTTGGGCGCCTTACGAGTGCGACCGTTGAAACCACTGATGTTTCTGACACCGACCTTGGCAAAGATCTTGTAGCGCTTCTCCATCTCGTTGGTCACCCACTTGAGGGCCAGAACCACTTTCTTGGGATCGGTCACCACTGGAACCACAAGATGAGGCAACACGTTGTATTGCTGCAGCTCCACCACCTTTGGATCGATCATGACAAACCTGAGTTCGTCCGGTCCAAATCGATTGAGCAATGAAGCGACAATGGAATTGATACAAACAGACTTACCAGAACCGGTACTACCAGCGATCAGCAAATGAGGCATGTCCGCCAGATCTGCAATCACAGGTTTACCATAAACATCCTTACCCAGTCCGAGCGGAATCTTACCCTTGAAGTTTTTAAACTCATTGGACTCCAGCAGGTCACGCATCATGACCATGGTCTTGACCTTATTCGGCACCTCAATCCCCACGGCACTCTTACCCGGAATCGGCGCAAGAATATTCAAGCGCTCTGCCCTCAAGGCTGCTGATAGGTTGTTGGAGAGATTGACGATGCGCTCAAGCTTTACACCTGGTGCAGGATGAAGTTCATATCGGGTAATCGTCGGTCCACGCGTGATATCACCCGGCGTCGCTTCAATTTTAAACTGCCCCAGTGTCGTCTGCATGAGACGGGCGTTCTTCATCAATTCCTCGCGAGTCTCAGCATTGGCACTCGGCGGCTCAGCCTTCCCAAGAAACTCTACACCCGGCTTCCTATATCCAGAAATCGTTGGAACCTCTGAAACCTCGACTCTCGACGGATTGCGCGGACGCTTGCTTACCTTCGATTGAGCTACAGCCATCGCCACGGTCTCTGCATCTTCCTGTTCACGGGCTGCTTCTTTCGCCGGATCCGGTTCACCGGAATCGGACTCAGCAGAATCAGTAGTTGGAGTGGGCTCGTTTGAATCCACTATATTCATCTCAGCAACAGGCTCTTCCTCCGTTTTCTCTTCACCTTCTGGGGCAGGTGCTGTTTCACCAGAAAACGGATTCTCTTCCTTCTTCTTGCGGCCCTTCTTTTTCTTGGCCGGTTTCTTGCCAAGAATCTCATCAGCTGTTGCTGGAGGAACCCCCTTGCTTTCTTCTGATTCAGGCGCCGGTTCATCACCCAGGTGAATGGTGATGGAATCAGTCAGGTCGCTGGATGGTTGTATGGCCAGATCATCCTTTTCCCCTTCAGCAACATTTCCATCACGGATGGTAGGCTCTGGAATCGGATCCATTGAGGCACTGACCTTCAGGTCTTCTTTAACCTCCTTCTCAAGCTCTTCAATTTCTTTGTCCACTGCCTTCTTACGACGACTGCGGGGAGTCTTCTTTGCTACTGGCTCAGCCTCTTCCTCTGGTGGTCGTGTGGCGGCTGCGATGCGTGCGGCCTTCCATTTGATCCACAGGCTCTTCACCCATTGCTTGAGATCGATGTTCAGGAGATAGACCATCGATATCAGATAGGCGGACGAATAAACAATCGTCGCACCGATCAGCCCCAGGAACTTCTGAAGAATGTAGCGATTGAGAACGTTGCCCATAGCGCCACCGGGACTGACGAGGCCAAGGTTATCTTTCACTGTGGAGAACAAAGGATGATAGAGATCCAGCAAGCCGGAGATGGCGACTGCAAAGACCGCAATCCAAGGCCAGCGAGAACGGAAATAGGCAAAGCGGTTACTTAGAAAAGTCAGTCCGATCAACACCAACACTGGCGGAATCAGATAACCAGTCAGCCCCAAGAGGAAAAACAATGCATTGGCACCATACGCTCCCAGCAGACCAATCAGGTTCTTTGTCTCATGGGTATCTCCCGGGCCGCGCTCGGCGACATCTTGGGGATCAAAGGAAAACAACGCAGCCAGCATCATGACCGCAATCATCAGCGTGCCTACAGCAAAGGCATCAGTCCAACGCTTGGACTCGACCTTCTCTTCAACTTTGGGCTCTGGCTTCGACTTCTTTCTGGGCATCGGCAGCCAAGACTACGAACCCGCTCAAGGCCATGGAAGAGCAAAAAAGAATTCGAAGGCCTAATTGGCTCCTTACGTCCCTTCTACCCGAAAAAAGAGCGCATTTTTCCACCGAAAGTTGTATTCCTTGCTTTCCCTCAGGCAGCCCAGATCGCGCATGCGAACATGAAACAAGTCACTTCATACCTTCTCGGACTCGGCCTCCTCATGGTCTCGCAATTGCATTCCGAGACCTTTTCATCGGCTGAGATCGAATTCTTCGAGAAAAAGATCCGCCCCGTCCTGACTGAGAACTGCCTCAGTTGCCACGGTGCCAAACCTGACAAGATCAAGGGAGGACTCTATCTCACCAGCCGGGAGAACCTCCTCGAGGGCGGCGATTCAGGCCCGGCTTTGGTGCCAGGTGATCCAGCAAAGTCACTTCTCATAGAGGCCATTCACTACAAGAACGTGGACCTTCAAATGCCACCACGTGATCGCTTACCCGATTCTGTCATCAAGGACATGGAAAGGTGGATTGCCAATGGAGCCGCATGGCCTGCCTCAGCAAACACCGTCAGCACAAAGAAACAGGGATTCAATCTTGAAGAACGTCGCAACACACACTGGGTCTGGAGCCCGATTCAGAACCCAGCGATCCCCTCGGTAAAGAATGTTCAATGGCCAACAAAGGCGATGGACCATTTCATCTTGGCTGAATTGGAAAAGGCAAATTTGTCCCCCGCAGCGAAAGCAGATCGACGCACTCTCATTCGCAGAGCTACCTTCGATCTCACTGGCCTTCCACCTACTCCTGAAGAGGTGAACGCCTTTATGCAGGATACAGCAGATGGCGCTTTTGAAAGGGTCATCGATCGACTGCTCCGCTCACCCAGATTCGGCGAACGCTGGGCAAGACATTGGCTGGATTTGACCCGCTATGCAGAATCCATGGGGCACGAATTCGACTATGAGATTCACAATGCATGGATGTATCGGGACTACCTTATCCGCGCGTTCGATGGAGACGTCCCTTATGATCAACTGATCAAGGAGCACATCGCCGGAGACCTGATCCAGAAACCTCGCTTCAATCCTGATTCGGGAGAGAACGAATCCGTTGTCGGCACAGCCTTTTACTGGCTACCTCAACAGAAGCACTCGCCCGTGGATATTCGACAGGAGCAGAGCAACCTCATCGATAATCAGATAGACGTGCTGACCAAGACCTTTCTCGGAATAACTGTTTCCTGTGCCCGCTGTCATGATCACAAGTTTGATGCCATCACTACGGAAGACTTCTATTCACTCTACGGCATTCTAAGCAGCTCGCGTTTTCATCTAGGATCAGTGACGCCTGAGGAGTCCATCCGCAAAACGGCGAAAGAAATTTCCAAGCTCAAGCAAAACCTGCCTTCCCTGCTCGCAAAACAGTGGTCAGAAGAAACTAAAGGCTTCCCTGTTTACCTCAAGGCTTTGAACGAACTCGATTCTATCAAATCCACAGACGTCATATTCGAAGACTTTGAGAAACCTCTTCATCACTGGGAAATCGAAGGCGACTTTGACAAATCAACTTTCGCGCCTGGCCAGATCGCCAAGCATCAAGGACGGGTCAAACACACAGGCAAGCGTTTCTTCAATTCCCACAACCGGCGCCATGACGGCAAGATACTCTTTGGCGACGGATTCACCGGTCAGCTGACCAGCCCTCCCTTTACCATCGACCACGACTTCATCCACTTCTTGATCGGTGGCGGCGATCACAAGGGAAAGACAGCCCTTCTACTCCTGATCGATGGCAAGCCCGTTGCTGAAGCCAATGGAAAAGGTGACAACGTCATGGCTCCTGGGAAATTCGATGTAACCCAATGGAAAGGAAAGAAAGCCCAGCTGAGGATCATCGATTTCGAGAAAGGTGGATGGGGAAACATCGGTCTGGATCACATCGTCTTCAGTGACACTTCCAGTCACTTCGATGCCAACAATCAACCAGATGTGGAACAGTCCCGCATCGCTCAATTGGCAAAGGTTCGTGGACTCGACCAAGAACGCTTGAGCAATTGGAAGACAGCAATGGCCAATCCGCCTCGTCACTTGAAGGCTCTTTCATCCGAAGAAACCGAAATTTGCAGCGACGCCGCAACTTCCCATGTCGAACATGATGGTTTCCTAATTCCAAGAGACGCTGAACAACTTTTCTATCACGGCCCAGCCACAGACGATTTGCTAACCGAAGGACCAACCCTACTTCATTCACAAGAAGGGGCTTTTCTGAGTGATGGGGATTGGCTCAATACCGGGAAGATCCACCCGCTTCTGGAAGGAACTATTCGGACTCCCACCTTTAAGATCTCAAAAAAGTGGCTTCACCTATATGTCGCCGGATTCGGGGGACGGGCAAACATCATGATCGAGAACTTCACCCTGATCCGGAATCCAATCTACGGATCATTGAAGCAACGGATCAACAATCCTACTCCGCACTGGATCAGCATCGATATGTCCATGTGGCAGGGACGCAACGTATGGATCGAATTCGCAGACAACACTGGCCAGGACCCAGCAGGTCCGGTCTTCAAGGGAAACGGATTCATTGCCCTCAAAGAGGTTCGATTCAGCGATGACAAGGAGTTTCAAAAGCCAACGTCAGTGTCCTCTCTACCCTCTGGAATCACTGCAGACGCTTTAAACGTAGCCATCAGTAAATGGCAGCAACACCTAACGTCTACACATTCAGATTTCGATACCCGCGACCAATCAATCATCAACTGGTTGCTGACAAATCAATTGATCTCCATCGAACCAAATGAAGGCAACGCAAAGCTCCACGCCTTGGCTGATAAACTGATCAAATTGGAACAACGCATTCCAACTCCAAGGCGCACGGTCTCAATGACGGATGGTACAGGTCAGAATGAACCCATCTTCATACGCGGCGTTCACAGGAACACCGGCAAGGAAGCCACGCGCGGTTTTCTTTCTGCTCTACCTGAGATCGAGAAAGATACCTTCAAATTGGTGCAGAACCGATCCAGCGAAAGCGTCCACCCAGTCTCAACAGCGTCGGGGAAAGCAACCAACATTGAACGTTCGACTTACACCATCGAAGGCTCAGGCCGACACCAACTTGCCGAAGCAATTATTCATCCTGACAACCCGCTGACAACCCGTGTCGCCGCCAACAGGATCTGGCATCACTTGATGGGACGCGGGATTGTTCCCACGACCGACGACTTCGGGGTCCTTGGCGAGCGTCCAAGCAATCAAGCCCTCCTCGATCATCTTGCCACTTCCTTCTCCGAAAACGGCTGGTCCGTGAAGAGCCTGATTCGCGAGATCATGCTCTCTTCCGCGTATCAGATGCAGTCCAGATCGTCGTCGCCTGATGCTGAGACCAAAGACCCTACCAATCGCCTTTGGCATAGGGCCAATATCCGGCGACTACAGGGAGAAGCCATTCGTGATTCGCTTCTGTTCCTTTCAGGTCAGTTGAATGAAACCATGTTTGGGGCTCCTGTTCCGATTCACCTCACTCCATTCATGCAGGGCCGAGGACGTCCCAGAACAAGCGGCCCAATCGATGGTGATGGCCGTCGCAGTATCTATGTGGCTGTTCGCCGAAACTTCCTTTCGCCCATGATGCTCGCCTTCGACACCCCCATCCCAAGCACCACAATTGGCAGACGAACCGTTTCCAACGTCCCGGCCCAAGCCTTGATCCTGATGAACGATCCATTCGTCGAACAACAGTCACGCCATTGGGCTGAGCGGATCCTTGCGGAAACCAGCTCAGATACAGAACGAATCGAACACCTCTACGAATCCGCCTTCAGTCGCGCCCCCGAACCTCACGAGGCCAGTCAGATTGTATCCTATTTGAAGCAGAACAAGGATCTTGCTAAGGAAGACAAATGGACACGAATCTGTCATGTGTTGATCAACGTGAAGGAATTCATCTTCGTATCGTGACAGCAAGAGCTTCCGCAAAACTGCTCCTTCATTAAAAATCGCTAAATTCCTTGGCACCTCAGTCGGAGTCTCTTGATAATCGCCCCATGGTTTTCACCGAACTCAATCATATGGCCCTTCATGTCAAAGACGTGGATGCCAGCTGCGCTTTCTACGAGAACGTCCTTCAGCTCAAGAAGATCCCCCGCCCTGCTTTCAAATTTCCTGGAGCATGGTATCTACTCGGAACACAACAGGAGCTTCACCTGATCGGAGATCGCGATGGGGATGTTGTCTCAGGTGATCGCGGAACGCACTTCGCCCTCATGGTGGATGATATGGACGCATGGGAGGCTCACTTGACCAAGATCGGGCAGGACTATCTCCCACGCCGCACAAGGCCCGATGGAGCCTTTCAGATCTATGTAGTGGACCCAGATGGCTACTACATCGAATTCTGCACTCCGCCGAATCCTCAGTAGACAGAAGCAGAAGCTATGGCAGTTGATACGGCCATCAGCACCT
Organism: Limisphaerales bacterium; assembly: GCA_965658675.1. Classification (GTDB taxonomy): domain Bacteria; phylum Verrucomicrobiota; class Verrucomicrobiia; order Limisphaerales; family CAZKNW01; genus CAZKNW01. The sequence goes on from CBFHTT010000009.1 coordinate 28,709, forward strand.
TATGAGTCTCTTCAATCTACAGGCACCTTATTCCCCCGCCGGCGATCAACCCGCAGCCATCAAGGCAGTGGTCGAATCACTGAACAAGGGAGTCACCCACCAGACGCTCCTTGGTGTCACCGGCTCTGGTAAGACCTTTACCGTTGCCAATGTGGTGGCGGAAGTAAACAGACCGACACTGGTCCTCTCGCACAACAAGACGCTCGCAGCTCAGCTATACGCAGAGTTCAAGAGCTTCTTTCCAGACAACGCGGTCGAATACTTCGTTTCCTACTTCGATTACTATCAGCCTGAAGCCTACATCCCGCGCACGGATACCTTCATTGAGAAGGATTCCAGCGTAAACAATGAGATCGAACGATTGAGACTCTCCACCATGAGCTCGCTCTTCTCTCGCAGGGACGTGATTGTGGTGGCCAGCGTATCATGTATCTACGGTATCGGGAGTAAGGAGGACTACGAAGAGATGATCATCCCCATTCGCGTAGGCGATGAGATCTCTCGCGAGCAACTCCTTTCAAGGCTGATCGATCTGCAATATGAGCGCAACGACATCGCTTTCGAACGCGGGCAATTCAGAGTCAGAGGCGACACCGTGGAGATCGCTCTCGCCAACACAGAAGACTCACTGAGAATCGAATTCTTTGGCGATGAGGTAGATCGCATCACCACCTTTGACAGACTTACGGGAAATGCCCTTTCAGCCCACAAGCATGCAACCATCTATCCCGGCAAACAGTTTGTCACTTCCGGCGACAAACTGAAGAAGGCTATCCTTTCCATTCGTGAGGAGTTGGGTGATCAAGTCGCCTCATTCGAAGGAGACGGCAAGCTTCTTGAGGCTCAACGCATCAAGATGCGCACAGAGTATGATTTGGAGATGATGGAAGAGATGGGCTTCTGCTCCGGCATCGAAAACTACTCGCGCCACATCGCCGGTCGACCTCCTGGCTCTCGCCCAAGCACGCTGCTTGATTTCTTTCCAAAGGACTTCGTGACTGTCATCGATGAGTCCCATGTGACCATTCCCCAGGTCGGAGGCATGTATGCCGGAGATCGCTCGCGAAAGAGCACCTTGGTCGAACACGGTTTCCGGCTCCCCAGTGCGCTTGATAACCGCCCATTGAACTTCGATGAGTTTGAGCAACTTCGCAGGCAAGCCATCTATGTCAGTGCCACTCCGGGGCCAAGAGAACTGGAATGGTCGCAGCAGAAAGTCGTAGAGCTCATCGTTCGCCCAACCGGTCTAGTTGATCCTGAGGTCACCGTTCGCCCTCTTAAAGTACAGATTGACGACCTTATCAACGAAGTCCGCGCACGGATCGACAATCACGAACGCGTTCTTGTCACCACCTTGACCAAACGTTCTTCCGAGGAACTGACGGACTACCTCAACGACATCGGTATCAGTGTTCAATACCTGCATAGTGAGATCGACGCCATCGAGCGTGTTGAGATTCTCAGAGCGTTGAGGAAAGGCGAATTTGATGTACTCGTCGGCATCAATCTCCTCCGTGAAGGATTGGATCTTCCTGAGGTCTCATTGGTCGCTATTCTGGACGCAGATAAGGAAGGCTACCTCCGCTCGACAACCAGTCTCGTGCAGACAGCAGGACGTGCAGCACGCCATCTCAATGGCCACGTCATTCTCTATGCCGACAAGATGACACGAAGCATTCAGGAGTTTCTAAAGATCACCACCTACCGCCGACAAAAGCAACTGGCTCATAATAAGAAGCACAACATCACACCCAAGAGCGTCACACGTCCGGTTGAAGATCGCTTGAGTGGTTTTCAAACAAGTCCGACTCCAGAATCTGCACAACTCAACGACTCCGCCACCGTCGATATCCAGAAGACGATCGAAGGTCTTGAAACAGAAATGATCGAAGCCTCCAATGATCTGGAATTTGAAAAAGCGGCCTTGATTCGAGATCAGATTGAAGAACTCAAAGGCCGCATGAGTGGAGCCCCAGTGGCATCCAAGTCAAGGGTTACCTACACTGGAAAGAAAAAGGGCCGAAAGAGGTCTTAGAACCCGTTCACTACTTCAACCACACGATTCACCTGTGTTTCAGACAACTCTGGAAAGACCGGAAGACTGACACATTCCGCAGCGAGATTTTCAGCAACAGGAAACGCCCCCTCGCCAAGCTCCAGATGGGCGTAGCATTTCTGTAGGTGAAGAGGCACCGGATAATGCACGCCATAGCCCACCTTGTTTTCCTCAATGTGTTTGATGAAAGCTTCACGCTCTTTGACTCTTACCACAAACAAATGCCAGACGCTCTCCGCCCAATCAGCCTGAGCAGGCAACACGACCTTTGGGTTGTTCATCAGATTGTGATACGTGTCTGACACCTTCTTGCGACCACCATTCCATGATTCGAGATGAGGGAGCTTTACAGAAAGCACCGCGCCCTGAATGCCTTCCATGCGGTAATTAAAGCCGATTTCCTCATGAAAATAGCGCTCATAAGAACCGTGGTTCCGAAGTGCCTGAGCACGCTTCAGAAGATCTTCATCATTGGTGACCAACGCTCCGCCTTCACCTACCGCACCCAGATTCTTTCCAGGATAGAAACTGAAGCAGCTCATGGATGCGTGTCGGGCGATCTTGTCTCCCTTATAGATGGCTCCATGTGACTGGGCTGCGTCCTCGATCAACTGAAGTCCATGCTTCTGGCAGATCTCTGCGATGGGGTCCATATCTGCCGGATGCCCATAAAGATGAACCGGGATCACCGCCTTGGTCTTGGATGTAATGGCAGCCTCTACCTTCTCAGGATCCAAGGTCCACGTGTCTGGATGAATATCAACAAACACAGGCTTGGCTCCAACGTAGGAGATCGCCCAAGCGGTCGCGACAAAGGTCATGGGAGTGGTGATCACCTCATCGCCCTCGCCCACACCGGCCAGAATCAAAGCCAAATGAAGCGCGGAGGTTCCACTGTTCACACCCACCGCATATTTGGTTCCACAATAATCCGCAAAGGATCGCTCGAACTCGGCAACAGATGGCCCGAGGCAGAATGAACAATCATCCACAGTCTTCAACAACACCTCATCAATCTGAGGACGAAGTGGCTTCAACTGGGCGCGGATATCTAAATAAGGAACAGGTTCGCTCATCACAACTGGCGACACGGACACATCCCGCGTCGGGCAGCGATTAGGCCATGGAACCACCCTGTTTCACAAGTCAGCGGACAAAGAAAAACTCCGCTCCCGGCCAAACTGCCAGCAGCGGAGTTGCAAATACTTCGAAAAAAAACGCTGATCAGAGCCCTGCGTTTTGCACAGTCTTGTCGCCCTTCTTCATTGCCTGATAGCGCTTGGTCATCTGTTCGACCTTGGCAGTCTGGGCTACCAGTTTCTTTTCAGATTCAACCAAGGAGGTCTTAAAAGCAGCCAATTCCTTCTGGGCAGCCGCCAATCTGGCCTGAGTCTCTTTACGCTTCTCAGGAAGTGTCGATGCCAGAGCCTGCGCCTTCTTGAGATCAGCCTGCGCTGCGGTGAGGCCAGCTTGCTCAGTCTTCAACGTGGCTTTTGCTGAGGCCAAAGTCTTCTTGAGTCTCTCTACTGCCGCCTTCGATTTATCCAAAGCACTCTTAGCTGATTCTTCAGACTTGGAGGCCTGATTCGCCATCTTTTCAGCGGTATCACCCTGAGCGGATGCATATGCCTGTTTCAAGTCATCCATTTTGGCGACAACCTTCTGATGCACCGCGTCCAAGTCATCAGATTTTTTCTGGGCCTTTGCCAATGCCTTGGTCGCCTCAGCTGCTTTCGCTTCAGCAGCGGCAAGCGCCTTCTTGTGATCCTCTCCCTGTTCGGCTTCGGGCTTGGCCTTAAGGTCAGCAATCGCCTTTTCACTCTTCTGAAGAGCAGTGCGTGCTTTCTTCAACGCATCATTTGCCTTTCCAAGAACGTTCTCAGATTCAGATTTATTCTTATCAGCGATGGCCACTTGTTTACGCATGGCCTTCATTTTATCCACCTTCTGAGAAGCAAGTTCAGTGGCTTCGCGCGCTTTTTCAAAAGCAGCCAATGCCTTGCTGGTAGCGGCACTTCCGTTCTTCAGGTCTCCCTCGGTTTTGGCAACAGCAGCAGCAGCGTCCTTCACCCACGTTTCAGCGAACTTGATGACATTCTGATGCCCCTGAATTTGATCAGGGTTGGAAGCGATCTGTTTGTCGATCTTCTTCAGTTCAGAACCAAGAGACACCAACTCACGATCAAGAGATGCGAGATTGAGTTTGGCCGATTCCACTTCGAGTGAAATCTGTGCCATCAACTTGCGCTCGGCGATCACTTGAACGTTGAATTCAGCCGCCTTCCAGAAAGCAATGCTTTGCTCAAGAGATGTCAGGCTGTCACCTGCAGACTTCCTGGCAGCCTCTGCCTTGGTCAACTCAGCTTTGGCTCCTTCCAATTCTTTGGATTTGGCCACCCATTGATGGTGGACAGAGTCCGTCTTTTCGAGAGAGGTGATCAATGCCTCAGCAGCAGCTTTGGCCTGCTTCAATCCATCGGTCGCCTTTTTGTTTGCAGATTGGAAAGCAGCCAGTTCTTTCTTGGCTCCAGCCAACGTTCCGTTGCTAGCTTTGTAAGCCGCTTCGGCATCGGCAACCAGCTTGGCCACCTTGGCATATTCAGGATTGTCCTTGGCCGTTTTCTTCAAGGTCGCAGAGAGTGAAGCCACCTGCTTCTTGGAATCAGCCACAGCCTTTTCAGTAGCAGCCAATTGAGCCTTCGATTCTTTCTCTGCTTTCGTCGCCTTGGCCAATTCAGCCTTCTTGGCAGCAACCTTCTTGGTCAATTCTTCGCGCCCTTCGGCTTCTTCGCCCAACGCTTTCAGCTCGCCCTGCAGCTTTTCATAGGCTTTGGCGATAGAGGCTTTGGCGGAAGTCTCTTTACTGACCGTTTTCTTTGTCTCAGCCAGCTTTGTGGCAGCGGCTTTTTCTCCGGCCTGAGCCTTGGTCAATGAAGCAGATACCTTTCGCCATTGAGCAGAAATCTTGTCAGTGGCAGCCAGCTTGGCCTTCGCCTGATCCAGCAACGTTTTCTTTGATGCCGATGTCTTCTCAGCACCTGCAACTTTTCCAGCAAGCACCTTGGAAGATGGAGCAGTATTCTTCTCCAAGGAAGCGAGCATCGCTCCGGCCTGAGTGGCTACACTACGGGTCTGTTGAACGCTGGATTCGGCAAGTAGATCATTCGCTGTCTTCTGCACCCCGGTCACCTTCGTGCGAACCTTGGCAGCTGCGGCTTCAGCAGCCTTCAATGCTTCTTCCTTCTTCGTGACTCCGGCCGTCATCAGCGCTAGACGTTCATCGATGAAAGGAGGATTACTATCGAGCTTACCAATCAGTTTGGCATCAGCTGCGTTCCAGACACCTACATCACCTGTCCAATCGGCCCCAATGACGCGTTTGCCATCGTGTGAAAGAACAGCGCTCACACCAACATCAGCAAAAGTGTTAAACGACTTCAAACGCTTGCCGCTTGCATCCCAAAGTGTGTGCTTGTTGTCGCGACCGGCAGAAATGATGTTGCCATTCATACCATACTTGGCGAACTGAACACCGCCTCCATGACCGGTCCATGATTTGATCTGTTCTTCATCGCCGACATTCCAAAGTTTCAACGTGGCGTCTTCACTACCCGAAAGAAGGACTGAGGAATCAGCACGCCATGAAACAGATTTCACAGCGCCCCTGTGTCCCTTGAGGTTATAGAGGTTCTCTCCGCTGGCAGAATCCCAGACAAAGAGGTTTCCCGCACGATCACCTGTGGCAAGAAGCTTCCCGTCTGGACTGAACTCAACTGCAGTCAGCCAGTCGGTGTGCTTCTTCATTTCGTGCACCTTTTCGCCTGTAGATGTGGAGTAGACTTTGATCAGACGGTCAGGTCCGCCTAATGCAATCCACCGCTGATCTGCACTGATGTCAGCAGCCTGCACAGAATCGAAATCATCCCCTACAGAAATGACTCGAACACCGGTCTCCACGTCATAGACATTCACCAACCCGATACGGGCTGGATAACCACCAGCCACAAGAAGGAGCTTACCATTCCGGCTGAACTTCAGGTCATTTGGAAATCCTTCCTCGAAGGGAATCACCGCGTTGAGCTCCAACGAATCTGTATTGTAGATCAATACCTGTTTCTGTCCGGTCATGGCGACCAATGACGCCCACGGGCTCGATGCCATGGAACGAACAGCCGTGGGACGCAATCCCTTTACAACAGGCTCCAGCAACAGGTCCTTGGGCATCGCTGCCGGGCCCTCTGGTTTCCCCATGGAGGATGACGATACAGCAAGATCGAACTTTGGCTTACGGGCATCTATTTTCTTACTTCCAGAAGTCTCTAGAAGTCCACCGGCAATCCATTCCTTGAAGACCTTGATTTCATTCTCTGGAATCTTGCCAGCGTTCGGCGGCATGGTGGGTTCCTCATCATGAGTCACCACAAGAAGAAGCTTGGATCCGTCAGGATCGCCGCTGTTCACCACTTCACCAGAGCCACCGCCCCGTAGCACACCTTGAAACGTGCTAAGGTCCAGATTGCCTTTGAGATCGTTTGAGTTATGGCACTTGTTGCAACGGTTACGAAGGATCGGATACAGATCATCCTCAAAGGTAACCTTTGCCTGTGCGGACTGGCTCGCAACAACTGCGGTGGCCAACAGAATGGAATAACGTAGAGAACGTTTCATTGGAGGGGTGATAAACGTTTCGAAACTCAGTGATTGAACATGAACTCCTTGGAATTCATCAGCGACCAGAGAAGATCATTAAGAGCCGTTTCCAACTCCTTGCTGTCTTCAGTCTTGAAGAAGGGTTCCAACTTCTTCTGTTCCTTTTCGGTCGGCTTGCGTGAGAAGGCCTTCATGTAGAGTTCGTCAATGATTTCAGGAACAGGCATCTTGGCTGTCAGAAGTTTTTTCACGACGCCGCCTTGAGCGATCTTGGTGTTCACCGTGGTGCCGTTAAGAAGATGCAGAGCCTGGGAAAGACTTGGATCCATCACCACTTCGCAGGAACAAACGGTCTCACGCTTGGCGCGTCCAAATGTGGTCAGGAAGTATGAAGAAACATTCCCGTCATAAATCTGAACGGCGTTCGCTCCTCTTTCCATACCACTGAACTTTTCCGTGGTTTCTGTAACCGAATTGATCGCATCCAACATCAGTTCGGCTCTCAGACGGCGGATACCCGCTTTGGCAAAATTCCTAACGTCAGAACCATTACTCTCGTTAGCACGAGAAGACAATTGATAGGTCCGAGATGAGGTTATATCGCGCACCAACTGCTTGAAGTCGTAGCCAGATTCAGTGAAGCGTCTTGCCAACTCATCCAGCAACTCTGGATTGGACGGCGGGTTACTGATACGAATGTCATCAACCGGCTCAATGATTCCACGACCAAAGAAGTGGGACCACACGAGATTGACGATGTTACGAGCGAAGTAAGGATTCTTCGGTGATGCCAACCAATCAGCCAACACCGCACGGCGATCCTGCCCACGTTCGATTTCAGGCACTTCACCGCCGAGGAACTTCGGCTTCATGTTCTGCTTGGTTACAGGATGTTTCACTTCACCGCCACCACGATTGTAGATGATGGTATCGCGAGGGTCCTTACCGGTCTTGCGACCGACCTGAGAGAAGAACGCTGAGAAACTGTAGTAATCATCCATTGTCCAACGATCAAACGGATGATTATGACATTGGGCGCACTGGATGCGCATACCCATGAATACCTGCGCCACATTCTCAGCAGTCTGCAGTGTCTGCGTCTCGAGTTTGTAATAGTTGGCAGCAGGGTTTTCAAAAGTAGACCCAGTGGAAGCAATCAGGTTCTTGACCATCTTGTCCAATGGCTCATTGCTGGCGACCTGCTTCTTCAACCAGTCGTAGTAAAGCTTGGTGTTCTTGGAGCTGAAGTAACCGGCATTCTGCTGCACAGAACGCACACGCAGAAGCTCACCCCATTTCATCACCCACATGTCGGCAAACTCTGACTTCTCCAAGAGTTCATTGATGACGCGCTCGCGCTTGCCTGTGCTGAGATCAGCGACAAACTCTTCAACAACTGCTGGAGGTGGAAGCTGGCCAATAATGTCGAGATAGACTCGGCGAAGATAAACTGCGTCATCACTCAGCTCAGAAGGAGTCATCCGCATCCGTTTCAACTTATCGTAGATCAACTCATCGATGTAATTGTTGGCTGCGACCTTCGGAAATTCGAAGTCGAGACCTGAAGGAATCACCAACGATTGCACACCCTCGGTAAAGGTCTCAAAACGGGCCATGACAAATGCCTCGCCCCGCTCAGCTGCGGTCAACACACCATCCGCACTGACCTTCACTGAAACATCATTGTTGGAAACGAATGCTGTCAACGCAGTGACATCGCGATCTGTTCCATCCGAATACTTGGCACGGGCGGTCAAACGCTGAGTGCTACCTGCACCTTCAAGAACGACACTATTGGGATAAACTTCCAGGCTAATGGGCTTGGCAACGTCCTTGGCATCATTCGGCACACCGGCTTTCAACCAACGCAGGAGCGCTTCGTAATACTCGGAATCCTTGTCGAACAATGTACCACCAGTGTGCTGAACAGAGCCAACTGCTTTGGTCAACATGAGACTGTCTTCCGGCAACGCAAGGTTGATACGACGCCCGATATACTCACGGGTCAATCGATCATAGTCACCTGCAGCATCGTAACCAAATAGCGACAGGCGAAAGCCGTCCTTACCACGCGAAGCACCATGACAGGTCCCTGAGTTACAGCCGCCTTTCATGAAGACAGGCATGACATCCAATCGGAAACTGATGGGACGTTCCTCCCCCGCCTTGGTCACCTTGACCGGCACTTCGAGGTTACGATCGGCAAAGCTGATCTTGAGCTTGGTCTCACCATCCTTGACCGGCTTCACTGTATGCCCATCCAATTTGGCAAGCCCATCCTTCTCGAATGAGAATTTGGCCTTGGAAAAGACATCTTCAGTGACCCCGTCCTCGTAAATTGCCTGCAGCACCACAGACTGAATGTCACGACTGGTGGTCAGATTGACCTCTGCAGGATGCACACGAAGTTCCTTGAGAACCTTCTTGGAAGCCTGCGCTCCCAATGCGGAAGCAACGAGAACGGATGCCAGTATGAAACGACTGAATGTTTTCATCTTTGAGCTGGTTTAAACTTATTTGGCGGAAGCCACTTTCTTTGTGTCCGCTGCGACGTTGTCGACCTTGGGTTTGTTCACAATCAATCGACCAGAGGTAGCCACCATTTGGTCTACCTTCTCGCCTTCGATGTTGAAATTGATCTTGGTGTAGAGCCTTTTGTGCGCACCAACCGGGGTCTTCTCTGAGGTAGTCACTTCGAAGACTGCTTCCTTGGAATCCTTGGTGATCTCAACCGGCTTGGCCGTTGCGTGAGTAGGCATTCCATACAGGGTCAAGGTAGCCTTGCCCTCGAATGCTTCTTTCTGCGTCAAGGTGCAAGTCACCTTCACTGTCTCGCCAAGATTGACAGATGCCGTCTTGAACTTTCCGTAGAGGTAACGAGGCACGACGTTGATGGTTGCCAGATCAGAACCGATCCAGGCATTGCCGTCACCTACTTTGGCGTAGCCATAGACAGCGTGCTTCCATTCACCCACACCGGCATTGTAGCGGGTATTGATCGGGTAGTTTCCTTCGGACTTGCCCTTGGCGATCGTGATACGGCTGTGACCACTCAATCCAGGAGAACGGAACGGCAGGTAAACTTGAACCGTCTCATCCCAGCCTTCCTTCTTCTCAATCTGAATCTTGAGATTCGCATATCCGTATTGTGGAACAGGTGCCTTGGGTTCGATCAGGTTGATCTTGAATGGAACTTCCTCGGTGACAGATACCATCAATGGCTCGAGATCCGTTGTCTTGTAGACGGTGGAATTCGGACTGGCGTGAACGAGATCAACACGTTGACGATACGCACCTGCCTTCAGTGCCTCAGTTCCTTCTTTGCCTACAGACAGAATCGTTGGAGTCGAGAAGGTGGCACCAAGCGGTGCATCCTTGGCTGCTTCAAACACAACCGGGAAAGTGGAGATGTTACTGGCGATCTTGCTATCGGCCTTGGCGGTGACTCCCTTTGGAAGTCCATCCACTTTCAATGCCACATCACCTCGTAGTCCGTCTTTACGACGCACATTCATGAGACTGACAAAGCGATTACCACGAGGAACGACCATCGCCTGACGATTCTGCGAATCACGACGCGCCACGTGCGGAATCGTAAGATCGTATGCAGGAACGTATGGCTCGAATTCAATTCGGTAAACAAAGTCATCACCACCGCGATTCATGTGATCGCTCACGCGGAAGGTATACTCACCATCAGCTGGAACTTTGAAACGCACATAGCTGTCAGGACCACCTGAATCGTCATTACCAGTCAGACGCTTGTTCTTCGCATCGTAAATGTTCAGTGATGAATCAATTGGAGAACCGATCGCTTTCCCACGGACATACACGTGCCAATCCTGCCCCTTCTTGGCCTTTACCTTGATGCAGTCGATGTCGCCTTCCTTGTTCAGGATACCGTTAAGAGCAACAGGCAGATAGGCATCTACCGGAGTGGCTTCGGCCAACGCATTGTTAGGTTCCACTTCCAGTGCATTGCCATAATCAGCAAGGCGGAAGTGATTGGGTGTTGGGGAAATCTTTCCATCTACGTTAGCAAGCAGGTCGAACTCAGCATCAGCTGAAGCAGGAAGCTGGATTTCTTTCTCAATATCACCAGATGCATCACCAATGAATTTGACCTTCATCTTGTCCCCTGCCTTGCCGCCAGCGGGATAAGCAATCTGTGGGCGAGGAAAATCACCAACATGCAGGCGATAGTAGGCATTGCGGTTTCCGCCGTAGGCAGATTCACGAACCTGAATCAAATATTCACCATCCTCAGGAACAACCACAGAAACCGTAGGATCCTGTCGTGCGAATGCTGTATCATCGGACTCCTTCAAGAGCGTTCCATCAGCCTTCATGATGGATACAAAGGAATCGAAGAACATCAGATTCAAACGAACTGCTTCGACCTCTACTGAAAGACGCTGCCCCTTCTTGGCGGTGACTTTGTAGTAATCAATGTCTTCACGATCCACCAGACCTTCCACTGTCTGATTTAGTTGAACGACCTGAGCTTCACCGAAGTCATTGTTCGGCTCCTTCTCGTTCACGTTGTCGAAAAGATTCACATGAAACGTTCCGATACGCGTGACACCTGTCTTGGTGCGAATGCGGAAGTAGTGTTCACCCAACGGACAATCGGCTTCAATCTTGAGCTTGGCGGTCACCTTCTTTGACTCCTTCTTGTCAAAGGACACAACCTCGATCCCCGGACGGTAGAAAAGGATCTCCTCAGTATCAGCCAAGCGTGAACCATAGAAGGAGACTGTGGTTTCAACTCCGCGCTTGGATCCCATGGGAACCGTGAAACGCGTATTGTCGCCATAACCGCGACCATTGCCGATCTGTGGGTCCATCGCCATGGAAGGCAGCGAGAGACCGATCAACGCGGTGACAGCCAGAAGGAGGAATCGTGACGTTTTCATGATTGTGATTCGAACAGTTACTCTGAAATAAGAAGAAGCCTGACCAACCGGGGGTCAGGCTTCAGGAATGTCATAAGGACTCAATTAGGCGATGACATCTGTCAGCACCTGACCACCGTCCACAATTTCGATTGGGCGTGCGCCAGGAGCCATCAGCTCTTTACCAGCATCCACGCCGAGCAGTTGATAAACAGTCTTGGCGTAATCCTGCACAGACGTTGGCAGCTCATCAGGCTCAGCACCGATGGCATCGGAGCTACCGCGGACATAGCCACGTTTCACACCACCACCAGCCATGGCAATCGAGAACACTTTCGGCCAGTGATCACGACCAGCAGTCTTGTTGATCATTGGCGTGCGACCAAATTCACTGGTGACCATGACAAGGGTCTCATCAAGCATACCGCGCTCTTCAAGATCACGGATCAAGCGGGCGAAGGCCTTGTCAAAGCTCGGCATACCACGCTCCATTCCAGCACGGACATTATCGTGATGATCCCAACTTCCGTAGGTCATGGTGACCATACGCACGCCGGCTTCCACCAGACGACGGGCAAGAATCATACGCTGACCAGCCTGATTGCGGCCGTATTCGTCGCGCAGTTTCTTGGACTCCTTGTTGATCTCAAATGCTTCGCGGGCTTCCTTGGAGGAAATCAGGCTGTATGCGCGCTGATAGAATGAGTCCATGCCGTCAAGTGCATCGGACTTCTCCAACTGGCTGAAGTGATCATCCACGGTTTCACGCATCGAACGACGCATGGCGAAACGCTGATCGTTGATTCCCTTTGGAAGAGAAAGATCACGGACAGAGAAGTTTCCACTGGCAGGGTCACTACCAAGGCTGAACGGGCCGAATGCCGAGCTGAGGTAACCAACTCCAGCATACTTGTTCGGCTGATTCGGAATTGCGACATAAGGAGGCAGATTCTTACGTGGACCAAATTCATGGGACACAACGCTACCAAAACTTGGGAAATCAATCGCCGGACTCGGGCGATAACCAGTGAACATGTTGTGAGTGCCGCGCTCGTGAGCAGCCTCGCCATGCGTCATGGAGCGAATAACAGTCAGGCGGTCCGCAATCTTCGCGGTGTCCCTCATGTATTGGCTGAACTCCACACCATCGATCTTGGTCTTCACTGAGCTAAGAGGACCACGATATTCAAGCGGCGCATGGATCTGCGGATCCCACGATTCCTGATGAGCCATACCACCAGGCAGATAGATATGAATCAACGACTTGGCCTTGGCCGCAATTTTCTTTCCCTGGGACATGTTTGCCGTGACTTCCGCTCTGAGAAGGTTTGGCAGGGCCAGAGTGGAAGCGCCCATGGCACCAACGAACAAGAAGTCACGGCGGCTTGGACGCCAGTTGTGATCTTTTCCGCCACACCAGGAGGGATTGGTATTATTGCTCATAACTTAATTGGGATCAGTTTTTGATCAGGTTAGTGGTAACAGAGGAGTAAAAAAGCCGATTCTCAGAAAAATCAACCCATTCCGTAGATAATTTACTACAAAAATGAGCAGTTTCTTGCGTATCAGCTCCCGTATTTCGGGAACCTTGGCAGGTACAAATGAGTTCGAATAAGGGTTCGATCTTCATCATTGGGTTGCACCGAGAGACGAATTCTGGCTTCAGTCTGCCCAGCGCATCAATTCATTCACAAATAGCGTTATCAGCTGGCGATGTCACAAAATGGATGAATTATGATCGGCACCAGACGTAGTGCAATTCAACGCATTCAAAATAAAATGCACACCAAATCTTGGGAATTCTGGATCGATGTAGGGGGCACTTTCACCGATTGCATCGCAAAATGCCCCAACGGATCCATCCTCACTGACAAGCTTCTGAGCTCCAGCCACTTTAAAGGATCCGGAATAACGGGCAACAAATCGCGGAGCTTTAACGTTAAATCATCGCTATCAGCTCTCCTGAAGGACCTAAATGGGCAAAACGTCCGAATATCGCCAATTTCTGATACTTTTGCTAAGCCCCTTCAATCCACGATCGTTTCAAGCGATCTGAGTAGCGGTCAGATTGAAATCTCTGATCCCATCAATCTCCCAGAAGGGTCAGATATTTCTTTTGAAATTTTTTTCAAAGAACCGGCACCTGTTCTCGGGATTCACCAGATAATGGGCCTTGGGCTAAATGAAAGGATAGGGGCAATCTCTTTGAAGCTGGGCACTACCAGAGGGACCAACGCCCTTTTGGAGAGAAACGGAGCCAGAACGGCATTGATCATCAACAAAGGATTCGCAGATCTCCCCAAAATAGCCTTCCAAGACCGTCCTCACCTCTTCGATCTCCACATCCGCAAGCCGGAACCTCTCTTTGAAAAAGTCGTTGAGGTCTCCGGAAGAGTGGCTTCAGACGGAACAATCCTTCAGGAGCTGGACCCGACCGACCTCAGACGAGATCTCCAAAAGCTAAAGGACCAAGGAATCGAATCTCTGGCAATCAGTCTGATTCACAGCCATATCGACTCCTCAATGGAGTTGGCGATTTCCGAGATCGCTCAAGAGATGGGATTTCAACACATCTCGATGTCTCATCAGATGAGCGGGGTTCCCGGTTGGATAGTCCGAACAGACACCACATTGGTGGATGCCTACCTCTCCCCCATCCTTTCCAAGTACGTTCAAGAAATCCAATCACTCCTACCTGAAGCCAGCATTCAAATGATGGCCAGCTCCGGGAGCTTGTTTGATGCCTCTGACTTTTCGGGAAAGGACTCCATCCTCTCAGGCCCTGCTGGAGGCGTGGTCGGTGCCGTCAATGCAGCCGCAAATTCAGGATTCAATCAATTGATTGGATTCGACATGGGCGGGACCAGCACCGATGTCTGCCGATACTCCGGAGACCTTGAGCGACGGCATTCCATGGAGGTCGAGGACAAGGCCTCAGGCGGAAGTATCAGAATCGCCGCGCCAATGCTTTCCGTAGAGACCGTCGCAGCAGGTGGAGGTTCCATCTGTTGGTTTGACGGACAAATGCCACGAGTGGGACCACGATCCGCAGGTGCTTATCCGGGCCCAGCCTGCTATGGAAACGATGGCCCGCTTTCCATCACAGACATCAATGTCTTCCTCGGAAGAGTCGTCAGCGATCAATTCCCTTTCCCTCTCGATCACAAAGCGGTCATCAACCGCTTGGATGAATTGATCAATGAAATCAAGACGCAGACTGGTCGAACGTATTCGCGACAGGAATTGGCAGAAGGCTTCGCCCGCATCGCCAACGCCAACATGGCCGCGCCCATTCGTCAGATCTCAGTCAGCAAGGGTTACGACGTTCGCGACTATGCCATGGTTAGCTTTGGAGGAGCCGGTTCACAACACGCCTGCTTCGTTGCAGAAGAACTCGGTATCTCCACCATCATCTGCAGTCCATTCGGGGGCATTTTGAGCGCGCTCGGAATAGGCACTGCCGATGTCTCCCGCTTCACTGAAACATCCCTCAATGAGTTGTTGGCAGATCGAACAAACTCAGAACTCACTCCCCTCTTCCTCCCTTTGATTGAAGAGCTGAAGCAAGAGTTTTCAGAAGACATTCGAAAGACCGACGCGCTGAACTATCGACGCTTTCTTGAGCTACGTTACAAGGGGCAGGAAAGCACATTACCCATCGAGCTGACAGAGGACTCCTCGATCGAAGAAGCATTTACCACTGCCCACCAAACGCTTTACGGCTTTCAATTCCCTGATCGCCCCATCGAGATCTTTGCCATCCGTGCTCAGGCCGCCTGGCAACATTCCTCGGATGAACCAATCGAGTTTCCTCAGGACGCTGTATCCGCATCCCCGCTGCGTGTTCAAAAAGCGATCTTCCGAGGCAAAGAGATTGATACATCCGTAGCTCAGGCGGCATCGCTTCAACAAGATGCCCCCCTTCACGGGCCCGCCATCCTCACCGAGCCCATTGCGACCATCGTCCTTCCACCCAATTGGAAAGCAACACGCGACACATCTGGAAACATCATTCTCAATCGCCTCAATGAATCAAACGCGAAGAGTCCAACGATAATGGATTACGCGACACCCGATCCGATCGAGCTGGAGCTCTCCAACAACCGCTTTGCATCCATCGCCGATCAGATGGGCGAAACCCTCAAGCGCACATCACTTTCAACCAATGTGAAAGAGCGCTTGGATTTCTCCTGTGCCTTGTTCGATCCATCGGGTGGACTCGTGGTCAACGCTCCACACATTCCCGTCCACTTGGGCGCCATGAGCCAGGCGGTGTGTTGCTTGATGGAAGATGTTCCAGAACTCCGCCCCGGCGAAATCTATGTCACCAACGATCCTTATCGCGGAGGCAGTCACCTTCCGGACGTCACCGTCATCACACCTGTATTCACACAGGGAGAATCCACTTCACCCGACTTCTTTGTAGCCAGCCGCGCCCATCACTCTGAAATCGGAGGCATCACACCCGGTTCCATGCCCCCCTTCTCCGATTCGCTTGCTGAAGAAGGAGTAGTCATCCGCGCATTCCGACTCACCGATGGAAAACAGGTCTTCGATCAGGAACTCAAATCCCTGCTATCCAACGGCCCTTATCCATCACGGTCTGTCGATGAGAACATTGCCGACATACACGCTCAAGCAGCAGCCAATCAAGCAGGCGTCAAAGCACTTCAGGATTGGATCGATGAACAAGGCCTCGCCAAGACGCAGGCCTACATGGGACATATCCAGAAAGCCGCTGAGAAAAAGATGCGCCAAGCCCTCACCACGTTCCCCGAAGGCATCCGAAGGTTTGAAGACATGTTGGACGATGGCTCTCCACTCTGCGTCAGCATCGATATCCAGCACGAAAACGATCCAACAAAGGCAAAGGCCCACATCGATTTCTCAGGCACAGGGCCCGTCCTGAAAACCAATCAGAACGCCAACCCTGCCATCGTTTCCAGCGCAGCCATTTACTGTCTCCGATGCCTGATTCCCGATGACATCCCGCTCAACGGAGGCGTCCTCGCGCCAGTTACCATCCACGTTCCTGAAAACACCTTTCTCAATCCCACACCCGACACCGATCCTACAAAGTGTCCTCCGGTTGCAGGTGGAAATGTGGAAACCTCCCAACGGATTGTTGATGTCCTTCTCGGTGCACTTGGAGTCACCGCTGCCAGCCAAGGCACCATGAACAACCTGCTTTTCGGCAGACAGCCAAGTAACGAACGATCCGGATTCGGCTACTATGAAACCATTGGCGGAGGTTCGGGGGCCGGACCAGAATTCACCGGTGCGGACGCAGTCCATACCCACATGACCAACACACGCCTCACTGATCCTGAGATTCTGGAGCAACGCTATCCCGTCCGACTCAAGCAATGGTCCATCCGCCATGAATCCGGCGGCAAGGGACTGCACAAGGGCGGCAATGGAATGATCCGCGAATTCGAATTCCTCGAACCGCTTGATCTTTCACTCGTCACATCACGTCGCACCTCCGCTCCTTATGGACTCAATGGCGGCGGTCCCGGATCGCCAGGCAAGAACCTGATTCAACGGAACAACACTGAAGACTACGAACCACTTCCCCATGCCTGTCAGATTCTGGTTCAGCAAGGTGATCGCATCCGTATCGAAACACCTGGAGGAGGAGGATCAGGAATCACCGAAACAAGCGACAACTGAGTTGCCAGTTTCAAACTCCGTGGCAAACTCTCACCGAATTCCGACAAACCCAGCTATGAAACGAATCAAAACCATTTCACTCATCGCCCTCTTCTGTTTTGCTCTCAGTCTTGGCGCTTCAGCCGAAGACGAGAAAGTGAAGCGCAACCCATCTCCAAAAGGAGCCAAAGTCTACATCGTCACTCCCAAGGACGGAAAGACCGTGAAGAAAAAGGTCAAAGTCATCTTCGGACTTTCCGGCATGGGAATCTGCCCGGCAGGAGTCACCGCCGGCAATGGCATCGCCTTCCCTGATACAGGCCACCATCACCTGCTCGTCGACGTCGACAAACTTCCTCCACTGGACCGTCCTCTACCAGCAGATCAGCACGATCACGTGAAACACTTTGGCAAAGGCCAGACCGAAACCGTGCTCGAACTCACACCCGGCAAGCACACGCTCCAACTCATCTTTGCAGACCACGCTCACGTGCCACACAACCCACCCGTGATCTCCAAGAAGATCACCATCACGGTGAAGTAGGCACAGTCACTTTCATCAGCAAACAAACAAAGCCGGATCGCATACAGCGGTCCGGCTTTTTGTTTTGGTTTCGAGAGAAATTATAAAGGCGTTCCGCTACTCGTGGATCCACACGAGCGTTCCTTCGTGGAGCTCGTCAAAGAGAGGGATAAGATCTTTGGCGGCCACGTGGACGCAGCCGATACTGGCTGGTTTGCCAAGGGTTGGTTCGTCGTTGAGACCGTGGATGTAGATGTAGCGCTTGTAACTGTCGCAATTACCGCCTTGATTAAATCCGGGCTCGCAGCCGGACAACCACATGATGCGGTGCGCAATTGGAGCGTAGGTGGTTACGTCTTTGATCATGCCCACGGGCAGACGTCCTTTGAAGATGGTGCCTTCAGGTTCGCCTGCACCGATCTTTTCCTTGATTTCATGAAGCCCAAGTGGGGTTTGATTGGAGTCCTCTATCTGGCCGGTTCCACGTCTGGAGGTCGAGATGACATACTCTTTTTGAAAGATATATTCTTCTTTCTCACCGAGCCGGAAGTGCCGCATGCGCTGAGTATCCACAATGACTTCCAGCACATCCTGAGTAGGCTGAACACCCAATTCCCTGCACTTATCCAGCAGTGCGCCGTCAAATTCCCTTTGTGAGGACTCCTCCGCTGCCATGATCTATTTAAGTTTCTTGATGAGAACCCGTGAGTTCCGTCCGCTGGACTTGTAGCTTTCCTGTCTGGCTGACGGCAGAACATCCACATCGGCCTCCTGAAATCCACCCTTCGTCTTGAAGAAGGCAAAGGTCTGAGTGGAAAGGGCCAGAAGGGTTTCCATGCCCGAGCGCTTGGCTTCCTGCTCGATGAACTTCATCAGCTTGGAACCGATACCGCGGTTTTCGTGGGAAGCACTCACACAGAGACAGGCGAGCTCTCCGCAGTGCTCATTCTCAAACTTGTGTAAGGCCACACAGGCAACGGGATTGGAATCGATCTCGTAGATAAAGAAGTCCTCAATGCAGTCTTCAATGGACTCGTAGGTCCGGGTCACGATCTCTTCGTTCTCCATGGAGAAAGAGGCAAATCCAAGGATACTTGGAATGTCTTTGCGGGTTGCAGGGCGGACCTGCTGATACTCATTTACGTAGATCAGTGTCCCGATGCCTTCGTTGGAAAAGACTTCTGCAAGCAGCCCTTCCTGCTCCCCTCCACTGATGACATGAACGCGGGGCACACCTGCCTCACAGGCGGACAAGGCACAACGCACCTTGGATACCTGTCTCAAATCAAACTGATTCTCCTGCTCTACCAATTGGGTCTGAAGATCTGCTGACTGAACCTGCCGGATCACTTCGTCTCCGAAGAGGAGTCCTTGTTGATTGGTCACATAGATCAGTTTGGCGGCACCAAGGGCACTGGCGAGAGCTGAGGCAACGGAATCGGAATTCACGCGATAGGTGGCTCCTTCACCATCAAAGCCAAGTGGCGCAACAACAGGGATGACTCCATTGTCCAGGAGTGTCATGAGGAACTCCTTTTCAATCTTCTCTACTTTGCCGGTATGGATCTGATCGACACCTTTCAAGATACCGGTCGGATGAGCAATGACGGCATTGGTTTGGGCTGCCTTGAGATCGTGTATGGAAAGTTGTTCCAGAAGCTCGTGTGTCACCCGATTCGAGGCGGTGATCGCCACATCGAGTGTCGCATCATCTGTAATTCCGGAACCGTCCAGATCACTGGCTGTGAATCCCCTGCTCTGGCTGAGCGCCTCCACCTGAGCAGCTGCTCCGTGAACCAGAACAACGCGGATGTTCAGTGATCGCAGTAAAGCCACATCCATCAGGAGATTGCCGAAGTTATCGTCTTCGACCATGGCTCCATCCACGCTGATGACAAAGATCTTGCGCCGAAACCTCGGGATATACCGGAGGATCCCCCGCAGATCAGAATGCCTTACAGTTGAGTCAGGTTGATGCATCACAAGTGTTCAGTCAGACAGGCTCTTGCCCAATGCGTCAATGCATCGTTCATTTTCAGCCTGTGTTCCTACGGAAATTCTTACCCATTCAGGGAGCTTGTATCCGGCCATAGGACGTGTGATCACCCCTGCTTTCTGAAGGTCGGCAAAGACTCCGCCTCCATCACCTACTTTGACCAAGGAGAAGTTGGCGTAGGACTTCACATACTCCAATCCCATCTTTTCAAAGGCACCTTCAAGGTAATCCAATCCAGCCCTATTGGTCGATCTGGTCGCTTCAAGATGCGACTCATCAGACAAGGCTGCGAGTGCTCCAGCCTGAGCCATAGCATTGATATTGAATGGCTGACGGATCTTCTCCATTGCGGAAATCAATTCAGGCACAGCAACGCCATACCCAATCCGCAGCCCAGCCAATCCGTAGATCTTGGAAAAGGTGCGCATCACGAGAAGGTTCTTCTTTCCCTCCTTGATCAGCGGCAACAGATCAACAGGATCATCAAGAAACTCGAAATACGCCTCGTCCATCACCAATAACACATGATCAGGCACCGCCTGCACAAAGCGCTCTACGGTTTCCCGGTCGGCCAGAGTGCCTGTGGGATTGTTTGGGTTGGCGACGAAAACGACCTGGGTATCATCATCAATGGAAGCCAACATCCCATCCAGATCATGCCCATGATTCTCAGCTGGCACAGTCTTTAAATCCGCACCAAAGAGCCGCGCCACGATCGGATAGATGGCAAAGCAATACTCGGACACCACAATGTTTGTTCCTTCTCTCAGGAAGGCATGACCGATGAATTCGATAATCTCATTGGACCCGTTTCCGAAAATCACATTTCCAGTCTCCGCACCCAGTTTTTCAGCAAGCTTGCGCTTGAGGTGAAAACAGTTTCCATCCGGGTAAAGATGCATCTGATCGGCAGCTGCTTTCATGGCTTCAACAGCAGCTGGAGACGGGCCGAGCGGATTCTCGTTGGAGGCAAGCTTGATGATGGACGACGGATCGATTCCCAACTCACGTGCCACCTCATCCATGGGACGCCCCGGTTGATAGACCGGTAGATCAGCGAGATTGGCATTCAGTTTTTCAAGAATGTTCATGGAATGGACTAGAGGGCTTTCAAGATGGACTTCACATCGACGTGTTCCGAAATCATGTCACGGATCACATCAATCTTCTGAGTGTCGGCAGGGCGTGTTTTGACAATAAGGTCATGCACTTTCGACGCGACCTTATAGCTGTCTTTCTTGGAACACAGAACGGGATATGGGAGTGAATCAATCACTCCTCGCAAATGTGGAGCCAGGTCATCACAGCGCGTCAGGATCATGCCTGACAATTGACCGCATTCACCACCGCGTAATGAAGCTGCGGCTGCAGTAATGATATCCTCGCGATCGCCCGGCGTAATCAACAGGACGCCCTTCTTGAAATGAGCCATCGCGTTGCCAACGCTCATCGCACCAAGAACCACATCCTCCACCAGATTGTCCAATTGGGCATCACTGTTCATCACATCTGAATTCAGCTCCTCCTGAATGCTGCGCATCGAGGGATTAGTCAGGATCGGATGATGCGGGAGCACGCCCAGAAGCTTCAGTCCCTTGCGCTTCAATCCCTTTTCCGTGAATTCACGGATGTAGTCCAACTTGTCAGGCAAGACCTTGTTGATGATGACCCCAATAATCTCAACACCCTCTTTCTCAAAGAGAGCCTGATTCAGCGCCACCTCATCGATGGGCCGACCGATACCGCCCATGCTTACAATGATCGCCTTGGCACCAAGGATCTTTGCAACACGTGCATTGGATAGATCAAACACACTGCCCACTCCTGCATGTCCTGATCCTTCGCATAGAACAAATTTCTTTTCCCATGCCACACGATCAAACGCACCCTGAATGCGGGTCACCAGTTTATCATAATTCCGACCATCCAGATACTTGCGGGTGAAGTCCGGTTCCACGGCGATGGGACTCATTTCAGACAAAGGACAATCCAGCCCATAGACCTTGTCCATAAGGACCGTGTCCTCATCGATCTTGTTCTCTGCCACCTGCACGAAGCGTTGTCCCACCGGCTTAATGTAGCCGACCTTTTTGTAGTGCTTCTGCAATGCCGCCATCAGTCCCAATGACGATGTCGTCTTGCCATCGTTCTGACGCGTGGCCGCAATGAAGACTCTGGGTGTATCTTTGTTCATGGATAAATCAGCTGTAGAAGACAGCAGTTAAGAAAGGGATATAGGAGACTGCCCTATTCCTCCGGCAGCTGTTCACCAGCACCCGGGTAAAGCTCCTGATAAGCAATGGACTGCAGCCCCACAATCGAAGCCACGCCAAGGATGTCATGTGAATTGGAACCACGAGAAACATCTGCAGCCGGACGATCCAATCCCAGGAGGATCTGACCATAGGCATTGGCACGGGTCACATACTGCAACAGTTTGCTGGCGATGTTACCTGCATTCAGATCTGGGAACACCAGACAGTTGGCCTGTCCCGCCACCCGGCTTTCAGGCAACTTCCGATTCGCAATACTGTCGATCAACGCAGCATCCACCTGCATCTCTCCATCAAAGTCTGCTTTCAGTCCCACCGAAGATGCCTTCTGACGAGCCAACTCAGTGGCCGCCTGCATCTTTCCGATCGACGCATGAGTGGCACTGCCTTTTGTGGAGAAGGACAGCATGGCAACACGAGGCTGACTGGAGGTGAGATGATTGAACAACTTCGCCATGTTCACAGCGATGTCTGCAAGTTGTTCAACAGAAGGATCCGGAATCACACCACAATCTCCCATGAACAACACACCATCTTCACCGAACTTGGAATTCTCCACTTCCATGATCATGCAGCTGGAAGCTGTTTCCGCCTGAGGTGCCACCTTGATGATCTGGAACAACGGCCTGAGGACACTTCCTGAAACCTCACTGGTTCCGGAAATCATTCCATCAGCCTGATGCATGGCGACCATCATCGCGCCGAAGTAGTTCGCATTCACCATGGTCTCCATGGCTTCGCGCGGACCAACACCTCGGTCTTTCCTAAGTCGCTCAAAGACCTTGGCAAAGCGCTCCATATCATCCGAATCCTCGGGATTGATCAGACGGATTCCGTCCAAAGGCACATTGATCTCCTCCGCAAGCTTCTTAATGCGTGAGCGATTACCCAAAAGGATCGGCGCACCAAGGCGCAATGACGCATATTGGCGGGCAGCCTGAAGAATGCGCGGCTCCTCCCCTTCCGGGAAAACCACGCGCTTCGGATGCCTCTGGAGCTTTTCAATGATGTTACCAATGAACTTCACGCGCAGATTCCTACCTGAATGCCCTCACAGGCGCAAACGATGAATCACCTCTCGGTGAAAGATTCCCATTCGAATAATCTCACAGATAACAAAAAAGCCCCTCGCTGCTTTCGCAGGAGGAGCTTTGAAAATGACTTGGAGTCAGAAGAGGATCAGCTCTTGGTGATGGACTTGGCGGTTACGACCATCTTCTTGCCCTTCTTAGTCACTGTGCCTTTGACCGTCACTGGAGTTGTTCCACTGCAGACGTTCTTGTGAAACTTCTTGGCGACTTCATTCTTCTCCATGTAATAGGTCACGGTCTTTCCGTCCTTCTTGACCTGAACCACATTCTGACATCCGCCAGACTCACCAAGACCACACTTAGCGCAGGTTCCTGTTCCTTTGAGAGTGACATCAGCAGCTTGAGCGCCGAATGCGAGCCCAACCAGGGCGATGAGGGTAATGATTGCTTTCTTCATAGATAGATCCGTTAACGTCTCCACGATTCGATAACATGAGACCCTCAACATGCAACTTTTATTCACGAGAGAGAACCGGACAAAAGTCACTTAAACCATCTCCTCTCTAGCAGGCTTCCCTCCAAACATACTCGCCACCAGTCCCAACAAGACACAGCCGAACATCCCGGTAAACGCCATGAACCATGGATTCAGATCTGCTAGGGTGATCAGGAGGAATTGAAGGACACCGCTTCCGATCAATCCGACTGATGCGCCGAAGCCATTGCATCGTTTGAAGAAGATACCGAGCATAAAGACACCACCCAAACCACCGCCGAAGAGCCCAAGAAAGAAGGCAAACTGATCCCAGATGGATTTGATATCACTATGCGCCATGCAGATGGCAAAGGCGGTTCCCAAGACACCTACCGAAACAGTCGCTTTTCTGGCAACCGACAAGGCATCCCCCTCGCTCACCTTGTCTTTCAATCGCCGATAGAAGTCGGTGGTGAACGCTGCGGACACGCTGTTCATTGCACTGTCGATACTGGACATGGATGCTGCAAACACCCCGGCGATCAACAGTCCCGCGATCCCGGCCGGAAGCTGCTCCACAATGAACAATGGAAACAGCGATTCATTATTACTCAGCGTGGGATCCAGTTTTTCCGGATGACTGTGATAAAAGGCGAACAAGGCTGAACCGATTCCAAAGAAGAGAAACGAGGCTGGTATGACAAGAATACCATTCGTCCAAATACTTCGCGCGGAGCTCTTTTCATCAGCTGTGGTCATATAGCGCTGCACCACGGCCTGATCCGTTCCGTAACTTACGAAGTTGGAGGCCAAGGATCCCAGCAACACCGTGAAGAAAGCAGTGGAACCAATCTCCCATCGAAAATCGAGCACACGAAATTTGTCAGCCTGATCTGCAATCTCGATCATTCCATTCCATCCGCCTGGAATCTGAAATGGGATCAATATCAGACAAAGCAATGCGCCTCCGGCCAATACAACCACCTGGGTGACATCCGTCCAAATCACAGCCTCCACACCACCCATCAAGGTATAGACAATACACAGAACGCCCATCGCCAGAATGCACATATCAACGCTCATTCCCGTGACGAGCGACAACGCCACCGATGGCAGATACAACACAATGCCAATCCGGGCAAACTGAAGCAGCATAAACATCACACTACCAAACAACCTCACAAACAAATTGAAGCGTTGTTCGAGATATTCGTAGGCGGTGGTGACATTGAGTTTCCGATAATACGGCAGGAAATAAAGGATGATGAAGGGTGCCACGATCACGATTCCAAACTGCCCCACCAGCAACCGCCAGTCCGTTGCAAAGACCTTGGCCGGAATGGCAATGAAAGTGATCGCACTCAGCTGCGTTCCAAAGATACTGAGTCCAGCTGCCCACCAAGGAATTCGACCACCGGCCTTGAAGAAATCATTGGTGCTCTTCATGCGGCGGGAGAAGAGGTAGCCATTAAACAGGACACCTCCAAGATACAGCACCAGCACAAGGTAGTTCAGTCCGCCAAATGCCCGATCACGGGAAAACGTCAGAGAAAGCACCTGCCTCGTTCGAATCCCCGGACTGATTTCACCGCTTGGAATGATAATCTCATCACCGACGTCAACGGCTGTGGTGGTGACAGGAGACAAGCCGTCAATCTCACCCAACGATACCCATGTATCCGTGACTGTGTGATAGCTCAGGACGTCCTTACTAAAACCGGGATGGTTGTTGAGCAACTCCAGCTTCTGTCGCTCCAGTTCAGAAGCCTCTGCTTGATCTCCATCTGCCATTGCTCGAGCAATGGCTTCAGAGAACCCAAAGTCCAATTTCCGAAATAGCTCCCCCTCAGCACCACCAATGACCAACACATGCGCATTGCCCGATGCGACAACAGTCCCCGCCATCACACACCTTGGCAAATCTAAATGGCGGTTCCATTGCTCAGACGAAGGATCAAAGGACCAGACATCTTTCAACAGGTCGACTGATCCATCATGAACATGACGACCACTCATCAACCAGAACTTGTCACTCTGCCCCACACTCAACGCCATCACCCTCGGGCTCCCTGCCCAATTTGGCAACTTCTCCCATTGCCAATCAGTATCCATGCGCTTCGCCAAATCGAGACACAGGAAAGTAGTCGTCGCTCCCTGCCCGGCATCTCCCCCGGCCACATAGATCTTTTCCCCAACGACAGCCGCGGATGGAGAGGTCAATGCCTCGGGCAACGAAGGAAACTCGGTATCAATCTCAATGCCACCACCTACCCATGAAATTGAGAACACGGAATCAAACAACTCTCTCGTCTGCTTTCCATCGACAGGCCGATTCTTGCTTTCGCCACCAATGCAGATGACTTCACCATCCACACTGACCGCAGCTCCATAACCCATGGAATGAGGGAGTTTCCAGCGACCGTCCAACCAACGCCATTCCCCATCCGCTCGCTCCATGACAAAGATCGTATCATGGTAGATCTTGGGAGGTGCTGTTCCATCCTCCCTCGTTTCCCATGGAAGGCCTTCAGGAAAATTTGCACCACCGCCAACAACAACGAGCGGAATATCGCCACCGGAGAGCACACCAACAAATGGACCAGCAACACCCGGTTGCCCAATGCCTTCACTACTCTCAGGAAGCGCTGGCAGGCTCTGCCAATTCAACCGGGTGGTAGCCTCGGCACCAATACCCAGGCATAGAAACAACCCAATGATGAATCTGAGGCTCTGATTTCTCATGCTGTCTTCACCCAATCAAAGAATCCGATTTCGACCAACTCATCTTTCATGGCCTTCAGTGATGCTTCGTCGAAAGTCTTCAAAGGCAACCGATTATTTCCGCAGTCCATGTCCACAAGTGTCATGAACATCTTGGTCGCTGCAGCGCCGCCGTGCCTGACAAGGACATCAATGAACTGAACCGCATTCTTCTGCCACCTTTCGGCCTCAACGAGATTATCCTGTTCGAATGCCGAAATCACATTGAGATAAATTGAGGAGGCATAGTTATAGGTCGATCCCACTGCGCCCACAGCCCCGAGTTTCAGGGAATCCAGCAACAGTTCATCGCGCCCAAACAACATCTGCACCTGATCTCCAAATCGATTCACACATCGACCAAACTCATCGAGATCCTCGTGCGTATACTTCACACCTGCAAAATTGGGAATGGATTCAATCGCTTGCTCAACAAAGCGTTCCATATCCAAGGCCACGCCGCTCATGGAAGGAATATGGTAGTAGAAATAAGGTAGACTCGGCGCTGCGCCTGCGGTTACGGCTGCACATTCCAATGCATGTTCCTGGCTAGGCTTAAAGAAACTTGGAGGTGCAGAAGCAATCGCATCGGCACCCTGTTCATCTGCGTGCTGAGCCAGATGGATACAATCTAAAATCGCATTTGCTCCCACATGAACCACCACGGGCAGATCTGGCGAATGCTTCACGCTTATTTCAGCAACCGACATTCGTTCTTCAACGGTCAAAGAAGGACCTTCACCTGTCGTACCGCAAACAAAGAAGCCTGCAACGCCTCGGTTCTTTTCCCATTCTTGCATCGTGGTTATCCGCTCCAGATCGACCGATCCGTTCTCATCAAACGGAGTCACCGTCGCTGCCATCAGTCCTTTGAATGTAAAGTCACTCATGTTTCTTTTTCTTCAGATTCCCCACTTCTGACTTTTCCGTCTTGGGAAGCCAGCTCTTCAGTTCATTCATCCGCTCTCGGTGCTCCGCCTGTCCCGCGAGATTCGTCCATTCGTTTGGGTCAGCCTGATGATCATAGAGTTCTTCACTACCATCTTGGTATCGAATGTAGCGCCATCGCGAGTCCCTGATCGCATGATTGCCACGGCCATAAGTCATCAGCGCCGGTTGGCTCCATGAAGCAGATGGATTCTCAAGCAACGGCAATAAGCTCTGACCATCCATCTGATCCTCCGTTTTGATGCCGGCCAACTGAAGGAGCGTTGGATAGAGCGAAGAAAGGTCCACAGGAATCGTGCACTTCACTCCCTTCGGTGTGACATCAGGCACAGCGAACAAATATGGAATGCGATTCGATTTTTCCCACAGAGCAAACTTCTCAATATGGTCCTTCTCACCCAGATGAAAGCCATGGTCGGACCAAAGGCAAATGATGGTATTGTCACTTCGCCCACTCTCATCCAAGGCATCCAACACACGCCCAATCTGCGCATCAGCAAATGCACAACAGGCAGCATACGCCTCAATGAATCGGCGATAGGATCCCGGATGCTTTTCCTCCAGATTTGTCATCCCTTGCCAGAACCACTTTTTCTTTTTCATCAGTGCCTGTGCACCTTCCGGCAAATCATCCCAATCATCCTCCAGCCTTTTAGGAATCGGGATGCCTTCCACTCCCTCATGATACTTCGGCGGCGCAAAGAACGGTGAATGAGGTTTAAAGATGCCACAGGCCAGGAACAAAGGGCGTTCCCTATCCCTACGCTTGAGTTGCTCAATGCAGTAGTCGGCTGTTCGATAATCAATGGTGTCCTTCTCCTTCCCAGGCCATGCGCCCCAGTCTGTATTCCTGGAACCGTATTCCTTACCTCGATTCAGTTTCTCTGGTGGCATGTTTTGAGGTGCCATAGGCTGAAACGAATCAAATGAGGCTTTGTCATGGAAGGCTCCATCGAGGTGATGGTGAAAGATTTTGCCTGCTCCATTCACTTCATAGCATGCACGTTTGAACTGCTGCATGATGGTCATTCGGTCTGGCAGTGCCTTCCGCCAATCACTGGCATTCCCATAAACACCGCTGCTACTCGGACGCAGCCCCGTCAGCGCAGACACGCGTGAAGGATTACATGCTGCCGACGCACAATAGGCTCTGGTGAAACTCACTCCTCGATCGGCTAGACGTTCGAGATTCGGGGTCTTGATGGGTGACCGTTCGTCCAACAGAGAGATCCAGTCATTCATGTCATCTACGACCAACATCAACACATCTGGTCGTTTGGCATTGGCGCTTCCCATCAACATGAAAAACATGCAGATAGAGACCATATAATGAGTCTTCGCGATAATCATTTCCGCCTGCCTTTCGGTCTGACTAATTCAATGGGAACAGTCATTCGCTGCATTTTTGCTGCTTCGCCTTCCATCTGATTCATCAACATCTCTGCAATTTTTTCACCGATCTCTTCAGCTCCTTCACCGGATCTGGCCCATGCAAAGGAAGCCTGAGCAGGCCCCTTCGAATACACGTCACCCGCAGCCACAATCCCCTTAAACCTCCGACGTCTCTTCAGAAACGGCTGCACCTGCTCAGCCAAGGCTCCAGAACGACAGATAATCCCGTGAACGGCACCAGATTCCATCGCATCCTCAAGACAAGCAGCTACAGCGTCACCATCGGGCGGAAGCCAACGGATCATGATATCACTCGGCTGAACTCCAAATTCCTGAGCCTTGGCAAAGATGCCATCCAACAACAATGAATCACCAACCGCCACCCGATCCCTGAGCAGGACCAAGATCTTCGTCGCCCCCTCGCTCACGACATACTCGGTCAATGCCTTTCCTATCAGGCACTGATCACGGTCTATCTGCCCTACGTCCTCCACTGAAGGCTGCAGGACGCCGTTCACCACCGTTGGCATTCCACCTTTCGAGAACACTCGCTGAACCGCCATGGATGAGCGGAACAGAACGAAGCCGTCAGTTCCTCGGTTCTTCATCGCCTCGGTCAACAGCCCCTCCGCATACTCCACTTCATTGACGCCCGGTAGATAATTATACCTAAGTTCAGCACCGGGTAGCCGTCGCTGAAGTCCCATCAAGATACCATCCGTCAGCAGTCCTTCCTGACGCAGATAGTCTTCGGCGACCACAAGATGAATCCGTCTGATGGCACTCTTCCCTGAATCCCCTACTGCCGGGCCAATCACCGCCCCGACTCGCTGACGCCGCTGAATGACTTTGCGATTGGCCAATAGCTGGAGAGCCTGATTTGCCCTGCTGGTATTCACTCCAAGCATTCGAGCCGTATCTGTGGTGGTTCTGTAGCCATCGCCCGGACCAAGCCGTCGCTTCCGGATGTCCTCTTCAATCGTTTCAGCAAGCTGAAGCAGAGATGTCTTGGTAGCTGCCATTAATAAATTTCTTGTAACAGAGAAATATTTATTCAAATTCAGAAAGATAGTCAACGCCGTCATCATTTTTCACGACCAGACAATGAAACACTTATTGAGAACCCTTTCCCTGTGTCTGTTTCTTTCCATTCCCGCAGTAGGTTCCGCAGATCAGGAAATGCTGGAGCAGGAGGACATCTTTACTGCGAATACAGACGGCTATCGTGTCTTCAGAATCCCAGGAATTGTGTGCACTCCGAAAGGGACTCTTCTCGCCTATTGCGAGGCCAGGCGTGGAAGTCGTAGCGATTGGGGAGACATCGACATTGTCATCCGCCGCTCTACAGACGGAGGAAAGACATGGACTCCCATGAAGAAGATCGCATCAGCTCCCAAAGGCCAGAAGAAGAATCAGGCCGCACTTGAGCAAGGTCTCGGAAAACCAGACGAGATCACCCTAAACAACCCCATGGCCATAGTTGATCGCGACACTGGACATGTCCATTTCCTCTACTGCATAGAATACGGCTGGTGCTACTACATGAAGAGCGAAGACGAGGGAAAAACATGGAGTTCACCTGTTGAGATCACCGAGACCTTCGAAGACTTCAGAAAGCAGGGTTTCCCATGGATCGTATTGGCCACCGGCCCGGGTCATGGCATCCAGTTGGACAACGGACGCCTGATCATCCCTGTGTGGCTCAGCAATGGAAAAGGAGGTCATGCACATCGCCCTTCTGTGAATTCCGTGATCTACAGCGATGATCAGGGAAAGACTTGGAAGGCGGGCCGCATCGCTGCCGGCGAATACACACCACGCAATCCAAGTGAAACCATGGCCATCCAACTCGCCGACGGGCGCGTCATGCTAAATTTCCGCCATGAGTCCCGTCCTCTGGGGCGCGCCGTCATCACCAGCCCAAACGGAATCAGTGACTGGTCCGCTGTCCGCTTTGATTCAGCCCTGCCTGAGCCCGTTTGTATGGCCAGTATCCTTCGCCTAAGTCGCAAGCCCGAAGCATCGAGAAACCGAATCATTTTCTCGAACCCCAACAATCCCATTGATCGAAAACGTCGCAACGTCACCATCAAACTTTCCTATGACGAGGGCCAATCCTGGCCCATCTCTCGAACTCTCGAACCCGGGACAAGCGCCTACAGCGATCTGACTCTTGGCCCCGATGGCACCATCTATTGTTTCTACGAGCGCAACCGCGATCCCAAGACTGGGGACACGCCCGGCAACCTGACAGTGGCGCGATTCAATCTGGAATGGCTCACCCAAGGCATCGATACTCTCAAAGCAAAGAAATGAAGCCCCTGAACAAACTTCTTCTGATCATCGCATGCCTGTGTAGCGCATCTGCAACACATGCCGCGAAGTCGTCTCCCAAAAACATCATTCTCATTCTCATTGATGATCTGGGGTGGATGGATCTCGGATGCCAAGGGAGTGACTACTACCAGACGCCCAACATCGACAAGCTGGCGGAACAAGGCACACGCTTCACTCAGGCTTATGCAGCCTGCAATGTCTGTTCCCCTACCCGTGCAGCCATCCTCACGGGTAAGAGCCCAGCCAGACTCTTGCTCACCCAATGGCTTCCTGCTGGACGCTGGGACATCAATAAGAACGCAAAGCGAGAGGGACGCTTCATCCGAGAACTTCCATTGGAGGAGGTCACCCTTGCGGAGATCCTACGAGGCCATGGCTACGAAACAGGCTTCATTGGCAAATGGCACCTCGGCGGCGCGCCCTTCTACCTGCCTGAGCACCAGGGATTCGGTTACAATCTCGCCGGCGCCGATCACGGAGCCCCGGGCCATTATTTTCATCCATTCAAAGGACGCTGGCAGATTCCAACCACCAAGCGCTTTGCCGAGAAACAAACACTAACCATAGGGAAAGAAGGCGACTACCTCCCTGACCTGTTGAGTCAGGCTGCTGTCGACTATATTGAGGCCAAAGCAGACAAGCCCTTCTTTCTGATGCTGTCCCACTACGCAGTTCACACACCTCTTCAGGCCAAGCCAAAAATGGTCAACCGCTACGAAGCGATTCCGAAGAATCGGCGCCAAGGAAATCCGAAATATGCAGCGATGGTGGAAAGCGTGGATCAATCTGTCGGACGCGTGATGAAGGCACTCCAGAAGAGAAACCTCACTGACAACACCATCATCGTGTTCACAAGTGACAACGGGGGATTTGCGAAGGCTACCAAGAACACTCCACTAAGGGCCAACAAAGGCTCCAACTATGAAGGAGGCATCCGCGTGCCAATGATCATTGTGGATCCATCACTACCAAAGGGACAAACCTCAGACGCCCTTGCAATCAGTCATGACGTTCCTCCCACCCTGCTCGACTTGGCTGGTTTGCCTCCAGAGCCAAGGCAACACCTGGACGGAATCAGCCTCGCCCCTGCACTCAGAGGAGCATCACCGAAAAAGAGATCACTTCACTGGCACTATCCTCACTACAACCGGCATCCATCCAGTTTCCCATCAGGCGTCATTCGTTCTGGTGACTGGAAACTCATCGAGAATTACGAAACCGGAGAACATGAGCTCTACAACCTTTCCAATGATCTGGGCGAATCCACCAACCTCGCATCAGACCGCCCTGAAATCACAGCCCGTCTCGAGAAGAGCCTGAACGCATGGAAATCCAAAGTCGGTGCCGATCCGATGAAGGAGAAATGAGGGTCAGTGCGCACTCATGGTCTTGTCTTCACGAGACCAGAAAAAAAGGATTCCCAGTCCACCAAGCACACAGGCTGATACATCTCCATAAAACGGGAATGGCGGTAATGAAAGTCGCAGACCATGAATGGCGATGATCAATCCCTCGATCAGCATAAAGCCACCAAACCACGGAATGACGTTCCAATACTTCTGCGGTCGAAATGCCAGAACAAGAAACAAGCCTCCTACCAAGGTGAAGGCACCCGCAGTCATTCGCAGCCAATAATCCAACATGCGATCATGAGGAATATCTCCCGCTCCCAATCCTTGTAAGGCCTCAAGCGCAGTGCTCCAGGTTGCAAAAACACCCAGTATGGACACACCCCAGACTGCCGCAGAAAACAACAAACATGCTCGCAACAGGCGCATGCTGGACATGATTACTCCTTCGCAGGTTCAGGCTGAGGGCCTTCAAATTGTTTCCAGAAATCCGCAGGCCACATCCGGGTTTCGAGCGTTGTTCCAACTTCACCCAGCGTCGGGATCTTTTTGATCTCTTCCATACCCTTCTTGATCTTGGCGGGATCAAAGATAAGCCGAGTCAATGGCAACGAGGCAAGTGGAGTCAGATCCTCTACTTCCGTCTCGCCGATATGAACGCGCTGAATCTGTGTCTTCGCCAATGGTGATACGTCTTTCACCTTGGTGCGATGAAGCGTCACACTGACCAACGGCGACCCGGCCAGAGCAGAGATATCTGCCACTGGTGTCTCGTTGAGCCAAAGCATTTCCAGAGGAGCCCCTTTCAAAGGTGAGATATCATGGATGCCGGTCTGAAAGAGGTTCAGCTCCTTCAGCGGATGACCGGCAAGCGCAGCGATGTTTCCGATCTTGGTGCTGTTCAAATAGAGCTTCTGAAGCTCCATGCCCTCCAATGCCGAGATGTCCTTAACCTGGGTGTTATCCAAAAAGAGCTCCAGCAGCGGCATGCCTTTCAGAGCGGAGATATCTGAAACAGGATTACCCTGAAGGTCCAACACCAACAATGGCATGCCTTTCAACATGGAGATGTCCTTCACATTGGCCTGAGGAAGCACCAGCCCCAACACCAGTCCATTCTCAATCTGCATTTGTGCTTTCCCGGTGTATTCAGGATTCTTCGCGTAGATGGCCTCGTGAACCTTGCCTTCATCCCACATCTGACGAACAGGCTCAGCTGATGGTTCCATTTCAGAAACTTCCTCTCCTGCTGGCTCGGCAACCGACTCCGCTGGCTCTGATGCATCGGCCGCTGGTAGAGGCTGAGGAGTGGTCGTGGTTGTAGTTCCTGAATCGCAACCAGCGATCAGGAGACCAGCCAACAAGGAGCAGCTGGCCAAAGAGAACAGAGATTTTGATGTTTGAGACTTCATGAATGCGGAGCGCCGACTATGAGCGAGCATCAAGGATTGTTCGAGTGATTACTTCAGGCGGATTCCGAGTCCTTTTGCAAAAAGAGCGACTTGATGAAGCCCTGCCCTTGTTGCATACCCAGCGCGTAAATGAACCGTCTTTTTCTAACCACCTCAATGCTGCTTGCCGCTCTGCTCATTGGGTGCTCTACGACCATCTCCCGACAAAGCGGCAAAGAGAGGAAGGTCTACACCAGTGTCGGATCAAGCGAATGGAAGGCTGATTCGGAGGAGAAAGAGTCTAAAAGTCTCTCTGCTTCATCTTCAACGGAAACCGATGCTATAGCCGCTCTCACTGCCCAGATCGAAGCACAGAATGAAGAGGTGAAAGCGTTGAAAGAACTGCTCCAACAACAGAGCCGTCAAAATGGTGAAAGAATCGGCAAGCTCGAGGCCAATCTCGATCTGCATCTGGAATTACTCGGCCTCTACTACCAGAAACTATCCGCACTGCAGGAAGGCAAACCGGCTCCTGATGTGGTAGCTCCGAATTCACCTGCCTCAGTGAACGGACGAGTCTATTTGCCTATCTCTGGTCAGACCGTCCCAATCGGCGCATTGGAGATCAGCCTGTTCAAGGCATCGGTGATCGAGAAATGGAACACAGCCAGCAGCCCAAAGACGCTCTACACCAGCCCGCTTCGAAACCCATCTTCACTACTACGCAACCTGGATCCTGGAGAGACAGATTCATCGCGCCCCAACTCTGAAGGCGCCTCCAATTCCAGAGTCAGCAAATATGAAGGGTCACTGGAAGCTTCCGAATTGATAGCGCAGTCCACGACCGATGCGGAAGGACGATTTCTACTCAGTTCCGTCAAGACAGGCAGCTACCTCGTCTATGGCCGCGCCAATACAGACACCTACACTGTCACATGGCTGGTCCCCGTACTTGTCCGCCCCGGAGCTATTCATGAGCTAGAACTCAACGCAGAGAACGCACAGGTCTTCCTGAACGACATCGCGGAATGATCGCAACATTCACAGAGCTCAAGGTAAAGGGACTCTTTGCTGCTCTCAAAGTAGCGTTGATGACCAGGAAGATACGGAAACAACTGCACGGCGCCGAAGGGGTTTTGAAATTTGAGGTCAGAGGGTTCCGCACATTCAGTCTTTGGAAAGACCGCGAAGCGATGGTCGCTTTCAGAAACAACGATGCGCATCTGGCTGCAATGAAACGGACATCGGAAGTGGGGTCAGCATCCAGCCACTTCTGGGAACCAGAGACCGCCCCCACTTGGGAGGAGGCCGAGGCCATCTATGAAAAACAAAAGAGCCGATGAGTGATTCATCGGCTCCCTGAAAATCATCCTCTTCCAAAGCTCGTCATTTCTTTCGGCCAAAGAAGCTCCATCCTTTTTTCTTGGGTTTCTCTTCCTCTTTTTCAGTGACCTTTAGTTTTCCAAGAATGGACTGAAAGCCGATAAACATCTTGTTCCACTGGGTTTCCACATTGCGAACGAATGTGTCGTTCTGCTCTGAAAGGAACTGAAGCGATGAAATATCCGTGATCAACTTATGGACTTCGTCTCTGGACGGGCTGTCAAACTCGACGCTGTCCATGATCAATTCGAGCTCTTGAGCGATCACACTCTTCACCTCCATGAACTCCGTTTCATCTTCTTCCTCAAATCCTTTGGACTTGGCCATGTCC
The DNA here is from genome assembly GCA_965658675.1 of Limisphaerales bacterium. Classification (GTDB taxonomy): domain Bacteria; phylum Verrucomicrobiota; class Verrucomicrobiia; order Limisphaerales; family CAZKNW01; genus CAZKNW01. The sequence continues at coordinate 64,151 of CBFHTT010000009.1, forward strand.
ACATAGTTTTTGAACTGCTTCCATGACTCCACATATGCTTCAAGACGTGGAATCTTCGGACCATCCTCACCTTTGACAGCCACTTTGACCTGCCCGAGAACGGACTGGAAACCGATGAAAATCTTATTCCACTGGGTCTCGATGTTACGGAGGACGTTGTCCTTCTGCTCCGATAGAAACTGAAGCGAAGAGATATCCATGATCAACCGGTGCACCTCGTCACGGGATGGATTCTCGATCTCGACAACGGACATGATCAACTCGAGTTCCTGAGCCAGCACGCTCTTCACGTCCAAGAAATCAGACTCGTCCTCTTCCTCAAAGCGCTTGCCCTTGGCTAGATCCACAAAGCTCTTGAACTGCTTCAAGGTCTCAACGTAGTTCTCAATCTGCGGAATCAGTTTTTCAAATGGATTTTCTTCGGCCATAGATGCGGAAAATAAGGAGTCTGAAATTAGAACTTCCTCGGTGTGATAAACACAATGGCGCCTCCTCTAGCCTCGCGCCCCGTCAATTTCAAGCCCGCATAATCTATTTGCAGCTCTTTGAAGGGAAGATTCTGTTCCTTGGCCTCTTTGAAAACCTTGAGAAACACACCACCAATTTCCTTCACAATCTCCTCAGGAAACGATCCAGGAAGCGTGGACGCATTGATACTCCCGGTTGGGCTGATCGTAAAACTCCCTGACGGAAGCTTCTCAACCTTCACCTCATTCTTCTTCGATTTACCAAATAGTCATAAGAATCCCATTTTGTACTAATGTCCCTCATTGTATTGCGCAATTGCGCCTGCCCCAAGCCCCTTCTCAGACCTACACAAAGATCCTTCTCGGCTCCCGGAAGGAATATCACGTGCCTGCGAGTTCCCACCCCAATCACATGATTGAGCTGACCTACATTAAGTTTCTCACCCAACTCGCGCAAAGCTGACATCGTACCAATCGTCCACTTGGTCATGTCCTTGGGGTCTTCGACTCCCCATGTATCCTGCACGTCTTTGGAACCGTGCTTTACGCTCAACGCCAATTCAACGCCATCAACACGGCTGATAGGCCCCATGACGTTACCGGCGGGCGCTTCCTCACCTTCTTGGGCTACTGCTGAGTCCTCAGCCGACTCCTGGTCCAGGCTCTGTGCTGAGTCCAACAAGAGTCCTTGGTAGGACGACATGATGGTCCGCTCCCGATTTTCCTCACCTGGCAATTTCTCAAAGCTGCCGGATTTCCATCCCAAAATCTTGATAAACGCTGCCTCCCCACTTTCCTCGTATGCCTCTGAATCAACGACATCTCCATTGACGATCCAGATCTTGCCCACAATCCCCGCATTGGTGATCTTGAGAACACAGGTGCTACCCGCCATACACTCAGCCTGAATCAGATCCACCAGTGTCATGCTTTGCACTCCCCGGAATCCACCAACCTGTTCCTGTTCAAGCAAAGACTCGATACATTCAACAAACATCTTGATCTCTTCGTCCTTGGAAGGTTTCTCAAGATAGAGATCAATTCCCATTGCGTAAGCTCTGGCCCGGAATTGCTCGTCCGATACACCTGAAATCACGACCGTCTTCACGCCCATATATTTCTTGCGCACCACAGTCAGCAATTGGAAGCCGTCCATGCGTGGCATGTTCAGATCGGTGATGAACAGATCAAAGGTAACCGACTCGAACAACGCCAGTGCACGAGCCCCTGAATCAGCGGTGTGAACTTCCGGTGTACAGGGCAACTTGATCAGGAGCTCACGGTACAATTCCAAGAGATCCCGATCGTCATCTACTATCAAAATGCGTTTAGGTGCAGACACGATCCGTTGTCTTTACCGTTATTGCTTGCCAAGATAAGATTATTAGGTGGCAAACCGCGCCGTTGTTGTAAGACGTTGGACTGCACTCGAAAACGTACGCCCCACCTTGACCAACCACCACTAGCGTAATGGGACTTTTCAGCAAGCTCTTCGGCAGTAAGGACAATTCACCTTCTGGAGACCAATCCAAGCCTTCTCCTTCCACCCCTTCTCCAGCCACATCGCCATCGACAAAAAGCGCTGCAAAAACTGCGGCAGCCCCGATGGAAGATTCAGGAGAAAGCATCGAACTCGCTCTCAAGGACATTGTTGCAAAGTTCAGTGATGAGATGAAAGGCGAGGTCAGTGGCGATGCCGGTTCTGCAAACGTTAAAATACCGCTGGTATACGTCCAAAAACAGCTGTCCACCGGAGCGGTCAAAATCCTCTTCTCTGACCTCAAGAGCCGCGCACCGCAAGGTGTCTTCTCAAGCAACACCGAAAATGACGGCAAGCAGGTCATCATTCCGCTTGAGCTAATTCTTCCAAAACTGAAGCCAGAGGATTTCAAGCTGAAGGCCAATCAGGAAACCATCACCGTATCGCCTGAAATAACAGACGTCTTCAATACGGAAGGCACCGGCAACACTGGCAACGCTGTAAATCCGGCAGAAGGATCTGCTCCGGCAGCGGCACCAACTCCTGCTGCAGAAGCCACCAAGCCTGAGCCAACTCCAACTGCAACTCCCGAGCCCACCGCACCCGCTGCGCCAGCGCCCGCATCTGCCCCAGCGGCAGCTGCAACTACTCCCGCCGGTGACACCGTGGCTGTGGCATTGTCTGAAGCATCTGCAGCTTGGCCGGATGCGATCAAATCAGCCGTGTCCGGTTCATCAGCCAGCATCCAGCTCCCTGTAGCCGAAGCAGAGCCGATGATGAAGAAAGGCAAGGTCGCCTTCTCTTGGTCAGCAATCAAGGGCATGACCTCCCCCGCTGTCGACACGGCGGCTGCAGCAGGAGAAAACGACACCATTCTCGAAATTCCAATTTCTCTGGTCATCCCTCAATTCATGGCGCTCAAGAAGCCATCGAACCCGGATCAGAAGACTCTCGAGGTTGATGAGAAGATCCCTGATGTTTTCAATGCTGAGAATAAGCCGGCTGCAACAGCGAAGAAGGAAGAAGCAGCCGAACCAGAGGCTCCTGCAACGCCGGCACCTTCCCCAATTGACCCGGCACCCGCAGCCCCGGCACCATCTCCAATCGATCCGACGCCAGCAGCCCCGGCACCTGCTCCAGCAGCCGCTTCCGGTTCGTCAATGGACAGCCCCGAACTCAGTGCATTGCTCGGAAATCCTTCAAAAACCAGCTGGACGCACGCAGAAGCGGCAGATGCAGCCGCCAAGCTCCCTGGTGTTTCAGGAATCCTGATCTCAACCACCGACGGCCTCCCAGTGGCCAAACAAGTGGCTGCTGACATCCAAGTCGATGCAGTTGCAGGAGTGATTCCAGAGATCTTCAACCGCCAAGCCCAATTCGCGAAAGACACCGGATTAGGCGCTGTCGTAACAGTAACTTTGGAATTGGAAGGGAAAGTGCTTCTCGTAGCAAAAGGTAAGAAGACCTTTTTCGCTGCCCTGGGTGAATCCGCTATGCTCTTACCAAAAGATAAGCTCAAGAAAATCGCAGGTCTTCTCGATTAACCAACAACCTAATAACGCACGGATATGGCAATCATCAATCAGGCCAACAAGGAGATTCAGGTCAAGATCGTTTACTACGGTCCGGCCCAATGTGGCAAAACGACCAACCTTGAAAAGGTCCACTCGGACGTGGAAACCGCAGATCCCAATGACAAGGGGAAAATGGTTTCTTTGGCCACCAGTTCAGACCGCACGCTCTTCTTTGACTTCCTTCCTATCGAAGCGATGTCCATCAAGGGCTTCAAAACCAAATTTCAACTCTACACCGTCCCCGGTCAGGTCATCTACAACACCACACGTCAGCTCGTGTTGCGCGGCGTCGACGGCATCGTCTTTGTAGCCGATTCCCAGTATGACAAGATGGAGGAAAACGTGGAGAGTTTCGCAAACCTTGAGGAGAACCTGAAGACCCTCAAGATGGACATCAAGGACATCCCATACGTCCTCCAATACAACAAGCGCGATCTTCCAAACGTAGCCCCTGTTGAATACATGGAGTATCTCATGAACAATCGTGACATACGTGTTCCATCCTTTACAGCCGCCGCTTACAAGAGCGAGGGAGTGTTCGAGACATTGAACATGATCACAAAGATGCTGCTGCAAAAATTCATCAATCAATAATTCTGACCGCCTGACCAATACGTATTTCCCATGGAGCAATTTCCACAGATCATCGATGAAGATTTCCAGGTCTTCGATGCCAGCTTGAAGGAGTTGCTTCAGAAGAGTGGTGCCAGCACCGCGCTGCTTGTCGAGAAAGCCGGATACCTGATCATCGAGACAGGTGAAAAGGCCCCCTTCAATACAGCAGAACTCGCGACACTGGCTTCCAATGCCTTCAATGCCACCCAGTTCATGGCTGAACGGATGGCTGAGACCAACTTCTCCAGTATGTTCCAACAGGGCGAAAAACAAAGCGTCCTCTGGATGAACATCGATACCAACTCCCTGTTGGTTGTTGTGTTCCCTGCTGAAGTGAGTGTCGGTGCAGTAAAGCTTTACGCAATCGAATCAGCAAAGGTTCTTGCCGCACAGATCAAAACCGCTTCAAAGCGAGATCAGACCGGTGGCCTCGATCTGGCAACACTGGATCCTGAAAGTGCTGATGAGATCTTCAAACGCAAGGAAGGCGACTCCTAGTCCCCCCCCTTTTTATAGAATTTGAAAAGGCCCGTTCCGCGAAAGCAGAACGGGCCTTTTGTATAAAGTTCAGAGGTAATCCCTGACCTACTTGGAGCGGCGTGCAGGAGGAGGGTTGTTCATGGAAAGAATGCTCGTTCCATTGAAGATGCTGCCAGCTCCACCTGAGATCACCCGCTTGATGGGTTCTCCGGTTTCAGGATGCTTTGTGTAAGCGTCCTCGCTCATCTTCTGTTGCAGTTCATACCGCTTGACCTTCTGTCCCTTCTTTTGAGGGATGGTCTCGTATTCATAAGTAGCCATAGTTATTCCTGTTGTTCGATGGGGTTGTTACTCGTAGTCCCATTTCATTACCCATGGATCGTCATAGGCGCGCTGGAATTGTTTCAACTTCTTCTTGTACTCTTCAAGTACCTTCGCAAAGGCGGGATCATAAGCCAGATTCTTATACTCATCGGGATCAAGCTCCATATCAAACAACTCGAACTCAGGACGCTGAATGTATTCCCCCACGGTCTTGTTGCCATAAGGTGCATCCATCCCCTTCTTATGCTGAGCCTGCCATGAAGGAGCCGCCCACAAATCAGAGGCAAATGGATAGGGCAGCGGATGAGCAATGTTCCAGATCAGCTTGTATTTGCGATCACGCACAACGCGCATTGGATAATACATCTGAATTTCATGAAAGGTGTGAGACGCGTTCACACCATCCCATCCCTTTGGCTCCTTCTCGTCCAGAATCGGCAGAAAAGAACGTCCATGGAAATTGTATGGGGTATTTGGCCGTTGCCCTCTTCGTCTTGGTGCCTTGAACGCGATCTTCTTGTTCACAGAACGATTCTCCCGGTCAAAACCACCGGCGTAATCAAGCAGTGTCGGCGTGATATCGATGAAACTGATCATCCCCTGATTCCTGATCCCGCGTCTCTTCGAATGCGGATCACGGACGATGAAGGGAACCTTCAGACCACCTTCATAGACGGTCGTCTTGCCACCAGAGAAGGCCATTCCATGATCAGCCGTGAAAAGGATCAGCGTATCATCATACTTCCCTTCCTCCTTCAGGATCTCAACAAGGCGTCCGACACCCGTATCCACACGAGAGACACTCTGATAATACTGAGCAAGCTCAGCACGGGTCTCAGGGGTGTCAGGAAGAAACGGAGGAATGGTGACCTTGTCCGGATCATATAACACCTCTTCAACGCCCGGATAAGCCCCTTTGTTGGGTTTGTTACCGAAACGATCTGGCGCATAAGGAAGCTCCTTTGCAAATCCACCACCGCGGTGTGGGTCAGAGGTTGCATAATATAGGAAGAAAGGTTTCTCACCCTTGATGAACTCACGGCAGTTATCCGCCATCTCCACCGTTGAACGGGAGTTACCGGGAAGCTTTTCCTCAAAGAGGTAGACTTCCTCAGGACCATTGTGGTGCTTGCCGATTCTGGCAGTGCGATACCCCACCTCAGAGAGCAACACGGGCAACGTCTTCACCCATGGGTAACTGCTGAATTTATGATACGAATGGAGATGCCCGTAATGGCCATTGGCATGATTGTGAAGACCAGTCAGGACCACTGAGCGACTCGCACTGCAACTGGCAGTGGTCGCATAGGCATGATCAAACACCACTGCATCCTTTGCCAACGCATCCAGATTGGGTGTCACCGCAGCCTTGTCGCCATAGCATCCCAGCGAGGGACTCAGATCATCAGCGATCACAATGATGATGTTGCGATTGGCTGCTTGTGACACAGAGAGAAACGCCAGCAGAAATAACGCGATCATCAAAGAGCGCATCCTTCCACCAACCCGATCATATGAACGAGGAGACAAATTCATGGGACGCCGAAGTAAACGCCAGCCCGCGAAAATCATTCAACCCAAAAGGAAGAAAAGTCGTCGTCTAAAGCATCGTGAAATCCAAAGGAGAACAGGAACAGAACCTGCAAAAAGAGGAAATGGTGGGCCCAGTAGGATTCGAACCTACGACCAAACGATTATGAGTCGTCTGCTCTAACCGCTGAGCTATGGGCCCTCGTTAGAAGGGCCAGACCCTAGGAAATCTGTTTTGCCTTGTCCAGTCGCTGCACCTTGATTTTTTTGCCCAATCGGGCGCAAGGCACTCTACTTGGCGTCCATCTTCACCTTTTTCTTTTTGCGCTTGGGCCGTTCTTTGGGAACCAGGGCCCTGAGCTCTCTCAGCTCGCCATAGCAGAGGAGTTTGTCTCCGGCCTCAATCTTCACGTCGGCTGTCGGAATAGGAACATTCTCGTTACTTCGGGTGATACTGATCACAACGATGTTGCGCTCACGAAGCTGCGCTTCACGGAGAGTGTGCCCTTCCAGGGCAGGCATGTTGTGCACCACAAATTCTGCGATCCCATATCCGGCTGAGAGACTGAGTCGCTGACGAAGGTCCACTTCTGGAAAGAGCACCTGCTGCTCAATAAGAGAAATAATTTCTCCGGCAACATCGATTCCCGTGGCGCCTTCTATTCCTTCCAGTCCGGGAGATGAATTCACTTCCATAACCTTGGGACCATCGGCTCCTTCAAGCATGTCGACACCAGCAACTCTGAGCCCAAGGATCTGTGCGGCACGGATGGCGGTGTCGTAGTATTCCTTACTCAACTCAACAACCTCCGTAGATCCACCACGATGCACATTGGAGCGATACTCATCTCCCACTGCTGTTCGTCTCATCGCTGCGACCACTCGGTCTCCGACAACAAAGGCTCGAATATCCTTACCTTTGCTCTCTTTCACAAACTTCTGCATGAGCACGTTCTGCTGCTTACTTTGGAGGGTTTCCACAATGGCCTGCGCCACTTTCAATGAATCCGCGAGGATCACGCCGACGCCCTGAGTGCCCTCAAGGAGTTTAATAATAACGGGAGCACCTCCCAATCGCTTGAGACCGGGGATGACATCTTCTCTTGAGTGGGCAAAAACCGTATCTGGGAGACCAATGTCATGGCGACTAAGAATCTGCATGGAGTGCAGCTTGTCTCTCGATCGAGAGATCGACAGTGCCGAGTTCACCGTAAAAACCCCCATCTGCTCAAATTGGCGGAGGACTGCCAGACCATAAAAGGTGATGGACGCTCCAATGCGTGGTAGCACCGCATCATAAGTGGAGAGGACCTTGGACCTATAAAACAACTCCGGCTCCCCATGCTCGACCTGAAGGGAAAACTTCAATGTATCCAGCACCATCGCCTTGTGCCCCTTTTTCTCAGCTGTCTCTTTGAGGCGACGTGTGCTGTAGCAATTGGGGTTTCGGGAAAGGATTGCGATCTTCATGATTTCCTTTTAGCTGCCGCTTTAGCCACGGTCTTTTTGGCGGCCTTCTTCTTGAGGGCCTTTTTCTTTGGGAGTGTTTTCTCCACCTTTGCCTTGGTTTTCACTTTGGCTTTCGCCTTCTCTTTTGTAGCGACCTTTTTCTTCTTCTTACGGCTGGGCCGCGACAACGGAAAGCGTCTTGAGACGTCCACGATCAGATCCGGCTCAAGAGCCTTTCGTCCGATCAACATCCTAAAAATCATGTCCTCCCGTGATGTGAGTGACAGTTCAATCCGGTCCTCAAAAGGTCCGATCTTCATCAAAGGAGCCACAAAGTAGCGCTCTGTATAAAGCCCATTACTAGACCTGACTCGTGACCGCTTTAGGACATCAGCTGTAACAGTCTTGTAGCGAAAAGGCTTCTTGCGACCAATCGCCACGTCGAACTTGATGCGTCCGGACTTCAACTTGCGGATGTTGTCCACATGCAGAGCGCTGGTGCGTGCACCTGTGTCTGTCTTGGCCTTGATGCCGGTAATTCCCCATTCAGGAAAATCGACATACTCAGTCCACCCCACCACGTGTTTCTTGGATTTCATTGGAACGATGAATCAACGATTCAGAATCAGGCACCGAAGGGCTGGTCACCCTGAGGGCCTTCTCTTTCTCAAATACGCTCAGGTTGAACCTTTACGATAGAGGATACAAACCGAAAAAAAATCAACGGCGTCGCTCCTTTCTTGACATATACAGTGCTTCTCTATGTCAACTTAGAGAGAAAGATCGAACCCAGTTTCTGCCAGATTCAATCAATCTTCAGTCCACCTCTTCTAAGAAGAAAGAGGACAATGTCTTTCGACGTTGCCCCCTCTCGACGTAGGTATCTCTTACAAGCAAAAGGCTACCTTCTTCCCCTACCTTTCTTGATGCTGAACTCAGACCAAGTGTCTTTCAATTTTGCAGCAAGCTTCTCGATCTCGGCAGGTGATCCGGGATTGAGGGTATGTTCGTAGACGGCCTTGTTGATTTTAGTGACCGAATGGATCAGTTCAGTTCTTGGCTTTCCTTGAATGCTGTAGAACCCATTCTGATTGTTCTTCTTCAGGGTTTCGCCGCCTTGATCATACATGCAGGCGCAGTAGGTCACACCAAGTGTCATCGGGTCTTTGTAATGCCTCATTAGATTGGCTTGATAGATCTTGCCTCTCGCTTCATGCGATACGACTCCGGCATGACCACTTCCCGTGCTGCCCGGGTAATGGAACCCAAAGTATTCATCAGAGAACACAATCGGGAGCCCCACCTCTTTGGCAATGGCGTTTACTGAAATGTCCTGATTGAAATGCTGAGGTGCCAACATATCCACATAAGGGGCGGCCACTTTCCATGAGTCAGCCGTCAATGCCCATTCCTTGATGAAGGATCCAAGGATCAGATGATTCTGATCCCAACGACGGATGGCCTCGTTCCCAATCTTGTACAGAGTGACGCACATGTGGGAGATGATGGCTTCGAAATCCTCGAGCTTCTGCTCATCCAACTGCTTGCGGATGTAGGGGTAGTTCCGTCGCTCGTAGGCTTTTTCATATGTCAGCGACTCTCCCGTTTTCAGTTCGTCGATCGACTTGAGATTCGTTCCGTAGACTTTGTTGAAAGAATCCGCATCGCCAGCGTACTTTCGATCAAGCAGGTCGACCAATGCATCCCGTCCCAGACTCCCTGCAGGCAGTGCGAAATGATGATTCACCCATTGATCCGCACGGTTGAAGGCACCGAAACCGTAGTAATACCCCATGACCAAGGGATCATTCTCATACTTCGGACACACCGCCTCAGCACGTGCTTCGATGAGCTTCTTGTAATCTGGATGAAAGATGTCCGGCAGTGTTTCCCCATCTACGAATTCCCATGGGTGTTTCAACAAAATCACTCCTACCGTATATGGAAATTTCGCTTCACGAAATAGCGACTCTGCTTTCTCCACGTCCACAAATCCATTCAGGTTACGCTCAGGGCTGGTCGCACTTCCCAAGGCGCAGTTGAACCCCATTGCACGAGCCTTTTCAAAGGAACCCTTGAGCCACGCATCTGAGTCTCCGCCGTAAACACTTTCACAAGCATCGAGGCTTTCGCCAGAGAGCATATGACTTAGAGCCACGGGATAGAATGCATTGCCGTCAGGCGTGACAAACCAATGCCTGCCATCGATGATCTCAAGGTGGAAAAACCCAGTCTTACTTCCCTTGATTCCGGTATAACCACCATATTGATCCAACCCTGCAGCGGCGGCCGTGGACCCCATGAGAACAATCGCAACAAGAGAGATCGCAGTCTTTAGTATTTTCGTTTTCATCAGTCTAATTCTGTCAGCCATTAGGCTTTGTTCGTTATTGTTTACGGGCTGCTTCATGCATGTCCGCCGCCCTGCCATTCACTTCACGAATCACGTCTGACCATTCAGTGACCAAATTCTCGAAAGGATCCAGAAACCCGTTTTCGTTTCTGGGTGAGTCGCCGCGCTCGGCTGCATCCCATTGCTGTATGTATCCGCAGTGATGCCAGCCCACCATGTAGGGCGCGGACATCATTCCCGTCAGGTTCTCTCGATAAAGCGAGGCCACTTCTTTGAGGCTTTTGGCATTCGTGCGGAATCCTTTGACGCCATGAGTCACCTGCTCTGGGAGAGTGAACCCGAAGCAACCATCTCCATTGAAGATCGGTTTACCCAACTGCTCATAGATCGCTGCGGTGATCTTCCCGTCCAATGCCCATTTCCCGTATGCTTGAACGCAAACGACATCCACATGTTTTCTGAGTGCCGGTATCAGCCAATCGTGGTGTTGGTTAAGAAGGTTCTTATCACCAAAGAGCAAATGATTGGGATCATGTTTCAGCAGGATCTCCCTGTGTAGTCCGTACCATTGATCTGCAATCACCTCCATAAAGGTCCGCAAATCTTCGGAAGCTCTCTTTTCATCCTTCACATTTCGCCACTCGGAAAGCCGCGCGATCTTTCTCCATGAAATGCCATAGGTGGGACTGATCGGCAGGCCCCACACTTCCGCAACTTCTTCAGCATCCTCATACCTGCCTTGAAGGTGTTCTATCCATTTCCATTTTCCGGGAGACGATTCACCCAAAGCAACGATCGCATTGATCCAAGGATAGATCATGACACCCACGTTCCTAGCCTTCTGATCTGCCCTTCCCATCACCCAACTGGGAACATCCGTGTATAGGTAGCCCAACAAATTCCGACTCTCCCGATGCTCCTTGGTGGATTCACTGATCCTTTGCTCCAGAAAGTTTCCAAAATCCACCGAGAAGACATCAGGCCGCGGGCCTTCTCCATTCCGCTCACGCCACCCTGCCAAAGGCCCCGTCTCCAGTGAAGCGACGTAGTAGATCTGGTCCTTGTAGAGTTTCGGATCAATCGAATCGTGGGTGTGCTTGGCAAAGGTATTGAAGTTCAATCCACGGGCATGCTTCACCTGTTGATCAATCCACTTCCTGGCAGCTGAACCAGAAGTATTGAAATGACCTCGGGCATCAACCATATCCTTTCCATAGCGCCGCAACGTCTGCTCTTTGTTGTACGGGGCCAGCCATAGATGCGGTTCGATGTGATTCACTCCATTGCTCACAAACTTTTCCCCGTCCGGACTGATAAACCACCACACACCATCAATCTTCTCCACCCTCACATAGCCAGTCCCTTCGAGCTGATCAGCCTTGGCCGACATCGAGCCCAATCCCAAACAAGCAACCGCCATCGTCAGAAAAAAACTGTTCAAGATTGGAGAACGTTTCAGAAAGAATGATTTAAAGTTCATCGTAAGAGATCCAGATATCAATCGTCAGAGTTAATTGGCAGCACTCTCAGCCAAAGTCAGCACACGGATCTGATCGATCCCACGGGCGGTATTCGCGTATGCCTTGATACTGATGGTTCGTCGATCCTTGGAGAGTGTGACTTCATCAGGCTTCCATTCAGGGGCCAGATGAAACGTTCCGTTTGGCTGGTGCCCTGAGGGCTCGAGACCACGGAAAGGTTTTACCTGATCCGGATAGTCCAATCCTGAAATGCCAACCACAAAATCCGACTCCGCCAGATGCTCGCCTGTGCAGATCACGGCTACAATCGGGCGATCAAATCTGATGACACCATCAACTTCGTCTTTGGTGGCCGGGCGGAAATGCAACAGATAGCTATCCACAACAGCACCCTCAGGCACTGTGTCGGATATTCCATCAAAGTTCCTGTAGTTTCCTGCACTGGCGACTGTGGTTATCAGCGGCGCATCCAGTCTGACTCCAGAGCGTTCAGACAGAACGTCTATCCAGTTCTGGGAATCTGACACCTGGGACTGAAATCCCATGTCCACAGTCTCTTTGAGGCGAACCTGACCACGGAGAAACTCAACACCTTCTGGTGAATGACGACCCAACAGTCCCACTCTCGAAGACACGGGTATCTCGCTCGAATTGTTCTCGTTATCAGGCCTGAAGCGACGCGCCTGACCTTCTTCAATTTGAACACCTCCGCCCCCCTTCGAATCGTTCGATTTCACCTCCACCAATCCTTCAAGAACATGCACCTCCGTCTCCCCTGACTCTTCAACCAACAGTCCAAATTCCGTTCCCAAATCAATCACTTCGGAATGAGGCGAGGTAACGACAAACCCCAAAGACTGATCGGGAATGTTTGCAACCATCTTACCTGATAGAAGATGCAGGTGATCAGGACTCCTTATTTCAAACGCCGCAGGACCACTCATTTTCACTTTGGCCCCGTCTCCGAATTCCAACTCTACGGATCCATCTTTGAGGGAGTAGTTCCCTCCGTATACACGATCGGAATTGTCGGGCCTTGTATCCGTCCAATCTGCATCCACTGACACAATCACACGGGCGGCCACTTCTGGAGTTATCTCTTGGGTTTTCGCCCCCTTCATTAACCACCCAAGGCTGATCAACAAAACAACACCTGCGGCCACCGACCAATATGGAAACGGTAACAACCTCGAACCTGCCCGTTCCTTGTGTCTTCCTTCGGTTGAATGGGATTCCTTCGAGAACACCTCATCCTCAAGATTCATCGCAATGCGTTCTGACTTGGCCCAATCAGTCAGAACGGATTCATCCACTGCCAAAGCCAGAAGAAGCTCCCTCAGCTCAGGCTCAGAACGCAGACGGCCGTTTATCTCCTCTGCCTGATCACACGGCATTTCTCCGGCAAGGTAGGCGATCAGCTTTTCAACATCCGAAGATTCCTTCATGCCTCGGCTCCTTGGTTCATCTTCTTGTTGATACAATCGTGCAGAAGTATCCGACTGCGTTTCAGGATCGCATAGGTCGCTTGAACTGACCGCCCCACCGTCTTCGCCAAATTCTCAACCGGTTCCTTCTTGTCCGTATATCGCATTGCGATCAACCGGCGACTTTCCATTGGGAGAGATTCCAAACAGCTCCTAAGCGCCTGAACTCTTTCAGAGGCATCCTCACTGACATCCAATTCAGCCGCCGTTTCTGCCAATCTTCCCGCCAGCTCCGGGTCTACAGGAATCAATCGCTTGGATGTTCTATAAAACTCAAGAACCCGACGTCTCGCTATCTCCCTTGCCCAAGGAAGAAAACCACTTTCGTCCCTAAGCTTTGCCGCAGACCGGATCGCAGCCATTGATACATCCTGAAACAAATCCTCTGCATCCGCTGCATCCCTGACACATGAAAGCAGGTATCCCAATAATGTCCCTCGATGCTCAATCAACTTCATCGCCATCGTTGAAGCATCCGCTCCCTCTGTTGAGGAATGTTCTGGATCTTCAGATGTTGATAACGGGCTCATTCGGACTATTAATGTGATTCAATACAACCTAAGGAAACAAACTCACCCTTTTAGGCAAAAAACTTTCAAATAAAAATCCCCCTTCCGCGATTCAGCGAAAGAGGGACCGAAAGAAAATGATGATAGTGACCTGAGGCTACTTCACATCAAAGAACTTGGTCTCACTCCACGGGCGCACCCAGTGACAGGTGTATCCACCTGGATTGCGTTTCAGATAATCCTGATGCTCGGCTTCGGCATTGGACCAGTTCTTTACTGCCTCGACCGTAGTGACGATCGGCTTGCTCCATCGGCCGGATTTCTGAACCAAGGCGATTGCTTCTTCAGCAACCTTCTTCTGTTCGTCATCAGCATAGAAGATCGTGCTGCGATAGCTTGTCCCGACGTCATTGCCCTGACGGTTCAGAGTCGTGGGATCGTGAATACGGAAGAACCAACTCGTCAGCAGGCGTTTGAAGGAAATTTTGGCGGGATCATAAGTCACACGAATGGCTTCTGCGTGTCCGGGGTGATTGCGATAAGTGGCATCCGCATTTTCTCCACCACAATATCCGACTTCGGTATCAATGATTCCATCGACCTTGCGAAGGATGTCTTCCATTCCCCAGAAACAACCACCGGCAATGATGGCCACTTCCTGTTTCCCTGAGACCTTGGTTTCTTTGATCGGCCAGAGACCTGCCTTCTCAAATGCGCCCAGATACTTCTCATATCCCTTCTCTTTCATTTCAGCGAGGGGAACGAATCTCATTGAGGCAGAATTAATGCAGTAACGCAGACCGCCCTGCGCCTTGGGACCATCAGGAAACACATGACCCAGATGACTGTCGCCCCAGCTGCTTCGAACTTCATTGCGGACCATGCCATGGGTGCGGTCTTCTTTGTTGGAAACAGAATCCTTTTCGATCGGACGCGTAAATGCAGGCCACCCGCAACCTGAATCATATTTATCCAAACTACTGAACAAAGCGGCTCCACTCACGACATCCACATAGATCCCGGGCTTGTAGTGCTTGTCATACTCCCCGGTGAACGGTCGTTCCGTGCCATTCTGTTGAGTCACGTAATACTCAATCGGGCTCAGCTTTTTCTTCAGATCATCTTCCGATGGTTTCATAAACTTCTTCTGTGGTTGTGACGGTTTCTTGTCCGCAGCAAATGCGGATACCGCTGATACGGAAAAGACTGCTAATGCGATCGCTAGCAATGTCAAACGATGGCGTGTTGTTTTCTTCATAAGCGTGTGAGGCGTGAATGTAGCGAACCTGCTCAATCTCTCAACCCTCAGATTGATATCTTCCAATCAGCGGGAACGAACAATGTCACTCATAAGACAGGCCTTGATCAGGGTGTTCAAGCCATGATTGTCGGCTTTGACCTTCTCATAGATCTCATCAATCTCAAATTGGTCCAGCGCTTCCATGTGTCGGCCACTGGCATAAGAGAGGACGGACGAGATCAGATTTCTCGTAAAAGGCTCATGCCGGTGCGTGGCTAGAACCATCCGATACTCAGCAAAGTCTGTGAAGGTTTCACCTGATGGCAGTTCACCGGTGGTATCCACCTTCAGCTTGGGTGCGCCCTTTTTGCGACTGGGATAACTGCTTCTCCATCGCCCGATTGGGTCAAAGGTCTCAAGCGGAAATCCATAAGGATCAATCCGCCGGTGGCATTCCGCACAGGTCTTGGAGTTGCCATGAGCCTTCAGCCGTTCACGAATGGTCTTTGCGCCGCGGACGTCAGTATCAATAGGCGGCACTTCATCAGGCGGGGGAGGCGGCGGTGTGCCCAAGACATTTTCTGCCACCCATACACCACGAGTCACTGGCGAGGTATCCACACCATTGGCACTCACGGTCAACACGCCTGCCATTCCCAAGACGCCACCACGGGTGCGGTTCCCCTTGAGCGACACTCGTTGAAAGCCATCGGCCAAGCGGAGCTTTTCTTTCTCAGGCAGGTTGTAGAGCTTGGCCAGTTTCTTATCTACAAAGGTGTATTCAGCATCGAGGAAGTCCGTCACTGGTCCATTGGACTTCAACAAATTGATAAAGAACTGACGGGCTTCTCCCTTCATCGAAGTCGGGAGATCTTCTGCATAATAAGACCGTGCCTCTCTACGCGCCGGAGGCTGACTACCCAAGTCGCGCAACCCAAGCCAACTATCCAAGAAACCTGCCACGAAACGACTCGATTGCGGATCGTTCATCATTCGATCCACCTGAATTGACAACACTGAATCAATCGAAAGGCTTCCGTTGCCAGCTGCATTCATCAGCTCCTTGTCAGGAGGAGCCGACCATAGCGCGTAAGACAAACGAGATGCCAAATCATGGGGATGAAGCCGCGTTTCCTTCTCAGGCGTTATCTCACTGAGATACAGAAATGATGGTGAGCAAAGGATCATCTTGATTGTATCCAATGCCGCCTGACGCGGAGAGGCATCCGCTGCGAGCCCCTTCTTGTAAGTCTTGGATATGTGCTCGCGATCTTCCTTGTTCAATGGACGACGAAATGCCTTTGCACCAAAAGCATGCAATTGCTCAATGGCTTTCTCCTCTAGGAAACCATCCTTACCAAAGACCGCCACTTCTTCAGCGCTGCCACCCTCTTCCTTGATCGGGCCGTGGATCTTGATCTCATCAATCCGGATATGAGGCAGCTTGCCCTTGGTCAATAGATTGTAGCGACTGACGCTGACCTTCTTCAGCTCCAGCTCTTTCTGATAACGCTTGTTCAACTGCAGCACCGATGCGCGTGATTCATAGGCTCCATTTGGAAAAATGAATCGCGGGGTCTGCCCTTTCTCCAACCACACTCGAAAGGTCTGCCATTCGAAATCATCATCAGGCAATTCAACAGGTTCCGCCAACAGAGGCTCCACACGCTGCGGATAATGGATATGTCCTTTCCTCACATCACCAGGAACCACAGCCAGCATATAGGGCTCTGAGAAATCCATTCCGAGAATCTTGGGATCGTAATGCGTGTCACGATGCATGGCCTTGGCCAGAACCTGAATGTCATACAGCCCGGACACCGGCACGCCTTCCAGAAAGTCTTGGATATGTCCGTAACCACCCTGCCTCGTATCTGTATTGGGCTGCTCGTAGATGCAGAGGTAGTTGAACTTGAAGGCACTCTTGTGAGAGCCCGTGAGTTCCTCGTATTGGATAAAGTGATCTTTGAAATGCCAGTCCTTCGGCTCCATCTCCGGGCGATTCAGTCGTAGTTCGACCAATCGATCCGCAGCCAAGAAGTATTGTTCCAGCAGGAATCCAGAAGTGATCAGCGACTGCCCGATGTTGTCCATGTGGTGGCTAGTCTTTTCCTTGGGAAATTCCTCTGTCAGCCCGAGTGTATCGATCCGGCGATTGAAGAGGGTCTCCAATGTCGTTTCATACTCACGCCGTGAAAGACGACGCATCACAGTCCGCCCTCCACTACTGGCAAACTTCCCCCGTGCTGCCTGGATGGCTCCCCGCAAATCCCTGATCGCACGGAGTCGTTCGTCATCCGTGGGCTGATCCGACTTCTTGGGAGGCATCTCCTTGAGAGTCAACTGATCAATGATCTCCTTCGCAGAAACCAGATCCATGGGCGACGCCAGGGGCAGCTTGAAACTCTCGAACTCACGCTCGCCTTTCTGCAACGCACTGTCATGACAGTCATAACAATAGCGGCTGAGAAATTTGGAGACGTCTTCAGCCGATGAAGAGACGGCGGATGCCAGAAGCAACCCTGCTACAAATAGGATACGACGTAGGACCATGGCAGTCCGATTAAGAAAAGGTGCCCGTGCTCGTGCCGAATGAATCGACCTCAAGCCCCATGCGTTGTGCGATGTCCAGATAGAGATTACACAATGGCAACTTACCTTTCCCATCGCGGGTCTTCTTGAACTCGCCATGCTTGTAACCACCACCAGCGAGAATAATAGGCAGGTCTGAGTTGGTATGCGAATGCCCGTTGCCCATGCCGCTACCAAAAACTACTGAAGTCGAATCAAGCAATGAACCGTCGCCATCCTTCATCCCTTCAAGGCGACTCAGGAACTTCCCGAAGTGTTCGATCTGGTAGGTCTCCAGCTTGATCAAGTTTGCCACCGTATCCTCATCATTTCCGTGATGAGACATGCTGTGGTAACTCTTGTTGATCCCCAAGTGCTGAGGCAGGAAGGAACCTCCAATCTCAAGCGTCGCCACACGGGTGGAATCCGTCTGAAGAGCAAGAGCGATCATTTCATAAAGAAGCGGCAGATCTTCAACCGTGTTGCGATCAGATGGTTTTTCGAAAGGGGCTTTTGGCTTAGGCTGCTCAGTCCACTTTTCACGCAGCTCCAAACGCTTCTCCACATCACGAACAGAAGTGAAATACTCGTCCAACTTGTCGCGGTCCTCTCCATTGACCTTGCGCGACAACCGATTGGCATCTTCGAGAACAGCATCAAGGATCGATCCCTGAAGACGATTCTGCCTCATCTTCTGCTTTTGCTGCTCCTTGGAGTCAGTGACAAATAGTTTATCAAACAGGATAGAAGGATTGGTGATTGGAGGAACGCGCACACCGGAGCGTGTCCATGCAATCTGACATCCACCATGAATGCCACCTTCAGATCCTACCGTGAGTGATGGGAATCGTGTCTGAGGCCCGATCTTATCCGCAATGAACTGATCGATGGTCATGTTCCCATCAGGCATGTCCGCCGCCTGATGGTGCAACACACCTGAAAGAAAAGTATGCACCGCAAAGTGACCACCCTTGATCCCGTGATCCAAACCACGGTAAACGGTCATGTGATCGCGATTGGCCTCGAGCGGCTTCAACAACGGCGTCAACTCATAGGCCTTACCCGTCGCCTCAGGAAAAAAGCTCTTCTGCTGGAAGCCCAGGAGATTACCCACCGCCACAAATCGACGTGCTCCCTGCCCTGCTCCCTTGGCAGCCTTGAGAGCGCCCACACTGGTAGAGCTCGCCTGCAGCGATGAGAGAAATGGAAGGGAAAGAGATGCAGCCATGGACTGCAGAACAAAGCGCCGGCGGTTTAGCGCATGAGATGAGGACGTTGAGGGACGTTTCATGTGAGGAGTTGATTGAAATAGATCAAAGCATAGGACGCAACCAATCTGATTCAAGATCGACAAGTCAAACGCTAGGACTTTAACCCTTATTCAATGGGCAAAAATTGCGAGATACGGACCATTACTCGTCCCAAACACCGTGATACGCCCCAATTACGTCGATATGCTCCAACAAGCCTGCGTAGAAAGAATCACCAGAAATAGTCGCGCTATCGCCAATGACGATCAATTTCCGCCTCGCTCGGGTCAAAGCCACATTCATTCGGCGCGTATCTTTGAGGAAGCCAATCGCATTGTCCGAATTCGAGCGAACCAACGAAATAATGACAGCCTCCTTCTCCCTACCCTGAAAGCCATCGATACTCCCTATCTCCACCGCATCGTTCTCCATCTCTTCACGCAATGCCTGCACCTGAGCTGAGTAGGGCGTGATGATCGCGATATCCTCCGGCCGCACACCCAGCTCCATCAGATCCCGCGCCTTCTTCACTGCCAGCGCCGCTTCCTCCGGGTTGGACAAGCTGCTCCCAGCCGATTCACGCTTCTCCTCAAAGGAGGAGCCAGAGGTATCTATGAAGCGAACGGCATTCTCAGTCAGCTCATCTTCCCGAACATCGGAAAGCCCTTTCAGCAAATGTGCTTTCACCGATTCGTCCGCCTCCAAATTCCCTTCATAAAACTGATCCGATGAGTAGCGCATGATTTCCTCATTCATTCGGTATTGCACCAGCAAAGGCCGACAAACATCAGAACCATAGAGCGAAACCAAACGCTCCTGCAGACTCACATCAAATCCCTCCCGAGCCGCCTCCTGAGAAATCACCGTCGGAGGCAGTTGGCAATGATCCCCCGCCAACACCAATCGCTCTGCCCTCAGCAGCGGAATCCAGCACGCAGGCTCACTGCACTGACACGCCTCATCAATCACCACCAAATCAAATCGACGCGCCCCAAGCACATCCGTGTTGATTCCCGTATTCGTGACACAGATCACTTCCGCCTCATCAAGAATTTCATCCGCAATGTTCGCCTCAACCTCACGCGCATCCGCCTGTAAGTCCTTGGCCTCATCACGCAAAGCCTGTCGCTCTGCCCGACTCAATCCATTGCCCGATTTATCCGACTTACGAAACAGATCTGCCGCCTCCAATCGCAGCTTCTTGATCCGTTTCACATCACGATGTTTCGGAACCAAAGCAGACAAACAATGTTCACGTAGCTGCTCCTGCACACGAGCCATGTGGCCGATCCTGACCGCCTTGCTCCCTCGATCAAGAAGCCGCTCAAACAGATTATCCACACCGAGATTACTAGGCGCACACACCAACACCTTCAGCCCCTTGTTAACGGACTGACGGATCAACTCCACCAACGTCCGAGTCTTACCCGTTCCCGGAGGACCATGAATCACCGCCACATCCTTTGCTGCACCAGCAAACTCTACAGCAGCACGTTGCGATTCATTCAGACGAGGATCCTCAAACTCCAGCTTACTGATCTCATCAAACTGAGGCCTCCGCTGACCCAGGCAGACATCACGCAATTCGCTCAACCGATCTTCACGGGCATGACGCGCCCGAGCCAAAGCCGCCTTGGCACGTCTCATTGATGTCTCATCGTCAGCCGCATCAATCCTGTAGAAAGGACTGTCCGTCTCCGTTTCAGGCACACGACTCAACGCAATCTCGATTTCACCCTTCTCCAACCTTGTGATCAATCCCCGCTGAGCGCCCTCCGAGGTATTCCCCATTTCGGAAAGCCGGATCGGAGTCCCGACTGATAGCTGCGTTACAGGCAGCGGCTGCATCGGACTCTTTCGCCCCAGTGATACCAAGGCCAATCCACCCAGCCCTGAATCCTCCGAACGGATCACCAGATTCAGAAGAGCCGTGCTTGAATCACGTTCCCCCGACTCACGCTGCAACTCAGCCGCCTGTTGCGCCTCGGCCGAGCGTTCCATATCCAACCACCGAGTCAGCTTCGCAAAATGTCCCGTCGTATCATTCTCCTCTTGAGGAGCCTCAAACCATACCTGAGCCACACGCCCATTAAACTTCTGACCATCCAGCCGACGCACCAATCGCGGTCCATTCGAATCAGGCACCTCCACCGACGCATGCCGCCCAAAGATTTCGATATTGCCCACCTGCTGTTTCCTCACCTCCTCATTATCCAGCAACCAACGAAGAACCCCACCCTTGGTGATACGAGCAGGAAGAGAATCAATGTGTAAAGGCATGATGAATCAGCAAAACGAATTCAAAAAACAACGAGCCCGTTCCTTACCCACACCGCCACTCAGATACCAGAGCAATGTGCAACCTTACTCAGAAGGCATGCAGAGACGTAACGACAAAACACCCCGTCGAATCAACTGCCCCCGAATACGCCCGATAGGTTTTGGAGTGCGGGGCTTTGTGCCGCTTTGAGCTTGGGGTTCGGACTGTATGAGTGATCAAGATTCGGAAGCGCTTTAGGAAAGCGCCACGCGGCGGCGCACTCCATCACGCTATCGCGCATCCGTAAGCCATCCTCAGAGTTCGCTACATCTTTCCCTAAATGCCCCTCCAACCATTGCCTTGAGCTTCTCCGGCAAAACGGCATTCTTGTTGAAACCTCAAGTATCATAGGTGTTATTGATAGGAGTAAACAGATCGTCAGAGAAGAACACCCCATGTCAGAATCAAAGCCGCCGCCTACACTCGAGACGACGAAGAAGTCTTCTCTGACACGTCAGCAGAAATTGCTGATCCGGATATCGATAGGTCCAGCCATCGTGATTGGACTCCTGATCGTTCTGCGCTTGCTCGGACTCTTGAGGCCGTTCCAGATTCCAACGTCTGCCATGGATCCTTCCATGGTCAAGGGAAACAAAATCGTCATGGAAAACATAAGCTATCTAGCTCGCGAGCCTGTCCGTGGTGATATCGTCGTTTTCAAGACTACCGGGATTTTTCCCATCAATAGCCTCTGGACGATGAGGGTCGTTGGGGAACCTGGCGAAAGAGTTCAATTCGAAGACGGCAAGTTGCTGATCGATGGTGAAGTTGTGGCAATCAACAACTCCTCTGGTGAAATCATCTACGAACACCCTGACATGCTATTCGCAGAATTACCCTATCTGGACACAAGAGTTCCCGATGACTCCTACTTCGTCGTAGGCGACAATTCAAAGTCCAGCAACGACAGCAGGTCGTGGGGATATGTCCCTCGAGAAAACATCATTGGACGAGTCTTCATGCGCTACTGGCCACCCTCCGAGATCGGGTCAATAGAGTAGATTTCATTTCGCCTCCCTTTTAGATCAACAAATCATGTTCGTCATCTGGCACTACGTTTGCAGAGTCGTTTTTCCAATAATCTTAATTGGCTACTTCGGCTGTTTCTTGAGCCCTGAAAACCAACTGACCTCCACCTTGGAACCTTATCTCTTGAGATCAATCATACTAATTGCTGTTACGGGAGGCATCATGGCATTGCTGGTTCTGTCCACACTATTAAAGTTCGCATGCCCCATCTGTAAACAGCGCGAAACAGGTGTCGGGGGAAGCAACGAGGAAGGGCTATGGTTGGATTGCAAACACTGCGGCGTCACCCATGAGTCTGGCTTTCTGAAGATCGGACTGACTTATCCAGATCCGAAGAACCAAAATACCGACAGTGGCCCGCAAAACTCGTAGCACTCGATTCCCTGCCAGCAGACCGTTCAAGAAAACAACAACAGCATTCAATCTCCGCTACGCGACAGCGACAGCACTTCACCGATCTTCTTGATCATGGAGTCTGCGGTGAAGGGTTTGTGCAGGAAGCCGGAAAGTCCCATGCCATCAAACTTGGTCACCGCTTCCTGCTCTGAGAATCCACTGATCAATAGAACGGGAACCTTCTCGTCCATTTTGCGAATCTCTCTCAAGGTCTCCACTCCATCCATACGTGGCATGGTGAGGTCCAAGATCACGATATCCACTTTTCCATCGGCCCGGACAAAACGTTCGAGCCCTTCCACGCCATCAGCTGCGGTCAATACCTTGAAGCCAGTAATCTCAAGAATATCAGTCGTGACCGATCTCACCATCTCTTCATCATCCACAATCAAGGCGAGTCCCTCATGATCGTCGTCGGAATCCTTATCTGCGGTATCCTCACCATCAGGAATCATTGTTTCATCAGCAACGGGCAACCAGATCTGGAAAGTCGTGCCCTCACCCGCATCACTGGCCAACTGCATAGCGCCTGAATGGCCCCGAACAATCCCTTGAACCGCAGCCAGACCAAGTCCCCGCCCAGTGAACTTCGTGGTATAGAAGGGATCAAACACCCGCTTCCGGGTTTCTTCATCCATCCCACAACCAGTGTCACTGATCTCCATCACCACATAGTCCTGATCTGATTTCAGCTCCTCAAACCCAGGGCTTGAAGGAACCGATTTCATGTCACCAACTTCTGTGCGGATAGTAATGACACCTGCATCGGCACCGATGGCTTCGCTCGCATTGATCACCAGATTCATGATGATCTGCCTGATCTGGGTCAGGTCCGCCCTCACAAAAGGCAACGCCCCATCGAGGTAAAATCTAAGCTGCGCTTTCTTGCTGATGGATAGCTGCAGTAGATTGGTTGTTTCGCGCAAGAGGTCGTTCAGATCCATGGCCTGAATGACAAATTTCCCTCGGCCCGAATAAGCCAACATCTGAGAACAAAGCTCTGCAGCGCGCTTCGATGAATCCACAATCGTCCTCACGGAATCCGATACTGGAGAATCTTCGGGCAACCTCATTCCCACCATGCTTGCATGAGCCAGAATACCTGTAAGAAGATTGTTGAAATCATGGGCAATCCCACCAGCAAGCACTCCAAGGCTCTCCAATTTTTGAGTCTCCTGAAGCTTCTTCTCGATACGTTCCTGCTCAACCTTTGCTTCCGTCAAAGAGGTCACATCCGAAACCAGAGACGTCACACCAATCACATCTCCATTAGCCCCGACCAAGGGCGTATTATGCCATTCACAATGAATGATCCGCCCCTCCTTATGAATATTCGGGTTGGAGCTACGATCACCACCTGAGTTCTTTTTCAATTCAGCCCAGATCGCATCCACATGTGGCTTGGCTTCCTCTGGAATGATGAACTCTGCATGCCGACCAAGTGCCTCCTCTTTCGAGTATCCAAACACCTTTTGAGCTCCCGGGTTCCAATCCACCACCTTGAAGTCAGCATCCCATTCAATGATTTCAAGCGGCGTCTATAAAAATTGAGTTCCTGCCTACGACGTGCCTCTTCCAATGCCGCTTCCGCCTCGTGCTTTTCAGTCACATCCCAAAACACACCCTGAAGCCCGATGGCATCACCCTTTGAATCATAGATTGGTGCCTTGAAAGTCTGGACAAACCGCCGCTCGCCGTCTGGTTGAACAAATTCTTCGACGACCTCTTTGGGTTTCTCATTCTCGATCACCTCTCTGTCATCAGCCCGGTATTTTTCTGCGAGGTATTCAGGAAAAAGATCTCTATCAGACATACCAAGAATGGATTCAGCGTTTTCGCCAAGCTCCTCAGCATATTTGGAACTCATGAAGGTCACCCTTCCCTCAAGATCCTTTCTGAAAACATTCAGGGGTATCGATTCCACCAAGGAAGAATAAAGCAACTGGGAATCCTTTACCTTGCGTTCAGCCTCGACTCTTTCGGTAATTTCAAAAGCCATCCCTCCCGTCCACAAGTGATCATTATCGCCCTCAAATGGAAACTTCTTCACCAGCCAATGACGATCGATCCCATCAGCGCCAGGAACGATCTCAACGAACTCGATGGGCTCCCCGAACGAAAGAACATTCTGGTCATTGGCACGAAGAACCTCGGCCGCTTCTGAAGGCATGAAGGAAAAATCCGTATTTCCTACAACCTCTTCACTCTTCTTTTCGAAAACCTCTTCAAAAGCCTTGTTGATGTATCGATAGCTGAAGGTCTCGTCCTTTATCCAAACGAGAGCCTGTGAATGATCCATGAACGCACTGAAAAAGGCTTTTCCAAAACCTGGTTCCTGACCCTTAGCCTCAGATCTTTGTGGTTCGTCACTCATTCAGTTCCAATCAATCAAACAGGATATCACTGGTTCGCATCTATGTAAGAACCATAGTGAAAACGTGCCTTTCAAGGCAACGCAAGAACCACCTGGTTCTCGCATCAATCAATTCGCTAAAAAGGATTCGATTCTTGAGATCCGGCCCACCATCCCCAACATCTGCCCCTTCACGACACCTTCAAATGCAGATTGGCAGATCTCAATTTACTGATTCAGTTCGAATCCTGATTCAGCCCATGGTGCTGATGGCCCTTACCATCAGCGCTTCCTTCGCATCGGACGCCATCGTTCCTCATCCCCAAGCGATCGCGAATACGCACAAATCCGGCGAGGTCGATCGTCCAGAAATGGTTCAATACATCGTAAAGCAGCCACGCCTGCTCTCAGGGGTGGTTCTGGATGAAACAAGCGCTGTTCTCCAAGGCGGCTGGCAATACTCCACCCACACCCCTCCCTACGTCGGCATCGGCTACCTGCACGACCAGAAAAAGGGAAAAGGTAAAAAGAGTGTAACCTTCATTCCGAACCTGAAGGACGCCGGCCTCTATGAGGTGCGTATGTCTCATTGCTTCAACATCCGCCGAAGCACCAACACCCTGATCGAAATCCGTCATCGCAAAGGAACGTTCCGCACCCGCATCAATCAGCAGGACATCCCCGAGCACAACAAACTCTTTCGCACACTGGGTACATTCAGATTCAACAAAGGGACCAACCATTGGCTGAAGATCAGCAACGATGGCACGGATGGAAAGTATGTCATCGCCGATGCCGTTCAGTTTCTCCCTGTGAACAAGAAACAATCCACGAAGTAGTCCTCGTTCATGCCCGCCACCGATCACGTCAAAGCCAAGGTCAGAAAGCTCCCGCACAAGCCGGGTGTTTATCTGATGAAGGATCGCTTTGGCACCGTGATCTACGTGGGCAAAGCACGTGATCTCAGGAAACGCGTCAGCCAGTATTTCCATCCATCACGCAGACAGGGCTGGGATCTCAAGTTCAATGCATTGGTGGATGCCATCCACGATCTGGATACCCATACCGTAAAGAACGAGGCCGAAGCTCTCTTGCTCGAAGGAAAACTCATCAAGGAGTTCCAGCCCCGCTACAACATCAGTTTCAGGGACGACAAACGATTTCTCCTGCTCAAGGTCAACCTCAAGGACCCCATTCCCCGCTTTACTCTCACTCGACTCAAACAAGAAGACGGCGCTCGCTACTTCGGTCCTTTCGCCAGCTCTGGATCGGTGCGTCGCACCATGCAGCGCGTGCGGAAGAAGTTCAGTCTTCGCGGTTGCCGTCCACTGAACCCCACCGAGCAGGACTACAAACACTGTCTTTATGCTCACCTAAAGAACTGCACGGCTCCATGCATAGGAAACATCGATCGCGAGGGGTATCTCGCTCAGGTCGAAGCAGCCTGCGAGTTCCTCGACGGACAGACCGGAGAAATGGTTGAAGAGATGGAGGCGGAAATGAAGAAGGCAGCCGCAGATCTCGATTTCGAGAAGGCGGCCCAACTCCGCGATGCCATCAAAGACATCCACAACGCCACGCAGAAAAACCGCTCATTCGCCCGAGTCCCCTACACCCTGCCAGTTGCTGTGAATCCAGATGACGATCTGGTGCAGCTTGCCGAGATACTGCAATTGGAGAAGGGCCCTTATCGGATTGAAGGCTACGACATCTCCAACATCAGCGGTACCCTTCAAGTATCCTCCATGGTCAGCTTTCGGAATGGACGACCAGACCGCAACGCCTATCGCCGCTTCCGGATGAAGACCGTCAAGGGACAGGATGACTTCGCCTGCATGGCCGAGACCATCAAGCGACGCTACACCCGTTTGAGGAATGACATCGCAACATTCGAAGAACTCTCAGACGAGGATAAGGCCGCCTACAAGAAAGAGCCACCTCACCTACCCAGTCTCATACTCATCGATGGAGGCAAAGGACAACTCAATGCCGCCTGTGCCGAACTGGCAAAGCTCAACCTCAGTCATCTTCCCATCATTGGATTGGCCAAGGAATTTGAAGAGATCTACCGCCCCGGAGAAAAGGACCCATTGCGCATTCCGCACGACCAAGGTGCCCTCAAGCTTCTCCAACGAGTACGCGATGAATCCCACCGATTTGCGAACACCTACAACGCCCAGCTGCGACTGAAGAAAATTTCTGAAAGTCTCCTCGATGAATTCCCCGGGATCGGAGACGCACGAAAGAAAGCATTACTGAAGAAATTCGGATCCGTTCACCGCATGAGGCTCGCCACCATCGAACAGATCGCAGAAGTCGAAGGCTTCGGTGAAAAATCCGCCACCGCACTAAGAGAGTTTCTCCTCGCTCGACAGGACAGGGAGCCTGAGACTACCGCCTCCGATAACCTATGAAATCAGGACTGCAACCCGGACAAACCGGACGACTCCAATGGACTGTGACTCCAGAGCGCACCATCACTCTGGATGGACATCCGGAGGCCACTGTCTTCTCCACGCCTTTCATAATCATGATGATGGAGCGCGCGGCAAGGGAAGCCATCCGTCCTTACTTCGATGAAGGCGAAGAGTCGGTCGGGGTCAGGGTCAACATTGAACACCTGGCAGCCGCCCCGCTGGGTGCAGAGGTCCATGCAGTCGCCAAGGCAACCAACGTCGACGGCCGTAGAATCGATTTCGAGGTGGAGGCGTACCACGGAGAAACCCTCATTGGTAAAGGAACGCATCAACGCGCTGTAGTGAAATTGGATCGCATCTTGGATAATATTCGAAATCTCGAACCAGCTTCCGCCCTGCCCGGTCGTCAGTCCTCGATCACCGGCGATCTGCCTAAGCTGGAGCTTCTCAGAGTCAACACGGACAAAGAGATCGCCACCATCACCCTGGATCGCCCGAAAGTTCTCAACGCCATCAATGCGCAAATGACCTATGAACTGGAAACTCTGGTGGCATGGTTGGCCGGACATCGAGAGCTCAGGGTTGCCGTATTCACAGGAAGTGGACGCGCCTTTTGCGCAGGCGACGACGTGAAGGAACTCGAAGGCTTCACTCCCGAGAAAGCACGTGAGGTCAGTCACCGTCAGGCAGAGCTCTTTCTCTCATTCGAACGTCTTCCCCAGATCACCATTGCTCAGATCAACGGACCTGCGATCGGAGCCGGATGTGTCCTTGCCTACTCATGCGACTTTCGAATCGCCAGTCATGCAGCCAGATTCGGAATGCCAGAAGCATTGCTTGGTTGGCCTCCCGGATACGGCATGGCCCAACTCACAGCCCTGATCGGCAAGGCTCGTGCATTGGAACTCTGCCTTACCGGCAAACTCATTTCCTCTCGCGATGCCCAAACATGGGGACTCGTCAACGAAGCCGTCTCCGCCCAACGCCTGAGGGCTAGGGTGAACGACCTCTGCACCACGCTATTGGCCGTTCCGACAGAAGCATTGAGGAATACCAAGCGAATCATTCACATGGACGAGCCCCCCTCCCACAAAGTGGCTTACCGACTCGACACAGCCGCCTATGTAGACGCCTTCCAAGGTCCCGAAGCCAAAGAAGGCATCCGGAGATTCAAGACCAAGTCGTAGATTCCTCAAGAATCGTCCTGAGGGCTTGACGCCTACAAATCCGAAAGTCAGCCTCGCTGCTCAGTTCACTCTCAAGGGGGACCCGGTTACGATTTCTCTCTTCCAACCAAGACCAGAATGAAAAACAAACTTACGCTACTACTGGCAGCCTTTCTCGCTGTGCTGCCGCTGACCACGTTCGGCGCCGAAGGCGATAATGAAGACAAGGAATGGGAGGAATTCCTGAACCAGTTCGAATGGACAATGGGGCCGAACAAGGCACAGATCGGAGCTCAGGCTGAGATCCAAGTCCCAGAAGGATTCCGTTTCACCGGACAGAAGGGCACGATTGATATCCTAGAAGGCACCGGCAATTTCCCGTCAGGCGATGAGCTGGGCCTCTTGATCAATGATGCCGAAGATTACTGGGTGCTCTTTGAGTTCGATGAAATCGGCTATGTGAAGGATGACGACAAAGATGAGCTCGATGCCGACAAGATGCTCAAGTCGATGCAGGAGGGAAACAAACAGGCCAACAAGATGCGGGAAAGTCAGGGCATTCCTACCTTTGAGATCGCAGGATGGCAGACACCACCTCACTACGACGAGGCATCCAACAATCTCGAATGGGGCATCCGCCTCGCCAGTGACCGTGGGGAAAGCGTCAACTACAACACCCGTCTCTTGGGACGAAAGGGTGTCATGGAAGTCACGCTAATCTGCGATAACGAACAAATGACCACCATCATGCCTGCCTTCCGCTCATTGCTCGATGGATACGATTATATCTCAGGTGAGAAATACGCTGAATATCAGGAAGGCGATAAGATTGCCAAATACGGCCTGGCCGCATTGGTCCTTGGTGGAGCCGCAGTCGGTGCTGCCAAGCTTGGGCTCTTTGCCTACATTGCGCTGTTCTTCAAAAAGGCTGGCAAAGCGATCATTTTGGTCATTGTTGCCATAGGTGCCTTCTTCAAGAAAGTCGTCAGCTCCATCTTCGGTGGCCGTAAACGAAACGATGAAGTAGACACCTACTGAGGCCAAAGATCCTCAATTCCGTTTTCGAATCAGCCCCGGTAGGCGTATGACACGTTGCCGGGGTTGATCACTTTCACCCTGTCCCGCTAAAAAGCCTGCACCTCTCATGACCGACATACAGATACTCGGCCTTGCGGTGACGCTTTATTATTTGTGGGACTGCCTGCTCTGGGCCCCGCCCAGAACCTTTGTCTTTACCACTCGAATCTTCAGCGGCTGGAATCGGTCTGAGTCTTTGCAGCTACTCAGGCGACGCCATCTGCTTCTTCACTTCCTTTCCCCCATCCCGCCAGCAGGTCAGACATTCAGTGGAACCATTCCTGCCGTTTCGTTTTCAGAAACATCCGTGGTCTCCGCCAATCGCTTTGCATCCAATCCCGGGAATCGCCCGGCCATGTCCGGTGCACACATTCCGTGGGACAAGATCGAAAGCATTCATGCAGAAGGCAATCAGATCAAAATCAACAAGACACTGTTCTTTACCGCAGCCCATACCAGCGAAGCCTTCTTTATCGCGCGCTGGATGCAGCGTATCCGCAAGGCAGGATCATCCAAGCGCGGCGAAGCCATCCGCGATTTCACAAAGGAAATCTTTAATCAAAAGAAGGCTAAGAAACTGGTCGAAGAAATCAGCAAGCCGCTCAAGATCATGCGTTGGTTGAGCATCCTGCTCTGGATGCTGTTGTATACCGCCTGCCCTGTTGCTCACTGGCGATTTGGACTCAGCGAATCGTGGATGTATCTGACAGGCACGGCTCTATTGCTCATGTGGGCGCAGGCATATGTGTTTCGTAAGACACACAAGAAACATCTTCCAGATGCAGATCAGGAACGCTTCGTCAGCACACTTTCCTGCATACTGCTGCTCCCGAGCGCAATTCGGATACCCGACCATTTCACCAAAGCCCTACTCCTTCATTTCCATCCTTTAACCACGGCTTCCAATCTCGTTTCAAAGGACAACCTAAGAATCACCGGCGAAGCCATCCTCAGAGATCTACATCATCCCCTGCCTGCTCCAGCTCATGAGGAAGAACAGGCGGAAGAAACCATTGAGAGCTTCCATAAGCTCATACTGAAACAAACCGAAGCATTCCTTGAGAAACAGGGCTTCAAATCAGCCGACCTCCTTCAAACACCTGCCCCCACCGATCCTGAACACAAATCTGGATGTCCTCGCTGCAGAGCTCAATACGTGATGGAAAAAGGAAGCTGCGAAGACTGCGGCGGCATGGAACTTGAGCCGTTATCAAAAAAGAAAGCTGACTGAGAGGCAGGAATCCCGCCTCAACAATCAGCTTCCGAGATTCAGCAATCCCTGATCATCTATTCGTAAATAGGGAGAAAGGTATTGAAGGCCGCTTCTGCGAAGTGACCCGGGTCATTGAAGCGGCGATTACGGTTCAATGCATCGATGGCCGCCATTTCATCCGCTGTCAGCTCGAAATCGAACAGAGAAAGGTTCTCTATAAGACGTTCACGCTTGGAGCTTTTTGGAACAATGGCGGTACCGCGTTGCACGCCCCATCTCAAGACCACCTGTGCTGCAGTGCGACCATGTGCCTTGGCAATTTCCTGAACAACGGGTTGTTCGATCACAGCCTCACTGGACTCAGCCATGTTCAACGAGAAGTAGGACTGCGCACCAAGTGGTGAAAAGGAGGTGTAGGCGATCTCCTGTTCGTTACAGAATCTCAGCAGCTTCTCCTGTGTCAGGTACGGATGTGTCTCTACCTGAAGTACGGATGGACGAACCTTGGCATAGTTGCACAGATCGCGAAGAAGTGACGTCCCGAAATTGCAGACACCGATATTCTTCACCAACCCGGCTTCGACAAGTTCTTCCATAGCCCGCCATGTCTCACTGATCGGCACTGGTGCCAGCTCGACCTTGGGTGAGTCTGCATTGGGATCAGAGAACCACTCTGGCGGGTATCGCTCATCGAAAGACACATACTTCTGTGCAATCGGGAAATGGATCAGATACAGATCCAGATACTCCAGTCCCAGATCAGATAGAGTCTTTTCACAAGCAGGACGCACATGTTCCGCTGCATGGTAGGTGTTCCAGAGTTTTGAGGTGACCCAGAGGTCTTCACGTGTGCAGTGACCGGCCTTGATCGCATCAGCGATTCCCTGCCCTACCTCGACTTCGTTTCCGTAGTCGCAGGCACAGTCCAGATGGCGATAACCAATCTCGATGGCCTCGGTCGTCACGCGTGCTGCGTCCGCCTTGTCCACCTTCCACATACCCAGCCCTACGGAGGGCAACTCAGCTCCTGTATTCAGTTTCAATGATGTCATCGGAAAACCTGTTTCTAACCTTTGCGCCTTGGGCGCGTCGATAGGGATGTTTTCTCAATCGAGATCAGAACTTCGTCAGAGCCTTGCGTTCCTTGAGCGGATACCATGCACCAATCTTGGCAGCAAGACGTGCCACCACTTCAGGATTCTCTCCCGCCACGTTCTTCTTCTCATGCGGATCAGCCATGAGGTCGAACAACTGAGGACGTCTCTCCTCACGCTTGTGAGTGGAGAGATAACGATTCACTTCACCGTCGTAGGTCAGCAGCAGCTTCCACTTGCCCTGAATACACCAGCGATAGAGAAGTGATGCTTCAGGCTTTTCAACATCAGCGATGTCGTGCGCAAAGCCTTCACCATAGATCGTGTCGCGTTTGATTGCCTTACCTTTGGCAAGATGGTTCACAAGGTTGATACCTGGAAGATCCTTTGGAATGCGCGCACCAGCGGCTCCGAGAATGGTAGGAACGATATCGATACTGCTGCAAAGCTCAGGACGATCGGCAGCTTTCCACTTGCCCGGCCATGAGAAAAAGATCGGTGTGCGGATGCCGCCTTCATACGGAGTCTGCTTCGAGCGTGCCGCATACTTGTTGCTCTTGGGGTCCTGGATCCATCCATTATCCGTCACGTAGATAAAGATCGTATTGTCACGGATGCCCTTTTTGTCGATGTGACCAATCAACTCGCCACAGGTCTCATCAAACCAATCACACATGGCGTAGTAACGAGCCACAGTCATCGGCACTCCGTCTTTGTGATACTTCTTCATCAAACGTGCTGGAGGATTGTGAGGTGTGTGGGGAAGGAATGGCGCATACCAGAGGAAGAACGGCTTATCCTTCTCCACCGCCATGTCCACAAAGTCCGTCACGGGCTTCATTCCTTCGCGCCCAATCTTCAGGCCGTCATCTCCATGACGTCCGCCTCGTTGAGGAAAACCTCGGGTCATTCCGTGAGTGAACCCTCCATGCTTGAAATTGCCTTCCCACCACTTGCCGCTCTGATGACTCAGGTAGCCCTGTTCGCCCAAAAGCTCAGGCACGGTATCGAACTGATCCAGATAGGAGATGAGTTTGGCGCGTCGCTGATTGTAGAGATCTGAATCCCGCTTTGCGTATTTCGGCGAAGGGTCATTTCCGGTCACTCCATGGCGGTGCGCATAGTGTCCGGTGATCAATGTGACCAAGGAAGGGCGACAAAGCGCTGTCGGCACGTAACCACGACGGAACAGCACGCTTTGCTCGGCCAGCTTGTCCAGATGCGGGGTCTTGATCGCTTCATGACCCATAAGGCTGTAATCGGTCCATGACTGATCATCAGACAGGATCAACACGATATTGGGTTTCTTGGCGGCCTGTGACTGAGCAGTCAGAAGCAACGAGAGTAGGAGAAGGCTAAGGATTTTCTTCATGTCTTGTTTCGTAACGGAGATGAACCAACACCCTACCTGACGTCAGCAAGATCTGAGAAGTTCAAAAGAAGATGGCTCATTTTCAACATAGTTTTACAGCCAGTCTCTCTTTCAGTTTTCGGCACATTCAGTAGTAAATCTACCATTCAACGACTGGATTTTTTCGAAACGAGGTTCTATCTTTCGCCCATGCCGTTGTACGAATATGAAGTTTGTGACCCTGCCGGATGTAAGATCTGTGGTGGTAGTTTCACCTTGAACCGCCCTCTTTCGGCGGACGAGTTGAAGAAATGCCCCTCCTGCAAGAAAGAGGTCAAAAAGATCATTTCGACCTTCAACACCCCGACCTACTGCAAGCCCCTTTCCATCTCCGACGCCAAGAACGCCGGCTTCACGGTCCTCAAGAAGACCAGCAAGGGAGAATACGAGCGTCAGTGATCAGAGATTGATCCGCCTACCGGAATCAGTCACTTTCCCGGCCGAATGATAGCGTTGTTGGATTATGGAGCGGGCAATCTCCGCAGTGTGGAAAAGGCGTTGAAGCACATCGGTGCCGACGTTCAGCTCGTAGATCGTCCAGATCGCCTCAAGGATGCCGCAGCCATCGTTCTTCCCGGAGTTGGAGCCTTTGATGACTGCATGAATGCCATGAAGCGTCAGGAACTCTTCGAAGGCGCACGCGACTTTATCACCACCGGACGCCCCTTTCTCGGCATCTGTGTTGGATATCAGGCCCTCTTTGAGCGTAGCGAAGAATTCAATTCATGCGCTGCCGGACTGGGCGTATTTGAAGGCCCCGTAGTCCGGTTCAACGACAGCACTGGAGTAAAGATCCCCCAGATCGGTTGGAACCAGATCGAGATTCAGCAGGAGGACAATCCACTCTACAAAGGCATCCCCAGCGGCACCTTCGTCTACTTCGTTCACAGCTACTTTCCCAAGCCGGCCGACCCGAGCATCATCGCCACCACTACATCCCATGGAGAGGACTTCTGCTCATCGGTCAGGAAAGACAATGTCTTTGCAACTCAGTTCCATCCGGAAAAAAGCCAAAAAGTGGGACTGCAGCTCTTGAAAAATTTCATCTCTCTTGCAGAGTAACCGACTTTGTCCGCCGGAGCTTCCGGCAACAGAACTCTTGACCAGAAACAGAACTTATGGCACACGAACTAACAGCACTCCCTTACGCACATGATGCGTTGGAACCACACATCGATGCTCAGACCATGGAGATCCACCATGGCAAGCACCACGCCGCCTACATCGCAAAGCTCAATGCAGCAATCGAAGGAAACGACGACCTCGCAGCCAAGAGCATTGACGACCTGATCGCCAACCTCGACGCAGTACCAGAGGGTATTCGCGGTGCAGTCCGCAACAACGGTGGCGGACACTCCAACCACACATTCTTCTGGAGCGTGATGGCTCCCAACGCAGGTGGAGCCCCAGAAGGCGCACTTGCTGACGACATCAACGCCACCTTCGGCAGCCTCGACGGACTCAAAGAGAAGTTCGAAGCAGCCGGAGCAACCCGCTTCGGTAGTGGTTGGGCATGGGTCATCGTCAACAAGGAAGGAAAGCTCGAAGTGACTTCCACTCCAAACCAGGACAGCCCAATCATGGATGGCAGCGGCACACCAATCCTCGGTGCTGACGTCTGGGAGCACGCTTACTACCTCCGTTACCAGAACCGTCGTCCAGACTACCTCAAGGCATTCTGGAACGTGGTAAACTGGGCCAAGGTCAGCGAGCTCTACGCCGCAGCGAAAGCTTAAGGAACCAACTCCAAAACAATTCAAAGCCCCGGCCTGTATTCGCAGACCGGGGCTTTTTTCGTGCCACATATCGGCACGAAACCACCCAAAAGTTCATCGGCAAAATGTGCGAGCGTGAACCAAGCGCAGGATTTGGGACCTTCACGCACTTTTCTTACAAAATCACCCTTCACCGGCCGCAGAGCGCCATGGCACGGATTGTGCAATAGAGTTTTCAAACTTAACGAAAGGTAAGTGTGATGAATTCTCTCCCTAAAAAGGGTGTCTACCGGCGCCCTGATGGTTTCACGTTGCTTGAACTCCTCCTGACAACAGCCCTGATTGGCATCCTGGTCGCCTTGATCATCCCCACCCTCATCAAGGCACGGCAGAAGGTGAAGGCTGCTGAATGTATCGGTCAGCTCCGGCAGGCTGGCATGGCGTTCATCAGTTATGCCGACGACCATAAAGACCGCTTTCCCATGATGGTGCCAGCGAACAAAGGTGGCACTCTCGAATACCAGATCAGCGGCCCTTCCTACCTTCATTTCCAATCCCTTTCCAACTATCTGGATTCACCAAAAATATTCAGCGGTCCCTCCAACACCAACCAACCAGGGACTGGAATCAACTTCAAGGAAACCACCTATCTTACTTCCTGAATGCCCATGCCAAGCCACGAAGCTCGCAAACGATTCTGATGGGTGATTCCAGCGTGCTTGTTGGAGCGAAGACAGTTCCAAAGGGAAAAGGGCTCTATCTTTCTGAGCCTCAACACATCAGCTGGTCCGACAACACCCACG
Source organism: Limisphaerales bacterium (assembly GCA_965658675.1). Taxonomy (GTDB): domain Bacteria; phylum Verrucomicrobiota; class Verrucomicrobiia; order Limisphaerales; family CAZKNW01; genus CAZKNW01. Next base: position 99,952 of record CBFHTT010000009.1, read on the forward strand.
CAGAAAATGGAAACCTTTTGTTTGGAGACGGACACGTCGAAATCAGCGCCAATGAAGATCTCCCCACAAAATTCTTCACCTCAATCAAGGAGCGTCACCAATGAAGAAACAGTCGAAAGAATCATTCCCCATTCTCATTACCATTCTGATGATTGCACTACTGATAATGGAACTGAAACTCAACCTTATCAGCGATCTGATGAAAAAGGATGAAGATCCTCCAGCCACTTCCGCCCCTGCTCAGGGGAACACAAATGAATCAGGAATCCTTCTGATCTTCCCATGAATCTAAAGCGAGAACAGTTACCCTACTCGACGGCTTCAACAATCAAAACTCAGAAAACACCAATCGACCATCCTCACGGCACCTTATTGGTGGTTCCCTCCAATTGATTCAGCGCGCGATTCAGAACGCGAATGACATACTTGCCATTGGCATAGAGATCCTTGCGAGGAGCGAGAAAACGTTTCATGTCAGCTATGACCGGACGTGCCTGATCTTCGATCTCATCGAGAACAATCGATGCCTGCAGGCGCTCCCATTGTGCTCCCTTCTCAATCTCATTGACCAGAACAGGCAAGGCCTTCTCAGGTGCACCCAAGCGGCAAAGTGCACGGGCGGCAGCAGTACGATTTACTGACGAAGAATCCTTCAACATCTTGCGCAGTTCCTTGATCAAGGGGCGACTGTCAGGCGCACGATTCCCAAGTCCGATGGCAGCCCAATAGCGAACTGATGCTTCGTCGTCTTTGAGTCCCTTTCCAAGTGTCTTCACATCTGCATCTCCCTGACTCGCAAGGTTGGCGATGTCTGCAATACGATCTGCGGCAGCCTCTGCACCGGGGCGCCTGAGGATCTGATACTGATTTCCCAACTCAGCCTGCTTCTCAATCAATACAGGCTCAGGGATCAAACCAAGATCCCGTGTGTCCTTCACCCATTTCAAGTGAGCCGCACGCATGCGTTTGAGCACAGTCTGAAACTTGGGATCACCCGCCAAGTTGTGAAGTTCATGTGGATCTTTGTCAGTATCGTAGAGTTCTTCTTCCTGTTTCGGAGCACCGAAGAACTGCGCCTGCACATCACTCAAATCTCCCTTGAGAAATTTCTGACGCATCTCTCCCATGATGGCGCCCTTTTCAGGCGTGTTCATATACTGATACCACGGCTTCAAGGGCTCGTAGTTGCGGATGTATTTGAAGCGATTGTCACGCACCATGCGAATGATGTCATAGCGCTCATCCATTCGATCACGGGCTCCATAGACAAAGTCACGTGGCTCGCCTGCCATATTTCCAAGAAAAGGAATTCCCTGCATGTGATCCGCAGGAGGCAAACCAATGAGGCTCATGACCGTTGGACCAAAATCAATCGAACTCACCAACCGCGACGAAACACTGTGAGCCTTGCCCTGTCCACGCACCCGGTATTTCTCGGGAATCCTTACCACCAGTGGAATATGCGTCCCTGAGTCATAGAGCCAGCGCTTGGCGCGAGGCAGACCAACGCCATGGTCAGACCAGAAAAAGATGATGGTATCCTCATAGAGACCATCGTCCTTCAGCTGCTGGATGAGATCGCCCGCCCAAACATCCATGGCTGTGATGAGTTCATAGTTTCGCTTCCAGTCCTCGCGTGAAATCGGCGTGTCCTGATAATACGGAGGAAGCGTCGTAAGCTTGTTTGGGTCTTGTCTCTGCTCCTTGGTCAAATTGGCCGTGACCTTCTCATACTTGTCCTTGCTGGCGATACCGCTCTCATGACATCCGGTGTAGTTGAAAACTGAAAAGAACGGCTGCGACTTGTCCTCACGATTCCGCCAATGCGCCTTGCCACTGCTCTGATCCCACACGCCCTTGGGTGTCTTGAACTGGTAGTCCTGCTTGGAGTTATTGGAGGTGTAGTAACCCTGCTCGCGAACGTATTGGGGAAAGGGCTTGATGAAGTCCGGCAACTTCGTGGTGCAACGCATGTGATGTCCACCAATCGAAGTCTGATACATCCCAGTGATGATACCGCTGCGGCATGGAGCGCAAACACCCGCCGTGGTAAATGCATGGGTATAGCGCACTCCCTCCGTCGCCAGCTTATCAATGTTGGGAGTGATGGCGTGAGGATCACCATAACATCCAAAGTGTGCACTGATGTCTTCAGCTGAAAGCCAAAGGATATTTGGACGCTTCGCCGCCTCTGCACTCAGACAAAGACATACAACCAATAGGCCTAGAAGTGTGGAACGCATGCTTCTGAAATACAGGAAAGGTCGAAACGTGGAAATGAGAGAAATCAGTTCATCTATTCTTCTTCCTTTTCATCCTTCTGTGCCTCCTGCTCCTCTGGAGATTCACTGTGCATCATTCTAAGAAACCCGGAGCACAATCTTCCAACACACCATCCGAGAATGCCACCTAGCAGTCCACATCCCACAGCTAGCGTGAGAATAAGTTCCTCGGACGCTCCTTGAAACAACTCTGGCACCCCTCCTCCACTACTAGAAGCTATCTCATAAATGGTTAAGGAGTATTTTTATGCATGCGAGATGGAGGAATCCGAGGAAGTTTTGAGCATGATACTCCCAGCGGACGACCAGTCTTCTACAGTTTTGAAACCATGCAAACATTCGTTCAACTT
>CBFHTT010000010.1:0-24255 GCA_965658675.1 Limisphaerales bacterium
ATGTATGATAATTGGAATAATTGTCTTAAGAGAGCTTCAGGAGAATATGTGTATATTGCAACGAGTGATGATACCTGTTCCAGTACAATACTGAGAGATTTAGAAAGTCTGTTAGATAATAGACCTGGTGTGTCAATTGCGTGCTGTGGGTTAGATGAGATAGACTGCAGTGGGCAAGTTTTGGATCCTACCGATATGAGGTTGAACAGAATTTTAGGAAGTTCATTGTCTGAATTATCCAAGCGTTCAGGGGCAAGTGAATTTCTGTTAAATATTTGCTTCGGTCCTGTTTGGCGTTCGATGACGACTGTTTTGTTTAGGAGAGATCTTCTTAGTAAGACAGGAATGTTTCGAAATGATATGGGGTCCTTAGGGGATTCTGACTGGGCACTTAGGACAAGTCTATATAGCGATGTCTTATTCATGCCTGAGAAATTGGCGACTTGGCGAAGGCATTCCGCACAGGCAAGTGCAGATCAGTGGGGTTTTCGAAGCAGAATTGTTATGCTTAAGAGTTTAGAGAAAATCCTTTCGGAAATGTCTAATGTTTTACCGGGGTCATGGAAGGAAAGAAGTAATTGGTTTAAAAAATTGCTTTATCCTAGATTATGGCAACTAAGAACGTTGTCCAAATTGTCACGTTGGGAGGCGCGTGGTGAGACTCTGGATTTCGTGAAAAATTTTGTTAGAATGTGTGCTTACGATTTTGAATTCGTTAAGGAACGTTTTCGATGTGGTTTTAGTGGAATTGCCCATGATGACTACGATCCTAGTATTGCATTCGGTGAATTGGTAGAGGAATTTGACGTTTTATGGCCACCAGTGCCGGTGGATAAAATATAGTTATATGAGAAAAAGAATTGGCATCATGGCAAGGCAGTCAAGCCGATTTCGGCACGGGGGGTGATACTTACACGGTGGATCTAGTTAAGGCACTCGCAAAATATGCACGAAGACATGAATATTTTGTTATTATCGCCGAAGGTGATACTGGGTGGGCTGACATTGATTGGCCAGACCATATTCATATCGAAAAAATTAAAATCAGTTTCGTTGAATATTACTGGTGGAGATTAGGTAGATTACTTGAAGAGTTGTTTAAACCTGAGGTTGGCGAAATTTGGTCTCGTTATGACCTTTGGTATTTAGATCTTTACGCTAAAAGACAGGGATTGGAATTCGTTCATTTCCCGGCGAATACAATTGAACCCATTGGGTTAACGGTGCCATATCTGTTAACGTGTTGGGATGTTCAGCAGGAATATCTTCCCGAATTCTTTTCAATTGATGAGCTTAAGAGAAGAAGTTTCAGCTACAGGGCATCTTTTGACTTTGCATCGAAAATAGTTGTTCCGTCTTTGTATACCCGAGATTCGTTGGTTGAGAAATTTGAAATTGATATGGAAAAATTGATTCTGGTCCCTGCGGGAATCGATATCCATAGGTTTGGAGAAGGTTCTAAACTGATTTCGGAAGTGCGAGAAAGATTTAGTCTTCCTGATAAGTTTCTTTTTTATCCCTCACGCTTCTGGAAACATAAGAATCACTGTGTTCTGTTCGATGCTCTGAAACTGTATGAACAGAAATTTGGAGAGGGAATAGATTTGGTATTAACGGGGAGAATTGAGAAGGAGGCGCTTTTGTGGATTAGGGAAGAACAGAAAGGACTAAGATTTTCAAAAATTGTAGATCTCGGATTTGTCGATGATGATGGATTGAATGGAATTTATGCTACGGCTACGGCTCTTGTTTTTCCTTCATTGTTCGAAGGTTTTGGAATTCCATTGATCGAAGCCATGGCGGCTGGATGTCCGATTATTGCTGGGAATTCTACTTGCATACCCGAAATTTTAGATGGAGTGGGAGGGCTTTTTGATCCAAATTCAGCGAAGGAAACTTGTGACAGTATTAGAGAGATTACTTGTGACGAGACAATCAGGGCTGAGTTTGTTAAGGCGGGTAGACAACGCGTAGAGATCTTCGATTGGAAAGTTGTAATTCCGAGAATTGAAGATGTTTATAGCAGGGTGGTTTAATATTTGCACTGACACTAAAACTTGGGGAATTGCAGGGGAGTATATGTATTTTAAGACACATTAGTAATCCTAACTAACAAACTCCAGGTCAGGGGCGGCGGGGATGATGGCTTGGTCGGCGCCGCGTTTTAGGAAGCGGCGGATGGATTCTCTGCCTTTTTCTCCGTAGTCGAGGGTCCAGTGGTTGACGTACATCCCTACAAACTTGTCGGCTAGTTCGATTCCCATGTCGCGGGCGAATTGGAGGGCGTAGGCGACGGCTTCTTCGCGGTGGTCGAGGCTGTATTGGATGCTGGCTTCCAGGATGTCGGAAATGACTTTGCGGGCTTTGGCATCGTGGCGTTTGTGGATGACGTTTCCTCCGAGAGGTAGCGGGAGTCCTTCATTCTCAGATCCCCACCAGACTCCGAAGTCTTCGCAGAGGACGAGGCCTTCGTTTTCATAGGTGAGCTGACCTTCGTGGATGATGAGGCCGACGTCGGCTTTGCCTGCCTTGACGGTTGAGAAGATTTCGTCGAAGGGAACGACGATGTATTCAAACTGATCTTCGTTGATCCCGAGCCAGAGTTGGAGTGCGAGGAAGGCACTGGTCATCTTGCCAGGGACAGCGATCTTCTTGGTCTTGATCTCTTCTTTGGTGAATTTCTCTTTTGCAACGAGCATTGGTCCGTAGCCGTCGCCCATGCTGGCTCCACTTGGGAGGAGTGCGTATTGCTCACTGACGAAGGCGTAGGCGTGAATCGAGATAGCGGAAATGTCGAGTTCGCTGCGTGTGGCGCGCTCGTTGAGTGTCTGGATGTCTTGGAGAATATGTTCGAACTCATATCCGCCGTCTGGGACGAGTCCTTTGGCGAGGCCATAGAACATGAAGGCGTCGTCTGGGTCTGGGGAATGTCCGAGGGTGAGTTTGGTCATAGGTGTCTTATTGAATGAGCCCCTGTTTGCGGAGCATGGCTTCCATGGCCTTGTCCATCATTAGATCGGCCAATAACACGGTGGCTTGATCCAGTTCTTTGATGGCTTCCTTCAACTTTACGGCATCGCCGGTTTCGGTTTCGGGGTCTTCTTCGGCCAGAATGTTGGTTACTTTTGAAAGGGCGGTTTGAATGGTCTCTGCGTCTTCTTCATCGAGATCGTCACCGACGTCTTCTATGCCTTTGTTGGTGGCTTTGATGGTTTCGGTGGCACGTAGCTTGGCCTCGATCCATTGACGTGAGCGGAGGTCGTCGAATGCGTGTTCGACGGATTCTTCGACCATCTGTTGGACGTCTTCGTCATCCACATCGACCGCGGATTGCATATCGACGATCTTTTCCTTGCCGGTGTGTGTGTCACGGGCAAGGACGTGAAGAATTCCATTCGCGTCGATCTCAAATTGAACACCGACCCGAGGTACGCCTTTTTGAGCTTTCTGAAACTCGATGGTGAACTTGCCAATGCTCCAGTTGTCCTTTGCTTTCTCGCGCTCGCCTTGGAGGACGTGGATGAGCATGGAGGGCTGATTGTCGACCGCAGTGGTGAACATCTCTCCTGCTTTGGTCGGGATGGTGGAATTGCGGGGGATGATGACGTTCATCAATCCTCCAAATGTCTCCAAACCAAGTGATAGAGGAGTGACGTCCAAGAGAAGCATGTTTTGGAACCCACCGGAAAGGATCTCTCCCTGAATGGCGGCGCCCAAGGCAATGGCTTCATCTGGGTTGATGGACGTGTTCAGCATGGGGCCATCAGTGGTGTGATATTCCTCACCGATGCGAATGCCGCCACGATTCTCTTCAAAATCTGAACAGCCGAATTGCTCTCCTACAAAACGGCTCACAAGCGGCATCCGTGTCATTCCGCCCACAAGGATGACTTGGTCGAGATCCTTGGCTTCAAGCTTTGCATCAGCGAGTGCGCGGATGCAGTGCTGGCGGGTTTGCTGGACGGTGGGCTGGGCAAGCTTCTCTAGTTCATCACGAGTGAGTGCGTATTCGAAACTGAAGTCTGACGTGATGAAGGGTAGGGAAATGGTGGCTTCCGATTCGCTTGAGAGCCGAATCTTGGCTGCTTCAGCCTGTTCGTTGATCTTTGCTTGAAGTAGTGGGTCGGATGCGGCATCCGGGCCGGTGCTTTGCGCAATCTTTTGAGCAATGAATTCGCTGAGTGCGCGATCTATGTCGTCGCCTCCCAATGAGGTGTTGCCGTTGGTGGAGAGGACCTGAAAGGAGCCTTCTGTCAGTTCGAGGATGGAAAGATCAAATGTGCCGCCTCCCAAATCATAGACGGCAATTCTCGACTTCTCTTTCAATCGATCGAGTCCATAGGCAAGTGCGGCTGCTGTTGGCTCATTGATGATTCGTTCGACTGTGAGGCCTGCGAGTTCTCCGGCACGTTTGGTTGCGTCTCTCTGTGCGTTGTTGAAATAGGCAGGGACGGTAATGACGGCTCTGGTCACCTCGTCTTCAAGTGAGGTTGTGGCTGTGTCTTTTAGGTTCTTAAGGATTTCAGCCGAGACGTCTTCGGGAGCCAATGATTTGTCATGAACACCAATCCGAACGTCGCCTGTCTCGGTCGATGTCAGAGGAAAGGGAGTCGAAGTGGTATCTTCCGGGCAATCGGCCAATCTGCGACCGATGAAACGTTTTATGGAGCTGAGGGTGGAGGCTGGTTTGAGGACGGTTTGTCGCCGTGCTTCATGGCCTACGATAGGTTCTCCGCTCTCTGGATAATGGACCACGGAAGGCAGGCTCCGTTGTCCCTGAGTGTCAGCAATGACGTAGGGGATTCCAGAGTCTACAACGGCGACCAGTGAATTGGTGGTGCCAAGATCTATTCCAACGATTTTACCCATGAATTACGAAGGTTTCGTAAGGGGGAGAATTGTAAAGGGCGGGGCCTCTGAATCCAAAACAAAAAGGCCGGAAGCAGTGCTTCCAGCCTTTTCTAGAAGGTGACTGATCCGAGGGATACTATTGTCCGAATCCCTTCTGGAAGTTGATCGTGTCCTTGAAGCGCTTGTTGTCGGCGCGGATACGGGACGAGAAAGTGCGGCAGATGCCGGAAAGAAATTTGGTCGCGATGGCAGGGGCGTCTTCCATCAGTTTCTCCATGTGAGCCACATCAACCTTGATGAGGACACAGTCGCTGTTGGCAACGATGTCTGCCGAGCGTGGAGATTGATCAAAGAGGGTCATTTCACCGAAGAATTCACCAGCAGACAGGGTTGTAAGGATTTTTTCCTTATTGCCGATCATGAGGCGGACACGGACTTCTCCCTCTAGAATGAGGAACATGGCATCTCCATGCTGACCTGTGCGCACGATCTCAACGAATTGCTGCACCTGCTGCACTTCCATGTATTGGACAAAGGCACCGAGCTGCTGATCATCAAAGTCTGAAAGGATTTTCACACGACGAAGCATGCCTGGTTTGACACCCTGCACGAGTGGGGTGAATTCCTTGTTGCCGCCACCTGCAGCGCCACGTTTATGGAAAAACATGGCGAAATCGGATATTTTGGACGCTTTTTCCCACTTGTCCTCATGGACCTGGAAGATCCAGGTGTCAGCTTCGACGCGCTCGTCTTGAATCCATTCCACAAGTGTAGGCATCTCCACTGGGCCATACACAACGTTGTCTGCTCCCCAAATGGCGAAGGAAGGTATGTCGCTTTGTCCGGTCACAATTATTCTCTGATGGTTCGGCGGTCTTAAAGGCGAAAAAGAATGGATAAACTGTTGCCCTGTTTGGGCGCAATACTAAAGAGACGCAGAAGTCATCTTAATCAGGACAAAAGTTCCTGATATTAAATGCTCTACATCTGCTCTGTGGTCTCCAATCCCAGTAATGTCAGCCCTTGTTTGAGGACTTCTGAAGCCAGATGGGTCAATGTCAGCCTAGCTGCTCGTTGATCGCCCTCAGACTTCAATACCGGGCAATTCTCATAAAACTGAGAGATCAGACCGGCCAGTTCAAACAGGTAGTCACAAATGTAATTTGGTCGGCATTCCTCGGATGCCAGATCCAAAATGACGTTAAAATTGCAGAGATGCTTGGCAAGCGCCAGCTCCTGGGCGTGCTCAAGGGCCTTCAGCGACTCAGGGCGGCTCGATGCATCGATACCTTGTGACTCAGCCTTACGGAACATCGCACGCGTCCGTGTGTAGGCGTAGAGCAGGTAAGGAGCCGTGTTTCCCTGAAGGGACAGCATTTTGTCCCAGCTGAACTTGTAGTCGCTCTGGCGGTTCTGCATCAGATCGGCGTATTTCACTGAGCCGATTCCAATCACGCGGCCGATTTCAGCGACCTCGGCGTCACTCATGTCTGGATTCTTGGCCTTGCAGACATCGCGGCCTTTCTCCTCCGCTTCATCGAGCAGCTCTGCCAATTTAATGGTATCACCTTCGCGGGTTTTGAATGGTTTACCATCATCGCCAAGAATTGCGCCGAACCATACGTGTTCGAGGCGGGCTTTCGCATCTGGCGTCTTTCTCCCAAAAAGGGTGAACAGCTGACGGAAATGCAGCTGTTGGCGGGCATCAGTGACGTAGATGATCCGATCTGGGTTCCAAGTCTCCAAGCGATGATCCAGCGTCGCCAGGTCTGTGGTGGTGTAATTGGCAGCGCCGTCGCTCTTCTGAACAAGGGCGGGATGTTCCTTGAGCTCGGGGATATCATCAAAGAAAGCTACTTGGGCTCCCTGACTTTCCCGGACGAGTCCCTTTGACTGTAACTCCTCGACCACAGACTTCAGCCTGTCGTTGTAGAAGCTTTCTCCAAGAGTCTCATCGAATGAGATGTCCAGACGTCCGTAGATCGTATCAAACTGATCTTGAGACAGGGCGATCATCTCTTTCCAGATGGACAGGTTCTCATCGTCGCCATCCTGAAGTTTCACCAACTCTTGGCGCGCTTCTGTAAGTGTGGCTTCATCTTCACCGCATTTGTCATTGATCGTTTTGTAGAGCCGCTCCATTTCTCCAATCGGATCTGCCTTCAATGCGTCTCGATCAAGAAGAGTCTTCCAACCGACAAGCAACTTACCAAACTGGGTGCCCCAGTCGCCAATGTGATTGTCACCCACCACCTTGTGTCCTTGAAGGCGGAATACGCGTTTCAACGATTCGCCGAGGATCGTGGAGCGGATGTGTCCCACATGCATAGGCTTTGCGACGTTGGGAGAGCTGAAATCGATGACGATGGTCTGGGGATTCTCCGATTCGCAATGAAACGTAAGCTTGTCTTCAGCCACTGCCTGCAGCGTCTGAATCAGAGCGGCTGGCTTTAGTCGGAAATTCAGAAAACCTGGGCCGGCAATCTCGACTGGCTCACAGATAGAGTCGACATCGATAGCCGCCACAACGTCTGTCGCGAGCTGGCGAGGGTTCATGGATCGCTTCTTGGCGATCGGCATGATCACGTTGCTCTGATAGTCACCAAACTTGGGATTGGGGCAGGGCCGGACCTTGATGGTTTCGTCCGTGGCATCCGGCACCAGTGAGAGCACGGCGGCGGAGAGCTGTTTTTCGATTTCCTGATAAGGGAGCATGGCAAAAAAGAAGGCGGCTTCGGACAGATGTTCCGAAACCGCCCAAAAAACTGATCGGGTTGGAACTTATTTCGGCAGGGACTGCGTGCGGATGACTTCCATCATCTCTGCGCCATTTTTGGCGTCCAGAAGGGCCTGTCTGAAATCTTTGTTGTGCAGCTGCTTAGCGATATTGGCCAAGGTGTGGAGGTGCTTTTGAAATTGTCCCTGAGGAACGAGGATCAGCATCACGAGCTGCACGGGTTGGTTGTCGATCGCCTCAAAATTAACGCCTTTTTGTGAGCGGCCGAAGGCACCCACCACATCGTAGATGAGATCAGAAGAGGCATGAGGGATACCAATGCCGTAGCCGATACCGGTGCTCATAGAGCTCTCGCGTTTACGGACTACGTCGATGATCGACTGCCTGTCAGATTCGTTGACCTTGCCGGAATCTACCAGCTGATCCACGAGTTCATCAATAGCCTCCCAACGGTCCTGAGCTTTCAGGTCCGCTGCGATCTGTTCTTCTTCCAGTATATCACCAAGTGTCATGACTGTCGGCGCTGCTTGTTGACTCATCCCTAATGTCGATCGTAATAAAAAATAACTGAGAAACGGATCGATTCCCGGTCAAAAAGTTCGCGGAGTTGATCAAAGATGCCACTACATTTCAATGATTCTTACCGACTTTTTTCCTGAGGCAATTTGCAATGAAACACAGGGGAATTTACGCAAAAAGAGATAACGGAGGGATTTATAGATGACTCAGAGTCTCCACGAGATGTTGGAGTTCTTCATCAATCTCCGCTTCGGAGGACAGAGTTTGAGCCAGTTCCTGCCGGATCAGCGTCCGAAACCTGGCTCTCAGGCGGTGAATCGAGACTTTGATGGCGTTCTCACTGATTCCGAGCTCCTTGGCGGCTTCTGATTGGCTCTTGCGTTCTGCTGCAGGCGTAAGCCAAGGCGAGAGTATTTCGAAGACTTCCTCCTTGTTCTTGTCAACATACTCGTCCCTTAAGCGATCCATGCCGATGCGAATGACCGTCAACGCCCATTCTTGGTCAAACTCGGTTTCATTGATCGCATGCGGGATTTCCTGTGCTTCTGTAGATTCCAAGGACTCGTGTGCCCCATTGCTACCGCGCTTCTCAGCATTCTCCTTTCGCCACTGATCGCTGATGATGTGCTTGAGCGCTCCAAGGAGGTAGGAGCGAAACCGTCCTTTTTCGGAATCCGCGTTGTTGAGGGACCGACCTTCCAACAGCTGTTTGCAGAAGGCTTGGGAAAGATCCTCTGCGCGATGGCTGTCTCGCGTGGTTGCCTTGCAGAATGCCAGAATCGCAGGTTGATACGTGCCGACCAATTCACCCAGCATTCGCTCTGCTTCTGGGCCATCTCCCTTCGCCGCATGGATCTGCGTCCACTTTGTTGTGACAAAGTGACCTCGATTAGGCGCTGGAGATGGAGGCAAGGTTGCTGGCACGAATCAGAGTTGGGGAAGTAGGTAGGGTTTGATCTTGGATGATTCCTCTTTGACGGGAGATGGTGGTTCAGTTGGAAGTGGTTCGTCTTATTCGGCTGCGACAGCTTGAGTTTCTTCGAGAACATCTTCCCAGTGAGTGCCGGGGCGGATGATCATTGGCGGAAGGTTCTGTTCCTTTCGCGTTGCTGGGGTCGAACGAATGTGAAACTGAATCTTTGCTATCTCTTTGCCCGATTGATCAAGGCCTGTGAATAGATTCATGATGCGAAACATTGATGTAGTTTTGTCGGTGGCTCTGTAGGCTATGAGTTTTCCAGCAGGTTCGCTTATCCATTTGGTCACTTGATTTGCCTGGGAAGGAAGCGTCGTTTCGATTGGAGGAAGCGATGGCTCTGTTTGGCCTATGAAAGTTTCGAACATGCTTAGTTGTAATTTCCACGGGCTGTTTATCCCTCGTGTGATTCTCCATGTCTTGTCGATTGAGAATGAGTGTTTCGAATTCTCCTTATGGAGAAAGAAAGAAAGTGATTGTAGAGGAGTTGGAGCCGTCTGGCCGTCTAGCTTTATGAATGGAATAAACTCCAACAGATGATTGTCGTGAGAAAGGCGTGAAGATGTCTTGGCGATTCCTTCACCTGTGCTTCGCGATAGCGAGAGAGATGCCGCCAATGGTGCGGTGTTGAAATCGCTTATCTCTTCAAGTGGTGGCGGAGTTGGCGACTTCGGTTCAGAAATGCTCGGTTTGTGTGAAGGCCTCGGCACTGGTCGTTCGATTACCTGGGGATTCATTTCACGTTCCATCCGGATCCTGTTCATTTCAGCTTCTGTTGCTGCGATGGCTGCTTGTTCTGCGGCCCTTGCATCGGCTAAGGCAGTTTCTGCTTCCCTTTGATGGGAGATCTGCCAGACGACGATGAGCAGGAAGAGGAGAATTGCGATCAGTCCCATGATCGAACCTGCCCAGATCGCAATTTGCTTACCTATACCCGGAGACACTGAGAGCTCCATGGTGCTGAGTGGTTTGGCGTCCAGCTTGTGGATCAGGTGCTTCCATGCGCGGGATACCAATTTTGCTTCAACAACGGCGATGATGATGGAGGACCCCATCATGATGAGCGGGATCAATTGAGGGGCGGCGGGGCGGAAGATGAAAAGCGTTGGGAAGAGGGCGAGACTGAAGAGCAGCCCAGTGGACAGGATCACTGGCCAGATGGCCATGGCGGTAAATGCGAGCCTCGCACCATTGTAGCGTTCGGGGTTGCGGATGGCCTTGCTGAAGCCTTGCCATTCGAAGATCGTAGCCAGTGTGATCAAAACAACTGATGCAACCCAAGCCATGCTGGATGTCAGTGCCTCTTGAGGTGATGGATTCCAATCTCGCTCCATGCTGACATAGAAGGCAATGAGTCCGCCTAGTAGTCCAGGGGGAACGCTTATGACCGCCAGAATAAATCCAACGATGGTCTGCCAAGGAGTAGATAGCTTGGTGCTCTGAGGTTGGGGCCGAGGAGAATTCCCGGCATGACGGAGCTCCGCCTGAATTTCTTCCGCAGTCTGCTGTCTGCGGAGGCGGTCTTTCTCAAGTGCACGGAAGACGATCTCATCGATATCAGGATGCACTGGCGCGGATTCGGAAGGTGGAGCAAAGCGCCCTATCGGCAATCCGTCTGTGAGAAGTTCGTAGAGAACCACCCCCAATGAATAGATGTCGGCCCGGTGATCGATGTTGGAAGAACGTTCGATCTGCTCCGGCGCCATGTAGGAGGGAGTGCCGAGTTGTGCTCCGGTGACCGTGAGTGTGGGTTGAGGTCCTTGATCTCCCACCATTTTTGAAATGCCAAAGTCGACGATCTTTACCTTTCCTTCTGCATCGAGAAGGATGTTTTCCGGTTTGATGTCGCGATGGAGCACGCCTTGTTGATGGGCGTAGGTGAGCGCTGAGCAAAGCCCGGGGACCATTTCAAGTGCTTGGTCCGGTGTGAATCTCTCTGGGGCCATGGCCTGACGGAGATTGAGTCCGTCGATGTATTCCATGGCGATGTAGAAGAAGGGATCGCACTTCCCGTAGTCGTGAATGGCGACGATGTTGGGATGTTTCAGATGCGAAAGCGTCTTTCCTTCACGGTCGAAGCGTTCCGCAAAGTTGGGATCGGCTCCCAGTTCCTTTGGCAGGACTTTCAAGGCCACGGTCATGGAGTCGGAATTGCGTGAGGCGCGATAGACGAAGCCCATGCCTCCACGGCCGATCATCTCGTGGATGGTGTAGTCTGCGAAGGCTGCCTTGAGTTCGTCGAGGTCAGGCTCCTTCAACACGGATGGTGAAGGGGCGGGAGTGGTGGCGCCTTTAAGCAGGCAGGTGGGGCAGAGTCCCTGTGGGGCGGATGCAGGAATGGAGGAGCCGCAGGTTGGACATTTGGATGGATCACTTGTGCTCATACCCTTTCCTGAGGAGTTTCTGCGGCGAGGTTACATGGAAAGTGATGAAAGAAACAAAAAAACTCCCAAGGCCGCTGAGCCTCGGGAGTCTGCAAAGTTATGGAAACAACTGATCAGTCGCGTCCGGAAAGGGCGATCAGCAGGCGAAGCACATACCAGAAGAGTAGCGCAACAGATGCGAAAAGGTGAAGAGCCGCACCTACGTAGCGATCTTCCGGAGTGTGATGCAGCACATTAGATGTATCGTAGAGAATAGCGGCACCAGCGAAGACAATCATTCCCGCAGAGAACCAAATGCCCAGCGGGAAGTTGAAAATCAATGAGCAGACAATCAGGACGAGCGCTGCGATACCGATGAAGCACAATGCACCTCTCATGAAGCTGAAGTCTTTCCGGGTGAACATCACGATTGCTGTCAGTATGCCAAAACCGACCAGAGTGATGACAGCCGCACTTGCGATGACGCCTTCTGCAAAGTGATTGGCGATGTAGAGGAGCGGGATAAAGATGAGGGATTGTGCCACGACGTAGAGTGCCAGTCCGGCGTATTGAACACCTAAAGATGGCGAATTGCTGCCGAAATGCGTAGCGATCCAGCTCACGACCATGAATGCACCGAGGACCAGTAGCCAGTTACCTCCCATGGCTGCGGCAACTGATTGTGCGAATCCTGTTTGAAAGTAAATGATCTCAAGTCCTACGAAGGCAATGATGGCACCAAGCAGGTGCATGTAGGTCTTGGCAATGAATGCTGCGCGTGTATCCGCATCCAGCTCGGATACGGGGACTGAGAGGTTGACGGCTGATGACATGATTCTCCTTTTTTTGCTTTGTTCAATTGGTTTGACCCGACGTGGCCCCCACATCGGAATTTCAAAGACGTTAATTAACTCATCAAAGAGTGCAAATAGAATGTGTGTTCTGATTTGTATTTGCTGATGAGGCGGATTGGCGATCGGGCATAAAGGGGATTGTATTGAAGGGGCCTTCGAGGGTAATGAGAAGACACGCCTTGATCATGAATCCAACAAGAGGAAACGACGCATGACGAACGCCTTACCCGTGATATCGAGGGAGTTGCATCTGCAATCTCGTGCCAAGGGGACTTACTGGACGCGTGTGGTCTCGGGAGGGAGCGCGTTTTTTGCGCTGTTGTGGATTTTGATATTCTCGGGTGCCGGCAATACCACTGCAGCGGGACAGGGAGCCTTTTCTTTTCTATCATTCACAGCTGGTGCCCTGGCGTTGATCCTGGGCGTGATGAATCTGGCTGCCTCTGTGGCCTCTGAGCGAGAGGAGGGGACCTTGGGGCTTCTTTTCCTGACACCGCTTCGTCCGTTCGAGGTTATCCTTGGGAAGATGGTTTCCAACAGCGTGGGGACGATTGTCGCACTGATGGGAATGATGCCGGTGGTGGGTGTGACGCTGACGTTGGGCGGTGTGACGGGGACCGAATTGGTTGCGCGAGGGATCGCCACCTTGTGCCTGTATTTTACGGCAGCTTGTGTGGGCGTATATGCATCCACTGTGAGCCTGACTCATGTGAAAGCAGTGTTTCACGCCGCGATTATTCTGTTTGTCTGGGTGGTGTTTGGGTCGTGGGCTGATGCTCTGGGAGGAACGGGGCTTTGGAAGTTTGGTTGGCTTGCTCCATTTGGAGTGACGACCGTTGATGGGGCGTTGTTGAAATCCATGACCGGGTGTTTCGTGGGAAGTGTCATATGTGTCACCCTGGCCACACGGTGGGTGAGTCGTGATGAACAACTGCAACAGCGTAGCCAGCGATGGGATCGTTTTTGGGAACGGTGGACTTTGTTTTGGGAACGGGTAAGAACAGCGGTTGGTTTCAACAACGGAGTCTCAGCAGGAGCCCGGGAAGCCAATAGCCTGAAAGATCCCCTTCACAAATGTGCTTCAAGGATGGTGGGTGCTGTGGGCCTATTGAGGCCATTGTTGCTTCTGTTGACCGTAGGAATGATTGGCCTGTTGATATGTCAAGGAATCGGGTTTCTTGATTGGGACGATGTGGCGGGGTTCATATTGGGTAGTTTCGTCATCGTATGCTTTTTGTTGAAGCTATTCGCAGCCTTCATCTCCTCCCGTGTTTTTGAACGAATGTTGAAGAGTGGGGAGTTTGAATTGATTGTTGTCAGCCCAGTTCATGGAGAGCGCTTTATGCTTCAGTTGGGTGGAGCGTTCAGTCGGGTTTTTGAGCGATTTCTGACGCCGACGATTGTCCTCATGGCGTTGACGATGCTGGTGTCATTCTGCATTGCAGGTAGTAGCAATGCATCGGCGGGGGTGGTAACATTTGTCGTAGGGCCCGTAATGCTTCTCTATTTGATTGCAGATCTGGGTGCGCTGATATGGCAGTCGGCCGAGGGGGTCATGTTGGGCCGTTCAATGAAGACAGCCATGTTTCGTGCGTTGGGGTTGGTTCTGGTGCTCCCTTATCTGGTGATGATTGTTCCAATTTGTGGCTGGATGCTGATGGTGTTCTCTCCTTTATGGTCCGTGTTCTTGATGAAGCGGAGTCAGAAGAAGTTGAACACCAATTTCAGGGAGTTGGTTCGTAATCGAATCGTGGAATCGGAGTAATCTGACTTTGCCTTTTGGTAGGTCAATGGTAGGTTAAACCCATGTCAGAGATTGTTGATTACGTGCATCATGGTGCCTCCAAGGTCACCCCTGCCATTCTGGAGCGGATCCACAAGAAGCTACCCATGCTTAAAATGGAGTTTGCCCAGATCAACGCGCCTGAGTTTCCCCATTTGGTAGACCAATTGGAGTTCCTTGCTGACGTGGTTGAAGACTACGCTGAGGGAGTGGAGAAGGATCTACCTTTGGTCTGTGTGGCCAGTGCTGCTTTTGCCCTGATGTATGCACATGAACAATTGGATTTGATCCCTGATGATGTACCAGAACTCGGACACGCTGATGACTCATCTGTTGTCCGGGCCGTGCTGATCGAATTCGAGCGAGTTCTCGCCGATTACGCCGAGCGTCACAAGATGGAGTGGAACCGAATCACGGTAAAAGCCTGATTGTTTTGAATAGAGAACTGATTTTCAAAGACTGTCCGGCAATGTGCCTGGCAGTCTTTTTTTTGTGAAATCGACTTACTGTGTGAACCGTTCAGGAAACAGGGTCGTTTCTTCCGGCCTCAGTCCTTTCTTAAACTTCGACCCCATTCCTGAATTGTTGGGATTGTAGTCCGCGGGCACTGGGATTTTCTCAGTAGCTGGAGGAATCATACTTTCACGGCCTAGTGCCCAGAGAATGCCATTGAGTGACAATCTGAGAACACTCGGGCTCTTGAAGTCATAGGGATGTGCAGTTGTGTGAAAAAAGACTCGGGCGTTTCCATTATGACTCTTGTAGTTCTTGGTCCAAGCCACTGGGTTTTCGATGGGGAAGCCTTTCTCTGCGGCTTTGGATTTTAGTGCTTTTCCCGTGAGGAGAATAGTGGGGGTACCTCGGAGGTTGTAGCCGTTTCCTTGTACGTGATAGAGCCATGAGTAGGCCTTGAATGATGTTACACCTGTCAGAATTGGATTCTGTAGCTGAGTGGTAGATGGACGGACTTCTGTAAGGAACTCGTGCCCGTCTCCGAAATGGCCATGATGTGTGATCCAATTTTGCCCCAGTAGCTCTGCTAGCTTTTCCCCATGCCATCCCCAAGGTGTCAGGTGGTGGTTTTCTGGGTATTTGAATGCGTGGGTGGCTGTCCGGAATCCGACCACTGGTCTTCCTGATTCGACGTAGTTCAGGAAATGCTGAAACTGTTCATCGGGGAGTTCCCTGAATCGTGTGTTGAGCACCATCAGATCAGCCCCTTCAAGCAACTGAAGCCCGGAGATGGATACCTGATGATTTGGATCGATTGTACCCGTTGCATCAAGAGAGAAGCAGACACTCGTTGTGAAGCCGAATCGCTTGTTCAAGAGACGTGCAAGCAATGGCATGGTTTCTTCAGAACGGTATTCCTCGTCGCCGGTGACAAAGACGATATGAGGTTGGCCAGGACGTCCCGGCAAGTGCGCGACGCCTTCGGGCGCGTTAAGTGGATAGTGCGCAAGAATTGTTGCTCGGCTGTTCAGATAGCCTGAAGCCGATAGGGATTTAAGCCCTTCGACAAACTCAGTATCCACCTCTGGAGCGTTGTTGTTCCAATCGTTACGAACGTAGGTGACCAATGCTGCTGCCTGAGTGGCTGTAAGTTGACTTCCAAGTTTTGGGCATGCCTGACTGGTCTTTTTCGTGTTGGTGCCACGGACAACTGACTGAAGTCCATTGAGAATGAGAGATGTGACTCGTCCGGGATCGCCCTTGATCCAATCGCTTCCATCCAGAGTCGGAGTTTTTTCGGACTTGGAATGACAGGATGCACAATGGGTTCCAAACAACGCTTTGCCTTGTGCGAGTTTGGTGGGATCAATCCGAAAACGGTAAGGTATGGGAAACCTGGGCAAGATTCGTTTGAGTGCGGACTGGCTTTCTTCGGTGAGCTTTGTACTGATTTTTTCAGCCAAAAGAATCCGGTCTGCATATTCTTGGGAGAAGCGGGCACTCTTGGGTGCCTTCATGGAAAGATTGATGGTTGCTTCCGCAAGCCACATGAAATGTTTTTCATTCCAATGCTGTTCCGGGATCTGGAGCAGGATGTTAAATGCCTCATCAATGAAGTCCTCTTTCATTGTGTGGAAGACCAATCTGGAAAAGGCTTCTGATTCGTGTCCCGGATAATGGGGTAGGGACCGGAGTATTGCCCGTTTGACCTTGTTGATGGGGCTCCCTGATCCTGTCATTGTATAGGAATTGATTCGCTCAGCCGGAATGCTTTCGCTTCTGACCTCTCTCATCAATGAATCGAAAACCTGTATCAGGAATGGAGATTTGGTCGTCTCTGCTCCGGTACAGGAAATCTTCAGTTCATTGATTCCACGTGGTGTGCCGAAGTCCAGCTCAAGTCCCATCCTTGCCTGTTCAGTTCCTTTTGCGGAGAGCATCAGTTGCCTACTGGTGAATGAGAGAGGCTGTCCGCCTTGCCAGATCTCCACCTTCAGTTTGGCGGTAGGAAAGGTGAGGTCCGTGGATGTGATGCGAATTGTTTTGCCGTAGAGAGCTTTTTCCTTACGGACGGAGACCGGAACTTCTTCCAGCAGTTTCTTGGCAAGCGGAAACAGGAACTCTCTCTTGTTTGGGGACGCGAGTCTGATCGAGTCGTAGAGATCGGAAAGCAGAGTCGAATTCACAAAGGCTGCCGTTGCTATTTTCTCTGGTGATTCACCCGATGTGATCAAGGCTGCCCAACCATATTGGCGTGAGAGATCACTGTTTGCCGTACTGGCCAATTTCAGAAGGAGCGGTCGCTGAAGAGCAAGATTGGCTGCGGGCTTGGATACAAGTTGAGGCCCCAATGTTGCAGCCTGCTCCCTATCTCCTGTTGTTAGGGTGCTGACGAGATCTGGAATGCTATTCTGTGCCAATCCAGAAAGGGAAAAGATGGATACGGCTACAATGAGCAACGTTTTCAGTGATACTACAGATCGGTGCATGAGGGCCCAAAGGTGTGGATTCTGAGGGTGGCTTACAATTCTGAAATGCGAATAGGATTGATACCTTGTTTTTCAAGCCCCTAGGCTCCGGGCGTGGAAGCCATCCACTACCTGACCACCATTGCCGTTGCCTATCTGCTTGGAAGCCTCCCCACAGGGTTCCTTGCTGGGAAGTGTCGCGGCATCGACATCCGGACCGTTGGTAGCGGAAACATGGGCGCCACAAACGTCTTCAGAACTCTTGGAAAAGGCTGGGGTATCGGCGTTCTGCTGCTTGATATGCTGAAAGGAATCGGTGCCTGCATATTGGCGCCGATCGTGGCCAATGCCATTCAGGCGATGGATGGCTTCGAGCCTGGTGAGTCGTTGCACCCGTTGACGATCCTGGCCGGTGTCTGTGCCATCCTGGGTCATAACTACACCTGCTGGCTGAACTTCAAAGGCGGGAAGGGGATCGCCACCACTGCTGGTGTCCTGTTGATCTTGATCCCCAAAGCTCTGGGTGTTGCCTTTGCGACCTGGGTCTTGACCTTTCTTATCAGCCGCTATGTTTCACTTGCATCGATTGCTGCTGCGGCTGTTCTTCCATTTGCAGCATTCTTCTTTGAAAGAAGTCCCACGATGGCGGCGATTACTCTAGGGTTGAGTTGCATGGCGATCTTTAAACATCGGAGTAATATTGCCCGATTAAGGGCCGGGACTGAGCACCGGTTTGGGAAAACAAAAAAGTCAGAGGAATCTAACGGATGAAAATCACAGTTTTAGGTGTCGGAGCTTGGGGAACGACTCTCGCGAAGTTACTTCACGAGGGTGGTCATAAGATGACTCTTTGGGCGCATAACTCTGATCGGCTAGACGAAATCAAGACCACGCGTCGAAACAGCCGTTACCTTCCTGATGTGGAGTTGCCTGAAAACTGGAAGGTCGAGAAAGATCTGAACAAGGCTGTCAAACGGGCTGATGTCGTTGTGGTAGCCGTAGCTTCCAAGGCTTTCAGGAAGGTGCTTTCTGGAGTTAGTGGCTACGATGGGACGATCGTGACCTGCACCAAGGGCATCGAGTTTGATTCTGGTCTGACCATGTCGGGAGTCATCGAAGAATTACACCCGGATGCTTCGATTGCTGCACTGTCCGGACCCACGCTCGCGTTGGAGGTCGCCAAAGATGTGCCTGCAGCCATTGTTGCTGCCAGCCAGTCTCAGGAGACGGCAGATCTGGTTCAGGGCTTGTTTCATCGTTCGTCATTCAGGGTTTATACATCCACGGATTTGTTGGGCGTAGAATTGGGTGGTGCTCTTAAGAACGTGATCGCGATTGCGGCGGGTGTCTGTGATGGACTCGGCTTTGGCGATAATTCGAAAGCCGCATTGGTGACTCGTGGAATCTTGGAAATGCAGCGTCTGGGTGTGGCATGTGGAGCGGATGCAGATACGTTTCAAGGTCTGGGCGGGCTGGGAGATTTGGTGGCGACGTGTTTCTCAAGGCTCAGTCGCAACCGGAAATTTGGTGAACGTCTGGGTTCTGGTGAACAGTTGACGCATATTCTGTTGGATACTCCCAATGTGGCAGAGGGCTATCCGGCTGCATGTTCAGCCAGGCAATTGGCTCAGAAGAAGGGAATTTCCACTCCGATCATCAATGAGGTCTACTCGATGCTCTATGATGCCAAGGATCCGGCCGAGACGGTCGGGGCTTTGATGACTCGTGAGTCCAAGCCTGAGTAATACCGGTTCCATATTCCGATTGGATCAACCTGAAAAAGGAGAGAGGCGCCTGTGCGTGCGCTTGTCTGATTCCGAGAAATGGGTTGTAAAGGAGTGCTGTTTCTCAGACATTTGCCGCTTTTCAGGCGAAAAATGCAGTCTTCCACTGTAGTGGTGCCCTCCCCGAAGTCCTGGAGAAATCCCTGTTTATATAATGGCAAAGATAGAAGTCAGACCTGCAAGTGAATGTAAATACGACATGGTCGCCTTGGGCGAAGTCATGCTTCGTCTGGATCCGGGTGAAGGGCGCGTAAAGACGGCTCGTAAGTTTTCCGCTTGGGAAGGTGGAGGTGAATACAATGTGGCCCGCGGGCTGCGGCGTTGTTTCGGTCTCCGTACCGGTGTTGTTACTGCGTTTGCAGACAATGAGGTGGGGCGCTTGTTAGAAGATTTCATTCTTCAAGGTGGCGTGGATGCATCCATTATCCAATGGCAACGATATGACGGCATTGGTAGAGATGTTCGCAATGGATTGAATTTCACGGAGCGGGGCTTCGGTATCCGTGGCGCTGTTGGTGTCCCTGATCGGGGAAATACAGCCGCATCACAGATGAAGCCTGGTGATGTCGATTGGGATGACTTGTTCGGTAAGCAGGGCGTGCGTTGGTTTCACACTGGTGGCATTTTTGCCGCACTTTCAGAATCGGCTGCAGCATTGACTCTGGAAGCAGTGAAGGCAGCCAACAAGCATGGGACCATCGTTTCTTACGATCTGAACTACCGTCCATCTCTTTGGAAGTCCATCGGTGGTCATGCAAAGGCGCAGGAGGTTAATCGCGAGATTGCCAAGTATGTGGATGTGATGATTGGCAATGAAGAAGACTTCACTGCATGCCTTGGTCTGGAAGTTGAAGGTCTGGACGAAAACATCTCTGAAATCGAGGTGGACAAGTTCAAGGACATGATCAATCAGGCAGTGAAAGAGTTTCCCAACTTCAAGGCCACAGCCACAACGCTCCGTACGGTGAAGACCGCTACTGTGAACGATTGGGGAGCCATCTGCTGGTGTGATGGAGAGTTCTACGAAGCGACCCATCGTGTGGGTTTGGAGATTCTTGATCGGGTTGGTGGTGGGGACAGCTTTGCTTCAGGCTTTGTCTACGGCCTGATGGAAAAGGGATCCCCACAGGAGGCTGTGGAATATGGCGCAGCTCACGGAGCCTTTGCCATGACCACTCCAGGCGACACTTCCACGGCATCACTGGCCGAGGTAGAGAAGATCAAATCGGGCGGAGGAGCCCGGGTGGTCCGTTAAGACAATTTGCAAAAAATGCCAGAGGCCGCCGTGTGTTTCTCGACAGGGCGGCCTCTATTTTATTTGAATCCCACAGACACATGTCACGCGAACAGATACAGAATGCCTCACGAATCGTCGTGAAACTGGGCACTGGAATCCTTACCGATTCCAACAACCGCCCGGACACACGACAACTCAGGCGGATCGTTCGCCAGGTGGCAGCGTTGAAGGAAATGGGCAAGGAGGTAATCCTTGTATCATCAGGAGCAGTGGGAGCCGGAATGGCGCGGCTGGGAATGGAGAAACGTCCCAGCATACTCGCTGAACTCAGGGCTTGTGCCGCTGCTGGTCAGGCAAATCTCATCAATGCTTACGACAGGATGTTTGCCAGCAGTGGGATTGCCACTGCACAGATTCTCCTGACTCATGAAGATCTTCGGCATCAGGAAAGGCACCTGAATGCACGCGATACGATTGTGACGCTGCTCAGACGGGGAGTCGTTCCCATCATCAATGAGAACGACACGGTTTCCTGCAAGGAACTGAAATTTGGTGACAACGATCGCCTGTCAGCACTGGTGGCGTGTCTGGTGCCCGCAGATGCTTTGGTGATTCTCACAACTGTGGACGGGGTGATCAAAGACTTCGGCAAATCCAAGGCAAAGCTCTTGAAGACGATTGCAAAGATCGATCATGACATTGTCGACATGGCCAAGGGCACCATGAGTGATACGGCCACTGGAGGAATGTCTGCAAAAATTGCGGCGGCAAAAATTGTGATCAGATCGGGGATTCCATTGGTCATCGCTGGTGGAAGAAAGAAGGACAATCTGATCAAAGTAGCCGAGGGAAAAGAGGTGGGAACCGTCTTTCTTCCGAGGGAATCCAAGTTGAAGGGGCGGAAACGGTGGATCGCCTTTTTTCACCATCCGAAAGGAACAATCAGGGTGGATGATGGTGCCAGAGATGCTTTGAGAAAGAACGGGAAGAGTTTGCTGGCCCCAGGCGTAATAAAGGTATCAGGGCGCTTTACCTCTGGGGATGTGGTGTCGATCTGTGATCTCGAAGGAACTGAGTTTGCTCGTGGTATCACTGACTGGACCTCGAAAGAAGTGAAGGCCGAAACGGGCGATGGAGCGGTGGTTCATCGGAACAATCTGGTGATTCTCTGATTTGCATTTTCTAACATTTGCATCGAACCTGCTTCTCGTCTTTTGTCGGCCAGAAAGTTCATGATGACATCTTTGTTGAGGAAAATTGCGTGTGTTTGCCTGATCATGGCGGGAATAGGCTCTGTCTTGGCGCAGCCGGTTAATGATGCTTTTTCGAGTGCGATCGTGATCAGCAGCAATACCTATTCAGAGCGGGTATTGATTGTTGGTGCAACTGGGGAAACAGGTGAGCCAACCCATGCAGGAGTAGGTAGTGGGAGTTCCGCATGGTGGACGTTCACGGTGCCCTCTGATGGTCGCATTCGGGTTGTAACATCGAATTTAGACTTTGATACCATCCTCGCCGCCTATACGGGAAGTGCGGTGAATGCTCTGACGGAGGTGCAGTCCAATGATGATGGTGGTTTTGGGTTTGGTGCATTGAGTCAGTTGCATTTCTTGGTCACTGCGGGAGAAGTGCTGCATTTTGCAGTGGATGCGTTCGATGTTGATTTTCTTGGGACAGTAGAATTCGGATTCGAATACTTTCCAAATGCGAACAATGACCTCGCTGCAAATGCACTTCTGCTTCCTGGAAATGCTGGAATTACCAATGTTACGAACTTCAGGGCCACACGAGAGACAGGGGAGGCTACTCATTCTATAGGTGATCAGGGAGGGGCGTCTGTCTGGTTTGAGTGGACTGCCCCCATGGACATTTCAACGACTTTCTCTACCGCAGGGAGCCTTTCGCTGACTGGCGCTGCATTCGATACGAATCTCGCTGTTTATACTGGGGATCCGAGTTCTCAGTTCTCCTTGGTTCAGCGAAAATAGGATGACGACTCTGGAGGAAACTCCAATAGCAAGGTGAGCATCGATGTCCAGCAGGGGACGACCTACTACATTGCAGTGGATGGAGCCGGCGGACAGGAGGGCAACATCACGTTGTGTTACTCGCTCAACATTCCTGCGATGTTGGGGAGCGTGGTCCCGCAGATGGATGGTTCCATGAAAGTAGAGCTGCAATTGCAATATGAATGCAGTGTGCGATTAGAAGCTAGCAACGATTTGAGCCAGGGACAGGCAGGTTGGAGTGTTATCGCCTTTTTCAGTCATCAGAATGGCTCGGTGTTTCACACAGATTCTGGAGCGATCGGGCGATCGAAGCGCTTTTACCGACTTGTGAATCAATAATTTTAGGGAGTCGGTAAGATCTGCCGATAAGGGAGTTAGGCCTGATTTAAACAGATTATTTTCTGGTAGTCTGAGAAGTGAGCCTGTTTATTCCATATACCGCTGATCAAATGAAGATTCCAACCCAGCAGCTTCATTGGTATCTGATTCTTCTCTTATCGTTTGCTCACCTTTCCGTATTTGGTGAAGCCGGCGAGAGCGAGGTAGGAGATGGATTGACATTTGGGCATCTGGATTTGGAGGAGCTCGGGCAAATCAAGATCATGTCTGTCTCTAGAAAAGCAGAGACTACATTCGAAACACCAGCAGCCGTACACGTCATCCGGGACGTAGATATAAGGAGATCGGGAGCACTGAGTCTTCCAGAGGCCCTAAGACATGCACCTGGCGTCCATGTTGCCAAAATCAATTCCCATCGCTACGCCATCAGCATTCGAGGGTTTTCTGGTGAGTTCGCCAATAAGCTCTTGGTGATGAAGGATGGTAGATCTCTTTATAATACCCAGTTTTCAGGAACCTATTGGGACGCCCAGCAGATGTTCATGCATGATATTGAACAGATCGAGGTTGTCCGGGGCCCAGGAGGAGTGGCATGGGGCGCCAACGCCGTCAACGGAGTCGTAAATGTCATTTCCAAAAGCTCGGAAGATACCCAAGGCGTATTGATCACTGGTGGTGGGGGAACTGAACAACATGTCATTGGGGGATTTCGCTATGGTGACAGATTTGCGGAAGATCATTTTTTCAGGATCTACGGACAGGCAACCGAGAGCGGTGATACATCGTTGCTCAGCGGAACCTCTGGACTGGATGATTGGTCCACCAAGCTTCTTGGTTTCAGAGCAGATGGCTATCTGGGCGATTCAGTAACTTATGAGTTGCACGGGGAATTCTACTCGGGCGCAGCTGAACAGGTCACGTTTCTCGGGGCGGACACTTCGCGAAGTCATGGTGGGCATGTCATTGCTGCCGCCAAGTATTCATTCTCGGAAGACTCGATAATGAGTCTCAAAGGAATCGCAGATGTGGTTCGCAGAGAATCCAATCAGGGAGAATCGAATGCCGATTCGTTCAGTATTGAGTTGGATCATCAGTTCCTTTTAGGGAACCGGCAGAAGCTCAATTACGGCATGTCCTTTCGGATGGTTTCAGACGATCTCCCTCCTGCGCCGTTTATCACCTATTCGCCAGCCAAGCGCGATCTTCACTTCGCGAGCTTTTTTCTTCGCGATGAACTTGAGCTGATCGATGAAGAATTGAGGTTGATTCTGGGAGCCAAGATTGAGGCAAACGACTACTCAGGTATTGAGCCGTTGCCGCAGGTGAAACTTTCGTGGATGCCTGATTCTCGAAATCACCTTTGGGTTTCTGCAGCCAGGGCCGTCCGTGTTCCTTCGCGATCAGATGATAATTTGTTGGTGTTTGCTCCACCGATTGTGGTTTCACAACCCAACACTGCCTTGGGGCCGGAGCAGCTTCTTGCCTATGAGCTTGGGTATCGGCATCAGTTGAAGACAGGAGCGTCTTTTGGGCTGACTGCTTTCTACCACGATTACGATAATCTCAGAACATTCGAAACGGTGGCTCCGATAACGACACTAAGAGGCGAGGAGCTGGAAGGTGAGTCCTATGGTCTCGAATTTGACTCCACAATCGATGCGACGGATTGGTGGCGGTTCCACGTGAGTTACACTCGGTTGCTGGTTGATTTACGTTTGAATCAAGGAAGTAATAGCCTTGCAAGCCTAGAAGCTATCTCATAAATGGTAAAAATAGCCAAAGGAGCTAGTTTTGAACTTGTACTTTTGTCGGTACTGCTTATGTAGTTAGGGATGGATTTGACGGACAAGCAATGGGACATCGTAGCAGCAGTTCTTCCAGA
>CBFHTT010000011.1:0-31485 GCA_965658675.1 Limisphaerales bacterium
AACTGCACACCTTGACCGCCGAATTGAGCGACACAGAACGCGCCGAAGCAGAGCGCCAGGTCGCCCAAACCACCAACACCGATGTTCAACTTTCCATGCTTCAGTAATTTGTGAGTATTGGATTGCCTCGATAGAAAAACAAATGCGTCGAAGTCCCGGCAGGTAACCCCTGCCGGGATTTTTCTTTTTTGGGATACGGATTATCATTCTCAACCAGACCGCCTAAAGGCGGAACTACGAACGGGCATTGGCGTCAGGTTTGTAGTCCCGCCTTTAGGCGGCTTCGGGGAGTTGGAGCGTCTGTGAGAATCAGAGCCGTAGAATCTGGTTGGCTCTGGTGAACGTATTTTCTTTGTAGCCTAGTGCCATTTTGAGTCTGGCGTCTCGTTCAATCGGGTTCTCGATATTTGAACAATCTCGGAAGTCATTCCAGCTGATCATCCCTCTCAACCATGGCCATTCACCCATGATTGGAACAGGGTAGTCACTTCCATGAAGAATCCGTTGTTTCATGGGGCCGTCCAGTGTCTCACGGATTTTCTTACTTCGAAAAGGAGTATTCAGCGCGCTGTTGTCTCCGTAGAGATGAGGATATTCGCGCATCATATCTTCTAGGTCATGAAAGTATTGAGGATCCCAGAAACTGCTCTGCGTAGCGCAATGAGCAGCAATTACTTTGACGCCGCAATCCAATGGCAGCCGTAATACCTGCGGATTTGAATAGTCCGCGTTAACGACCTGAAGGGTGTATTCACCTCCCGTATGAGAAAGCAGAGGAAGTCCAGCTTCGGCCATAAGACTCCAAAACTCTCTATATTTGGGAAGGTTGCAATCTACGTTCTGACAGTTGGGAAGAAGCTTGAGCAATACCGCACCTTTGTTGATACAGCGTTCCAGTTCCCTGAGAGCATCCTTTCGTCCCGGATGAATACTGATGGCTGGTAACAGTCCCTCATACTTCTCACACATCTCAAAAACGAAGTCATTGGGAACGTGGGCAGAACCCAGGTCAGGAAGAAGCAGGCCTTCCTCACTGTAGACTTCCTCTTGTGCAAGGAGGACGACTTTGTCTATTGACGGTGATGCTGCGACCCAACCAGTCAACACCTTGGCATATTCAGCTTCAAGATTCCCGTATAGCGAAGAAACTGGAACCTGGTTTTGCCATGCCATCAACCAGGCAAATGGTTCTTTCCACCAAGGATAGCGAAACCAACAGCCTGACTCTGCACAACCATTGCCCACCATGTGGACGTGAATATCGATTCTGGGTTCAGCCATTGCCATTGTTTCGGAAGGCGGCGGGGAATCTTTCATCCCCTCAACTATTCGTTTGCTTCTCGATTGGAGTGATAAGGACCTTGTCGACACGGTGTCTGTCCATATCAAGAATCTCAAACTGATGGGCGGAAAACTCCAGTTTGTCACCTTCCTCCGGAATATGTCCCAGACGATTCAGAATAAATCCAGCCAAGGTCTGGTATTCTGCTTCGTCTTCATCAGGCAGTTCGTTGACATGAAGAAGCTTCTTCAGATCGTTGATTCCCATCAACGCATCACAGAGCCATGACCCATCGTCTCGAAGCTTCGCGCCAGGGCGTCGATGTTGATCGGATGACGGAACGACACCAACAATGGCTTCCAGAACGTCGATCAATGTCACCAGACCAAGTGTGCCTCCATATTCATCCGTCACGAGAGCAACATGCTTGCGTTCCTTTTTGAAGGTCTGCAGTAGCCTGTCGACTGGCATTGAAAAAGGAGTAATGAGAGGAGGGGTGATCAAGTCCTTCAGTCGGACCTCGCCCGCCAAGGCTTGATTGGCCCAAAGCGATTTCACAGAGACCATGCCCAGCACGTTGTCCCGAGTCCCTTCGTAAACAGGGAAGTATGAATGTCCGCTGGATACCACTTTCCGCCAATTGGCCTCGTCTTTATCTGCAAGGTTCAACCACACGATCCTGGCTCTGGCTGTCATGATGTCGTCAACATAAAGGTCATCCAGCCTGAAGACGCTTTCGACCATCTGGATTTCATCCTTCCGAAACACACCGGCGTGGACACCTTGTTCGATCAACGTCCTTACTTCTTCTTCACTGACGGGTGGCTCTTCGGCCTTTTTGATACCTAGAATTCGAATGAGAAAATTCGTGGTGATGCCAAGGAAATAGACAACCGGTTTACTCCACCGAGAAAGGAGATTCATTGGCTTGGCAATCATCAACGAAATCCCGATCGGGTTGTTCAATCCGATCCTTTTGGGAACCAGTTCTCCGATAACGAGCGAAAGAAATGTAATCGTCGTTACGACCACCGCTACGCTCACGGGTTCAGCATACTGCGCGAGAAAGCTGATGTCCTTGAGTGGCTCCTGCAGATACTTGGCTAGACGCGCTCCACCAAATGCACCAGCAATTATCCCAATGAGCGTAATTCCAACCTGAACAGTAGAAAGAAAGCGGGTAGGGGAGTTAGCCAGTTGAAAGGCAACTTCGGCTCGGCTATCACCCTCGTCGGCCATCTTTTTGAGGCGGATCTTTCTGGCAGAGACAATCGCGATTTCTGACATCGCGAAAACTCCGTTGATGAAGATCAACCCGAGAATGATTAGGAACTCTATAGGGAAACTCATGTAGTCTCTGTGTCAGGAGTGCCTTGAATATAGGAGGCTTCCTTGAATCGTTTTGAAACAAAGACGAACGCAATCGCTGCAACGATCATTAGGCCAGAAAAGAATAGGAAGTAAGAGACTCCCTCCAACTTACTTGTCCCATCCGCGTTCTTGATAAAGAAGTTAATGGCGGACGTGACATAATTTCCCAGCGCAATCGTCAGTAGGAAAAGGGACATCAAAAACGACTTCATCGTATTGGGTGCCTGTGTGTAGGTTAGTTCCAGTCCTGTTTGATAGATCATTACTTCGGCTGCGGTAAGGAACAGAAAAGCGATTAAATGCCACGCGATTGACGGCGTCTGGCCGGCTTCGATTCCGGCCTGAACAAAGGCAATGATCAGGAAAGAGGGGACCATGATAAAGAATCCGATTCCCATCTTTCTTACCGCGTTCAACGGGAAGAACCGGCTAATGGTAGGGTAAAGCAAGTAGGTAAACAAAGGGATGTAAACCATAACGAGCAAAGGATTGATCGCTTGTATTTGCGACGGAAGCCACTCCCTGCCCATAAACTGAAGATCCATCTCCTTTGCCTGTATGACCCAAGTCGACGCGTTCTGATCATATAGAGACCAAAAGACGGAAATCAGTAGGTAGATCGGAACAAGATTCTTCAACGATTTGATCCCCTTGGGCCCCAACGCTTCTTTGATGAAGGCCTTTCCTCCGGGCGGTATGTGAACGAACTCTCTGCGCCCCAGCCAGAACATCCATGTCGCAATCAGCATTAGAAGTCCGGGGATTCCGAACGCCCAATGAGGTCCGTAGTGTTCGAGTAGCCATGGCGTCAGCAGGGTTGAAAAGAACGATCCGAAATTGATCGACCAATAGAACCAACCGAATACCCGGCTGATCAGTCCTTTGTTCTTGGGCCCGAATTGATCACCAACATGGGCCGAGACACATGGTTTGATCCCCCCTGATCCAATGGCGATCAATGAAAGACCGACAGCCAGTCCCAAGCGGGTTTCATCCAATGCTAATGCAAGGTGACCCAGACAATAGACGATACTTAACGCTAGAATCGTCTTATATTTCCCCCAGATCCAATCGGACAACACAGCCCCCAAAACTGGAAGAAAATAGACTGAACCTAAAAAGAGGTGGAACCAACCAAAGGCGCTCTCCTTCTCCATTGGAGCCAGTCCACCATCGGCATTCCTCAAATACTCCGTCATGAAGACCACGAGAATGGTCTTCATTCCATAGTAACTGAAACGCTCGGCAGCTTCGTTGCCGACAATGTAAGGAATACCCTTCGGCATTCCATCGATCTCAGGAGGCGTTGTAAGAATCTTATCCTTGGCCATGGCGATTACTTGGATCGTGCAGGGACTGAAATGAATGGCTCGTTCCCAGTCGGATCAAACAGCTCGATTCCTTCTGGGATATGAAACGGATCTGCATCCGAATTGGATTTAGCCTTCGCTTCATTAGACAATAGCACTGTGTGTAGCTTAATCTGATCCGGGTGGACATGAATCCATTTGAACTGATGGATCGAACCGCTTTGGCGCGTCCATGGTTTGTCATCATTGTTCGCACGTTCAGGGGCGCCCCAACTGCCTTCACCGGTGAATACAGTTCCTTCCTTATCATTGCGGATGAATCCTTGATGGCTTCCTTCCTTTGTCGAAGGGATCACTGGCCAAGTGATTTTGTGCATGTGTGAATCGCCATCGATGCTGAGATCTAGTTGGTGTATGTGAAAGACATCTGCCCATGAACGGTAAAGGTAATCATTCTCACCTTTGCTCTTGGTGTGTGGACGAATGGGCTTGTGATAACTGGCAGCAGTGAATGTGGCCTTGGTGGACTCGAGATCTTTGATGAACCATTCGCGTTGTCTTGTTTCGATCGGGCTCATTTCCTTTCCAGATCGGTTCTTTTTATCCGATGGTCTGACGATGTTGATCTCAGAGTTCAAAGCATAGAGTCTCAACAGGTCTCCTCCAAAACTGAGCGCGAAGTAATTCTTTGGTGAACGAAGACCAAAGAGTCGATAGAGAATATCCTCATCTGCTTCATGGTTGCCACGCACTGGGACGATCGGAATCATTCTTCCATCGGTAGTCGTTGAAAGCTCGCTCCAATCCTTCAGCCAGTGCTGCCATCCCTCAGCGTTCAGCCCGTCGCCACTGGTAAAATCGCCAGCATAAAGAACGAACAGAGGATGCAGCTTTGCGACCATTCGGTTGCCTTTCCGATAGCGTTCTCTGAGTCGCTCCTCAGTCTTGCTGTCGCCACCCGCTATAAAGGTGAAGGGTTTGCGCGTATCAGACGCTGTCTTAAAGCTGAACGACTTTCCAAGTCCCTCAGAATCATTGATTGCGAAATGATAGAGAGTGTCGGCTTTGAGCTTCTTCAGATGGGCCGAAGCATTCTGCATTTCCATGTAGTCGACAGTGCTGATTTGAGACGTCTTGGAAGCTCGCTTTGCATTGCTTAGGGAAATGGGTCCCTTGGTAGAGTAGAGCACCTGCTTGGGCTTGCCGCTCTCTTGATGCCAGACGACTGTCATGGTTGATGTCGGGTCGTCCTGCCAAACCAATCTTATGCGAGTTGCCTTCGCGAAGGCGGAGGCCGAAATAGCAAAGAACAAACAGGCAACGATGCATTTTGCCATGAGTGCTCCTGTAGAGAAACAGCGGTGGTGAGACATTGGGAAATTTTTAGTTCAAAACTAGCATTCTGGCGAGTCTGCTATCAGTGGTAAGGACGCTTCCAGATCGTGACCTTCTTCTTCATTTCATTGATCAAAAACTGACATGCTTCGAAGGATTCACCTCTATGTGTGCTAATAATTTCGACGAAAAGCGAAGGATCTCCAACGGCAACTTTACCCGTCCTATGGAACACCTTGACGGACTCAATCGGCCAGCGTTCAGCCATTTGATCAAAGATCAGTTGGAATTGATGCTTCGCCATTTCATCGAATGACTCATAGTCGATACCCTTGATGATCGTGTCTCCTTCTTGTGCCCTGACGATTCCAGAAAAGGTAAGGGCGGCTCCCATTGCGTTGCTATGGTTGCGCTCTGCGATCAGGGACCGCTCATCGATTGGGGCCGTTCCGATTATAAGGGTTCGTTTCATCCGCCTTGTACTGGAGGAAAAAGGGAGACCTGATCGCCATCTTTCAATGGGTGGTTCGCGTCTTGATATTCGACGCCAACTGCCATCAATGTCGAACGCTCACTCTCCTTGAGTGAAGGGTGAATCTTGTGAACTGCGTTCAGAAGATCTCCGAGCGTGCTGGCTGATTCTGTGATTTCAACCTCTTCACTAGAAACTCCCGAATGATCCCGAAACCAGGAGTAGTATGAAACCGTAACTTTCACGAATAGACCTCTGGTTTCAAAACGCCGATGAAGGGCATGTTGCGAAAGCACTCTCCATAATCGAGACCATAGCCAACTACGAACTCATCAGGTATATCAAAACCCACATACTGTGCTTCGATATTCTTTTCTCTCCTTGCCCGCTTTTCCAGAAGTACACAGGTGTCGAGCGTTGCTGGTGAAAGCTCTTGAAGCTTTGCAAGGACCGCATCAAGCGTCTTGCCTGTATCGAGGATGTCATCAACAACCAGAACGTTGTGATCGCGGACATCAAGAGTCAGTTCTTTGGTATAAACAAGGTTCCCTGAAGTTGTTCCTTCCCTATAGCTGGATACCCCCATGAAATCCAATTTGAGCGGGATACAAATATTTCGAATCAGATCAGCAAGGAAGGGGACTGTTCCCGTCAAGAGGGCAACAATTACCAACTCCTTTCCAGCAAAGTCCTTCTCGATCTGATGGCCGAGGGCATGAACTCTTTCGCGAATCGCTTCTTGAGAAATCAGGGAATGATCTATGTCCGCGATCCACGTTGCAGGGACATCACCTCCAGGAGAAGGGATTCCGGAAACGGGGTTCTGGCATACGGATCGAGGCATCTCGATTAGATGTGTTTGGAGTCGTCGTGATCTTTCTCTGTGTAGCCGCTGTCCTGGCGTTGGAAGTTGACCTCGTTCTTCTTTACATAGGCCTCAAAGACATCGTCGGCGCTCATTCCCAGAACCTGGGCCATGCTGATTAGAAAGTGAAAGAGATCGACGACTTCGACTCGTGCATTCTGTTCGTCAAATTTCTGATACTTGGCCCACCATTTCCAAGGAACGCTGTCCGTCAGCTCGGCCATTTCCTGGGACATGGCACGGCAGTAGTTGAGAATCCATTCTGTTTTCTGTTCCTCCGTCATAGAGTCCGTCTTGACCCCGATGCGCTCATTGAGCGACTTCTGCATCCGGAAGAGTTCACGAAGTTGGTCTTTGCTTTCCATGTCCGGGAAGAATGCCCATTGCGCTTCATTGAGGTAAAGGAAATCATCCAAGATTGAGGGCAAAAAGCTGTTGATGTTCCCCCATCAAAGAGTCAACGATCGGACTCGTTTGAGACGTCTTTCCAACAGGCAGGTAATGAAGCAGTCGGTGGTGGCTGCATTGGGGGTAGGCCTTTTCTGCCTTCCCCGAATCGTTTTTTGGGAAGATCGTCCGGACTTTTGGCTGTTGATGTGGGGGATCCTAGTCTGGTGCCTGTTCTTCCTTTGGCTCTTTGTATTCGCCTGGCACGAGCTGTACGGAGAGAACCGCATTTTTCAGTGGAAAGTTGCCCCAAAGATTCTTTTACCGGTAGTTGCAATCAGTTTGGTGTGGTCTTTGATACTCGCTACTTGGTGTGACCCCGTTCTTAGGGAGCTGAACCCGAAGGAGTATCCTGATTCAGAGTTAGATACCGTTGTGCGGACGTTTTTCACGGTGAGTCTGGAGAGCCTGTTTCTCCTTTTCGCTCCATTCGCCATCTTGCTACGCCTATCTAAATCAGTTAAGGCAGCGTATTGCCTGACTCTTGTGTTGGCTCTTCTGACAGCAGGGATGAAGATGAACTCGTTGGCCAATCAACTGCCACTTCCGTGGATGGGGGCCTTGTTTGGAATCAGGCTCGTGGGTAGCGGCCTGTTGCTCTGGCTCTACGTGAAGAAAGGGGCGCCAATTGTATGGCTGGCTTCATTGATTATCGGGCTGCGCCATTTATGGCACATGTAACCACTACACAGTGATCTGATATGATTTGATCTTGTTGTAGAGTGTCTGACGACCAATGCCCAAACGCCTGGCTGTCTCCAGCTTGTTTCCGCCGGTTTCCTTCAATACTTGGATGATGGTATTACGTTCCATTCCTTGCATCAGCGTCAACTTATCGACCTTGGCATCGTTCTCGTCATCGGCTTCGCCGGTGATTCCCAAGTCGTCCAATTCCAACAGGGCGCCTTCACTCAAGAGAACAGCCTGTTGAATGATGTTTTGAAGCTGACGTACATTGCCGGGCCAATCGAAAGATTTTAGACGATCTTCCGCAGAACTTGAGAATCCACCAATCGTTCTGTCTTCCTGAGCTGCGTAACGCTTCAGAAACTCTTTGGCTAGCGGCATGACATCTTCCTTGCGCTGACGCAGTGGGGGAATCGTGATGGTCACAGCATTGATCCGGTAGTAGAGGTCTTCCCTCAATTTGTTCTCAGTGATGGCTTTGGTGGGGTCCTGATTCGTTGTGGATACGATGCGGCAATTGATGTCATAGGTTTCTTCGCTACCTACGCGGTTGGTCTTCATATCCTGAAGCACGCGAAGCAGTTTGCTTTGGAGCTCTACAGGCATTTCACTGATTTCATCGAGGAGAATGGTTCCGCCATTGGCCTGTTCAAAAAGACCAGCACGGGCATTCTCTACACCTCCAATTCCGGCAGCGGCACCAAAGAGCTCTGCTTCGATCTGATCCGTGGGAAGAGCAGGGCAGTTCACTTTCACAAGCGGCCCTTCACTAAATTTGCTAAGCGCATGACAGAGGTCTGCAATAACCTCCTTTCCCGTTCCGCTTTCACCAGTAATCAGAACAGGGACGTCGCTGGGCGCCACCTTTTCGATCTTCTTGGTGACGTCTTTCATCAACGGGCTGGCAATCGTAGGAGCTGCTCCCTTGAGAGACGTGACTGCCTTGCGGAGCTGTTGGGCTTCCTCTCGAAGTTGCTTGTTCTCCAACGCGCGTTCAATCGAAACAACCAGAGTCTTGGGATCGAATGGTT
This sequence comes from Limisphaerales bacterium, assembly GCA_965658675.1. GTDB lineage: Bacteria > Verrucomicrobiota > Verrucomicrobiia > Limisphaerales > CAZKNW01 > CAZKNW01. The sequence continues at coordinate 8,801 of CBFHTT010000011.1, forward strand.
TCTGCTGGAAATCGTAAGCACCAAGTTTGATTGCGCGAACGGCTGTGTCCAGGCTGCCGTGACCCGTCAGCATGACGATCATCGTCTTTGGCCAGCGATTGCGAATATCAGCCAGAAGGTCCATGCCATCGGCATCAGGGAGTTTGAGATCCAGAAGCACCAGATCAGGCGCCAATTCGGGAGCATCAAACCTGGCATGCAGCTCCGCCCCGGTGGCTGCCTCTGCAATCTGAAAACCAGCCCGGGAAAGGATGATCTTCAAGAGAGAGCGGATATCCGCTTCGTCATCTACAATTAGAATTTTTGCGCTCATTGGAACTTCTCGCTGATCGGTTTTGTGAGGCTATTGGGCAAGCAATGCGGATGCCAGACTAAACTCGTTGTCAGATTTATTCGATAATTGTGAAATTCTAGACTGCTAATTGATCAAAGCAGGGCACCAAATCGTAACCCTCTGGTGCTCGGATGCATCCTTGAGAACCCTAGATGCTTGAAAATTGCGAGGTAGATCAAAGCCCCAGCAAGCATCACATCGGCCCGGTTTGCTGGGAGGCCTGCCACTTTCTGCCTTTCCTCTAATGGGAGTGACCACAGGCGATCTGAAATCCCTTTTACTTGCAAGTCGCTCAATATCGTCGATTCGATCCTGTTTGGGTCAAAATCCTCCGAAGCAGTGCTGATTCTGGCCAGGATGGTAGAGGTGCCTCCCGTCGTCAGAAGGTCGGGACGATCAAGTTCTAGGATCAGTGGTTTCAACCTCGGGTTGATCTCCTCTTCAAAGAACTGATCTAGAATCGCCCAGGCCTTCTCAAGACATGATGGGCTTGGGGGATCGGCCACATGAATGGCCTCCATCATCCTGACGGTTCCCAATTGGAAACTATGTTGGAAGACGAGTTCCTTCCCTCTGGTCAGAATGAGTTCCGTGCTACCTCCGCCGATATCGGTGATAAGCATCTCGCGATTACGAAGATCATCAGCCGTCAGGATTCCACGAAGCACAAGGGAGGCTTCTTCTTGGCCCGTGATAATCTCAGGTGTTATTCCGGAAATCTCCTCCAACCTGAACAGCAATTCTGCAGAGTTTGAAGCGTCTCTGGTGGCACTAGTGGCGATGATTCGGAGACGTTCGCTTTTTTTCTCTTTAGCGGCTTCAACGAATTCAGTGACGGCGGCATAGGTGTCTAGCATGGATTGAGGCGCTAGTTTTCCTGTGTCGTAGAGCCCTAGTCCTAGACGTGTCAGGCGGTTGTTCTCATAGACCGGATCAACTCGTTCGCCATCTACATCACCTACGAGCAACTTCACCGAATTCGTCCCAATGTCGATGACCGAACGTCGTGAAGGGCGATCAGCCATGCCTCAATTGGAAAGCAACGTTTCTGTCGCGCTGTGGAGTGCTTCACTCACTTCATTAACTGACTGTTCGCCATCAACAATGGTAAACTTGTATTTCTTCTGGAGCCTCTGAAACTGTGCATCCAGCTTCGCCTGATACTTGATGAAGGAGTCAAAGAGGTCAGGGGATAACCCGAGGTCCATCCCGCTTTCCCAGTAATCAAGCATGCTGGACTTGACCAGGTTTCGTTGGACCAAAGTGTCGGGCGTTACATTGAGGTAAAACACGGCATCTGGAACGACAGCTAGTCCATACAGGTTCTCCAACCAATGGAGATCGCTTCCTCTGGTCAGATCTCGTGCCATCAACGTGTAGATGTATCGATCAGCAAGGACCATATAACCAGCTTGTAGAGCAGGGATGATTCTGTTCTCAAGCTGATCGGCAAAGTCCGTGGCATAGAAGAGACTGAGAGTGTTTCTGCTGAGGATGTTGCCGGTCTTAGCTTTATCGAGTTCTGCACTCACAAGTGTGGAGCGCCTCAACCCGACCTGAATGGTTGGCAAGCCCAAGCCCTCAAGCCAATCTGTCAGGGTTCGGATCTGCGTCGAACGGCCTGATCCATCTGAACCCTCCACTACGATCAGCTTTCCGATCAAGGTGTCTGGGTCTACTCCTGGAACTCCATGTCCATAGAATCGCTTGGGCGTAACGCTCCGCGGGTGCAGCGGCTTCGCTGGGCGCTTGATCTGACGGCGTGGTTTCTTCTTTTTGGATGCCATGGTTTATTCGTCGTGGGTAAAGTCGTCCAAAGCCAATTTTCCGGAAACCAGTTGGCGAAGGGTAGTTTGTTGGGCCTCGATGCTTTCATCGCCATTGATCATGTGGAAGTCATGACTGGTGCCCAAAGCGAGATACTGCTCCTGCAAGCGCTCTTGGTAGATGCGATAGCTCTCGTAGATGTCGCTGCTGTAGCGAAGATCCATCCCTGCATTGAAGTAATTGAGATCCGGACGCAGCTTCAGAATACGGTTCACAGCAGTTTCCAGTCTCGTATTCAGAAACAGGGTCACATCGGGCTTCGCTGCAAATTCATAGAGCCCACTGATCCAAGCTGGAGGGCAGCCGCGGACAATCCCACTGGCAAACGCTGTAAATATGTAACGATCACACAGAACAAGGTAGCCAGCCTTGAGAAGAGGTAGAAGGCGACGATCATAGATGTCTCCAAAATCGGTGGCGTGAAGCAGGCTGTAACTGGTTGGTGTGATCAGGTTGCGCCCCTCAACACGAGTGATGGCACTCTTCACCAGATTGAACGAACTCCAATCTGCATGGTGAACCTTCAAATTCTGCAGTTCCAGCCACCTTTTCAGCAGGTGGACTTGTGTGGTTTTTCCCGCTCCGTCGATCCCTTCAACAGCGATCAGTCGGCCGGGAAATCCCTTTTGTTCCGGTGTCATCAACATCGTGGGGCGCAGAATAACCAGTAGTGATAGAGGAGGCCACTCAATAGCTGGCTGAGGCGGTAGTTTTATCAATATGAATGTTACAGGGGTTCTCCCTTGCCCTTGCCGGGAGGCTTTTTGAATACTCAGCCCATGCTTGATGTGAAATGCATCCGGGAAACACCCGACGAAATCAAAACGAAACTCAACAGCCGCGAAGACGGTCTGGGTGGTCGAATTGACGAAATTTTACAGTTGGACGAACAGCGTCGTAATGCCATCAGCGAGGTTGAATCCTTAAAGGCTGAGCGCAACAAGGCTTCCAAGGAAATTGGGGGACTGATGAAGGAAGGCAAGAAGGACGAGGCCGAAAGCAAAAAGGCGGCAGTCCGTGAGATCGGCGATAAGATCACCGAACTAGATCAATCGGTAACCGATGCCGAAACCAAGCGTGATCAGATTCTCTTGGAACTGCCCAATCTCCCGGATGACAGTGTTCCAGCCGGCAAGGATGCAGACGACAATAAAGAGGTGCGGGCATGGGGAGAAAAGGCGTCCTTTGACTTTGAGCCCAAAGCACATGTAGAGATCTGCGAGAGTCTTGGCCTGATTGATTTTGCCAGAGCAACCAAACTTTCAGGAAGCGGGTTCCTTCTCTACACCAATTGGGGAGCGAGATTGGAGCGTGCGTTGATTCAATTTCTCCTTTCCAAACACACGACGCAGAATGGCTACACCGAGGTTTCCCCACCGTTTGTCGTGAACGCCGAATGCATGACTGGTGTCGGTCAGTTTCCCAAGTTTCTCGATCAGGCTTATGCCGTTCGTGAAGGCGAAGATGACAGCACGCTTGGTAAACAGTATTTGATCCCCACTGCGGAGGCTCCCGTTGCGAACATTCACCGCGAGGAGATTCTCAACGAATCGGACCTGCCGATCAAATATTGCGCCTACAGCCCATGCTTCAGAGCGGAGGCTGGGGCTGCCGGGGTCAATACGCGTGGCATGATCCGCGTTCATCAGTTTGACAAGGTTGAACTGATCAAGGTGGTTGAGCCGGAGAACAGTTTTGATGAACTGGAGAGCATGACAGCGAATGCTGAAGACATCCTCCAGACACTCGGCTTGCACTACCGGGTGCTGCTGCTTTGCACTGGTGACATGGGCTTTGCTAGTGCCAAGACGTATGACCTCGAGGTTTGGGCACCAGGACAGGGGCAATACCTCGAAGTCTCGAGTTGTTCGAATTGTGTGGATTATCAACCAAGGAGAATGAACACCCGTTACAAATCGGGAGAGAAAGGAACTCAGTATCCTCATCTTCTCAATGGAAGCGGAACAGCCTTGGCTCGCCTGTTTGTTGCCCTGATTGAAACCTATCAACAAGCGGACGGAAGCATCCTGATTCCTGAGCCCCTCCAATCTTTCATAGGAACCTATAAGATCCCGGCACCAACCGAATAATCCGATGCGAATCCTTCAAGCCACCAGCGAACTTTTTCCATATTCCAAAACCGGCGGACTTGCCGACATGGTATCCGGTCTGGCCAAGTCGCTGGCAACTGAAGGCGAAGTCGTTCATGCCGTCACTCCTCTTTACAAAGGGATCCACGAAGCATTTCCTGACCTAGTAAAGGAAGAGCAGACACTTCATGTCGCTCTTGGGAAAGGGAGTGTTGAAGGAGCTGTCTGGAGGCATGATGCAGGTGAGAACTTTAAAGTCTATTTCATCGAACATGATGATTTCTACAACAGAGACGGTATCTACCTAGAGAATGGAGAGGTGTATTGGGACAATGCCGCACGATTCATATTCTTTTCCAAATGCGTTGCTCAATTGGCTAAGCAACAATCTGAACCCTATGATCTGATTCATCTTCATGACTGGCAGCTCGGGCTTGTGCCTGCTCTGCTTAAAGATGCCCGCGACAATGGGCAGTGGAGCAATGTTCCCAAGACTCTCTATACAATCCACAACATGCCTTATCAGGGCGTGTTTGGGTGGGACGAGTTTCAGCTAACCAACCTACCCGAAGAGTATTTTACCTTCACTGCCTTGGAGTTTTACGGAGGCATGAACCTCTTGAAGAGTGGAATTACTTTCGCCGACTACGTCTCCACTGTGAGCGAAACCTATTCCAAGGAAATCCGAACAGAATCTGGGGGCGCAGGCCTTGCTGGTGCTATTCAGATGAGGGAAGGGCGAGTCAGTGGCATTTTGAATGGCGTCGACTACAGCGAGTGGACAACTGAAGAGAACCCTCATTTACCAGCTGCCTATTCAGCTTCCAAACCCGCAGGCAAGAAACAGTGCAAGGCTGCGCTGCAGAAAGAATTCGGTCTTCCAGAGAAGGCTCGAATGCCTCTCTTTGGTGCGGTAACGCGATTGGCTCCTGAACAGAAGGGAACTGATTTTATCCTGGAAGCTGTTGAGCAGCTTGCTGAGAGGGCAGATATTCAGTTTGTTCTGTTGGGAAGTGGTTCCAAGGAAATGGAGAAAGATTTCATGGAACAGGCAAAAAAGTTTCCTAAGAACGTCGCAGTCAAGATTGGCTACGACCACGCATTGGCTCATCGGATAGAAGCTGGAATTGATTTCTTTTTGATGCCTTCTCGTTACGAACCAGCAGGTCTCAACCAGATGTATAGTCTGCGATACGGGACGATTCCGATTGTCCGCCGGACGGGAGGGCTGGAAGACTCAGTCGTAGACTTGGATAATTCACCATCAGAGGCCAATGGGATCAAGTTCACAGGCGCCAGCACAAAAGAACTTCAGGTAGCCATGGAGAAAGCAGTTCTCTTCTACAAGAACCCGACTTTGATGAAGCATTTCTTGAAGAATGGAATGACCGTGGATCATTCATGGAAACAGAAGGCCAAAGAGTATATCAATCTCTATCAAAAGATCACCGAGCTCCCATATGCAGAGGTGAATCTTCAAGCGCCTCCGGCAGAATAGATTACTTCTTCTTCTTCTGACCTTCGCGCGCTTTTAGTGCCTGTTTGGTGACTCTCTTCTTTTTGGGAACATCAGGCTCCCGCTTTCCGCCACGCTTTGGAAACGGAAAGTTCTCTTCCTTGGATCGAGTCTTGTTCTGCGCTGCGGCTTTCCTTCTCGCAGTTCTTACTGGATCCACCTTCTTTGGTCGTTCCTTTGCATGAAGAAGGATAGGGCAACCTTCGTAGCCAAAGGCGGTTCGCATTTCTTCCGAGAGATACTTTTCGTAGTGAGGTGTCAGTGCGTCCTTCTTATTTACGAACAAGAGGAAAGAAGGCGGCGCTTTGGATACCTGAGTGGCGTAATAGATTTTCAGGCGATGACCATCCTGCATGCTGGGCATGCGCTTTACCACTGCATCCTGTAGAGTGCGATTGATCAGGGAAGTGGGAATCTTCTGATCCAACTGGGCTGACACATAACGAATCGTTTCAAGCAGACGATCCAACTGAAATCCTGAATTTGCGGACGTAAAGACAACCGGAGCATAGCTCATGAAGAACAGTTTCTTTTGAATCCATTCAGCAAACTCGCTCAAGGTGGTCATGGGTTCATGATTGCGATCCCTCCGCTCTTTTGCCTTTCGACGCCTGACCTCTTCCTTTCGAGCCTCTACAACGTCTTCGCCAACCAAATCCCACTTGTTGACGACAATGATGGCAGCCTTCTTCTCTTCATTGATCTTGTCGCAGATTTTCTTGTCCTGCTCGGTGATGCCGGTCTCTGCATCAATAACCAATACCGCGATATCAGAACGTTCAACGGCAGTCTCTGTGCGTTTTACACTGAAGAATTCAACTGAGTCGTCGATTTTGCTCTTCTTACGCACACCGGCTGTATCGATAAGCAGGCAGGTTTGTCTTCGGCCCTCCGTCTCAATCTCGAAAGGGACATCAATCGCATCACGGGTTGTCCCGGCGATATCACTCACAATGACTCGGTCAGATTGAGTCAACGAGTTGATGATGGATGATTTTCCAACATTCGGACGTCCAACGATACAGATCTTGAGGGGATCTTCTTCCGATTCCTTACCATCTTCTACCTCTGGCTTCTCTGGCAGGTAGCTCAGAGTTTCACGCATCAGGGGAAGCAATCCACGGCCATGAATTGCAGAGACGGGAAAGATCTTATCGAAGCCCAGTTTGCTAAATTCGACGAGATCCTCTTCGATCCTGGCATTGTCAGCCTTGTTGGTGACGAGAATGACTGGGCGGTTGTATTGACGTAGGCGTGTGGCCACTTCCTCATCAAGCGGAACAATCCCATCTTGAATGTTTACTACATACAGAATGACATCCGCAGCGCCGATAGCCAGTTCGACCTGATCGATCGTGGCCTTGGTGATGATATCTTCGGAGCGTTCCCCTTCGACAAGTCCGATTCCTCCGGTATCAACGATGGTAAACGGATGACCATCCCATTCAGCTTCGAAGCTGACACGGTCACGTGTCACACCTGCCTCATCATGAACAATGGCCACACGACGACCAATGATTCGATTAAAGAGGGCTGACTTACCGACGTTGGGACGTCCTACAATGGCTATTAGGCCTGACACAATATGATGTTCTATTGAAAAAAGATTAACAGCTGGTTGGTGTTCCGGTGACAACCTTCACTGTGTGGGGAATGGCCCCCGTTATGAAACCAAGGCACTCGACGGCACCCTTTGGTTTGCCTGGCAGGCAAACCACAAGAGCATTCTCTACGGATGCTGCCAAACTACGGGAAAGAATCGCATTCGGAGTGATCTTCAATGATTCCATGCGCATGGCTTCACCGAATCCAGGAAGCTCGCGGTGACAGATCTCGCGAACGGCTTCCGGCGTGATATCTCTGGGAGCGATCCCTGTGCCTCCCGTGGTCAGGATCAAAGAACAACCACGTGCTATCTGTTCCTTGATCGCTCGTTGAATGTCCTGTTTCTCATCAGGGATCAGCTTCAATTCCTTGACGATCCAACCTTGGGCCTCGGAAGCCTCTTTCAAAGCTGGTCCTCCCAAATCTTCATAATCGCCCGCAGCAGCGCGGTCGGAAATTGTTATAATGCCTACGTTGATATCCATGTCAGATCCCGTTCGAGCGCGGAGGGTAGGTGCCAGCCCGCACATTTAGAAGGAAATTGAGCTTCTTTGAGCCTCATCTGCTCTTTGAAGCACTGCCTTTATGGCCAAATGATCGGATACCACATCCGGAAGCACCTCAAACTCACGAAGTTGGAACTCCTTGCTTACCATGATCCAATCCAGTCGTCGGTTCATACTTGGGAATGTAATCCACGAAAAATTTTCCACTTCCCATGTGGAAAGTCCAAGATCCTCAACAAACCTCGTAAATGAGGCATCACGAGAGTCCGTATTGAAATCGCCTAGCACGATCACAGGAAGGGCGAGTTTGGCGATCTCCTCACTGAGCAAACCAAGTTGCTCAGCTCTGGCTGATTCGCTTGCAAAGTCCAGATGCACCGACACTGCGAGGAATCGAAAATCGTCATCACCAGGCCAACTGCAGGTGCTGATAATGCATCCCTTGCTCAACGTGGGATAGTTCCTCGGAAACGTAAGCTGACGCGCTTTAATCATAGGTTCTTTGGAAATGATTGCAGTTCCGTAGCTCAACCCAAGACCATCTACATTCGCTGCGTGGGCGGAATAGCTTAGGTCAGTGGCCTCTGAAAGTTCTTCAACATGGGAAAAACCACCACTCCACCAGCAGTGCCTATCAGCTTCCTGAAGAGCAACCAGGTTGACACCCTCCCGATTGATCAACTCACATACCATTTCCAGATGCTTCGAGATCTTTCCTTCGCCTTGAAGCATCTGATGAACGCCGTTGGCGCGACCATGGGCCAGATTGATTGAAAGCACGGAAATAGTCTTTGCCGGCAACACCTCTTGGTCAGTGGCGGGGCCAAGAATATCGACTGTCCGGTTACCTCCATGGGTAAACATCACCAGAGACAGATCGATCAGAAAGATCAATGAGAGCAGGGAAGTCGACAGCACAAACCATTTCCGTTTGTGAAGTGGCTTCTTTGATTCTTCTGAAACATTGCTACTCATGACTATGGCCGGAGTGAATGACACAGAGAGCACTGTGATTAGTCAAGATCAGGTGAGTAATGAGAATTTCGTTCTCACAATCGATACAGCGTTGCACCATTCGGAAGCGCCTCATGGAATTACAGGAACACGCACAAAGAATCCTCTTCGCAACGAGTCTTGAAGAGAAGCTCGCCATGCCCACGGCGACGCTTATCGATGATTCGCCTTCTGCGTTGTCCCTTCCTGAAGTTCCAGGCCGTCCTGCTGATCTGCAATTCCACAAGGGCGATTCGGATCTCCCAAGCAGGATCGAACTCAAGGGAGATGAAGAACGAGCAAGGCTCCTGCACTACTTTGCCAATCATGAGTTGTTGGCTGTCGAACTCATGGCTCTTGCTATCCTTAAGTTCCCGGACGCTCCCAAGGCTTTTAGAAAGGGGCTCGCGCGGACATTGAAGGAAGAGCAGGAACACACTCTGTTATACATGCGCAGAATGGAGTTGTTGGGTCTGAGTTTCGGCGATCTGCCTGTTAACGACTTCTTCTGGAAAAACGTGTCCACCATGGAATCTCCATTGGACTATGTTGCCAGGCTCAGCCTTACCTTCGAACAAGCCAATCTTGATTACTCCAGATACTTTGAGGCGCGATTCAGAGAAGCAGGGGATACGGAGTCCGCAGTGTTGATGGAACGCATTTACAAGGACGAGATCAGTCATGTTGGTTATGGCCTGAAATGGTTCCGGCGTTGGAAGGACGAAAAGCAATCGGACTGGGAAGCGTTCTCCAAGATACTCGTGCATCCACTTTCACCAGCGCGGGCAAAGTCCATTCCATTCAATGAAGAGGGGCGAAGGAAGGCAGGTTTGGATCAATCCTTCGTCAGGCAACTAAAGATCTACTCCAAGTCCAAAGGCAGATCACCGTCAGTTTATTGGTTTAATCCGTTTGGTGAAAACCACTGCCTCGAGAAGAGCCTTCAGCCCAAGAAGCCGCAACTACAGTGGGCAAAAGAACTTTCTACACTTCCGCTCTTTCTAGCCCGGCATGAGGACATCGTTTTGCTTCCTGAATCACCTGAACCAGGATTCTTGGAACGACTGTATGAAGCAGGAGTTTCGATACCTGAAATTTCGGTCACTGAATCCGAGATATTGCCAGCTGATCACTTTGGCGACCGGGGAATCATGTCGGTTCAACCTTGGGCATGGAGTCCAGACGCCTTCAGTAAATTCAGTTTAATCAACAAACCTTTATCCAGAGGACTCAATCCAGCCAAATGCAGTAAGGAGGAGCTGGTTCCCTTTTTCGGAAAGACATCTGCTGCCAAATGGGCATCTCATTTCAGAGGTAACTTGAATCGCGATCCGCGCTTTGCGGGCGATGAGGTGGACGGAGTGACAATCAGCTCAGTGGAAGAACTCGAAGCAGAGAGAATGCGTTTCACTTCGGCGGGATGGCAAAAGCAATGTCTCAAGGCGGATTACGGATTTGCGAGTCAGAGCATGATTCGACTTTGGGAGCCCGAACTTCCGGATCAGCAAATTGCATGGGCTGAACGCCAGCTGGAGCAGCAAGGGCAATTGGTTCTAGAGCCATGGTTGGAGCGGTTATTGGATTTTTCCACCCAATATGAAGTCACTGCAGATGGGGTAAAGCTGTATGGCATTGTCAAGATGGACAATGACCGAAGAGGAATGATTGATTCATTGATTTCAGAGTCTCCCTTCGGTCGCAACGAAGCGCCAGACATCCGGCGCTTCCTCAATGCGCCAGTCAAGAATCAGCGCTTGATGCAGGTGTACGAAGAAAGTGTCAAACCGATCGCGGATGAGCTTCGTTCCGCTGGATACATCGGTCCTTTCGGAATTGATTCATGTGTTTATCGGGATCTGCACGGCGAACTGAAGATTCGTCCGGTCATTGAACTCAATCCTCGTTTCACTATGGGAAGACTCACGCTGGAGCTGACCAGGCTGATTGCTCAGGGATGCAGAGGCACTCTCAAATTTATCGGCAAGAGAGACCTCAAGGATTATCAGGTTGAAGGATTTAGGGAACTCGCCACCAAGCTTGATCAAGATCATCCCCTTCAATGGAAGAGCGGTTCTCAACGGAAATTGAATGGTGGATGGATTCCTCTCAATGATCCAGAGCACGCACGCGAGGCCTTGGGGATATTCGTGATTGGCTAAGAAAAAAAGCCCTCAAATGCGAGAAGCACTTGAGGGCATGAGTAGAGTTTTGATCTTACGTCTTATTTCGCAGAGAACTTATGGATCGTGACATGACGATAAGTTTCTCCGGGACGAAGCACGGTACTTGGAAATTTGGGCTGATTCGGAGAATCAGGGAAGTGCTGGGTTTCCAAACAAACAGCATTCTGTCGGGCGTATACCGCACCGTTTTTACCAGTTAGCGTGCTGTCCAGATAGTTTCCTGAGTAGAGTTGCACGCCTGGTTCTGTTGTCAGAACTTCCATCGTTCTTCCTGTCTCAGGCTCATGAAGAATGGCGATACTACGGAGCGCTCGGGTCTTGCCTGGACGCAGGACATAGTTGTGATCATAACCGGTCGGGTCCGTGCCAACCTGGTCGATGCGCGCTCCCAGTGTGGTAGGTGACGTGAAATCCATGGGAGATCCTGCCACTGGCGCGATCTCTCCAGTAGGGATACTAGTCGCATCAACAGGAGTAAAATGATCTGCATGGATCTGCAGGATATGGTCATGGATGGATGAAGCACCGCCGTCCTTGAGGTTCCAATAGGAATGATTTGTGAGGTTCACTACTGTGGCCTGATCTGTAGATGCCTCATACTCGATCGTCAACTCGCCGTCATTTGTGAGGATATAGGTCACAACGATCCAGAGATTTCCAGGATAGCCCTCCTCACCATCTGGAGATGTATAACTGAAGCGGACAGAAGGTCCTTCTGGGCGCATTGCTGACACTGCATTCCATACCTGTTTGTCCAGGCCGACATCGCCTCCATGAAGGTGGTTAGGGTCATTGTTGGTGGCCAGTTTGTAGCGTTTGCCGTCCAGTGCGAATTCACCTTTGGCAATCCGATTGGCATACCGACCGGTGGTAACACCAAAGTAGGGGTGACCAGCGAGATACTGATCCAGATTGTCAAAGCCGAGAACCACGTCTCCAAGCTGCCCTGCACGATCCGGGACATGCATCTCGGTCAGCATGGCACCATAAGTGGTGACCTTGGCAATGAATCCCTGTTTGTTTACAAGGGTAAAGAGCTGCACTTCTTTTCCATCAGGTGAAGTGCCGAAGGGCTGTACAGAGACTCCGTAATCGGACATGCGTTTACTAGGTTTTGGCTTGGGTGGTTCGGTGGTTTCGGAGCCCTCCACCTTGGAAGACTTGCAGGCGGATGTGTTGAGCAGCACAGCCAACAGGCCGAATGTGCTGAACGTCTTCAATAGTGTGGAGAGATGGATCTTCATGATCAGATTTCGTTTCTGGGTCCGGAGGTTTTAAAGAAGAGTCTCTGTTTGTGTCAACGGACTGTCACAGAAGATTGCATTTCTCAACAACTCCTGCTGGACCCAGATCAGCCCACATCAGACACTGGTTTCCACATGTCCACACCGCCGGAAGCACGATACAAACTCTTTCACCAGCTAAATGGAGAGAGCAATCTGGCGTGGGTTGGGACCAGGGGGAAATTGGATTCGTCACTGTCCGAGCGATATTTTGACTCGGACAGGCTTGGGGATAAGGTCGTTCGCGCATTGGCCGCTGAAACGGTGCTGCCAGTAAAAGAAATTCTGGAATGCGGTGAGTTCTTTGAACGGGTTCGTCGCAAGATGAAAGGAGAGACCATTGTCGATCTGTGCTGTGGTCATGGCTTTGCTGGTATCCTCTTTGCGATATTCAAGAAAAGCGTCAAACGCGTTGTTTTGATTGATGAAAATCAACCTCCCAGCTTTAAAGCGACGTTGGAGTGCCTGAAATCCGTTGCTCCATGGGCCGTCGAAAAGATCGAGTATGTCCAAGGGCGCATTGATGAATCTCAAACAATTCCGGAGAATTCAGCCGTTATTGGAGTGCATGCGTGTGGCGTGTTGACGGATAAAGCCATCGATCTGGCCATTCGTAACCGAAGCCCCGTGGCCGTGATGCCTTGTTGTTATCCCAAGAATGCCTGCCAGGCGCCCTCGGCCGTCAGTAACAAGCTGGGTCATGAACTGGCATTCGATATTGATCGAACCTATCAGCTTGAAAAGGCTGGCTATCAGGTGAGCTGGTCCGAGATTCCAAGTGCGATCACTCCAATGAATCGGGTTCTCACAGCGTGGCAACGTGCCCTGTAGTTCTTCTTCGACTCCTTCGTGAAACTTTTTTTGTGGAGGTTCCCCTTTATTTGCAGGGCGTTTTTCATCCTGCCTTACCCTGTGAATGTCTCAGGGTTGACCGATGGTGAGTGCGGGCAGATTCTGTTCAGTCCGGGGTGGGGTGATGAATTGAACGATGTATGCGTGTATCTACATTCCTGAGTTTGCATTGCAGGCTGTGCTGAGGCACGAGCCTGAATTGGTGCATCGTCCTGTGGCTTTGCTGGAGGATGGGCGTGTAGATGGTTCGAACAAGGACAAGGGACGCTGGCGGATTTTACATCTGAATGCTGCGGCAAGAAAACTGGGTGTCACCAAAGGAATGACCGGGACGCAAGGCCAGGCAAGGTCTTCTGAACTGGTGTTGAAGGTGCGCTCACTCGGGAATGAGATTTCAGCACAGGAAGCGATCATGCAGTGGACAAGTGATTTGACTCCTCGGATTGAATCGCATGCTGCAGGCATTGGAATCATTGACCTGAGAGGCACCCGTCACCTCTTGAAACAACAGGAAGATCTTGGCGAGAAGTGTATTGAAGCAGTGCGTAAGATTGGTCTGTTTCCGCAGATCGGCCTGGCTGCTAATCCAGATCTGGCACTATTGGCTGCAAAACACGCCCGTCCTTTTCTGAAGGTTGCTGCAGATGACTCCAGTCAGTCTGCATTTTTGGATCCTTTACCTGTCACCGCTCTTCCATTGATGGGCGATATGAATCGCATCTTTACGGGATGGGGAATCGAAACACTTGGGCAGCTGAAGCAACTCCCCAAGAACGATGTCATTGAGCGACTAGGGAGTGAGATGCTGCCTCTTTGGGAAATCGCCAGTGGCGGAAGTGACCGGCCGCTGCGATTGCATGTGCCCAATGAAACCATGATGGAAGCAGCGGATTTTGACTTTGGAATTGAACGGCTGGAGGGACTGATCTTCGCCATCAATCGCTACCTGACACAGATTCTGAATCGATTGGCACTAAATCACATGGCTGTCGCAGAACTGAAACTCAAACTGACCTTTGAGGACGGCCGCCATCACGAACATCTGTTCAAGTTACCTGAACCGACGCGCAAGCAGGATGTCATCGTCCGGGTGGTGCATACTTATCTGGAACATTTTACAGCAGAAGCCCCGGTGACAGGCTTGAGTCTGGAGGCTCGACCTGCACGACCGGTCCAGCAACAGCTCTCTCTTTTCGAAAGCACATTGCGTGATCCCAATCAGTTCTCCGAAACGGTTGCCAGATTGGAGGCACTGGTTGGGCAGGGAAACGTCGGTAATCCAGTGCCTGATGATTCACATCAAGCAGACAAAGTCCGAGTGGAGTCATTTCACCCAGATAAGAAATCGTCATTCCGCGAGGGAGCGGGGCAACGTCTTGGTCTCCCACTGAGACGGTTTCGTCCGCCAAGCCCGGTGAGCGTCGAAGTAAGGGATGGTAAGGTGGTTATCCGAATTGCATCCGCAAGAACGAGTGGTCGCGTCCTTTATTCATTTGGCCCATGGAAACATTCTGGAGATTGGTGGGACAAGGCCCATTGGGAGCGCGAAGAATGGGATATCGAGATGGAACAGGGCGGCCTCTATCGATTGGTCAAAGAAGGTGATAAATGGACGATTGAGGGGGCGTATGACTGACCGGATCTCAGGCGACTATGTGGAACTCCACGCGCGCAGTGCATTCAGTTTTCACTGCGGCGCTTCTCAGCCGGAAGCGTTGGCAGAACAGGCGGCCCATCTCGACCTGTCTGCGCTGACGCTTTGTGATCGGGATGGTGTTCAAAGTGCGCCACGTTTGTTCCAAGTGGCCAAAGAGCATGGACTGACTCCACTTGTCGGCAGTGAACTGACCATGGAAGGAAATGAGATTCTTCCAGTGCTTGTTAAGAATCGCACCGGGTATCAAAACCTGTGTCAATTAATCACGCGGGCCAAGCTTCGTTCACCGAAGAACGAACATCGTATCCTATGGAATGAACTGGAGGAATTTGCTGATGGCCTCGTCTGCATGACTGGAGATGAAGAAGGGCCATTAAGGCAGGCCATTCAGAATGACAATCGAGAGCGGGCGGATGCAGTGTTGACGTTGCTCAAGAACACCTTTGGAGAAGCGAATGTCTTTGTAGAACTCCAGCGACATCGGATACGCGGAGAAGAGCGAGAGGTGCAAGCATGTGAACATCTGGCAAATCAACATGGGTTACCTCTACTTGCCACCAATGGAGTGCTTTACAGTAAACCAGAAGGCCGAGCGCTTCAGGATGTCTTTACCTGTTTGCGGCATCACACGCGATTGGACGAAGCAGGGCGACTTCTCTCTTTGAATGCGGAACGGCAGTTGAAGACGGCAGAGGAAATGAAGAGCCTTTTTCATGATTTACCGAAGGCTGTTTCAAACAGCCTTCGCCTTGCGGAGCAATTGGACTTCACTCTCGCTGATCTTGGATATCGTTTTCCTGACTATCCTCTGGATGAGAACCAGCCACTCGAAGGGAAACTCCGGCACGAAGCATTTGAAGGTGCTAAGCGGCGGTATGGGAGCATTACGGACAAGGTTCGGCATCAGTTGGATCACGAACTCGCCCTGATCAACAAGCTCGGTTTTGGAGGCTACTTTCTCATTGTCTGGGATATCGTGAACTACTGCCGCGAAGAAGGCATTCTGGTTCAAGGCAGAGGGAGCGCTGCCAACAGTGCCGTCTGTTACAGTCTTGGAATCACTGCTGTCGATCCGATCGGCAACAAACTTCTCTTCGAACGTTTCCTCAGTGAAGGGCGTAGTTCATGGCCCGATATCGATCTGGATCTTCCCAGCGGAGATCAACGAGAGAAGGTCATTCAGGAAGTTTATCGCCGACACGCCCCAAACGGAGCTGCCATGACGGCCAACGTCATCACTTACAGGGGACGCAGTGCCATGCGGGAGATGGGCAAGGCACTGGGATTGCCAGATCAGGTTCTGGGGCGATTCTCAGAACTCTATGCAGGCGGAGACTATCAACACACGCTCCAGCTTGCTGATCAGGTCAATCAGGCAGGGCTCTCCAGTGAACATCCTCGCCTACCCGCATTGTTAAATCTTTATCAGCAGGTATATGGACTCCCACGTCACTTGGGACAACATTGTGGGGGCATGGTCGTTTGCAATCACGGACTGGACTCCATCGTCCCATTGGAGAATGCGTCCATGCCCGGACGCGTTATTCTGCAATGGGATAAAGACGATTGTGAGGATCTGGGAATCATCAAAATTGATCTGCTGGGCCTTGGGATGATGGCGGTCGTCGAAGAGTGCATAGAACTTTGCAGAACCAGAGGCCCGGAACGGGAAATGGAGTTCCATTCAATCCCGCAGGAAGATCCTGAGACATTCGAAATGATTCGCGCAGCTGACACTGTGGGCATGTTCCAGATTGAGAGCCGCGCTCAAATGGCGACTTTGCCTCGGATGAAGCCTCAGACCTTCTACGATCTTGCGATTGAGGTGGCCATCATTCGCCCAGGACCTATCGCCGGGAACCTGACTCACCCTTATCTTGATCGGCGCCAAGGCATCAAGCCGGTTACCTACATGCATCCGCTTTTGAAACCAGTGCTGGAACGTACACTGGGAGTACCGCTCTTTCAGGAACAGGTTCTCAAGATCGCAATGATCATGGCTGACTTCACTGGATCAGAGGCAGAAGAGCTTCGGCGCGCCATGAGTTTTCATCGATCCGAAGAACGTATGGATCGCGTCATGGTAAAGCTCCGCACAGCGCTCGATGCAAAGGATGTGACACCAGATGTGCAGGAAGAGATCATCAGTTCTATTCGTTCATTTGCTCTCTATGGCTTTCCTGAATCACATGCCATCAGTTTCGCAGGGATAGCTTATGTCAGCGCCTGGCTCAAATGTCATCGCGCGGCGGAGTTTTACACAGGACTGCTGAACAATCAGCCGATGGGGTTCTACTCTCCAGACAGCTTGCTTAAGGATGCCAAACGGCATGGTATTCGTATCCTTCCGGTGAGCGTGGAACAATCGCAGGACATCTGCATTGTTATCAACAATGACACGATTCGACTTGGACTAAGAACCGCTAGAGGCGTTTCCAATGCTGCTATCAGCCGCATTCTGATTGAGCGCGATAGACAGTCATTCCAAAGCCTCGATGACTTCCTTTACCGTTGTCACCCAAACAAAGATGAACGCCGGATACTGGCTGAGATCGGAGCATTGAATGGACTGGCGGAACATCGTCGTGATGCCCTCTGGAAAGTCGAGAAGCAGGTATCGCCTGATGATTTGTTCTTCCAACGCGCCACACCTGATGTCGATCAAGCATCCGAGAATGACAACGTTTGTTCACCGTTGCCCCCCATGCACCCAGATGAACGGCTCGCAGCCGACTACAGGGGGATGCACCTGACTACTGGGCCACACCCCATGGCCTATATTCGCAATGAACTTTCCGGTATCTTCAGTGCAAATGAGCTATTGGATGGTAATGATGGTGAATGGGTTAAGATTGCTGGATTGGTTATCTGTCGCCAAAGGCCCGGAACAGCAAAAGGTCACATGTTCATCAGTCTTGAAGATGAAACAGGAATATCCAACGCCTTCGTGCCATCATCCACCTTTGAGAAACACCGACTGCTCATCACACAGGAACAATTCCTGGTCATCGAAGGCCGCCTCCAACATCAACGAGAAGTAGTAACGGTGTTGGCAAAGAAGATTCATCCACTGCAATCCCATCTCCCCAAAGTGGCCCTTAGCCATGATTTCCATTGATTCGAGTCTTCCCTCGACTTGACCCCGTTGGAAAAAGCCGATGGACTGAAGGCGCATGGCAGACCGATCCATTCCATCCATAGGTTCACTCCTCGATCAGTATCGCGAGTATGATCTGCCTCACCGGGTGTTGGCTGGGATTCTTCGAAGTCAGGTGGCCCGTTTGCGGCGGGGAGACATTCAATTCAGCGGGCTACACACAGTGATTGAAGAGGCCCTAAGGCAATCGATTCGATCCAAGATTCAGCCTGTCATCAATGCTACGGGAGTCGTTGTTCATACCAATCTAGGAAGATCGCCTATCGGTGTTTCCAGTGGTTCAAAAGCAACCGATATAGCTTCAGGATACAGTAACCTTGAATTGGATCTGACTACTGGCAAGCGAGGAAGCAGAGGATCCTATGTCGAAAGCGGTTTGGCCACCTTATGTGGGGCAGAGGCAGCAACTGCTGTAAACAACTGTGCCGCTGCGCTTGTTCTTGTTCTTCAGTCACTGACCAGGAAAAAGCGCGAAGTCATTATTTCCAGGGGAGAGCTGGTGCAGATAGGTGGAGGTTTTCGGATTCCAGAGATTCTTGAATCAGCCGGAGCTGTCTTGAAAGAGGTTGGAACAACGAATAAGACCACTCCGGCCGACTATGAGGCTGCGATTACATCGGAGACCGCACTAATTCTAAAGGTGCATCGAAGTAACTTCGAAATGAAGGGGTTCGTTCAAGAAGTTGATTTGAAAGAACTGGCTTCGTTGGCAAAGAAGCGGCGTTGCCCCTTGGTTTTCGATCTCGGGACGGGGAACGTGGGTGATACCTATGCGAATCAGATTTTGGTGGATGAGATCACCCCGGAACGGGCTGTTAAGCAAGGGGTTCATCTCATCTGTTTTAGTGGTGATAAGCTGATGGGTGGTCCTCAGGCAGGCGTGATTGCAGGCAAGGCACGACTGATTGCCTCTCTGAAGAAGAATCCACTCTTCAGGGCAATGCGCTGCGATAAACTGATTCTCACGAGTCTGCAATCAGTGGTCGATGCGTATCTCGATCTCTCCTCGGGCGAGTCACCTGGATATGATCAGGTCCCTATTCACGGCTTGATCGAGATGTCGGAAGAAGAAACAAAGTGTCGTTGTGAATCATGGATAAGGGAGTTGGGATCTGTCTCTCTTGATGTTGGATTGGCAAAGACCAAGGACACCGTCGGCGGTGGTAGTTTACCGGGAAGCTCGATGCTGTCATACGCATTGGCAGTTCGACATCCAAAATTGAAGCCTGATGCATGCATCACTTTCTTACGTGATGCCATGACTCCCATTATTGCAGGTATTCAAGAGGACAGGGTTATGATTCATTCTAGGACTGTCCTTTCAGGAGAGGACTCTCAGATTATTTCCCGCCTCAAGGAATTGGATCTGTTGGGCTGAAGCGATGACTGAGAAGCATCTTATTCTGGGAACAGCCGGCCATATCGACCATGGCAAGTCTTCGCTGATTCAATGCCTGACCGGGACAGATCCTGATCGGCTTCCAGAGGAAAAAAGAAGAGGTGTTACCATCGACTTGGGCTTTGCCTCGCTTGCTCTTGATAGCAATGAATGCCATGTGCGGTTTGGTGTGGTGGATGTTCCGGGGCATGAAGATTTTGTTCGCAACATGATTTCGGGAGTTGGGGGGATGGACATGGCTTTGTTGGTTGTAGCTGCCGATGACGGTTGGATGCCGCAGACCGAAGAGCATCTACAGATTCTGGAATATTTAGGAGTGAAGCACCTGGTGGCTGTCGTTTCCAAATGTGATCTCGATACACAGCGAGCTGAAGCGGTAAGAAAACAAGTCGTTGCTGAACTTAGTCAGACTGATTTTGTGTGCGGTGATGTTTCTCTCGTCTCGTCGAAAACAGGGGCAGGGATGGATCAGCTAAGGCGGGAGCTGATGAAGCAAGCCTGTTTGATAGAATCGCAGAGTGGCCGTTGGAGCCAGATCTGGGTGGATAGGGCCTTCACTGTCAAAGGGGTTGGGGCGGTTGTAACCGGCACCATGCAACGACAGTCCTTGAAGGTCGGCCAGGCAATCACCATGTATCCAACTGGGCTTCCATGTAAGGTGAGAGGCATTCAAAGTCATTCGCTCCAGCTGGAGGAATCAATTCCGGGAGCAAGGACTGCAGTCAATATTGCTGGTGTTGACATTGGAGAGAGAGGGCTGAAGCGAGGGTGCCTTTTGTCAGATCATCCTGATCTTGCGAAATTCAAGCGTGTAGATGTGCGATTGATTCAAAGCCAAAGAACGCTCTTGCCCGAACGCAGAACGCCGGCCTTGAAGACAGGTGCATTCGTATGGCTGCATATTGGGACGCTTTGTGTTGAGGCGCGATTAAGGTTGAAAGAGGGAAAGGGAATTCGACCAGGGGAACCGGTCTTGGCTTCGTTGACGTTTAAGAGTCCGGTCGTTGCCTTTGAGGGTGAGAGATTTGTAATCAGAGACAGTTCGCAACGTTGGACAATTGGTGGAGGACTGATTCTTGCCGGAGTGGAGGGGCTGAGTCCGCGGTTCGGTAATCCGCGGAGGCAGGTCCTGTTGGAGAATCGAGCAGCGTTGCCCGAATCTGTAGCTGTGTGGATGGAAAGCGCGATCAATGAAGAGACAATTGTTCATCGGGCGCAGGTGCTCAAGTATACGCAGTTCAGTGGACGCGACCTCGAACAATCGATTTGCGAATCACGCAACATGGAACAGATTGGGAGCCATATCTGGCAATCGAAGATTGCCGCTGATACGCATGCGAGAGTTGTGCGGGTCTTGGAGAAATTTCATGAAGAACACCCTGATAAACGAGGGATGAAAGTTGCGGAGCTTCGCTTTGCGAAACGAATTCCTCCTGATGCTGCCAATGAGTTCCTCAAGAATCGAACGGACGCGGAATGGGAGATTTCCAATGGACTGATCCACCTCAAGAATCACCGTATCGAATGTCCACCTGAACTCATTCCGGAAGTGGAACGTATTCGAGAGGTGCTCCGAAGAGATCCCATGGCCCCACCTTCGCGTAGTGTCCTCTGCGATTCCCAACAGGCTTTGGATGCATTGAGATACTTGGAAGCCATGGGCGAGGTGGTTTGTCCGAATAGCGAATTGGTTCTGACTCCTGCTGGATTCAATCGAATCAAGCGAATGATAAAGAGCCACCTGAGAAAGGCCTCTCAAGCCACCGTCAGTGAATTGAGACAAGCCGTTGGTGCTTCTCGGCGGATCGTGATGCCTGTGCTGGATCTGTTAGATAAGGAGGGCGTCACTGAAAGAAACGGTGATTACCGGAAGTTGAAGGGGTAGGGGTCACCGTAGAGATTCGATGAAGGCGAACAGATCTGCCAAATCCTGAGGTGTCATTCCGGTAAGGAGTCCTTCTGGCATCAGTGAGCGTCCAGTGGGCTTCATGCTGATAATCTTTGATCGAGAAATCGTTCTGCCTTTTCTTTCAATGTCAGTCAGCGATCGGATGGTTACCTCGTTTGTTGATTCCTTTTCAATCAATCCAACCACCTCTTCTTCGCCTCCATCATTACTGGTTACAATTGTCCATGCTTCAAACTGTGCGGCTACTTCTCGGTTGGGATCTAGAATATTCCCGAGCAACAGGGCTCTTCCCGCTGTGGCGACAGTGACCATGTCGGGGCCCAATCCCGGACCCTCATTCGAGAAAGGAGGCTTCCCGCGATGACACGTGGCGCATCGTTGCTGAAAATGAGCAGCGCCTTTCTCAGCGTTTCCCGAAAGTGTAAGTGCAGGCTGATAGAGTTTTTGAAGCTGAGAAAGCGTCTTTAGCGAAGCGTCACCGAAGACTTCTCTAGCACGGGACCTGATGGCCAATGACCGGTGGCCGCGGAGTCTCTCCTTGGTCAACGGAGTTAGAAGAGGAGTTAGTTCTGGAGTTCGCTCCAAAGCATCTAGCAGCCACTGAGTCTGGGTTGGGGAACGAAGAGAATTTAAGAAAAACGCATTTCGCAATGAAGGCGTCCAGTTCTCTGATTTTACGATCTGGGTATGGAATTCTTTTTCAGTGAACATCGGCTGTGCATATCCAAGAGCAGCAGTCAGTAGTTCCTGCTCTGGGTTGTCTTTGATCACCTCAAGTATAAGTCCCGTGGCTGTTTCCTTCGGAAGAAGCAGGATTGCGTTGAGTGAAAGATTGGGCTCCTCAATGAGGGAAGATGCAATGACAGCTTTCAATGATGCACGGAGTTCTGTTGGTAAGACGGTCTTCGTTAGGTAGGGCGCCGAAGCAGCGGCCCGAGTCAGAAGTTCTTGTTGGTTGTCCTGCTCCGCGAGTGTTTTAATCAGTTGGTCGGCGGGTGTCTTCGAAAGACGCTTGGATTGAATCGCTCTGTCGTAAGGGCTATGGCCTAAGTTCGAAAACGCATGCTCCACAGGTAAGCCCGAAAGATTGCTGATCATGTAAAGCGCAGCAGTTTCAAGTTCCTTGCTTGGTTTACGCAGGAGGATCCGTTCTGCCAGCCTCCAGTTGGTCTCGTTACCAAAGGGATTACCGGCCATGAACAGAGCGGTGTGAAAGAGGATTTCTTCGTTGCCCTCCAGTAGTTTCTCCCAAAGTCGGGAGTTGTGTGTTGGTGAAAGTGGATTCACTGATGACGTCCGCATTGAGACAGATCGGAACAATTGATGTGCGCCTACTAATCGGAGATCCTGAGAGCTGCTTTGGATGCTGGCTTC
>CBFHTT010000012.1:0-7327 GCA_965658675.1 Limisphaerales bacterium
GTCACCAGGTGCGCGTGACCAAGCAACTCTTGAACGCTTCGCAGATTGGCGCCGGCATCCAGCATGTGAGTGGCGTAGCTGTGTCTGAGTTTGTGCGGTGTGATGGCTGGATCAAGGCCGGCAGACTCGAGATAGGTTTTCAGTCTCAACTGAATCAGCCGCGGATAAATCGCGCGTTGATTCTTCTGGTTGGCGAGAAAGGCAGGGGACGCACCTTGAGGTGGTGTCGGTAGGGAATCCCAGTAGGCATTGATCGCGTCCAGTGCTGGTTCACCAATCGGAATCAGGCGCTCCTTGTTTCCTTTCCCAAGGACACGCACGACTTTCTGCGACCAATCAATGTCATCCGCACGGAGTTGGCAGAGTTCACTCACACGCATGCCGCATGAGTAAATCGTTTCCAAGATGGCGACGTCTCTGAAGTAAGGCGCGGGATCGGTGATCTGGTTCTTTTCACGGTCTGAGATCTGCCGCTTCTTGAACTCCGCCAAAGGCGCTTCCAAGAGATCGATCATCTGTTGCACGGTGAGAAACTTGGGAAGGCGTTTTTCCGGTTTCGGAAGGACGATTCCCTTGAGCGGAGATTTCTCAGCACGGCTGAGGCGGATCAGGTGTTTGTAGAATGTGCGGAGAGCGGAGAAGCGGAGATGAATGGCAGAGCGACTGAGTCCCCGACTGCCGAGGTCGCGCAGCCATGCCCGGAAGTCATAAGGCTGCAACGTGGCCCAGTGAGGCTCCTTGCTTCGTTGCGATTGATACCAATCATAGAACTCACGCAGCGCCTGAGTGTAGTTGCGCAGGGTATTCGGCGAGGCACCTCGGTCACCTTCTAGATGACTGAGAAACGCAGCGATGTCCGTATCTGGATGAGTGTCAGATTTTGGGTCAGTTTTGCCCATGGCAGTTCCTTCCGTAGACGGTCAATGTTGCCGACTTATCGGGCCATTTCCAATGCCAAGTCGATGTTGCGAAAGAACGCCTTCATCAGTGACTGAATATTTTATGCGCATCGAACTGAGGATAAGTCGCTGATTCAGGGGTGTTTAAGGCTTTTAGAACACAAGGGAGGGTGCTCATCGAGCGCTACCGAGTGCCTCTCTGGCATCCGCACTGCTAATCAAGAGGCATGAAGCAAGCGATCGTATTCCAGCGGGTTTTCTCAACGGGTATGTTTCTGGGGTTATTGTTGGCGATGACATCATATGTCGCCGCAAATGAGAAGGCCCGTGAGAGCGACCTTGCTTCGCCCACCGTTTCCAACCAAAAGGCCGAGAGCCTGCCCGCTGCCGTGGTGGAAACGGTGAATTGGTTTCGATCACAGAGGAACTCCGTCCAAGGCCACTCGACTTCGGCCTATCACCTTTCCGAAGGTGTTCCCACTGATCTCAAACAGGCCCTTGCATGGTCTGAGAAAGCGGCCCGCCAGAACGATTCCGAGGCACAATACCTCACCGGGATGCGACTCCTCCTTGGGCAAGGCGTGGGGCGTGATGTGAAGCGCGCTGGTCAATGGTTCTACCAGTCAGCCAAGCAGGGAAATCGTCAGGCGCAGTATCAGCTTGGCAATCTCTTCATGCAGGGATTGGGATTGCCGCGTGATCTACGCCGGGCTGCCTTTTGGATTGAGCAATCAGCTACGCAGGGCCTGCCACAGGCTCAGTTGCGACTTGGACGGTGGATGGTCGAGTCTGAAGATCAAAAGCAACAAGGGCAGCAGTGGATCCGAAAGGCTGCCGAAGAGAATCTTCCTGAGGCGCAATGGTGGCTTGGCTCGCTCCTGGCGTCCGATGCCGATCAGAGAGTGGAAGCAATGATCTGGGCCGAGCTTGCAGATCGCTCTGGAGAACCTCGCGCACGCCATCTCACACAACAGCTTCGTGGGGAGCTTACGCCTGCGGAACTGAAAGAGGTGGAGCAGGGCGTCGTTGCTTTCTCATCCAGTTCCACGACGGCAAGTCGTTAGAAATCCTCCTTCGACTGGTGACAGCTTGAGTGGGGATTGCTTAACTCCCCGCATGGACAGACACGAGGTCGCCAACATCCTCAATGAAATTGCCACCCTTCTTGAATTGAAGGGTGAAAACGTCTTCAAGACGCGCGCTTACACCAATGCGTCGCGCGCGCTGGATTCTCTGGAAGAGTCACTGGAAACACTGGTCGAAGAAAAGCGCCTCGGTGACATCAAGGGCTTCGGAAAAGCCTTGGTGGAAAAGATCACCGAACTTGTCATCACCGGAGAGCTCGAGTATTGCACCAGGCTCAAGGAATCCATCCCGGCTGGTCATATTGAGATGCTGGAGATTTCCGGCCTTGGCCCAAAGAAGATTGTGGCCATTCACAAGGCATTGGACGTGACCACGATTGAAGAACTCGAGCAGGCTTGCAAGGACGGGAAAGTCGCCGAGCTGGATGGCTTTGGAGCCAAGTCGCAGACGCGCATCCTCGAAGGCATCGAGCATCAACGCAAATACGCCTCACGTCATCACATCAGCAAGACGCTTCCGATTTCAGAATTCATTCTCGATGACCTTCGCTCCCATCCCGAAGTGATTCGCTGTTCCCTTGCCGGCAGCCAACGCCGGCACAAGGAAACCATTGGCGACATTGATTTTCTCGTTTCGTCAAAGTCGCCCACCATCGTCATCGAAGACTTTGCCGGGCATGACGAAGTGGAGTCCATCATGGTTAAGGGCGACACCAAGACCTCTGTGATTCTGAAGGGCGGTATCCAGGCAGATCTCAGAGTCGTGACCGATGCTGAGTTCCCGTTTGCGCTCGCCTATTTCACTGGCAGCAAAGAGCACAACATCGTTATGCGTCAGCGTGCGATATCCCGTGGACTTCGACTGAATGAGTATGGCCTTTTCAAATCCAAGGAAGAGACCCGCGACCCTGAGCTGCTGGTCCCTTGCAAGACTGAGGAAGAGATCTTTGAGAAACTGGATCTGGCCTACGTGCCGCCGGAGCTGCGCGAAGACCATGGTGAGTTCACGGCGGCTGAAGAAGGCGATCTGCCAAGACTGATCGAATGGACCGATCTAAAAGGCTCGCTGCACAATCACTCAGAGTGGAGCGATGGTCGCGGCACATTGGAAGAGATCGCCCGCAACATGATCGAACTTGGCCTCAGCTACTGGGCCATTACAGATCACTCCAAGGCCTCCTTTCAGACAAATGGCCTCGACCCCGAGCGGCTCGAAAAACAAATCGAAGCTGTCGCTGAAGTTAACAAGAAGCTTGAGGATGAGGGAGAGGAATTTCGACTCCTCACCGGCACTGAAGTCGACATTCTCAATGGCGGTAAACTTGATTTTGATGATGATCTTCTGTCCCGTCTCGACTGTGTCGTGGCGAGCGTTCATCAGGGGCTTACGCAATCAGAGAAAGAACTCACCGAGCGATTGATCAAAGCGGCAGAGAATCCTCACGTGCACATGCTCGGTCACCTGACCGGACGACTGCTGCTCAGTCGCGAACCTGGCAAGGTGAACCATCAAGCCGTCATCGATGCCTGCGCAGCAAACGGCACATGGATCGAACTCAACGCCAACCCTTATCGCTTCGACATGGACTGGCGTCACTGGCGTCACGCCAAGAGCAAAGGCGTGAAATGCGTCATCAACTGTGACGCCCACAAGTTCGAACACGCCGGCTTCCTGAAGCTAGGCTCTGGAATCGCCCGCAAAGGCTGGTTAACCAAAGATGATGTTATCAACGCACTGTCACTTTCAGAACTGAAGAAAGCCTTGGGCTGAGGAGGGAGCGAGGTATCGGGGCTCTCTTGGATTTGAGAGGAAGCTAGCCTTGCGGATTGTAGATTTTTTCAACACTTTGAATTCCCTTGAACATGAAAGATATAAACATCTTGGTGTCCTGTGTAATCGGTTTGGCGCTGCTTAATGTATGGATCATACGATTCAACAAGGCGACCAACTGGAGAGGCGGAGCAGCTAAGAACATGAAGGAAGAGTTTGCAGCGTATGGTCTACCCTTTCCGGTGATGATTGTCGTGGGGGCAATCAAGGTCTCAATCGCCATCGCATTGATAGCGTCGCTATGGTTCCCGGATCTCATAAGGCCCGCGTGTGGAATTCTATCTCTGCTGATGCTCTGTGCCGTCGCAATGCACGTGAAGGTCAAAGATCCCATCAAGAAATCTCTCCCTGCGCTAACTCTGTTCTTACTCTCAGCTTTCAACGTCGGCTACGCCGGCTGAAAAAAGCCGGAGGGGGTGACAGAGAATGATGAATCAGGACCTTTCTCATAGCCCAGCGGGCTCAGCGCGTGTAGCCCAGTGCTGAAAAAAGATAATGCCCCAGCGTGGCCTTGCTCCGATCGGATATCGCTCACTGAGAAACACGGAGGACGCCAATCCTTCGGCATTCGAATTTAGACCTTCTTTGGGGCCTTGGGTATTTCGATATTCGTCATTCAAAGACTCTTGATGAACAGAATCAGGCTCTCGATATCTGCATCGCTCAGGATACCTAGATAGGGAGGCATCCCTGGTTCAAATCCATCCACCAACTCAGCACCCGGATCCACAATGGCTTTTTTGATGTAGGCGGCATCGGCCTTTGCCTTCTTGCCGTCTTTCAGCGGTCGTACGGAGTCGAAGAGCCCTTTCCAGCTTGGCCCGGTCTTGCCTGCAGTGGAGCCGTCAATGCTGTGACAGGCCATGCATCCAAAGAGCTGATAGATCTTTTCGCCTCGGGCGACGGTTGGTGTGTCGTCCTTTTTCATTGTGTTGGCCTCGGCGTCCTTCTTGTTCCAGTCGATGGTGCCGAACTCATACTCATCTGGATCGAAAGAAGGCAGGGCGTGCACACTGGCATAGATGGAGTGATCCAGCGCCATGCCTGTAGTTGACTTGATGGAGAAATGGGCTGCCAGTTGCATGGATTTTTTCATGTCCGGCACCACGAGAAAGACAGAACGTCCATCTTGTGAAATCTGCGCAGATTGCACGGTGACATCATCCTGACCTGGATTGCCATCCAGCTTGTAGTGAGGTGATCCATACTTGTCGGTGCGTTTGTAGTTCCAGCGACGTAGCAGGTAGTTGGCGGCTTTGGCTGCTGAATCACTTTCCAACGCGACATCGAAACCAAGCAGGACTCCCTCTTTGAACACGCGTGCCTGATTCGGCAGCGCTGAAAACCTTCCCGTAAACCGTAGCCGGCTCAGACCACTGAGGTCCCGTGCATTCGATCCATAGATCTGAAGACCCGTGAGATAGACGAGGCCATCGAGCGGATTGATCGCACCCTGAAGAATCGGTACACGCAACCGTGTGGGAATCTCCACCACAGCGCCCTGCACAAAGTCCTTCGTTTCGTGAATAAATGTCCTGAACACAGCCGGCCTGCCATACGAAAGATGCATGAGCGTGCCATTGAGCGGCCCCATGGATTCCGACGTCACCCACACCTGTCCTGCGCCAGAGTTGTCAGCCATGTGGGGAATCCATGTGAGTGGTTCCGGGATTGGTGTCTGCTTGCCGTGTGTCGCCCAGTGAAAGCCGAAGTAATCATCCTGTTTCACATGATAGATCGGTGTCGATGGAACGGCATGTCCCTGTTGATCACTTGTGGTGATGAAGCCCGTTTTTGGATGAATGCCAAAGAAAGGTTCGCGCAGGCCATGAGCAATCATTTCGTATGACGATCCATCGGATGCCACCCGGACCAATGTGCCGTTCAAGACCGCCTTGGCGCCTTTCTTTCCTTTGCCGGCACTGTGAATGCCGCCCTTTGCGATGATGAAGCTTCCGTCTGGAGCCAGCTTCATATCCATGGGGAACTCGCGCGTCTCACCAGACTGGGCAGGGAGGTCGCAGAAATTTTCATACACATCCGCCTCACCATCCTTGTTCAGATCCTTCAATCGCGTGATGCCCGAACGTGAAAATGTGAAGATCTCTCGATTGCGAATCACAATCCCCATCGGCTCACTCAGGCCCGATGCATACCGACGCCATTTCACAAACGGATCATCCCTCGATAGAGGCGTCGTCAACCACACATCGCCATCGATACTGGCGAGGGCTGCACGCCCGTCATCGAAGAAAGCCAGAGCACTGAAGCGCACATTTCGTTTCCATGGATTCGGAAGAGGCAGACGAAAATGATCCATCACAAACGCGCCTTCTTCAGCACCTGCCTCCACGCGCGTGGTGACGGTCTCTGTCCAGCGTCCTTCGCCACCCTTGTTGAAGTCAGGAAGTTCGGGAGTATTCTTGATGGCTTTACGAAGTGCGCTATTTCCCTCCGCTGAATCCTTCACGAACAAAACACCTGCGGCGCCCCTCTTTCCCTGAGGGAGATTCAACACAAGCCAACGCTCATCGTGGACGGCCAGCTCACCGATGGAATCTTCAGCCAGAGCAATCGTGCTCTTACGCCCTTTGGCAGTGGTCACATGTGCGGAATGATTCCGCATCACGACTGATCCGCCTTTGCCTGCATCTGCAAGAATGATGGCAACGGGTTTGCGCCCAGCTTTGGAAACCTCGATCTGACGTCTGACCACCTTGCCATTCATCATTGGCACCTCATGAATGTAAGTCCCTCCCGCTTCATAGCGAAGCTGCACATACTGGCCAGAGATCCGATGTTCGATGAAGCGGCCCATGCTTCGCGGCAAAGGACCTCTACCCACCTCCGTCTTGTCTTCAAACTCCGGACGCGGGTCACTCATGTTCAGCTGTCCGGCCTGTGCGCCTGCATAGAGACCATTCGCAGCACGAATGAACCCATCGATCTTGGCCAGGCTCTTCTGTCCCGAATTCGTTTTCTTACCCGGCACGTTGTAGGATGTATGAGCCATGTTTTTCAGTGACTTGAACTGGCCTTTCCACATTACTGACATCCGCAGCAGATCGGTATCGAAGCACGCCCAATGGTTATCATCCAAGCGCACATGTAGTCCGCGCACCGTGAGGTTATTTGGTTCGGTCCCGGCAGGCGTATCGCCCAGATCCAAGGAAGAGAAGAGAAACGGAAAATCAGGCTCCACGAAATCCGCCACATCCTGCAGTGGCTTGTTCATCGGCACATCCGCCGCCGGAAGCTGCAACGCCCAGAGAGACAGACAGATAAAAGTCAGGAGATTCTTCACGTCGTCACCATAGACGAATCACCCACCTTAAGAAAAATCGCAAAATCTGATTCCCACCAGTGATTTCCCTGATAGTGGCTCACGAGCCTCACCACCGCTACGGCAGGACAGGCGCGGAGCCGCAGCGACGCAGAGAGGAGAAAGACCGAGGGAAGAGATTCCTCTCACAGAGCCACTGAGAATCACAGAGATTGAGAAATGCATGCAT
>CBFHTT010000013.1:0-261591 GCA_965658675.1 Limisphaerales bacterium
ACCCGGGACGGACGTGTGATCGGCTTTGGCTTCAATGGATCAGGTATCCTGAACATTCCAGCCAATCTGGCAAATGGCACCAGCAGGGCCATCGACGTCAGTGCAGGTGATTACCATAGCTTGGCGCTGGGTGCTGCCGGAACGGTTTACGGCTGGGGATCCAATAATGGTGGACGAGCCACCGCTCCAGAAGGCTTGGCCGGCGTCACGGCCATTGCCGCAGGTAGCAATCACAGCTTGGCACTCAAGAACGACGGCACCGTCGTGGCGTGGGGAGTGAACGAGGCAGGGCAGACCGATGTGCCTGCTGGGCTGAACGGCGTCATCGCCATCGCAGCGGGTAATCAAAGCAGCTTGGCACTCAAATCAGACGGTTCAGTCGTAGGATGGGGAAGCACAGGAAGCATTCCATCTGGACTTTCCGGTGTGGTCAGCATCTCAGCAGGGGTAGATCACAGTGTGGCCATCAAGTCAGATGGATCACTGGTTTCATGGGGTTACCTCCAATCTGGAGCAGCCAACCTCGCATCCAGCGGAAGTTTCACACTCGCAGCAGCAGGCGGAGACTTCACCGTTGGCGTCACCAGCGACGGACCAATGATCAGCTCCCACCCACAGAGCCAGACCGTGTTGCCTAGTTCCAGCGTGGCACTGAACGTCACTGCATCAGGAGCAGACAGCTACCAATGGTATTTCAACGGTGAGGCAATCGAAGGCGCCACCGCAGCCACACTCACCATCCCAGCAGCCACCCGTTATCAAGCAGGCCGCTACAGCGCAGCTGTCAGTGATGGATCGAGCGTGGTTTACAGTCAGGAAGCACTGGTCATCGTAAGAGCCCTCCAAAAGGTGTCTGCTCCGGAGATGATGGCCAATAGAATGATGAAAATCACTTTCGGCGACGAATTGGGAGTGCCCATCAGTTACCAGAGCAGCGACCGATTTATCGTCCAATACAGCCACGACCTCCAGAACTGGCAAGACTCAGCAGCCACGCTCTACTGGAACGGCGGCATGATGGAAATCGAAGCAGCCGCTTCTGAAACAGCAACCTTTTATCGAGTAGTCGAGAAATAGGATTAGTCGAAAGAATATTATTTGATGAAGGCATCTGTTCTGACCTTGAATATTGAGACGAACAACGTCGCAACTACTCCTTCACACAGCTAGGAAAGCCATTTGCACGAGGCTCCTGAAATTTGAATCCCTAATAATCATGCGTAATCTAATACAAGTCACCGCGATCGGCCTGCTTGCAGCCGGACTATGTGTTCAAGCGTCCGCCGCCACCATCACCGTCACCACCTTCACGGACGAGAATGACGGCGGCGTCGGGGGCACCGGGATTTCTCTGCGCGACGCCATCATCACTGCGAATGGCAGTGCCGCAGTGGATGACGTCATCATGGCTCCGCCAGGCACGTACAACCTCACCATCACCGGCGGGACTGCCACCACGGGCGATTTGAACATCACCGGCACGGGCGCTCTTACGATTCAGTCCACGGTTGCCGGATCGTCGGTCGCCATCAACCAAATGGCGACAAACGAACGCGTCATGGACAAGATTGACGGCGCAACCGGATTACTGACGTTGATCGATGTCACGTTGACCGGTGGACGAACCACGGGAACGGGATCTGAAGATGGCGGCGCTGGTCTTCGGATCAAGGACGGCGGTTTCACTGCCACTCGCGTCGTGTTTGACGGAAATGAGGTGGCTGGTGGCGCATCCCCTGACGGAGGCGGATTGCACTTCGACTACGACGATGTCAACGTGAATTATGATATTTCGATTACTGATTGTGCGTTCATCAACAACATTTGTTCTGGTCGCGGCGGAGGGGCGTCCTTTGATTCGGATGCATCTGACGGGAAGACAATCAACATTATAAGAACAACGTTCGCCAACAATCAGGCGTCAGACGAGGGCGGTTTACAGCGTGCAGCCATTTATTGGAGACATGGTGATTGCCGACCGTGGACCACGGGTGTTCTCAGGGTCAGTCCTGCTGATTCACACCAATCCAGTGCCGGCAGACGTGACTGCTGTGCCTGCCAAGTATCCGACCCAGAACATGATTGATGACACCTTGGTTGATGGATACGACCTGGCCATTTACACCAACAATATTGGAGGAAAAGACGTTCTCGAATATGCCGTCATTGATTATGAGACAGTGTCCTCCAGAAAGGGTACTGGTCGCCAAGGTCTCTTTGGCATCCACTCAGTGAGTTTGAACAGACGCTTGATCTCTGGGGGACAGCACTTCTTGTGGCCGATTGGGGTGGATGTGCTCAACGATGGAAACCTAGTCGTTATCGACAGTGGAGAGAGTGTAGCCAATCCGGGCCGGGTGATTCGGGTTGATCCAAACACAGGCAACCAGACGCTGATTGCCAGTGGAGGAGATCTCTACTGGCCTACAGGGGGAACGGTCGCAGACAATGAGTCAGGTGTTCCAGTAGCCACCCGAGGTCTGGTCTTTGTCTCAGACATCGGAAGTGTGCATGCGCAGACATCGGCAAAGAACGATGTCTTGCGAAAGATCATTCAGATTGATCCGGGTTCAGGAACGCAGACAGTGTTGTTCTCCACGACCAACGACTTTGCCTACAACGCCCCTCCAATCACCAATCTGTATCATCCGACAGGTATCGAAGTTGATCCGGGAAGTGGTTCATTGATCATTGCAGATTCATGGAGCAAGACCATTTGGAAACTTGAGAACACAGCAGGTACCTTTGCAACCGAGCTCGAACCAATCTCGATTGATGCAGATTTCCTACAACCAACGCACTTGGCGATCCAAGGCACCTTGGCAAGCGGCTTCATCTTCGTGACAGATGGAGCGACCGTTTCTCCAGGTGATCCATACCCAGCGGGGACAAGACTGATACACCGTGTGAACCCAGCTGGAATGGTTGAGAGTAACTCAGAGATCTTTAACTTAGATCCGATGACCAAGGGTATCTCACACGGCTTCCTGAATGAGCCCAGAGGTATTGAAAGAGTTCCAGTCGATCCGCTGACACCAGCGCCGTAGCGCTCAGTCACAAACAAAGAATCAAATCAAAGCCTCACCTGGTCAACCGGGTGGGGCCTTTTTTTATCAGAGTTTGATGAGCCCTCTTCTCAGGGCTTCGGTTGCGGCCTGGGCGCGGTCGGCGACTTTCAGTTTGACGAGGATATGACTGACGTGGCGTTTGACAGTGTCTTCTGCGATGCTGAGTTGGTTGCCAATCTGTTTGTTGCTTTGTCCTTGGGCGATGAGTCCCACGATCTCTATCTCACGTTCGCTGAGTTGAGTGGAGGCCAGGCGATTGGCCAGTCGGTTGGAAACTTCTGCGCTCAGATAACGTTCACCCTTCGCTACGGTTCTTATGGCAACGAGGAGTTCACTCCTTGGGACTGACTTGAGGAGGTAGCCCATGGCGCCAGCTTGAATGGTCTGGAAGATGTCTTCTTCTTTGTCGTAGGTGGAAAAGACAAGGATTCGTGCATTGGGATCTAGCTTTAAAAGTGCCTTTGTTGTGGCGGTGCCGTCTTGGTCTGGGAGTTGAAAATCGAGCAGAACGAGATCTGGTGTGTGTTCCTTGTAGGCAGTCTGAGCTTGGGCGCTGTCTTCTGATTCGCAGACGATTTCAAAATCGTCCTCCATTTCCAGAGACGCTTTGATTCCGGAACGCACGACGAAGTGATCGTCGACGATGAGTATTCTGGTGGTGGAATCGCTGCTCATGATGCTTCTTCAATTGGCACACGGAGGGTTAGGGTTATTCCGCCCGTATCGTTTGGGACCAGAGTAAGCTCCCCTTTCATTTTTCTTGCTCGTTCCTTCATTCCTTGAAGCCCGAAATGACCAGGTTGGTTTTCCTCAATGGCTCCGTTTCCATTGTCTTTTACGGAGAGTTGTAGCGTTTCCTTGGTCTGGAAAAGACTAATTCGAATATGGGTAGGCTGGGCGTGTTTAAGTGCGTTGGTCACGGCCTCTTGAGCGATGCGGATAATGTGGTGTTCCAAAACACCCGGATAGCGATCAATTCGCGACTCAGCCTCAAAGATCATTTCGACACCTGTTTGTTGGCCTCGTTCTGCAGCCATTCGGTTGAGTGTCTGGCAGAGTGGTTCATTTGGCTGAGCGCCTTCCCTCAGGTTCCATACGAAGTGCCGAGCCTCGTCCTGCACTCTGGCAAGGAGACTACGGGTTGTTTCAAGGACGGGTAGGATATCCGGGGAGGTCGCTTTTGCAGAGGCGGCATCAAGTCGCAGCGAAAGGCCCACGAGTTCTTGTTCGAGAGTGTCATGAAACTCTCGCGCAATGCGCTGACGTTCCTCCAGCACGAATTCCTTTTCGGCCTGTTCTCTGATGGTTGCAGTCTGACTTCGAATCCTTCGCTGAAGGGTGATGGACCAGATCAGCGCAACGAAGAGTATGAGAGCCAGGGAAGCCGCAACAGTGGTTAACCTTTCGATGGTCCACCATTTTGGAAGGGTGATGATCTTCAGGTCATTTAGAGTGCGAAGTTGTAGTGAGAACGAACTTGGGCCTGAGCTGAAACCACTTCTCACTGCGCCTGATTCCTCGACGGTACAGATGCCGGATAGATTGATGGTGGAGCCGATAGGAAGTTCTTGACGTTGGGATGAGGAGATTGGGGCTGGCAATCTTGCTTTGAAAACGTGGTTCTCATTCTGAAATACGAAGAGACTCACTTCAGGTTCGGATTGAATTTCGATCAGGGTGGCGTTGAGGTTGATCAAGCGAGCGTCCCATTGTCCTTTCAGAA
The DNA here is from genome assembly GCA_965658675.1 of Limisphaerales bacterium. Classification (GTDB taxonomy): domain Bacteria; phylum Verrucomicrobiota; class Verrucomicrobiia; order Limisphaerales; family CAZKNW01; genus CAZKNW01. The sequence goes on from CBFHTT010000013.1 coordinate 4,792, forward strand.
TCTGTTGAATTGTTGCTGGCTCTGCTGGCGGAGTGTTGGTGCCAACAGAGATGCCTGTGATGATGGCGTCGTCGAGAAATGCGCTGAATGGGCCCATGGAGGGAAATCCGATGACTTCCACGAGGTCTCCCGGATTGAGCTGATTGGTGGCGTTGGCTTTGACCAGTAATCCTGTTTCAGAATCTTGGATAAAGAGAACCTCACCCGGAATGTGATGGGTTACGGTTCCTTGAACCAAGGCTCTGTCGTTGGGTTTGGCCTTGGGATTGTATTGTAGCAGTTGAGCCGCGGTGGAGTGGATGACGGTTGAATGGGAAGACTCGGGTAGCGGTGATATTTGAAGAAAGCTGTGCAATCGGAGATGAGGAGCGACGAGTTGTCGCTTGTTGTTGATGAATCCCGCTGCCAATCCATTGACCTCGATCATTGATGCAATATTGACCGGGGCACTTTCCATATCGTCATAGACATGCACTTCCAGTTTTTCTGTTCCCATAGCAAGCGTGATCAACCAGTAGCCGCGGGGATGGCTTCTGAGGCTTCTTACGGTTCCTTGAATTTTGACGCGTTGGTAGTTGTGCCTGCCGGAAAGGAGATCGGTGTAGGTGACGGATGGGGCATAGGGTAAGGGCGAGGTGCCTTCTGCTGTCATCGAACGGGTGTTGATACCAGGAACGAATAGACCTTGTTTAGTCTCACCCTTGACCCGGACCACGGTTCCGGGTGGCTGATTGGTCAGAGCTTTGGGGCCTTGTGCGAAGGTGCCTCCCTTGTCGTCTTGGATGAAGACGGTGCCGCTTGGGTCGACGAAGGTGATAATGGCCCTCAGATCCACCTGAAGCCCCTGCGCCGCGTTCGTGCCCGCGAGTTGTCTGACCTCGATGCAGGAGGTGATAGGTGGGGGCGATGGCTGCGTCTGTGCAGGGCTGCCCAACACCATGATCCAGATGAGTAGGCAGGTGCTAAGACAGCTTTTCAGGTTTGCGTTGCAAATGACCATGTTCCCAAAACCATCGGATACCGTCCGCAAGGGTTTCATTCAGAGGCCGGACCGACCAGCCCAATTCATTGATTGCGCGGCTATTGTCGATCCTAAGCGGAACACGCGCAAGGCGCACGCCGGTAATTGGGGCGATGGGTGGTTTTCCCGTGATCGCTGAAAGAGCCTCGCTGATGACAGCAACAAGGAAGGCAACGGTGTAGGGGACGCGGCGCTTGGGCATTGGAATTCCGCTTGTTTGTTCCAGATGCTGGAGGAATTCGATCAGGTTCAGATTATGACCACCGAGGATATAGCGTTGGCCTGGGATTCCCTTTTCTTCGGCCAAGAGATGTCCCAGTGCGGCATCACGGCCATCTACCATGTTCAGAGAGGAATCCAGAGCTGCTGGATGCTTGCCGTTCAAATAGCCCAATTGCATGCGCGCTGGTGGCGTGAGGCTGTGATCTCCGGGGCCGATTGGTACCGTTGGGTTGACGATGACAACTGGTAGTCCATCGGCTGCTGCCTTGAGTGCTTCCTGTTCAGCCAGATACTTTGACTTACAATAGGGGCCAGGCATATCGGCGAGTGTTCTTTGAACCTTCTCGTCGACTTCTCCATCGCGACCTTCGATGCGGACTCCTTGAAGGATGGACTCGGTAGAACAATGAACGACCCGTCTGACGCCATGGGCGGCACAAGACTCAAAAACGTTCTTGGATCCGTTCTGATTGATATCAACGAAGTCACTGTTATTCCGGGCCCATAGACCTGCCATGGCTGCAAGGTGGAAGACACTGTGGCTTCCCTTGATGGCATTGTCCAAAGCAGCCCGGTCGCGGATATCTCTTTGTTCGTAATCGACGCCGTCGACTGGAGCTGTTGGTTTGGAAAGATCGAATACGCGGACGCTATCGCCTCGTCCTTTGAGCAAGCGGACGATATGGGTGCCGATAAAGCCGCACCCTCCCGTGACCAAACTTATGTTGCTCCCCTTGCTCATGACTTGATCACTTTGGGGGCAGGTAGCCCCATTGGTCGATCTGTTGACTCCAGTGGCGATAGACGAGTTCGTTGTCTTGATCAGAAATGGAGTAGTGGTTTTTCTGATAGCTCTTTACGGATGCCAGATAGGTGCGGAAATAAGATTCACCATCCTCATAGTGATCGAGCCCAAGAGATTGCATGATCTTTTGGATCTGTCCGAGTGGATCCATTTCCAGATCCTCATATTTCATCTCCACAAAGTCTCCATCTGGTAATTCGGCGCATTCCTCAGCTGCCTTTTCCCTCATGCGTGGATAGGCGGAAAGAATCAGTTCATCTATCTCGATATCTGTGCCTTCCTGCAATGCGAATTCCTTAAGGAGCTGCTTCCAAAAATGACGCATACTTTGAAAAACCAGATAGGGATTTCGATGGATGTGAATGAACTTGGCTTCCGGAATCAGTTTCTTGATATGTGCAACACGCGCGGTGTAGACCGGATTCTTGATAAAGAGCTGTCGTTCAGGGAACAGGTGTTGAAGCTTCTTTAGGTAGAGAAGAAATACATGATTCCAATGGTCGACATCTGCGACCGATGCTCCATCAAAGAAGACTCCTTTATCGAACAACCCCTTCAGTTGATTCGGAAAATAGATCCCGTGGTAGAAACTCATGTGAGTCATCGAAGCAAGGGCGATCTCATCTTCCTGAGGTGAGTCTGGATTGACGGGAATCCGATCGATGAATCGCTCCGATGGTAGAGCCTTTTCAAGTAAAGGGCGAAAGACGCGTGCAATGCCCAACATGTCCCAAGGCAGTCCAGTGGCCAAGGGAGGCACGTAGCCAATGCTCGGTGACTTGGCCAGGATGTTGTAGAGATGGGTGGTGCCCGACCGCCAGTGTCCGATGATGAATACGGGAGGCTTGTGAAAGGGCTCATGAATCAGGTGATCTGATCCGATCCTTTCCAGAAGAGAGAAAGGGGAGCGTCCGAGAATGGAAAAAAGAACGGGCAGCAGCTTGTTCAGCTTACTGCCCGCGGTAAATCCGTTTTCTGAAAGGACGTTGAGTAGGGTGGTCCAATCGGCTCCAGCAAGAGGATGGACCGAGCTTGCATTCTTGGAGGCAGGACCTGTCACTCGCTTACAAATCAGCCATGTTGATCCAGCGCTCTTCCTCGGCAGATTTGAGAATGCCTTCCATGACGCGCTGTGCTGCGATTCCTTCGTGGAATGACGGGGTGCATTTGCGGTCCTTCTGGATCGCATCGATGAATTCCCAATCCTGATCGTAGCGGAAGGTCTGCACTGGATCACCGACAGAAGGATCACGTGGTGATTCCTTCCATGTAAGAAACTCGTCGGGGACGGTCATGGTCTCAAGAGTCTTGGAACCCTTCTTGCCGATCTGCACTTCATTGGGGCGATTAACCATGTAAACCATGGTGCCTTCACTTCCGTTGACTTCGCAGTAGTCCTGACTTTGGCCTCCTTCGCCACGTCCGGTTGCGACCTTGGTGCTTTCCAAAACGCCTGTGCATCCGTTTTCGAATTCAGCAATGACCGATACCCAGTCTTCCAGATCATTCGGTTTACCCTCGCGCTCTGGATGATAAATCTTGGTCTGTGCAACCAAGCGCTTGAATGGCCCAACAAGCATGTGTGCGAAATCCAAACGATGTGAAAGCATGTCGCCGAGCTCGCCGCTACCTGCCATTTTTGAATTTTGACGCCAGCCGATATTGCGGGTGCCCCAGTCTTGGAAGCGTTGTACGCGGAAGTGGAAAGGCTCACCGATCATTCCCTTTTGAATCATCTGGGACATGTAGTTCATACCGGGGACAAAGCGGTAGGTGAAGGCAGTCATATGCTTCACCTTGGCCTCTTCAACGGCATTCAACATTATCTGTGCTTCAGCCAGATTCAACGCCAGTGGCTTCTCACAGAGAACGTGCTTTCTTGCTTTGGCTGCAGCGAGGGTGATGGGGGCATGGAAGATGTTTGGAGTGGCGATGATGACGGCGTGGACATCGTCGCGTGACATGATGTCGTTGTAGTCCGTGGCCGTAATCTCAACACCGGTCTTTTCCTTGGCGGCTGCCAGGGCGGCTTCGTTGGGATCACAAAGGGCGACGAGTCGCGTGCCATTGCACATTTCAATTCCAGGGAGGTGATTGGCCAAGCCAATACCGCCGCATCCGATCATTGCTATTCCGAGTTCGCTCATAGGGTAGAAAGAAAGGCGGGATTGTCCCAAGACCTCGGCGGCTTTTCAACCACAGATGGGAATTGTCTCCAGAAAGTCTTGAAATGGATCAGGTAATCTCTCGTTTGACCAACGTGGGGCGTTGGGCCCAATCAGGATTGGTTTCCGGGTGATCCAGTGTGTAGTGCAGACCGCGGCTTTCGGGGCGTTGGATGGCACAGTCAATGATCAGTTGTGCCACGGTTGCGATATTGCGTAGTTCCAGCAGATCCGACGTCACCAGGAAGTCCCAGTAGTAATCCTGAATCTCTTCCTGAAGATTGATTACCCGCTTGCGGGCGCGTTCGAGTCGCTTGGTAGATCTTACAATCCCGACGTAGTCCCACATGAGTCGGCGTATTTCGTCCCAGTTGTGGGATACCACCACCAGTTCATCGGCATTGGTGGCCTTGCCAGCCTGCCATTGGGTCAGCTGGATTTCATCATTGCTTACCGGCTCAAGAGAATACGCCTTTTTCTCGGCGCGAGTTGCGACGACCAGCGCTTCCAGGAGTGAGTTGCTGGCGAGACGGTTGGCACCATGAAGTCCGGTGCAGGCTACTTCGCCCACAGCATAGAGCCCTACGATGTCTGTCTCGCCATCAACATTGGTCTTCACTCCTCCGCACTGATAGTGGGCGGCGGGAACGACTGGTATGGGCTCCTTTGTGATATCGATTCCAAACTGCTCACAGGTTCGGTAGATCGTTGGGAAACGATCCATAATGAATGGAGCCGGTTTGTGGGTGATATCCAGAAAGACATTCTCAGCGCCAGAGCGTTTCATCTCGCTGTCGATCGCACGGGCGACGATGTCTCTCGGCGCAAGTGAAGCTCTGGGATGAACCTCGTCCATGAAGGTCTCTCCCTTGGCGTTCTTTAAAATGCCCCCTTCTCCGCGGACTGCCTCACTGACCAGAAAGGTCTTTGCCTTGGGATGATAGAGGCAGGTGGGATGGAACTGGATGAACTCCATGTTCGCGATTGTGGCGCCAGCTCGGTAAGCCATGGCAACACCATCGCCGGTCGCGATATCTGGGTTGGTGGTATAGAGATAGACTTTTCCGCAACCGCCGCTGGCAAGAAGCACTGCGGGAGCAGAGAAGGTTTCCACCTCGCCGGACTCTTTGTTCAACACGTAGGCCCCAAGGCAACGATTCGGAACTGCGTATCCGAGCTTCTGCGTGGTGATGAGATCGACGACGAAATGGTTTTCAAAGACATCGATTTGCGGTGAACGAGCGATGGCGTTCAGCAGGGCGTTCTCAATCTCTTTCCCTGTCATATCCTTGGCGTGCAGGATACGACGTTCAGAATGGCCGCCTTCTTTGCCAAGGTCGTAGGGTTGAGGATCCTCAGAAGCAGCGCCGTCCTTCAGGCTGAAATCCATTCCCAGAGCGATCAGCTCACGGACACGGTCCGGGCCTTCTTCAACAATGATTTGGACAACCTCTTCGTCACATAGGCCTGCGCCGGCTTCCAATGTGTCGCTTACATGTGATTCGAAGGAATCTGTTGGCGAAATGACGGCGGCGATTCCGCCTTGGGCGTAATTGGTGTTGGAATCCTTTCTCCGTTTCTTGGTCAGGATGGCCACGCGCCCCTTGAGGGATGCTTTTAGCGCAAAGGACAGGCCGGCAATGCCACTGCCAATGACGAGATAGTCGTATTGATTGATTTCACTCATGCCTCAGGTCGGGCGGCAAGGTAGTCAACGAAGGCGGGCGTTGTCGATTAAACGCGTCTTTCCAAAAAAGACAGCCAGGGCCATGTGATGCCTCGAAGTGATGCAACCGGCGGGTTTCAATGTTTCAGGATCAAAAAAGGAGACGTAGTCCAAGCGGGCTTCAGATTGTTTATCGATCAGGTCAGTTACGATCCTCGTCAGTGTTCTGGAGTTGGAATGAGCCCGGGACTTCAAATGTGCTTTCACTGCCTTGATACTTCGCCATAGGACATCCGCTTGAGCGCGTTGTTTCTCGGTTAGGTAGGCATTGCGAGAGCTCATGGCCAGTCCGTCCTTTTCCCTCAAAGTGGGCGCTACGAGGATCTTTACGGGCATGTTCAGATCCTTCACAAGACGCTGAATGATGGCTGCCTGCTGAAAGTCCTTTTGACCGAATACCGCACTCGTGGGCTGGACGATGTTGAACAATTTGGAAACGACAGTCGTGACTCCCTCGAAGTGGGTAGGGCGGGTGGATGCCTCCATGCCAGAAGAGAGCTCCGTCTCCTTCACAATGATCGAGGCGGCGTCATCGTACATGTCCTCTCTGGACGGAATGAAGACAATGTTGGCCGCTTTCTCCCTGCAAAGACCGAGATCCCGCTTTTCATCACGAGGGTAGGCGGCGAAGTCTTCATTGGGGCCAAACTGGGTGGGGTTCACAAAGATGGAGACCACGACCACTCCATCTGGGCCTACCGACTTACGTGCCTTTTGGATCAGACTCAGATGTCCCTCATGCAGATAGCCCATGGTGGGCACAAAGGCGATTTGTTGCCCCTCGGCTCTCAGGGAAAGAGCCTTCTTCTGCATACGAGAGACGTTCCGAATGATCTGCATTCTGGGAAAAGAAAAAGCCGCGAAGGCGGACCTTCGCGGCTGGATTGGAAAGATTGACTATCCTAGCCCTGTTTGTTGAAGAACATCGGGGCTCCCTGTGGCATCTCGTGCGCACAAGGTTGATTGGTTGGAGCATCAGGCTCTTCTGCATTTGGAGCAATCAGCTGATTGGCGAGCATCCATGCTTCCACCTCTTCACCGCTGACATCAGCAAGCATGTGGCCGTTTACTTCCACACATGGGCTGAGCATCTGCCCGCTCTTTTCGATCATTTCCTGGCGCTGTTCAGGAATATTGATGATATCACGGTCTTCGTAAGGCAGATCATACTTCTTCATGATCGCACGAACTCCCATGCTCCATCCGCAGGAGGGCTTCAAGTAGGCAACAATTTTTGGCTTTTCCATGTTCAAATCTGGTAAAGAGCCGGGATCATACCCTTATTCTCAATCTCTGCAAGTCCGCCTTGATGGTGTTTTTTGCATTATTTGAACATTTGATGGGTTTTATCACCTCGCGAAGCGACGAAGACGAACAAATCGGAGATCACCTCCTTCCGGAGCCGCTTGCCCAATCCAGGAGGTTTCATTGATGTCTTGCTAGACTCGATGATGGATACGAGGAGGTCACAGGCACTGAAACGTCCAGCTGTTCCAGTGAGACCTGGGCCGATGGCGCCATAATGAGGTCCCAACGCTCCGCCGTTTGGTTTGTGAAAATCGGTCTAAACCCCAGAACATTGTGGCCTGCCTAAATATCCGGACCTGATCGGGAATTTTCTGGAACGCTTTCGTCGGAATCTGGAAGCTCAGCGGGTTCATGCCTGTGACCAAGTTGCCATTAATCCTCTTTGCCGTGCCTGAAGAGGCTGCTCCTTTCAGAAAACTCTGGGAGGAGGAGATGCCTTGTAGAGTGGCGGTTACAGGAATAGGAGCTGAGAATGCCCGCCGAGTGATCAGGGAGGCCTTTGCTGAAGAAATACCACCCGTGGTAATCACATCGGGTTTTGCAGGAGGGCTCAACCCTGCAATCAAGACCGGCGATGTGCTCTGGGATTGTGACGATGACTTTCACGTCCGATTGGGATTGCTCGAATCCATTGGTAGGCAATCCTCCTTTCACTGTGCCAAGAGTGTATTGGTGACCCGCGAGGAGAAAGCGCAGCTGTTTCAGAGCACCAAGTGTGATGGCGTCGAAATGGAATCCGCAATCATCCGTGAATTCTGCAAGGAGCGAAGCATTCCCTCCATGACCCTGCGCGTCGTGTCAGACTCAGCGAATGAGAATATGCCCTTGGATTTCAATAAGATCGTGGATGTGGGGATGAACGTCCGTCCGCACCTTATCGCGTGGCAGGTCCTCACCCATTTCTGGAAGATTCCAGCCCTGATCCAATTTCAAGGCACCGTCAAACGAGCCTCCAGCACTCTGGCCAAATCGCTGAAAGACGTCGTTGAAGGGCTGTCCGATGGTGGCGATGAGTTTGTGAGATAGCAGGCCCAACTCTGCGTCGCGCAGTTACGCTTAAGGGATTCATTCTCCCGTAGGTCGTGGATTGAAATTTGTTCGAGCTTATCACCTTTATTGCTCCTGCTTTCACTCTTATTCAGTTTTTGGTAACTATCTGAAATGACTTTCGGAGCAGACTTTTGAAGTTTTCATGGAACTGAACGAACATGAGTTGAGCGAGCGGACGTCGTTGCCTGACTATGAGTTGGGCAAGGAGATTGTCTTGCTGGAATGCGAAATGACTGCGGGGCAGAGGGGCTGTGGACTCTTGATGTCGACTGCTTTTGTATGGTTCATCGCTGCGATGGTCTATTCGAGTGTCTTTCTGGATATTCAGGCGGCAATCATCTTTCTAGTGACCTCAATTGTTGGTGCGTGGACTCTCGTTTTATCGATCCACGGATTCATGGCCTCGCGTAATCCAAAGGTGGAGCTGAAGGGTAAACCGGTAGTGAGTCAGGGTGAAGAAGCGACGATCCAATGGGAATTAGAAGGTAACCTGGAGCGGATCAACTTCCTAAGACTATCGTTGGTCGCGAAATTGCAGTTTGGCACGGAGGGTAGTGATCGGGATCTGATATATGATCAGGAGTTGCTCTTCTCGACTCAACCTGAAGAAATCGAGAATGGTGAGGTGAGGGTGGTTATTCCCAAAGGGCAGATGCATTCGGTGGTAAAGAACACCGGTTTGACCGTGGAATGGAATATCCGGGTTCATGGAGATGTGTCTTTCTGGCCGGATGTATATGAGGACTATCCAATCGTGGTTCTGCCGGAAGGAATGCCGTCATGAGTGCGATTGACCTCAGTTTGAATGGCGGCCAAGTGGCGTTCTGGCCGGGTGAACAGGTCCAACTTCGAATTGGTTGGAACTTGCCTCATTCGCAGGATGTATTGGAACTATCGGTGGTCTGGCGATCGGGTAACGAGAAAGGGAGAGAGTTGCCGGTGCAGTATCTGCATTTATCTATTGAGGAGGCAGCAGGCGAGTGGCTGCAGGTGATCCATCTTCCTCATGAACCATATAGTTTTGAGTTGGGCGAATTTGGGATCTGTTGGGAAATACAGGTCAGATCGAGGGCGCTGGAAGAAACCTTCAGGCTTCCAATCGTGATTGGTCCGGAGAGCAGGGGAATCAACGCTCAGATTTTGGAGCGATCGATTACTGCTACAGAGAACTTACTGAGGTTTTCTTGCGTTGACTGTGGTAGCGCCATTTCCGTGTTCAGAGCGGTAGCCGGAGATAGTTGCCAGTGTCCGCAATGCGGTGTGTCCAATCTGATCCCCGACCAGATTCGCATCAAACCTTCCAAGTCTGCTTTGGTATCGGTGATACTGGGTTTGATCGTCCCTCCTGTGGGAATGGTGTGCGGGTATTTGATTCGAACAAAGAATCGTCATACTCCGAAGTCTACTGATTACCGATGGGGGACAAGTGGGGCGATTCTAGGTGTTGCCATGAGTCTGGTGTTCATGCTGCTTGCCGTTTGGTTGCTGACCATGCCTTTGACCTCAGGGGAATTGAGGCTCGGTCAGGAGATGGCAGGAGAAGGGATTGTGCACGTGGAGTTTTCTGATGGCGTGACCGAGGTGGTGGAAATAGGGGGCGTTGTATGTAGGCGATTGGTTCCGGTGCAGGGGCCTGCCTATTTCTATTTTGCCGTGGATCCAGAATTGAAGACCAATGGCCTTTCTCGAGTTTTCATCGAGTTGGACTACTATGATGAAAAGTACATTCCTTTGGATCTGGATTACGACAGCACGGACTCATCAGCCACAATGGAGGGACGCTACAAACGGATGGATATATCTGATTCCTTGGGGCTCAACGAATGGCACACGATAAGCATTGAGCTGGGTGATGCTCGATTCGAGAACAGGCAGAATCAAGGCGCCGATTTTCGGATTGCGACAGAAGGAGGGGAACTCGCTTTGAAGAGAGTAAAGATCAAGGTGATTCCTACCTCTGAGGATTGAACGACGAGGATGCTCTCTTACGCAAAAAAAGAGGCCGGGAGCATGCTCCCGGCCTCTTTGTGAATTGTTATGTTAGTAAGGGCTTACTTCTTGCCCTTGGTCTTTGTCTCTTTACCACCCAGGTTTTTGTAGAGTGCCTGCCTCATACCGGCATTCAGTTCTTCGATGGCTCCTGCCACGGCTTCAGCTTTCTCCTCAGTGGTTTCACCTGGGATATTGAAGTCAGGATCGTCGAAAGACTTTTTCATGGTACCTTCAGTCTGTTCTTGAGCAGCGCCTACAGTTGCCAACTTTCCTTCGAGGTGGGCGATACGTGCCCTCATGGCTGCGATCTGAGCTGCTTGTGCTTCGATGGTTGCTGCCTGATCTGCGATGGTTGCAGCTTGTGCTGCAATCTTATGATCGCGGATGGCAACAGCTTTGTTCAGTGAACTGATCTCTGCGCTTTGTGCAGCAATCAGGTCGGCTTGAGCAGCGATCTTTTGATCACGAACGGCAACGGCCTTGTTCAGGGAGCTGATTTGAGCTGCCTGATCGGAGATGACTGCTGCTTGCGATGCGATCTTTTTGTCGCGAAGAGCAACCGTCTTTTTCAGGGACGCGATTTGTGATACCTGCTGTGCGATGGTTGCGTTGGCCCGATCCAGCTTTGCTTGGCATGTAGCCAAGGCCTTTGAAGTTGCTGCCAGCTTCTGTTTGGTGATGGACAAGGAGGCTTCGCATTTTGCCAAGAGGTCCTTGGTAGCATTCAGTTCATTGACGGTGAGGGTCAGCTTATTCTGTGTTGCAGCAAGTTTTGATTGTGTGAGGGACAGGGTCTTCTCGCAGCTTGCCAGTGCAGCTTGCGTCTGGACGAGTTCGTCCTGAGTAGCTGCCAACTGAATACGAGTTGTCTTGAGCGATTTCTGGGTGATTGCAAGCTTGCTCTGAACTGCCTGGAGCTGTTGTGTGGTTTGAGCCAGTTGCCCCTGAGTATTTGCCAATTCGGCTTCGGTCGCTACCAGCTGCTGCGATGTGATGGAGAGCTTTTTCTGCGTCTTCAGTAGCTGTATCTTGCATGAATCAAGTTCTGCGAGGGTCGCAGTGAGCTTGTTGTTTGCAATAGAAAGCTGGTTTTTGAGAGCGCTGACCTTGCTCTTAAGAGAAGCAATCTGTGCTGCTTGATGAGCATTGGTGTTCTCGAGTGATGCAATCTGTGCTGCCTGAGTAGCGTTGGTGTTCTCGAGTGATGTAATCTGTGCTGCCTGAGTAGCATTGGTGTTCTCGAGTGATGCAATCTGTGCGTTGGCTGTGGAGAGTTGGTGTTCTCGAGTGATGCAATCTGTGCGTTGGCTGTGGAGAGTTGGCTGGTCAGCGAAGCGACCTGCTGATTGAGCCCATCGATTTGAGCGTTGAGCTGATCGCGCTGTGCTGCAAGAGAAGCGATCTCTGCGGTCTGTTCAGCGATGGTTCCCTGCTGGTGATCGCGCTCTGCAGTGACATTGGCGAGCTGCTGCTCGGTGCTGTCGAGAAGATCAAGAATCTGAAGAAGCTGGTCTTCGAGTTCTTCGATACGCTCGATGTGAGCGGCGCAGTTTCCAACGGAACTGAATTCACCTCCGAGGAATCCATATTGATCAGTTGAGAAAGTTGAGGATAGCAGATTTCCAGAGCGATCGTATTGTTCGAGCGTGTTCTCATAGTTGTCGAACAGCCAAAGTGTCTCAGTGCTGGACTCGTAGGCTAGAGCAGCGACGCTGCGGAGCCCTGCGTTGAACTGCCCCAAGAGATTACCGCTCAAATCATATTGGGAAACGTTGCCATTGGCCCAGTTGCTGGTCCAGATAGTGCCTGTTCCTGAGTCAAATGTTATCCCTAAGTCGGAATTGTTTGCTGTGAACAATTCGGTTCGATCATTAAAACTTAGATCATAAGAAACCACAGTACCTACGGGGTATTCTACGAGGTAAATCCTTTGCCCATCAGTTGTTCCATCATAGGCACGGGTGCCGGAGGCAAGTGCGGATCCTGTTCCTACGACTACTCCAGTTTCATCGTAGACAACGCTGCCGATTTGATTGTCACCATAGTAGTGAGCTTGGCGTATTTCATTCCCTGTCACACCAATGATCATCTGCGACGCCGTTGTCCATTGATAGGAAGAGATCTCTGCCCCGTTTTGGTAAATGCGAGTACTACCAAAGGGATTGGAGCTGAAATTGTAGTCGGTGAGGAAGAGTCGTTGACTCTGTGCCGATGCCGTCGACGCGGCAGCGATGAAGCCAAATGCCGCGGCAGCGAGCATCAACTTCTTGGATAGTTTTTTTAACATGTTTTCTTGGTTTGGTGCGTTTTGGTTGGGTTGCCCCTGAATACTCCTTGGGCAGGCAAAGAATCCGTTTCTTCAGTAGAAGTCGTGGACGAGGAGCTTCGTAAAGGAATTGTAAATCAAGACAAACTAAAATCTTTACTATTTGTCTAATAAACAGAGAAAGGCGTTCGTTTTGAAACGTGGGAAGAGGTGAGCAATAGGCATAAACATGCTTTCATTCGTTGATCGAATTACGAAAAAAGAGCGTCCTGTTGGGACGCCCTTTTTGCATATCAAATTTGTAGATCGAGGGAGTGGGATCACATACCCATGATCTGGTAACCACTATCAACGTAGAGGACCTGGCCTGTGATGGCGCCGGCGCCGTCTGATGCGAGGAAGGTGCCTGTGGCTCCGAGTTCTTCGAGTTCCACGTTGCGCTTGAGTGGAGCGTGCTCTTCGTAGTGTTTGAGCATTTTCTGGAATCCACTGATACCGCGGGCAGCCAGTGTGTTCACTGGTCCGGCACTGATGCAATTCACGCGGATTTTCTGAGGTCCGAGGTTGTTAGCCAGATAGCGTGTGCTGCACTCGAGTGCTGCCTTGGCGACTCCCATCACGTTGTAGTGTGGAATGACTTTCTCTGCGCCGTAGTAGCTCATTGCAACGATGCTGCCACCGTCAGTCATGAGAGGGGCAGCTGCGCGGGTTAGTCCGATCAGTGAATAGGCACTGATGTCGTGAGCCATGGCGAAGGCTTCGCGTGACGTGTTCACGAACTCGCCTTCGAGAGCTTCTTTTGGTGCGAACGCCACGGAGTGAAGCATGAGATCGAGTTTGCCCCACTTGTCGCCAACGGTCTTGAAGACATTGTCGATGTCTTCGTCCTTGGTGACGTCGCAGGGGAGGATGATGGTGTCTTCTCCGAATGTTCCGACGAGATCCTCGACGTTGCTCTTGAGGCGATCACCCTGATAGGTGAAGGCGAGCTCTGCGCCGGCTTCGTGCCATGCCTGTGCGATGGCCCATGCGATTGAGCGTTTGTTGGCTACGCCAAAAACGATTCCTTTTTTTCCTTCAAGCAGTCCCATGTTCAGTTTCAAGTTAAAGTGTTGGGGGCTTTGACTAGGGGAATCGAGCAAGAGTGGCAAGGGGAATGAAAACCTGAACTTCCGACCGATTGATCATTCTGATCGGGATTTTGACTGAAATTGGTGGTTGGTTGCGTCGTTTCATGGGGTGGAATTCAGGACGCAAGGTATTCACGTTATTGCCTTTGTTTCGTAACAAGTCACTTGGAGTCTCTTGGCTGTAAACAGTTCCTGTTGAGTGACAGGGACAACAGCTTCGGGATCGAGTGATTGTTATAATCCAGTCTCCTGTGTGCAAACCCGAAGCTGTTCTTTCGGCCCGTCTCATGAGAGGCGGGCCTTTTTTTTAATGACGAAATACCCAGGTGCCCAAATACCCAATCTTTCGGATCGCGACTTTGGGGGGGCTTTGAATGGGGTTCAGGCGAAGACTTCTTTTACGGGGGCGCCTCCGAAGACGGTGGGGATTTCGTCTCGGCCGTGATGATTGTAGGTGAGCTGCTCGGCATTGAGGCCGAGGCTGTAGAGGATGGTGGCGTGAAAGTCGTGGATGCTTACGGGCCGCTCAATTGCCACGTAGCCGATCGGGTCTGTTTGACCAATGATGCGACCGCCTTTTGCTCCGCCTCCGGCCATCCAGACAGTGTATCCAGCGGGGGAGTGATCGCGTCCATTGGCTTTGCCTTCCATGGTTGGGGTTCTCCCGAATTCTCCTCCCCATACGACGAGTGTGGAGTCGAGCAGTCCACGTTGTTTGAGATCGGTCAGTAGTGCTGCAATCGGTTTGTCTGTTCTCGCGGCCATGCGATTGTGGTTCGACTTGATGTTGCCGTGTGCATCCCAACCACCAACGCGGATCTGCACAAAGCGGACACCGCGCTCGACCATCCTTCTTGCCAATAGGCAGCTGCGCCCAACCTGAGAGCTTTCGCTCTGATCCATGCCGTAGAGATACTTTGTGGCATTGGTCTCGCCGTTGAGTTCGAAGAGTTCGGGTGCTGAGGTCTGAAGCCGAAAGGCCAGATCGTAGGAACGAATGCGGGCCTCCAGTTCGTTGTGCTGTTGGATGCGGGCTTGGTGCTGATTATTGAACCACTTGATGGCCTTGAGTTCGTCCTGTCGTTTTCTGTTGGTTGTAGAACTGGGCAGGGCCACGTGCTGGATGCCTTTGGCTGGATCGACGACTGTTCCTTGATAGCGGGCGGGAAGGAAGCCGGTGCCCCAACCGGATGCCTGAGGAAACTGCATGCCATCTGAATGAAGGTTCATGGTGAGGAACGCGGGCAGATTCGCGCTCTCTGATCCGAGTCCATAGACGGACCATGCTCCTACTGAAGGTCTGTCTCCAATACTCGTGCCGGTCAGGGCGACGCATTCACCGGGACCGTGAACGGGGTTGTTGTGTTGAAGTGAGCGAATCAGGCAAAGGTCGTCCACGTGTTTGGCCACTTCAGGAAACAGACTGGATACCGGGATGCCGCTTTGGCCGTGGTTTCTGAATTCCCATGGAGAGGCCATGAGGTTTTTCAACCCGGCCCGTTTGATCTTGGGGACATTGGCGGCGAGGCTATCTGGGACGTCTTTGCCAGCCAGTCGCGCCAGTTCCGGTTTAGGGTCGAAGGTGTCCACCTGACTGGGGCCACCGGACATAAATAGGAAAATGACGTTCTTTGCTCTCCCGGCGAAGTGGGGGATGGCCGCTCGCTTGCTTTCTGATGAAGCGCCATGGGTTAGGGATGACAGAGCGATGGCTCCGGCTCCGAGTCCGCTGCGCAGCATGAAATGGCGACGATTCGTTGCTGTCATGGAATGTAGAGTGTCTCGTTAAGATTGAGCAGAACGAGGCAGAGGGACTCCAGTCCGTTCTTCTCAAGGTGGGCAGTCGCTGCTTTCAATTCCTCAATCGAAGCAGGGCGCTCAAGAACATGACTGAGAAGCCAGCTTGCGCGATTCTGGTTTGAAACATTGGGATTTTGTTTTTTGCAAAGGGCGGCGATTTCGCTGGCTGTCCTTTGCATGAAGTCGCTGTTGAGCAGATAGAGTGGTTGGAGAGCGACGGTGGATACGCGTCTCTTTGAGCAAGTAGTCAGACTTGTCGGGGCGTCGAAAAGGCTTTGATGAAGGGGCGTTCGGTCCCGTTTCTGTTGCAGATAGATACTGCGTCGAGTGAATGAGTCTGCCTTTGCAATAGGGACTGAAGGGCCGCCGCTTGAATCGGTGAGCTGGTTGCTGAGGGCGAGCGTCATGTCGCGGATGGACTCTGCTTCCAGTCGTCGAGGGACCCAGCGCCAGTAGGTTTGGTTCTTAGGGTCCTTCTCGTGGTTTGAATTATCGAACGTGGAGGATTGTTGATAGGTCGCTGATTGGAGGATGAGGCGGTGAATGTGTTTGGTGCTCCATCCGCTTTGGATCAATTCATCTGCCAACCAATCCAGAAGTTGAGGATGGGTTGGAAGAGTTCCTTGTGTGCCGAAATCAGCAGACGTCTCGACGAGTCCTTTTCCGAAGTGCCATTGCCAGATCCTGTTCACCCAGACCCGAGCCGTCAGCGGATTGCTGCTGGAGGTCAACCAATTGGCGAGAGTTGTCCTTGGTTTGGAGGTAATGGTTTCAGTGGCTCCAAAGACAGCGGGCCAACCAGGGGAAACGACGGGGCCTTTGCTGTTGATATCACCTCTGAGAAGAATGCGAGTTTGGAGGTTCTTTAGTTCTTGGGGAGAACGATCAAGCGGCCAGCGCATTTCAAATGGAGCGGTGGCGGTAAGGGCATTGGTGGATTGATAGCCCCATGCCTGAGTCAGTGCTGCGATTTGCTTCTCCAGTGTATTGAATTCCTTTTTCTCCGAAGCACTCATCCCATTAACGACGGATTTGGGAATGACAAGAACGGGCTTAGGGACGCCTTGTCGACGTTTGGAACGTGTGAGTCTGGCGTGAACCTGGTCAAAGATTTCCCATCGGCGTTTGATGAGAGGACGGGCCTTTTCAGCATCCTTTGCCAAGACAAAGTTTCCCGGTTGCCCTTGAGTGAAGAAGGCTTGAAAGCGGTAGTAATCTCGGATGGTGATAGGATCAAACTTGTGTGTGTGACACTGGACGCACTCCATGGTCAGCCCCATGAACGCATTTGCGGTGGTATTTGCGATATCCACCAAGATGTCATTGCGTTGGATGTCCTTGTCCAATTCGTTTCCACTGTAGCGGGCTGCCCCTAAGAAACCGGTGGCGATAATGTTTTCATCCGAATAAGGAAGCTCGTCTCCCGCAACTTGTTGTTTAATGAATTCATCGAAAGGTCGGTCGTTCTGGAAGGACTCGATTACGTAGTCGCGGTAACGCCATGCATAGGGACGGTCTCGGTTGTGCTGATGACCGTTGCTCTCTGCGAAACGGGCAATATCGAGCCAGTGTCGTCCCCAGCGTTCGCCATAGGCTCGAGATGAAAGCAGCTTTTCAGACCATTGGTTGAGGGAATGTGTCGTGACCTGCGGTGATTCCGAATCATCCGCAAGCCAAGGGTGTTGACTTGCAGGAAGGCCGGTGAGGTCCAAGCTGATTCTGCGCTTCAGTGTGTAATCGTCGGCGGGTGGGATAGGGCGTATCCCTGCAGCCTCTTTCTTTGCCAGAATGAAGGCGTCGATTGGACTTTGGATCCATTCCTTGTTTTGCGTGTCTGGTAGTTCTGGACGATTGATGGGCTGAAACGCCCAATGATCCGAAGAGGGTACAGGTGAAGGGAGAAGGGATTCATTCCATGAGACACCTTGATCAATCCAGTCGATCAGGATCCCGATTGCTTCCTTGGGCAATGGATCGTGATCAGGGGGAGGCATTCGCTCGTCTTTCGCCAAAGCAGTCACCTTGTGGATCAGAGGGCTACGGTTTGCATCTCCCGGATGCACCTGATTCAGGAACTCATCGATGAGATCCAGCCGTACACCTTGTTTCGCATCGGGACCTGAATGGCATTCGAAGCAGTGCTGCTTGAGGATGGGATAGACCTGCTTCGCAAAATCGATCCGTGGCTTCGGGGGAATGACCTCTGCTGTCTCTAGTGCGGGGAGATTGAGAATGTCTTCCCACGTCTCGCTTAATTCAGGTTGGCTGACGCGAATGGTATCTTGTTCTTCCGTTTTGACACCTGTGCTGAATCCAAGCCATTCGATTGCCTTGAGTCCGCCTTTTTGATTGGTGGATGCGTGAGGCTTGTTCTTGTCCTGTGGCTTGGGATCAATCCAAAGGTCCAGTTCATCAAAAGATGCATCCGGCAAGGCGATGCTTTTACCGAGGCGGGCGAGGACGCGGTAGCGATGTCCTCCTTTGAGTTCGACGTTTGCATGTGCTTCTTTTCGTGATGCGAAACGGACCATGAACGAATTTCGATTCTCAGAAACATGGATCCCTATATTTGCAATCTGGCCATTGTGAGTGGAGAGGTCGTTTCCTTCCTGTTGATCCAGCCAGAGCACGAAGAACTCACCGTTGCGCTCATCCGGTTGATCAATTCCCTCTGCCTCGTAGATCAGGTCGAAGCGGACATAGAGATCCTTCCCAGAGAATGGCGATGAGAGCTTCTGTCGTAGAGGATTGTTCCGGCTGCCCGTTCCGTGAATGACCTGCCAGGTTTCAGCTGGGGCCAGTTCTGATTTGGAGAAAGGGCCATTCAGCAATGGCGCGGCTGATGAGGAGCGGCCTGACAGCACAAGCATTCCCACAATCGCGATGAACGAGACAAGGGGCTGTAAGCTGGATTTCTGGGAAACGCGGGCCATGACTTTCAGGAATGTGAGGATTAAGAAGGGGCTGACCATGGATTTCCAGTCCTGTTTTGATCGAATTGTTCTGAAAGCGTCCGAAAACCACAGGTAATCATCCGGTCGCTTCCTTGACATTGTGAGGGCTCAGGGGGATTCTCCGGCCTCTGTTTTTGGGGAGCCTACCAATCCTTTGGGATGAAGGCTGAGAGTGCTGTTCTGGTGAATGGCAGACCCGTCAACCTGATCCAGGTAATGCTGGCGTAGGGAAACGCTTCCGAGTTTTCCTCTCCTTCATTCCTGTCCAGCAACCTTTGTATTAAGACCATGATCGCGACCGAAGACTCCTTTGAACCTCACAGCACAGAAGCACTCCCAAATTCCAAACGGGTGTATCTGGAAGGCAAACAGCATCCAGATGTCCGTGTGCCGATGCGTGAGATCTCCCTCAGTGACACCAAGGCCTTCAACGGACAGATCGAGAAGAACGATCCAGTGCGTGTTTATGACACCAGCGGTCCATGGGGCGATCCTGAGATTGAATGTGATGTGGAGAAAGGTCTTCCAGCACTGCGCCGCGATTGGATTCTCAAGCGCAACGATGTTGAGGAATACGATGGTCGTGAGGTCAAACCTGAGGACAATGGCTACCTGACTGAGAAGCACGCAGATCTCGCCACCAATCGTGCGGACAAGACCAAGCTGCAAGAGTTCCCTGGACTCCGTCGTAAACCACTTCGTGCTTCAGCTGGTCATCCGGTTACTCAGCTTTGGTATGCGCAGCAGGGAATCATCACTCCGGAGATGGAATACATCGCCATCCGTGAGAATCAGGGACTGGAGGAACTACAGGCCAAGATCGGCGATGACAAGCCACGCAACTCCCTCTACAAGCAGCACTCGGGCAATCCTTGGGGCGCAGCAATTCCCAAGGTGATCACGCCTGAGTTCGTGCGTGATGAAGTCGCCAAAGGACGTGCCATCATTCCGTCCAATATCAATCACCCGGAAGCCGAGCCAATGATCATCGGCCGTAACTTCCTCGTGAAGATCAACGCCAACATTGGTAACAGCGCTGTTGCATCCAGTATCGATGAAGAAGTCGAAAAGATGCGTTGGGCTACCAAGTGGGGCGGTGACACAGTAATGGATCTTTCTACGGGAAAGAACATTCACGCGACACGCGAATGGATCATCCGTAACAGCCCGGTTCCAATCGGAACCGTTCCCATTTATCAGGCACTTGAGAAGGTGAATGGAAAGGCAGAAGACCTCACGTGGGAAGTGTTCCGCGACACCTTGATCGAACAGGCAGAACAGGGAGTGGACTACTTCACCATCCATGCAGGTGTCTTGCTTCGTTTCATTCCTCTGACGGCCAGCCGCATGACCGGCATTGTTTCCCGCGGTGGTTCGATCATGGCCAAGTGGTGTCTCGCCCATCACAAAGAAAATTTCCTCTACACCCACTGGGATGATATTTGCGACATCATGGCAAAGTACGATGTCAGCTTCTCCATTGGAGATGGCCTGCGCCCAGGCTCACTGGCTGACGCCAATGACGAGCCACAGTTCGGAGAACTTGAAGTGCAGGGCGATCTTACCAAACGCGCATGGGCTAAAGGCGTTCAGGTCATGAACGAAGGCCCGGGACACGTTCCAATGCACATGATTCACGAGAACATGGAGAAGCAGTTGGAATGGTGTCACGAAGCCCCGTTCTACACGCTTGGCCCTCTGACCACAGATGTAGCTCCTGGATATGACCACATTACCAGCGGCATCGGTGCTGCAATGATTGGTTGGTATGGTTGCGCCATGCTCTGTTATGTGACGCCGAAAGAGCACCTTGGACTCCCTAACAAGAAAGACGTCAAAGACGGAGTGATCACATATAAGATCGCAGCCCACGCAGCCGATCTGGCCAAAGGACATCCGGGGGCACAATACCGAGACAATGCATTGAGCAAGGCTCGCTTTGAGTTCCGTTGGGAAGATCAGTTCAATCTCTCACTGGACCCGATCACTGCTCGTGAGTTTCATGATGAGACCCTCCCGCAGGACGGAGCCAAGAGCGCTCACTTCTGTTCCATGTGTGGTCCTCACTTCTGTTCCATGAAGATCACAGAAGACGTTCGCAAGTATGCTGCAGAGCAGAACATGAGCGAAGAAGAAGCTCTCGAGAAAGGAATGGAAGAGAAATCCAAGGAGTTCGTTGAAAAGGGTTCTGAGGTCTACAAGAAGGCTTAGTTGAATCCTGGCTTCTGAGACTATTTGCATCCCCACTGAGGTTCGTCCTTGGTGGGGATTTTCTTTGGTTGAACTGATGTCCGGAATCGACCGAAAAGGTTTCAAAAAGAAAACCCCGCGCATGGATGCCATACGCGGGGTGAAATCGAATCGAAGAAGGACTGGGTGCCTATTCCTTCAACTTGAATGGACGACTGGTGGCCTTGTTCTTGGTAGGGAAGTCTTTCGGGACCTCTTGAGTGACCTTGCCAGTGGCTGCCCACTCAGTGCCACGGGTGAATGTTGTGATGAAGCTGACTCCTTCAAGTGCTTCGGTGTCGTGTCCGAGTGTGTTGTGAAAGACGCGGCCCTTGCCAAACTTGATGGTCATTAAGGTCGGCTCATGACGGCCCTTGGCCTGAGGGAGTGTCTGATCCTCACCGGTTGCCAGAATCGTCATGTTTTCAGCTGGTCCACGAAGCTTGGCATAGCACTCGTCTTCACTGGTGAGCCAGTGTTTTGGTAGCCCCTTGGTGATGGGGTGACTCGTGTTGCGAAGTGTGATGGGGAACTCATGGCGTTTGCCATGGGTGCCGCCTTTGCCCTTTGAGGTATCACGAATCAGTTTGCCGTCTTCATTGTAGTAAACGTAAGGTCCGTCCTTCTCTGTGCGGTTACCCCATCCTCCGATGCCGATCATCTGATTGTAGGCCTTCCAGAGAGGAAATGAATTATCAGCAGCGTGCACTGACACAAATCCACCACCGCTTTTGACAAACTTCTCGAAAGACTTCTGAGTCTTCTTTGGCCAATCAGCCGCATTCCAACCGAAGTTTGAGATCACGACATCATACTTCGAGAAATCAGGGCTGAAATCTGGATCGGGTGTTGGCTTTGCCTGGGCCTCGGTCTCGATACCAACGTATTTCAGGAACGCCTTCTCACGCTCAGATTTCCAGATGTATTTGGAGCGCGCGACATCCACAGTAAAGAGTCCGGTATCTTCCAGATACTGCTTCATCATGACCGTGCCTTTGGGCCAGACGACGTGATTGTTCTGCCCATCCACAATCAGGGCCTTGAGTTTCGCTGCGTCCGCCGAAGACAGGAGCGCACCAAATACCAAACAGATAGAGAGTATTTTTTTTATCATGGGAACGCAGTGAGATTAGCCAGTGAAGAGCTTAAAGAAAACGATGAAACGAGTCTCATGTTCAGCACGAGAAACTATGCTTGGTGATTTACTCCGTGTTCTTCCGCTCCTCGGCCATGAGTTCTGCTTTTTCGTAGAATTCTTCGAAGGTGGCTGATTCGCGGATGAGTTGAGTGAAGACGGGTTCGAGTTCGTAGTAGGTGGTGACCGTGTTGATCTGCGCGTTGTTGATTGGCATGTCCATCCAGCGATCGAAGCCTCGGTAGCCGTTCCATTGCACTTTGAGTTCGTCGTATCGACTGCGCATGCGGTCGAAGATCTGTTGTTTCTTGATACGTAGATCTGCAGTCAGCGCGGTTGATGGTTCTTCCGGCGCTATTTCGTAGAGGGAATCGAGTTCTTCCTTGGTGCTGATGACGAGGTCTACGAATTGCTTATGACGGGCTTGCCCTGCGTCGTAGCGCTTCAGCCAATCTGTCTTGCCTTCCTTGATCAACCAGAGACGTGTTCCTTCTTGTGCGATCGCGGTTGCGAATGCTTCGTTGAAATCGGTGTCTCCTCTGTGAAATTTCTTCGTGTGGGCGAGTTCGTGGAAGATGAGCTCTGCCAGTTCGGGTTCGTTGTCGAAAATGAACGTGCTTAGGAGTGGGTCATTAAAATAGCCCAAGGTGGAGTAGGCAGCCACGCCACCAACGAATGTGTCGAGTCCCTCGTCTGAAAGTTTCTCCGCATACTCACGTGCATACTTCTCTTTGAAGTAGCCTCGGTAACTCAGTGAACCTACGAAGGGATACCACCATTCTTTGTCGACCATGGAGAACTCAGGGGCGGCGTAGACGTTCCAGACGACGTGTGGACGATCAAGCTGGGTGAATTTCTGATAGTTGCCGTGGTGATCGAGTCCCAATTCAGATTCGGCAAACTTGAGTATTCGCTGGGTGAGAGCGAGTCGGTCCTTGAGCTTTGGGTCGGTCTCTTCGGACTGGATCAGTTTCTTTACGGATTTTCGATTGCTCAGGAGTTGCAGTTGCCCCTTGGCCGCCTGCGAATAGAAATGGGTGGTTTCGCATCCGCTGAATAACAGAAGCATCAATGCCAGTCCAAGGACACTGGACAGGTGCTTGAACGCGACTCTGTGGGATGGCTGCTGCATGGAACGGCGTTAGGGAAGCGAGAAGAGGATGCGAATGTCAATGAGGGGAAAAGAAAACCCGGTCAGTGGATGCTGACCGGGTTTGCAAAGGAATGGTCTCCAGAGATTATTCCCACTCGATGGTTGCGGGTGGTTTGCTGGAGATATCAAGACAGACGCGATTGACGCCATCGACCTCATTGATGATGCGTGAGGAGATTTTCTCGAGAATCTCGTAAGGGAGCTTTACCCAGTCGGCTGTCATGCCGTCCTTTGATTCCACGATGCGTAGTGCGATCGTAAACTCATAGGTGCGCTCGTCTCCCATGACTCCGACACTACGGACAGGGAGCAAGACAGCAAAGGCCTGCCATGTCTTGTAGTACCATTCGGAGGCCTTCATCTCTTCAATGACGATCAGGTCGGCATTGCGGAGAATCTCACAACGCTTGCGGGTGACTTCTCCAAGAATTCGGACACCAAGACCAGGCCCCGGGAATGGCTGACGGAACACAATCTCTTTGGGTAGACCGAGTTCCAAGCCGAGTTGTCGAACCTCGTCTTTGAAGAGGCACTTGAGTGGCTCGACGAGTTCGAACTTCATGTTCTTGGGGAGGCCTCCAACATTGTGATGACTCTTGATCAATGCTGCAGGGTTGCCTGCGATGGGCACGGATTCGATCACGTCGGGATAGAGTGTTCCCTGAGCGAGGAAACTGGCGTTCTTGATCTTGTTGGCTTCCTTCTGGAAGACATCGATGAAGATCTTGCCGATGACCTTGCGCTTGCGTTCTGGATCAGTGACGCCTTTCAGGCCTCTCATGAACGCAGCCGTTGCATTGGCGTAACGAAGACGTAGTTTGAAGTGACCGCCAAAGACATCGCGAACGACGTCTTCTTCCTTCGCACGAAGGAGTCCATTGTTGACGAAGATACAGGTGAGCTGGTCGCCGATGGCCTTGTGGAGCAGGGCGGCAGCTACTGAGGAATCCACACCGCCACTCAATCCTAGAATGACCTTGGCATCACCGATCTGGGCGCGAATGTCTTCCACTGCCAGATCGATGTAGCTGCGCATGTTCCAGCTGTTGCTGCATCCACAGATACCGTGGACGAAGTTGCTGATGATCTTCATTCCCTTTGGTGTGTGAACAACCTCAGGGTGGAACTGCAGACCGTGAAAACTGCGCTTGCGATCTTCGATGGCGGCGTAGTTGGAGTTCTCAGTCGTAGCGACGGCTTTGAATCCCTTGGGAAGCTTGGTGAGCTTGTCTCCGTGGGAATTCCAGACCTGGATTGATTTTCCAAGTTTGGTCATCAGTGGGCACTTGGGATCCTTGATCTTGAGACTGCCCTTGCCGTATTCGCGCTTCTGGCCGCGTTCCACTTTGCCACCCAGGTATTGAGCCATGACCTGTAGGCCGAAGCAGATACCGAGGACGGGGACGCCTAGTTTGAACAAGGCTTTGTCCGGAAGGGGGGCTTTGTCAGCGTAGACACTGGATGGACCACCAGAGAGGATGATGCCGCTGGGCTTCATCTTGGCGATTTCCTTTGCCGGGGTGTCGAATGGAAGGATGGTCGAATAGACGCTGCACTCGCGGATGCGACGTGCAATAACCTGCGTGTACTGGGAGCCGAAATCGAGAATGACGATTTGTTCCTGCATAAAATCGGTCGATCGTAGATGGGTGAATCAGGAGAAAAGGCGCCAAACGAGGTTCCTCCGGGATAGGCCCGGGCCCCTGAAAACAGATGAGGTGCCCAATTGGCACCGTTTTGACCAGCAAAAAGCGTTTTTTAAAGCCATTTCTTCCCATGAAAATTTTTTCAATCGGAGAGAAGAAAAATGAAATTTGTCCGCAACCTTGAGGGCTGTGCGTTGTTGGATTAGCTTTGACGTCGATGTCACAAGATCCAGATGCCCAGTTGATGCTCCGTGTGAAGAACGGAGATCTGGAAGCGTTTGAGGTGCTGGTAGAGTCCTACAAGCAACCTGTGATCAGTGTGATTTATCGCACATTGAAAGACCTCACCGAGGCTGAGGACCTTGCTCAGAATGTTTTTGTGCAGGTTTACAAGTCCGCAGCGCGGTATGAGCCATCGGCCAAATTTTCCACATGGATCTTCACGATTGCACGGAATCTATGCCTGAATGAGATCAGGCGTCGCTCTCGGCACCCGGCCTTTTCTCTGGATCAGGCGATGGAGAGTGAGGACAGTTTTGTCCCTCAGCAGTTCGAGGATCGCAGAATGGATTGCGCCTCTACCGAAGCCATGCGAAATGAACTGGTTCATAAAATCGATGCGGCTTTGGATGATCTCCCGGAAAACCAAAGGACTGCGGTGGTGTTGTATAGGAATAAGGGGCTTTCTTACGAGGAGGTCTCTGAAGTCATGGGCTGCTCGTTGTCTGCGACCAAGTCCCTGATACATCGCGCCAGAGAGATACTGAGATTGAGGCTCAAGGAATACATGAGCAGCGGACGTTGGGAAAAGGCACCCGAAGAAAAGGGACGTGGGCGCAAGCGGGCGACCAAGATCAAGACGACAAACTAAGGGAAATATCATGAGGAAAAGTCGTTTCAAATTTCTGCTTTTGGAAAAAGGCAAACGAGGCCTGAGCTCTGAGGAGCGGGCAGAGCTGGATCAGTATCTGGCCAAGCATCCTGAGGCGAAGACGGAGTATGATGAGGAGACTCAATTGGACGAAGTCATGGATGCAATCCCTGAAGTGTCTGTTTCAGAAGGATTCACTGACAGTGTCCTGGATCGCGTCCGGGGGATGGAGCAGGATTCAGCGGAAACGGAGATCGTCCATGTTGGATGGTTCAGGAAACATCGAATTCAGCTCACTGGTTTGGCTGCCTGTTGTGTGTTGATCGCGTCATTTGCATTCCGTCCTCCTGCTACCAATGAGTATGGAGAGATCGCTGAAAGCCTTTCACTGATGGCAGGGACTGAAGAACTGGAGATCATTGCCGATTTCGAAGCGATCCATGCGCTGGGCGGAATGCCGGATAACGTGGATGAGGAACTCTTGGTGGCTCTGGACTGAAATGAATCGATTCCTTTCCATTCTACTTTTGTTGATCCTTGTCGTGCAGGGGGCTGCTCAGCCTACTCCTCCTCCAGGAGTGCCATTGCCACCGCCGTTGCCACCTCTTCCTCCCGGATTGAGCCTGTCGCAGACTGAGCGTTCTCCCATTGAGTTTTTTCGCGGCTTGTTGGACCTGTCCGATCATGGACTGGCAGATGCCTTGTCTGATCGAAATGATTTTCAGAAGCGTGTGATTTTGAAAAAGGTGGTTGAGTACCGTTCCCTTACGATAGAGGAGCGTGAACTACGCCTGCAAACCACCGAGCTGCGTTGGTATTTGAAGAAATTGGTGGTCGTGTCCGAATCGGTCAGAACGCAGATGTTGATCAGTCTTTCCAACGAACAGCGAGAGCTTTTGGGGGTCAGATTGGCGGCATGGGATGCGCTATCTTCAGAAACAAAACGTGAAATTCTAGCTCATGAGCGGGCTATGACCTGGGTGCGCAAGATGGAGCTGGCGACCGATGAGGAACGGGTGAAGCTGCTTTCAATGCAGGCGCCTGAAGAACGGGTGGCCATGGCCAAGGTGATTAACGACTGGCGCGGCTTGTCTCAGGAAAGGAGAGATCAGATGGCGCAGCTGTTTGTGGAGTTTTTCGAACTTTCTGAAAACGAGCGAGCCCGCATCCTTGTTATGCTTAGTGACCCAGATCGTCGGGCTGTCATGCCGGTGATTGCCAAGCTTCAAAATGTCTCGGCTCAAGAACGGAGGTTGTATGTGGGGCGCTTCAATCAGCTTTCCACAATGTCAGGTGATGCCCGTGCAATTTTCTTCAAGAAGGCACGGCATTGGGATGAGCTGACAAAGGGACAGCAGCAGACTTGGAAGGATTTGGTGATTCAGATGCCTCCACTTCCGCCGGGCTTGAAAACCCCGTCGCTGAAGGTCAATGCAGGCAACGGGTTCTTTGTTCCAATGCCACCGCTACCACCCGGACTCGATCTTCCTACCTATCCACTGCCGACGGGGGCACCGCTTGCGGGAGTTCAATAGTCTCTGAATGGTCCGCGTGGCTCAGCCTCTTCCATTCTCTGTGTCCATCGGGCAAAGGCCGCTTTCAGTTCTTTGAGCTTCTTGGGATGCGATTTTGAGAGGTCGTTCTTTTCGCTGATGTCTTTGGAAAGATCGAAGAGTCCGCTTCCCTTTGCAGATTCCACCCACTTCCAGTTTTCCACACGGGCGGCCTTGTCGAAGCGGCGTTGCCAGAACATCTCTTTGCGAGGGGATGCCTTCTTCTTCTGAAGAATGGGCGTCATATCAAAGCCATCGTAAACAATGTGCTGAGGCAGTTTAGCGCCTGCTGCAGCGACTGCTGTCGGGAGAACTTCAAGTGATGTAAGAAATTCGTGGCTCGTAGTGCCTGCCGGGATCTTCCCTGGCCAACGAACGATACATGGCACTCTGATACCACCTTCAAACATCATGGCTTTCTTTCCACGGAGCGGGGTGTTGATTGCCCCGCCTCCACCTCCGTTGTCTGAGAAAAAGATGACCAGCGTATTGTCTGCAATGCCGTATTCTTCCAGCTGATTTAACAACCCGCCTATGGCATCGTCCATACAGGTCACCGATGCAAGATAGTCGCGGCGTCGTGTGCCTGAAGTCGGGACCATGACTTCCTTGCCTTTGATGGTCCGTTTCACGAACTGAGGCTCAGGTGGAGCAGGGTAGAGGGCCTTGTATTCCTCTGGCGCCTGAATGCTTCCGCGGATGGTGCGATTGAGGCTGGAGGAATTGTGAGGAGCATTGAAGGGCACATAGAGGAAGAACGGCTTGTTGTGATGCTTGTCCAGAAACTCCTTTGCTTCGCGATGAAAGAGTGTGGTGGCATAGATCCCCTTGTCTTCCTCAGTGCGTTTGTTGTTTCGGAACATGGAATGCACGCCGTACCGCTCATGCGTGTAGTAGTCGATTCCTGTGTTCACAAAGCCATAGAACTCATCGAAGCCGCGTGCGATAGGCAGGAATCGTTTGTGAATTCCGAGATCCCATTTGCCATAGATCCCGCTGGTGAATCCCTTTTGTTTCAGAATCGCGGGGAGCAGAACTTCGCGTGTGTCCATGCCTCCAACTCGTTCGAAAGTGACTTCATATTCGCCTGGCTTGTAGAGGTAGTCGTAGTCCGGTGCTTCGTTGCGATACATGTCGTAAGTGCCGTTGCGTTGCGGGTACCGGCCAGTAAGGAGACTTCCTCGTGACGGAGTGCAGGCAGGCCATGTGACATAGAAGTTGGTAAGCTTGGCGCCACCTGCTGCAAGCTTGTCGAGATGTGGTGTCTTGATCTCGTCAGATCCGAAACACCCCAAATCCTGATAGCCTTGATCGTCAGACACGATGATCAGAATGTTGGTCGGTTTGGCCGCTTGGGCTGAAATGGCAAATAGGACTGCACACAATCCTATGGCGAATCTGAGGGTATTCATGTTGTGAGGTTAGAAAGTTGTCGTGATGATGGCCACCGCATTTACGCATGAATCCAACCATTGATTCAATCTCACCAGAGCATGGCAGAGTGCCGGTTTCGGAACGAACGAAGCTGGTGCCTGAAATGACCTTTCCGGCATACACGCATGTTCCGTCGCTCACGCCGCATCCTACCCGAGATCCGCGGGGGCATCGCTATGGGCAGCCTGAATGGCAGGCAACTGAGCTGACGTTTTCCAACTGGAGAGACAATCCGCTATTCCTGTATGGTTTCGATTTGTTGAACCACGGCTATTTCTGGGAGGCCCATGATGCATGGGAGGCTTGCTGGCATGCTGTCGGACGGAAAGGGCCGTGGGCTGAGTTGTTGAAATCACTCATCAAACTGGCTGCGTGTGGCGTGGCACTCCGTAAAAATGAAATTTCTTTGGCAAAAAGGCATCTCAGGCGTGCGTTTTTTTTGATGGTGCAGCGTAGCGTCAGAACCTCGGATCTGCATCTGCTGGGGATACATCGATGGGAAGTCTTTCTTATGTTTAATGTGCTTAATATCAATGATTTAGCTTTTTCTTTGGCGGGAAGTGAGAACGTTGTTTTCCCTTTTATTATTCTCCCGGAAGGCGTGGTTGTGGCGGATTAGTTATCTTTGGAATGCTCGAAATTTGAAAACGTATTTCATCGGAGCAGTTGCGTTCCTCCCATCATTCAACTATCTATTCTGCCTTCAAATCAAAGTAATCGAAAAGAAACAGACATGCTGAACATTCCTGTCATCCGCTGGGGCAAAGAGTACGAGAGCCTCAACACCTCCGAGGTGAAGCACTTTGCCACGGGCGAGCCACTTGCCAAAGTGGGTCAGGCAAACGCCGGACTCCTCGCCCGCGACATGAAGAAGGCCAACAAGGCACGGGACATCCTGAGGCAGTTTTCCATCACTGATCTCATCGAGAAGATGAAGAAGGCTGGTGACCTTTATGCCAATGGAACACTTCCAATTGGTGATGGGATGCAGAGCCCTGAAGATTTTGCCAAGCATCAGAGTGCATCCACCGGATTGCCGGAGCACATGTGCCGCGCAAACATGGAAAAGAACAAGTTCGTCTTGGACAACATGGACAAGATCCTTGATGCGCTGACCCGCGGGCTCCCGTTCGATATCCTCACAAAGGGTTACGGCAAAGAAGATCGCGGAGTGATGATGAGTTATCAGTCGCAGTCTCCCGTTCTTGGACTGGTGCTTCCGTCCAACTCTCCTGGAGTGCACACACTCTGGTTGCCTGTGATTCCGTTGCAGACCGGTCTTGTTCTCAAGCCTGGTTCTTCTGAGCCATGGACACCTTACCGAATTGTTTCATCGTTTGTTGAAGCTGGTGTTCCCAAGGAAGCCATCAGTCTCTACCCGGGGCCGACAGATGTAGGTGCTGAAGTGCTCAATCGTTGCGGACGTGCCATGATCTTTGGCAGTCAGCAGACGGTGGACCGCTACTCTGGAAATCCCGGTGTGCAGGTGCATGGTCCTGGATTCAGTAAAATCATTTTTGGTGACGACGTCGTCGACGACTGGGAAGAGCACATTGATCTCATCGTCAACAGCGTATTCAAGAACAGCGGACGTGGTTGCATCAACGCATCCAGTGTCTGGGCATCTCGTCACACTGAAGAGATTGCAGCCGCAATCGCGGAACGCATTGGACCGATTGAGCCCAAAGCTCCAAATGATCCTGAAGCCACTCTTGCTGCATTCACCGTGGAAGGACAGGCACAGATGGTTAACGCATCCATCGAGCAGAAGCTCAAGGACGGCGGAGCCACCGATGTCACCTCACCGAAGTATGGGCCGCGTCTGGTTCAGAAAGACAACTACGCCTACCTCCGTCCTTGGGTCATTCATTGCGACAGCCCTGACATCGAGATTGCCAAAACCGAGTATATGTTCCCGTATGTGACAGTGAACAAATGTCCTCAAGATCAGATGTTGGCTAAGATGGGACAGACCCTCGTCTGCACAGCCCTCACCAATAACGAGGATTGGAAACACGAGCTCATTGATGCGACTCATATCGACCGTCTCAATCTTGGTCCTATTCCAACCATCAAGCTGAATTGGCTGCAGCCACACGAAGGCAACATTGTTGACTTCCTGTATCGCGCCCGCGCATTCCAGATGTAAGACTATCCGCGTCGCTTCAAATGAGGTGAGACGTCGCTTTTCAACCGGGCTGGTGAATGTTTTCATCAGCCCGGTTTCCATTGACCACAGCAGCTTTTTAAGAACGCAGTACAACGGATGTTTTCAGAAGCCTTTCAACAGCTCGATCTAAAGAACGCACTTGCCGCAGCGCATGAATCCAGTGCTGCGGATGTGGAGCGCGTGCTGAGCCGTGGACCTCAGCGACTGGAGGACTTTGCCATTCTGCTTTCTCCTGCAGCTGCAGATCGATTGGAAGACCTCTGCCGCATGTCTCAGCAGAGGACTCAGCAACGCTTCGGAAAAGTCATACGGTTC
This sequence comes from Limisphaerales bacterium, assembly GCA_965658675.1. Lineage (GTDB taxonomy): Bacteria > Verrucomicrobiota > Verrucomicrobiia > Limisphaerales > CAZKNW01 > CAZKNW01. The sequence goes on from CBFHTT010000013.1 coordinate 35,737, forward strand.
TTTGCCCCGCTGTATCTCTCCAATGAGTGCATCAACAATTGTAGTTACTGCGGCTTCTCCAGGGACAATCCCATCCTTCGTGTGACCCTTAGTGTGGAGGAAGTGGTTCAGGAGGCGGAAAAGCTTCATGAGCAGGGATTTCGAAACGTCCTGCTGGTTGCTGGCGAGCATCCCAAATTTGTTTCCAATGGATACATGGAAGAATGCATTGCTGCCTTGCGTGACAGGATTCCATCACTATCACTCGAAGTCGGACCGATGGAGATGGAAGAATACATTCCCATGGTTCGCGCCGGCGCAGAAGGTTTGGTTGTCTATCAAGAGACCTACGACCGTGAACTGTATAAGGAAGTGCATACAGCCGGACCGAAAAAGAATTTCGACTGGCGCCTCGATACTGCAGAGCGCGCCTACGAGGCTGGCTTCAGACGACTTGGTATCGGAGCTCTATTTGGCCTCAGTGATTGGCGATTGGAGGCCCTTGCAGTTGCGGCGCATTCGCTACATCTATTGAAGCATTGTTGGAAAGCCCAGCTGACCGTTTCCTTTCCTAGATTGCGACCTTGTGCCGGCGCCTTTCAGCCGAAGACCAGTTTTGAAGATCGTGACCTCGTGCAACTCATGGCGGCTCTTCGCCTGTTATGCCCGGATGTGGGACTGGTTCTTTCCACACGGGAACCAGAGAGTCTGCGCAACGGGCTGATTCCGATTGGTGTCACGCACATGAGTGCCGGCAGTCACACCGAACCGGGTGGATACACGGGGGCAGGGAAAGAGAAGATTCACAAGACCGAGCGCGGAAAGATTGTTGAACTCGCAGGCAACTCGAGTGAATGGGCGCCTGTGGAAGGCAGGGAGACCAATGCCACGGGGCAATTCGATATTGCAGATGAACGCCCCCCTCACGAAGTCGCCGACGTGGTCAAAGACTTGGGCTACGAACCTGTCTGGAAGGACTTCGATGCAGCTTTGGTGAGTCAGGAATAAAGTGCCCGTAAGAAGATCCTCAACCGGTACTATGTTTGGTCGTAAACGACTCGGGATCCTTGTTAAACGACGTTACGCAGGAGAGGCAGATGCAGGCCTTTTGCTTTGATTGAGGAGCCACAAGATCTGTCAGCTCTTTGGGAAAGACCACTTCTTTTGCACAACACCAACAGCGATCCTTCTCATGTGCCATGCAGTTGTTCTTCTTCCCGCAGAAAGGGCATTTGAATTGGTCGATTTCAGGGCGACTCATGTAGGCAGTTGGTTTAAGAAAAAAGAGGCGCTGTTTCTGCGCCTCTCTTCGTAAATCTTATTCGATGCCCAGGACTTCTCGTCCGGCTTCCGAGATCATGGATTGATGCCAAGGCGGGTCCCAAACGATTTCTACTGCAGCCTCGCTCACACCCGGGACGGCAAGGATCTTGTCTTGTGCATCAGCGGCAATGGTAGGTCCCATTCCGCAGCCGGGAGCGGTAAGCGTCATTCGGACGTCAACTTTGTTTCCAGACTCTTCCTTTGAGACGACCATATCGTAGATCAGACCGAGGTCGACGATGTTCACAGGGATCTCTGGATCAAAGCAGCTCTTTAGTGCTTCCCACACGTGTTGCTCTTCGAAATCCTCAGGTTTGATTTCCTTTTGTTGCGCAGCACTGGGTTCCTTGCCTAAGACGTCCGCATCCTTGTCAGAGATGCGGAAGAGACCGGCATCTGTGCGGACAGTGAATGATCCGCCAAGAGTTTGAGTGATGATGACTTCGGTACCCTCCGGAATGGCAACGGTGCGACCTACCGGAATTTCAATGGCGCTGCAATCGCGTTTTGTGGTGATGGTTTCCATGGTTACTTCTGATCTGCTTGAACTCGTGTCATGTTGAAGGTGCCGTGATCAATACGGCACTCATAAGTGGCTGTGAAATCTGTGTCGGTTGCTGTGCCTGTGTAGCTGTAGACACCTCCGAATAGTTTTGGGAGCTGATGTGTGCCCTCGAAGGAGAAGGGGGATTCTTCTCCTTGAACTTGAAAAGAGGTTTCATAGGCACCGCTGAAGAATTTCCAGTAGGTGGCATAGAAATGAAAGTTGTGACCGCCGTTCTCTTCTTTCTCAACGATGCAGCGCAGTTTCCCTGTATGACCGTTCTTGCCACTGAGCCAAGTGCCTTCCCATCGTCCTTCCATTCCTTGTTGAGCTGTGGCGATCGGCTTCTTCCATTCCCGTTTGAAACGAGTGCTGCTGCAACCCGATGAAATGGCAATCAGGATCAGTAGCGTCAGTAAATGAGCGAATCTAGGTTTCATGTGCTTACTTGGTTGAGGTGCTTCGAAACAATGGCCCAAATCTCAGATGCGACACTGTCGATTTCATTGTCTGCATTGATCGTCTTGATGCGATCGGAATTTTCGGCAGCCAATGTATCAAATCCTTTGATGACCTTTTCGAAGAAGGAATTTCCAGCGGCTTCGATCCTGTCAGATGCTTTCTCACGAGTATTCAATCGGGCGAGGGATGCTTCGCGAGGAAGGTGGAGATACAGCGTTAAATCTGGCTCCAGCCCACTGGTGGCCATCTGAATGGATTGATCAATCAGACTGCTCTCAAGACCTCGGCCAAAGCCCTGATAGGCCTTGGTGGAATCGGTAAAGCGATCGCAGAGAACGATTGTGCCGGTGCGGAGTGCGGGAAGAATCTTTTCCTGAACCAACTGGGCGCGACTGGCAGCCAATAACAGCAGCTCTGTTTCCGAAGCCATAGGCTGATCTGACTTCGGGTGCTTGATGATCTCTCTAATCTGCTCGCTGATTTCGGTTCCTCCAGGTTCACGAACGTGCAACACGGAGTGGCCTTCAGCCTGTAGCTTCTGAGAGAGGAGCTGGATCTGGGTGGTCTTCCCGGCGCCTTCGTTTCCTTCGAAGGTAATAAATGCAGAGCGCTCTCCCATGATTACTTCGTTGCCGGCTGAGTTACCGGAATCACTGGTTTCTTACCGGGGTATCGATTCGGGTAGGCTTGGTTTAAGAAATCTACCAATGACGTGATCTGCTCTTCCGTCAACGGACCTCCATGCTTTGCGTCGAAAGCAGGCATGAGAGACCCTTCGCGGCCGCCTCGAATCCAGTGTTCCCAATACTCAGGGCTAGTCGGCTTTGGAAGGCTCATAAGCGATGGAACCATTGCGGCGCGATGTTCTGCATCGTGACAAATTCCACAAGAAGCCACATAGAGCGGCTTACCGACCTTGCCGATTCCTGGAGTCACATGGCACGAAGCACAGTCTCCTTTGAATATCGTCTGACGGTCTTGAAGTGCCTTGGCTATATTGTTTCGGCGGCGGTTCATATCTTCATTAGAAGTCTGAGATTTGAAAGCAGGGAGTTCCGCCTCTACCATCAAAGTAGTTGGACCAGCTTGGGTGAAGAGCATCACCGTCTTGATGACTCTGCCATATTTCCCTTTCGTATCCATGGACACCGAGATCTTTCCAGATTCATTTGGCAACATCGTCCATGGCGTCCTTGGCATTTCTGCGACGGTGCAACCGCAGGAGGTCTTGACGCGATCAATGCGAAAGGGGGTGTCAGAAGAATTGGTGACCGAAAAGGTGTAGGTCAGCGTGACCCCGTTGGTTGGGCTCTGTTGCGACTTTCGGATCGAATCAAAACTCAATGGCAACTGACGCTTGGTGGGCATGCCTGGCGGCAGGGCGGCAGAAATCACCAAGGCGGATACCAAGGTGATCATTGCTGTGAGTAACATGCGTTGCATGCGCCTAGATTAGACAAGATTGCTGGAGGTGCAAACTGGATTGCTCGCCGGAATTCCAGCTTCGTAATGTAGTCATGCATGCGTTTGATCATGCTTGGTCGATCGGGATCTGGCTTTTCTAATCGAATAAGTCCCTTAGAGTCAGCGACATGAACCGTGTCACTTCTCTAATTATGATTGGGCTGCTGTGTGCCATGCCAGCCATGGCTCAGAACAAGAAGGCCAAGAAAACTGAAACCTCAGGGGCACCCGCTTACGATGCATCTGTTCCCAAACCCACTTTCAGTGAGGTCGCTTATGGAGATCATGGACGACACATTTTGGATTTCTGGAAGGCTGACTCCAAGAAACCGACTCCCGTTGCATTCGTCATTCATGGAGGGGGATGGTCAGGAGGTTCGAAGGAAAGGTTACATCGTTTTGCTGACGTGAATGCGCTTCTCAAAGCGGGCATTTCGGTGGTGGCCATCAACTATCGACTCATGAAGCACTCAGAAGACGTCGTGCCTCCGGTGAAAGCACCTTTGCATGATGCCGCTAGAGCACTTCAATTTGTTCGCAGCAAGGCCAAGGAATGGAATATCAATAAGGAAAGAATTGGTGCCGCAGGAGGTTCAGCAGGCGCGTGTTCCAGTCTATGGATCGCCTTTCATGATGATTTGGCGAACCCAAAGAGTAAGGATCCAGTCGAGCGTGAGTCCTCCCGTCTCTGGTGTGCAGCTGTCACAGGAGCTCAAACAACCTTGGATCCCAAGCAGATGAAAGCGTGGACGCCCAATAGTCGTTACGGAGGCCATGCTTTTGGAGTCCGGCCATTTGACGAGTTTCTTAAAAAGCGTGAAGAGATACTCCCATGGATCAAAGAGTACTCCCCGTATGCCTTGGTGACATCAGATGATCCACCCGTGTATCTCGCCTATTCTGCGAAGCCAGCCCTCGGCAAGCCGCAGAAAGATCCCACACATACCTCCAACTTTGGCGTCAAACTTCAGGAGCACTGCCAGTCGCTGAAGGTCGATTGCCAACTCGTCTATCCCGGTGCCCCCAATGTAAAATACAAATCAGCCACGGATTACCTAATTGCCACGCTCAAAGCAGAGTAGGCAAGCGAAGCAGGGAAGAAATCAGTGCTCTAGCGAGTGCCGAGAGGATTAACAGCCCGTTCAAGAACTCCCGGTTCGCTGTTGCGTTAAAAAGGGGGTCCAGGGAAGGCGCGATGAGGGAGCATCCCTGCTATGGGCTGTAACTGAAGAGCAACGCAGTCTGGAGTCCCTTTTTAGCGCAACCCTTTCGGGCTGAGGTTCTTTGAAATGAGGGCTGCGTCAATCGTCGGTTGAAGACCGCAGAGGGTATTCGCCCTCCTCTCTCCTTGCCCTCATCCCAAATCTTTCTCAGCAGCGAGTCGGGAGTTCTTGAACGGGCTGTTAATGGTCTGATCATACCAAGATCGATTTTTTCGCTACAATACACTCTGGTTTCTGGGCGTAGTCTATTTTTTATTCAATAAGCCCATTTAGACACTCATCATGAATGCATCGCAACATCCACGTATTCGGACTACAACGGTTGGTTCCTATCCTGTTCCTGATTGGTTGGCGGCAGCTCCGAGTGAGCAGGCCGTCATTGACGCGACCCGGGTTATTTTCGGCATGCAGCGTCAGGCTGGAGTGGATCTCCCTACTGATGGTGAACTCTATCGCTTTGATGTGAATCACCCTGATACGAATGGAATGATCGAGTATTTCACGGGCAAGTTCAGCGGAGCGACGGATCGAATTGGGCGCTCAGATTCGTTGAAGTATCAGAACAAGATGGAGATGGCATTCCGTGCTAAGCCAGCTGCAGTTGTCAATGGAGCCTTGGGTGAAGGGGCGCTGAATCTTTATGATGATTGTGTGCGTGCCGGCTCGGTTGCGGGTGGTGATTTTAAGTTTACACTGACAAGTCCCTACATGCTTTCCCGGACGCTTCTGGACAATCACTACAATGACTTTGATGCGTTGACTCTTGCTATCGCTGATATTTTGGCTGAGCAGGTTAAAGGGTTGCCCTGTTCCTGCGTGCAGGTGGACGAGGCAAACATTCCTGGCAATCCTGATCATGCGCCGCTGGCTGCTGAAGCGATCAATCGGATACTAGATGCGACTGACGACAGCACTGAGTCAGCAGTTCATTTCTGTTTTGGGAACTATGGTGGTCAGACCATTCAGTCAGGGAGTTGGAAGAAGCTGATAGATTTTTTGAACTCATTGCGCTGTGATCATCTCGTCTTGGAATTGGCTCATCGTCCTGATTCTGATCTTGAGGCGTTGAAGGAAATTGATGACCGGATCGGAATTGGAATCGGCGTGGTTGATATCAAGGTGAACCATATCGAGTCAGCCGATGAAATAGCCAAAAGGATTGAGAAGGCGGAAAAGGCACTGGGTGAAGGTCGGGTGAAGTGGGTTCATCCCGATTGTGGATTCTGGATGTTGAAGCGATCGGTAGCGGATCGCAAGATCGCCTCGCTGGCTGCGGGAAGAGACAAGTATCTGGGGATTGCTTGATCGGAGAAAAAGGGCCGATGGCTGATCTACCTTCCATTCGTGTTCGCGAAGTTTCCTTTGCGGTTATTCCAACGAAAACTCGATTTCCATTCCGTTATGGGATCGCAGCAATGACGGAAGCACCGCATTGGTTTGTGCGATGCCGTGTTGAAGTGAACGGGCGTTTGGTGACAGGTCTTACGAGTGAAGGTCTTCCGCCAAAGTGGTTTACCAAGAACCCATCGACAACTTTTGAAGATGACGACCTTCCTGGAATGGAAAAGGTCATCCGTCATGCTGCTCGGCTAGCTACCGAGATTGGAGCAAGTAAGAACTTCTTCGTGTTTTGGAAGGAGCTTGTCCAACGGCAAACTGATTGGGCCCAAGCTGAAAATATTCCACCCTTATTGGCTCAACTTGGCACGGCTTTGATGGAGCGTTGCGTGCTCGATGGAATGGCTAAAGCTCTGGAGTTGCCATTTCATCAGCTGATGAACCGGAATCTTGTCGGGTTGAGCGGTGAATCGTTTCCCGAAATCTGTGACGAAACATTGAATCGAGTTCTCAGTGGAGAGGGGCTGAAGAAATTGTCTGTCCGTCATACCGTTGGGCTGGCAGACCCTTTGACGGATTCGGACATTGCTACAGAGGACAGAGCAGAGGATGAGTTGCCCCAATCACTGGAGGCCAATATTCGAGGTTATGGTCTACGCTATTTCAAAGTGAAGCTTTGTGGTGATTTGGAGAAAGACAGTGAGAGGCTGGCCGACCTGAATCGACTTTTTGAAAAGACCGCACCCGAAGATTATCGCCTGAGCTTGGATGGAAATGAGCAGTTCGATTCAGTCGAACTCTTCAGGGATCATTTTGAGTCGCATCGAAGCGAACCAGCGACAGCTTCTTTATTCGACCATCTGTTGTTTGTGGAGCAGCCAATTCATCGAGATCATGCTTTGGAGGATTCAGTGAAGAAGGGATTTGAGTCATGGGAAATGGCTCCACCAGTGATCATTGATGAGTCAGATGCCGAGATTGAAAGTCTACCGCAGGCATTGGCATTGGGCTATGCAGGGACGAGTCACAAGAATTGCAAAGGGGTTTTGAAAAGTCTCTTGAACAAGGCTCGGATCGACGAAGCTGGAGGTCTAATGAGTGCAGAAGATCTGGCAAATATAGGGCCAGTGGCTCTATTGCAGGACCTTGCGGTGGTTTCTTTTCTTGGAATCGATCATGTGGAGCGAAACGGACATCATTACTTCGCTGGGCTTTCCATGTTTCCTGAGTCCGTGCAGAGAGCTGCAGTCAAGCGACATGGGGATCTCTATAGTGAAGGAAGGCAGGGGGGCGCATTCATGGCTATTCGGGATGGAATGATATCGGCTGAAAGTGTCAGCGCCGCACCATTTGGTTGCACACTCTCATCTGGTGTCTTTGACGATCTACCAGGTGGTTGGAGATCCTTTGTCGTAGCGGAGTGATTGCCTGAGCTGCGATTTGTCTTCTGGCTGCAGAAAGATGATTCTGACGCTTGACACTTTGAGGTCAGAAAAATACTTTTTCCGCCCATTCACGGTTGGTGGCCGTAGTTCAATGGTAGAGCGCCAGTTTGTGGTACTGGTTGTTGCGGGTTCGAGTCCCGTCGGTCACCCCATCCCCCTCTTTTTCTGTTTTGTTCCATTGTTGTCTTTTCCTACATGAGACTTTTGGAAGCTTACCCTATTTCATTTGCCAGTTGTAGCATGGTCGCCTTCTGTCTTTGTTGAACGAAGGCTCTTGCTTTGAGTGCTTTTCTCTTTGCTGCCGTGGGATCTTTGGCCATGGCGAGGACTGTTGGAACAATGCGTTCGAGGTCTTTTGGCTCATCCGTATTGAATAGCCAGTCATTCAGTCCGATATCGCGCCACATGTAGCCTTTGCTGGTTTGTTCTGCCCAACGACATACGATGGCCGGAATCCCGTTTCCGATACACATGATGGGTGAGTGCATCTCGTTTCCAAAGAGCCCGACGCTTTGTCGATAGATGCTGATGGCTTCACCTGTGAGCCAGTAGTTGGGGCGCCAGACGGTACGTTCCCTAATGTTCTTTGGCAGGGGATCGTAGAGCAGGTCCTTCCCGACTTTCATCTGTGTCTGATCTTCCGGGCAGATAAGAACCTTGTGATCGGTTTGTTTCACGATCGCGATGATGGCTTTTCGGAGCTGGGCATGATCGTTCTCCTTCATCTCTTCGTTGCGAGCGTGCTTGATCGGATCGAACGCTCGTTTCTTTGATGGGATGGTCCAGTAGGGGGTGTAGCGGAGGCGGGGAATGCAGCAGAGGAATCGGCCGGGAGTCAGGTTGTTTTGCTTGAGAAAGGCGTTGGCTTTGTCGTCGTCACGGAGATCGCAGGCGAAGGCTCCGTCTGGACCAATCTCCATGACTGGGGATGTGCAACCCAGCTCTTTGGCCAAGCCCAGTGATACGGAATCACGGAAATAGACGAAGCGTGCCTTACTCAGTAGTGAAACAGTGTTTCGCAGAGTGGAATCGTCTGTTGCCTCTGTTTTGTGGGATTGCTTGCGAGGAAGTGTGATTCCATAGACTCCGAATGGTTTGCTTGTTTTCTCGACCCACTTGCGAACGTCACGTTCTGCGACAAAGGATGCTCCGGAGCTGTGTAGGAGGAAGTCACATTCTTTGAATGCTTGAGAGAGAGCTTGTCCACCTTGGGCGATTTTGAGTTTAGGGAATCGTTTCTTGAGAATCTGGTCCACTCCGTTGTCGAGTTTGCTTGGCCATAGGGTGATTTCCACATCAGGGAGATGTTCCTCAAGGATTGCGAGCACCCCCGGTGTGTGGGCGATGTCGCCTATGTTTACTGTCTGCCATGACGAGCGGAGCAGAATCTTCTTGGGAGTTGCCGCAGCCAGGGCTGATAGGGAATTCAATCCTATTGCGGCGAGAGAGAGTCTGGAGAGTGCAGTTCTTCTGGATACCAAGGGGGTCCTAAGGAGATGAAGGCCTGAAGAAGGACTTTTGGACAAGATGAAATCACTATGCAGGTTTGGTGTGACAGGGTGGGGGCTCACCTTTATCATTTCTTCCATGATCTCTTTGACGAACTTCCGTTATAGGTCCGTGCTCGTTTTTGCACTGTTGTTTCTCTTTGTTGCGGGGGCGCAGGCACGCCAGCCTAATTTTGTAGTGATCCTGACAGATGATCAGGGATGGGGTGATCTCAGCATCAATGGGAACAAGAACCTTTCGACTCCAAACATTGATTCGCTGGCAAAGGATGGAGCAATGTTTGATCGATTCTATGTGTGCCCGGTGTGTTCCCCTACACGGGCAGAATTCCTGACCGGGCGCTACCACGTGAGAGGCGGGGTCTATAGCACATCAGCAGGAGGTGAACGCCTCGATCTTGATGAGACCACCGTTGCGGATGTATTGAAGGCGGGTGGATACGCCACGGGTGCTTTTGGGAAATGGCACAATGGGATGCAGTATCCGTATCATCCAAATGGTCGTGGCTTCGATGAGTATTATGGGTTCTGCTCGGGTCACTGGGGTGACTATTTCAGCCCTCCATTGGAGCACAACGGAAAGATCGTTCAAGGCGAAGGTTTTTGCGTGGATGACTTTACCAGCAAGGCAATGAAGTTCATGGAGACGAACAAGGACAAACCATTTCTGTGCTACATTCCTTACAACACGCCGCATTCTCCGATGCAGGTACCTGAGCGTTTCTGGAAGAAGTTCAAGGATGCGGATTTGGAAATGCATAACCGCGAACCTCGGAAGGAGAACCTTCAACATATACGGGCTGCCTTGGCGATGTGTGAAAACATCGATTGGAACGTGGGGCGCATCCTCAAGAAGCTCAAGCAGCTGAATCTGGAGGAGGACACTGTGGTCATGTATTTTTGCGACAATGGCCCAAATGGCACGCGTTGGAATGGTGGTATGAAAGGCCGTAAGGGATCCACGGATGAAGGCGGTGTCCGTTCTCCCATGCTGGTGCGCTGGCCGGGACAGATCGAGGCAGGGAAATCTATTCCTCAGATCAGTTCAGCTCTGGATCTGCTGCCCACGTTGAGTGATATGGCAGGCATCCCGGCGAAGACAGCCAAGCCACTGGACGGTATCAGTCTGAAGCCGCTGTTGCTTGGTGAACCTGCTGATTGGCCGGAGCGCATTTTGATTTCCAATTGGAAGGGCAAGGTGAGTGCTCGGAATCAACGGTTTCGTTTGGGCTTTCAGGGGAAATTGTTTGATATCACAAAGGATCCGGGACAGTTCGAAGATGTAGCTGGAGCGTTTCCGAGTGTGATGAAGAAGTTGAACAAGGCCGTGAAGGACTTTCGCAATGGACCCCAGAAGGAGCTAGGGACGGATGAACGTGGGTTCATCGTGGGACATCCTGATTTCAAGTATCATCAGATCCCAGCCCGCGATGCTTCGGTTGGCGGGAAGAACATTAAGCGCTCCAACAAGTATCCCAACTGCTCTTATTTCACGAACTGGGTCAGTTTGGATGATTCGCTCTATTGGGACATCGAGGTGCCGGCTACTGGGGAATTCAGCGTGAAACTTGAGTATGCACTGAAGAAAGGGGATGGAGGGGCGTTGATGGAACTGAGTTACGAGGGGAACCGACTCACCAAGCGAATCACTCAGGAGCATGATGTGCCTGAGCGTGGAGGGGAGAACGATCGGGTGGTGCGTGCGGAGTCCTACGTGAAAGATTTTAAAGCTATTGATATGGGGAATATCCAATTGACCAAAGGCAAGGGGCGCTTGGAGCTAAAGGCTTTGGAGATTCCAGGAAAAGAGGCAATCGAGTTCCGGCTGTTGTTGTTGGAACGGCTCAAGTAGATGAAATCCAAAGAATGAAGGACGACCGGGGAGAGAGATTTCGGACGCCCTTCAATGGAGGAACCGATTTATGGTTTCGGTAAAAACCAATCACGTCCATCGCGGACATGATTTTTTTGAGAAGCATTAAAGGAAATCGGTTGCTGTTCGTGGCTCTTTAGAAAAAAGTCAGTTTATTTGTTGGGTGCGAGTCCGATCTGGTCGGTTCCAATCTCTAGGGCAAAGAAAAAAGCCACACCCAGAAGGACTTATCGTCCCTTGGTGTGACTGGATTCTTAGGAAACTTGAAGGTCCTTGTCTGATTATCTCGGAATCAGGTCCAACGCACATTCCATTGCTGCGTCGATAGGCCAAGCTTCTGAGTAGTGTTGACTGGCGGCGATACAGCCCTCGACCAGAAGGTAAATCTGATCAGCGATTTTCTTGGCGTCCTTTTCGCTCTCATTGCTTGGAGAGTCTTCAATCATTTTCGCGACGATCCGTTCGAGGATCTCCCTGAACTTGGTGTCATGCCCTCTGACTACCTCCCTCAGTGGACTGTCGGGATTGGTCACCTCAACTGCGATATTTGCAAAGCCACAGCCGCGAAATTTGGTTTCCTTCTGCCATTCCCGGATGCTGATGAAAAGATTACTGAGCTGTGCATCGGGCGTGTTTCCTTCTACGGCGTTATTCAAGAAATCAATTTCTCTCTGATCCCGTTCCTTGAGATAGGTCTCTGCAAGTTCTTCCTTGGTCTTGAAATGGGTGTAGAACGTGGCTTTGGAGATTCCGGACTGCTCGATGATCTGATTGATCCCGGTCTGGAAATATCCCTGCTCGTAAAACAGCTTGTTGGCAGATTCGATAATCTTCTGCCGTGCGGGTTTCTCGCTTTTCAATGGTCTCGCCATGTCGGGGCTATCTTAGTGCAACTTACCAGTCAGTCAATTTATGCAGTTCTGCCTACGTAGAATCAGGGAAAGGTGAAAATATTCAATTTTTGATGTCATAGAGATTTCTCAAAAGCCGTGGATTGACGTTTTGAGGGGCATTGCCTAGGTGTTGCTCATGCATTTCACCTCTTTTGGACGTCGCCTGACTGCCCTCGTGGCTCTGTGTGGATTGGTTTTGACCCAAAGCGCTTTCGCTGCTGACGGGAAGGGTAAGCTCTATTCTGGCGAACCCATCAACGCTCTTTTGATAACCGGCGGATGTTGCCACAACTACGTTTTCCAAAGCATGGCACTTTCGGAAGGTGTCAGTGCTCAGGCAAATGTAAAATGGACGATCGTCAATCAAGGAGGCAAGGGAACCAAGGCAATGATCCCATTCTACAACAACAAGTACTGGGCCAAGCCTTATGATGTGATCGTTCACAACGAGTGCTTTGCCAATACGGATGATCCAGCCTACATCCAAGGCATCGCAGCTACCCATCGCTCAGGGAAGCCAGCAGTTGTGATCCATTGTGCCATGCACACCTATCGTGCAGCGAAAGTTGATGACTGGCGTGAGTTCCTCGGAGTAAGCAGCTGGCATCATGAGCACCAGAGCAATTACCCGGTAAAGATTGTGAAACCTGATCATCCTATCATGAAGGGCTTCAAGAAGGACTGGGTAACAGCAAAGGATGAGCTCTACATCGTCAAGAAGCTCTGGCCAAATGCCGAAGCCTTGGCGACTTCAAAAAGTGAGAAAACAGGTGAGGAACAGCCTGTCGTCTGGGTGAACAAGTTCAAAGGAACCCGGGTTTTCGGAACCACCTACGGTCATTCGGATGCCACCTTCCGCGATCCTACGTTCATCAACCTCGTTGCTCGCGGCGTGGTATGGGCTGCAGGGAAGAAGTAGGCCAAGGGGTTGCGCTATACCGAGGCAAGTAAGCCTCTTGCTATCGTTTGATTGAGAAGAGGCTTTGTTCGTTCTCAATCAATGGTGCTTTCCGATTATTCGCCCATCATCTTCTTTGCTTCTTCTACGGATACACTGCCGCGGACCAATGGGTAGCCGAGAGTATCGCCATTGGGAGTGAACCCGCCTCCGTCTACGTCGATGAAGATGGGATTGTTGTAGGCGCATGGTTTCAGTTTGGCTTGGCTGCTGGTGCCGAATCCTTTGGATAGGTCGGAGTTTTCTCCGTAGGCAACCACAATGAGGTGCGCGTCCTGGCTGAGTGGGACATCGATACTTCTTTCAAATTTTACGACACCGTCCTGAAAGAACTTGGGATGGGTCTTCCGGGTGAAGTTGAGCGATTCCCAAGGACGTCCATTGACCAAGACCTGCACACGATCGATGTCCAACCAAGTGGAGCACTGTACCTTGACGTTGAGGCTGACAAGTCCGTTGGCTCGCGTGGTGCCACCTGCGATGGTTCCATCATCGGTGCTGACTTCGAGATAAGGGCCGGTTGTCAGGATCATTCTTCCGTTCTTTGAGTTTCGGCTGAGTTCGCGCCAGTCCAGTTCGGAAGGCTTGTCTGTGCTGGATTGAACATAGGTTCTCCATCCGCCAACACCATTGCCATAAACGGCGTGAGCATCAGCAACTGCGATTCCCCAGTAACGGTGTCCGCGATTGAGGTTCTGTAGCCAGGAAAACTCACGCACAGGTTGTGTGTATTCGCGGGTGCCGCGCCTGCGAATGAGGTAGGGCTTTCCTTCCAGAATCATCGAAGCGCTGTAGTTCTGTGTCTCGATGGCGTCGATCATGGTTCCGAGTCCCACAAAGCCACCATCGATCTTCCCGTCGCGGTCGGCGTCAGTGAAATTCTGGGCCATGTCGGGATGGTTGATGTGAATCCAGCGGTCGGGGTGTCCTCCTTGGTGCCGCTTGAGGTTGAGTGCGTTGACTCGCGGATCCAGTTCAAAGACTGGGGCACCCCAATCCTGAGTGTAGGGGACGGACTTTAGTGGGAAGCTGTTCATGTGGGCCATGGTTCCTGTCAGCTCCATACCTACCACGGTGTTCATTTCCTGCGTGAGTCCCAGTTTCTGAATATGCGGAAGCCAGTCGTAGATGCGATTATGTTCTGTGGTGGGGGCGTATTCGATGTGTTCGGCAGCAAGGTTGGTGATTCGGTCGTCAGTACCGCAGGTGTTGTCGCCACTGGGGGTGGAGTGATTGTGATAGTCGGTGCTTACCCAGCCGGGTGTTTGAATAACGCGTTTCAGATGTCCTTTGAAATCAATGAACTTTCCTTCTTTCACTTCGATTTCACGTTCGATGTGATTGAATTCAATGCCACGGGTAACGACGATCCGGTAGTGTCCAGGATCCAGCTGCACGCGGAAACTACCGTTCTCTGAGTGATACTGATCATTGCAACCGTGAGCCCGGTTACCCGGCCCGAGATAGGGTGACTTGGTTCCTTTGATTCCATGAAATTGAACCTTACATGGAATGCGCTCTCCAGATGGATAAGTGACCTTGAACGCAATGCCGGATGCCTTGCCGAGCGCTAGTTTCACAGGCCCGGATTGATCTTCTTCGATCTGTGCAGATCCACTGGAGCGTCCCAATTCATGTGCACTGGCAGTAACCGCCAGCTTGGGGAATGGGAACGATGTCTTTCCGTTGGCATCAGTGTAAGCGGGAACCTGATCCTTCTCATGTTGCAGCGTGATCGTTGCCGAGGAGACAGGTGAGGAACCATCAGTTGTGGAAAGTTGTAGCGAACGCTTGTCTGCCTTGAACGCGGCGACCTGTCCAACCGCCTCCGCGGGTGATGTTCCTACTGCCAGAAAGCGGGCGATCCTGAGAGTTTCACCAGGAGCGAGCTTCAGTTGCCTCGGTGGTTTAACGCATCCCTCCCAGTCGACCCAGTCATAGGCGTATCCTGCTTTGTCTGCTGGATCGACAGAGTCGGCCCACGTGATGCCCTTGAATGAGCCCGTCTTGGAAAACTTGGTCCATCTGTCGGCAACTGAACCAGATGCTTCCTTCTTTGACTCATTGCGAAACGTGGTGACCATCAAGACCCCTTGCCAGCCTTCGCGTAGAATGTATTCGTGCTTCTTGAAGAGTCCTCGATTGAGTGCTGCCGTAACTGTGGTTTCAACGACTGCTTCTCCATCGGAGCCATCCTTGACGATCCGAACGTGTGATACCGAGCCTTGTTGGCCGGATGGGGTAAAGATGACGATCTGATCGTTGTTGGAGCCTCTCAGAGTTAGATCATAAAGACACCCGGGAGTCGTGCCCGTAGCTCCATAAAAAGTGCTCATATTGGCACGGCGAAGATGTCCGTTGTGAGAGATGACAGCCTCGACCTTGTCGTTGCGCAAAACGAAATCGCCAATGATCCCATCCGCTTCCTTCCCCTTGGGAAGATCATCGATAGAATACGCCGGAGGGTTCTTGCTGTCAGGAGGCGCGATCTCGATAGCCTCTGGATTGGCAGCGTTAAGTGTGGTCAGGAAAGAACAGAAGAAAGACAGACCGAGCGTGGGTAACGTCTTGGGGTTCATGGGATGGGATCATGAGTTACTTTGTTTGTTGGTCAATCAGGAAGAAGCGGATTGTCGTCAGGTTTCCTATGCATTCTATTGGTCTGGTGGCTTTTGATTTGGTAGTTGTTTTCCTCTCTCATGAATTGCCTACAACCACTTAATAAGATGAACGGGATGCTGTCTGCTGTGCTTGGTGTTCTGTTGTTGGTTGTGGGGCGGGTTGATGCTGCTGATTTGCCGCCGATACTGGATCGGGAGATGCGTGCAGTGTGGGTGGCGACGGTTGCGAATATTGATTGGCCTTCTCAGCCGGGATTGTCGACGGAGGATCAACAGGCTGAATTGCGTGCCATCGTCGATCATGCTGCGGCTCTCAAGATGAACTGCATCATTTTTCAGGTTAGGACCGCTTGTGACGCGATGTATGCGTCTGAAAAGGAGCCATGGTCGGACTATTTGACTGGAAGAATGGGGCTGGCTCCCGAGCCGTTTTACGACCCGTTGGAGTATCTGATCCGGCTCTGCCATGCGCAGGGGATCGAGTTACATGCGTGGTTCAATCCTTTTCGTGCCCGGCATCCTAAACAGTATTCTCCTGCATCCAAGGATCACATTTCCGTGAAGGATCCGGCTTTGGTTCACAAGTATGGTTCTTATCTTTGGATGGATCCTGGCTTGGGAGATGCGCAGAAACACACGACGGATGTCATCTTGGATGTGGTGAAGCGATACGACATCGATGGCGTTCATTTGGATGACTATTTCTATCCCTACAAGGTGAAGCGCGGCGATGGTAAAGGCTTCGTGGAATTTCCTGATAACTCTGCATGGGTGAAGTACCAAAAGCAGGGTGGGAAACTGTCGCGAGGCGATCGACGCAGGGAGAACATCAACTACTTTGTCTATCAGCTCTACAACCGTATCAAGAAAGAGAAATCGTGGGTGAAGTTTGGCATCAGTCCATTTGGGATCTGGCGCCCCGAAAACCCCAAAGGCGTCAAGGGAATGGATAGCTACGAGATGCTCTATGCAGATGCAAGGAAGTGGTTGCGCAATGGATGGATGGATTACATGGCCCCACAGCTCTATTGGTCGATTGATGCCAAACACCAGGGATTTCAACCGCTTCTAAGATGGTGGATGGGAGAGAACAAAAGAGACCGTGTGATGGTCGCCGGACTTGCCGCGAGTAATGTCTATTCAGGCAAGTGGAAGCCTGACGAGATTTACAATCAACTTCGGTTGACCCGACGCTATTCCCAGACAGATGGAGTTATCTATTACAGCAATCGAAGCGTTCGGAAGCATGAAGGAATGTCCGATACGATTGAGAAACGTGCTCATGTGAAGCCGGCATTGCCTCCGCATTACCCATGGTTGGATGATCAGACTCCTTCCAGGCCGGAGATCAAACAATCCTCGAATACAGAATCTGTTGAGCTTCAATGGGCATCAGGTTCCGATGATGTCTTCCTTTGGATCTATCAGGAGAAACGAAATGGTAAGTGGAACTCTCGTGTTCTGCCAAAGAGGACGACGCGATCCGTTTTCAAAAAAGCCTCAAAACCACCTGAAAAGGTTGTCCTTACGGCGGTGGACCGCTGTGGAAATGTGAGCCTTCCGGCTACGATTCTTGGCAACACATTAAGGTAACGGACTAAGAGTCTGTCATGGTTGAAATCAGTGAGGGCCGGAGTTAGGCTTGTACTTTTCCTGAGATGTCTATGAAACGCATTCTTCTAACCGCTGCTGTCGCGCTTCTCAGCGCATTCTCTACTCAAGCTGACAAGATCAAGGTTCTGTTGATCGATGGTCAGAACAACCACAAATGGAAAGAGACTTCTCCCATTCTAGTCGACTACCTGAAGGAGAGCGGTGTGTTCAGCGTGGAGGTTGCAACGAGTCCTCCGAAGGGTGGTGATATGAGCACCTTTAAACCGGAGTTTTCCAAATTTGATGTGGTGGTATCCAATTACAATGGGCAGATGTGGTCGGAGTCTACACAGAAGGCACTTGAAACGTTCGTGAAGAATGGTGGAGGTTTCGTATCTGTGCATGCTGCCAATAATTCCTTTTCCAAATGGAAGGAATACAATCGAATGATCGGGGTTGGAGGTTGGGGTGGTCGCAATGAAAAAGATGGCCCCTATGTGCGTTACTGGAAGGACAAGGTGATCCGTGTCACTGATCCAGGGCGGGGTGGTGCACATGGTCAACAGCATGAGTTTGTAGTCGATGTGCGAGATTCGAATCATCCCATTACCAAGGGACTTCCCAAAAAATGGCTGCACGCAAAGGATGAACTCTATGATCGCCTCCGTGGACCAGCTGAGAATCTCCATGTCTTGGCGACTGCGTATGCTGATCCTAAAACTCGTGGCTCTGGCCACAATGAACCGATGCTCATGACGATCGACTATGGCAAAGGGCGGGTCTTTCACACGACCTTGGGTCATTACGTTGAGGCAATGAAATGTGTTGGTTTTCAAACCACCTTTCTCCGCGGAACCGAATGGGCAGCCACAGGAAAGGTCACCCAGGAGATTCCTACGAATTTTCCTACTGCTGAAAAGCTCAGCAGTAACTGATTCTGCTCATGGAATATAAAGTGCCGCGTTGTCGTGTTGTTCCTGAAGCAGGCCATCAGGCCTCATTCATCATTGATGGAAAGGAGCGAACCCGGTGGCACTACGGGCCGGAGTATCCACGTCCGTTTCTCTATCCGGTGAATGGCCCCAGTGGTGAGACACTGACTCGCATGGGGCACCCCGGTGCACCGAATCACGATCATCATCGCTCTGTATGGTTCGCTCATCATGATGTGGAAGGGATGAGCTTCTGGACGGAAAGCACACCAACAGAAATTCGGCAGAAGCAGTGGTTGGCTTATGAGGACGGTGAAGAAGAATGCAGAATGGCCACTGGTCTCGGGTGGTATGACGGACATGAGCCCACGTCGCTGATTGATCAGGAGGTCGTGATCTCAGTAAGACCGGGGGAAGACAGCGGTGATGAAACCTTGATCGAGATTCAGTCCAGATTTCTTGTAAAGAAGGGGCAGATCGAATTCAGGAAAACCAATTTTGGACTTCTCGCGGTCAGAGTCGCAGCGAATATCTCCAATGTCTTTGGCGGAGGGATTCTTACAGGGGCAGACCAAGTCGACGGTGAGAAGGTGTTGTTCGGTAAGCCGAATCAGTGGATGGATTACAGCGGTCCGGTTGCTTCAGGCGGAACAGAGGGAGTGACCTATCTCGATCATCCGAGCAACCCTGGCTACCCCAATCACTGGCATGTGCGTAACGATGGTTGGATGGGGAACGCACCTTGCCTCCAATCTGGTATCACAGTGACTCCAGAGAAACCATTGATGCTGCGTTATCTGCTATACCTCCACAAAGATTCCGCTCCGGTTTCGAGGATAGCAAAGGTGGAGAAAGCCTTTCACCAATCGGGAGCATATAAGGTGGTCGCCAAACCCAAGCCGCATCATCACTACGGCATCAAACGGGTCTAGGGGGTTATCGGGAGGCGTTCGTCCTGCTCGTCTTCCTGCACCAGGACACCCTGGCTCTTGTAGGTCTTGAGCATGAAATGAGTGCCGGTGGATACGACTCCATTCAGTGTGGCAAGTTTCTCAGAAACAAAGGATGCCACCTGACGAAGATCTTCTCCTTCCACGATCACCATGAGGTCATAGCCTCCTGACATCAGGTAGCATGATTTGACCTCATTGTGTTTCGCAATCCTGTGGGCCAATCGATCGAATCCGCCTTCACGCTCCGGGGTGAGCTTGACCTCGATGACAGCTCTGACGAAATCGTGACTGAGCTTTTCCTCATTCACGATGCAGGTGTATCCAACGAGCACTCCCTCGTCTTCCAGCTGCTTGACCTTGGCCGCGACTTCCTCGGTCGTGATACCGAGCATTTTTGCCAACTCGTCGTGCGGTGTGTTGGCGTTCTGTAAAAGAATTTTGAGAAGGCTGTCCATGATGGTTCAGGCTTGGATTTTGGAAATGGCTGCGTCGATTCGTTGGCTGGTTTGTTCTTTACCGAGAACTTCGATGAGGTGCCAGAGGCTTGGTCCGACTTTGCTGCCGGTCAGTGCAATACGCAAAGGCTGGACGATCTTGCCCATCTTCAATTCGAGCACCTCGGTCTGATTGCGGATGGCTGCTTCGATCGCGTCACATTCAAACTCTGGCAGTGCCTCGAATGCTGCTTTCAGGGACTCGAGAATAGGCATGGCGTCTGCAGTAAGGAATTTGGCTGCCAGATCCGGATCAGTCGTGACCTCAGACTCGAAGTAGAAAGTGGCAAAGGTAGGCAGTTCGTTGAATGTCTTGATCTTCTCCCGGCAGGTATGGAAAGCGGCGTCCACATACTCGTTGGGGAAGGTAGTCAGATCGATTCCCTTGGCCGTGAAGGCTGGAGCACTTAGTTCACGGAAACGATCATTGGATAGTTCTTTGATATACTCAAAGTTGAACCACTTAAGCTTGTCTCCATCAAATTTTGCATTTGCGCGATGAATCTGAGGGAGGTCAAAGATCTCAGTCACCTTTTCGTTGCTGATGACTTCCTGATCGTCGGGTGGAGTCCAGCCGAGAGTGAGGAGATAATTGACGACTGCTTCGGGAGCGAACCCATTCGATTGGTAATACTCCAATGAGGCACCCTCATCGCGCTTGCTCATCTTGGAACCATTGTTGTTCAAGATCAGCGGAATGTGAGCGAATTTTGGAGGCTCGGCTCCAAGCGCCTTGAAAAGAGCAATGTGCTTGGCGGTATTTGAAAGATGATCCTCTCCACGAATGACGTGAGTGATCCCCATCTCCAAATCATCCACCACGTTGACCAGATGAAACACCGGCTGTCCATCCGAGCGGACAATGACGAAATCTGGATCCGGCTCTTCACGATCGGTCAGTTTTCTGACGACATCACCGCAGACCAGATCAGGGATGGTGACCGGTTCACGCTGCATGCGGAATTTTACGGCACCGTCATGGTCGTAGGCCATATTGGCGTCCTTCAGCTTCTGGACGTAGTTGAGATAGATCTCTTTGCGTTGGCTTTGGAAGTAGGGGCCGCGGTCTCCCTGGCTGTTGCTCAGATCTTCTGAACTGGTCGGGCCTTCATCCCAGTCCAATCCGAGCCAACGCATGCCCTCGATGATTGCATCCATGGCCTCTTTTGAATTGCGGGAGGCATCTGTGTCTTCTACTCGCAATACGAAACTACCGCCTGTTTTGCGGGCATAGATCCAATTGAAAAGGGCAGTGCGGGCGCCTCCGATGTGAAGGTATCCTGTTGGGCTGGGTGCAAATCTGACTCGAACGCTCATAAACTTTCAGACACGCGTCAGGCGTGTAGGGGCGGGAGAGTAATGATCCCACGGCATGTGAGCAAGTGGGGAGGCCCCCCATAAAGACAGAAAAGCCGCTCAAACAAATGAGCGGCTTCTGTGGAGGGGCTACCTTCTTACAGGGATGCCTATGCAAAGAGTTCTGTTACAGCCTTGGCCTTTACGAGCTCTCTTGGCTGATTCAAGTGGTTGTAAACAATGGATTCGGGATCGATTCCAAAAGCATGGTAGATCGTGGCGAGGAGCTCACCCGGATGGACCGGCTTCTCAAGAGGTGAGCTGCCGGTTTTGTCTGATTTGCCGTGGACGTATCCACGCTTGATTCCACCACCGGCGATGCAGGCGGTGTAGCAGTAAGGCCAATGGTCGCGTCCGTCGGCACTGTTATTGTTGCCTGATGTGCTGACACCTTTCTCTGGGCTCCGGCCAAATTCGCCGACCGCAACAACGAGCGTTTCATCAAGCATGCCTCTTTGGTCCAGATCGTTGATCAGTGCAGACAGACCGCTGTCGAGCATTGGTGCGGACTGTTTCTTCATACGATCAGTCAGCCCTTTGTGAACATCCCACGAGTGATTGTCCGAGTTGGCAACCTTCGGCCAGACCACCTCTACTACACGGGTGCCGGCTTCAACAAGTCGGCGAGCCAGGAGACAGCTTTGGCCAAATGTATTTCTGCCATAGGCGTCGCGTAACACGTCGGCTTCCTGTGCCAGATCGAATGCATTGCGGGCGCGACCTGAGACAATCAGGTTCAGGGCGCGGTCGTAGTATTCGTTCAGATTGAAATCTTCGACCGCTTTATCGATGTCCGGCATTGCATCGTTGATGGCTTTTCTGAGATTCGCGCGACGTTCCAGTCTATGCGCATAGACTTCAGGGCGGAGTTGAAGATCATCGATCTTGATCTTGCTCATCTTCTCCATGTCCATGTCATCGCCTGATGGATAGAGTGTGTAAGGGTCATACGCCTTACCGAGGAATCCAGCCGTGCCTGCCTTGCCGACCACATTGCTTTCCTGCAAGGGGCGGGGGAGCATGACAAATGGCAGCATTGGTTCCGTAGGCGGTTTCAATCTGATGATGTTTGAACCAAAATTCGGAAAGTCTTTCGGGCTGGGTGGTTCGAGCTGGCCGGAAGGGCTGACCTTGTCGGTCGTGTACCCAGTCATCATCTGGTAGATGGCGGCGGTGTGATTGAAGAGACCGTTCGGCGTATAGCTCATCGAGCGAATCATGGTCATCTTGTCATTCATCTTTGCCAGATTCGGAAGAAGCTCGGTGAATCGTGTCCCGGGAATCTGGGTCTTGATGTCCTTGAAGACACTGCGGACATTGTCCGGCACGTTTTCCTTTGGATCCCAAAGGTCAAGATGACTTGGCCCTCCCTGCAGGTAGCAGAGGATGATGCTCTTGGCTTTGCCCCAGCCGGGCCCACCTTTGTTCGCAGCCTGGCTGGCTTGAAGTTCGAACATGGAGCCGAGCGAGAGGCCGAGCATGCTTGAGCCTCCAACGCGAAGGATATCGCGCCGTGTCAGTTTCATGTTGGCGTCGCAGAGGTCGGTGCTGAGTTCTCCTGGTAGGCGGATCATGGTGTTCTGTGGATTAGTGGTTGAAAAGGAATGCTGGATTGTTGATGAGTGCCCATGCGACGTCTTGGGCGGCGGTCAGTCGGACGGTTTCAATCTGAGCGGTGCTAAGCTTCAAGGCTCGTTGAAGGTCCTTCAATTTTGGATCGATTGGAAGCGGCATTTCGGCCCGCTTCAGTTTGGCCTTCAGTTCAGTCAGTTTCGGAAGTTCAGGTCGTTTCTTTTTGGCTTCAGCAAGGGCTGCTGTCTTCTTGTCCAACTCACGGTCCATGTTTCTGAAGAATGCTAACAGTGATTTGCTCTGTTCCTCGGTTCTGGATTCTTTCTTGGTTGCGAGGATGGTTTTGATTTCAGGGGTAATACCAAAGTCGATCTCTCCCTTATCAGTGGTGACCGAGAGTCTGAATTTCCCAAGAAGGTGTTCCTTGCTTCGGAAGTTCTGGTTCAGGGTGAAGAGAAGCTGCGAGCCCGCCTTTCCTCCAGTAGGTTTCTTGACGGAGAAGATCGCTTGTTGATCCCTGCCGCCTTGAGGTGAAATGGCCCAGCCGTTTCCATTGCCGGGGGCCTTGCCGTCAATTGCCGTTGCGACGGCGTAGTTGGATTGACTGAAACTGGCCTTGGCTTTGTGGAGTTGGAGCCGTGTCCGTTTCTTTGTGTTTTTCGAAGATGAGATGTCGACGCTGAATTCACTGAGGACAAAGTTTCCGTCTTTGGCTCGGCCCGGACCAGTTTTTGGAAGGCCTTCGCCGGTGAGTGCCTCCAATTTGATTCCAGTGATGTTTTGGAGTTTGGTATTTCCTGCCACGGAATAGACATCTAGAGCCTTTTTGCCTGAGGCCGTCACGGACAGATCGTCAGCTTGAGTGAGCTTTGCACCAGCCTTTGATTTCAGGTAGGTGAGTTTCAATGGTTCCCAGGTTGTGGTGAGTGTGGGTTTCGCTTCCCACTTGATCAGTTTATCAGCGAGGGTGGCTTCGTAGGCTTTGAGTGCTTTTTCTGCCTTGGCAATGGCCTCCTTCTGCATTTTGTCTTTCTCAGCTTCTGCTGGTGCAATCTCGGCTTGGTATTCTTCGAGGGCGGCCTTTGCCTCCGTTATCCGTTTGCTGCGGTCTGCCTCTTTTTCCTTGGTGATTGGCTTTAACTTCTTTTCGTAGGCAGCGAGTTCTTTGGTCAAGGTCTGGTGATCGGTTTTCACTGACTTGAACATCTTGAGGGAGCTATCGATCTCCTTCTTGCTAGCAGGTCGGTTGAGGACTCTGAGGAACAGGGATTTGACGATCTCTTCGTCCGTTTTGTCAGACTTGGCGAGTTGCTCGATGGCATTGGCTTTCTGGGAAAGGGCTTGGTCAACTGTGGGGCCACTGACAAGTGCCATGATCGAGCCAAGCTGGAGTTCATTGGCGCGTTCGCACTCGCATGAACTTTCGCGTGGTGGACGTCCAAGGTTGTTGAGAAAGCCGTCGGGAAGTTTGATTCCAGAGTCGGGCAGGGCGCAGGCGCGGGTACCTTCTGGAACACCGGGGAATTTTGACTTGGATCCAGTGACTGTGTAGATCGCATCGAACAGAACTTCGGCTGGAAGGCGTCTGGCCTTAGCATGAGAGAAGTTGACCTGGTCGTCTTCGTTCCACTTGTGAGTTTTCACTGAGAGCTGGTAGACGCGGGACTGACAGATCGTGCGAATCAAATGACGGGTATCGAATCCGCTCTTGATGAAATCCTCGGTCAGCCAATCAAGAAGTTCAGGGTTTGAAGCCGGGTTGCCGGCGCGGATGTCATCAATCGGTTCAATGATTCCCGTGCCTGTCAGATATCCCCAAATCCTGTTGACGTAAGACTTGGCGAAAAGAGGGTTGTTGGGGGACGTCATCCATTCGGCCAGTGATTCGCGTCGCGTGTTCTTATCGTTCTTCTTGTGAGCGACAGGGTAGGGGAAAACGGGCGGGGTGATTGCTCCGGTGCGCTCGTGTTTGATGTCACCCTTTCCTGTGTCGAAGATCTCTTCGTAGAGAGGCTTTGCTCCTTCAACTGCGGTTCCTGCGATTTTCTTGCCCTTGGCTTCAGCGGCAGGCTTGTAGCCGACCTGAGCGAAGTATGCTGACAACTGATAATACTGGTCCTGTGTCCAGCGCTCAAACGGATGATCGTGACATTTGTTGCAATTGAAGCGGGTTGCCAGGAACAGATGCGTTGTGTTTTCCATGGTGTCCTCAGGTGTCCTGAGAATCTTGTAGTAGGAGGCAGGTGGGTTGGCCTTGTTGGATCCAGAGGCTGTGAGAATTGTTTTCGCAAATTGATCGTAGGGGGTGTTCTCTGCGACCTGAGCGCGAATCCATTTACGGAATTCGCCAGCGCCTTCTGCACCAAGGAATTTGCGGTTCACCTGTAGAAGGTCGGACCATTTGTTCGCCCAGAGTTCGATGTAGTCATCATTACCGATTAGCTTGTCGATCAGCTTGTTCCTCTTTTCTTTGGAAGGTGTCTTGTCTGAGGTGAACGCGATGACTTCCTCAGCACTCGGAGGAAGTCCGATGAGATCAAGGTAGATACGACGTATGAATTCTGAGTCAGAGCAAATGTTGGAGGGAAGGATTTTCATCCGCTGCCATTTCTCAGCAGCGAATGTATCGATCTGATTGTTTGCCGGCTGATCTTTCCATTCGAACCCGGACCGATCACCCATCACTGTCATTGTGGTGGCCGCATAGTTGCCTTCAAAACGGGCGAGGATTGGAGCCTCGCCGCGACGGACAGCCTTGAGCATGCCGCCATCTTCACTGATAACGACTTCGTTGTTACCGCTGTCGATGAAAGCTTCTGTTGTGACATCGCGTTTTCTCCCATCCTGGTAGGTGGCGACGATGCGCACCTGTTGGGCATCGGAAATAGATTGAACGACAGGGTTCTTTGGGAAGATTTCGATTCCTGAGACTCTAGGGGAATCCAGATTCAGTTTTGCTCCACCTGCTATCCAAGCCCTGAGCGTCTGGTAGTAGTCACTTCCAATCTTGGTTCTCGCTCCTCCTTCGTGAGGTACGGCTCCCGTTCCCTTCAATAGAATCAAGCTGTCATCTGGTGAAGCAAAGTTAATGCGACGACCAGCCAGATCGTCTGTAAATGCGCGGACATCGTAGATGGGATCATAGCCACGTAGTGAAAGTTTGAATCCGTTTTTCCCGTCCTTCGCTCCATGGCAAGTACCCATGTTGCAACCCATTCGCGAAACAACCGGCATGATATCGGTCACGTAGTCCGGATCAAAATCGGAAGTGACCCCCTCCACCTTGACCGGCACTGAAAGTTGATGGTTCTTCCAACTGATACTCAGAACTGCTGAACCATTCTTCTGGGCGAGGACTTTGCCAGAATCAGCCACGGAGGCGGAATCAGTGCTGATCTTGTAGGTGGCTTTGTGACTGAGATCGATCGTTTCGCCTGAAGCCTTGAAACCGGTGATCAGGAGTTGATTGTATGAGAACTTGCCGTTCAGGTTTACCTTTGACGGAAAAGAAGTGACGGCGATGATTTCTTCGAGAGCCTTGCCTTTCAATGGAGCGGCGATGAAGGCCCGTTCAAGTCCACCTGAAGCTGTATTGATCATTCTGACTACTCCATCCGATCCTGAAGCAGCGAGAGTTTTGCCGTCAGGAGAAAATGCCAGCGCGTAGATGGCCGCAGGGAATTGTTGAGATGATAGAATCGAAACACCTGCATTCTGAAAGGCTTGGACTTTCTTTTTATCCTCTGCAGACCGCTCGTTGATTCGCTTGTTGAAGATCTTGATCATCTCTTCACTGAGTTCTCCTGTGAAATCAGCACTGTAGAGGTTGACGGATCCGTTTCCATCCAGGCTTGAACCGGCAGCGATCATCTTCCCGTTTGGATTATAGGCTACGCTGAAGACGCGACCACTCATCGGAGGGAAGCGTTTCACCAGGTTGGCATTGTCGCCAATGACGCGCTTGGTCTTGCGAAACATACGAAACACTTGTGGTGTTCCGTCTGCGCCACCGACAAGAACCTGATCTCTGGAAGGGTGGCGAGCGACTGCGAGTATTCCACCGGATAGTGCACCTGGAGTGATGGATGTCAGATTGTCGATGAAGCGTTGCGTTGCGAGTTCTGTGATCTTTGCCGTCTGATCGCGACCTACGGAGACGACATGTGTTCCTTCTTTGGAAAAGACGGTATCAAGAACCCAGTCGCTGTGACTGCCCTGATAGAGAACTTGTTTGCCGGTCTTGGCGTCGATTGCTCTGATTGTGCTGTCTGAGCAACCGAAGGCGATGGTCTTGCCATCGGGTGACCAACTGGCGCCGTAAACGGTGTCGTAGGTAACTGGGACGGAGAGATCCAATGCCCGCTTGTTGATATCCCAGACCTGAACTTCCCCCATACGAGCAGGAAGGCCTCCGGTTACGGCCAGCTTCTTCCCGTTTGGTGAGAATTTTACTGATTCGATTCTGGCAGAGAGCCCGACAAGACGTGCGATCAAGCCTGATCCCTCGGTAGAATGAACCAGCACTTCATGGAATCCGGCCACGGCGATCAGTTTGCCATCTGGTGAGAAATCAATCGAAGTAACAATGGGTGGTTTGCTGTAGACTGGAGGATTGTCCATGTCGTAGCGCTCCTTGGCATTCTTGGGGGTGTCGTCCTTGGCTCCTTGTGCAATCCACCGGCTGATCTTATTGATGTCTTCTTTCGGAAGGGGATCTGCCTTCATTGGCATCTCAGCCTCACCGTCCTTAGGCGTGATGAGCGAAACGAGAAGGCTCTTTGCTGGCTTGCCGGGGACAATAGCTTGATGCTTGTCTGCCTGATCGCCGCCTTTCAGCAACCGATCGAATGCAGTCATCACATAGCCGCCCTTTGCTTTGGCTGGCTGATGACAACCCTGACAACTGGCTTGAAAGATGGGACGAATATCGCGGTAGTAGCTGATGTCACTCTGCTTGGTTTCTGCCCCGAAACTGGCGATCGGATGCAATGCCCAGAGGAACACGGCGGCAAGGAATGAAACCCGCGTGTTTAAAATTGAATGCATAAGGTGTCTATAGACTCTGTTGAAGGGACCGAAAATGGGCAAAAGAGCCCAAGATCGAAGGGTGCATTTGTTGGATCCTGTTTGTATAAGGTCTGGAAAACGCCTGAACCATAGAGAAAACTCCATTTGGGATGTAGAATACTGTCATGCCAGCAGCGCCACTAGAGACAAAGATCATCGAATCTGTTTTTCACACGCCCACCGAGGCGAGTAAACGGGTGTTCTATTGTGCACTCAGGGCTGGGCATCTGGTTTCCGGGCGTGATTATCGCAAGGTCCATCCGAATTACCCCGGACACAAGCTTTTGCTGTGTCTAAAAGGGCGGGGCTACGTGCGCGTAAACAAGAAGGATTGGCCAGTTCAGGAAGGGGAAATGGCGTGGATCTTTAATGATAACGAGAATGCTCACTGGCCTGAAACGGGATCTGCATGGGAAATGTATTGGGTTCGGGTGGAAGGTCCGACTCTTGATCAGATCTATAAGGTTCTCACCACCGTTGGATCACCCGTCTTCAGTGGGATTCAGCACAAACAGGCAGCCAAGACATTTGAGAGAATCTTTTCCATCATGAAGGAGCGTCCGATCGCAATGGAGGCTGGGATTCATGCGGAGGTTGCGAAATTGATCAATTTCCTCTTTGAGGCAAGGCATGAAGCTGTTCCTGGCTCAAATACCGAAATACCGAATTCCTTGAGAAAGCCGTTGGAAGCCATGCGCCTCAACTACACTCAACAGCTCACAGTGGGTGAGTTGGCGAAGATGGCAGGGATGAGCGTCTCCAGCTTTCATCGCCAGTTCAAAGCTGCGACAGGGACCAGCCCAATCGACTGGTTGAAGAGAGAACGGATCAATCAGGCTAAGAAAAAGTTGCTGGAGTCCGATGATACCATTGCAAGCATCGCTGAAGCCACCGGCTACTACGATCAGTTCTATTTTAGTAGAGATTTCAAGAAGATGACCGGATTGGCCCCGACTGAATACCGCCAAAGGGAACGAAGGGAAAAGAAATACGCGAATCCTGAACAGTGAAGAATTGGTACCGGTGGAGGGAATCGAACCCACACGACTTTTAAAGGTCCCGGGATTTTAAGTCCCGTGCGTCTACCAGTTTCGCCACACCGGCCCAACAAGGGCGCAGAGGTTAGACACTGCCCCATCTGGTTCAACGATTAAATTTATCGAGATCAATTCCATGCCAATGAATTTGCGAAAATGTCTGGATCTCCTTGAGTTGGCCCCCGGCGCCACCAAGAAGGATATTCGCGAGGCTTATCACGAATTGGCCAAGGTCTGGCATCCTGACCGTTTCCCAAACGACCCGAAACTTCAGGCAAAGGGAGAAGCCAAACTCAAGGAACTCAATGTTGCCTACAAGACATTGATCACTGAGCTCGACCGGAAGGGTAGCCTCGCCTCAGAGCCAATAAGGGACGCTACTCGCCAGCGGAATACCTCTAAGCAAGAGGTTAAGCATGCCCCTAGTCCTACTGCCGGAATAAAGGAGAGACCAAATTCAAAGAATGCGAAAATCGGATGTGTGTTTGTTGGGTCCATTGGATTCCTGATCTGTTTTCTATTGGTGGCTTCGCTGGTCAGTTACCTCAAAGAGGAATCGGGCCGAAATTTCAAAGAATCGAATCAGGAGGTTGTCGAGGGAGACAGCACACCTCAAGTAACCACGAATACGCAAATTGCCGTTCCTGATGACACGATTGTTTCGACCTCTCCAGAGACCGAGGAACGGAGACAAATGATACGTGAGTTGGAAGAACGGTTGATGCAGCTAGAGAAAGAAGCCCGCGCTGAAGCAACAGACAGGCAGGATGTGACAATGTCTCCGCAAGAGAACCAAGGGAAGACTGAGCAGGAGATGGATGGGGAATATATCACCTCTGCTGCCAAGGCATATGAAATTGGGCAGGCATATGAATACGGCAAAGGTGTTGGTCGAGATGAATCACTGGCGCGAAAACGGTATTATGATGCCGCACGTGATGGTCATGGGGATGCTCAATATCGACTGGCAAAGATGATGTTTTCGGGAAGAGGAGGAGTAATTCGTGAGGTTGAAGCATGTATGTGGGCGATGCTGTCATTAAGAAACGGATGTCTTTCGGCGCAACCTTTGTTGGAGCTGATGGGGGAGAAGTTGACTTCCGATGAATGGGAAGAAGCGAGGGGAAAAATGCGCGAGGAGATGGAGCGTAGACTCAAAGCGGACCAGAATCGTTAAAAAGATAACGCCGGTTCACACTTGATCCTTGCTGGGGTCTGCTATAAACGAGTCTCTGTCTCAAACGCCTGTATTACAGGTTTAATCCTAGTAAGAACGTTTCCTTAGCTAAAAAATGAAAAAAATTCTCTCAGGTATCTTGGTCGCATCGTTACTTGCTGTTGGTTGTACACCTACAGAAACTGCCGACAGCGGTAATGGAAATAGTAATGAGCCGGTACCGTACCGGGACACCAGCGGAAAATGGGGGTACCAAGTTGGATCAGGGAAAACTGTTATTGAGCCCACCTTTGATGCGGCCATGCGATTCAAGGATGGGTTGGCGCGTGTAAAGACCGGAGGTAAGACCGGGTTTATTGGGAAAGACGGAAGCTTTAAGATTGAGGCAAAGTTTGATAACGGTGCCGACTTTGCGAATGGGTTCGCTCCCGTAGCAGTAGATGGAAAATGGGGATTCATTGACACAGAGGGTAAGTTCAAATTTGAACCCGAGTATAGTCATGCTGAAGGATTTTCTGCCGGAGGTTATGCCGTCGTCGAAAAGGATGGCGTGTTTGGCTATATCGACCATGAAGGAATCTTTACTGAGGGTGATACACCTGAAGTTATCGCGAACGAAAAGGCGATGAGCGGTGCATTAGCCGAAGAGGAAGCAATGGAGTCCGAAGACCCTGAATCTGAAGAAGAATAGTAGATCTCTATTTTGTAGCTAGATTTTGACGACAAAATTTTATGAAAAACGATAACCTAAAGGCATATATCGAACTACGTGCCGCGTTGGTCACGGAGAAGAAGGAACTGGAAGCCCGTTTGTCAGAGATCGAGGCTGCTTTGGGAGGCGATGTCTCTTCTGTTTCTGCTGCGGCACCAAAGGCTTCACCAGTCACCAAAGGCAAGCGCGGCCGACCTCGCAAGGTTGTAGGTGCTGCTGTTGCCAAGCCTAAGGCAGCCAAGAAGAGTAACCGTGGTCGCAAGCCAGCAGGCGGCGTCAGCTTGAAGGATGCGGTGATTGCAGTGCTCAACGGTGGTGCAACTCATAAGGACAGTATTCTGAAAGCTGTGGGTCCTCAGGGCTACAAGTTCACAACGAAAGATCCTAAGAACTATCTGAACGTGGTGCTCTATACGAACAAGAAGTTGTTCAAGAACGAGGGCAAGGGTGTATTCAGTCTCATCGGGGCTTCTGCTCCGAAGAAGGCAGCCAAGGTCACGAAGGCAGCTAAGCCAGCGAAGGCAGCCAAACCTGCCGCCAAACGGCGTGGACGTCCGAAGTCCAAAGCCAAGAAGAAGTAATTCTTAAGACTTCAAATTTTGCCGCCTTCTGATTGTGATCGGGAGGCGGCTTTTTCTTTTTGGAGGCTGGTGTTTCAGCATGGTGGGCTCAATTGCTTAAGAAAAATCTCTTGTTGTCGAGTGGTTGAAACCGAACACTGCTTCCGAACTCCGGGAAGGATAGGGTAAACTTAGAAGTCATGGAAAAGTCACTTTGGGTCATTCGATTGCTGTTTCTGATTTTGTGCATTCTTGGCGGTTATGCCGTCAGCGAGATGCAACCGGATTTGATCGCCGGCAGCATGCAGGGAATGTTTATTGGATTTGGATTTGGTGGATTGCTGATCGGATTGGACGAGATGCTCAAGGGATTCACTCTTCGGGCCTTTTCTGCAGCGACCTTTGGTTTGTTGCTGGGATCATTGATCGCATGGGTGATTGATGGTTCAGGTTTGTTTGTTCATGTGGAGGATGAGCGGATTTTGTGGTTGGTGAGACTCTGTTTGTTCATCGGGTTTGGTTACATCGGAATGGTGTTGGCCCTTAGGAGTAATAAAGAGGATATGTCACTCGTTATTCCTTATGTCCGACTCGCTGCGCAGAACCGCCCGGATGAACTTCTCATTTTGGATACCAGTGCGATTATTGATGGACGCATTCTTGATATGGTGGATAAGCGATTCCTCAACGGGCGTTTCTTGGCTCCTAGATTTGTGTTGAGAGAGCTCCATACATTGTCCGACTCCGCGGATCCGATCAAACGGAGTAAGGGAAGAAGAGGGTTGGAGGTCTTGAGAAAGTTGCAGGGTAACCGGCGTGTGGAGGTGAAGATCCAAGAAGGCGATGTTTCCAACGAAGAGGAAGTGGATGCCAAGTTGGTTGTGCTATCCAAAGGACTCAGTGGTCGATTGATCACCAATGATTACAATCTCACTCGTGTCGCTGAGCTGCAGAATGTTCAGGTCATGAACCTCAATGAATTGGCCAGAGCGTTGAAGCCGGTGATTTTGCCGGGTGAGGTTTTGGATATTGCGTTGATACGTGAGGGTAGGGACAAGGGCCAGGCTGTTGGGTTCCTTGAGGACGGCACCATGGTCGTCGTCAATGAGGCAACCAGCTGCGTAGGAAAGAAGGCTTCAGTGGTGGTCTCCAATGTATTACAGACAGGTGCTGGAATCATGATTTTTGGAGATTTGGCAGAGAATCAGGATGCTTGAAGCTGGCATTTTTAGAATGTTTTTGATTTCTGGGAGCTTCCTCTTGTCTCCAAACGCGGGACCTCTACACTCCGGCCCGCATGATTAATCTGGGGTCGCTAAATCCACAACAGCGAGAGGCCGTCGAAACCATCAGGGGACCGGTTTTGATTCTGGCCGGGGCGGGCACAGGGAAGACGCGCGTTATCACGCAGCGCATCGCCTACATGATCGAAAGGGGCATTCACCCGGGACACGTTCTTGGTGTGACCTTTACCAACAAGGCGGCGAAGGAGATGCAGGAGCGTGTTATGGAGCTTATTCCTAAAAGACGCCGCGATCCGAATGATCCACTGCCCGACAAGCCTACGGTTTGTACCTTCCATTCACTCTGTTCCAGAATTCTCAGGGTACATATTGAGAAGCTTGGCTATAAGAAGAATTTCGTCATCTACAACGACACTGAGCAGCTCAGTGCATTGAAGAAGGTGATGAGTAGTATCACTGCCCGTGACGAGAAGACGGACCCTAGACCGATAATGGGAATGATCAGTCGGATTAAGAATGCCAATGGAGACGTTCCGGAGGGGGCGGATCCGGCCGTGGCGACCATGGCTGAATTCGTCATGGATAAGTACAACGATGCTCTCAAAGCATGTAACGCGGTTGATTTTGATGATTTGTTGCTGCTCGCGTTGAAGATTTTGAGGGAGTATCCAGATTCACTGGCGGTGTCTCGTGACAAGTATCGGTATATCATGGTCGACGAGTACCAGGATACCAATGGAGCGCAGTTTGAGTTGGTGAAGCTTCTCTCTCAGGAACATCGTAATCTCTGCGTGGTAGGTGATGATGATCAGAGTATCTACGGATGGCGTGGTGCAGAGATCTCGAACCTGCTCGATTTGGAGAAGTTCTTTCCTGAGGTGAAGGTGGTGAAATTGGAACAGAACTACCGCTCCACCAATGTGGTGTTGAAGGCAGCCAACGCAGTGATTGCAAAGAACGCCCAACGCCGGGTGAAGAACCTTTGGTCGGAGAATGGCGAGGGAGACAAGATTCAGCTTCAGAGTTTTAATAACGATGAACTCGAGGCAAAAAGTGTGGTTGAAGAAATTGCCTTCCGATCGAAGGCTGACAACATCAAACTGGGTGAGTTCGCGATTCTTTTCCGCACCAACATACAGGCGAGATCGGTGGAGCTTGCCTTGAGAAAGGCAGAGGTGCGTTACAATCTCATCGGCGGACAGAGTTTCTTTGATCGGAAGGAGATCAAGGACTTCCTTGCCTACGTGAAGATGTTTCTCAATCCGAACGACGATGTCAGTCTATTGAGAATAGCAAATACTCCGTCTAGAGGGCTGTCTGACAAGACGATGCATCGCATGTTGGCCGCGAGTCAGGAACGTGGGACGTCTGTGTATCGCGCAATGAAGCATTCAGATGTGCATGATGGTTTGTTTGCCCGAACCCGAGGGGCTGTGTTGGACTTTATCGAGTTTGTGGAGGAATACCGCGGAGCATTGAATCCAGAGACTCAGGGACACGCGGATCACACTCCATCGTTGGAAAGTTGGGCATTGGGTTTTCTGGATGAGATCGAGTATTGGGACGAACTTCGGAAGTATGAAAAGACTGAGGAAGGCGCTGAAAATCGGATCCGTGTGTTGAAGGATCTGATCTCCATGATGGACAGTGCAGGGAAACCCCATGCAACTCCCGAGACGAAGATTATCAATTTCTTGGAAGACATCACGCTGGACAACGATCGCTCAGAGGATAAGGAGCTCAAAGGGGATGCTGTAACGTTGATTACGATGCACAGCTGTAAGGGATTGGAGTTCCCTCATTGCTACATCGTGGGTGCGGAGGAGGGATTGATTCCGCACTCTAGATCCAAGGTTGAAGGGACCTTGGATGAGGAGAGGCGTTTGTTCTATGTGGCGCTTACGCGAGCGAAACGGACCTTGCGCATTTCCCGTTGTGAGAGCCGGAAGAAATACGGAGAGATGACGCCGTGTCACCCTTCGTCATTTCTAGATGATTTGCCGGAGGACTTGACGATTGACATGGATACGAAGAAGAACCTCCCGGTAGAGCAGGATCGATCCAAGGATCTGTTTGCTGCATTGCGTGCTTCGCTTGACGGTTGAGGCTTTTCCTTCGCGGGTTGCTTTGGGATTCTGTCCAGATGATCCCAATCAGATTGCTTTCGTTTCTTCTGTTCGTTCTCGGGACTTGTGGTTCCTTTGGGTTTGATGCCAAGGAAGCCGAAGCTGTCCTGAAGGATGGATTGAATCAGGGAGCCTATCCTGGATGTACTGTTTCAATTGGAACGTCGAAGGGAGTGGTTTGGAGGAATTCCTTTGGATTTTTTTCCAACACCAAGGAGAAATCGGTCAAAGTGACAACCATCTATGATCTTGCCTCACTGACGAAGGTGGTAGGAACGACTTGTGTCGCAATGAGATTGCATGGGATGGGTCAGTTGAAACTGGATCAGCCTGTCCATGAGATCTGCCCTGAGTTTCTTCAAGGAAGTTTTGATGACGCGGCAGTCGAGCAGCGAAGAAAGGTCACCATCAGGAGTCTTCTGACGCATACTTCCGGACTTCCATCTTGGAAACCTATCTACAAGTCCAAGGACGGTTACAAAGCTGTCTTGGCTGAGGTGATGTCGTTGACGTTGGAAGCTGAGCCAGGAGAGCGATACAAATACAGCGATCCGGGAATGATGTTGATGGGAGAGGTGCTTTCCCGACTGGGTGGGAAGTCTTTAAAGGAATTGGAAAGGCAGTTGGTATTTGAGCCTTTGCAGATGAAGTCGACGCTAAGGAATCCTCATTCTCGACTGAAGCAGGTGATAGCTCCTACTGAAACCGATGGTAGTGGAGGTTTCGTGCATGGAGTTGTACATGACGAAAATGCGGCTGCAGCCGAAGGGCTGACTGGCCATGCGGGGCTTTTTTCTGGAGTAGAAGATTTGTCTCTGTTGGCTCAGGAACTTCTGAAGGCGTGGAACGGCAATGGTAAGATCTTCTCCAAGGATACCATAAAGCTCTTCGCTGCAGTGAACGGTGGAGAAGGTTGGGGGCATCGAGGCCTGGGCTGGCAGATGGCGGACGGGTCAACTTCGTCAGGGAATCTGTTTTCACGTGAATCGTTTGGTCATACTGGATTTACGGGAACGTCCCTGTGGTTGGACCCTGTGAATGATCGTTTTGTTGTGCTCTTGACCAACCGTGTTCATCCAAGTCGCAAGAACTCAAAGCTTTATAAAATCCGGGAAAGATTGGCCGATGCTGCCTTCATTGGCTTTCAGTAGCGGTCAGTCCCTCAAGTTTAAGATGCTTTTTGCCGATAGTGTTGGGCATGAAGGGTGAACCGGAGGAGCAGGCTTCCTCGTCCCATCATGCTCAAATCTTTCTCGATGGCGAACCTGTGATTTTGCAGGGGGAATCCATGGGCTCTCTTTCTGCCATCAAAGTTCAGTTGGAGCTGTTGGCTTTGCGAAAGGACCGAGTCTTGGCCTCAATGAGCGTGGATGGGGAAAAGGTTCATTGGCCCGGCAAGAAGGAAGGGAGTCCTTTCAAGAAAGTCGAAGCCAACACCATGAGTTATGAGGAGCTGAGCACCAAGACGATCAACACTGCCAGAAACGACACCAAGAGGCTTCGGTCCTCGGTTGAGGATGCCGTCCTTGTCGTCATGATCAACAACTGGCCCACGATCAAACGGATCTGGAATGGGTGGCAGCCCGAAATCCGCAAACCTCTCACCAGTCTGAATTTTCTCAGAGAGTTGTGGGGAAATAAACTTTTTGAGGAATGGATCGAAAGGCATTCGCTCAACGAAATGCTGGAAGAGATCGATCGGATCGTCAGCAAGGTTAACCTGGTGATGCTGGAAGCCGATAAGTCAGGAAATGAAACGGCATCTTTGGCCTTCTCTGAGATTCTGGAACACAGTTTTGTTCCATGGCTCAATCAACTCGAAAGTCTCTTCAATGTGCTTGATCAAGAAATTGAAAAAGAATAGCCGACGCTTGCTGCAAATAAGTTCTCTGCTGCTGGTTGCTTGGCTTCTCCAAGGCTGTAAAGCCGTCCAATCCCTGAATCCTAAAGGGATCTATGGACCGGGATATGAGCCAGAGAACGTTCATCACGCATCCTCTGCATTGGTTCCTGAAATACGTAGGGTCGCTGTCTTGCCGGTGGTGGCGGGGCGCTCCGATCACAATTATGTAAGTGGGGTGCAGACTCTGGAACCTATTCTGTATGCAGAACTTACGAAGTCTGGTGCGTTCGAAGTGGTTCAACCAAGTGAGGAACAATGGATTGAATGGACCGGCGCTGCGCAGTGGACCGCCGAACAGGTGCTTCCCAAGGATTTCTTTGAGAATATCGCCAACGAGACAGGTTGTGACGCAGTTCTCTTTAGCAAGATCACGGAATATCATCCTTACCGCCCGATTCGAATCGGTTGGTCTGTGAAACTGGTGGATGCAAAAAATGCTGAGATTCTCTGGGCCATGGATGAGGTATTTGACGCGGCTGATCCAAGGGTTGCAGCGTCAGCCAGACGACATTTTTCAGGAGATGAAGCCTCCACGATGATTCAAGCGGACAACCGTTCTGTGCTCTATTCACCCCGGAGATTTGGCAAATACACCGCCGAAGCACTGATCGGGGCGATGACGCCACGTGAAATTCCTGTTAAAGTTTCTTCAACAGGTGCCGATTTAGATTCCGATGGACAAAACTGAAACAACCAAGCCTGCCGTAGAAAGGGACGAGATATGCAAATAAACTCGAACAACTACACAGGAAACGTGGCCCGCGTGGCTTACGTTTCAAGCAATGGTAAGGCAAATGCGCCGAAAGGTGATAATGTCCAGTTCGAACAGACCGCCGCTCTAGAGCGTTCGCTCAAAGAGACTCCTGACGTTCGGTCCGACGTAGTCGACCGGGCCAAGGATTTGGTGTCCTCCCCGAACTATCCCCCTCCAGAGGTGATCAAGCGGATATCCAATCTGCTGGCGATTCACCTGTCGAACGAAAGCGACATCATTGTCTGAACGATGATCAGATAAGGGGAATTGCTCATGTTAGGGAATAATCCATGGCAGTCGTATAAGGAAGTCGCGATGCAGACAGCGCATCCCGCCCAATTGGTTCTCATGCTCTATGAAGGTGCCATCAGGTTCATGGAGCGGGCCCGTGCCGCATTTGAGGATCAAGAGGACGACTTGGTGGCCTTCAACGAAGGGGTTTGTAACAACATCCTTAAGGCGCAGGCCATCATCAATGAACTGAACACGTCTCTAAATATGGAGGCCGGCGGGGAGGTATCTGACAATTTTAGACAGTTGTACAACTACTTCGACCGTCGGCTCCAAGAAAGCAACATTCTCAAGACCACGGAGGGAATCGAGGAAGTCATCGAACGAATCACTGAGCTGAAGGATTCATGGGCTCAGATGATGGAAGAGCAGGGACTCACTGTTGATGCCCCTGCTAGTCAACTTGCAAACGCTTGAAACGGCCCTACGGGTCAACAAAGGGAACAATGGAAATGAGCGCGAAGGAAGAGATTGTTGAATTCTACGAGGAGTGGCGGACTCTCAGTCGGGAAGAAGCCACAGCGATTCAGGAAGATGAATGGACCCGCGTCCATCAATGCCAATCGCGTAAATCTGCACTTCAAAAACTCATCATTCAAAGAACACCTGTCATGGAGCAGGAACTCTGCAATGAGGATGCCGATGCTGCGCAACGAGAGATTCAAACGGTGATTGCCGATCTGATCTCCATGGAGCGTAACAATGGTGAATTGATCGCTGAAAGGCGCAGATGCATGTCTGCAGAGAAAGAAGGTTTGGAGACAAGCAGTCGCAAGATCTCCAGAATCAAAAAGGCCTATGCCTCCAAGCCCCAAACGGCTTGGTTCTCCTACTCCTGATTTGGATAGGTGCTGCTACTTGGTCAGTAGCATCTTGATCCCCGTTACCACCAGCAATCCGCCAAAGACGCGTTTCAGCGTCACTTCAGGCATGGACTCCGCGAATTGAGCTCCCACGTAGGCGCCTATGATTGCTGTAGGGATCAACATTGCGGCAATCTTCAAATCCACATTGTCCTGTTTGTAGTGTTTCAGCGTGCCTGAAATAGCTGTGGGGATAATGACTGCCAACGATGTGCCGATTGCGATCTTGGTGTTTAACTTCAACAGCATGACCATCGCTGGGACCATGATGATTCCCCCTCCTACACCGCAAAGTCCACTGATGACTCCGCTGACGAGTCCGATGAGTCCGGTAATCAGAAATTTCATTGGGTGGTTATCCGGGCTCTTGAGTCAGTTCGCAAGAGTTGAAAAACAAAAGCAGCCAAGAGCGAACTCCGGCTGCTTTTGATGAAATGATTTGGGATCGATCTGTTCTATACTTCGACGGTCAGTGCGCGATTGGTGATTTCGTCACTGAGGCGTTGGATCAATTCGGCGACCGTCTTTTCTCCCTCTTCACCGTGCTGACGTGAACGGACAGCCACAGTGCCGTTCTCCATTTCCTTGTCACCAACGATAAACAGATAAGGAACCAATCCGTGTCGGCCGCGTTTGATGCGGGCACCAATTGGATCGTTGGCGTCATCGACTGAACTACGGATCCGAAGCGCTTTGAGCTTCTTGTTGATCTCATGAGCGTAGTCCTGCTGGTTCTCGTTGATTGGGAGGATGCGAACCTGTTCAGGTGAAAGCCAAACAGGGAAATCTCCGGCAAAGTGCTCAATGAGAAATCCGATGAATCGTTCGTGTGTTCCCAGCGGGGCGCGATGGATGCAGAGTGGTGTGGCACGTGTGTTCTCAGGTGTGACGTATTCCAAACCGAATCTTCCAGGAACTGCAAAGTCGACTTGATTGGTGGCCAGAGTGAATTCACGACCGATTGCGCTCCACACCTGAACGTCGATCTTTGGTCCGTAGAACGCAGCTTCATTGGGGACTTCAACGTAGTTGATCCCTGATTCCTGAAGGACGTTGCGAACCATGTCCTCGGTCTTTTTCCAAAGGGCTGATTCATCGACGAATTTCTGTCCCAGTTTGGAAGGATCATGTGTGGAGAAGCGCATGAGGTACTTCTTGATCCCAAAGATCTCGAAGTATTTCAGATACATCTCATTCACAGCTTTGAATTCGTCAGCGAACTGTTCTTCGGTGCAGTAAATGTGTGCGTCGTTCATCTGCATGGATCGTACACGCAT
Source organism: Limisphaerales bacterium (assembly GCA_965658675.1). GTDB lineage: Bacteria > Verrucomicrobiota > Verrucomicrobiia > Limisphaerales > CAZKNW01 > CAZKNW01. Next base: position 75,279 of record CBFHTT010000013.1, read on the forward strand.
CAATCCCATCAACTCGCCAGATTTCTCATAGCGATAGCAGGCTCCGTACTCTGCCAGCCTGAGAGGAAGATCCCGATAGCTCCGAGGCGCCGCTGCAAAGATTTTGTGATGATGAGGGCAGTTCATTGCCTTGAGGTAGTAACGAACCTTTTCGCCGCCTTCCTCTTCTTCAAACTCCATTGGAGGGAACATCGAATCCTCGTAATAGGGAAGATGTCCGCTTGTCTGATAAAGGCTCTCTTTCGCCAAATGCGGGGTCTTCACCCGGTCATACCCTCCGTCGAATTCAGATTCCTTTGCGAGTTTCTCGATTTCCTCAATCAAGATACCGCCCTTTGGCAGCCAGAGGGGAAGTCCCACACCTACTTGCTCGCTATCAAAGGAGAAGAGCCCTTGCTCCTTACCGATCTTGCGATGGTCTCGCTTCTTTGCCTCTTCGAGCATGGTGATATACTCGTGGAGCTCATTCTTGTTGGGGAAAGCAGTGCCGTAGATACGTTGCAGCTGCTGGTTCTTCTCATCGCCGCGGTGATAGGCACCTGCGATGGAAAGCAATTTGAAGGCTTTGATCTCCTTGGTGGTTTTGACGTGTGTGCCGGCGCAGAGATCGGTGAACTCACCATTCTGATAAAAAGTGATCAGTTCACCTTCAGGGATGTCTCCGACGCGACTTACCTTGTAAGGTTGATTCTTCTCTTCAAAGAAACGGATGGCTTCGTCACGAGTGACCTCTGAGCGGACAAATTCTTGTTTCTCTTTGATTACTTTCTTCATCTCCTTCTCGATCTCCTTGAGATCAGCAGGGGTGAAGCGGTGCTCAGTATCAAAGTCGTAGTAAAATCCCTGATCAGTTGGGGGGCCGATGTCCAGTTTGGTGTCCGGCCATAGGCGCAGAACGGCAGTTGCCAGAACGTGGGCAGCGGAATGCCTCATTTCTTCCAGAGGCGTCATTACTTTGCGATCCATCATGATTCAACTTTACTGCTGCGGCACATCTCCGTGCACGCAGGGCGGAAACCCTATGGGATGCGCAGAATCTGTCTAGTAGCTTGTTGAAAAAGACGGATTCTATTTGGAGGATGGAAACGGCGGAAGAATGGCTATTTTGCCATTTGCTGGAAGAGATCATCGAGTGTGGAGACAACCTGGTGGGCGGAATTCGTACCCAGGTAGCTGGATTTTGCCCGCCATGTTTCGTAGCCCCCAAGCTCATGATGTTTCTGAGTTGGTAGGTACCCGTTGTAGCCATTGGCCAGTGAATGGGTCCAGGTGGTCTGGAATGGGCTGTTCAACCTCAGCTCCAAACCAATCTCAACAAAAGTCTCACATGGGATGGCCGCTATGCCTACGTCTCCGATTCTGAAGGCCTGTAGTTTGATGTCCACGTAGGGAGGGAATTGAGCAATACTCTTTGTCTCGCCCGCGTAAATTTCTTCCCTCGTGGCGAGTCGAGGAATCTTCTTTTCTGCATGACGGGCGAGTATCTGATCCGCGAAGGCGATATCATCAGCATCTGGCTTCCGAACCGATAGGATCAGAGGCTTAACCTTGGATCCGAGCGGCACCCAATCGTGATACTGGATCTGCCTCCAGACCTTGTAAGCTTCCGCTGCTGTCAGGTCTCCCACCAGCTGCATCTGCTCGTAGGCGGGTTTGCGAACTTGTTTCCTTGTGAAATTGATGTTGTTGATATCGCCGCTTGTTCCATTCGACATCATGGCGACGAATGCCTTATCCCCTTCAGTGGAAGCGCCTATCATTTCGGAGAACCGCTTGGCAAAGACACCAAAGTAGTCTGCTGAAACATGACCTCCTCCCGCACCTCCAACATAGTGGAGGGAATAGTTGGCCAACAATCCAATTGGGCGTCCATCAGCAGAGACGAGGCTCAGAACAGAGATGGTAGGGTCGATTGGGCCCGCGGGTTTGATGAGATCCTTCGAGCCAGCAGGTGGATTCATTTTGGCCAGATCCTTGGCGCCAAACGGATTCTTCAATTCGACTTCTGGATTCATATACCAACGTCTGTTGAAAACCTGTCCAGACTCGGACCCTGTTCCCCATCCGATTTTTGCGGGTTCCAAATTGGCGTTGGCTTGGATGATTGCTTCGGCGATTTTGATGATCAGTTCCTCACGGTAGCCAGGATTGCTGCTGCTCTGAAAGACATTTGCGACAGTAGGTGCCGTATGGGTATGGGTTGCTGACGTCATCATGTTGTCAGCTGGAATTCCTGTAGCCTTTTCGGCGATTGCTTTTGAGGTGTCGAAAAGCTCTCTGGGAATCATACAACTGTCATTGACGACGATAGCCAGTTTTGTTTCTCCATCATCCAAAACAATGGCACGTGAATGGAGAGGGTCGTGGATAAGAGATGCCTTTCGATCCTGCATTCCTCCGTTCAGTGAGACTCCAAGTTCAGGTGTAATATCGATCTTGGCGGCGCCTGCGCGGAATGTCTTTTCGGCGGCAGAGAGGGGGAGAAGAGACAGAATGAAAATCAGGCAGAAACCCGGGGCAAAGAGTCGAAGGTAAGACGTTCTGGGGAACATAGCTATGAGATATCCGATGAACACCATCGGGGGCAATGATTAGCTCTCGAAATTACCCAAAAAACTGGAAGGGGAGGGAGAGAGGAAATGGAGCCAACAGTCGGATTTGAACCGACGACCTACTCATTACGAATGAGTTGCTCTACCGACTGAGCTATGTTGGCCCGCGAAGGCCGATACAAATACAGAGCAAGTGATGTTCTCGGCAAGTGTTTTAAATTGGGAAATCTTGGTAAGTTTCGACGAGTTTTTTCGGTGGTATTGATATCCTCTCTGATCCAAGGTTGATCTATGGCATCGGCAGCGTCAGACCCCCAGCCTGTGAGTGATGCAAAAGTTGAAGCAATACGGCTTCAGCCTTTTCTGACTGGAGTAAGCCAATCTCTTGAAGGGCGGGGATACGGAAAATGGGGACTCCTCGTGATCTTGGTTGTCTTATTCAGCTACTTTCTTACCGGTCGGGTCGGTCAGATGTTTGCTCTTGTAGGGGAGCAGGTTACACCTGTTTGGCCTCCTTCTGGTGTTGCCCTCGCGGTCTTTCTCCTTTTTGGAAAGAGAGTATGGCCAGGAATTGCTCTGGGTGCCTTCGGTACCAATTTCTATGGAATGCTCAATAGCGAATCTCGCCCGGAAATAACGGTGCTTTTGGTGACTGCTACAGGCATGGCAATCGGGGCGACCGCTACGGCCTATGTTGGATGGAGGCTTGTGCGTCATTTTTGTGGCAAATCTCAACCTCTGGATGAACTTAAGGGGGTTGTGGTTTTATTGGGATTGGGAGGCTTGATCAGTTGTCTCTTGAGCGCGACGAATGGAGTGCTTTGGCTACTATTCTGTGGCGAGGTTCCCAAAGAAGCTTTTTGGAATGTCTGGCTTACCTGGTGGCTGGGAGATACAGGCGGTGTTTTCGTATTTGCTTCATTGATACTGGCATGGTGTAGCGTCCCTAGAGTCTCGATGAAGGTCAGTGCCGTTGAGTTGATCTCTTGTTTCGGGCTCCTGGTGGCTGTGGGATTGATGGTGTTTTCAGGGAGTTCGTTCCTCGGTTTTGGTTTAACTCAATTTTCCTTCGTTCTGATCCCTTTCATGATTTGGCCGGCATTGCGATTTGGTCAGAGAGGTGCCGTATCAGCGGCTTTGGTCATGACCACCATTTCTGTCTGGGGAACGGCAAGAGGGCTGGGGCCTTTTAGCATGGGAAGTCTGAACCAATCGCTGCTCACCTTGGAGGTCTTTCTGAGTCTGACTACGCTGACTGTATTGTGTGGCTCCGCAATTCTTACGCAGAAGTATGTGGCCGAGAACGAAAGACGTAAGGTATTTGAAGCTTTGGAGAAGAGGGTTGATAATCGCGCTACTGAGGTCTTTGCGGCCAACCGGGCCCTTGAGGCTAGTGAGAAGCGTCTTCCGGCTATTCTGAATTCTGAGCCTGAGTGTGTGAAACTGATCAAGATTGACGGAAGCCTGATCGAAATGAATCCAGCGGGCTTGCGATTGGTCGAGGCAGATTCGTTTTCAGAGGTGGAAGGCGTGAGCGTCTATCCATTGATCACGGAAGAATATCGGGAGGCTTTTATTGATCTTCACGAAAGGGTCTTTGATGGAGAGTCAGGGATGTTGGAGTTCCGATTGAAAGGGTTAAAGGGTAATTACCGATGGCTGGAAACACACGCCAGCCCTTTTCACGATGAGTCAGGAAAGGTGGTTGCAGCTCTTGGGATCACACGGGATGTCACTGAGAGAAAGAAGACGGCAGCGCTGATTGCTGAGCAGAATGAAATTCTCAGTCGTATTGCCTTGGGGCGCCCCCTTTCTGAGACACTAGAATCGCTCTTGCTTTCAATAGAAGGCCAATCTCCTGAAATGTTTTGTTCCATTCTCATAGCAGATGCTGACGGAAACTATTTGAAAGATGGGGTGGCTCCTCGAATCCCAAGTGAGTACATGATGTCGGTGGATGGGATTAGGATTGCGGAAGGTGAAGGGTCTTGTGGGACAGCCGCATTCATTCATGAACCTGTTCATGTGGAAGATATCGCTACTGACCCTCTATGGGAGGACTATCGAGAGGCCGCTTTGAAACACGGACTTAAGGCATGCTGGTCAGTTCCCATTTATGATACACAGTGTAGAATAACGGTACATTTGCGGTTTATTATCAGGATTGTATTAATGCATCTGATGAACACCGCAGGATCGTCGAAAAGGCAACCGCGACAGCCTCTATCGCGATCTCCAGAGACCGATATCAAACAGCGCTTCAAGAAAGCGAGGAAAGAAAAACTGCCATTGTGGATGGCGCTTCCGACGCTGTGGTCACTATTGATGGAACGGGTGTGATCATGGATTGGAACCCTGCTGCTGAGCGAATCTTCGGTAGAAAGAGCGAGGATGTTTTGGGCGAAGATCTCGCGAAGATTATTATTCCGCAAAGGTTTCGACAGAGGTATCGAGATGGTCTTCAGGAAGCATTGATAAATGGGGGGGCTTCGATGCTTCAACGTCAAATGGAGATCAGTGCTCTCAGGGAAGATGGAAGTGAGTTTCCGACCGAGATTTACATCACTTGTATCCAGATGGAACCACCCCTGTTCACGGGATTCATCAAGGATCTTTCTGAACGGAGAGCAGCAGAAGAGAAGATCAGGCAGTTGGCTGCTTTTCCTGAACTTAACCCAGATCCTGTTCTACAGATCAATCGAAAGGGGCAGGTTACTTATCAGAACAGAGCAGCGAACCTTCTGGCTGAGTCTTTCAATGTGAACGATTTTGGGGAATTGCTTCCAGACGATTTTGATAGAGTGATTTCTGAGTGCATTTCTGAGGGCAAATCACTTTCTCAGATTGTTACCTCAAGAGATCAAAGGTCTCTATCTTGGTCCCTGCATCCGGTGAAGGATGCTGATGATTTTCAATGCTATGTTTCTGAAGTTACCGACCGATTGAAACTGGAGGAGCAGCTCAGGGAATCTCAGAAGATGGAGGCGATAGGCCAACTTGCGGGAGGTGTAGCTCATGATTTTAATAATATCCTGACGATCATCATCGGAAATACTTCCATGATTTCGTCAGAGCCGGGCGTGTCCGGGGAAGTTTTGGATCTTAACAGACAAGCATCTGAAGCAGCGATGAGGGCTGCGCAACTCACCCGTCAGTTGTTGTTGTTCAGTCGTAGGCAGGCGATGCAACGTAAAGTCGTGGATCTGAACGAAATCGTTCGCCTCATCGCGAGGATGCTGGGGAGAATTGTTGGGGAGACGACCCCTTTGACCTACGATCTATGCAAGGATTCTCTGATCGCTGATGTTGATGCGGGCATGATCGATCAGGCGTTGATGAATCTGGTTGTGAACGCTCGTGATGCGATGCCGAATGGGGGGGACCTGAGAATTCAATCCTTTCCTCTCACCGTTTCGGAAGGTGAAGCAGAATATGATTCCGAAATAAATCCGGGAGATTATGGGTGCCTGAGAGTGATCGATAATGGAGTCGGGATCTCGAAGGATCAGATGCAGCATATCTATGAACCGTTTTTTACGACCAAGGAAACTGGAAAGGGAACAGGGCTTGGTCTCTCAACCGTCTTCGGCATCGTTAAACAACATGGTGGTCATGTGGTTGCTGAGAGTGAGGAAGGCAAGGGAACTTCGTTTACTCTCTTCTTCCCTTTGACTGTTAAGACAGAGTCGGGCTTTGAAAGCATGGGGGATATTAGTATTACTGGTGGAGATGAAACCATCCTCATTGTGGAAGACGAGCCAGCTGTTGGGCGCCTGATGAAGAATTCATTGCGGAGAAAAGGCTACAAGACATTGCTTACCCATTCCGGCAAGGAAGCATTGGAAATATGGGATAAGGAAGGAGATGATGTTGATCTTCTATTCACTGATGTTGTGATGCCGGGAGGAGTCAGTGGCTGGGATCTGGTGAAGGACTTGAGGGAGAGACGCCCTAGCCTGAAGGTGATCCTGACCAGCGGTTACAGCCCTGAGGTAGCCGGTGCTGAAATGAATCTCGAAAAGGGGCAGCACTACATTCAGAAGCCGAGCCCGATGAAGGTCTTGTTTCAAACGATCAGGGAGTGCCTGGACGAATGACCTTTTGAGGCTATTTATCTGACAGGCTATTCGAGAATAACCATTCGTAAAACTCCGAAGACGCGTAGACTTTGCTTCGGGCATTGTGACCTTCCTCAGGAAAGATTTTCAGTGTCGCTTTGGTGCCTCCAGCCTTCTTGATCTCGTTGATCAATAGTTCAGATCTCTCAGGAGGTACGACTCGATCTTTTCCACCCACAGCTGCATAGACCGGGATCTTGGTAAGACTTTTGGCCCAGGCCTTGAGATCAGGAGTGATTTCCTTGGGACCTCCATATCCGATGCCTCCCGAGATGGGGGCCACGGCAGCAAAGTGTTCTGGGTTGGTCGCGGACCAGACCCATGTTCCATATCCTCCCATACTGTTTCCTGTCAGATAGATCCGGTTTGGATCGATAGGATAGGCTGCTTTGAGATGATTGAGAAAGTGGTTCAAGTCCTTGGGCGTCCACTTTGCGTAGGTGCCGCCATCGGTTTTCTTCAAGACTTGTGGTGCCACGAGATAGCATGGCGACTTTTTGAAATTGTGAATGCCTTGCCAGAGCGGGGGCAGTTGATTCCGGATCTTGTTGATGTCATCTCCTCTTCCGCCCGCTCCGTGAAGATAAATCACGATGGGGTGTTTATCACTGGAGTCTTTTTCGGGTGCAAGCAACAGGTAGTTCTTGTTCAGGAACTTGATTGCTGCCTGTTCTGTTTTGGAGATTGTCTTGACCGTTGCCTTCTCAGTCTGTGCACCAGCGAGACCGGTGATTAATAACAGAATGATAAGAAGGGATGATGATCTGATTCGGTGACTCATGCTGGAAGAGTGAAAACAAAAAGTTCCCCGACCGCAATGGTGCTGTCGGAGGACCTTTGAATGATTTCTGGCGGAATCAGAGGCCAGGTTGCACACCGAGTGTTCCCTTGATCTTCTCAAGGTAGGTAGGTGCTTTGAGCTCTTCCAAGGTGTCCTTTGCCCTGGTGAGTCTGTCTTTGAGTCCCAGACGATCGCTTTCGCGTGTGTGTGTCACACGTGAGAGAAAGGTCTCGAGGCTACTGACGTGCCGTTCCCAGAGTTTGATATCCTTTGCCTGTTTGGTCTCGATACGTGCCTGATACCAATCACTTGCGAGCATGTTCTCGCGAGTGAAAAGTTCGCGGATCTCAGGAGCGTCCAATCCCTTACCTTCATACTCGTTGTTGAGCATGATGTTTAGAAGGGCTTTGAGAGGAGGGCACGCCATCTCGATGCTTCCATCATCGAAGTAATGCTGAGCCACGCGCTTCATGGTGCTCACGATATTGTCCATACCATCAGCAAAGATATCCATGCCCTGAAGTTCCGGCTTTAGGTATTCCTCGGTGAAGACCTGATGCGGGTGATGGAAGATACGACCGAAGAACACACGCACGAATTTTTTCGTAATACGATAACCGAGGCGACTGGAGAGAACTGTGGTTCCGTCGTGCTCCATGTCTGGGATCTGTTCTAGGTATCCGTTGTCGATGAGAAAGGATGCCTTACGCTCTGTTGGGCTCATGCGACACCACATTTCAGGAATGAGCATGGAGATGTCGTGATCCACTTTCTTGTTGGGGCCTACATATCCGGCTGCAGTGACGAACGCATCGTCCTGTGTCAGAAGGTAGGAGACCAATGCGCTGTTCAGATCAAAGATCGGAGGCAGTGCGTTGAATGGCCCCTTCGTCAGTGCGCCTTCAGATCCGGCGCCAGTGGTGCTTGGGGATTTGCCTGTCATACTACAGATATACTCCATGAAGAGCTCAGGCATTTCCATGTAGTGAATCGGATTGTAGCAGGCCAGTGGTCGGATGCCTTCGTCAGGCGGATTGTTACGACGTCCAGGCAACACGGCATTGACCGGCGAATAGAACGGCTTTTCTGTTGGGATCCGACGATGGAGGCGCACTGCCACTTCTGACAGATAGACATCCTGTGGCGCCAAGAGGTCTGGGCGCGTTTGGAGGTAACGCGGGTTCTTGGTCGGCTTGCCATCGACAATGCGTGGATGGGCTGAGGAGACGAAGTAATCCGGATTGTCCGTATCTGCAACGCTCTTGATGAAGTCCTGCATCGGCTGAGTGAACGACTGATAGCCGATCGTGTCTTCCATCAGCTCCTTGGACTGTTCCCTTGGTAGAGGCTCGTAGTTGGAAAAGAAGTTTCTTGGTTGAGCGTAATCATACTCAGTGGCCTTGTCGTAACCGCGATGGATGGCATCGTCTGGACGCTGGAACAATCTGAATTCGCAGTTCTGAACGAATTTCACAGACGGATTCTTAACGTCTTCACTAAGACCTTCGATTTCAGTTGATGGGATCACAACTGAGGCTGTGATGTCATCCTCAGCAGAGATCTTCGAAGCGGGGTAGAAGTCCTTGCGGAGACCAAACACTCGCCAAGCACCGTCTTCGGAGAATCCAACGCGCAGGAAGCTGGAAACGAGCTTGCGGTTGTTGAGCTTGAGTTCGTTTCCTGACTTGCCGTCAATGATGTCCACTCCGAAACGCTCGCGCCAGTTGTCTCCCCAGCTGCTCTTGTAGAAACGCTTGAGGACATAGACGAGCTCTTTGATATACTGAGGAACGCCTTTGACCCATTCGTTGTATTCGTCCGTGTAGTCTCTTTCTGCTGGCGAAAGGAGTTTGATGACGGATCCGAGAGAACGCTCAGGACTTAGGATGGGGCGGGTGTCCACTCGGTTGCTATCGCGGAATCGGTCTGAGTAGTCGTGGTTCACGAGGGATTCGACCTGATCGAAATCCTTCTGGAAGTCGGAGACAAACACCGGGCCTTGAATAATGGCATCGGTGATTGGCTTGGAGATCTCTGACTTACCGCCACCGGAAACAGTGCAAGGCTTGTGGCACAAGGTTCCTTCGGCTGTCGTTCCTACCAGCCGCCATGCGCGTCCACCAGGTGGCTTCTCCATGGTGGTCTTGTAACCTGATGGTCGGACGTAGACCTTGCTCGGGAGGAGCTTGATGGATTGTGTCTCGCCATTGTGAGGCCAGGAAACAGTTTGGGCGTGGAGATCGAAATTCACGTCCTCGCTCACGTAGATGATATTGGGGAATTCCTTGTCGACGGCGTAGCCTTCTGGTTTCACCTCGACACTGTCTCTCAAGAGTTCTGCCACCTCGCTGAACTTGTGTCCACGGCGTTGCACGTGGGAATGCCCACTGAATTCTTCTCCGAGGTCATAGCTTGGGAACACCATGGCGCCACCAGCGTGTTCTTCTTCGGTAAGACCATAGAGATTGGCTGCGTAGCCGATCTGGGTTTTGACCTCTTTCTTGCAGTAGCCGAAATAGTTGTCGGCAATGATGGTGACGATGACACCTTCTTCATTGCGGCAAGTGAGCTTGAAGGCGTTGCCTCCGTTGTAGAGCTCGTCTTCCTTCTCCCAGCACATTCCGTCGCGTTTCTGGCGATCAGTGGCATCGGAGATATTTGGAAGGCCGAGTTCCTTCTTGGTCAGGGTCAAGACGTGTGGAGCAAGGATGACGCAGCCGGTGTGGCCGGTCCAATGATCGACGTCCAATGCGGAATCGTTTTCTGGGAGATACGGATTGCCGGCATTGCCGAAAATGGTTTCCACAAAATCTAGGTTGCTGACCAGGTTGCCTGGAGCAAAGAACCTGACTTCCATCCGCTTCTCCTTGATGTAGTTGTCTACAGCAGGGCAGACGAGAGGACGGAGCATGAGGGTGACGAAGGACCGGGCCACGTCATCTTGTCCCGATGTGATGGGTAGTTCCAACAGGTCATCCGGTGGCACAAGGGCTCTTTCGAGCATCCGACCAAAGGCGACAGTAGGAACCGCCAGCTTGTCATCTGGGATAGGGAGGCCGCCTTCAGCGACGTGGAAGCTGCCCTTGGTGGTCCGTCGATCGCTCTTGGGGTTGTGAAGGACTCCCTGTTTGACCCGGTAGGAATCAATGATGGAGGATTTGAAATGATCGCTGTGTGCCGGAATGGAAAGGCTACGGGCCAAACCGTGCCGATCGAGGACAAAGGTGTTGCCGGGCATCTTGATGGTGACGCCAGTGTCTTTCAGGTAGTTGTTCAGGTAATCCTGAATCCGTTGATCAGCCGGGCAGAGGTAATCTGCGAGGAGTCGCGCTGATTCCTGATGATGCGACAGAAACGCTGTGGTCATCTCATTGAAACCGTGGGTGTCATCCGTCTCTACCGGAGGACAGCCCAAAGCAGCCAGCTTCAGGTTGATGTAGTCGATGCGTTTCTTCTCCAGTTCCGGAGTGACTGGCAAATGCAGTCCGATTGCTTTTTTCAGGTCCATAATTGGGTTAACAATTGCAAAGAAATACACGCACTGGTGCTGAAGGGAGCACTTCGGTGCGTGCTTTGCTGAGTGAACCCTAAAGAAATGCTCGTTGGGGGATCAAGAACGGGAATATTACAAATTGATGAAGAGATTGAATCAGCAGCGCCAGTTGAGTGAATGATTTGGGGGTAAAAACAGGTTGTTCTAATCCTGAATTCAGGGGGTTATTGATTGCGGAAACTGCCGAAATAATTCAAAGGTCGTGCTTTCCGGACCAGGAAGACGAATGAGATCTAAACCTTCAGCTCCTTTCAAATCTCTTGATGAACTCCGCCTGATGGATGGTGCTGAGTTGTTATTTGAGCATTTGCCGGGGAGTTTGTTCTACATCAAGGATAGGGAAGGCCGGTTTGTAGCGTTGAACGAGCTCCTTGTTTCGCAGTTGGGGGCCAAATCAAAAGAGGAGATTGTTGGCCATACCGATGATGAGTTCCTGCCTGAGTATCTGGTAAAAAACTATCGTATTGATGATTTGAAGGTGTTGGATGAGGGAATGGTGATTCGCGAGAAGGTGGAGCTTCTGACCAGCCCTGATGGCGTCGTCGACTGGTTTGTTACAACCAAAGTGCCTTTGAGGGATGTAAGAGGGCGGATTGTCGCTTTGGCTGGCATCACACGGGAATACCAAGGGGCTAGTGGTGGTATCACCATGCCTCAGGTCATGGGGGAAGCACTTGAATATGTCCGCGCTCATTACCACGAGGCCATTCGTATTCCTGAACTGGCGCGGCGTGTCGGACTCTCAGTAAGCGCATTTGAAAGGAAGTTTAAGCGACATTTGCAACTGTCTCCTACAGAATATGTTAGACGCGTAAGGATCCATGAGGCATGTCGAAGTTTGATCCATTCCACGGTGCCTATTTCGGTGATTGCACAGGAATGTGGTTTCAGTGATCAGAGCCACTTTACACGTGATTTTGTGCGAGTGATGCAGACTTCTCCAGCCGTGTATCGGAGGAATCACGGAATGGCAGGGAACAGTGGCTGACGCCGAAATAATTCAAAAATTAGCGTCATTGTTTCAAGAATCATGAGAGGCCTCCCTTCATAGTCTGTCCATCCACATGGACCCAGACTCAGGTATGCCGAAAAAAATCGGCAGAACGTGCGCTTGCAACTCAGGAACTGGAGTGTTTGATCTCCATCCTGTTCCCGGAAGCCGTATTTCGACCTTTGAAATGACGTCTTTGGGGACACTTAATTTTCAAAAACAACCGAAACCGTCGCTCTCAAAATGAGCATCGCAACGATCAAAGACGCAAAGAAAAACATGAGCAAACCAAAACTCCATAATGCCATGTGGCCAGGCCTCGTCGGCAAGGGCACAGACGAAGGACAGGAACCACCCATCAGCCTCGAGAAGATGCTGGACCTGACAGCGGCGGCCGAGGTGAACGGCCAAAAGTTTGAAGGGATCGATTACTTCCTATTCCTTCCACACACCAACCCTGAAGCCAGCGATGATGAATTGAAGGGCATCGCTGACATGATCCAATCCAAGGGATTCAATGTTGGGTCACTGGTTGCTCCGGTTTGGCCGGGCACTGTGGGTGATTCATCCATGGGTGATGAAGCTTCAACAGAGAAGTTCCTGAGCGCAGTGAAAATGGGCTGCCGAATCGCCAAGATCTTTAATGAACACGGTGTGCGCCAATACGGTGTCATTCGTATCGACTCCGCCGAGTTTGGAGTTGAGAAATGGCGTTCTGATGCCAAGGCCAACACAACCAAGATTGCAGAGACATTTCGTGAAGCAGCCAAGATTGCTGCAGACCACGGTGAGCGCCTCGCTGCTGAGGGTGAGATTTGCTGGGCAGGAATGCACAGCTGGAAAGACATGCTCGATCTGCTTGAAGAAGTGGGCATGCCAGAGTCTCTCGGATTCCAAGCTGACCTTGCTCATACATATCTGTATCTCATGGGTTACAATGCACCTGAACATGCCCTCCTCAAGGAAGGTTATTCTGATGCCGAGTTCTGGGCTGCTTATGAGCAGATGACAGACAAACTCCGCCCATGGACGATTGATTTCCACGTTGCTCAGAACGACGGACAGGTGCATGGCGCTGGGTCTCATGACAAGACCGGCAAGCACTGTCCTGCTGATGATCCAAACGGCAAGCTCGATATCACCAAGTGCTCCGGATACTGGCTCAAGGATGCCAAGAAGCGTGGAATCGAACACATCTGCTGGGATGGATGCATGTTCCCGAACGCCACACTGGAAACTCCAGCCACTTGGAACACCATTCTTGATTCAATGATCAAGGTGCGTGAAGCCCACGGCTGGGAATAAGAATTCCCTCACTCAACAAAGCTACAAAGTAAGACTATGAAAGAACTTCGTATCGGAATGATCGGTTACGGCTTCATGGGCCGGACCCACTCCAACGGTTATAATCGAGTAAGCAACTTCTTCGATCTGGAATACAAACCAGTTCTCAAGGCTGCTTGTGCCCGCAATCAGGAATCACTGGACGCCTTTGCCAAGACGTGGGGATATGAATCCACTGAGAATGACTGGCGTGCGCTGATTGCTCGTGATGACATCGACGCTGTCGATATCTGCGTGCCAAACAACCTTCACAAAGAGATCGCGATTGCAGCGGCAGAAGCCGGAAAAATGGTTCTCTGTGAGAAGCCACTCGCTCTGAATGCTGCTGATGGTGAAGAGATGTGTCAGGCAATTGAGAAGGCCGGTGTTGCCAACACAGTTTGGTATAACTATCGCCGTGTTCCTGCTGTATCGCTCGCCAAGAAACTGATCGATGAAGGTCGCCTAGGACGCATTTTCCACTACCGTGCCAACTTCCTTCAGGACTGGACCATCTCCGATGATCTCCCGCAGGGTGGTAATGCACTTTGGCGTCTGGATGCCAAGGCTGCAGGTTCTGGTGTAACGGGCGATCTACTCGCACACTGCATTGATACCGCTGTCTGGCTGAACGGAGGAGTCGAAGAAGTCTGCGCGCAGACTGAGACCTTCATCAAAGAGCGCATGCATACGGAAACCGGTAAGAAAGAGAAGGTCGAGATTGATGATGCCTGCACATTCATGTGTAAGTTCGGCAACGGCTCTCTCGGACTTTTCGAATCCACGCGTTATGCCCGTGGTCACAAGGCTCTCTATACCCTTGAGATCAATGGCGAACATGCGTCCATCCGCTGGGATTTGCATGATCTGCATCACCTGCAATATTACGATCACAGTGATGATTCAATCGTTCGTGGTTGGCACGACATCCACGTGACTGACGCAGGTGGCGATCATCCTTACATGGACAAATGGTGGGTTCCTGGTCTTCAGATCGGATATGAGCACACCTTTGTTCATCAGGTTGCTGACTTCCTGAAATCTCTGGAAGACGGCACGCCATGCGGGCCAACCTTCCGCGATGCACTCGAAACACAGAAGATCTGTGATGCGGTTCTCGACTCCGCTCGCGATCGTAAGTGGGTCGACGTGGGCAAGTAATATCTATCTGAGTTGTAAAACTACGATTCTATGAGAATAACCTTATTCATTCCCTGTTTTGTGGATTCGATCTATCCGCAGGTGGGGATGAGTATCGTCAACATTCTAGAGCGCCTCGGGCACACTGTTGAGTGTCCCGAGGCGGTCGCTTGTTGCGGTCAACCTGCGTTCAACTCTGGTTACTGGCCAGAATCAAGAGAGGTGGCCTCCAAGGTCGTTGATCAGCTTAAGGACGCAGAGAATGTTGTCATCGCATCCGGATCTTGTGGTGCAATGCTGAGAAAGTTCTACCCGGAACTTTTTGAAGGGCAGCCTCAGCATCATGAGGCAGTTCTACTTTCAGAAAAGACATGGGAGTTCTCTGAGTTTCTGGTGGATAAGCTTGGTGTCACTGATGTGGGAGCCAAGTTCGACGGGAAGGTAACCTTCCACGATGGTTGCCATGGGCTGCGAGAACTGGGGTGCAAGAAGCAGCCTCGTGCTCTGCTGGAGAAGGTGGAAGGCCTCGAACTGGTTGAAATGGATCAAGCTGAAACCTGTTGTGGTTTCGGCGGCACGTTTGCTGCGAAGTTTGGGATGATTTCAGGCGCCATGGGCGAAGTGAAATGCGCCTCTGCAGAAGACACCGGAGCTGATTTCATGGTGTCCAATGACAGTAGTTGCCTGATGCACTTACAGGGGATGTTGGAGCGCCAAGGAAAGCCCCTGAAAACAATGCATCTCGCTCAGATTCTTGATTCAAAATGAGCGAGGTCTATTCCAAAGATTTTAAAGGCAAGGCAGAGGTCATTACCAAGGACCTCAGGCACCGCCGCATTATCCAATCTGCGCTTCGTAAGTACGAGGTGGGAAGGGAAATGAGAACGGTTGCCTTCGGCGATTGGCAACAGGCGCGTCAATCTGCTGCTGAAACCAAGTATCAGGCCATCAATCATCTTGATGAGCACTTGGAGAGCCTTGCTGATAAACTTGAAGCGCGTGGGACGATTGTCCACTGGGCATCTACTGGTCCTCAAGCCAGGGACATCGTGCGCAAGATCATCAAGGACAAGAAGGCCAAGTCGGTCATCAAGTCTAAGGCGATGACCTCAGAGGAGATTCATCTCAATGAGGCGCTTGAGAAAGATGGTTTTGAGGTTGTTGAATCTGATCTGGGAGAATACATCGTCCAGCTCAGAGAAGAGGCGCCTTATCACATCGTGTTTCCCGCCATGCATCTCACGCGGGACGAGATAAGTGATCTCTTCAAAAACAAGTTGGGAAGTGCCGATACCAGTGATCCGGAAGAACTCACGATGATTGCGCGAGATGCTCTCCGTGAGAAATACATTCAGGCGGATGTAGGAATCACTGGTGCCAATTTTGCCATTGCCGAAACAGGCATGATTTCCATTACGGAAAATGAAGGGAATGCACGTCTGACTGCAGCATTGCCCAAGACAATGATTTCATTGCTCGGCATCGAGAAGATTCTTCCCAAGATGGAGGATCTGGCTCTCTTCTTGCCGATGCTTTCCACCGCGGGGGCTTCGCAGAAACTGACTGGCTACAATACCATGTATGGTGGGCCGAAGCAGCCAGGTGAAGTGGACGGACCAGAGGAGTATCATGTGATCCTCCTAGATAATCGAAGGACGGAACTGCTGGCTGATCCAGAACAGCGTGATGCCCTTCATTGTATTCGTTGTGGTGCTTGTCTGAACGTTTGCCCGATTTTTAAGAATGTGGGTGGGCATACCTATGGCACCACCTATTCCGGCCCCATTGGCTCGGTTATAACTCCCCATTTGAGAGGATTGCAGGATTGGAAACATCTTTCCGGATCATCCTCGCTCTGCGGTGCATGCACCGAGACGTGTCCGGTCAAGATCGACCTGCATCATCACCTTTTGCACAACCGGCGAAATGCTTCTGTTGAAGAGCCGAGTATGTTGGAGAGACTGGCCTATCGCGGGTTTGCTTTTGTGATCAATCGGCCCGCCTTATATCAGTTCTGCAAAGAGGCAGGGCGGGTGGTGCAGCCATTACACAAGTTGGTCAAAGGAACGCGATTGGATCCGGCCAGAGCCTGGACTCAATCCCGTGAAATTCCTCAACTGGCTGATCAGAGTTTCAAAGAATGGTGGAGGAACCGGAAATGAAAGACGTCAACGAAATGACCGACAGGGAAAAGATCCTCGCACGGGTTCGTGAGGCATTGAAAGCGTCTGCACCATTGCCGGGGCATCACGGACATGATCCTGCCGAGGCGCAATTTAGCGGGCCTCAGAGGGATGCTTTTCAGCAGTGGTTGCCTGAAGCAGGTGACAGTGAAAAAGACTATTTCGAATCCTTTGCTACGGCCTCTGAAGAACTGAAGATTGATTTTCAAACGGCCCCCAAGCTCAGTACCCTGATCACACGTTTGAAGAAAGCAGCCAAGGCCGACGGATGGAAAAAAGTCGCTGCACATCGAACTCCTGAGATTGAAGAAGTCGTAAAGGGTTTGGGCCTGCCGGTTGTTTGGACTGACAAGGGTTACGATGTCCACGATATGGAATCATGCGATGCAGGTATCAGTGCTTGTGACGCGTTGGTCGCCCAAACAGGCAGTGTGCTTGTGACCAGTAAGAGTTCCGGCGGAAGGGCGCTGAGTGTGCTCCCTCCGCATCATGTCGTGATAGCGACTCGGGATCAGATGGTTCGCGATCTGACGGAAGCATTCGCAGTGGTGAAAGAAAAGTATCAGGATGATTATCCGAGCATGATCAGTTTCATTACCGGACCAAGTAGGACTGGGGATATCGAACGTATTCTCGTTTTAGGTGCACACGGGCCGAAGAAACTGACCGTGTGTTGCGCCGGTTGATCCGGCTGTCTATCCGGCCCTATCGAAGATAGGAGAAGGGAACATCTCTTCAATTGCGTCGAGTAGCTCGCTCTTCCTGAACGGCTTTCTCAATGAGTTGTCTGCTCCGAACTTCTTGGCGATAAGAAGATATTCAGTTGATGAGGCCCTACCTCCTCCAGATATCGCCAGAATCTTTGCGGATGAATCGATCTTCTTTATCTCCATGATGGTTTCCAATCCCTCCTTTTCAGGCATCACAATATCACAGATGACGAAATCGAAACGGTCTCCGCTCGAATACTTGGCAATGGCCTTAGCACCGGTCTCAGCGCAGACCGAGGAAGTATTCTCTAGTGCCAGTATCTTCGATATTGTTTCTCGGATTTCCTTTTCGTCATCGATAATCAAAGCGGTCATGAGTGTTCCTCCTGAGGTTGTATCGCAGCTGCCAATTCATCGAGCAGCTCCTGTCGAAGAATGGGCTTCTTCAGGACGCGAATTTCGTCCCGGATCTTGAGAGAGTTGTCTTTCAGGCCGGTCATGATAACAGCCGGGAGCAAAGGGCGTATTTCGTGAATCTTGTTCAAGAGATCGACTCCGCTCATCTCTGGCATGTTAAAGTCTGTCAGGACAAAATCGAACGAATCGGGATCATTCGCAAAGATTTGAAAAGCCTCCTCGCTGGATGTGGTTGAGGTTACCCGATGACCTTCTCTGGAGAGCATTCTCTCACCCATTGTGACAATGGCATCCTCATCATCCACAAGTAGAATGTGTGTTGCCGGTGACTCTCCTGCCGGCTTCTCAGGTGTGGCTTCTTTCGCATTTTCGGCTATGGCGGGGAGAAGTATCTCAAATACGGTTCCTTCTGAGTCTGTATGTAGATTGAGTCCCCCCCCATGACTTTGGACAATGCCAAAGACCATTGCCAAGCCCATGCCGGTACCTTCTCCTACAGGTTTGGTGGTGAAGAAGGGTTCGAAGATCCGATCCTGAATGTCCTTACTGATGCCATTCCCACTATCCGCTATTGAGAGAATCACGTAGTCACCAGCGAGAAAGTTGCAATCATCGCAGCCAGAAGGAAGAATAATGCGACTGCGAGAATCTCTCTCTGATGCTCCGTTTGAAATGATACAATGGTCGCAACGGTTTAACTTCGTGAAATTCTTGAGACTGATCGTGATGGTTCCGTTTCCTGAAATGGCGTGGCTTGAGTTGGTACAGAGGTTCACGATGAGTTCATGCAACTCCGAATCGTCTGCGAACACAGGAGAGCAGCTCTTGTCTACATCTTGATTGATCTGAATTCTTGAGGGAAGTGTCGGACGGAGGAGCGAGACTGCTTCGCTGACCAAGTCTTGTATTTTGACCTGTCTGCGTTGTTTCTCTCGGCGCTGGCTGAAGGATAGAATTTTCTCGATGATTGTCCGGGCTCGAAGTGCTCCGTTGGTGATCGCATCCACATCCTCTTTGAGATCAGGAGACAGGTTCGCTGTGTCTGCGATCATATCTGCATGGCCCATGATTGGTGTGAGAATGTTGTTGAGGTCGTGAGCAATGCCTCCTGCGAGTGTGCCGATGGTTTGGAGGCGTTGCGCTTGAGATTTTTGAACCTGTAGCTCCTCTCTTTCCTTTTCAGCCAATTTGGCCTCGGTGACATCCCGATTGATTCCCAGAACTTCGATAGGGTTGTCATCCTCATCGCGAACAACGTGAGCATGGGCTTCTATATAACGGACTGCTTCATCGGACCTTCGAACAATTCTGAAGACAGTATGAAATGCGGCTTTCCCCTCAAGGGCGTCCTGTAGTTGGCGTTCGGCTCCCTGAAGATCATTTGGATGAACCGTCTGACTCCATGCCTCATAGGCGTGGGAGAACTCGTCTTTTGAAACGTCAAAAATCTTGAACATCTGATCGTCCCAGACCAGGTGCTCATTCTGTGGATCGAATTGCCACACTCCAATGTCTGCTGCGGATTTTGCGAGTTCCAGACGTCGACTGACGTCTCTGAGATCGAGCTCTACTTTCTTCTGTTCCGTGATGTCCTGAAATGTTCCAGCCATGGCAACGACATTGCCGTTCTCGATTATCGGTTCTCCGATTGCTCTTACCCAAAGGTGTTTTTTAGCCTTGTTAATGAAGGGGAGTTCTAGATCCCACCCAGTGCGATTGCGAATGCCGTCTTCAACGGCGCGTGACATCACTGGCCGAGCTTCAGGGGCATAGAATTCAATGGCTTCTTCCACCGAGGGAGCAGGGAGTTCAGGCTCCAATCCATGGATTCGGTATGTTTGATTCGACCAATAAAGTTTCCCTGAGATGAGGTCGTATTGCCAACCTCCGACACCTGCCATCCGCTCGGTCATTGAAAGGAGGCGGCGGTTACGGTCCAGCTCCTTCTGGGCTGACGTTTTTTCTGTGACATCGAGAACGACTCCATTGAAGGTCACGGTTCCATCGTCAGCAATTTTGGAAGGACTGGAGCAGGCCTCCAATTGACGAATTCCATTGGGGGTCTTTATTCGGAATTTGTGAAACCACCGTCTTGGATTGGTGATGACTGCTTCAATTGATTTCATCAACGGTGGAAGATCATCTTCCATGACCAAAGAGAAGAGCTTGCTCGCATCCCTCATTCCTTCATCCGGACTGATGCCATAGATGTCTCTTACTCCTTCACTAAGAAAGGGAAGGGTGTAGATGCCGTCCGGCGTACCCTTGAATTGATAGACCATTCCCGGTATCGAATCGGTGATCTCCTTGATCTGGCTTTGCAGATTTAGATTCTGGTTCTCGATTTCAAGTCTAGGAGTGATCTCCCTGTAGTGAACCAAGGAGTAATCAGGATCCCCTTTCAGTGTTTCGATTTTCAGGTCGAACCATTTTGAAAGATCGCCATCTCCTAGTCGGAATCTACCTTCGACCTTGTTTGACTGTCCCTTTCCAAATTGGACGATCTGTTCATTGAGCACAGGGCAGTCCGAGATATTCCTTCTGAAGAATTCAAAGAAGTCGGAAGTGGAGGGACTCTGCTGACTATCCTTGGGATGAAATTCTTGCCATGCGGGATTGGACAGCGCGATGTTTCCATCTCGGGTAATGACGGCCTTGGGCGTCTTGTCCGTGAGGAACAGCTTGTTGGCTAGATGAGCAAGGTTATTGGGTGGATCAGAGCATTCTTCCCTTAACATAGGAATCAGAAGAATAGCTCCTACGATGACCACACCGATCCCTAACGCCAATGTCAAGGTGCTGGAAACATTGGTTGAGGCAATTGCCAGTCCTGCTCCTATGATCAGGAGCAATGCTGCGATTCGAGTGCTGCGTCGTTCCACAGGCAAAATTCAGAGTTATCACACACTGAGTGCAAATGTGTGCACGCTGTATATCGGCCAGCTACTGATCCATCTTTAGCTAAAAAGAATACGGAACGAAGTAGCCTAAACTTCTATGTGAGAATTACTTAACGAAATGCACAATGAGCTTTCATCGATCTCTAAGAAGTCTCAGCAAAGGATCGTCGCTGTCAAATCATTGTGAAATGAGAAACATCTATTCGGTTTGATCCCAAAGTCGATAAGGGTCCTTCAGCCGGGTCATTTCCTTCAGAAGAAGTGTTTCCATCTCCTTGAGCTTGTTGGCGTAGGTTGGATTTTTCGCCAGATTTACCTGATTCTGTTTTGGCTTGATGCCGGTGAGGGAAATCACGGATGGGGCATGATGCTGCTTGAGGAATTCCTTGGGATTCTCACGGAGGTTGAAAAGCTGAGTTTCGCGAACCTTGCCATCGAGAACATCGTATTTGATGAGTTTCCAATCACCCTTGCGAACGGAACGCATCCCTGGCTTGGTCCCTCCGCAATAGACTCCGTAAAGAGTGTCTCTTACAACCTGCTGTTTACCTTTGAGGACTGAGGCAAAACTTTCTCCCTGACAGGTTTCAGGAGCCTTGATTCCAGCGAGTTCACAAAGTGTCTGTAGGACATCCAGTAGATAGACGTTTCCATCGACACGGGAGCCCGGTTTGATTCCGGGACCTTTGACAAACAACGGTACCCTCCAAGTGTGTTCATAGAGATTCTGTTTGCCCTGTAGACCGTGGCGTCCGATAGCCATGCCGTGATCTGCGGTATAGAAGATGTAGGTGTTGTCGAGTTCGCCCATTGATTCCAGCTTTTGGATTACTCGTTGGACCTGAATGTCGATATTTTCGCTGCAGGCGAATTGCCGGCCAATTTCGTTGCGAATGGTGCGCTCATCGCGTTTCTCCCAAACGCCGCTCACTTTGACCTCATCTCTCAGACCTGGGTGGCCATGATGAAATGGATGGGCAGGGAGGTAATTGTTTGGCAGTTGGGGTTGCTTGGGGTTTGCCGGTGGAGTGTTTTCCTTATCCTTGTGGTTCACGGCTCCATATTTCTCGTTGAGCTTCGGGGTGCCATCGCGAGTGTCGTGTGGATGAGAGAAACCGTAATAGATCAAAAATGGATCCTCGTCCTTGGTGGCAACCCGCTCGTTGAGGTAGTCCATGACTTGGTCTCCATGCCATTCGCTTCCGGTCTCTGCAGTGCCACCGCGTTTGGATGCGTCTCGCCTCACAGTGAATAGCGCGTTGGCACCTTCATAACTGTTGCCTCGTTTGCAAGTACGCATGGTGTCGTAACCTGCTTTGTTAAAAACGGCAGGCATGGTGTAGGGATCCAGGCTGACAAATTCCTGCTCCTCAGTTGTCTGCTTCTTGCGGTTTTTCTTTGGCTTACCTGTTCCTTGCAGATGCCAGACAGTCCTGCCGCTCATGATCATCTTGCGAGAAGGCGAGCAGACCGCACCTGACATGGATCCCATGTGGTAGGCACGATCAAAGACCATTCCATCGCGACCAATGCTTTCGATATGAGGCGCATCGAGCTTGGATTCAGGATTGTAGGTCTTGAAATCGAAAGGCGACTGATCGTCCGCAATGATAAAGACGAAGTTTGGGCGCTTCTTGGCAGCGAATGCAGGCAGTGTGATCACTGCCGCCAAGGTCAGGGTAAGTAGTGTTGAAAGTCTCATTCTGGTGAAAGTGGATAGACGGAGGGGAGCTTACTTGTTCTTCTTTTTCTTGTTCGTTGACTGCTTATTCTGCTCGCTCTTCCATAGAACGATGTCCTTTACGTCGTTCTTGGCTTTGATCCCCTTGGTGCTCCGACCTCGATTGACGTCAGATTCAAGTAGGGCCAAAAGGCGCTTTACGATCTCTGGTTTACTCTCGAAGAGATTGGTGGTTTCTCCGATGTCGTTCTCCATGTCGTAGAGTTGCCCTTTTGGACTTCCTTTTGGCGCCTGGTTCTCTTTGGGGGAACTCCAGCCACCTGATGCACGAGCGAGGATGAGTTTCCATTTGTCCTGCCTGTAGGCGAAGTGGCCTGAAAAGGAATGGTGAATGACTCCGTTGCGAGTGGATGTGATTTGTTTGCCCGACAAGGCAGGAAGAAAACTCACGCTATCCTCGGCTCCCTTCTTGGGCATGGGCTTGCCCGTGAGTTCAGAGACCGTTGCAAAGAGGTCAACAAGGCAGATGAGTTGATCAGATTCAGAACCAGCTTCTATCTTGCCTGGCCAGCGAGCGATGAATGGAACGCGATGGCCTCCGTCCCAGATGTCGGCTTTTGATCCTCGGAGATGGGCACTGACGATATGACCTTTCTCCGCAAGGGCGGGGATGCCGGCTGCTTTGGAACATCCATTGTCACTTGTGAAGATGACCAATGTGTTTTCCTTGGCTCCGATTCGCTTGAGTGCCTTGTCGATTTCTACAACGACATTGTCGGTTTCCATGACGAAGTCACCATACTTTCCAAGAGGACTTTTTCCCTGCCATGGTTCTGATGGAACGATTGGGGTATGAGGAGATCCCAGAGGGACGTAGAGAAAAAATGGCTTCTTCTGGCCCTTGCGAGATTCGATGTAGGCAGCCGATTTTTCGGTCAGTCTTGGAAGCATGTTGATGGTCGGGTCGTGAGCAATCACAACGTCGTTCTCAATTACCGCCTCCATGTTTCGGGCATGATGAAAACCATGATAGTAATCGAATCCACGATGAATCGGTCCGTCAGGAATCTTGGCTCCCACAGGAGGAGTCTTGTGCTCCTTCTGCTTGTAGGCGGTGCCTGTCTTGGGATCGAGATATTCAAAATCCAGATGCCACTTTCCAACGATGGCAGTCGCGTAGCCTTGCTTCTTTAGAAAGTCGCCAACCGTGGTCCTGTTCTTGTCGATCAGACTTGGGGCGAATCCTGTCACCACACCCTTCTGAAGTCTGGTTCTCCAGCTATATCGTCCCGTCATCAATCCATAACGAGTAGGGGTGCATACGGATGAACCGGAGTGTGCATCTGTGAATATCATTCCTTCACGAGCGAGTTTGTCAGCGCCGGGCGTTTCTATTTTGCAGGTCTTGGGTGCCAGGCAGTTGATGTCCCCGTAGCCAAGGTCATCGCACATGATGAATACGATATTAGGTTTGGCCGCGTGGACTGTTGTCAGCAAGGAACAGAGCAGGGTGAAGGCAACGAGTTTGAGTAGATGGGATCGTGTGAGAATCATGATGTCAGTGCATGGATTTTCTGAGCCAGTGGAGGGGAACCAAATAATTAGGGCGAGGGGGCGGAACTGTCACGCCTGATTGCGAATCTGCTTTCGAAAAAAGAAATTTCCTATTGAACGATGAAATGGCGGAGGACTTCCTGAGGGAAGGTCTTGAGTGTTGCTCCCATCCCCTTGTTGTGTGATGTGATGACCGCGATCAGATCCAACTTGGGAAACATCAGAATGAATTGACCGCCAGCACCCCGTCCGGAAATGCAATCGATCTTCTTTTTGCCCACTGTCATATCATGGCGCCACCAGAAGAAACCATAGGATGATCCCTGATTGTTCGTATGGAGCTTGGCTGTGGCATTCTTGATGAATTCAGAGGGGATAAGCTGTTCTTCGTTCCACTTTCCGTCGTCCATAAGCAGCATTCCCCATTTAATCATGTCTCTTGATCTCATACTGCTTCCAGCTGCAGATTTGGGAAGACCACTGACGTCTTCCTGCCATGCAAAGTTTTTGATGCCGAGCTTGTCCAGGAGTTCACTCTCAATGAAGGATCTTGCAGAACCGGGGACTTTTGCCTCCAAGACCTGCATGGCGATAGATGGGTCGGAACCCTGATATTTGAACTCCCTTGGAGCGGGAGGAATTCTAGTGCTGTGTTCGAGGTAGGATTGAATCTGTCCCTGACCCTTCAACGTTGCGGGACTCTTCATCAACCGGCTGGCAACTTTCTTATCCATTCGGATTCCTGAGCGCATGTTCATTGCCTGGGCAAGGGTGATCTCTTGGGCGCCACTTACGAGTTTGGAACGATCGATGTCCGTGAGAAAATTGAGCACGGGCTTGTCCAAATCTTCCATGCTGAGATGCCCTAACTGGATAGCTCTTCCCACAGCCATGGCCGTGTATGACTTGGTGATGGACATCTGATAGTGTGGATAGTTGATCCGGCCTCTTCGAAAGTAAGATTCGAAAACGAGAGTTCCATTCTTCATCAAGAGGAAGCTGTCCATGTTCCCGTGCTCTCCATTCTCGATCGCCTCTGCGAATTCCAATAGTGCATTTCTTTGTGCTTCTGCCAATGAGCCGACAGGTATGTTGTCGTGCAGGTCGTTGGGAGCTGCGGAGATGTATGGGGATTCGATGTAAGGAAGCTTCTTCTCCAAGGAGTAGGAAACGTCCTTGGCGTTGAGATCTGTGACTTCCGGTGCCAGTCCATTGCTGTCGGCAGACAGAGTAGTGGCGACTAGAGAAAGTAGTAGTATGATGTGAAATCGGAACATGGTGTGTCGTGTCTCAGAATGATTATTGGTTCATGAGTGGACGCGCCCAGTCTTCAGATTTGTATCCTTTGTCTTTCTTGGGCTTGTTGACGGTGACCAGCTCTGCTTCTGGGTCGAAGAGTGGCCAGTCATCTGTGCGAAACGGAGACGCTGGCAATCCGTCTTTGTTGTAGAGAAGATTTCGTTGGGAAGGGTTCATCGCCCAAGCATAGCGAACGGCAATAGGATCCTTCACGGAGGTGCTGCTTACGATGACCTTGTCTCCTTGTATGGTTGCCTCTGCCCAATGCCACTTCTTGTCGCGGCCGGCAATGGCGAAGGAATTTAGAGGTTTGTCCTTAGCTGTAGTTAGTCCGCTTCCAACTGAGTTGAACTTGAGAACAATCTTGTTGTCGCGTGCTGAATGACCGGAAAGCACTGGTCCTGTGGCAACGATGTCTTTGCCATAGGTGTTCGCCAAAGCGATGTATGCGTGGCGAAGTCCGATTGGTTTCTTGTTCTTTGGATGGAGCTCGACTTCATCGCCTGTATCGATCGATACGGCCATGCCTGTGTTTTTGACGCTGAGGGAGACTTGCCGCATGGACTCCCGGTTCACCGACCATGAGGCTTCCAGTCCTTCAACAGGTTTCGTTTGAGCAGGATTCCAGCTTGGTAGTTGAGTGAATTGGAAAGGGAAGTCAGCTGGAACATTGCCGTCGGAGTTCTTGTGCCAGGAGGAACGGTAGTAATCAATGAGTTGGGCAAGTTGCTTGCGGTAGTGAAATGCTTGAGGAACGTCCTTGGAGTTTCGCTCGCCTTGATACCATATCATTCCCTTGATTCCATAGGGACGGAGAGGATGGACCAATGCATTGTAGATATGGGCCGGATACTGATGTCCCAGATCTGAGGGCTTGGTTATGATTGGTGGAGCGAGTTGCTTGAACGCATTCTTACGTGTCTCGCCTGCATTGATGCTCTTATTGTAGGCATTCAGCTCTTTATCGAATTCACTCAGTGCCTTTTCCTTTGTAATTCCCAAACGCTTCACCAGTCGTTCGCTATTCTCATCAAGGCCCTGTTTGTGAGCTGTGGCTCTTGGGTCGTCCTTTTGGATATCCCATGGCATCCAGCCTTCGATAGGGGTGCCGGCAAAGGCTCTTTGGATTATGCCTACCGGTACACCGAGTTCCTGATGAAGCTTCTTTCCGAAGTAATAGGACACGGCCGAGGTTTCTGCCGCTGACTCCGGATTGCAGGGTTTCCAACGGGCGAGGCGGTCTCTGTTCTCCTTCAACGGCTCATGCCAATGTTCACGCTCAGATCGGAAGATACGAAAGTTGGGAAGGTTCACATTGGCCTCTTTCTCAGCCTCAAAGGAGTTTCCCATCGACCAGCCCATATTGGACTGACCGATACAGATCCAGACCTCTCCAATAGCAACGTTGTTCAGCGTAATACTGTTGTCTCCCTTGATGGAGATCGAGTGGCCCGTTCCGTGAGCAGGTGTCGGGAGAAATAGTTTCCAGTTCCCTGATTTATCAGCGGTGGTTCTAGCACGTGCTCCCCAACTGGCTTTTATCTGAATCCGCTCGCTTGGATTGGCAAATCCCCAGATGGCATTGTTGCTTTCCTGCTGGAGAACCATGTGATCTCCAAAGAATCTGGGTAAACGGACTTCACTCTGAGCCTGAAGTGCACTCAGGAATAGCAGCAATAATGCAGATACGGTGAAACGGGACATTGCTACTCGTAGGGCCGAACCGAGGATTCCGCACAAAAGAACTTGGGAAAAACCTACTTCGGAGTCGCTTCACCATGGGGGTAGCGATAGTCGGCCTTGTTATCGGTTGAAACTTTCTTGGTAGTCCCGTTGCCTAAGTCATAGAGCATCAGTTTGCCTCCGGCCTGATAGACGATGGACGATTGGTCCTTGGTGAATCTTGGATATGCAAACCAGATGTTCTTTCCCTCTTTGTTCGCGAATGGGAGAGGCTTGTAGACTGTGCGGGATTCGACGTCGAAATCGGCGACATAGAGCGTTCTTCCGGGGACTTTGTGTTTGGATCCCTTGGTGTATTCGAAACAGATTTTTGTTTCGTCACGGGAGAGACTGACACGGGCCAAAGATCCCTTTGTAGCTAAGTCACAGTTGACCCGTTCAAAGGTTGGTTTCTTGCCCTTTCCAGAGGTCATGAGGAAGTAACCTGCTTTTTGTTTTGGCGGATTGGATCGTACAAAGATTCTTCCGTCTTTTAGACAGGTGTAGCCCCAGGTGTGATAGCCTTTTGCGGTCAGTGGATACTCGTCTCCGGGTTTCGCTCCCACCTTGCTTGCCATGACCTGATAGCCTCCGTGTTGTGGATTCTTACGATTCCATATCGGAGTGTTTGATCCGTCGCGGGTCCATGTCTGATTGAAGTCTGTATGTGTTCCATCAGTCAGTTGATGGAATCCCGAACCATCAACATTGATGATACAGATGGCCGTTTTCCAATTGGAGACTTCCTTGTCGTTTACCAGCCTGCGGAAGAAGACAAGCATGTCGTCTGTCTTGGACCACGATGGTTTAAAATCCCAATGACCGGATGTGAGAGGCTTGCCCTCTGGAGTCCCTAGAACGTTTACATGGATCTCTCCATTCTTGTAGTAGGATGACCTGTGGCTCTCGGCAACGCTTGTCTGAATCGTGAAAGCCAGTAGGCTGATACAAGTGGTGCTAATGCAAAATGATTTCATGGGTAGATGAGTTTCTTTGCTTCACTGATCCCGATCTTGGCGGTAAGGGCGTCATTCCAGTTTCCTGCTGTCATCTCGGTCTTGTTAAGAAGAGTCTCTGCTTCGCGTAGAAGCTTGAGAGCTTGATCAGTCGTTCCCAATTTGAAGTTGGCCATCGCGGTGAATGTTTTTGCGGAGATCTGCAGCCATGGGTTTCGGTTGCGCGTTCCGGGAGTGAGTAATTTTTTTGCGAGATCGTATTTGCCCATTCGATAGTGGGCCATTCCTCTTGATACCTGAATCCATGCTCGAAATTTTCCACTCTTGTCTTGGATGGCATGGAGAGATCTTTGATCAGCGATCTTAAGCAGGTCTTTCTCATAGGGAGGGTGAACAAGCAGGTAAGCCTTGGCCGTCCGTTCCGCATCTTGAACGAGTTCAAACGATGTATACTGCTTGAATAGTCTTTGGCAGAGATCTCTGTGCTTCTGAATATCGCCGTTTGCGAACTAGAGAACCGCCAACTTCAGTCCATCCAGTGATTCCATTGCCGCAGGTTTGGATGCGTATTGTTTTTCGTAGAGGGCGATTGCCTGATCAAGCCTGCCGGCAATTGCGAGGCTTTCGATGGTCTCGCCCGCCGTTGGTTGAAGGGATATTTCTTCCTTTGACGGAGTTCTGAATTTTAGAGCCCTTACCTCAAACTTATAGGCATCCTTCGGGCGAAACTGGAGGGCAATTCCATCGCCATCAGGTCTGGCTTTAAGGTCATTGTCGTAAATCTCGTTTGCGAGATCCCCATTGAAGTAGAGCAGAACGTGCGCCCCTCTGGCTACGATGCGGCATTGGTTCCATGCCGGAGGTTTACGAAAGACCCGTGATGGATCGAAGAACTTGCCGCGTAGTGGACGAGTGGTGATTTTTCCATTTGATGAGGCAGTTGAAACGAGATTGCGTTTGAACATATGACTCCGCTTCCCATCGTGAATGTGTCCAAAGAGTTTGCCTTCTCGAATGGGTTTCTGTTTCCCATACATGTTGGCGGTATCCAGCTCTGCTTGATAGCTGGGGAGATTGAAGAGCCCTTGATGAGGCCCTTTCTCAACTCGGAAGTTGATCCCTGCATCGCGGGGCTGTCTGGCGTGAATGCGGTATTCGAGGGTTATTTCGACGTCCTTTCCTGTCGTTCCATTCCATACGAGATAATGGACCTTGGGCAGTGCGTTGCCTCCCTTGGATTCGGCAATGAAAGTCCCGCTCTCAGCTCTCCACCATTTGCCTGGATCGCTCCATTGGGAAAGATTATCGGCGGGGATCGTTGTCCATGATTCAGCTGACTGAAGCGGGAATACGATCGCGAAGAAAGAAGCGACCAAACAGGTGGTGAGTCGTAATCCCTTGTTGAGCATCCGTGGAATCTAGTGTTGGTCTTGAACGCTGTCCAAACCTAAATGGAGTTGCTTGGCAAAACAGGCAGATAAGGTTGCAAAGGCATTGGCGGCTCACTAATAAGTCGCTTTCACATTCTTCAAACAAACATGAAATCTATTTCCATTAGCTTCCGGTTTTCTCTTTTGGTTCTGTCTTTTCTGATTGCGTTGGCGATGCAGGCAACGGCCTCTGACTATAAACCTGAATTGTTCAAGAAGACGAAGTTGGTGTTTGAGGATTCCTTTGATGGGAAGATCAGTAAAGAGGCGTGGGAAGTGAGGCAGAGTAGTACATGGAAGATTGTGAATGGGGTGTTGACCGGAAGTCAGTCTTCAAAGGAGTTTCAGGCCAAGAAAATTGCTCAGGGCGATAAGGCTCATGCTGGGTTCAAACCCGTCATGTGGTTGAAGACGGTCCCCGCTGAATTTGTTGTCACGATGCGACTGCGTTATGACGCAGAGAAGTATCACCCAAGATTTCCGTTGCTGGATCTCGGACATCACGTGCATACGGTCACCTTTGGCAAGGATTCGACCACGGTGCGGCTCATGAAGGACAAGGAGCTTATCAAGATTGATGAACCCCTGTTGCCCTTGGGAAAGTGGGTGAACGTGGCTGTGGAACTCAAGAAGGGCACGCTCTTACTTAACTTCGATGGGAAGAAGCACGTGATCAAGAGCGACTACATTGACATGGGAGATCAACGACAGATCGATTTCAAAGGTGTCGATCTTGGAACCTGCCAGATCGATGATGTGAAGGTCTGGCAGGGGATTGAGTGATCAGGCGATGATTTCGCGGGCGACTTCACCATGAACGTCCGTCAGTCTGAAATTGCGACCAGCATGACGGTAGGTGAGCTGTTCATGGTTCAATCCCAACAGGTGGAGAATGGTCGCGTGCCAATCGTGGATATGTAGACGGCCTTCGACTGCTTCATAGCCGTGTTCATCGGTGGCGCCGTAGCTGAAACCACCTTTGACTCCTCCGCCTGCCATCCATGTGGTGTATCCCTTGTTGTTGTGATCCCGTCCGTCGCCACCTTGCGCGTGTGGCGTTCTACCAAATTCTCCGGCCCAGATGACCAACGTGTCTTTGAGCATGTTGCGTCGTTTAAGATCAGAGAGAAGTCCAGCAATCGGTTTGTCGATTTGACCGCTTTGAGTTTCCATGCCTTCACGGAGGTTTGAGTGATGGTCCCAGCCGCCGTGGGAGACTTCGACAAAGCGTACTCCGGATTCAATCATCCTTCTGGCCATCAGGCATTGTTGGCCGAACGAATCAGTGGCGTCATCACCTATACCATAGAGCTTCTTGGTTGCTTCAGTTTCTTCCGAAGTGTTGAGCAGTTCCGGCATGGTGGTCTGCATGCGGAAGGCGAGTTCATAAGATTGAATGACGCCTTCGACCTGCGGCTGATGTTGATCCCGCTTCAGCTTGTTTTTATTGAGTTGTTGAACAAGGTCCAACTGAACTCTCTGAGAACCGGAGTTGAGCAGTGGGTTCTTGATATTAGGGAAGAGCTCGCTCGACCCGCCGCCGCCTCGTCTGCCTTGAGAAGCTCCTGGAGGGGTGACCTTGGTGCCCTGATAGACCGCGGGTAGGAATGCATTGCCGAAGTTGATGGCGCTTCTTGCTTCTCCAAGAACCATGAATCCGGGGAGATCAACGTTCTCCGTTCCGAGGCCGTAGAGAGTCCACGCGCCCATGGACGGACGAACAAATTGGAAACTTCCTGTGTGCGTCTGCATGGAAGCCTGGGAATGATTGGGCTGATCACAATGCATGCCGCGTAGCAGCGTCATGTCATCCGCATGTTTGCTTAGATTTGGGAAAAGGCTGGAAATCCATAGTCCGCTTTGACCGTGCTGACTGAACTTCCAAGGCGACCCTAGGAGATTGGGCCCATACTTGCCGGCCTTCCCGGTGTCTTTGATCAGCTGTGGCTTGTAGTCAAATGTATCCACGTGGGATGGGGCCCCTCCCATGGAAAGAAAGATGACGTTCTTGGCCTTCGGTGCGAAGTGAGGACGTTTCGCTGCCAATGGATTTGCCTTTGCCTCAGCTGCGCGGGCCTCTTCAGTCGCCATGGCGGCGAAAGCTAGTGAACCGAACCCGGAGGAAAGTGTGCGGAGTGCGCTACGACGTGTTTGAAGGGTGTTCATGATGAGTGGATGGTTGATCAGTTCAGGATACGGAATTCAGCACTGGCAAGGAGTGCCTGACAGAAGATGGCCAATGATTGTTCTCTAGCGGACATCGTGGGTATTGGAGCAGGGGAATTGTTTGGAATATCGAGACCGCCGCGGCCTCCACCCATTCCACCTTGTCGACCACCAGCCATGCCGCCGGGTCTCATGCCGCCGGGGCGACCGCCGTTCGTTCCTCCTGGTCTCATTCCTCCAGGGCGGCCGCCATTCGTGCCGCCTGGTCTCATACCATTGGGACGGCCGGAACGTTGAGCTCCTCGTGAGAGATTGTTTCTGGAGTTAGAAGTCTGAGCTGCGACTTGGTTGGCTGGTTTGAAATTGGAAAAGAAATTCTTGGCTGCATCAATATCTGCCTGATCAGGAAGCCGTCCATAGGCCTTGAGAAAGGCAGCCTGAATTTGTTGTTTCAAGTCAGACGTCTCTTTCGTGATTGCCTTGGCCATGGCAATGGACTCGAGGAGGATCAGCTGATCATTCATCAGGTAGAGCGCTTGTGCAGGGACATTTGTTTCTTCACGTTTTGGTTTGGAGACGCTGGTGTCGGCAAAATCGAAGAGTCCTAATGCTTCCGGTAAATCATCTCTGAGGATGGGCAGGTAGGCGGAACGATAGCGCACACTGGCAACCAGTCTGTCCTGATTGAAACCTCGTCCGATGCGATTGTCGCCTGTCTCTGAAACCTGAGATGCATAGGGGCGACGCAGATCCAGTCCTCCTCCTACTGCGAGGATGGAATCACGAATCGCTTCAGCATCTAGCCTGCGAGGAGTCATGCGCCAAAGCATCTTGTTCTCAGGATCCTTTTCATAGTTGGCGTGAGAGTAGTCAGAACTCCGTTGATAGGTCTTGGAAAGAACGATGTGTTTGATCAGCTGTTTGACCGACCAGTCGCCATCCATGAACTGAACTGCCAAATGATCGAGCAGCTTGGGATGTGAGGGAGACTGTCCGGTGGTTCCCCAGTTGTTTGGTGATGAAACCAATCCTTCGCCGAAGAGATACAACCAGACTCTGTTGGCCATCACTCGGGCGGTAAGTGGGTTCTGTTTGGATGTGAGCCATTCCGCTAGTTCGAGCCTACCGCTTTTCTTGGTACTGATCTTTGGCGCGTTCTCAATGGGAAGAACCTGTAGGAATCCGCGCGGAACGATCTGGGCGGGTTTCTCCACATTGCCGCGCACCAGCACGGCAGCGTTCATGATGTTGGGAGAATCTTGAACACCCATGGTGACGGTTGCGGGAACGCCGTTTCCATCGACCTGTGCCAGTTTGGATTCGATGTCGGAAATCCGTCTGCGAATGGCAGCCATTTGATTCTGATTGGCACCATCACTTCCTCTGAGGCTTCTCCTGGTTGACGTGAGTTGCTGTAATTGTCCCTTCATCTGAGCGATGTCTGAATCGCTCAGCCGTTTTCTTGCCACCATCGGGTCGACGATTGGAAGTTCCAGCAGTGTGGTTGAGCGGCGGTTCTGGGCGCTTGGAGTTGTGCCATAGTAGGTTTTAGTGCTCATGAAGATACCGGCCAGAGCATAGTAGTCGGTTGTTGGGATCGGATCGTATTTGTGGTCATGGCATCTGGCGCACGACACGGTCAATCCGAGCACAGCCTGACTCATGGTGTCGATCTGCTCATCGACCACATCCATCAAGTGTTGTCTGGGATTGCGTTGATTCAGACTCTTGGTTCCCAGAGCGAGAAAAGAAGTGGCGATCAGGTTCTTCTGCCATTCGGCGTCTGTCTTGATCTTGAGTAGATCTCCGGCGATCTGCTCGGTGATGAACTGATCGTAAGGTTTGTCTGCATTGAACGAATCATAGACGTAGTCCCTGTATCGCCATGCATGTGGATAGGTGACATTGACATCCTTTCCTGTGGATTCGCCATAGCGGGCAACGTCCAGCCAATGCCTCCCCCAACGCTCGCCGAACTGAGAGCGATTGAGGAGTTCGTCGACCTTGTTTTCCAATGCTTTTTCAGAATCGAGTTTCCACGCAGCCGTGAATGCACTGACTTCTTCTGGGCTTGGAGGGAGACCGATCAGGTCATAGTTCACGCGTCTCAAAAGAACCGATGGTTCAGCCTGACCGACCGGGGTGAGCGATTCTTTTTTCAGTTGTGTAAGAACCAGAGAATCAATGTCCACGTTTGGATCTGAAACAGGCGGTTTGAAGGACCAATGTTTTCTGCCTTCTTCAATGTCCACACCTGAATCCACAATCACCTTTTCGCGAAGCCTTGGATCGGGGGCTCCCATCCTTAGCCACTGCTCGAACTTCTGAATGACATCAGCAGGCATCTTCTGCTTGGGTGGCATCTCAAGTTCTCCCCAAGTGATGGCTTGCCAAAAGAGTGAATCGCGGTAGGTGGCTCCGGCCTGAACATTGCCATTGTCTCCGCCAGTGACCATTCCGTCCTTGGTGTCCACCAAGAGGCCACCACGTGTTTTTCCGGTCTCTTCAGAATGGCAGTCGTAGCAATACTGAACCAATGCAGGGCGGATGTGTGATTCGAAGAACGTTTCCTCGGTGGCGGTCAGTGTTTTGGTGCCAGAGGCAGCTGACGCTCCAGCGATACTGCCTCCCAGAATGGCGATGACGGCGATGGTTGGCGTTTTCATGGTTATCTTTCCTTTAGATCTCGATCCCGATTTGTGACAGAAAAATTCAAATTTCTTTGTTCCGCATGGAAAAACGATACGAAAATGCGGATTTGAGGGTGTGTTTAGTGATGATGGCGACGATTTTTCGGGCAATTGAGGGAGGTTTTGTTGTTTCCTATCGACCATGCCCCTCGGGAAATTGATATCTATCGTGTGTCTTGTGCCGTTTCTTACTCTGACTCTGTTTGCTCAAGATGCATCTCTGCCACCGGGAACGATGCTGCTTCCTGAGTCAGCTCTTCCTGCTTACGAGAAAGACATCGATCACGCGCGTCTCATCGAGAACACGTCTCGCGGTGTCTTGAAAATGGGGCAGGAGATCTACCAACAGGTTTGTCACAGCTGTCACGGGGACTTGAATTTTGCTGGCTCCATTCCTCAATCGCTTCGATTCGGCGAAGGACAATTTCGGCATGGCAATGATCCGCACACGATGTATCAGACCATCACACGAGGCTGGAGATTGATGGCTCCTCAGGTTCAGCTGACTCCTCGGGAAAAGTATGCCGTGATTCACTACATCAGGGACCACTTCGTTGCAGATCACAACAGAAGCCAATTCTTCAAGGTCACACCTTCCTATCTGAACAAGCTTCCAAAAGGAAAAGGGCTTGGTCCGGAGCCAGTAAAGATGGAGCCATGGAAGGATATGGACTATGGCCCTTTTCTAATGAGCACTTTTGAAATCGCTACGAAAGAGAAACGAGACAAACCATGGCCAAAAGGGAAGCAGGCTGACCACGTCGCGCCCGGGGCAAATATAGCTTACAAGGCGATCTCGATTCGATTGGATGAGGGAGATGGCGGCGTTTCACAGGGGAAGCAATGGCTGGCCTTTGAGCATGATACGTTGAGAGTCGCTGGTGTGTGGACCGGAGAGGGATTCATTGATTGGCATGGGATCAATTTCGATGGGCGTCATGTGGTTCGTCCAAGAACGATTGGTAAACCTCTTTTTGAAACAGCCGATGGTCCGGGCTGGGCGAACCCTCTGACTGGGAGTTTCGATGATCAGCGATTCAAAGGGATGGATGGACGCCGCTTTGGTCCGCTGCCGAGGACTTGGGGAAGATACAAAGGACTCTACAAGGGCAACGGTCAGATTGTTCTAAATTACGAGGTCGGAGGAGCTGATGTGATGGAACAGTTTGAAAGTGCTGAAGGAGGCGGCGTGATTCGCTACCTGACGATTGGGAAATCGACACATGACCTGAAGCTGAGACTCTCGAACTCAGGGATCGCCGCAGATGTGATTGGCGAAGGTGGCGTGAGAGTCACCGCAAGTGATGGATTCAACATTGCAACCATTCCAGCTGCGGCAACGCCACTTGATATTGCCTTCGTGATCGGAAATGTCGTTTCTAAGGAAGGGATTGCGCCGAAAGACCTAAGCAAGTGGACCAAGGGAGGGAAGGCTGAATGGCCAGATGCCATTGCGACCGTGACGATTAAAGGAAACCAAGAAGGAGCCTTTCAATGGGATAGCTTTTCCATGCCTACTTTGAATCCATGGAAGAGTCGGCTTCGCGCAAGTGGCGTTGATTTCTCTCCAGATGGTAAGCACGCCATTGTCTGCTGCTGGGATGGCGATGTCTGGCGCGTGAGTGGGATAGATGATGAATCCGCCGGTGTCACCGAGTGGCGACGGATTGCATCAGGTTTGTTCCAGCCGCTTGGAGTGAAACTGATCGACGGACGGATCTATGTAACCTGTCGCGATCAGATCGTGCGTCTGAATGATCTCAATGGAGATGGAGAAACCGATCACTACGAATGCTTCAATAGCGATCATCAAGTGACTGAGCACTTTCACGAATTTGCCATGGGGCTACAGGCTGATGAGGAAGGGAATCTTTACTACGCCAAGAGTGCACGTCATGCCCGTCCGCAACTGGTGGCTCATCACGGGACCCTGTTGAAGGTCAGCGCAGATGGAGCGAAAACGGAGATTCTTGCAAATGGATTCCGCGCAGCCAATGGCGTCTGTAGAAACCCGGATGGATCCTTCTTTGTCACAGATCAGGAGGGGCATTGGAACCCGATGAACCGAATCAATCGTGTGGTTCCTTCTGGACGATTCTACGGAAACATGTGGAGCTACGGTGCACCTGAGGATAATTCTGATTCAGCGATGGAGAAACCGTTGTGCTGGGTGGATAAAGGATTTGATCGCTCGCCCGCAGAGTTGCTCTGGGTGGATAGTTCTAAATGGGGCGCACTGAATGGACGCCTGCTCAACCTGTCTTATGGACATGGCCGTTTGGAGGTCGTGCCTCACGAGACGGTCGATGGAGTGATGCAAGGCGGTCTTTGCCGTTTGCCAATTCCCGATTTTCCTACTGGAACCATGCGAGGGCGCTTTCATCCTGGTAACGAACATCTCTATCTCTGTGGCATGGCTGCATGGGGAACGGCTCAGATGCAATTGCCAGGTGGGTTTTATCGAATTCGGGCAACGGGTAAGCCTATGCAACTTCCAGTGGAGTTGAACGCCACGAAAAAGGGATTAAAAATCGTGTTCACTGATCCTCTCGATCGGCGTTCGCTTGTTGATTCCAGAGAGCGTATCCATGTGAGGAGCTGGGCTCTCAAGCGCTCTGCGAATTACGGTTCCAAGCACTACGATGAAAGACCTCACAAGTTGAAGGACGTCAGTCTTTCCAAAGACGGCAAGGAATTGTTTCTGGAATTGGCTGATATGTCACCCGTGTGGCAGATGTCCATCCGTTATGAACTCATCTCAAAGGACGGTCGTGAAGTGAATGGGGAAATCCAGAACACGATCCATGCCTTGGCTGAATAAATACTCTATTGGTTACTTCGAATAGTGAACTTGTTCTCAATCAGATAAACCCGCTCAACCCTTCTCATGTCATCACGCGTCTCCTTTGTTCTTTTCGTTTTGTTACTAACACTTTCCTCAGCATCGGCTGCGGCAAAGTCTCCCAATATCATTTATCTCATGTTGGATGAGTGGGGGTATTTTGAATCGAATCATATGGGGAATAGGGAGCTGATTACGCCCAACATTGATCAGTTTGCAAAAGAAGGAATGCGGTTCACCAATGCCTACGCCGGTGCTCCGGTTTGTGGGCCTACCAGATGCGTGCTCCTCACGGGGCTTCATTCGGGGCATTCCTCCATGCGTGCCAACAATGGCTTTGCGCCAATCAGAAAGGACGAACCCACTTTGGCGAGCATGCTTAAGACAAAGGGCTACGCAACAGGTGGCTTTGGTAAATGGGGCATCGGCGGGCGCGGGACGTCAGGTGTGCCTGAGATTCACGGATTTGATGAATTCTTTGGCTACTATGATCAGGTGCACGCTCACACGTTCTATCCGAAGTACCTGATTCGAAACAGTGAGGAAGTGCCACTGAAAGGAAATGAAGGGACGAGTTTTTACGAGGGCAAAAAACACGCGCAGGACGAGATCTACAAGGAATCGATCAAGTTCATCAAAAGCAACCACGATAATCCCTTTTTCTGTTATCTTCCATGGACTCCGCCTCATGGACTCTGGGGAATTGATAAAGACGATCCCTCTTGGAAACTGTTCAAGGACAAGCCATGGACAGCCGGCCAAAGAACAGAGAATGATGCCAAGGTTTATGCCGCCTTTATGCACATGGTCGACAGGCAGATTGGTGAGATCATTGACCTGTTGAAGGAGCTGGGGATCGATCACAATACCGTGTTCTTTTTGTGTGGTGACAATGGAGGGCAGGACTATTTCAAAACCGAGGATAGGCCACATGGATTCTTTGGCCCCAATCTCAATCCGTTGACAGGCGAGCGATTCCGGGCGGGCAAAGGTTCACTGTATGAAGGTGGTCTGAAGGTGCCGTTTCTCGTCAGATGGCCGGGTAAGGTAAAAGGCGGAGCGGTAACGGATCATCTTTGCTACTTCCCTGACATCATGCCGACCTTCGCAGACATGACACGGACCGATTGCCCGAAGACTGATGGAATCTCCATCCTTCCGACCCTGATCGGTAAGAAAGGGCAGAGACAACACGACCACCTTTACTGGGAATACGTGGGCCAGACAGCCGTGAGGATGGATTCATGGAAAGCCTACAAGGGTAGGAAGGGTGGTTGGGAATTGTATCACCTTTCCAAGGATATTGAGGAAAAACACAACCTT
Organism: Limisphaerales bacterium; assembly: GCA_965658675.1. Taxonomy (GTDB): domain Bacteria; phylum Verrucomicrobiota; class Verrucomicrobiia; order Limisphaerales; family CAZKNW01; genus CAZKNW01. The sequence goes on from CBFHTT010000013.1 coordinate 113,610, forward strand.
GCGTTGGAGAAGAAAAAGACACTGGCAAAGATGATTCAACTGGCAGAGGCAGCACACGAACCCATTGTGCCAGGTCAGATCTACGATAAAGCCCTTACGGACAAGGATCACCGCCAAGCGCCGCATCAACGAAACAATAAGAAGTAGCCTGAAGTCTGTTTATGGCGGGCTTCTAATTCTGTTTCAGCAATGCCTTGGCAAACGCTTCACCAATCAATGAGTAGGTCTTGGCCGAACCGAGGTAGTGATATCCTGCGTTTGATTTTGCGCGCTTCTCCAGATCGAGATCCTCTTGGGTAAAGAGTTCCGATTCGAACTTCTTTAGGACCTCGTTGATTTCCTGCTTGGTGAGTTTGCCGTCTGCGTTTTCATGCTTGGAATGTTTGCGGTCCAAGAAATAGCGCTTCTGTCGGAGTTGCTGTCTTTTGTCATCGATGACTGCCAAACGTTCGTCCCAGTAAGGAGCAGTCGGAACAGCAAAGACGTTTCCTTTGAATTCAGGTAGGTCAGCCGGAGCAGCCTGACAGGAGCGAAAGTCGAGAACGTGTGGCTTGGCGTCCTTTCCGCCCACGCCCAAAACACCGATGACGAAAGGCATTTCAGGAGCCTTCAGATCCTTTCGCACATCGCGGATGAAATTTGCCATCCATTTTGTGTAATTGGTGTATCTGGGTTTGGTGCTGTTCTTGATCTCTGGATAGACGTTGCGGCCTACCAGATCATTGAATCCCTGAAACCAGACAAATCCTGAAAGTTCGTAGCCGTTTGCCGGATCATAGCCGGGATAGACTCGCTTGATGTCTTTCAGCACAAAGCGGACATGCTCGACCATCTGATGATAACGGGCACCTGTCTTCTTCTTCAACGCCTGCTGTTTCTCTGGCGTGTCGAAGCGCTTGCGTTTGATGTCGTCTTCGGTTGGGACATAGGGCCCTGAGCTCGGTGAACGATAGTCCGTATGAAGCGACTGACCTCCCCATGCAGTCTTGATGATGAGCACTGGTTGTTCCAGTCCCTCCTGCATGGTGATCCCAAAGGCCAGCTCGGGACCAATCTTTTCCCCGGGCTTGCTGTAATCACGTCGGCCCTGACTTCCATAGCCGGCCGTAAGCTGGCCATACACCTCGCGGTTCTCCCGATCGATCCTTCCTTGATTTCCCGTCTGATAAGAAATCCACACATCATCAATCATTCGGAAACTTCCATCCGGTTTCTTGATCTTTTTCAACAGCGGTGCAGAGACCGGGTCTTCTCCCATATAATCAACCACGGTGGTCCGGGCGTGTCCCTCCATGTTCGACTGACCAGCGAGGATGTAGACCTTGAGAGGTTCGGCTGCGTTTGCAGTAGTGGCAAACAACGCCAAAAGTATTAGGTGGGCTAGGAATCGTTTCATCGGGTATCCGCACTTGATGATGGAATTTGTCACCGATGGCAACCTTTTCGCAGGCGCTGTCTGTATTCAGCGATTCATTTGATTGAAGCTCTGGGACTTTTGAGTCAGAAAGACGCATGCGTTTTCCCATTCTGATTCTGTTGCTTCTGCCGTTGCTATCATTTGCAAAGGAGCGACCAAACATCTTGCTCATCTATACGGACGATCATTCGTATCGGGCGGTCAGCTGTTACAAGGAGAGTTATCCTTGGATCAAGACTCCAAACATGGATGCGCTGGCTGAAAACGGTGTAAGATTTGCGCACGCAACAATTGGCACATGGTGCATGCCTTCCCGTGCAACTGTTCTGACCGGCAAGCATCAGACGGGTGTTAAAACAATGCGTATGGAAGGGCATTACCCGGGTAGCGAGTATGATCCAAACGAATGTCGTTTCTGGCCTTCGGTATTCCGACAGAAGGGTTATCAAACGGCCCAAATCGGAAAATGGCATACCGGAACGGACACAGGCTACGGGCGGGACTGGGATCATCAAATCGTTTGGAATCGTCCACGCTATCCAGAGAACTCAGGTGCCTACTATTACGACCAGATCATTGAGAAGAACGGAGGGGCAGGGAAACTGACCGGCGGCTATTCTACCGACAACTACACAGATTGGGCCCTTGATTACATTCATGGAAGAGATGGTAGGAAAGAGGATAAACCATGGTTCCTTTGGTTGTGTTACGGCGGCGTTCATGGGCCCTTTACACCTGCGGATCGGCATATGGATGCGTATCCGAATGCCAAGGTGAAAACACCTGCTGATATCTATCCTCCACGTGCAGGGAAGCCGGAGTACTCCAGCAATTGGGAGCAATGGGAGAAGGGGGCTTCAGGCGAACCGGTCGTTAAACGAGGCAAGGGCAAGGGTGGCATCAACACGGGGAATCAAAAGACATTGACCGAATGGGTGAGGCAGGTGAATCAAGCCGTGATTTCGCTGGATGAAGGAATTGGAAAAGTCGTCTCAGCACTGAAGAAAACGGGGCAGTATGAGAACACGCTGATCGTCTTCACAAGTGACCAAGGATTTGCGTGGGGACAACATGGATTTCAGGTCAAGCTGGCTCCCTACGACTCCAACATTCGATCCCCGTTTGTGGTAAGTATGCCAAGTCAACTTCCATCGGGAAAAGTGTGTCGAGTTCCTGTAAGTGGCACGGATATCGCGCCGACCATCTTCAGTATTGCCGGATTGGATCTCCCATGGAAGATGCATGGCAAGGACCTTACTCCTTTTCTAAAGAATCCATCCAAGAAGCATGATCGCGAGACTGTGCTGACACTTTACACAGGTTCGAAGTATGGAGCTGATACCGTGAGACCTCCGTCTAAGGAAAATTTCGCAGGATTCAGGCAGTTTGAAAAACACGGCATTCCATGGTGGGTCTCATTGACTGATGGACGCTACAAATACATCCGCAACCTGCTGGCTGGAGAAATTGAGGAATTATACGACCTGAAGAATGATCCGGATGAACTGGTCAATATCGTGGCTGAGAAAGGTCAGCAGAAGGGGAAGCTGATCGAAAGGTTCAGAAACGAAACGGTGAAGGAGCTTGAGCGCATTGAGGCTCCGTTTATCGGGAACATACCTGAAGTGGCGGAATTGAAGTAGCCCTTTGAATTAGATGAAGATTCGAATTATGAAAGCGATGTTCATTGCGCTCGTTCTTGTGGGAGCTGCCATCGGGATTAATGCCGGTGAGTTCAAACCTCTGTTCAATGAAAAGAACCTTCAGGGCTGGGATGGTGACTCATCACTGTGGAAAGTGGAGAACGGATTGATCGTTGGTATCTGTGACGGACCTACAGCGATGAAACATAATTCGTTTCTGATATGGCGAGGAGGGGAGCTGAAGGATTTTGAACTCAAAGTGACCATGCGCGTGATTGGAGACAACAACTCAGGGATTCAATACCGCAGTCGCGAACTATTGGATGTGGGGCGTTGGGTGATCTCAGGCTACCAGTGCGATGTTCATCCCGCTCAGGAGCACACAGGCATGACCTATGAAGAAAAGGGCCGTGGGATCTTTGGGCTGAATGGGAACAACGTCGCGTTGGATGAAAACGCTCAACGATGGCGCTTGTCCAAACACGAGCCTGTGAACGTCGATGTTTCGGAATGGAACGAATACACCGTGATCGTGAAGGGGAATCATTTGATTCACAAGGTAAATGATCAGGTGACGTCCGAATTGATTGACGGACACGTCAAAGGCCGATCGATGGAAGGATTGCTCGCGTTTCAACTACATCGAGGAAATCGAAACCGTGTTGAAATCAAAGAGGTGAAGTTGAAGGAGCTGATCAGGGGTAAGCTCGTTGAATTCAACTCTGCCAATCCACCAGAAGGCGCAGAACGTATCGACCGCCCACGGACGACCAATCCTCAGGGGACTGGGCCTGTGTTGAAGACGCGCCTGATACTTGAAGACGATTTTTCCGATATTCCTCCTGATCGAAAGTTTCGGGACTTCAAAGATCGTTGGCGTCAGAGAATCAGTTTCGGTGAATGGACCTCGCCTCAGAAAGGCACAGTCAAAGCGGTGAACGTGCCAGCTCACGGACACGGTCCGGTGATCACCTATCAAGCACCCTTGGAAGATGTGATCATCGAATGTGAGTTCAAACTCCCGGTGAAGGAAGGTCCCGATCGCCACTTCCGAATCTTTCTGGATCACCCAGATTACAAGGGACACACCATTGCCGCTTGGGCCAATCTGTCCACCACCTTTCAACCCAAGGGACTGACCCTTCTTCACAACCCCAAGACCAATGACAAGAAGGCCAAGGCGCAGGAAGTCCGTTTCGGTCCAGAGGAAGTGAACCTTCAGCCGGGCAAATGGCACAAGATGCGACTCGAATTGATAGATGACTCAGCGCGCGTAAGCGTCGACGGAGTCGTGGTCAAAGGAACTCATCTGCCACTAAAGACCACCAAGAACAAAGTTGCGCTCAATCCCGGTAAAGCCGGAGGCGAACTTAGGGGCTTCAAGGTGTGGAAGGTTGAAAAGTAGGCCAAGGGAACGACTGAGCAAATTCGTCGAACCCGCTCTTGGCATCGATCAGGTTTGCGTTCTGACTACTTGTGACGGAGTAAGTGTAGTTCTTGATCGCTGCTGATTCTTCAAAATCTTGTTCTGGTGGTCCTATCTGGAAAAGAGTCGAATTAATTTCGTTACCTTTTGAGAATTGGATTCATTCCCTTTAACGATCCCGTAGAAAGATGTTTGAAACCATGATCTGTCTTGGACGAAGCGGCCAGTCATCTGACATCAAGTCGCAACGAATTTTTTTCTGCCTGATAACGGCAGTGGTAGGGCTTTTGGTGACCGGCTGCGGGAAGGATGAGGCGGAGTCGCACGCTCAAGCTCTGGTCGATGTGGAATTCAGTGCTCACATCAAACCGATTCTCGAGCAGAAGTGCGTGAATTGTCACGGCTCCAAGCGGCAGAAGGGCGGATTGCGGTTGGATACCAGGGAGGCTGCGATCGCTGGCGGCAATATTGGACCGGCATTTGTGGAAGGGAATGCATTGGAGAGTCGTATGTATCAGTTTGTTTCCTTGCCTCCTGATGATGCTGATCACATGCCGATGAGAGGTGAGTCACTCACCGAAAGTGAGCAGGAACTCGTTAGGCGTTGGATTGATGCTGGAGCGATCTGGTCTGGCGCCCCTCTACAGGAAAGGAGTAAGACAAAACAGAACCTGACTCAGGGAATTACTTCGACTGCGAAGAAATCGGCCATTCTAAGGGATTCAAGTGTGCAAAGCGCCAAGATCGACAGTTACGTGAATGCTCACCTCAAGAAAGAGGGCACGGTGCTTGGGAATCCCGCGACCGATCAGATCTTCGTGCGACGCGCCTACCTCGACATTGCCGGCCGGATACCCACGTTGGATGAATACGAGAGGTTCATCTCCAACAAGGGAGGAAACAAGCGAGACGAATTGGTTCACCAGCTCATGGAGAGTCCTGGCTATGTCAGTCACACGCTTAATTTGTGGATGGATGCTCTGAGGGTGAAGAGCAGTCACCGGAAGATGCAGTCGGATTCCTACATCGTCTGGCTGCGCAAGGCCATCCAAAGCAACATGCCCTACGATCAGTTTGTCAGGGAGCAACTCTCTGCCTCTGGCCACATCGACAATCCGGAGACGGCTGCTTCTGGATACTTTATCAGAGATCGACAAATGCCGCAGGATCGTGTCGCAACCACGATGCAACTGTTTCTTGGAACCAGTATGGTCTGTGCCCAATGCCATGACCACCCCAAGGATAAATGGACGCAGATGGATTTTTACAAGCTGCTGGCATTCTTCAACGGAACGATCACCGGCAATGGGGGAACATTCGGCATGACGGACGCCTTGAAGGAGAACGGTGCTAAATACAAAGACGGTTCGATTGTTACGGCTGATGGGAAAAAACTTCACCGCATCACTACCGAGCATCACTATAAGGTTCTCGGGGACGTCGTGTTGGTCGGCGGATACGGAAAGGTGCGCCTGCCAAGTTCCTATGCTTATGACGATGCGAAACCAAATGATCTGATCAATGCCGGGACTCCCTTTGGTGACGCAGTCCAAATGAACTACGATCGTCGAGCAACTCCGGAGTATGCAGCGCATTCCAACAAGGTGAGGAAGATGCTGAAAAAGCGGGATTCAGCTTTGGTCGATGTTAATTCGAGAAGTAATTTTGCGAATTGGGCCACCTCACCCACCAATCCCATGTTTACAAAGACGATTGTCAATCGGCTGTGGAACCGCATCTTTGGTGTCCCACTCGTAGGTGACGTTCTTGATCTATCGGAAAGTGACATGGGCCCGAGCCCGCAGCTCACTGCCTATCTGATCTCTCTCATGAAGAGTATTGAGTATGACCAGAAACTCTTTCTCAAGATTCTGTATCAAACCGATGCCTATCAAAGGGAATCGCTGGACCATCCAGCTCTGGGGCAGATGCCGATAGGTGCGCCGGTCTTGCAGCGCCTTTCTTCTGAACAGATCTGGGATTCTCTCGTGACCCTTCATTCTCCAGATCCAGATGCCGGGGTGACTCAAGGCACACTCGATAGAAGGAACGTCATGTACGTAGAAATGAACAGGCGTGAGGGGAAGAACCAGTTTGCCTTCGTGTCTGATAAACGTCCCCTCCGTGAGAAAGCGGACCCGAAACTGGCCAATGAGTTGACGCCAGACGACAAGGCTAGTTTGAGCAAGCGCGCCTCGCTCGTTGCATCTCCAGCCAGTGCAGCCTCATTCCTTGGGGTATTCGGGCAGGCAGAACGCGAGACCATCGACGATAGCGTTCAGGAAGCCACCATAACCCAGGCTCTCTATCTCATGAACGGCGAGGAGATAGCGGGACTTGCCACGGCCAAAGGTAAGCGCGGTCGCCAGAATTCGGAAATGGTCGAACGCCTTCGCTCATCAGGGAAACTGAATGACGAGAGCATTGCGTGGGCCTACCAAGGGGTTTTGAGTCGTGAACCTACCGACAAGGAAAAGATCCTTATCAAAGCCCACCTGGGAAAACAGGGTAAGAATGCTCTCCAAGACCTCGTTTGGTCTCTCGTTAACGCCAATGAATTCAAACTGAAGCGATAAGATGAAAATTCCTGACTCCATTCAAAAGGCCGACGGTCAAACGCGCCGACAGGCGATCAAGATGCTCGCAGCCCAGTGTCTTGGCCTCAATCTGATTTCCAATCTGTCTACGGCATCTGCTGCTACGCCGCTTGGGGGCGGCAAAGCGAAATCGCTCATCATCATCAAATTCGGTGGAGGGATCAGTCACGTTGACACTTTCGATATCAAGGAAGCCAACAGGGAAGCGAACAACCGTTCCGAACCGATCCGGACCAGCGCTGATGGCATTCGAATCGGAAAGTATTTTAGTCGTATGGGGAAGCATATGGATCGCATGGCCTTGATCCATTCTATGCAGCATTCACAGGGCGTTCACTACGATGCTTCGTATCTCATGAGTACGGCCTATTTGCGTCGAGGTACAGTAGTTCATCCTGAACTTGGGGCATGGATCAGCAAGTATGGCGAACGGCGTTCCGGAGATATTCCTCCCTTCATCAAACTGGGAGCGAAGAGTGGTTTGGGTGCAGGATTCTTTCCGGGCGAATATGGTGCGTTGCCCATTCCTGATCCGAGCAGGGGAATCACCAATTCCAAGCTTCCGAAAGGCGTGCCGGGTTCGCGTTTTCAGAATCGATTCGACCTGACCAAGAGCCTGAACAAGGAGTTCGAAAAGGTCCGATCAACAAAACTGACGGACAACTATCATGAAGCCTATGCCAATGCTGCAAAGTTGATGAGCAGCAGGGATCTCGAAGTCTTCGATTTGAATAAGGAATCGGCCAAGACTAAGGAGACCTACGGTAAGAACCAGTTTGGTTACGGTTGCCTTCTGGCTCGTCGACTGGTGGAGCGCGGGGTGGGCTGCGTCACTATTGGAAATGGTGGATGGGATGATCACGCCAATATCTATGACGAGTTTGCCACACGATCTGATGTTGCCGATCGTGGTATTGCAGCCCTCTTGAGTGATCTGCGTTCACGCGGTCTGCTTGATAGCACTCTCGTCGCATTGACCACAGAGTTTGGACGCGACGCAAAAATTGGAAGGACGGGTGGCCGTGGCCACAATCCTCGAGGCTATACCTGCATGCTCGCTGGTGGAGGAATACAGGGCGGACAGAAATACGGAGCGACCGATGAGATGGGGCAGACGGCGATTGAGAATATCGTCAGCCCACAGGACTTTCATGCGACAATTGCATACGCGATGGGATTGGACTCGGAGTTGGTCGAGATGTCCTCCACGGGACGCCCGTTTACGATTGGAGACAAGGGGAAGGCGATCACTGCCTTGTTTTAATGGAGAAGGCAGAAGGGATCAGTAACTCCAGAAAGATCTAATAGTGAACAAGACAAACAGATGCCTGCTGCTCTTTCAGAAACTGACTTCTACAGGCTCATGTCAGGATGCAGACAGGGCACAAGCTAACCCCCTATTCATTGTCCACGGGATAACTTCCGGGATTGTGATTTGAGCGAGCAAAAACCAATGATCAAGAGATTACTCATCGACGAAGACCGGTTTATGAAATCACCCCATCCGCGATTCACTGTTGTTTTTTTGATGACGCTGCTCGCCTCACTCTGTGCGACGGTAAGTGCAGCTCCTGATCGCCCCAATATCATCCTCATCATGTCGGATGACCAAGGGTGGGGACAGGTAGGCTACATGGGGCATCCTCAACTGAAGGGAAATACCCCAAATCTGGATGCGATGGCGAAATCCGGTATTCGCTTCAATCGCTTTTATGCGGCGGCCTCAGTTTGTTCGCCGACCAGGGCTTCTGTATTAACCGGGCGTTCTCCTAGACGCACGGGGGTCCCGGGATTGCACAGGCGTTTATGCCTGCAGGAAAAGACGCTTCCCCAGGCACTCAAGAAGGCGGGATATGCCACCGCTCATTTTGGCAAATGGCATCTGGGTGGGGTTCAGGGTTCGGCAATGCCGATCCTGCCGGATGATCCAAACGGTCCGAAGCATTACGGTTTTGATGAGTACTTGTCGGCGACCAATTACATCGAGATGAATCCGCTGATGACGCACAACGACAAGATCGTTTATCTCGAGGGAGAGTCTTCGGTGCTGATGGTGCAAGCTGCTCTGAAATTCATTGAGACGAACAAGGATCAGCCCAATTTCACGGTATTGTGGTATGGCTCGCCACACTTTCCCTATACGGCATTGGAGCAGGACATGAAGAGACTGCCAACAGACATGGACAAGAGACAGCGAAGCCTGTTGGGTGAAATCATTGCCATGGATCGCAGTATCGGAATGCTTCGTGCTCGTTTGCGTGAGTTGAAACTGGCTGAGAATACGTTGATCTGGTTCTGTAGTGACAATGGAGGGCGCGATCATGAGCCCCATGCCATGGCAGGACTACGGGGGCAAAAAGGGAATCTATATGAAGGTGGGATTCGTGTGCCGGGACTGATCGAATGGCCAGGAAGGATCAAGCCACAGGTGACGGATTTCACAGCATCCACCATGGACATCATGCCGACTCTGATTGATCTCCTGGATTTGCCCGAGGACTCGATGCTACATGTGGTCGATGGGGAAAGCATTGTCCCTCTGTTCACTGGTGGAACACCAAAACGAACTCACCCTATCTATTTTGGAAATAAGGGCATGGCTGTGATGGATAATCGATACAAGCTCGTCAAAAACGGAAATGGCAAAGGCCCCCAATGGGAGCTCTATGACTTGGAAAAGGATTTCGCCGAAACCACGGACTTGGCTGACGAGCAACCAGACCGCGTCAAACGGATGCAGGAACAAGCCATGGCTATTGCTGCATCCATCGATGCCAGCGAGCAGGGAAAAGATTATCCGGAAGGTAAGGTTATTCAGCCACAGCGTTCTGCCGTCTGGTCCGACATGAAGGAGTATCAGGCGCTTTATGAAAGATTTGCCGAGCTCAAGCCTGGTTGGGAGGCTCCGGGTCAAAAATCAAAAAAGAAGAAACGAGAGTCCCGGTAGTCAATCGGTTTGGCGAAGTTTTAGTGAATTCAGAATCCAATTAGAAGCATCCAAAGATCAGTTCTTAATGAAATCAAAAAACAACCCATTATTCGCGATCATTCTGATCGGTTTGATTTTCAATGCCTCCATCGGCCAGAGCCGGGAACGGCGGAATGTCCTGCTGCTGATCGCTGATGATCTCAATACATGGACGCTTGAAAAGCCTGAGCGATACTCAGGAAAAGTGGTTGCCCCCAACCTGCAGAAGCTCGGCGAGAGCGGTTTGGTCTTTTCCAATGCCTATACCGCTTCGCCATTTTGTGTGCCATCTCGCACATCCATGTGGTCCGGTGTCAGTCCGCATAAATCTGGTGTCTACCACAATCAGACCAACGTCGGAGCCAGTGCGCCTTTGAAGAAGGCTGTGTCGCTCTTTGAGACTTTTTCAAAGGCCGGCTACTCCATGTATGGCTACGGAAAAATCACTCACGGGTGGAACGGTAATAGTGTCTGGGTTGACAAGCAGGGTCATAAACGTGATCCGCGTCCGCCCAGTGCCCCGGTCCAATCAGTAGGCAAAGGGGAACAGGATTGGGGCCCCATTCATATTGCTGAAGAGGATATGAACGATACAGGCGGTGCGGATAAGACCATCGCCATCCTTGAGCAGGAACACGATGAACCTTTCTTCCTGACCTATGGCACATTCAATCCACACATGGCTTGGTTTGTGCCGCAGAAATACTTCGATATGTTTCCGCTGGATGAAGTGAAGACACCGGCGCTGAATCCGAAGGACTTTGATGATATTCCACCACTTGGAGATGGGGTCGTAGGAGGAAAGAGAAAGTTCACGCAATCCGTTCTCAACGCCGGCCTTCATAAATCTGCCGTGCAGGCCTATCTGGCAACAACCGCCTACGTGGATGTGCAGTATGGCCGAGTGCTCGATGCCTTGGCCAAGAGCCCATACAAGGATAACACCATTGTTATCTTCATCTCAGATCACGGATTTCACCTTGCAGAGAAGGACCACTGGCAGAAGGGAACACTCTGGGAGGAGGCTACCAATTCCATGTTCATGGTTCGCGTCCCGGGAATGACGAAACCGGGAGGTAACACCAAGCGTTGTGTCTCCCTTCAGGATCTATATCCGACGCTTCTTGATCTCTGTGGAATAGCCAGACCAGACCACGTGGATGGAAAATCGCTTGTCCCCATTCTTAAGAATCCTGCAACTGACTGGAAAAGCACGGCCATCAGCTATCTCTATGATCAGTATGCCAGTATCCGTACCGAGCAGTTCCGATACATTCGCTACAAAGATGGACAGCAGGAACTCTACGATCACAAGGGAGATCCTCATGAGTGGACGAACGAGGCTGGTAATCCAAAGTATGAAAAGGTTCTCAAGGATTTGGCGGACCGGTTGCCTCCAATCGAGAAGATGGCCCCACAGCTCGTTAGAGGGCGTCGTAAGTGATAGCTGCTCCTCTCTTATTTCAATCAGCACTTCGATGAAAATGAATCTAAAGACAACGCCCGTTTTCCTGGCCTTGATCACTTTTTGCTCAACCGTTCACGCGACGAGTCTGAGTGAGGAATTGATCCAGGAGTTCAATGTAGGATTCACCAAAGCACTGGCTCCCAAGTCGGAACTTGTAGAGAAGGCGAGGAAGCTGGTGAAGACGATCCCGCTCAAAGCAGAACCCAAGAAGAAACGGAAGGTTCTTATCTACGGGATTTCTTGGGGCCCTCATCGTGTAGGTATGTTGACGGCGGTAGAAACACTGAAAATGATCGGAGAAGAAACAGGTGCTTACGAATCGGTTATTTCGTTGGATTTGGCCAACTTTGAACCGGAAGCGCTAAAACAGTTTGATGCAGTCATCTTTCCGAACTCCACAGGTGATGTCTTTGTCCGTCCTGTGGCCAAGAACGTCTTCAAGGCATTGCCCAAAGAAGAACGCGAGAGGCAATTGAGCAATGCACAACGCTTGGCCAACAATCTTGTAGAGTATGTGGAAAACGGAGGAGGCTTTCTGGGGACTCATGGAGCAACCGACTGTAACAAAAAGATCTCGGAATACATCGACATGGTCGGAGGCGCTTTCTATGGCCATCCTTGGGGGCCAAAGAATACCGTTACTGTCAGCGTCGATGAACCCAATCATGGACTCATCAAGGGCGTCTTCGAAGGACCAGAGTTCAAATTCAACGACGAGATTTACGAATTCAACCGATTCTCCAAAGAGAAGGTGCGTGTCCTTCTTTCGTTGGACATCAAGAAATCAGATGCCCCGGTAAAGAAGCTCAAGACCGATTACGTCCCGATCGCATGGATCAAGGAACAAGGAAAAGGCCGCGTCTTCTTTTCATCCCTCGGTCACGCCGAGAAAACTTGGTCAAACGAACAGTTTCTAAAATTTCTCATTCCCGCCCTGCAATATGCCACGGGTGACTATGAAGTAGAAGATTCAGTGAAGTAGTTGATGGGGATAGATATCCGGCAACACTTCTGTTGAATCATTCTTCTGGTTCCACCGAATCGATGACCGACTTGAGTTTGTCGTCGTCCATTTCGACGAGGTGGCAGCGTTCTGGGAATCGGCCTTCATTTACATCTGCGATGTATTCACTGAAGGCAGCGATGCGTTCTTTCTGAAGGCGACGATTTTCTTCGAGGAAGTTTCTGTAGGCTTTGGCGTGCCTAGGGAGACGCTCATCGTAGTCGCCAAGAATGTCGTCTGAGAAGAGGAACTGGGTGTCGCATCCGCTTCCGGATCCGAGGGACATGAGAAGCATCTTGGTCTGTTTGCTCAGCCAGCTTGCGAGATTGTGGGGGACGCATTCCAGCTCGGCTGCATAGGCCCCGGCGCTCTCGAATTCCTTCATGCGGGTGTAGAGCGCTTTGGCTTCGTCGACGGATTTGCCAATCGCACGATAGTTGGTCCATGTGACGTGGCGGGGAATCATTCCAAGGTGTCCGACAACGGGGATGCGTTCACGTGCCATGCCTTCGATGATGAATGGGCTGGCAGAGCAATAGACGGAGCTGGCGCCCATTTCCAATGCCTTGAATCCGATCCGAATGGCTTCTTCCTGTGTGGCGAGCCCGTGAGGTGTGGCACAGGAGAGGAAAGAGTTGGGGGCTGCTGCCACGAGGAGGGGAAGACGGGCCTGTGCTTCTGGAGAATCGAAACTACAGCTCATGAGATCGATGCCAGCCTGCTCTGCAGCGGTGGCTTCTTCCGGCGACTTGACGTGGATATGTGTAAGGACGCGTTTTCCTTTGAGCTGTTGTAGATCGTGAATCGTGTATTTCTTACGTGGACGGAGCATGGGCAAAGGGTCTCCAAAACCATGGCTTCATTCAATCTTCAACAATTCCGCCCAGTGAGTTTTGCGATTATGTCTCGTTCTCGATAGATCAGAGATTGGGGAAGACTAGAATGACCTGCGTTCCCTGTGCTGAGCTGATTTGTTGAAGTCATGTGCCGGGGAATGAGTCAGTATGACTGAATCCCTTTTTATGAAATCCAGATTTCTCGTGTCCTTGATGCTGTTGGGGCTGTTCCTGAGTTCAGGAATCGCCGAGTCCTATGATCTCTATCTGTTCGCAGGGCAGTCAAATATGGACGGTCGTGGCAAGGCTGCAAAGTTGAGCAATGAGCAGAGAGAGCCGTCTTCGGACAACATCATTTTCTATCGTAATCCCCCTCATTCATCTGAGACATGGAAGGCACTGGAACCGGGCTACAGCATTGCTCCCGGATACAAGGGGAAGTTGCCTTCGCCCACATTTGGGCCGGAGATTGGTTTTGCGGAATCGATGACGAAGAAGCATCCGAGAACGAAATTTGCCTTCATCAAGGGATCCAAGGGCGGCTCCAGTCTGAGAAAGGACTGGCATCCGGGTGAGGCTGGCAAACCAGAGACTCAGGGGCCGCGATACAGGTATTTCATTGAGACGATCACGACAGCCAGAAAACAGTTGAAGGAAGCGGGGCACAGTTTTCAGTTCAAGGGACTGCTATGGCATCAAGGTGAATCGGACTCGAAGTCGAGCAAAGAGGTGTATCAGGGGCGATTGGAAACGTTTATCGAAAGGATTCGCGAGGACATAGGTGTGAGTGATCTGCCTGTCGTGGTGGGAGAAGTCTTTGACAACGGCAAACGCGATACCGTGCGGAAGGCACTTCAGAATGTGGGGACCAGCTACTCAAACTGCGGCCTTGTTACTTGCGAAGGAACGGTGACTTGGGATGCAGGAACACACTTTGATGCACCGAGCCAGCTCTTGCTTGGTTCGCGTTATGCAGAGGCGATGACAAAATTGATCTCGAAGTGATAGAGGGTTCAGGCGGAGCCCCTTGGAATTACGGCGCAAACGTTGATTTGTCTTATGAAATATTTTTTGTTGTTCATCTATGCATTCAGTCTGCTGCAAAGCACCCATGCGGCTGATACCTTTGTTCCCTATACGGCTGAGACGGTTCCAAAGAACGTGACCGATCTTTGGAAGGACATTGATCCCCGAAAGGAAGCCTTGGAAACGGAAGTGGTGGAGGAATGGGAAGAGGATGGAATCATCTGCCGCTATGTCATCTTTAAGATTGGAACCTTCAAAGGAGCTGATGCCAGATTGGCTGCGTTCTATACCTTTCCTAAAGGTATGAAGAATGGAGCAGCATTTGTCTGGAGTCACGGTGGCGGCCAGCGAGCAGAGCGTGAACGTGGTGCCTATTTCGCCAAACATGGATTTGCGACAGTCGACATCAATTGGGGTGGACGGGAGATCGTAGAAGGGATCAAGACCAATACCGATTGGGGCAAGGTTGATCCAAGTCAAGGCCCCCGCTTTTATCCGAATGCCAAGCGTAAGAGCACGAAGTCGAATCTCTTACCCGATGAGCATACGATCGATCCGGTCAGCAGTCCGCGAAATGGAAACTGGTTTCAGTTGGCCTATGCCGGCAGGAGAGCAATCACCTTTCTCGAACAACAACCGGAAGTGGATCCTGCGCGGATCGGATTCACCGGCTATTCCATGGGTGGAACGATCACGTCGATTGTTTCCATCGATTCCCGATTGAAGGCGGTTATTCCAATGGTGGGCGGTTGTGGTTATCGATTGGATGATTTTGCTGGGTTGCCGGGGACAGGAAGGGCAAGGGCTTTCAAGAACATCGCCCTATACAACTCCACGGTTGATCCGCATGCCTACTGGGCTCATGTGAAAGCGCCTGTTCTGTTTCTCAGCGCTACGGATGATTTCCATTCCACCTTTGAGAAGATCTACTTGGCGATGAATCTGATCCCTCATGATGATTGGCGAGTGAGTCAGATGATGCACTACAACCATTCGCTTGGCGCAGAGCAGTGGATTTTGATCAACCGATTCTTTGACCATCATTTGAAAGGCAAAGGAAACTCACTGCCAAAGACGGCAAAGCCGCGCCTTGTGGTTAAAGGAGATGCAGCAAGTTTCAGTGTGACGCCTACAGAACTCAGCGGATTGAATGGAGCGACCATTTACTACAGTCACGATCCCAACCCGCGTTCGCGATTCTGGAAACGTGCAGCGTCGCAGAGAAGTGGAAATACATGGAGAGCCGACCTCCCAGTAAGGAAGCGATTGCCTCTTTATGCGTTCGCCAACTTTGAATACGACTTGGGCGGAAAGATGGAAGCATTTCGAGGTGAGGCAGAAACGTTCACCCTTACCTCGGATGAGGCAGTGCACGTTCCAGCTGTCATCAATGTGGATCTATTGCATGCAGAGGCCCGGGAAGTGAAGGTGTTTGAGGATTTTGAGAAGAATGGGGTGAGTGATTGGGGACTCAGCACCAGAGGTGGTATTCAGACCTACAAATTCCAAGATCCTGATCGCAAGATTCCTGAAGCAAGTATGGCCTTGAAGGTTCAGATCGATGCACCACGAGGCCGATTGAGTTTTCGACTGCGTCTAAAGAAGAACAATTATCTGACCGGAGTGAAAGAGCCTTCAGAGAGTCTGTTTTTTACGAAGCAGATAGCGAAGGCTGGACGACATGAGTTTCTAGTGAGAGCAGGGAATTTTGTGGACCGCGAGAAAGAACCCATGTCCGACTGGAAAAATATTCAGACCATCACAGTGGACATTTACGATGGTGAAGCGAAATCCAGTCTCCACTTCAATAATCCAGAGAACATAAAGATCCTTTCGCGAATGGAATGGGTCACACCTTGAAACCAACTTTAGAAAACATGAAACGAATCCTACTTCTATTGACCATGGGGCTTTGCATCAATGCCATTGGTGCGCCGAAGCCGAACATCCTTTTCATCTTTGCCGACGACTGGGGCTGGGGCGACCTGAGTTGCCACGGACATCCATATGTCAAGACGCCGAACATCGACCGACTGGCGAAGGAAGGAACTGATTTCCATCGGTTCACTGTGGCCAGTGGTGTTTGTTCACCAAGCAGGACGGCTGTGATGACAGGTCATTTCCCAGCTCGATACAACATCGATGGACATTTTGCCTGGGTACCAAGTAACGCCAAACGCGGCATGCCGGATTGGCTGGATACCAAGGCTCCAACTCTGCCAAAGATGTTGCAATCAGCCGGCTATGCCACAGCGCATTTCGGTAAGTGGCATCTGGCTAATAATATGATTCCTGATTCACCGCTTCCTAGCGAATATGGATACGATACCTATGGTGCATTTAACTGCGCTGGTGAACAGATGCCTGTGCATGAAGATGCGATGCATACCGTGAAGTTCATCAAAGAATGCGCAGAAGAAAAGAAGCCGTTCTTTGTCAATCTCTGGGTCCACGAGCCGCATACTCCGTTCCACACGGTGCCAAAATACGAATGGCGCTTCAGACATTTGGAGAATGAAGCAGATCGTATCTATGCGTCAGTGCTTTCTCATGCAGATGAACGGATAGGAGAAGTTCTGGATACCTTGGATGACTTGGGCCTGACGGAGAACACCTTGGTGGTCTTTAGTTCTGACAATGGACCGGCAAGAGGATCAGCGAATGCAGAGTTGTCCTTGAGCTATGATACCGCGACGGGGGCTGGTTGGGGGATTGCCGCAGCCAAAGGAATTACGGGCGGCCGCAAAGGTTACAAGGCCTCACTCTTTGAAGGTGGGATTGGTGTTCCATTCATTGTCCGCTGGCCAGGTAAGGTCGCGAAAGGAAAGGTGGATGAGACCTCATTGATCTCTGGTGTCGATTTGTTGCCTACGTTTTGTGATGTGGCTGGCGCTGAGTTTCCAAAGGGATACAAACCGGATGGCGTCAATGTCGTCGATGTGCTGAAGGGAAAACAGATGCCGAAGCGCGAGAAGGCTCTCTTTTGGAAATATCCAGCATCATGGCCTCCAAGGAATGGGAAAGCCGATCACTGGGTGAGCTATGCGGTCGTGCAGGGAACATGGAAACTGGTGGCCAATCGCGACCTGAGCCATACGGAACTCTATAGGATCAGCACGGATGTGTTCGAGGAGAAGGATCTGTCGGAATCAGAAGCCGCAGTGACCAAGCGATTGGTGGCGCTATTGAAGGATTGGCAGGCTGAATTGCCCAAGAAACCACAGGGCGATGTCTTTTCCGCCGAAAGAGCATCATTGAAGAAGAAGTGATCTAAATTTTGACCAAAGAAAGTTACCAATTCGACACGGAATTCCGTGAGGTCGATCTTGCTTTGAAGTCGTTGCCTCACATAGGCTCGCAGTTCGTATGAAATTTCGCAGTTCATTAAAAAAGGGAGGCATGTCGCTGATTGCTGGCATGATGGTTGTAGCAGCGCAGGGCGCTGAGACACTTGACTCATTGAAGGCCAAAGCAGAATCAGGAGATGCCCAAGCTCAGTTGTCACTGGGAATGCGTTACTACATGGGTGATGGCGCATTGCAGCATTACGGAATGGCCGTTAATTGGCTCCGTAAGGCAGCAGAAGGTGGCAACGTCACTGCTCAGAAGAACCTTGGAAGCATTTACCTTAATGGTGAGGGCGTAGAGAAGGATATCGCTGAGGCAATGCGTTGGTTGGGCAAAGCTGCCGACCAAGGAGACGTGGCCGCCGCTGCAAATCTCGGCGTGCGTTATGCCAAGGGCATCGATGTCGAAGTCAACGGTCCTCTGGCTGTAAAGTATTTCACCACTGCGGCGATCGCAGGTGATAAGGATTCACAGCGCAATCTCGGACTGATCTATCTGAATGGTATTGGAGTCAAGAAGGATGCAGCGAAGGCTGCCCCTTGGTTGGAGAAGGCTGCGACTCAGGATGACCTTGTTTCATTGGCAGAATATTCCGTGCTGTTGATCAATGGCATGGGAACAGAGAAAGACGTTTCTCGTGGCATCCAGATGATGGAGAAAGCCGCTACAGGTGGTCACGTGATGTCCGCCAAGAACTTGGGCGTGGTTTACTACACCGGTCTAGCTGGTGTTGAGAGGAGTGCTGAGAAAGCGCTTCCTCACCTTAAGACTGCGGCCAAGGAGAATATTCCAGAGGCACTCTTTCTTCTGGGACGCATGAATGCAAATGGTGAAGCGATGCCTAAGGACGCCTTCGAGGCAGCGCGCTATTATGAGATGGCTGCTTCACGTGGACATCTCGGTAGCATGAATGAGCTGGGCTTCCTGAGCGACAAGGGCGAGGGAGTTGAGCAGAGCGATGCCAAGGCATTTGAATGGTATAGGAAGGCAGCCGATGCCGGATACACCATTTCGCAGCACAATATTGCTGTTATGTATCTCAATGGACGTGGAACTGCCAAGAGCAGCGAGAAGGCCATCGAGTGGTTTAAGAAATCAGCTGAAGCAGGAAACGTTCGTTCGCAGGCTGAGTTGGCTAAACTCTATGAACTTGGTGAAGCAGGCGACCGTAGCGAAGAAGAGGCTTTCCGTTGGTACAAGGAAACTGCCGATCGCGGTGTAGCATCAGCTCAGAACAAAGTCGGCTATTTCTACGATCGTGGAATCGGCGTCAAACAGGACAAGGCAGAAGCCGTCAAGTGGTATGAGAAGGCTGCTGAAGCAGGTTCGGTCCTGGCTCAATTCAACACTGGTGTGATGTATGCCAACGGTGCAGGTGTCGAGAAGGATCTCGCGAAAGCCGCTCAATGGTTTGAAAAGGCTGCGGCCAATGGTCATCTGCCAGCGCAGGCTGAGATCGGTAACTTCTATGGCATGGGTGCCGGAGTGCAGAAGGACGCCAAGAAGGCTGTCGAGTATCTCACGAAACCGGCCAATGCAGGAATGCAGAATGCACAGCTGACACTGGGTGTGCTACTCACCAAAGGTGAAGGGATTGAGAAGGACTATGTTGAAGCCTACAAATGGTTTAACATTGCTGCTGCTGCTGGTGTGACCAACGCGATCAGCAATCGCGAGTATGTCCGTCGCCATATGAGCAAGGAAGAAGTCCAAGAAGGTCAGCAACGCGCGCTTGATTTCAAGCCAGCGAAGTAAGAGCTGATCTACATTGAATTCAGAAGGCCTTCCGGGACGAATGTTCCGGGAGGCTTTTTTCTTATCGGGAGATGAACTTGGGGAGCTCTTGCTGCGATAGTCCGCCAGCAAGCGCATTGGCCAGACGCCTGTTGCACATCCGCAAATCTCGGGAGAGTTGATGTGCGATCATGAATTCGATGGCTGCCGCCAGCGTTGGATTCTCTTTCTCGATCCGTTCAAGATCTTCTTTGTAGATATGTCCGACCCTGGATGCATCTCGTGTCACGCAGGTGGCAGTATGTGGAACTTCTTCCCGGAGTGACACCAAACCGATTGCTTCGCCCGGATGCATCACCCTGACGATAGGAACCTGGGTGCTGTCCTGCTGAGGTGATTGAACATCGACCTCACCTTCGAGCAGAATCAGGAAGGCGGTCTTACCGTCGAAGAAGTGACTGTTGATCTCCGTCAACAAAGTGCCATCGGGATAATCCACCACATTCAGGTAGTTGCTGAATTCGTCGAGAAGTTCGTCTGAGAAATGGTGAAACATTTCTCGTTGTCTTAAAGGGATAGGCTCTGGTCGATTCATCAGGAAGTGGGACTGGTGTCGTTGAGAGTCTTGAGGGTTTCAGCCAACCATGAAGGGGCTGAAGGATCAGGGTGCGCAAGCCGGATCTTCCAGTGATCCTTCCTGACGACTGCCTCTGAAGTGAAATGAAGTCGCTTGGCCAGACTGGCGGAGAGCGCCTTGAGAAATGCATGTGCAGCTTCAGGGTGGGCTTCCATCATTTCTTTTAGGTTCTTGTGAGAGAGTTCAAAGAGCTTGGCTCTCACAAAGGACCTGACTGTGGCTGATGCCGGCCCGGGATCGAGCATGGACACTTCGCCAACCCAACCTCCGGGGAAGATCTTGGCAACTTCCGCCTGTTTGTTGAATGGGCCAACAAGGACCGTCAGTTGCCCCTCAGCAAGCAGGAAGAGTGATTCAGTATGTTTTCCTTCGGTAATGAATTCCTCGCCGTGTTCCAGCTCTGTGACGACGAGGTAGCAAAGCAGATCCTTCAGGGAGGAATCAGAGAATCCCTGAAGAAGCTGTGCAAATGGTTGAAGCTCTTTCACTTGCGGGCATTAACGGAGTGAATCCAATGTAAAGTCAATCCGTGATGTGGCTCACTGTGAGATAGGAAATCAATGACCTGATGCAGGCATTTCTTTCCCGCCGGGCACGCGAAACCGCGTTTTTAGTGGGAAAAGAGCTCCATTTTAAAGATGGATTCGGGGTGGCACGGCCAGTGCTAAGAGGCAGTCGAACTTGATGTCCTTAGTTATGAACCCTTTCGACAGTGAAAAGATATGGCACGAAATTGTGGAAGACTTCCGCAAGGTCTGCCATTTACGTCAGCGGGGAAACAAGAAGGAAGCTGAGGCCATCATGAAGATCCTTCTTCCTCGGAGAATCGCCTGTTGGGCACGTGTTTCCACCTATGATCGGGAGAATCAGGAGACTGTTCTCAAGAGCATGGTTAAGGCGGAGCAAAGGGAGATTCAACAACGCTGGCTTCAACACCATGTGGAAGCCGATAGGCGCCGGCGTCAGCTGGAAGCCGAGATCAAGCAAACCAAGAAGGATCTGGAGGCAGAATGGTCTGTATGCAGCCTCACCTCCAGTCAGGTGCTCATGGATACAGTTCCTGTAATTCTTGATGAGATCGAGGAAGAGGAAGCCCGCCAACGCCAGATCAACAGAGCACAGCTGCTTGGGCTTAGTCTGGAGGAGGCAGAAGATGATACTTTAGGCAAAATCCAGATCGATAATGTAGAAGGGATGATCGACATGCTGCTCGAGAACCAATTTGGAGGCGATCAACCAGATGAATTTTCAGAAGACACCTATTCTTCTAAGCCAACAACCACGTCTGCCATTCAACCACAACCCTGTAATACCCTGTAAGGATACAAATAATGCGCAATACACCCGTTATCACATCGGTGCCAAAAGTGAAGGGACGCAAATCAGCCCGTCGTCTTTCTGGCAATGGTTCAACCACCACAGCCGCCTCTCGTATGGCTGAGAAACCCAAGAAGACCAAAGAAGCAGCCCTGCTCATCGGTCTTGATCTGGGAACAAACAAATCCTGCATTCAGACCTCGTTTGAAGGGCAGAAGAGTCTTCAGGCAAATGAACTGATCCCTTCAGTAGTCGGTTATGCCAGCGATGGAATCGTCGATGGCATTCTTCCTGGCGATGCCAAGATGCTTTTCGGTCAAGAGGCATTGAAGAAACGCCTTCACCTCGATCTCAAGGCACCTCTTGCTGATGGTGTTGTCGAGAACGTCAAGGCCACCCGTGATTTCCTCCAGCACCTGAGAAGTCAGGTCGAGATGGATCAGGCCACTGAATATCGTGCTGTGGTCGGACTTCCCGCCAATGCCGATGAAGGTGCCAGGGAGAATCTCAGGCAGGCGATCCAAGGCATCTTTGACCGTGTCCTCTTTGTTCCGGAGCCATTCCTCGCCGCACTTGGTTGTCGTGATGAAGGCCGACTTGGAGACGATGATTATATCGATCCGGTTTCCAACTCCCTCTTTGTCGATATAGGCGCCGGAACCACAGACATCTGCATGGTTCAGGGATACTACCCAACCGCAGACGATCAGGTCAGCTTGAACGTTGCCGGCGATCGTGTGGATCAGTTGTTGGCTGCCTCCATCAAACGCACCTATCCAGACAGCGATCTCAGCATGCTGAAGATTCGTGAGATCAAGGAAGAGTTCAGCTACGTGGGTAAGCCCACTGGCAAGATCGAGAAGAAGGTGATGGTCGGCGGTAAGCCACGCACACTTGAACTTGAAACCCAGGTGGGCGAAGCCTGTAACACACTCATGAACGAGATTCTGGATGCGCTTCGCAACGTCATTGCCCGAGCTTCGTCAGACAGCGTCACTGAGTTGTTGCAGAACATCATTCTCACAGGAGGCGGAAGCCGCGTGAAGAACCTCGCAGAAGAGATGCAGCGTATCCTAGAAGAGGACGGCTTCGAAAGCCCACGCGTTCTCGTTGCGGGTGAAACCGATATGGAATTCGTCGCACGCGGTGCACTCAAAGCTGCCCGTCAGGCGCGCGAAAACCAGTGGCAGCGCCTCATTAACTAATTAGCGCAAGACTACTTTATCTCGTTTCTAAGGCATCAACGAGAGTTCAGAAAAGACCGTTACCAATTTGGTGACGGTCTTTTTCTGTCGATAGATGAAGTGGACAGATGAACGAGTATCGATTCCATGTGCAACTCGGCGTCCCTGATGTGCTTTCGTATTATCAGGGAAAGGCCCGTCACGTACGCACTCTGGATCAAAACGGCATGGTGCTTCAACTCCCCCTTGCCAAGCTCCAACCCTTCATCACGCCAGGTGGCATCCATGGCGATTTCCTTTTAGTATGTGACTCTGAAAACAAGTTCGTATCGATTGATCGAATATAGATTTGGTTCTGAAGGGATCTTTTGTGATCCGGAGGGAAACTTCCCCAAAAAATCAGATAATCACACTGCCACGAGAGCTTGGTTGAAGTCGGATTCTTCATGGAATTGACGTAAGAAAAATTCTAAAAGAGACATCCCGGCTGCAGAGTGATTGGTAAGAGCGATTTATGATATGAGCTGAGTAGGGCCTGCTTGAGATTCTCAACGAGATACATCTAGATCTGGTTGGTTTCTCCAACTACTGAACCACCATTTGCCATCTCCGTTTCGGTAGACTGAATAGGTTGTTGTATCTTCTTGAGCAATGACCCATTTGCCTTTCTTGCCGGAGCGTTCTGTGACCTCCATGGCTATCAAAGGAGATCCTCCGTATCCTTCTTGAGACCAGATTTGAAACCGCCAAGTGGATCCGAATGTGTTTGCCATTAGTTTTCGGAGAAAGAGTTTTGCTTCCTCTCGCGTAGTAAGGCGGTCCTGATCCATCCATGTTACTTGAACTTGCTTGAACTGATTGGAGATCAGGAGTCCGAAGGCTGGTAAAGGCAGGGTGGAGTGAGCTTTCTGGTCTCCACCTAATCTCGCTTCTTTTGGTAGTCTGCCTTCTGGCTCTTCGTCCCAGGACTGTTTGAACGAGATTTTGATTTCATCGTTGCTGGATACGTTTCGGAGCTGCTCCACACTTGCTGATCGATAACCAGAGACCACTGCCAAGAAGTCCAGTAGGTCTTCATGTTCCGTGATTGCTGCACTGAAATTGGCAGGTGCGAGAATGTTGCGCGTGTGACGTCTATAGCTTTCTAGTAGTAGCGCTACCTCTTCGGAGTCCGTGGCATTGGAAAGTCGATTCAACTCTTCACTGATGGCTTTTCGCTTCGGGGCCCAATCCGTGCTTTCGTATATTGTGGCGCGCGCTCGAACTCCTTCTGGATGCTTCTTTAATGCGATCCGAATTAGTTGATTATTCATGGTCAAAATGCGTGCCTCCTCGTCGGAAACTTCGTCTGGCCCTACCCAAAACCCAGCCATAAACCCGACATCAAATCGCACCAAAAAGCCATCCGACTCACGTCTTAGTTCGCCACGGCAAGAATCAGCGGTTCCTGTCCTTTTCAATGAGAAGGTTTCAGGAAAAGTCAGCGTGCCCCAGCCAGTGTCATAGGGCGTCTGTCCAATACCGTGGAAGCAGATTGTGCAGAACAATATGATAGCTAGTATTCGCATGTTCATTTCTCTCTCATGTTTCTGGCACGAGGTGATCGAATTCGCAATCAGCAAAGGGGAAGGTATGGGATTTATACACATCTATGTTGTGCAGCTGACAAATTGGATTCCCTTGTTCGAATTTGGAGCGAGATCCTCCAAGAACCTGAAGGCGTGACGCCTACGGCCCCCAATAAAAAGAGCCCTCACCTGAACTCAGGGGAGGGCTTTGAAAGAATCTTGGGCGATCGATGTTTCTAAACTGGGGCAGGTTCGGGTGTTCCGAATTCGCCAAGGTCATCGTCTTCTTTTCCTCCTGGGACATCATCTTCAATCGGCAGCGTCGCGGCTGCGGTTGGAGGTGTATCATCGTCCATGGTTGGAGGAGGTGTGAAGGTGCCTTTTGAAACAATCTCTTCGACCTGCCAGCCTTCGAGGGTCTCGTGATCGAGTAGGGCGTTGGCGATCATCTCAAGTTTGTCGGCATTGTCTTCGAGGAGTGTCTTGGCGACGTGGAACTGGGTGTCGATGATCTTTCTAATCTCTGCATCGATCTTCTGGGCGGTCTCTTCGCTGTAGCCTTTGGATTTGCCCATGTCGCGTCCGAGGAAAACGTATTCGTCGTCTTGATCGTATAGAACCATTCCGAGTTCATCACTCATACCCCATTGACACACCATGGCGTGTGCAGTGGCGGTGGCTTGCTGGATATCTCCAGAAGCGCCGGATGAAATGTCTCTTGCAACGACTTCTTCAGCGATACGGCCTGCCATCATCACAGCGATGATATCAAGGAGTTCCTTTTTGTGGCGGTTGAGGAGGTCTTCTTTGGGAAGATACATCGTTGCACCGAGAGCCTGTCCGCGTGGAATGATTGTCACCTTGTGGAGAGGGTGAGTGTGCTCAAGCATGACGTTGACGAGGGCATGGCCGGCTTCGTGCCAGGCTGTGTGCTTCTTGTCTTCGTCAGTCATTGCCATGCTGCGGCGCTCACGGCCCCAACGGACTTTGTCGCGGGCTTCTTCCATCTCCTTCATGCCAACAGCCTTCTTGCTCTGGCGCGCAGCGAGTAGGGCGGCTTCGTTGAGAAGGTTCTGAAGTTCGGCACCAGAGTAACCAGGTGTGCCTCGGGCGATCACGCCCAGATCAACATCCTTTTCGAGCTTAACAGCCTTGGCATGAACCTTGAGAATAGCCTCGCGTCCGCGGACGTCTGGGAGGCTGACGGTGATCTGGCGGTCGAAACGTCCAGGACGGAGCAGCGCCTTGTCCAGAACGTCAGGACGGTTTGTTGCGGCGATGATGATGATGCCTTCTTGGGAGTCAAAACCATCCATCTCAACTAAGAGCGCGTTGAGAGTCTGTTCGCGTTCGTCGTTGCCGCCGCCAAGTCCGTGACCACGGCTGCGTCCGACTGCGTCGATCTCATCGATAAAGATCAGACAAGGCGTTGCTTTGCGGGCCTGTTCGAACATGTCGCGCACACGGCTTGCACCAACACCGACGAACATTTCAACAAAGTCTGAACCGGAAATACTGAAGAAGGAGGCATCAGCTTCGCCTGCGATCGCTCTGGCAAGGAGGGTCTTACCCGTACCTGGAGAACCAACCATCAGGATGCCCTTTGGAATGCGTCCACCCAAGCGCTGGAATTTCTTGGGATCTTTCAGGAAGTCAACGAGCTCAGCGACCTCTTCCTTTGCTTCTTCAACGCCTGCGACGTCTTTGAAAGTGGTCTTGTTCTTTTCCTTATTGAGCATCCGAGCGCGGCTCTTGCCGAAGCTCATGGCGCCTTTGCCTGCCATTTTGATCTGGCGGATGAAGACGTAGTAGAGAAGTCCGATGAGAAGAAGGAAGGGAAGTAGGTTCAGCAGCACCTTGAGCATCAGGGTGTTTGGCGTGTGTGTTTTGAACTTTCCGGAGGCCAGCAAGGCTTCTTCCGTTTCTTGAAAAAGGCGTGTCTTGATCTCGAAATCAACGGGTTCAGCGTCGGAAGTAGGGCGGTATTTGCCTTTGATCGGCATCAAGGCGTGTTCGCCTGCGTCCGGTTCATAGGTAATAGTTCCGCTTTCGATCCGGTCTTCCTCCACTGCCTGCATAAACTCAGTATGAGTGAGTTTTTTGATGCCTGAGGCAGGCTTGTTGAACATGAACAGGAGGGGAACGACTGCAATGATGATGACCCAGAGAAGTGCCTGCCGATTTGGGGACTTCATGTCACCTGGGCGGCGTTCTGGGTTGTTATTGGGTGAGTTACTACTGTCAGACATCTTGTAAACTAGGTAAAGCTAGCACCGGCTCGTATGGGAAGCAACCGAAGTTCTACCCTCTTTCTTGCGATGTTTTCTCCTTAATACGTTGGGAATCCGCCTTTTAGTTGGAGGCAAATAACCTAGTTTTGATCCGGTTCGATCCGGTGTAGGCCCACTGAATGAGCAATGTCGTCAAATTCCTCACGGCTGACATTGTCGAGGGTCTTGCCCTTTCTAGAGAGCTTCTCGTTGATCTTGATGGACTTTTCAGTCATCTGCTCGTGGGTTTCCTGACTGCCCCCAATGAGGGCGAAATTATCCCCGGTCGTCACGCGCTTGTGGCCGTCTTCGTTGTCGAGACCCACACCGAGCATGACGGATTTTCCTTTGCCGTTGTTGGAAGAAGTCGCCATTGGGAAAAGCATGCGATCCAGAATCGGTTAGTCAAGATACAAGAGAAGGCGTGAAGGGAGTGTAATGGTATCCATCGTGTTGCAATGAAGTGTGAGCTGGTCCATTCTCCGCGCCGCGCATGGACAAGCAGTTTTATACCACTACCGCCATTGACTACGTAAATGGGCATCCTCATCTGGGGCATGCCTACGAGAAGGTGATCACCGATGTGATATCCCGTGCTCAACAGGCTCTGGGGCGTGAGGCCTTTTTTCTCACCGGTCTGGATGAGCATGGACAGAAGGTCCAACAGGCAGCCGAGGCAAAAGGGATGGATTCTCAGGTATACTGCGATGAGCTTGCGGAAGCATGGGAGTCCTTTGCCGGTAAGCTGAATCTTTCCAACAAGGATTTTGTCCGCACGACTCAGGCACGTCACAAAAAGGTCGTGCAGACGATTCTTCAGAAACTCCACGCCGAGGGGCATTTTTATCAGTCCGAATACCGAGGCTATTACTCAACGCGTCAGGAGACTTTTCTCACTGAGAAGGACCGCGATGAGGAAGGGAACTTCGATCCCATCTATGGTGAGGTCGTTGAACTGGTGGAGAACAATTACTACTTCAAGCTGGGCGCGCATCAGCAGTGGCTGATTGATTACATTGAAGAACATCCTAATTTCATCTCACCGGAGTATCGTCGCAATGAAGTCCTTGGTTTCCTGAAGAACAACACACTTGAGGATCTTTGTATAACACGTCCGAAACAGAGACTCAGCTGGGGAATTCCTCTGCCATTCGATGAGGACTACGTGACCTATGTCTGGTTTGATGCACTGACCAATTACATCACTGTTCCGGCAGCGCAGGGCGATCAAGGTATCCTTGGTCCGCTGGGATTGAAACCGGAAGATCTGGGAGCTGCGCCTGAGACCTCGATTTCACTCTGGCCCGCAGATGCACACGTGATTGGAAAAGACATTCTCAAGTTCCATGCAGTTTATTGGCCGATCATGTTGAAGGCCATGGGCGTGGAGTTGCCGAAACAAGTGCTCGTTCATGGTTGGTGGCAGAAGGATGGTGAAAAGATCAGTAAGGCCACTGGCAACATCGTGGACCCATGCGCTGTGATTGATGAATGGGGATTGGACGCCTTCCGCTTTTATGTCGTCCGAGAACTCGACATCGGCCCTGACGGGAACTGGACTGACGAAGGATTTGCCACGCGCTACACCGCCGAGTTGGCCAACGGTCTCGGAAATCTCATGAACCGTTCCTTGAAGATGCTTGGTCGCTACCGCGATGGAGTATTGGCCACTGAACACGATGAGCTGAAGGATGAGGCAAGTAAGGCAGTCTCTGATGTGAAGAAGGCATTGGAAGCCAAGAAGCTTCAAGCCGGTATCCGACGTGTGTTGGAATTCATTACCTTTGTGAATCAATACGTGGATCAAACAGCACCTTTCAAGTTGGCCAAGGATCCAGAGCAGGCCGGACGCTTGGATGAAGTGCTCTATAATTTGGTGGAGTCATGCCGTATCCTTTCGATCATGATCTGGCCATTCCTTCCGGACACCGCTGTGAAGATGTTTGGGCAGGTAGGATTGGAAGGTGAACCAAATCTGCTTGCTGCGGCTGAATGGGGTGGATTGAAGTCCGGGCACAAGATCGGAGAGCCGGAGCCTCTATTCCCAAGAAAAGATCGATAGAACAGAAAGTCTCTTGTTAAGAACTCCAATGCGGTGAACATTCTCCAACATGGAGTATGTTTTTGAGGGGGTGGCGAAGACGGGTGGGGCTGTCATTCTTTCGGTGCTGGGGGGTCAGATTGGAAGGTGGTTTGCTCAGCGTCGGAATGGGACCTGGTTGGTTGGTTACGTCCTCCCGTTCTTGCTCGTCATAGGTGTAGGATTGCCGAGGCGGTTCCCTAGTTTGGAGGAAATGTTTCCGTTTTCGGTGTTGATGGGTGGGAGAACTGAGTTTGCTGTTATAGCGCTTATCTCTACTTGGCTTCTCGCTACCCCGTGTTTCAGATTGCGTGATCGATCCCAACGTAGGTCGATCGTGTTGTTGATGGTGGTTTTCGCACTCTGTTTTTCAGTTCTGCCGCTCTTGGTTCCAGCATTGATGTATCCCAGTCATACTAAGATGAAGACATACCTCTCTCATGACGGTGTGTGTATTCAGAGCACGGACTACAGTTGTGGACCGGCAGCGGCTGTAACCTTGTTGCGTGAGAAGGGAATCAATGCGGAAGAAGGCGAACTGGTGATTGGTGCGTTCACGAGTCCATATGGAGGCACCACACCTGATGCATTGCGTGATTCGATGATGAAGATCTATGGATTTGACTCGAGGATCGTAACCTATGAGGCAGTTGATGAACTGAAGGAAATAGGGCCCTTTATCTCTCTTGTGAAATACAGTTTCCTCGTGGATCACTACGTGACCGTGCTGGAGATTAATGAGGAATTCCTGTCGACCGCTGATCCGATGTTTGGGAAACAGAAATGGAGCCACCAGAAATATCGTGAACGATCCAGAGGTCGGGCTTTGATAGTCTCAGATCCCTCTTTGATCAGTGCTCAGTGAAAGATCTATTTCTTCTTGGTTCGAGGCTTGTTCTTCTTTTCGGTTTTGATGTAGTCGGCGGGGAGGCCGTTGTTCCAGGCTTGTAGCTTGGCCTTCAGCTTTGCGGCGATCTTTGGGAATTCCTTTGCGACGTTTGTGCTTTCGCTTGGGTCTGTGGAAAGGTCGTAGAGTTCTAATGCGTTCTTACGACCCAGCTGAATCTTCCAATTGCCTTCACGCATAGCCGGTGCTCCGTTCTTGGCGCTGACTTTCCAGTAGAGGTTCTTGGTGCGTTCTCTTGAGTCTCCAAGCCAGATGTCAGAGATGTCTTCACCGTCGAGCTTCGTTGGCAGGTTCTTGATTCCTGTCAAAGCGCCGAGTGTCGGCATCCAGTCGATGAAGGAAGTGACGCTCTTTGACTCGACTCGCCCGGCTGGGACGTGACCGGGCCAACGAATGATGAATGGGACGCGGACGCCGCCTTCATATTGATTGTGTTTGCCTCCGCGGTACTGGCCAGCGTAGCCGAGCATGTTGTTGGAGAATTCCCTTGTGCCTGATGCCAGTTTGACCGGGGCGGGTCCGTGATCGCTTGAGAATACAACGATGGTATTGTCCCGGATGCCCAAGTCATCAATGGCTTTGAGGACGCGGGCCATGTTCAGATCGATGGAATAGACATCGCCCAGATATTGTCTCATGGATTCGTCGAGTTTTCCTCCAATCTCCAAGCATTCATCAAACTTGTTTTGCATGGTGGATGAGAAGTGATCACGATTCACCTTCACATCCTTGAACTTCTCCACGAGCGGCTCGGCTGTGTTGACAGGGAAATGGGTGCTGTGTCCCCAGATGTTAACATAGAATGGACCGTCTGAATTCTCTTTGATGAAATCGATGGCCGCACCAGTGAGGTCGTCGTCACGTCCCGCGTTTTTTGCCCTGCTGTTACCGATGACTTTGACTGTGTCGATCCCATAGGTGCCGTCCTTTTCACTGCTCTTTGGGCCGATGTGCCATTTGCCAAAGTGGCCGGTGCGGTAGCCGTTGTTCTTAAGTAGTTCTGTGATGGAGGTCCGTTCACCAAATCCGAAACCTGCTGCATACTTTGCAAAGCGGGCAGGGAAGAGTCCGGTCATGAGTCCCGTGCGGCTTGGATTGCAGGTGACCCCGGTGACGTAGTGTTGAGTGAAGCGTGTGCCCTCTGCCGCCAATTGATCGAGGGTGGGAGTCTTGGCGTATGGATGTCCGTAACAACCAAGATCGGCATAGCCTAAGTCGTCAGCAAAGAAGAAGACGATGTTAGGTTTCTTGGCGGCTGATGCAGTGAGCGCGATGAATGCGATCAGGCAAAGGCTGATTCGTGCGAGTGTTTTCATTTGGAATGGAAAGGGAATGTCTATTTCAGGTGTTTGTCGAAGAACTCAATGCTGCGATCCATTGCCTGATTGAAGAAATGCTGCTTGGGGAGAAAGGGATGCGGGGCGTTGTTGATCACCTTGAGTCCGGTAGGGATCTTCAGTGATCGCATCTTTGCCCGGAAATTGTTGGCACGTGTGCTTGGATCATCGAATTCACCAGTGGTGAAGAAAGTAGGAGGATCACCAGCGTCCAAGTGATGAATGGGAGAGGCTAACCGATACACATTGGGGCTCTCTTCCAAACTGCCAGTGAGAAAGGCTCGCCAGATTCTTCCTCTGTTTGGTTCGGCCGAAATCGAGCGTGTGCGCTCACTCTCAAACTCTGTCTGAGCTCCGGATGGAACCGCTGCTTGGATGCTGCTGCTGACACCTGGATTACCACCGTTTCCTTCTAGGGATTCTACATCGCCTGATGTGGCAAGCAGGGCGGTCAAATGTCCGCCAGCGGAGTGACCGATGGCTCCAATCTTGTCGGCTTGTAGTCCATATTCCTTTGCGTTTGCTCTAAGGAAACGGACGGCTGCTTTGCAGTCCTGGATCTGGGCTGGGAATGGAGATTCGCCGCTTAGACGATAGGAGATAGTAGCGGCGACGTATCCCTGAGAAGCAATGTATTGAGCGACGTGTGCGTGATTGCGCCGGTCTCCCTTTGCCCAGCCTCCTCCATGAATGCAAACGATGGCTGGTAGGTCGCCCTTCGCGCTCTTTGGGCGATAGATATCCAGTTTGAGTTTGCGTTCTCCATAGCGGGCATAGGTGACGCCCATGTGCGCATCGAGTTGATCTTGCAGTGATTTGGGAATCACCGTTCGTTTCATTTCGTCCAACGGAGGAGGGATGAACTCGCCTGAGGGTCGTGAGTCTCTCTCCATCTCTTCCATGAACAAGACAGCCATTCCTCTGAGCTTGCGGCGAATGTCTCCATGACCTCGGAGCGGTATTTGTTCACTCAGATCGTTTTCAAGATCATAGAGTTTCAGTGTTGGGTTGAGATACATCTTCCACTTTTCAGAGCGAACGGCAGCCAATGCTCCATGGCTTCCATGATAGAAAAATGCGTTTTGATATTCGCGCCTTGAGAAGAGCGGGGACCATTCTCCGGCTTCTCTCCACGTTCGTCTGTTTGGGACGTCGCTGTTTAATGAAGTGCCCTTATCAAACGAAGGGATCTCATCGCTTTTCTTTGTGAGCATGACGCTGAGATCTCTCCCATCAATAACCCGGTCTTCGGGCACTCGGATTCCAGTCAGACTGGCAAGAGTTGGAAACCAATCCATGGCGGTGACGATATTCTTTTGAGTGACACCGGACTGAATCCCCAATCCCGGGCCCCATGCTATACAGGGAACACGAATACCACCTTCGTAGGTCGAAAGCTTACGCCCTTGGATTGGTTGGTTCTTGTTGCGGCCTGGTCCGCGTCCGTTGTCGGATGCGTAGATAACAACGGTGTTCTCAGAAAGTCCCTTGGCCTTGAGGTGATCCATCAGGCGGCCTGTATGATGATCCAGCTCCTGAATCGCGTCGCCATACTCGCCGAAATTGGACGAACCTCTGAACTCCGGTGAAACCCCTAAAGGGTTGTGAAGCATGGTATGAGGAAGAAACAGGAAGAAGGGTTCATCACTATGCTTGTCGATGAACTGGATGGCTTCGTCCGTGTAGAGCCGGGTCAATTCGTTGGGATCGGCAGGGCGTTTGATGACCTTTCCATTTCGCATGAGAGGCGTGCCGCCTTCATCTTTGAAATAGATTGTTTCAACATCATCGAGATTGTGGATCAGGCCGAAGTGATGATCGAACCCAATGCTATGAGGAAGGAAGGGTTCGTGATGTCCAATGTGCCATTTGCCGATGCTGGCAGTGGCGTAGCCATTGGCTTTGAAAAGCTCTCCCAACGTGAGTTCATCTGGATGGATGCCGCGATTCGAATCTGCGCGTTGGACCCACGTCTGCATTCCGATGCGGGTAGGGTAGCAACCGGTCAATAGACCTGCCCGTGATGGGCTGCAAATAGGCGCAGCTGAATAGTAGTCAGTGAATCGAATGCCTTCCGTGGCCAGCTGATCAATCCTGGGCGTCTTGACCTCCGACGCGCCATAGCAGCTTAGATCATAATATCCCTGATCATCCACAAAGATGAAAACGACGTTGGGCTTCTTTGCCGCGTAGGCGGTCAGAGAGAGGAACAGGAAACAGAGAAAGCTGATGCGCTTCATGTGGGGCATGTTGACGGTCTTATCTTGAAGAGGTGGTTGAGGAGACGTCTCTATTCGAATGCATCAGCCTTCTTGACCGCTTTCGGAAAAGAGGTCCTAAGCTTTGCTTCTTTGAGGACGTTTAGCTCGTAGATCGACCAATGGAGGCGGTTGCTTCCGGTCTGGGTGATCTTGATGAACCGAGTGGACCGTGGCTCGAATTTTATTTCAGTGAGGGCTGTTTTACCTTTGCCCTTTGCAACGCGTTTCCATTTCTCGCCATCGTCTGAGAATTCTACCGTGTAGCCTCTGGGGTAGTCACCTTTGGATCTTCCAGCATCAAGAATGAGGCCTGCTACTCTTGTGGGTTCTGGGAGCTCGATGGTGAAATGCATTCCAGGTTTCATACTTCCGCCTGTTGAGTAGCGGGTGTTCATTTCGCCATCAACGGCGAGTGCGACATCTTTCTCCTTAACGCTGGCAGATAGTTTCCATTGATCGCGGTTCGTCAATGGTGAGGGGATGCTCTCCATCAGCTCGTCAACCGTCCAAGGGATGTTGCGAAGGTGGTTGATCTTACGCTGATGGGCTACGTCATCCACCGTGACGAATCCTGAGGCGTTGCCGAAGCTGTTGCGAATGAACGAAAGGGCAGCGGCGATGAATTCATCACCATTGGAGGCCATGGGGACCATTTCAGCCTGGTAGGTCTTTCCGTCGACTGCCGGCCCGGTGAGTCCGTGTAGCAGAACGTTGATGGAGAGATGTCGGTGCCCATTGATGATCTTCGAATTGACGAGACTGGGTGCTAGAGTCAGACCGTGACTGTCAGGGATTGGCGTCCCTTTGCCGTCATCACCATGGCATCCAAAACAAAGCCCTTGGTAGACTTCTTTTCCCTTTCGGAACAAGGCCAACTGCTCGGTGGTTATCTTTGCGGGGGGCGCTTGTCCTCCAGATAGTAGCTGCTTGCCGAATTCCTGGATATTTCTGGCCTTGTTTTTGGTCATCGTATTTTCGATCAGATCTTTATGATCATTGAATTTGAGAAGCTTTGCGGTCATCAGGGCCTGGAGTGCCACTTCGGGATCTGGATCACCTGCCAGCTTCTTGATGTCCTTTTCAAGACTCTTGTTTCCGGATTTGAAAAGGGATTCGGCGATGCGAATGGCAGCCTTGCGCATGGCTGGAGATTCATTCTGCATGTGTTCCCGAAGGAGGGAGGGGGTGACTGCATTCATTCCCTCAAGTGCCCAGATGGCGTGGAGGCGATCCAGTGAATCCCCCTTGCTTCTTGATATCTTCGTTAGCTGAGGGGTGATTGATTTGTCATTCTTAACGATAAGCAGTTTCTGAGCGGTATCTCTCCACCATCCATTGGGGTGGTCGAGATATTTTGCAATCTCCTTGGGTGACTCTTTCAACATCTTTGGTGCTTTGCCTGGCTTGAAATCCTCATGAACAAGGCGATAGATGCGGCCTCTTCCGACGTTCTTATCCAATCCATACTCGTCGATGACCCCGCGAAGATAGCTTCCCTTTTTTGTCCAGTTTCCCTGTTGGATGATCCCCCGGTACATATCCACGATGTAGAGACAACCGTCTGGACCATTGGCCATATTTACAGGGCGGAAGTTTGGATCAGTGGAACGAATGAATTCGCTACCTGGATGAGCATTCTCCAGGAAGGTTACACCATCTTTGACCTCGATCTTGCTCCGTCTAATCAGGCGGCCAACCGGTTCTGCAAAGAGGAGATCTCCGCGTAAATCTTTTGGAAGCCTGTCGCCTCTGAATATTTCCTGACCACAGGTTGCCGTGAAATGATTGAGCGTCTCCTCTTCTGGGCGAAAGCGTTTTTGTCCGCCCTGAACATCTGGAATCGGCACCAATGGGAACACCTCTCGATATCCGGGGGAGAACTGATCGCTGACGTTGAATTGTCCGTAAGTGATTGTTTGTTGAAAGTTCAGAGGTCCGCGTTCACCTCCAGCATTCACATACCATGGTTTGCCGAGATCATCCTGACAAAGTCCCCATTGGCCTCCGTTTGATGGAATGGACTCCCTCACGGCTGTTCCATCGTGTTGATACTTTAATCTGAATGCGTTGTAAGTTGTGTAGAGCCAATTATCCATCGACCAGATCAAGCCGCTTGGCTGATGCTCCATATTTCCGCCTCGTGGGCCTCCCTTGAAAAAGATCTTCTTCTCATCAGCAACTCCATCGCCATCGGTATCGCGGTATGCATAGATATCGAGCGTGTTGCTTTCCTGAATCAAAACACGATCGTCGAGAGGCAGGACCATTCTAGGCAGGAGAAGATTGTCCACGAACACTCCGTGACGATCCATCTTGCCATCGCCGTCTGTATCCTCATGCCATGAGACCTGACTCTTTGGTTCTTGTTCTCCGGTGGCGTCAGCATCCTGCATATAGGTGCGCATCTGGGCGACATACATTCTTCCGTTTCCGTCAAAGGCGCAGACCACGGGTTCTACGACGTGTGGTTCAGATACCACTGTCTCAAGTCGGTAACCATCAGGTAGTTGGAAGGTCTTGAGACTTTCTTCGGCTGATAAATAGGGAATGGTCCCTGTTGGTGGATATGGTTTGTCTGCTGCTGAGACGAGGACTGGAGCAGCGAGGATGGTGGACAGGACGGTGATGTGAAGACGGCTGAAATTCATAGTGCTGAATGATGCTTCAGAGACTTTGCAAAGGTATGGATAAGTTTTGGTATTGTGGTAACGGAGACCATTCTACGGGCAGGAAGGAAAAAGTTAATTCTTCTTTCTGGGCTTCCTTGGAGCTCTCTTCTTCCAATGAAATGAGGTGCCCTCTGTAACCAGCTGTCTTTGCTGAATCGGTGTCCCTGGAGGTGCGAAGGTGGTTGGGGCCTCTGCCCGGAGTTTGTCGCGGACGGCGTCAAATTCGGGTTTGCCGGCGAGGTTATACCATTCATTGGGATCCTTGCGCACATCGTAGAGTTCCTCTGTCTTGTCCTTGTAGCGGATGAATCTCCAATCGCGGTTGATAATCGCAAAGGCGCCAGGATCAAGGTAGGGCAGGAAAACATTTCGATCCTTTGCTTTCGACGGGGCCTTGAGCGTGGTTGCAAGTGATTCTCCTTCGAGACCATCTACGGTCGGAAGACTGCAAAGCTCGGCGAAAGTGGGATACATGTCGATCAGGCTCACCGTGACATCGGTTTGTCCTCCGCGCTTGATACCCGGGCCGGACCAGATGAAAGGCACATTGGAGGTGCGCTCCCAAAGTGTGTGTTTTCCCCAGTCTCCTTTTTCTCCGTGGTGATAACCGTGATCACTCCAAAGAACGACGATCGTATTGTCTGCCTGACCACTTTCATTGAGCGCTTTCATCAATCGACCGAGCATGGCGTCTGCGTAGGAGACACTTGCTAGGTATCCGTGGATGGCATCATCGATCGCGTCGAGTCGTTCCAACTCTTCATGGTGCTTTGCTTTTCGCCGGATCTTGATATTTCGCATGTTGGTAGGAAGGTCATCGAGATCATCTTCCTTGTAGGGCGGGATCTGAATCTTGTCCGCGTCGTAGAGATCGAAATACTTTGCTGGGGCGTAGTTTGGAAAATGAGGTGCGTAGAGTCCGACGGACAGAAAGAACGGTTTGTCATGCTTGCGTTTGACGACGTCGCATGCCCAGTTCACGCGAATGGTGTCGGCCATTTCTTCTTCCTTTTCATTCGGGACCTTTCCCCATTCTAGAAACAGACCTCCGGTGACCTTCTTGCCTTTGTTGTAGATGCTGTTGGGGAATGGCTGAGGGATTGGAGTTCCTTCACCCCAGGACTCCAGTGGCCAACCCTTCTGTTTGTATTCCTCTTTGCGGAGAAAGAATTCATCCCATCCGCGATGATCAATATACCCTGCTGGATGGTGGAAGAGTTTGCCTGCGCCGAAGGTCGAATAGCCGCCCTTGGCAAAGTTGACCTGCATGGGGCGATATTCCGGATGATCGTAGTGATAGACCTCAGTGCCGTAGCAGCCGGTGGTGGAGGCGAATCTGCCTGTGAAGATCGCACTTCTTGATGGGGCGCAGTATGTGCCAGGACAATGGGCATTTGAGAACATGACGCCGTTATCGGCCAGTGCATCCATGTTGGGCGTGACCGCTTGATTGTAACCCATGGCGCCGACCCAGTCACAAAGGTCATCTACCACGAACATGATGACGTTGGGACTGGCTGTTTTTGCAGTCAGAGGTGTCGATACAAGGAAGGTTCCCAATCCGATCAGCAAGAACGACTTGAGAAACTGTTTGGAGCAATACTTCGTCTTAAACATGGGTCTAGGTTAATGAGCTTCAGTGCGAAAAGGTAACGCGGAATGTTAAGTCTGGTGAACGTGGATGAATAGAATATCCGTTACCTTTTGCTGTCCGATGCCATTTACTTGGGACAATATTTCGCAAGTTATGGCAGGCAACGCAGACACACCTGAATTTATCACGCTTCTGACAACGCATCAGAACCGCCTCTTTGCGTATGTTCTGTCGCTTGTGGGAGACAGGCAGCAGGCGCAGGATGTAATGCAGGAGACGAATATCATTCTCTGGCGCAAGGCGGATGACTTTAAGCTGGGGACGAATTTTTCAGCGTGGATGTTCAAGGTCGCCTATTATCAGGTATTGGAACATCGGCGTAAGATGGGGAGGCTTTCGCGATTTGTCGAAGCGGAGGAGTTTCTTTCCGAATTGGCGGTTGAAGCAGCTGAAGGTTGTGAGACCATGGAACAGCAGCAAGCTGCGTTGAGGCAATGTATTGAGAAACTGCCGGAGCGACAAAAAGAGATCGTCCGTCTGCGTTACTCAGAAGGCGAATCGATCAAAGCGGTGGCTGAGAAATCGCAATCAGCTGCGAGTGCGATCAAACAGACCTTGTTTCGAGCCCGGACCAGTTTGATCGAATGTGTGCGTTTCAGAATGAAGGAGTCAGCGCTATGAGCGATCGATCAAATACAGACAAAGAATTGAATCAGTTGCTCTCAGGATTTCTAGAAGGAGATCTCGAAGACGAACAGAAACTCCGATTGGCCCAGATCATACAGGAGAGCCCTGATGCGCGGCAGGCGTATCTTGATCACTGTAGAATGCATGCAGCGCTGGCTGCCGAACATGGTGTGCTGGACTCCTTGGGCTTTCCTGAGCAGGAGATGTCTAACGTTGTGGCTCCAAGCTTCGGAAGAGCTGCCATTCGGTATGCTGCGATCGCGGCCTGTATTACTCTGGTTCTTGGTGTCATCTGGAATTCAGCCGCGCCGGACCTTCGCGCCAGGGCGTGGACGAAAGGCAAGGTCTTGGCTCAGGTGGAGCGTAAGGCGGGTGGTGTGCTCGGGGTTGAAAGAACGAACTTGAAGCTTCAAGGAGGCGACGATCTTCGGGCCGGAGAGTATAGGCTTACCGAAGGAGTGGTGAACATACGATTTCCCAAAGGGGTTGATGTCGTGGTGGAAGCCCCTGCGCTTTTCAGAATCGAGTCGAGTGAATTGATGACGCTTCATGAAGGAAAACTTTCAGCAACCGTCGCGATTGAGGGTAGAGGATTTACAGTGCGAACCCCAAATACGGAGGTGATCGATCATGGAACTGAGTTTGGCGTTTCAGTCGGAGGAGAGGGTACCAGTGAAGTACATGTCTTCCAAGGTGAGGTGGAAGTGAGGCCATTTTCAGAGCCGGACGCTTCGTTGCGTCTACTGACTGATCAGGCGACGAGGATTGGCGGTGATGCTGGTTCTCCAACAGGAATCACCATTGAACCCGAGCAGTTTCTGAGATCGCTGGATGAACCTTCACCTTCCTATTCCCATCGTATTCATCAGCTGAAGCCGGTTGTCTATTTCCGGATGCGCCCGAGTGAGGATGGTGTGACGCTCAATGATCATTCCAGGAACAAACTGCATGCAACACTGGTGCAAGGACGGCTCGAAGGTGCGCCTTTTGCTAAAGGGAAACTGGGATCGTCATTCTATCAAGAAGGCAACGATAGTCGTAACTATGCGCATGTCCCAGATTACCCGAAAGCTGAGAATAATCAGCTATCAGTGATGGCATGGGTGAAGGCGGAGTCTCGTCCGCGCTGGGCTTCGATCGCCAAAAACTGGGCGGAGGGTTATATCGGGCAGTTTCACTTTGGGCTTCGCGATTACGAGGGAGGGCTTGAAGTAAGAATCAAGCATCAGAAGGGCGGTGGTGCCGGTGTTTTGGAGCCAGTTCCGTTTCCTATTGGATCATGGCAGCACGTAGCCTTTGTCGCTGACGGCAAAATGCTAAGGCTCTATCGGAATGGAAAAGAGGTTGGTAGCGTGAAACATAAGGCGCTTGCTAAACCGAACTTCAAGGCTCTGGGGATTGGAACCAAGCTGATCGGGAATCATCGGAACCGCCCGGGGACACCAGTTGATTTCTGGGATGGACGTATTGATGAACTCGCGGTGTTCAATCATGTGATCGACGCAGAAACCATCCGCGAACTCTACGAATTGGAGCGGGTTGAGATTGAAACCGCTCGTAGGTGATTCGAATCAAGTACCTGTCTTGAACTCCACAATATCGTGAGTGGAGGATTCCTTCTGTCCAGCCGGACTGATGCGGATATAACGCGCTCGACTGCGAAGCTCAGGTAGTGTGGCCGCACCGAGGTAGCCCATTCCTGATTGGATTCCTCCGATCAATTGACCGAGTACTTTGTCTGCCGGGCCGGCCACTTCCTTCAGTGCTTCAACTCCTTCAGCAGAAACCTTTCTTGTGGCGTCCTTGGAACTGTGTCCGTATCGAGCGGCCGATCCTGACTTCATCGCAGCAAGGCTCCCCATGCCGCGATACTGTTTGTAGAGTTTGCCGCTGATTTCGAGAATCTCACCTGGAGCCTCTGCACAGCCAGCAAGGATGCCGCCGCAGATCACGGCGTCGGAGATCGTCAAGGCCTTCACGATGTCACCAGATTTGGTGATGCCACCATCGGCGAGAATAGAGACTCCCTTGTTCTTGGCTGCTTTTGCCGCAACATAGAGAGCTGTCATCTGAGGGATGCCAACACCAGCAACCACACGAGTTGTGCAGATGCTTCCAGGCCCTTGCCCAATCTTGATGCTGTTGGCTCCGCATTCGGCAAGATACTCCACACCGGCTCCACTGGTCACGTTGCCTGCGATGATGGGGAGGTCAGGGAAGATCTCGCGGATCAATTTCACCGTGTCGCCAACACCCTTGGTGTGACCATGTGCGGTAGACACGGCAACTGCGTCAACTCCCCGCTCAACAAGGCCTCCGACGTGGTCACTGATTCGATCCCGATCCAATTCACCAAATGCATTGCGTGTGGCTGATACAGCTGCACCACAGACCAGTTGAAACTGTGAATCACGAGCAGGCTTGAATTGTGCCTGGCGTTCCTGAGTGATGCGGTCGACATCGGAAAGTGTGAAGAGGCCACGGAGCTGATCTGCGTCATCCACGACCATCAACTTGTCGATTCGTGGATGTTCAGCAAAGAACTGATCCGCTATGGCGATTGGATCATTGCCCAGCTCCTTTTCGGTCATCGTGAAGACCTGATCTCTGGGAGTGAGTGCTTCCTGGACTGGGCGCCCTGAATATCGAGGACGCACAACGCTGCCTGGTAGTAACCCGACCAGCTTCCCATTGTCATCGACTACGGGGAATGTGCTGAACGTGAATCCCTTGCGAGAAATCATCTCCAGCACATCTCCTATCTGTTGGTCGGGTTGGACGGTGATGGGATCTTCGATCAATCCGTGGACATGATTCTTCACTCTGGAGACTTCGCGAAGCTGATCCTTCTCCGTCATATTGTAATGGATCAGTCCCATACCGCCGTTCTGAGCCATGGCGATTGCCATCTGTGACTCCGTGACGGTGTCCATGTCGGAAGAAAGAATTGGAAGGTGGAGCTCAAGTCCCTCAGCCAAGGTTGTTTCAAGATGCGTGTCCTTGGGAAGGATCTCGGAATACAACGTAGCCAGCGTCAAATCATCGTAGGTGAGGGCACAACCCTTGTTGGCTGGAAAGAAGTCATCAGCCTGAAGATAAAACTCTCGATCGAGGGAATTTGGTTCGTGATTGACTGCCATAGCGGAGCTTGCCAAAGCCCCCGGGAGCCTGACAAGTGGGAAGGTTGAAATTTTGCTCTGAACAGGCTGGTGAGTGAAATGACAGAGCCAGCTTCGCGGACTAGAATCCCTATTTTCCGTGTAGAGCGTTGGCGGCTGCTTCTTGGAAGGCTTTGCGAAGTGGGGAATTGTCTCCGTTTCGGAAGCCCCGGCGTTGGACCATCAGGATGTAGATGGTTTGGTTGACCGGATCTGCCCAGCTCTGAGTGGCGTAAGCGCCGCCGTGACCAAAGGTTCCGGGACTGAGCATGGCGGTGACGCCTTGCGGATGCTTCACGACCTGAAACTTGATGC
The DNA here is from genome assembly GCA_965658675.1 of Limisphaerales bacterium. Classification (GTDB taxonomy): domain Bacteria; phylum Verrucomicrobiota; class Verrucomicrobiia; order Limisphaerales; family CAZKNW01; genus CAZKNW01. The sequence goes on from CBFHTT010000013.1 coordinate 155,060, forward strand.
CCCAGCTCATACCATCGGTGAATCCGGTTTCGATATCCCCAGATTGAGTGCGGGTGAGATCCCTGACAGATTTCTCGCTTAAGAGTCGTTTTCCGTTCCATGTTCCTTTGTTGAGCATCATCTGGTAGAGACGGCACATGTCTTCAGCCGTGGAGTAGAGCCCTCCTCCAGGTTTGACAGTGCGCTTGGTGTCCCAGAGATCTCCTTTGACGAAGGATACATCCGTCGGAGTCAGATTGGGTGTCTTGTCATTCTTGAGGTAGGAAGTGGCGACACGCTTTACCTGTTTCTTGGATGGAAAGAAGATGGTGTCCTTCATGCCCAGCGGACTGAACAGTCGTTCTTGAACGAAGCTTTGAAACGATTGTCCAGACACGACCTCTACCACGCGTCCCGCGACGTGTGTTCCAGATGTGCTGTATTTCCATTTGCTGCCAGGTTCGAACTGCAGAGGTTGCTGTGAGATCAATGATACCAACTCTGCCAAAGTGGAATGAGGACGGGGCTCAGATGCATTTCCAATGCCAGCTGTATGCGTAGCGACATCAAGAAGGGTGATCTTTCTGGAAGGCCGCTTGAGAATGCGCTCAGTTTTGGTTTGTTTTTCGAGCAGCCAAAGATTCTTGAACTCAGGCAGGTGTTTCTCAACCGGATCATTGATGTTCAGTTTGCCTTCCTCAGCGAGCATCATGAGCGCGATGCCTGCTGTAGGCTTGGTCATGGATGCGATCCAAAAGAGGTCGTCCTTCTTCATCGTGCGTTTGGTTTCCAAGTTCGAATAACCCATGGCTTCGAAACTCACGATCTTTCCTTTGTGTGCGACCAACGTCACTGCACCTGAGATCTCTCCATCAACAATGAAGGGCTCAACCGCCTTGCGGACGGATATGGAGACATCCCCTGCAGAAGCAGATGATAGGATCAGACAGAGGCTAAGAATGGAGACCAGACGTGTTGACATGATGGAAGGACCCTAATTGGTGCTCTACAGAGTGCAAGAAATGTCACAGGGAAGGGTGAACGAGATTTGGAATTTGGTTCGATAAATCGAATAGAATCGTCAAGATCGCCGGCGTCCAACCTCTCGAACCCATTGGTTCCTCGTCTTGCACGATTGCTGATACATGAATAGTTCCATGCCTAGATTCGAAATTCGATTCCTTCTGTTGCCATTACTGATGCTGATTGGTGTGTCAGGATTGAGCGCCAAGTCAGAACAAGAAAAGCGTCCGAACATCCTTTGGATCATGATTGAGGACTGGGGACCTGATCTTTCCTGTTATGGGACCAAGGGGGTGCATACTCCTCACGTGGACAAACTGGCCAGTGAGGGGATTCGCTACGAGACAGCATTCACCACGTCGCCTGTCTGTTCGACTTCGAGATCAGCGATGATGACTGGGATGCATCAGAACTATATTGGAGCGCACCAGCACCGCACTCATGACAAGAAGTCGTTGCCTGATGGCGTGGTGCCAATCCCGAACCAAGTGGCAGAAGCCGGATACTACACCTGTCTGATGAGTCGGAAGATTGATTGCAACTTCGCGCCAGCAAATCATGACGATCTGTTTATGGGGCGTGATTGGAAAGGGCGTGCTGATGGGCAGCCGTTCTTTGCCAGGGTGACTTTCGGTGGGACTCATCGTGCATGGAATAGAGATCCTCAACGCCCGATCGCCATCAAGGATGTTGAGATACCACCTTACTATCCCGATAACGATTTTGTTCGTCGTGACTGGGCGAACGGGTTGGAGCAGATGCAGCTTGTCGACAGGCAGGTCGGGGAGTTGCTTCAGAGACTTGAGGATGAAGGCTTGGCGGATAATACCCTGGTCTTCTTTCTGGGGGATCACGGGCGCTGCCACATTCGAGGAAAGCAGTTTCTCTATGATGGAGGCATCCGGATTCCCTTGATCATGCGTTGGCCGGGGAAGGTGAAGGCCGGGCAGGTCAGCAAGGACTTGGTGAGTTCCCTGGATATGTGTGCGACAACACTGGAGGTGGCAGGAGTAACACCCAAGGTTCCAGTCCATGGATTGAGCCTGTTCAGCAATGAGCTTGGAAAGCGAAAGCATGTATTCGCTGCTCGAGGAAAGATGGATGAAACGCACGACGCGATGCGAACCATCCGGACCAAGGATTATAAATTGATTTTGAACCTGATGCCGGAAAGAGCCTGGTGTCAGTTCAATCGTTACAAAGAGTCATCCTATCCAGTGCTCTCTGAGATGAACGTGTTGCATATGAAGGGGAAATTGACGCCCGCACAGTCGGCTTTCATGGCTTCAAAGAAACCAGGGATTGAATTGTTTGATTTGCGCGAGGATCCGTTTGAAGTGAACAACGTTGCTGATGAAAAGAAGTATGCGAAGATCAAGGCAAGGTTGCTTAAACGACTTGAAGCGTGGCGGAAGAACGTCATTCATGATCAGGGAGTTTCTGATGTGTTTCGTGCTGCGAATGCATTCCCTGAAAAGTTGCCGACTTCGACGGTGGCCGAGTATGTGACTAAGAATCCTGATCGACTGGATTACAATTCCTTGGGCTGGCCAACTCAGTATCCGACGCGTTCTTTGGAAGAGTGGCAAGAGATCAGGAAATCGTGGGAGGCCTATGTTTTCAGATCTCCAACCGAGAAAGTGGCTCGTCCTTTCGTTCCTCACACGAGCAAGGTAAAGAACAAGAAGGCTAAGAAGGCAAAATGAGATCGCTGATTTGTTTGGTATTGGCTCTCGCTAGCGGTTCGTTCGTATCTGCTACGGATGTGTTTCTGGGGCAGGGAACAATGAGTGGAGAAGTCACTGATTCCTCTGGATTCATTCAAACGCGACTGACATCTCAAACTCAGTTGAATGATCAGGGAGATCTACCGGGCTCGGGTGGATTCGTTCGGTTCGAATGGAGTGAAAATGAAGATCTTGAGGGAAGTAAAATGACGGAGATTCAACCTGCGAGTCTTGAAAATGACTTCATTGTGCGGGCTGAGCTTTCAGGGCTGAAACCTGCGAAACGCTACTATTACCGTGCCCTCTATGGACAGAGCAAGCAGGTCGGGAATAAGGGGCCTGTCTGTTCCTTCAAGACCCTTCCGGGAAAGGGGCTGGATCGGCAGGTTCAGTTCATCATGGGTAGTTGCATGAACTATAATAAATTCATGCACGGACTTGCTGGCAACGCCGGAGGGCCGTTGACCGCGACAGTTGAGGACAAGCGACTTGGATTTCCTGCGTTTGTTTCCATGAAATACTTTGCTCCAGATTTCTTCATCGGATCAGGCGATATTGTCTACTACGACAATCCATACCGTAGATCATCGACGTTGGAAGAACTACGTCTCTGTTGGCATGAGCAATTCAGGTTTCCTCGCATGATTCGCTTTTTTCAAGACGTGCCAGGTTACTGGTCGAAGGACGATCATGATTTTCGTTACAATGATTCTGACAATGCCACTGATCGTAAACCGCTTTCGAAGACAGGCATTGATCTGTTCAAGGAGCAGCTGCCGATCGCAGCCATGAACGATGCAGATGCGCCAACTTATCGGACTCACAGAGTGAGTAAGAAATTGCAGCTATGGATCACTGAAGGCAGGGATTATCGCTCTCCAAACAAGATGAAGGATGGTCCCAAGAAATCACTCTGGGGAACCGAACAACGCGACTGGCTGAAGCATACGTTGAAGGAGAGTGATGCTGAGTGGAAGATCATAGTGTCTCCTACTCCCATGGTTGGTCCGGACATGGGAAAGAAGTCTGACAATCACGCAAGTTTGAAAGGCTTTCGTCATGAGGCCGAGAGTTTCTTTGCCTGGGTGAAGGAGAATAGTATCGAGAATCTTCTCATCTTCTGTGGGGACCGTCATTGGCAATATCACAGCGTTCATCCTTCAGGTGTGGAAGAGTTCGCCTGTGGAGCATTGAACGATGAGAATTCCCGATTGGGTGTTGCTCCGGGAGATCCCAAAGGCACGGATCCTGATGCGTTGGTCAAGCAGCTGTTCACATCTCCAAAACCGCAGGGTGGTTATCTCGTGGTGACCTCGGGGCGTGATCTCGAAGTCGAGTTTCACAACGCTGAAGGCAAACTGCTTCATCGGGTGGTGAAATAATTCTTTTGAATGCGCGACCACCGTTGATGCATCAGACAGTTACCAAAGTGATTCGTTACTTATAGAACTTCTCTAATATGCGCACCTTACGATTTGGCTCACTTCTCTCATTTGCCCTATTGCTCTTGCTGCCTTTGTCGGGCTTTTCAGCTGAAAAGATCTTCCTGTGGAAGAATGGTGCTCCAGGCTTCGAGGCAAAGAAGGATGAACCGGAAAAGAAGGAAGGGGCGAATGTTACCAATGTTCACAATCCTTCGATCACAGCCTTTTTTCCAGACAAGAGTAAGAACACCGGCACAGCGGTTATCATAGCGCCGGGGGGCGGGCATCGAAAGTTGTGCCTGGGTCATGAGGGTGATGCCTTGGCTGAGTGGTTTGCTGATCATGGAATCTCTGCCTTTGTTCTCCGTTATCGGTTAAGCCGGGAAGAAGGTTCTCCATACACCTTGCTTGGGCATGCCATGGATGACACACGACGTGCGATAAGAACGATTCGTCACCGGGCAAAGGAATGGGGCATTCATTCCAATCGTATCGGGATTCTTGGGTTCTCAGCTGGTGGAGAGCTTGCTGCTTATTCAGCCATGGATTCAGACCCGGGTGATTCAAAGGCGGCAGATCCGGTTGAGCGCCTTAGTAGTCGTCCCGATTTCCAAGGCCTGATTTATCCAGGCAAGTCAGACACGTTCACCGTGAAGAAAGGGATGCCACCTGCGTTCATCGCCTACGGTTACAAGGATCGCGATGACATCTCATTTGGTATGGCCAAGGTCTATTTGAGGTATAAGGAAGTTGGCGTCCCTTGCGAAATGCATGTGTATTCCAATGCCGGACATGGCTTTGGGTATCGTCCCGGAACCACAAATGCTGCTGGCGACTGGCCAAAGCGCTTCTGCGAATGGCTGGCCGACAGCAAATTTCTCACCTATCATTAATTCAATTTCACCATTGCTATGAAACGTTTATTGATCGCCTCAATTGTGCTCCTGTCCCTCGTGGCGCAGGCTGCGGATCGTCCCAACATTGTCTGGATCATTCCGGACGATATGTCTGCGAACTTCTCTTCCTATGGTGAGACTGCCATTGAAACACCGAATGTTGATCGATTGGCGACAGAGGGTGTGAAGTTCACCAATGCCTACGTCACTGCACCCGTGTGTTCCACATGTCGCTCTGCATTCATCACTGGTATGTATCAGACGAGCATTGGTGCGCATCACCACAGAAGCGGTCGTGGTGAAGAAAAGATTCACCTGCCGAAACATATCAAGTTGGTTCCGAAGATGTTTCAGGACGCAGGCTATCATACGTCCATAACAGGTTGGCCAATTCGCAAAGGGAAACTGGGCAAGACCGACTACAACTTTGAATGGGATCAATCTGTCTACGATGGAAGTGACTGGTCCGAAAGGAAGGAAGGTCAGCCTTTCTTTGTTCAGATCCAGACGCAAGGAGGTAAACTCCGAGGCAAGGATTCAAAAGGTTGGGAGGGTGTTCAGAAGAAGGCTGAAGAACGATTTGGAAATCGCACTTCGGACAGTGCAGTGAAGTTGCCACCATACTACCCGAAGCACCCTGATGTCATCCGGGATTGGGCTGCCTATCTGGATTCAGTGAGACTGACCGATGCCATGGTTGGTGATGTGTTGGACCGGCTCGAGAAAGAAGGGGTGAGAGACAACACAGTCGTGTTGTTCATGACGGATCATGGAATCAGTCACGCGAGAGGCAAGCAGTTCATGTATGATGAAGGCTTGCATGTTCCTTTGGTGATCAGCGGGCCAGGAATCGAGCGTGGTACCGTGCGCAAGGATGTTGTGGAGCATATCGATATTGCCGCCTTATCTTTGGCTGCTGCTGGAATCGAGATTCCCAGCCATATGCAGGCGAGGGATATTCTGGCCAAGGACTACAAGCCTCGTCGGGCCGTGTTTGCAGCGAGAGATAGGTGCGATGAAACAGTCGATCACATGCGTGCTGTCAGAACTCCTGATTACAAATACATTCGTAACTTCCTGCCGAAACGTCCCTACCTGCAGCCCTGTGCTTACAAAGATGCGAAGGCGATCCTGATCGCATTGCGCGATTGGAATGAAGCCGGGAAGTTGAATGACACCCAGAAGTTGGTCTTTCGAAATGAGCGTCCCGAGGAGGAACTCTACAACGTGCATGCTGATCCGCATGAGATCAACAACCTAGCCGGGAATCCCAAATATGCAGCGAAGCTGAAGGAGATGCGTGGTCGTCTCAATCGATGGATCAAGCGCACCGATGACAAAGGCAATGAGCCGGAGCCAGCGAAGATGTTCGACAGTGATATGGCAGTGTATCTGAATACAATCAAACGCCGGTCAACACAGGAGCATTACGACTTGATCGAGAAGAACATCAACCTGATGCGTAAGTGGGCGGCTGAAGGAAAGTAGAGATCTCGATCTTCCATGAATACAAAACGGCTGTTCAGTCTGTTGGTATTGTTTTTCTTCTTGGCGCAAGCCGGGGCAAAGGAGAAACCGAATGTTCTCTTCATTTCGGTGGATGATCTGAATGACTGGATAGGGTGCCTCGGCGGCCATCCTCAGGCGTTGACTCCGAATATGGATCGGTTGGCAAAGCGAGGCGTTTTGTTTTCGAATGCCCACTGTGCAGCGCCTGCCTGCAATCCGTCCAGATCGGCCGTGTTCAGCGGACTGTATCCGACGAAGACAGGCGTTTGGAACAACAAGAGTGGCTCGGTTCAAAAGCTCTATCCGGAAGCTGAGTTTTTGCCCCACACCTTCTCCAAATCGGGGTATACCACCATGGGAGCGGGGAAGCTTCTCCATTCCAAAGGCAATCAGCTTTTTGATGATTACCTTTCAGTTGAGCAACGCTGGAGTCCTCTTCAGAAAACAGATGTCCTTTATCAAGCCGGCGATCTCCCAAGCAAAGGGACGTCGAATCCAAGGCATGTCACAAGGGATGGGCAGGGACGTGAGGTCGTCCTTCCCTTAAATCGCATGCCGTCCGATAGAAGGCCTACGACAAAGGATAGTGAGTCTTTTGATTGGGGGGCGTTTGATGTTCCGGATTCAGATTTTGGCGATACCAAGATTACGGACTGGGCGATCAAGAAGTTAAAGGACAAGCAAACAAAGCCCTTCTTTATGGGGGTGGGATACTATCGCCCGCATATTCCCTTGTGGGCTCCTAAGCGCTTTTTTGAACGATTCAAGGATGAACCAGCTGCTTTGCCTATAGTGCGAACGGACGATCTGGTGGATGTATCCGAAACCGCAAAGAAATGGGCGAGAGAGGCAATCACAGCCGGGAGTCATGAAACCGTCTTAAAATACGATCAATGGAGAGAAGCGGTGGAAGCCTATCTGGCGTGTGTGACCTATGTAGACTCGGAGATTGGGCGGTTGCTGGATGCTTTGGATAAATCTGAACACTCAGATAATACATTGATTGTTCTTTGGTCGGACCATGGCTGGCACTTGGGCGAGAAGGAGCACTGGGGGAAGTGGACTGGATGGGAGCGCTCTACCAGAGTCCCGCTAATTTTCGTTCCCCAGAAAGATGATACGACTGTTTCCCGTAGCAGTGTCTGTAAGGCGCCAGTCGGGCTAATCGATCTGTATCCCACGCTTGTTGAATCCTGCGGTATTGAAGGACCTGAGATGCTGCATGGGCAATCACTCGTTCCGTTGTTGAAGAACCCTGAGCTTTCAACCAATCGTGGGCTTGTCACGATGTTTGATAAGGGTAATTACAGCCTAAGAATGGAGCGATGGAGATTCATTCGATATGAGGATGGTTCCGAAGAACTCTATGACCTCGAAGAAGACCCGAACGAATGGAGTAACCTCATCGATTCGAAGAATCATCAGGGAGTAGTGGTCGAAATGAAGAATGCACTTTCCACCGAACTTGAGCGATTGGAGTTTTAGTATCCGCCTGTTTTGGTGATGTGTTGTTCGTGGCTCGACCAATTGGAATGAATCGTTGAGTCTCTTCGGCATGACCATTCGGATCGCCAATAAGGAAGAAGAGATTACTCTCTGCTTCGATGCCATGAAGGAACTCCGCCCTCATCTTGAGCGAGAGACTTTTGTATCACGCATCCGGCACCAACAGATTCAGGGCTATCAGTTGATATTTGCTGATGTAGATGGTGTTGCTGCCTCAGCTGCCGGATTTCGAGTCTTGGACTACCTCGCGTGGGGACGTGTTCTCTACATAGATGATCTGACCACATTGCCGGACTATCGGGGCCAAGGTCATGGAGGTGCGCTTCTAGATTGGATGATCGCTCGAGGAAAGGATCAGAACTGCGACGAATTGCATCTGGATTCCGGGCATCAACGCTTTGATGCACATCGGCTCTATCTCAACAAAGGAATGAAGATCAACAGTCATCATTTTTCGATACCTTTGAAATAGAATTAGAGAATGTGTTGATATATCTAAATAATACGACATATTGATCTCAGTGAACGCGACGAAGACAGATCTGATTTCATTGGAAAGCTTGGAGCAGGCCTCTGAGTGTTTGAAAACGATCGCGCATCCGCATCGCTTGAGAATGATTCAGATGTTATTGGAGGACCGTTACACTGTTGGAGAGTTGGCTGAAGCCTGTGATATTCAAAGTCACATTGCATCGGGCCACCTTCGACTTTTGAAACATTGCGGTTTGTTGGAGCCTGAACGTGAAGGACGGAAGATTTTCTACCGTATTGCTGAGCCAGAATTGGGAAATATCATGAGCTGTATAGAGAATCGTTTTGGGTAATCGGATAAACCCTTTTTTTGATCTAACATATCTAAAGATTTAAACATTAAGACCTAAAGAGGATAATGAAAATGGAGAATGAACATAAGACAATCAGCCCCAAAGAACTGGCGGGCCTCATTCGTGATGGGCAACCGTGTGATCTTATCGATGTGAGGACACCCGCCGAATACCGTGAGGTGCATTCTAAGTGGGCGAGGAATATTCCGTTGGACACATTCGATGCTGAAGCCCTGATCGGCAATCGGGACGAGAATCAGACTCTCTATGTGATTTGTAAGTCAGGAGCTAGGGCGGGGAAAGCCTGTGAGGCGCTTCGTAAGACTGGTTATCAGGAAGTCGTGAATGTGGAAGGAGGAACTGATGCCTGGGTGGGAGCCGGTTTGCCGATTGAGGAAGGGAAGAAGACCATGTCGCTCGAACGTCAGGTTCGTATTACTGCCGGGGCGTTGGTTGTGACAGGAGCGATCCTTTCTCAGTTGATCGCACAGCCTTGGGTCTATTTGTCGGGATTTGTGGGAGCTGGACTTGTATTTGCAGGAATTACCGACACCTGCGGAATGGGTATGTTGTTGGCCAAGATGCCATGGAACCGTTGAAGAGGTGGCTATGTTTGAAGTTCTGGTAATAGGATTGTTGGTGGGCGCTTCCCTCGCACTGTTGGGTGGTGGAGGAACTGTCTTAATGACGCCTGCCTTGATCTACATTGCTGGATTCTCGATCAGGGAGGCGATTGTGATGTCGTTGCTTGTTGTGGGTGCGACGAGCCTGGTGGGTGGTGTGTTGAGTTGGAGAAATGGAATGGTGAATCCAAAAGCAGCGATCGTCTTTGCCTCAGCAGGGATTCTCGGAGCGCTTCCCGGCGCTTACTTATCGGCGAGGATGTCGGAGGATTTCTTATTACTCATGTTTGGGCTAGTCATGCTGATCGTGGCTGGTGTGATGCTTACGACGAAGAGGATTGAAACGGCGGGTGACAAACATGAGTGCAGGATTGAGAGATGCGTCTTTGCCGGATCAGGCGTGGGGATGCTCACTGGATTTCTTGGCGTGGGTGGAGGGTTTGTGATCGTGCCTGCTCTTATCCAGTTTGGTGATCTCAAGCTGAAGCGTGCTATTGGGACTTCGCTTTGGGTGATCGCTGCAAGTTCGATGGCCGGATTTGTGACACACCTGGAAGGTCAAACCGTTCAGGCCACAGACCTCTTTGGATTCCTGAGTGCGTCGATCTGTGGATTGCTGTTGGGTGGAAAGCTTCGCCTTGGGATCAAGACGGAGCGTCTGAAACAAATTTTTGCTCTGTTTGTCTTTTGCACTGCTGTCTTTGTGATCGTACAGGGTGTGTTGGGTTGAAACTACTAATGAAAGGAAAAGAGATGATAATGAAACGTTACTTTGTCGAAGGCTTGGCCCATGCGTCTTACATGGTGGGATCGGAGGGACAAGCGGTTGTGATCGATCCGAAGAGGGATGTAGAAGACTACATTCGCGATGCAGAGAAAGAGGGTATGAGAATAGTGGCGGTGCTAAATACACACCCTCATGCAGATTTTGCATCTGGTTTTAGGGAGTTGGCTGAAAGGGTGGGTGCCGATGTGTATGTATCGCATCTGGCGCCTGTGAGCTACCCTCACATCCCTGGAAAAGATGGGGATGTCATCGAATTGGGGAAACTGAAATTCGAGATCCTCGAAACGCCGGGGCACTCACCGGACAGCCTCAGTTTCCTTGTGAAGAAAGAAGGTAAGGCCATGAGTGTCTTCACCGGTGATCTGCTGTTTGTGAATGATGTGGGTAGACCGGATCTGAGAGATGCTGATGAAGACCCGCGTGGACTCGCAGACAAACTTTATGATTCGCTCTTTGGGAAGATTCTCTCGCTTCCCGAGGAAGTGCAGATCTATCCGGCGCATGGAGCAGGGTCGTTGTGTGGGAGGGCCATTTCCTCTGAGGCTTCTTCCACGGTGGGAAATGAAAAAGCCAACAATTGGGCTGCACAGATCGAGAACAGAGAAGAGTTTGTTGATGCAATGGTTTCCAATCTTCCCGCGAGACCTGCTTACTTTTCTTACGACGTAGACATCAATCTCAATGGAGCTACTTCATTCAACCAAGCCGAGTCGGTCCCAGCTCTTTCCGAATTGGAAATAAGGAATATGCAGGAAAAAGGTGCGGTGGTAATTGACACCAGAAAGGCGTCTGACTTTGGAGCAGGGCATATTGGTGGGAGCTTCAACATCGGATTGGGAAGCAGCTTGTTCTCCACGTGGGTCGGGTTCTTGGTTTCTTCTTCCGCTCCCATCGTGTTGGTGTTGAACAGAGCTGAGGATTTGCTCAAAGCCAGAACTGACCTGGCTCGGATAGGATATGATTCCTTGGTCGGATACATTGAAGGTCGATCTCTCGGGTCATGTGAACAACTCTCGCAGCTGAGTGTGTGTGACTTGCGATCAGCATTGAACGAAGATTCGAATATGACCGTTATCGATGTGAGAACTTCGGGGGAATGGAATGCCGGGCACATTGAAAATGCAACTCATGTTCCTCTGCCAGAACTGAGTAGTCGAATTGAGGACTTCAGGAACCATACTTCCATCGCAGTGATCTGTGGGAGCGGTTATAGAAGCTCGATTGCAGCTAGCGTGCTGTTGAGATCAGGTGTTTCAAATGTGCAGAATGTCATGGGAGGCATGGGTGCGTTCATGGATGTGAATTGTCCGATGATGAACCCCGCTGAATTGGTATTTGGAGAAGGGAAGGCCTGTTCGTTGGCATGATTGTTATGAAGACGAGATTCTGGATTGTGACCTTTCTTGATTGAGTCCATAAAGTTCACATGCTTCGCATTCTAACCGTATTCTTCCTGACGCTATTGTCGGTTCATGCTGCGTCTCGTCCCAATATACTGTTTATCATTGCTGACGATGCTTCACGTGAAAGTTTTGGGGCTTATGGCAGCACTTATGTAAAGACTCCTGGGTTTGATCGAATCGCAAGAGAGGGAGTCCTGTTTTCCCAAGCATACAATTGCAATCCCAAGTGCGCTCCCGCTCGTGCCTGCTTGTTGACTGGGCGCTATTCCTGGCAGTTGGAGGAAGCGTGTAACCACAATCCAGTGCTTTCGGACAAGTGGAAGTTCTTTCCGTATTTGTTGGAGGACAAGGGCTACAAAATTGGCTACACCGGAAAGGGATGGGGCCCCGGAGTTTGGAAGGGAAATGATGCCAGCCGTGGAGCAGCAAAAGATAATCCAGCAGGCCATCCCTACAACGATAAGCGAATGAAGCCGCCTTACGCTGGGATCGCAAACTACGATTACGCCGGTAACTTTGAAGTCTTTCTCAATGAGGTGAAGGAGGAGCCGTTCTGCTTCTGGCTTGGAACCAAGGAACCACACAGGGGCTATGGCTTGGACAACTGGAAGAAAGACGGCCGGAATCTCGCTGATGTTACCGTTCCTTCATACTACCCGGACAATGAAGTGATCCGGGGTGATCTGGCGGACTATGCGATAGAGGTGGAGTGGTACGACAAACACATCGTAAGAGCTCTAGAGTATTTGAAGGCTTCCGGAAAGTTGGACAATACGTTGATCATTGCGACTTCTGATCACGGTATGCCATTCCCACGTGTGAAAGGTCAGATTTACGACGATGGTTTTCATATTCCGTTTGCTGTGCGTTGGGGTAACAAGATCAAGGCAGGGCGAACGGTGACTGACTTCATTACATTTCCTGATCTGGCTCCTACCTTGATGGAAGTTGCAGGTGTGGACCTTCATCCACAAATGACGGGGCAGAGCTTTCTTCCTCAGTTGTTGTCAAAGAAGTCCGGTAGGATTGATGTTGAACGTGATCACACGTTGCTTGGAAAGGAGCGGCACGATATCGGTAGGTCTGATGGTGACTTATTGTCGGTTGCATATCCTGCGCGGGCCATCAGGAATGACCGCTTTCTTTACGTTCGAAATTTCGCCCCTCATCGCTGGCCGGTAGGTGATCCGAAATATGGATTCAAAAACTGCGATGGATCACCCACCAAGTCATACCTTACCGGGCTGTCGATGGGATCACCTGAGTATCGTTTTTACGAAATGAGTTTTGGTAAACGCCCGGCCGAGGAACTCTATGACATGACCGCAGATCCAGACTGCGTTCGGAATCTGGCCGATAAGGCATCGCATGCGGCGTTGAAGCTCAAGCTATGGGAACAGCTTGAGAGTGAGCTAAAGGCTCAAGGTGATCCACGTGTGTTGGGCAAAGGGGAGATCTTCGATTACTACCCTTACAGCAAAAGAGCTGCTGAGATTAAGGCATACGGGGATCCTGATTACGACCCGGTTCCAGCATTTGAAGCCAAGTTTGGTAAAGGAAAATAGAAGGCGTTGCCAATCTGATTAGGAAGGTGCTTGGCACTGATCGCATAGGAGCGAGAGGTCCTTGGTGATGACTGCGTGTTTGCTGCAGATGGACTCACCGCATTGCTGGCAGACTTCGTTTGTTGAAGCATCGCAACGCGCACAAGTGTGTGTCCTTTTGCTGAGGAAGAATTTCACGAAACGCTGATCGAAATTTGGATGAATGAGTTCCAGAGGCGATCGCTTGTAGATGAATGTGATGAGTAGAACCAATGCCAGGCTGAGCCACACAAACATGTGATTGATCGGATGCCAAAGAGGAAAAGCAGAGGGGCTTCCATACATCTTGTCTGATAATGGCCAACAGAGAGCGATGGGCATTTTCGAGAAGAAGTAGTCGCTGAGGATGTGTAACCAGAAAGCAAGTTGAGTGAAGAGGAACGTCTTTGTTCGATGTCGGCTGCTGATGAATGACGCAAGGATTGAAAAGCCGAGGCCAAAGAAGAGATTGTGGGTCCAAACGTGATGGTATCTTGAATACCAATTGGAGCCCAAGAGATAGGTGGCTGCATCCAGATCAGGAAGCAATCCGGCGAGCGTTACCTGAATCCGAAAACGTCGATCTGCTTTGACTGGTTGAGCGATCAGCCAGCCGATGGCTGTATGGACTTCGGAATACATAAGCGTGTTTATGTGGGGTCACACAAACACGCCTATATACAAAAAGTTGTAGATTGGAAACTAGCTGATGATTTTGGAGATTGGTTCTGCTCCCTCGACTCCGACCAATCGATGGTCGAGTCCACCATGGAAGTAGCTCAAGGCATCGGGCTCAAATCCCAATTGATGCAGCATGGTGGCGTGAAGGTGTTTCACATGGAATCGGTCTTCAACAGCTGCCGCGCCCAATTCGTCCGTCTGTCCAACGCTCGTGCCACCTTTGATCCCACCGCCGGCCATCCACATGGTGAATCCGTAGGCGTTGTGATCGCGTCCGGTTCCGTTTGCGTATTCTGCAGTTGGTTGACGACCGAACTCACCACCCCAGATCACAAGTGTTTCATCGAGAAGGCCTCTTTGTTTGAGATCAGCCAATAATCCGGCAATTGGTTTGTCTGTGTTGCCGGCATGGTAGTTGTGGTTCTTCTCCAGATCGCCGTGGGCGTCCCAGTTGGCATCGTTGTGATTGCCTCCTGAATAGATTTGGATGAATCGGACACCGCGTTCAACAAGACGGCGTGCGAGGACACATTTTTTTCCGAAATCCTGAGTGCGATCTTGATCGAGCCCGTAGAGCGATTTGATGTGCTCTGGTTCGTCTTCCAGATCGACAGCCTCAGGCGCAGCGGTCTGCATCTTGAAGGCCAGTTCATAGCTTGCGATACGGGCTGCGAGATCGCTGTTGTCGACTCGGGCGGCAAGATGTTGCGAATTGAAGCGGTTCATCTGAGTGATCAGTTCACGCTGTTGTTCCGCATTCATGTTGCGATGATTTTTCAGATCGAGAATCGGTGTTCCCTTGGACCGGAAGACGACTCCCTGATAGCTCGCTGGCATGAAACCACTGGACCAGTTCTTGGCTCCACTGATCGGGCCGCCAGTGGGATCAAGCATCACGACGTAGCCGGGAAGGTCCTGATTATCAGAGCCCAAACCGTAATTTACCCATGAACCCAAGGTCGGCTTTCCGCTTAGGAGGTTGCCTGAATTCATCATGAGCATGGCTGATCCGTGAATCGGTGAGTCCGCAGTCATGCTGTGGATGAATGAGATGTCGTCCACATGTTCAGCCAGATTTGGAAAGAGAGAGGAAACGTGCTTACCGCACTGACCGTATTGCTTGAAGTCCCACTTGTTACCCACGACGCGCCCCTGGCTCTTGTGGCCTCCGCGACCAAAGGTCTTCACGTCGATGGTCTTGCCATCGAGTGGGGCGAGATCTGGCTTGTAGTCGAAGGTGTCTACATGGCTGGGACCTCCGTACATGAAGAGAAAGATTACACTCTTGGCCTTGGGGGCGAAGTGCGGTTTCTTGGGTGCAAGTGGACTCGCAAACGGAGTGACTCCATCGGCCGCTACGGCTTGATTGCCGAGGAATCCGTCCTGGAGCAACATGCCGGTCAGAGCCGCTGATGTGAATCCTCCGCCCATGTTGTGGAGGAAGTCGCGCCGGGTGCGTCCGCAAAATGTATTCTGTGGTTTCATGTTGTGAGTGCGGTTTAAGAATGGTGTCAGTCGAGGAATACGAATTCGTTCAGGTTCAAGGTGAGGAGGCAGAATCGCTCGAGTGCCTGATGCTCGGTGAGTGAGAACTTCTTCTTCATGTCGCGGACTACTTCCGCTCCTTGTTTGATCTCTTCGGCCGTAGCTTGGCGGGAGAAGGCAAGAGAGAAGGCCTTGGTAATCTGCGCCTCGAGATCGGGGCCGCATTCTTTCTCCAAGCGGTTCGCGAGAGTCTCAGCCATGTCGTTCATAAACTTGCTGTTCAGCATGGTCAGAGACTGGGTGGGAACGGTGGTGGCAAAGCGGACAGCGCAGGTGGAATCAGTGTCTGGTGAGTCGAATGACTTGAGGAACGGCTCTGCCAGTGACCGTTTCAGGTAGACGTAGGCGCTGCGACGATTCTGATCTTCTTCGGAAGATTTCCCCCATGCTTGTCCGGGACGGGAAGCGGTGGCCAATACTTCAGGAGGCATCTCAGTGTAGATTGGTTTACCGCCCATCTTGAGGTTTAACTTTCCGGTCAGACTAAGAATCGAGTCGCGAATTTCCTCAGCTGTCAGTCGACGAATGTCAAAACGCCAGATGAGGTCGTTTCTGGGATCCTTTCCAAACTTCGAATCATTGGCCTTGGAAGACATCTGATAGGTATTGGACAACATGATCTGACGATGCAGTGTCTTCAGGCTCCAGCCGTTCTTGATGAGATAGCTTGCGAGCCAATCAAGTAATTCGGGATGGGTAGGGCGTTCACCGATCTGGCCGAAGTCGGATGAAGATCGAACGATGCCTCTTCCGAAATGATACTGCCAAACCCGATTGGCAATGACCCGTGCGGTCAGAGGATTGTCTGGGCGGGTGAGCCACTCGGCCAATGCCTTACGTCTACCTGATGTTGTAGCGTTGGGTGCAGGCTCAGGAATAACAGGGTCTTGAAAGCCCAAGACCTGAGGGAATCCAGGTTGAACAAGGTCTCCTTTGACGTGGGCATTCCCACGAATCAAGAGATGGGTGTCAGGAGCCTTGCGTCCGTTCTCCTTGATGTAGAGCGCTCTGGCAAGTGGTGGCACTTTCTCTTTCTTGAGCTGTTCAAATTCTTTGACCAGCTTCTGGTAGTTGCGTCGTTCCTTTGGCCCTAGGACGTCTCTTAGTTTGATCTGTATGAGTTTGAGGCGCGTCTCTTCGTCTTCCGCATCTTCCTTTTCTGGGTTGTTGAACGTGGCTTCAATCCGCTTCTCATATGCGCGGATCTTGGATTCGAGATCTTTGTTCTGACGTTTCAGTTCGGCGAGCTTGCGTCTGTGGTCTGCCTTCTCTTGCTCGGATGCGATGACGACGGTTGTGTTCAGCGTGAATGCGGTTTTCTCGTATTTCTTCTGCTGGATGTTGTTCAACGTATTGTGGAAGAAAGCCATCAGGCGGTAGTAGTCAGCCTGTGGAATAGGATCGATCTTATGACTATGGCAACGAGCACAGTTGACCGTGAGTCCCATAAAGACCTGGCTGGTTGTTCCAACGACGTCATCTAGGTAATCGTAGTAGGCTTGGTCAGGGTCCGCTGGTTCATCATCCCAAATGCCAAGGCGTTGGTAACCAGTGGCGATCAGCGATTCAGGAGTAGGATTGTCAATTTCGTCGCCGGCCAATTGTTCCGTAAGGAACTGGTCGTAGGGTTTGTCCATGTTGAAGGCGTTGATGACGTAGTCACGATAACGCCAGACTTCCGGTTTGGGGTTGTCGCGTTCGTAGCCATTGGTGTCTGCGTAGTGCACCAGATCCAGCCAGTGGCGTCCCCATTTGACTCCATATTGAGGTGAGGAAAGCAGGTGGGTAATGACTTTCTTCCACGCATCGCGTGATGTGTCGTTTTGAAATGCCTTCACCTCAGCGGGCGTTGGAGGGAGTCCAATCAGGTCATAGTATGCGCGGCGAATCAACTGCTGACGTGAGGCGGGATCATTTGGAGTCAGGCCTGCGGAATCGAGTTTGTTGAGAATGAAGGCATCAATTGGATTCTTCGACCAAGTCGCATTTGATGTCTTGGGCAGCTTGGGATTGGTGATCTTTCTAAAGGCCCAGTAGTTGCGCGTCTCGTCATTGATCTTGTTTTTGAATTTGGGGCTTTCGTGGTGATCGTCGTTTCCCGCGATCTCTCGGGCAGGATTGTAAGGTGCTCCCGCCGCGATCCATTCATTGAGGAGTTTGATCTCCTCGTCCTTGAGTTTGCCTTTGGGAGGCATCTCGTGATGCTCATCCTTGTAGCTGATCATTTCTAGCAGAACGCTGTCTGCCGGATTGGAAGTGTTGATGGCAGGGCCGCGATCAGCACCTTTGAGAAGTCCTTCACGCGAGGTGAGTCGGAATCCTCCTTTGAGTGATTTGCCGGCGCCGTGACATTTGTAGCAATTCTTCTCGAGAATCGGGTGGATCTTGGAATCGAAGAACGCGATGGAAGACTTGTCCTCTGGACTGGCAGCTTGGGCTGTGGAGCCATTGAGACCCAAGAAGATGAGGATAGTGAAAAATATCGTTTTTCCACATGCTTTCCAGATTCGAGAAACGGCTGGTGACTCGATCTCTACTAGCTCTGACTGAAAGTCTTTTGTCATTTTTACTGGGTAATTGATGGGTTGAGTCTAAAACCAATCCCAATGCAGGCAATGGTGGAAACGCACGAAAAACTATCTGAAACCCACATACTGGGTGACGACACGAAAGAATGGCAGATAAGCGCAGAGGATTGTCCGGCACTAAAAGGTTTTCATATCAAGCACGTAGGCGTCGCCGATGCGGCGGTTCCTTACAGGATGGTGCGTCAGCGATTGGCTGGTGTCTACCTTTTGGCGTGTCTGGGCGGTGAAGGAGAGTTGCTGTTGGATGGTCGGTGGCAACGTTGTCGAGAGGGTATGGCCTGTATAGCACCCCGCCATGTGATGCATGCCTTTCATGCGGTGGAAGGAGTGCGATGGAAATTTTGTTGGGTGCGATATCAGCAGCCGAACGAACAACGCCCAATGGTGTCTGCTCAATCGCCAGTCATGGCGCAGTTCAGAGCAGAGGCGTTGGAGGCCGCCATCATGGGCCTCTGGCATGAGATGCAGGACTCCAAGGATGCGAGTGCGATCCATCATTGGACACGGTTGATCGATGGATACGTAAAACGTTTTTCAGAACCGTGGCAACAGGATGACCGGCTATGGAAGTTGTGGCAGGAGGTAGGGCAGGCCTTGGGGGAAGAGTGGAATCTCGACCGGTTATCCCGAATCTCTTTCTACAGTGCTGAGCATCTTAGGCGGATATGTCTAAGTGAACTGGGAAGAAGTCCCATGCGGCATGTCACGTTCCTAAGAATGCAACGGGCAAGCGAATTGCTGGAAACTACCAATGACACGATCGAATCCATTGCTCAGGAGGTGGGTTACAAGAATCCCTTTGTCTTCTCAAATACGTTCAAGAAATGGACAGGCAGAAGACCCTCTGCCTTCAGGCGGAATGCATGAGGCGTGGGTTGTTTCTCGCTCTTGTTCTGCCTATGTTCGGCCTGTTTCCGAATGAGAATTCTCTTCGTCGTATTTCTGGGATTGTTGGGTGCGTTCAATGGACGTGCCTTTGTCTTGGATTTGAATTCAAGCGCCCAACCGTTTCTCTGGAGTATCGATAATCCGTCGGTGTCTATTCCCGAAAGCTCCTTCAATCGTAATACTGGAGCCATTCGTTATTACATTGGTTCTGATACCTATTCGGTGACCAACCATTCTGCTGAGGTAAATGCGGTCCGAGCTTCCTTCGATCAGTGGCAGACGGTTCCTGGAACCGAGGTGAAGTTTGAGTATGAGGGATTGTTGGGTGGGATTCCTCAGGTGGATTTTGAGGATGGCACCAATGTCGTGTTCTGGATCACGCAGTCGACCCTTGTAAACAATGGCGCTCCCTCGGGAGGGATGGTGGACATGAGTGGCGTGCTTGCCTTTGCCTTTCCAAAGGCAGTTGATGGAACGACCGAATTGAGGGAGTGCGACATCGTCATCAATGGCGTCGATTTCGAGTGGTTTACTGATCGGGTGACGCCTCGCAGTGATGGTTTCCTGATTGAAGGTACGGTTGTTCATGAGATCGGGCATCTACTTGGGCTTTCCCATTCGACATTGGGATCTGCCACCATGTATTGGACTGGGCAGAGAGGAAACAGGACACAGCAGGCGGGACTCTCCAGCGATGAGATCTCGTTGATGCAGGGGCTCTATGGTGATGGGAGTTTGTCAGCGAACCTTGGGACTGTTGATGGACGAGTAACGGTAAATGGGTTTGGCTTATATGGAGGCGCCGTGATTTTGGAGGATTTGGATGGCAATGCTGTTGCTGGAACCCTCACAGACGCCATGGGCGATTATTCACTGACGGGGATTCCTGCTGGTAGCTATCAAATTAGAGCAGACCCATTGGATCCATCCTTTGGAAATGTGTTGATCAACGGTTCGCGGATCTCGACGGACTACAGCTCTGCCAACGTGAATTTTTCAGCCAACGCCCCAACGCCTGTTGCGGTTACAGGAGCGCAGGTTACGACAAAGAATATGTCGGTTGTCTCAGGTAGCACTGGATTTCATATCAGTCATATCCTTCCCAATGGAGGAGGTAATCCTAGAACGGCGGCGACCCAGGTGAATCCGGTGGAAGAATCTATTTTGATTGGAGTTGCATTGCCGTTTGGAATGACTTCACAGACGACTTTGGAGGTAGGAGGGACAGGTGTCAGTGTTGGTGCAACCGGTTTGAATACGAGTACCTTTTCCGGGTTTTCGTTTCTTACGGCTGTCCTCGACATTCAACCCGACGCCGCGCCTGGAATGCGAAGCCTGATAGTTAAAGAAGGAACCGATACAGTCTACGCCAACGGGTTCCTTGAAATCCGTGGAGAGTTCGAGGATTATAATTTTGATGGCTTGGACGATGATTTTCAACGTAGCCATTTCTCCCTATGGACGGCAGACGAAGCAGCACCCAACAATGATCCGGATAGGGATCAGTTTCCCAACAACCATGAGGCCATGGCTGGAACGGACCCAAACAATACTGCGTCTTTTCTTCAGCTGGAGGAGGTGGTGGTGACTCTGGTAAATACGATAGTTCGTTGGCAGTCTGTCGCAGGCAGAACTTACCAGTTATTCAGTCGCGATATGATCGAAGGCAGCCCCTGGCAGAGTGTCGGAGGAATGGTTACAGCAGTGGGAGGGCAGGCCGAGGCGGTTGATCCAACAGCCGGTGGAACTGCGCGTTTCTATCGAGTGCAGGTGGTTTCACCATAGGATTATTTCTTACTTGGTCGTTCATCAAATAGATCAGGATCCCACGATGAACGATCAGAAAGCAGTCTGGGAGTGTTGGCCACGGGGAGTTGATCACCTTGGGATTCTATCCAATCTTCGAGCGTGAGTTGCATTTGTTGAAGCCGCTTTTTGTGTATGGGATCGGAGGCCAAATTCTTTAACTCCCATTTGTCGGTCTCCAAATGATAGAGTTCCCACTCAGGTCGCTTGTAGTAGCGTGTTTCAATCTCCTTCGCGCCCGTATCTGTTTTTGAAAGCGCCACCCACTCCGGCCAGAATGCTCCGGCGCCGACCTTTTGGTGAAGGTCAGAGTGGTTTGTGAATGCGAACTCGGGATGGAGATTATGAATTAGTTTCCATTTGTGATCTCTTACCGCTCGCGTTGGATAGACGTTCATGGATTTGTCTCCTGTATGAGTGGTGAAGATTCTGGGGCGGTGATTTTTTGAATCACCCTTCAACACTGGTAACACCGAACGACCATCCAGATTCTCGGGGATACTCCCTCCCGCGGCTTCGATCAAGGTAGGGAGGATATCCACCCAACTGATCATTGCTTTGGTATGGGTGTCAGGCTTGATGACTCCGGGCCATGAGGCGATGAACGGAACACGAGTGCCATAATCATAGAGGTTCCATTTTCCAAAAGGCCACTGCGAGCCATGGTCACTGGTATGAATGAATAGGTATGGTTCTTTGAGCGCTTTGTCGGTCATCAGTTTCAGTTCTCCAATCAGTTTATCCAGTTCGATGATCTCCTGATAGTAGGCTGCTCTGTGCTGTCGCGTAGAAGGCGTGTCCAAGTGATGAGGAGGGAATTCAACGCTGGCGGCATCGACAGAGTTCTCCATGGGCCAGGGAACGTGGGGATTACTGATGCCGACGAATAGGCAGAGCGGTTTCTCTGAGGATCGCTTCTGAAGAAAGTCCTTGGTTGCTTTCTTTACCGCCTGATACGAGGAGCCACGGCTGACATGGTCGAATCCATAACGTTGAACGCTCTTTCCATGTGCGACCTTTCCGATTGCTGCTGTCTCATATCCGAGTCGATTGAGGATCTCGATAAGAGAAGGTATTTCGGGCCGTGGATAGCTGTGGTTGTCTTCGGCTCCATTTCTGGCAGGCATGAGACCTGTCAACAAAGCCGCGCGACTTGGTGCACAGGAGGGAGAGGCGACATATGCATGATGGAAAGTCATTCCCTGCGATGCCAATTTTTCCATCTGTGGCGTCTTGATGTTCTTGTTTCCGTAGAGACTTGTGTCGAACTGGGAGTGGTCGTCTGAAAGATAGATAACCATATCCACCTTCGCGTGGATCAGAAAAGGAACCAGAAACAGACTGAGTGAGATCAAAGACCTCATTGAGAGTTTGAACATGGGAACATTTGGAGGAATGGATCAAATGAGTGCAATACTTTGATCCTTTTTCTCCAAGATAAAGTTGCCCTCCGGCTTGCGTGTAATTGGGGGCAAGCTGCCGATTGACAAAAAGGCTGTGCGCCGTAGCGTGTTTGTGAACACATTCATGCTTTATGTTGGGTAAGATTAATCTAGGTATTTCAGTCGTATTGGCAGCAGTGGTTGTTTGGTCTGTTTCATCAGGAAAGAGCACCAAGTCCAACGTTGCCGACCTTCAGGCTCAGCTGGCACTGGCCCAGCAGGAACTTGCAAAGGCTAATCAGGCTTTGGCCGGTTATCAGCAGGGGCAGGAAAAGGTATCCAAAGAGATCAGCCAGTTGAATGGTACAGTGATGAAAGTCGCGGGCAATTCCGACGCGGTTTCCAAGAGGTTGAAAGCATACGAAGATCAGGCGAAGCAGGTGTTGCTGGCTCAAAAGCAGAAAGCGGCTGAAGAGGCTCAACTGGCAGGCATCAAAAAAGAAGTGAAGGCACCGGTGGTTACGGTTGAAACGACCAAATCCGGACAGACTCGCAGGAAAGTTGTGTTTCCTGAGCTTCTTGCCAAGGATGGAAAGGCTCTTCTCAAGGATGCTGAATTCAGTGACATTTACGGAAGTAAACTGGTGTTCAGAGAGACAACGGGAGCAAGACAGAGTTTTTCTGTGACCGAACTTCACCCCGGGGTACTGGAGCATCTCGGAGTTAACGCCGCTGCGGCCATCAGAGATCAGGCTGAACAAGAACAGTTCAGGAAAGACCTGAGGGAAAATATGGCCAAACTCTATCAAGCCAAGGTGAAAGAAGATCAGATGATGGTGGTGAGGAAAGCGAGGATGGCGGAGCTTCGCAGGCAACAGCAGACCAAGGAACAGGCTGAGATGGCCGCGATCGAGGTTGAACGCACATTGGCTGAAGCAGAGCGGGCAAGGGCCCAGGCTGAGGTCGAGAAATCGCGTGCAGAGCAAATGCTTCCTGCCATGCTTCGAGGTATTGGTGATTTCCTGAACAATCAAGGCGGCGCTTCCCAGTAGCCATCCTTTAAGGACTTCTTTTGAGCAGCGCCCGTAATCAACTCATCCTTCTAGGCTTTGTCTGTCAGAGCTTGTCTTGGGATGGTTATGGCATGCTCTTTTTCCATGTTCTGTTTTGGGTGACTTGTCTGAAGATTCAAGAGAAGAAACCTATTCTATTTGGTCAGGGAGTAGAACTTGGGTTGCTTGGTTTTGGTTGCCTGGCAGGTTGGGCACTGGGGCGATTGCCGGGGCAGAGTAGTCACTTTTTTATAGGATATGGCGTCACGCTTCTCCAATGCGCCCGGCTGGTTCGAGGCCTGAATCCACGGGAAAAACGGATCTCCGTGATTCTGGCAATGTTGCAGATTGGGGTGGCTTGCACTGTTGTACTGGACTACCGCTTCATTCTGCTTCTTGTTGGAATCTGTATCCTTATTCCAAAAGCATTGATGGAAATGTCGGCCGAGTATTTTTCCTCCAATGAGGAAGGTAGGCGGGGTGGCATTGGGACAAAGGGGACTATGGCGGTGCTCGGAGTGATGCTAGTTTTCTTTCTCGTTTTCCCTCGAGGGCTTCTAAGTGGGGCCGCTGGTGCATTCCAACCAGCAGGTGGCACATCTGGGACATTTCTGGATTCGGTCTTGGATCCTTCCAGGAGTGGGAATCTGGGGTCCAGTAAACCTGTTCTGCAGATCAAAGGAGAGCAGCTTGGTTATCTAAGGAGTTTTGCTTTGTCTGATTTTAGGGATGGCGTTTGGAAAGCTGATGTCTCGCCCTTGATGCGTCGTATTTCCATGCCAGATGATGCAGTTGAAGAAAATTTGCTCCCTCGAAAGGTGAGAGTGAAAGACGTTCGATTTCTCGGGCGTTCACTTCCTGCGGATGGCCACGTTGTGAACATAGAGGGCAACTTCTTCCGGCGCCCTCTTCAAAGCATTCATGGAAACATCGAATGTTCGGAAGTCTGGAACACATCCAGGAATGTTTATGATTACCTGATGGAGCCATCGAACAGGCATGATTACATGCTGCCGAAATGGAAACGCCGATTTCTGCGTGCCCCTGAACCATCAGATGCAGTAGAGGAATGGGTGTCAGCAGTGTTGGCTGGTGAGGAAGATGATTTTCAGAAAGCAGTCAAACTGGAGACTCATCTTCAGAATGAGTTCACATATGATCTGGGTGCTCCGGAGCTGAATCGCCTGAAGGCATTGGATGATTTCCTGTTGGAGGAGAGACGTGGGCATTGTGAGCGGTTTGCTTCGGCGTTGGCTCTGCTTCTAAGAATGCAGGGGATTCCCACCAGAGTCATGGTGGGTTATGTGCCTGGCCCTGCCAATGTTTTGACCGGTTGGACGACGGTTCGTCAAATGGATGCCCATGCATGGACAGAGGCCTTCTTCGATGATCGAGGGTGGGTTACATTGGATGCGACTCCTCGCTCTGAAATGGATCTTGGGGTATCTGCTATTCGCGAACTGTTGGATGCATTGGATGCGGTCTGGTACGTGAATATCGTGAACATGGATTCCGGAGCGCAGAAAAATCTGTTCGTGGGAGCAGGCCGGTTGATTGCCATCATTCCCATCTGGTTTGTTCAGCGTCCTGTGCTGATTGCCGGGCTGGTTTTGTTGATTCTTGTGGTCATGGTGATCCGTAATCGAGGACAGCTTGGGATCGTTGCGAAAGAGAAGGATGAAGTTGTCTCTGAAGATGCGAAGAGGATTCAGTATGCAGAAGATTTCTACGGAAGGTTTCTGATGGCTTCGGCTGAAGCCGGGTATGTCCGCGATACGAATCTGACGCCTTATGAATTCGTGCGGGAGCTGAGGCTCAGGGACGTATCGTTCCTCTCTTCAGCTGAAAAGATAACGGAGCCTTTCTGCAAGATGAGATACGGTAACGAATGGCCAGACGAAGAAGTTCTCACTTCATTGAACGAACGAATCAAGGCGGTGAATCAGCCCCAATCTGAGAAGTCTAAGGAATCCTCTATCTCGCACTTTGCAAAGGATTGATTGGGCCTTTTCCCTGAAGTAGACGAAAGAGTAGGTTTAGAGCCTGCTGAGACGTGACCAGTTTGAAGGTGTGCCTGTCATCAGGGTTTAGTCTCTTGATCGCTCCGCTTCCGTCAGGAGTCGCGTAACCGATAAACACAGTTCCAACCGGTTTCTCATCCGTGCCTCCTGTCGGTCCCGCGATTCCAGTTGTAGTAACTGCAAAATCGGCGCCGCTTGATTTCCTTAATCCTTCAGCCATTTCGATAGCTGTTTCAGAACTAACAGCTCCGTGGAAGGAAAGCGTTTTCTCGCTCACACCAAGGAAGGTCTGCTTGGCTGAATTCGCGTAGGTGGTAAGTCCGCAGAGAAATACTGAGGAAGATCCTGATACGTTGGTAAGACGATTCGACAATGTTCCGCCGGTACAGGATTCAGCTACTGCGATAGTAGCTTTTCTCTCTGTTGCCATGCGGATGATCGTCTCTTCGATTTCCTCCACTTGATCAGTAAAGACGAATTCACCGAGACGCTCGTATGTGGCAGCTACGGCGGGATCTAGAACTCGGTTGGCATCCTTGCCACTCGCAGTAAAGCGGACGTCAACATATCCGGGATGGAGACAATACGATACCTCTAAGCCTTCTTCTCGTAGTGGTGCAACCTTGTCTGATATTCTTTCTTCAACGGTGGATTCACCCAGATCGCTGATTCTCAAGAAGCGTTCCGTGAAAGTAGGGCGATCAGGAAATCGCTCAGCCAACAGCGGTAGAACTTGATTGGTCACCATGGGATAAAGTTCCCGAGGTGGGCCAGGCAGCATGATAAGATATCGTGTTGATTCGCAATGCTTGTGCTCAATCAGCAAGCCGGGAGCCGTGCCATTGTGATTGGTGATAACGATCGCATCCTTGGGAATGAGAGCCAACGAAAGTGATGACTTGGGAGTAGCCTTGCCCCGTGCTGCGAATCGTTCACGAATCTGAACCTCAACTGTAGGATCGTGAAACAGTTCTCTGTCCAGTAGGGCTGCGATCTTCTCTCTGGTAAGATCGTCGGATGTTGGGCCCAGTCCACCTGTGGTAATGATCACATCTGCACGGCCGAGTGCTTCTTCGACGGCTTCCTCGATGCTTGCTCCATCGTCAGCAACTGCGGTCTGTCTGGTGACGGAGTACCCGTTGTGGGAAAGAATTTCTCCAAGCCACTTTTGGTGGGTGTTGAGACGTGCTCCGTTGAGCAGTTCGTTACCGGTGTTTATGAATTCGACCTTCATCTGTGATAGTCAGATTGCAGTGCTTTTTGGTTTCAGCAAGGGGATGGATGACAAAAAAAGACGGACCGCGAAATCACGATCCGTCTGCAAAAGGAATGTAGTAAGGATCTATGCCTGAGCGTCGTCCGCTTCTTTCTTGGCTGCCTTGTCCTTGGCTTGCTGTTCCAAGAACGCAACTGCCAGAGGGTTGGTTGACTCGACGCGCACCTTAAGCTTGGCGTGGATGTCTGTGTGAAGGTGGAGATCAACTTCGTGTTGACCGAGTTCACGGATAGATTTCTCGAGGTTCACCTGCTTGCGTTCGAGCTCTACATCGAACTGGTTGTGCATTTCCGCAATGATCATTGCAGCGCTGACAGAACCGAACAGACGGCCTTCGTCACCGGTCTTGACCTTGATGACGAGAACGAGTGTATCAACACTCTTGGCGAGTGCTTGCATGGTGGCCAGTTCCTGAGTCTCACGCTCTTCACGACGCTGCTTGAGGACTTCAAGACGACGCTTGTTTGCACGGTCTACAGGTACTGCAAATCCTTGTGGGACGAGGTAGTTGCGGGCGTAGCCTGCTGCGACATCGATCTGATCTGATTCAGATCCGAGGCCACGGATGTTCTTGGTTAGAATGACGCTTGTTTTTGCCATGATGGAATGAAGGAGTTTCTAATTAAATTGGTTGTTCAGAATGGTACGTCGTCGTCGTCTCCTGACATGGGATCTGAATCAAAGGACGATGAAGCAGGTGATGAAGGTTGGCTAGGTGCCTGTTGACGAGGAGCGGCTGCTGGAGCCGATCCGGCGCTCTGAAAAGGATCAGAACCGCTGTCGTTACGTTGACCTCCAGAATCGAGAAAGGTGAACTGTTCGAGCACGACACGCAATTGATTGCGCTTCTGCCCGGAGTTCTTGTCTTCCCACGAATCAAAGCGGAGACGGCCCTCAATCATGAGTGGGCGACCTTTGCGCATGTATTGTGCGATCACCTCAGCCTGACGGCCAAATGCATCGACATCTACAAAGGTGGTCTCGTCCCGAGCTTCACCAGAATCACTCTTCCATGAGCGATTCATGGCCATTCCAATACGAGCAATGGCTGTCCCCTTTGGGGTGTACCGGAGTTCAGGATCTCTGGTGAGATTCCCGATCAATATGACTCGATTGTAGCTGGCCATGATGCTTGGAGTGACGAAAGGACTTAAGCTGCCTTGGCCGTAGAGTGCGTGATGATGACGCGATTGACCTCTTTATTGAGATCAAAACGGCGGTTGATTGGCTCGATGGCGTTTGGCTCTGAAGTGAATATGAAATTCACGTAGTAGCCAGATGGACGACGTTTGTCGACGACGCGAGCAAACTGCTTGCGATCCATCTTTTGTGTGTTTTCGATTTTGCCGCCAGCGGCTTCGATTTCCTTGGCGACCCGGGCCACAGCGTCATCGATGCTGTCTTCGATGGCGATGGTGTCCAGAATGAACAGTGCTTCGTAGCGTTTCAATTGCGTACCTTTTGCTTAGTTAGTTGTCGATCGATCCGTTGAAGCGGTTCATAGCCTCGATAGCTTCATGCTGAATCCAGCACTCGGCTTGGTCGGCTGCCCGCTCCAAAACCAAATTAATGAGTGGCAACTCTTGTTCTGAGAACTTTCCCAGAACATGACCAGAGATCTCGCGAACTCCGGCCTGCCTGCGCCCAATGCCAATTTTCTGGCGGGCAAATTTCTTGGTGCCAATGTGGCGCTCGATATTCTCGAGTCCATGGTGACCTCCGCTGCTTCCCTCGGCTCTCATTCTCAGAGTGCCCAGCTCAAGGTCAGCATCATCGATGGCGACCAAGAGTGCGTCTGCTTCCAGTTTGTGCCACCGGAGAAGGGGACCAACGCATTCACCACTGGCATTCATGAAAGTCTGAGGTTTGCAAAGAGTTACTTTGCAGCCTTCGACGTTTCTGGTGGCAATCTCTGATTTGGTGCGGCTGTCGCTTGACCAAGTCAGCTTCCAGCGTTCAGCCAGAAGGTCCACCAGCATGAAGCCGGCATTGTGTCGGGTATTGGCATAACGCCGACCCGGGTTCCCCAGTCCTGTGATCAAATAATGGTTTCCCATTTTATCTCTATGGAAGAGGGAATCCCGGAGCAGATAACATCTGTCCGGGATGTAAGCCCAACAGAGGGCTCAAATTATTTAGCTGCTTCAGCTGCTTCAGCTGCTTCTCCGCCCTCTGCTTCCTGAGCCGCACGGCTCTTGGTAACACGGGATTGAGCAACTGAGACAACTGGAATACCTGGGTTGCCAACGTATTTGGCGCCCTCGATTTCCGGTAGATCGCTGATGTGATAGGTCTGGCTTAGCCCCAACTCGGTAACGTCGAGGTGAATAACCTCGGGGAGTGTGCGGGGAAGTCCCTCGACCTTAACGTAGTGAAGGACATGGTCGAGTGTGCCACCGTCGACCTTGACACCCTTGGCTTCGCCTTTCACTTCGATTGGAACGGTGACGGTTGTCACTTCGTCTTCAGCAACCTGATGCAGGTCGATGTGAAGATAGGCTCCAGTAAGTGGGTTCTTTTGGATGTCCTGAATCAATGCCAAACGAGGGCTGCCTTCACCATCGATGGTGAGTGACAACAGAAGATGGCTCGTTGGTGCTCCCTTGAGTGCTTTGGTCAAGTCGTCAGCGACGATCTCGATTTTTTGGGACTCGGTGGATGCACCGTAGATGATTGCAGGAACGCGTCCGGTCGCACGGAGTTTCTTAACTTGTCCAGAGCGAGTGGCTTCGCGGTTGTAGGCGGTGAATTCGACTGATTGCATTTTTTATGTCTGACTAAATTAATTACGGGCCGAACCTGAGTTAACTGGTCCGCCCGCCTCTGAATTCGAACAAGGAGTTCACAGATGAATTACTGTGAATTCGTTTGATGGCTTCGCCGAGCAAATCTGCCACGGAAAGGGTTGTAATCTTAAGCCCGCGGACAGAAGAGCGCTGCACAGTATCAGTGGTTATCAATTCGTCAATCTTTGAATCACGTAATCTTTTGATTCCCAAATCACTGAGTAGGGCATGGGAAACGCAGGCGATGATTTTCTTGGCACCCTTCTGGTGAAGCATGTCTGCTGCATTGACGAGAGTTCCGGCGGTTTCTGTTAAATCATCGACGATAAGGCAGGATTTCCCGCGAACGTTACCGATAATGGAAACTGATTCGACTTCCGTTGGGCTTTTGCGCCTCTTGGCAACGATTGCGAGGCCTCCTCCAAGGTTTTCAGAGTAGGCATGGGCCATTTTAAGCCCGCCAACATCGGGGCTGACGACCACGAGGTTCTTCAGATTGAGCGAATGTAGGTGCTCATACATCACAGGAGCTGCGTAGAGATGGTCTACGGGGATATCGAAAAATCCCTGAATCTGCTGAGCATGTAGGTCCATGGTGAGGACCCTGTTAGCGCCAGCTGCTGTAAGTAGGTTGGCGACCAGTTTCGCCGTTATAGGAACGCGGGGTTGATCTTTCCTATCCTGTCTGGCGTAACCGTAAAAAGGCATGACCGCAGTGATCCTTGTTGCACTAGCCCGCTTCAATGCATCGATCATGATGAACATTTCCATCAGATGATGATTTGTCGGAGGGCTGGACGACTGGATGACGAAGACGTCCTCACCGCGAACATTCTCATCGATTCGAGCGAATGTTTCCCCGTCTGGGAAGGGTTGAACGGTGCTTTTGCCAGGTTCGATTCCAATGGAATCACAGATGGCGTTGGCGAGCTTTGGATTGGAGCTACCAGAGAAGATCTTCACGGTTTAGGTAAAAGGGGCTGGGTTGGACTCTAAGGACTATTTTTTAAGGTCTCTCACAATCAATTGGGGCCCTTGCCCGCCGCGATTGCCGGCGAACTGTAACAATCGCTTTTTGTCAGACAAGGTGTTTTACCAGATTCCGCATTTTTGTTTGGAAACTGTGTGCGATTGAAGGTGGATGTAGTTGGGGATAGCATTTCTTTAACTGATATTTCTTCAAAATCTGGGCTTTCGAGGGTGCTTGCTGGTAGAAAGAAGTGAGATGGCAGTTAGGAACAAGGTTCAGACAGATAGGGGCTTTCGATTGGTGCAGAATGGAGTCGTGCTGAGCGAAGTCCTTTCTCAACCAGGGGCCACCCATAGTGTCTTTGATGTTCTGGCCATAGGAGCGGCCCTGATTTCTGAGGGAGAGCAATGTGGTGTCTTGGGATTTGCTGCAGGGGGGCTTTTGGCGCCTTTGAGGAAATATGGGAGTGAACTCAGTGTGAATGGTGTAGATCTGGAGGAGGAGGGCTATCGCCAATTTTCTGAGGCATGTGGTTCATGGATGGGGAAGGTTGAGTTTGATCACGGAGATGCGGTTCAATGGTTGGAGGATTCTGGTTTGGTGTTTGATGTGATCATTGAGGATCTCAGCGCGCCCATGGATGACGATGTTTTTAAGCCAGATATTTCCCTCAAGGTTCTTCCCGAGTTGATTCGAAGACGTCTGAGCGAGAATCAAGCGGTGGTTGTCAATTTGTTGCGGCACCCAAAGCAGAAGTGGAATGATTTGCTCCGAGCCGTGGGGCATGAAGGTGAATCTGGCGTGTTGGTGTCTTTCGACGATTACTGGAATAAGATCTTGATGGTCAGCCGATCAATGGGAGGGGCAAGAGCCTTTGGGAAACAACTCAGAGATGGCCTCAGGCAAATTGATTCGAATTTGGCAGACGGGATTTTCGTGCAAGGATGGCGTTACCCGAGCGAAAACGATTGAAGTTTGATCGGGCAATCGCGAAGAACAGGTTTTCCCATGTATCTGGAAATGACAAAGCGCCTGATGGCGGAGACGGACAAAAGGCTTCTGGCGAAGTTGGTATGGAATTTTGCACTCAAGGGAGCCTTGTCTGTCCAACGGTTCAAGACGCGGATCAAGAGGGGGGAGTACTTTCCTCCGTTCTTGTATGTGTCTGTCCTCAATAGTTGCAACCTGAGGTGCCAAGGCTGTTGGGTTGATGTTGCTGCAAAACAGGAACGTATTCGGCCTGATCGTATGAACAAGATGATCAGGGAGGCTGTGGATGCGGGGAATCAGTTCTTTGGCATATTGGGAGGGGAGCCGTTTATGCACCGGGAATTGTTGGATATCCTGGAGGCTCATCCAGATTGCTATTTTCAAGTGTTTACCAATGGGCAGCTCATCACCGACTCGATTGCCAAACGTCTGAGAAAGATGGGTAATGTGACTCCGCTGATCAGTGTGGAAGGAACAGATATAGTTAGTGATCAGCGCCGGGGCGGAAAGGATGTCCTCAATAAGACACTCCAAGGCATCGAAAATTGCGTAAACAACAAGCTGCTTACAGGTGTCGCGACTAGTCTTTGTCGGACGAATTATGAAGATCTCCTCAGGGAGGAGTGGGTGGATCGTCTTATTGAGATGGGTGTCATGTACATGTGGTACCACACCTATCGCCCTGTAGGTCCTCAACCAAACGAGGCGTTGGCGTTGACCCCGGAGCAACAAAGACAGGTGCGAGAGTTTGTAGTCAATACCAGGGCCACCAAGCCGATTGCAGTGATCGATGCCTATTACGACCACAATGGACAGGCTCTTTGCCCTGCTGCAACGGGGATCAGTCACCACATCAGTCCATGGGGAGCGATTGAACCCTGCCCAATCATTCAATTTGCAAAGGAGAAGATTGATGACGACCGCGGGTTGAAGAGAGCTTTCTTGGAATCCAAGTATTTGAGTGATTTTCGCGAGATGGTTGGAGAAACCACTCGGGGTTGTGTCGTGCTTGAGCGTCCCGACCTGTTAAAGGAAGTGATTGAAACACACAAGGCTGAGGATGGAACGGCCAGAAAAACGGCAATGCCTGAGCTGGAAGCGATGGAGCCGCGGAGTTCTCAGTTCATGCCTGAAGCGGAGATTGCGGAGAAGAGTCTGCCTTATAAGTTGGCCAAGAAATGGTTCTTCAACGATTTTGGATCCTATCAAAAGCTGGATGCAGAGCGGGCGAAAGAGACGTCCTTAAAGGGTTGAGGCGGTTTCATGCTGAAGGCGCTATCAGCTAAGGAATGGTGCTTGATCTGGAGTGGTGTGGTTGCGGCCATTGCTATTAGAGTTCTTTCCAGACTTGTTCAGGCTGTTCCGATAGGTGGTGCGGAGACTTTTTCTTTGTTGGCAGTAATTGCGTTTTCACTTTTTCAGTTGAAGAGGGTCGTTGAACGGGGGCGCTCATGGGCGAGGTTCACTAGGGATCTAAAGGAACCTCACAATATCACGGTGGTGATTCCTGCCCTTAATGAGGAGGGTCGTATCGAACAAACCGTTGGTGCTTTGGTAGCTAAAAGTGGAATTAAAGAGGTCTTGGTCGTCGATGGAGGAAGTGTTGACCAGACGGTCACCAAGGCCAAGGGAGCAGGAGCGCGTTTGATTGTTTCGAAAAAAGGGCGAGGGGCACAGATGCGAAAGGGGGCCGAAGAAGCCGTAGGCGATGTTGTCGTCTTCATGCATGCGGATACGACATTCTTGAAAGGTGGCGCGGACGAGATTCTAGAGATGCTCAAAGATAAGGCTTTTGTCGGAGGCGCGTGTTGGAAGCGATTCGCTGAGAAACATTGGGCCTTTCTCGGTGGTGAGTATCGTTGTGGGCAGAGAATGCTCTTGAGTGCGTTTGCGTTTGGGGATCAAACAATTTTTGTAAGAAGGGATGTTTTAGAGCGTGGTGGTGGATTTCCAGATGCTCCTCTCATGGAAGAGTTTGAGCTTTTTAAACGATTGCGAGCATGTGGAAGAGTAGGGCTTGCTGACGTGGTTGTTGAAACAAGTGCTCGAAAATTTCTCGAATTTGGGATTATTCGCTCATATCTGTTGATGGGGGGTGTTAGGTGCTTGTATCGGATTGGGACACCTTTGCGGGAACTCGAGTCAATCTATAGGCAGGGCTTTTCTTACTTTCATTCACCGAGGAGGGCGGTACGGCGATTGCTGGGTCGTCAGAGAAATGAATAAAGAACAAAAACTTCCAATGATCGAAACCTGTTGATTGTCAAAGTCATACATTGTCGCTTGCATTTAAAGTTAGGACTGTTTAATCCATCTACGTCATGGAACTGCCATTTCTAAATCGAGGGGCCAAAAAACGAGATCAGATTGTGGCGATTGATCTTGGTTCGCGAGTCACCAAGGCAGTCTACCTTCAGCGGAGAGGAGACTCATTCGCTTTGTCCAATTTTGTCATGCGGGATGCCCCCGTTTACGACAGGGGGATTTCAGCCGACAAACTTTCCGAGCACCTAAAGGATGTTCTCAATGACCTCGGAGCCAAGTCTAAACAAGTGACGTTGATTCTGGGACCAGGAGATTCATTGGTGCGAACAACGGAAATGCCAATGATTCCAACTATTCAGATGATTCAGATGCTGAAGGCCAATTCTAAGAATTACCTACAGCAAGATCTGAAAGATCATCTTTTTGATTGTCACATTCAGTTGCAGGCCATGGCCGGTGGTGAATCCGAAGAAGAAGGAAAAGGAGGGATGCAGAAATCCAAAGTCGTGGTTGGTGGAGCCAAACTCGAAATGGTGGACATCCTTCGTGAAGCCGCTCGTTTGGCTGGATTGACAATTGATCAAATCACGACGGGACTGGTCCAGCCTGCTAATGCTTTTGAGCAGGCAATGCCAGAGGTCTATGAGAAGGAAGTCGTGGCTCTCGTTGATTTTGGATACAAGAACTCCTCTATTTCTATTCTGATGATGGGTGAGCTTTGCCTAAGTCGCGTTGTTGGCTTTGGAGCGGCGAAGTTGACTACAGGTATCGCCGAGACACTTGGAATCACCAACGCCGAAGCGGAAGGTATCAAAATCGGAATGCCTCAAGAAGTGGAATCAACAATCCAACCACTCTTGACACCACTAGGAAGAGAACTGAGAGCTTCGATTGATTTTTTTGAGCATCAACATGACACGACCGTGAGTCAGGTGTTTTTCTCAGGTGGCTCAGCCTGTTCCGATTATGTTGTCCAAGCTCTTCAATCCGAATTGATGGTGCCTTGCAAGAGCTGGAATCCTGCTGACTTTCTAACTTTGGAACTTCCTCCTGAACGAATGGGTACAGTCGAACAGGTCGCACCTCAGTTGACTGTTGCTGTTGGAGCTTCCGCGATGATCATTTATAGAATCATGCCGATTCAAATCAATCTATTGGCCGAAGAACATGCGGCCGAAGAATTGCGCCGGAAGGATCCGGTCAAGAAAGCTGGCTTTGCAGCGGGAGGCGTTGCCGGGGTGTTTGTCATCTGGGCAATCTTGGCAATTGTCCGTGTCATGTCTGCGGGCAGTGAGCTGTCAGCGCTAGAAGAGCAGCACGCAGCTCTCGCTGAACAGGAAACAGCGGTCAATGACAAGATTAAGGAAATCGATACTATTGATTCTAAGATCGGGGCTCTGCAGGATCTTGCCGTAGAAAGAGTGATTTGGGCAGATGCTTTGGATGCTCTCCAGCATTGTGTCGTAGATGGAATTCACTTCACTCGTATCACAACCAAACAGGAATATGCGCTGAAGGAAGAAGTCCGGCCACGCAGGGGGGAAGGTAAATACGAGCCCGCCGAGGCAACCGAGCGCATTATGGTGACAATTTACGCAACTGATACCAATGATTCCTACTCCAAGTTTATTGAAACTGTTGCCAATCATCCATTTTTTAAAGGAAAGTTGGGTGAAAAAGGCACGGTCAAGTTGTTGGAGCGAACGGCGCCTCAATCCAACATTGAGAATCCTGATGTGATGTTCCGCAATATCGTCATTCGTTGCGTGTTCCCTGACACAGTTCGAAAATAAGCGATCCATGAACAAGCTCTCAAAAGAAAAACAGCAGCAACTCATTGCCATTGGCATGGGAGTGGTGATGACGATCGGCGTGTTGTGGATGTTGGTGATCGGACCCAATGGAAAAAAACTGACCGACCGCACGACGCAGATTGCTACAAAATCTGAAGAACTGGCAAAAGCCCAGGATTTGGTCCAAAACGAATCCAAGACGGATGAAAAGCTCGATGAAAAGAAGGCGGAACTAGGAATCCTTGAAGCGACGATGGCCGATGGAGATCTCTATTTTTGGATGAATGAGCGTCTAGAAAGCTTTCAACGGAAATATGGGTTTGAAGTTGAGATCCCTAACGTTGAGCGTGAGCAAAAAATCGATGTCGGAGTGTTTCCTGATTTTGCATATGGTGGGGTTAAATACACAGTAAGTGGATCTGCCTTCTACCACGAACTGGGTAAATTTTTTGCTTCTTTTGAGAATGAGAACCCCTATATCAGGTTGCAGAACTTGGATATCAAACCAATGGATTCCCTCGAAGGTGATACAGGGGATAAGCTTTCTTTTAGAATGGAAATTGTTGCACTCAGAAAACCGCAAGGAGACAGCGAATGAAAGCAAAACTAAGAAGAGGCACCGATAAGTTACTGCTTTCTGTAGCAGTCGCTGCGTTTACAGTTTCAACGCTGTCCCTAAAATCTGCTGAGGTTACCCCTGAGGAGACGGAAAAAGCAGAGGATGAGAGCGAAGAAGTCGTCATTCCTACGGCAATTTTCGTAGACGATTACAAGAATAAGGGCCTAGACCCTTTCTTCCCTAATTCAGATCGACGTTTACCTGAGCCGCCGAAGCCTGTGGTGAAGGAGGTGAAGGCTGAGGAGATGAAGAAAGAAGAAGAACCTCCACCTCCGCCACCTCCGACCGATCCCTATGATGATTTGGTGCTCAAAGGTGTTCTTGGTGGTCGTCGGCCAATTGCCACGGTCAGTACAACTGTAAAGAATTATCAAGTGGAGCCGGGTGAACAAAGAATCGTAAAGGTTCCTGATCACATCAATGGCGGAGTCAAGCAAGTGATGATGAAGGTCACCAAGATTGATGCAGATTCAGTCAT
Organism: Limisphaerales bacterium; assembly: GCA_965658675.1. Taxonomy (GTDB): domain Bacteria; phylum Verrucomicrobiota; class Verrucomicrobiia; order Limisphaerales; family CAZKNW01; genus CAZKNW01. Next base: position 191,484 of record CBFHTT010000013.1, read on the forward strand.
GGTTATCATTGGCGATACAAGTGAACCGCGAAGCCTAAAAATGCCCGCTAAGAAATAAGAATTTTCCGTCTTTATCCTGATACTACCAATTTCATGAAAGCTAAGTCCCTAGTCTTCCTCGCTTTAACTCTGTGCCTCACTTTTGGTTTGTGGGCGCAGGACAATGCCGCTCAGAGTGATGTGGTCACCGAAGCATCTGCAGATGCTGGCACTGAGTCTGCACAATCCCCTGACGGTGATTCATCTGATGAGATAATTCCCAGTATTATTTTCGATGAAACACCAATCACCGACGTAATCACAACATTGGCGCGCCAAGCTGAGATTAACTTTGTTTTTGCGCCTGAGGTGACTGCACCGCAGGTTGGACCAGACGGAACCGAACTTCCTCCTACACTAGTTACCTTCCGATTCGAAAACGTGACTGCTGAAAATGCACTTACCGCCGTTTTGGAGAACCATAACTTGGAGTTGATCCCAAATACCAAGACTGGAATCGCAAGGATCGTGGTTAAAGATCCAAATAGGTTGGAGCCCCTGATAACCAAGATTCTTCAATTGGAACATGCCAGCCCTACCAACGTGGTTCAAGCTATTGAGGCTTCAATCTCAGAAAGAGGGAAAGTTGTTCCTGATTTCAGAACTAGTCAGGTTGTTATCATAGCGACCGAGAAGGAGTTCGAGGGAATTGACAACCTGATTGATAAGCTCGATATCGCGACTCCTCAGGTGTTGATCGAGGCAAGAATCATGGAGACGTCCATTAATCCTACGTCGATCAAGGGAATTGATTGGAGCGGAACTTTGGCGAATCAGAATTTCTCGTTTGGCAATGGCCTCACTACCGGCGCTTCAACTCGGAGTGCTCCGGGAGCCAGTTCAACTACAACTCGTGTGTTGCCAACTGGAACCACGATCACAGAAACGAGTAATGCTCCATCAGCAACTACCTCAACATATACCTCCACTTTGGGTAACGCCCAGCTGGCAGGTGTTCAGCCTCTTGGCGTCACGGCAAATATGTTGAGTGGTTTCAGCCCACAAACTGCATTTCTCAATGCGGATGGTGTTCGAGGAGTGTTGAGTTTTTTGAATACCGATTCCGATACAAAGGTTGTTGCAACTCCAAGACAGGTCACTCTGGATAATCACACAGCAACGCTGGCTGTCACCAGAGCGTTCCCGATTTTTCAAATTACTCCCGGTTCTGCTAACTCTCCAGCAGGAGCACAAGTTACTTACACCAATCTTGGAACCATTCTTGAGGTGACACCTCGAATTTCTGCCAACAGTAATATTCATCTCACAGTTATTCCGGAGGTTTCAAATGTTGATTCCAAGGATACTCAGGTCATCAACGGTGAAGTCAATGAGGCCAATGTCTATGCCATTCGCCGAATGGAGACGCAGGTGATCATTCCTAATGGGAACACTTTGGTAATGGGTGGATTGATGAATGACAATCGGACGACTGCTAATAACAAGGTGCCAGTTCTTGGAGATCTACCGGGATTGGGTCTGCTTTTCCGGAGGGACACAAAGATGGTTGATAAGATCAACCTCATTATCTTTATCACTCCAACAATCGTAGAAGATTACGATTATCAATACACACCTTCAGATTACCTCAGAAACTCCTTGGAACCGAGTGGCGCTCCAGTGAATTGGAAAGAGCCAGAGGAGCCTAGTCTTTCACCTTGGGATAGGGGGAAGCCGATGTCTTGGGGACGTTCTTCGAAATAATTCCTGAATTGGAATTAAACCAGCTCCTCGCAGTTATAGACCTGTAAGAGAAATGCGAACCATGAAAAGATCAACGTCGGTAGGAAGCATTGTTAGCTGCTGCGCATTCCTTCTTGGTGCAATAGCAATGTTCCCTGGGAGCGATGCAATTGCTCAAGCGACAGTCGAATCGATTGCTGGTGCACCTTCAAGTAGTGCGTTTGATTCATTCGACGGGTTTGTCGATGGGCCTTTCGTTGGTGAAATCTCGACAGGTGAGGGAGCCTCGAATGTCCCAGTAGCGCAATTTAACAACCCCAGTGCTTTGGCTTTGGGGCTAATGGGTGATCGAGTATATGTGGCCGATGCCGGAAACGATGCACTTCGGGTCTTGAATCTTACGGATAGCAAGACCGAGACCTTGGTGAATCTGGCTGCTGGTTCTGCACCTGTTGATGTCAAGGTCGATGCGGCAGGGGATATATATGTTTTGAATCAAGGATCGGGAAAGATTTTGAAATTCAACATTCATGGGAACGCGTTGGCAACCATTAACGGAACGGATCTGGTTTCACCCACGGCCTTTGCAATTGATGCCAACAATGATTTCTATGTCGTTGAGTCTTCGGGAGCACTTAAAAAGGTGACAACCTTGACGGGTGTTGTAACGGTTATTCCTGTGACAGGTGGCGCGCTGGTAACTCCAAGGGGAATAGTAGTTTTGGATAATGGTGATTTGGCTGTTTCAGATAGTGGAAATCATGTCGTAAGAATAATGACAGTAGCTGGTGCAATTCAGCAAACAATAGGTTCTGTAGGAACTTCTGGACGAGTTAATGGTGCTGCTACATTCGCGAGGTTTAATAGTCCCGGGAAAATTGCCAAAGCCGGTGCAGATGTTCTCGTGTTGGCCGACACCCTCAATCATCGAGTGGTTCAGATTGCTGCTGATCGAACTGTGACACTCCTTTACGGTGCTGATCCGGCTCAGTGGCAGGGGTTGCCTTCCACTATTCTATATCTTCCTGGCTGGGATGATGGCGAAGGTGACGTTGCTTGGGCTCGCAACCCTGAGGGAATTACTGTGATAGGAAATGGTGATGTTTACACTTCAGAGGTGTTCTACCACAACATCCGAAGGGTGGTTGACACAGGTCTGCAGGGCCCGTCAGGAAGCGTCAATTTTGGTAGTAATGGAACCAATGCCGTTGTCAATCCGCCTTCGGTAACCATGTCTCCTCTATCTGGTTACTTTCCGACAGGAGTTGATGTTGAAGTGGCAAGTGCTTCCACAAATGTCTTCTATACGACAGATGGAACAGAGCCCACGACCAACTCAGTTCGTGTACCAATGAGCAATGGTAAGGGAACAATCAGATTCTTTAATTCTTTGGCCGACCTTCGAAATCTATCAGTGTCGGCGTTTTTAACGGTCGGTTCGAATACTGTATCCTCTAACATCGTCGGGACTGCGTCACCGTCCAATCAAGTTGGAGTTCCTAGAGATTTTATGGCCGGCCCTGGAGCGACCATTGTGTTACCTGTGATTATTAATCTAGTTCCTGGTCAAGAAATTCGATCGATCGGATTTAAACTGGCGGTGAGACCCGATCCCGGAAATATGGTACCAACTGCTATCCCTGCAAATGAACTGAAATTCATAGGAACGTCTACGAACGATTTCGTACCATTGGTTGCTCCTTCTACTGACGGTGGTGCGGTTACATTCTTTTCGGGGCCAGAATTCTTCAATGCTGCCACGATGGAACGCTCAATCGACTACGCGGCTCTTGGTGTAACAAATTTTGGTGTATCCGATTTTGCTGCTTTAGCTCTGGCTACGGTAAAAATTCCGAACACAGCTGTTGTTGGTGACGTCTTCCATGTGGAGGTAAAGAACATTTCAGGTACTTCTGATGGAGTCCAAAACGATGTCTCCCTGAGCGGTTTGACTGCTAGAACGATTACAATATCGGATAGCTTGACCTATATTGCGGGAAACACCGCTCCCGGTGTTTGGTATAATGCTGGTGAGTTTGGAGATGCTGGAACTTTTCAATCGCTGAAGATTAGCGATGTGAACAATGCGTTTCTGGCATCGCAGGGAATCAAAAAGCCATTTGATTTTAGTGATGTCTTTAATGCCATGGACATTGCTCCTAGTGAGGCCGTGGGTGGTACAGCAGACGGTGACGGTACGATCAATATCGAGGATTGGACGTTGGCATTGAATCGCGTCTTGGGTAACGACACCAATAATTTTGCTCGTAGATGGTCGCTGGGCGGCACACGCGTAAGTCAAGCAACTGCCTCCAATGGTGACGCAAATTTTGCCCCTAACAGTGTTCCTTTGAACTTGAGCCCAGGGCTTTTGGGAGATGTCTGGACAAAACATGCAAGGCTTTTGGTTGGGGCAGTGAGCTCTCCGCAGAACGGGGATTGGATTGAAGTTCCGATCACATTGGATGTTTTTGAGGGTATTACCCTCGATGCTATCGCTTTTACCATTGCGGTTGAAGCCGAGGGTAATGCCCCTGCCCTAAATTTGGTAGACACTGTTTCTTGGGTGCGAAGCCAGAATTCTCCGGTGCTTTATGAGAGAGCAATAGAACAAGGTGTTATTCTTGGATGGTATGGTGCTTACAGTGGCACGATAGAGCTTGGTAAACTAAGATTCAGAATTCCATTAGAGGCCGAGCAAGGAGATTGCTATCGGATAGGATTGCGCCTCCCAGAGATTAGTCCTACAGGAGATCAATTGGGTTTTGTTGAGTCATTTTCTGGTTGTATAAAGGTGAATGAAGAAAACGAGGAATCTGAATTACGAGTCTCTGACGAATGGTTGGAAACATTCTTGTCTGGATATCCTGATGCCTTGCGTGATCTGACCAAAGATGCAGATGGGGATGGTCAAACCAATTGGCAGGAGTATCTAGCGGGAACGGATCCCAGTGACGTATTGTCTAATTTGGGGTTCTCGAATTCCAGGCTTAAGGACAGTGAAATCAAGTTGAGGTGGATATCTGCTCCGCTGAAGGAGTATATCATCGAGGCAACATCAGATTTTTCGAATGGTCAATGGGAAGAGGTTGATCGAGTTTCAGGCACCGGGGGGGTGATTGATTTCCCTCAAGACTTGAGTGGCGGACCTCGTTTCTATCGAATTCGAATCGCTGAATAATATGTAGGAAAAAATGGAAACTAGATCCATGAACAACCCAAGATTAAGATTTTTTATTAGAGTAAGTGCGATTGATATAGTGTTTGCTTTGGTGGTGCTGATTGTTTGTGGAGCTAGCGCACAGTCTGTCTCCACATTAACCAACGCTGGTTTTGTCGGCCCGCACAGTGTTGTTATTGGTCAATCAGGCGATTATTACATTACCGATAGTGGAGGAAATCGAATTCTTAAATATGATCCTGATACCGATTCTCTGACGACACTTGCCGGAAGCACTCTCGGGCTATCGGGATCGACTGACGGTGCCGGTGGAGTTGCTCTCTTTAATCAACCGAAGGGAATTATTGTAGCAAGAGGAGGCTTGGTTGTCGCTGATTCTCAAAATCATACGATTAGAAAGGTTGAATACGATGGCACGGTCAGCACCATAGTCGGTAGTGCTGGTGATTTTGGGTTTGTAGATTCTCCTGTACCTGCTACCGCGCGATTTCGATTTCCAACCGGCTTGGCCGTGAATGCTGGAGGTGAAATTTTTGTCGCTGATTCAAATAATAATGCTATTCGTAAGATCGATGGAGCTGATGTCGTGACTACAGTTGTCATGGGACTGTTCCAACCGAATGCTGTTGCAGTAGATGACACTAGTGATTTGTGGGTTGCTGATACGAGAAACCATCAAATTAAGGAATTCGCATCGGATGGAATGCTGAAGGCTACTTTCGGTACCGGTTTTTCCGGTGCTGTTGATTCTGAAGTTGGAGCAACTGCTTCGTTTTCCAATCCACGGGGTATTTCTTTTCTAAGTGCAACTGGTGGTCTCATCGTTTCGGATACTGGTAATAATACTGTTAGACAGTTAAAACCAAATGCGCTGCTTTCTACATATTCTGTTAACACAGTTAGTGGTTTGGCAGGAAACTCAGGAAATATGGACGGCGAATTGGCTGTTGCTACGTTTAATGCACCTATAGGAGTTATCTCTGACTCTATTGGTGGAAGTGTGTTGGTGATCGATAGTGCCAGCTCTACAGGAGTGGGAGGCGCCTTGCGCCAGATTCAGACTAGTCCACCACAACCTCAGATTTCAGCTCCAATGATTGGTTATACAGCAAAGTTCACGAACATGAACGGGGTTGTGAGTACTCGTTTTGAAGGCGTAATAAATGGGATCTTCAATAATGAAGTTCACCTGGCAATCATAGGAGAAACAGGAGTTGAAACCAAATTCACACACGGAGCGACACCATCGGACCCTTTTAACGACACGATTTCAGAACCAAACGAAACTTCTGCTACAGCCCCATTCTATGAGACTGGGCAGTTTAATTTTCCACCGGAGTTACTGAGTCCTCTACTTCCTGATTTGACCATTAAGTCAATCAGTTCGAGCCCAGGTCGTAAGAGCAGCACAGTCGCTATAGCTAGATTTCAGTTTAAGGTGGCTAATCCATCTGTGGACGGCGACAATGCCGTCTCATTTGTTATTCGTAATCAGACTGAAGGAGCGCAGATGTTCTACACTACAAATGGCGTCGATCCGCATGCGGTCTTTGATGATAATGTTGCAGATCCAAATGTTTTTGGCCCAATTGACTCCGATACCAGTCTTTCACTCGAAATTGGTGTTGCCGACCTCACTTTTAAAAGTCGTGGTTTCAAAGAAAATTTTCAATCGAGTGGTGTTTATACGACTGTGTTTTCGCCAACAAATTTCAGTGCAAATAAGTTAACATTCGGATTCGAACAAGGCGAAGCAAGTAGTCAGTTTGTAGGCGCCGCTGGACAGAATTTCTATGCTCCAGTAACACTTTCGTTGCTGAATGGTGCGCCAATGAATGGGCTTATTTTCAATATTTCTGCCACTAATGTTGCAGCAGCGCCGAATATCACGGGAGCTCTGACATTTCAAAGTATGCTGGAAGCGATTATTCCGGACACCGATCCTCCAGCGTTTACAAATCTAGCTCCTTCCTTCGCAACATTTGATGCTATTCCTAAAGTTATTGCGCCAGGAAATGAGACAAATTTGGTGTTTACCAATGGTACGGTCACTACCGGAAATGATATAAATTTGCTAGGAGTTGGGTATCTTGAGGATCCAACACGTGCGAATCTGTATGACCCAACCCTACAAAATTTGGTAACTTTTTCTCGGGCGCTGAATAACAGGTTTAATTCAGCTGGAGATAAAGTCATTCTGGGTGGTTTTGGGTTTCCAATACCATTGGGAGCAGGTGTTGGCTCGGAATATAGGATTAGAGTGAATCGATCTTCCGGTGTAGTTGGGTTTGAACAAGAAGTCATCATCGTGGCTCCTACAACTGGGACAACGGGCGCTGGAAGCCTTAATGCTATCAAACATGTTAGTGTTGGTAATCCCGGTTTCGTGGTAGGTGATGCTATGCCTTTTGGCTGGTTCAATGCCGGTGACTTTGGTGATACCAATTTGTTGGCTAACGATTTGTTGCAGGTCTTTCAGGTAGCAGCATATCCGAATGGGCTCCCTCCTTCAGGAAGTGATCTATACAAAGCGATGGATTCATCTGATGGGTCAGTGATTTTTACATTTGATGGGTTGGATAATGCAGCAATTGACGCAGTTACTACAGGTGATGGAGCAATTGGGATTGATGATGTATTTATCACATCTCGTAGGGCGCTTGACTCAACACTAAAATGGTACCGGCGGTTTTATGATGCTGGAACGCTAACGACAGTCGAGATTGCCAACCAATATAAGGGTGAGACCGATTCAGGTCTTGCGAACCTTCCTCCGTTGGAGTTAGGGGGACAGGCAAATCAACCAGAACAAGAACTTACAAATGATCGGCCTCAGGCTAGATTCTTTGCCGGTGATGTGGTTGTTCCTGATGGTTTCGATGAGGTCTTGGTCGAAGTATTCGCCGATATTCGCGGTTCCCATGCTATGAGAGTCTTCTTAATGAACCTTTCTGTTCATGCACTTGATGGGGCACCGGCGATTGATCAGCAGATCACTTTTGAACCAGTCTCTGCCCTTGGTGCACCTAATCAACAATCTAGCCTTTACGGTAAGGGGAATTATTCTGCCGCTTGGATGAACCCGTCATTTGAAGGCTTTTCCAATGGTGTTAATAGGATCGGTTGGCTGAGGGTTTCTATCCCTGAAGGTGCGACACCGCAGTCTGCCTACTGCGTATCTTTCGAAAAAGTTTCTGCCAGTCCTAATGGATATGGGTTGATGAAAACCAAAACGAGGTGTGGCATCATCACTCTGACAAACCGTGATCAGTCATCTCTGGCGGATGGATTGCCTGATCTGTGGAGGCTCCGTCATTTTGGTTCAGCTTTGAATGTTCTCTCTCATGCGGACGCCGACGCAGATGGTGACGGTGTGCCAAACTGGAAAGAGTTCAGAGCAGGGACTCATCCAAACGATAGGAATTCTCGTCTAGCACTGGCTTCTAGAATAGAAGCTGGTGGTGTTAAATTGAGATTTCCGACAAGTGATGCAAAACGTTATGTAATTGAATGTTCTGACACTCTCTTCGGCGAATGGTCTATTGTTTCTCCAATCATCACTGGCGACGGTGATATGATGGAGCATACAGAGCAAGTGGGAGCTAACGGAAGATTCTACCGTGTGCGTCTGATTGAGGAGTAATAGCAGCTTACTTGATCGAGAGGTTACTCTGGATATTAAACTTTTCGATTCGTTTTCTTAAGGTTGCTCTAGTAATGCCTAGCAGCTTTGCTGACTTCACTTGATTCCCTCCCGTCTCATTCAACGCGTGAATAATAAGTTCTCGTTCTACGGCCGGCAGGATAGCAAGGTCCTTATCCTTCTTGGCTCTTTCGAACAAGATAGACGCAATGGAAGCCATATCCGACTGATCTTGAGAAGCCTTCTCAGAATTTCCATCACCTACTGGACTTGACAATTGTGTTTCGACTTCCAGGGTAATTTCACTCGGTAAATCGTTCGGCAGAATGGCATTGCCTTTGGCTACCACGATTGACCTTTGAATCACATTCTCTAGCTCCCTTACATTTCCTGGCCAGTCGTGGGCTTCAAGAGCTGTATGGACATCTTCATGTATAGCCTTGGGCTGTTCCCGATTCTGTTTGGCAAATTTTTGAAGGAAGTAATTAACCAATAATGGTATGTCGCCTTTCCTTTCCCTCAATGAAGGGAGTTTAATTCTGACAACGTTGAGTCGATAGAATAGGTCTTCGCGGAACTCTTTATCTTTTACCGCATCTTCAAGCGGTTTGTTTGTTGCTGCGATGATGCGAACGTCGACCTTGATTGGGTTGTTGCCTCCCACCCGGTCAATGGTTCCTGATTGAAGAACACGTAGGATCTTGGTTTGCGTAGGAAGGCTCATATCCCCGATTTCATCAAGGAATATTGTCCCCCCATCGCATTGTTCAAACTTTCCAATGCGTTGAGAAGTCGCGCCTGTGAAGGCTCCCTTTTCATGACCAAATAGTTCGCTCTCGAGGAGATTCTCAGGAATAGCAGCGCAATTGATCGCAATGAATGGTTGGCCGGATCTAGGACCGTGATGATAAATGGCTCTCGCCACCAATTCTTTTCCGGTACCGCTCTCACCCGTTATCAAACAAGTTGCATCTGCTGTTGAGACTTGGCCAATCAGTTTAAAAACTTCCTGCATGGCTGGGCTACGGCCTATGACACCAGTGTCGTAGTCTTCATTTTCCAACATCGGCTCATAGGAAACCACCTTTCTCATATCTCTGCTCGCCTTGAGGGCGCCGGAGACAATCGCTTTCAATTTTTCAATATCGAAGGGTTTGAGTAGGTAGTCATGAGCCCCAAGCTTCATCGCTTCGATCGCGGTTTGGGTGGTTCCAAATGCCGTCATGATGATGACCGGCAACTTTCTATCGAAATCGCGAATCTTCCTTAAGGTCTCCAATCCGTTCATCCCTCCCATTCTGACATCCATGATTACTAGATCGGGCTTCTCGACAGGAATCTTTTCAAGACCCTCTTCACCGCTGGAAGCTGTTGCAAACTCAATTGGGTCGTTTGCAAAAGTTCTTTTGAAAGAGTAGTGAACGTCTGTTTCGTCGTCGATTAGAAGAATTTTTTCCATACGGATAATGCGGCCTCGATTCGTAGGCCAAGTAGTTTTAGCGGGAGAAGACTAGGAGATCAAACATCTGCGTCGTTTGCAGATGAAGACAATTCACTCAAATGATGAGGCGCTTTGAAGGCTAGATACACAATTCCTCCGATCAAACTCCAAAGAAGGCTTCCTGCGTAGGCCAATAGGGACAAGGAAAGAGCTGATGCGGGGTCAGCCATGATCGCTGTAGAGGCGAGTAGGGCGACCATAAGGTTCTCGCGGACTCCCAGACCGCTTGGCGTAATGGGAAGCGCTGCTACGCAAATGACTGCGGGCACAATGAATAGGAGTTGCGAAAGGCTCACATCAATGTTTAGTCCCGTCGCAAGGATAAGGAATTGGAAGACGCAAAGGAGGTTCAAGATCGTTGAGAGAATGAATGATTTTAGAAGGAATTTGGGGGATTTAGAAAAATTACGGCATGCCTCGAGAGATTTGACGATTGATTCGGCTGCGGTGAAGCGATGAATGGTCTTTCCTATCAACGAATTTCGGGAAGGCGAATGCCAAAATGCCACCCATACCATGAAAGTGCATGCGGTGAACATGGCTGCAACCAATGCTAGAGTTGCCAGTGATTTGGGATCTTTCTCGAACAAATTTGTGTTAAATGCAGCTGCCCCAACCGCAAAGAGCAGCATTGAAAAGAGCCCTATGAGACGATCGGCAACAACCGTAATTACCGCTTCGCCTTTTTTGTGTGATGTTTCGCGTGCAGCATACCAAGCCTTTATGAGATCTCCGCCAGTCGAACCCAATAGGAAGGAATTGAAGAAATGCGCAACGAAAGAGATCTCGCAAGCCCTAGTGAACGGGAGCGGAAGCCCTTGAACACTCAGTGCCAGTCTCCAGCGGATGATACCAATAAAGATGGTCCCTCCCATCACTAGGAATGAAAAAGCGAACGTCGGCAGGGGAACCTGACCGATCGTAGTCAGTAGGAGCTCTGGCCCGTTCGACCATCCTTCAGTCCATTGCTGCGAGCGGGATAGAGTTTCCCACGCTGGCTGATCGTCGCTTCTGTGGAGTTTTGCCTCTTCTACGAAAATCGAATGAAAGATCCAGACAAGAAGCAATAGGCTCAGGCAGAACTTGCCTGCTGCGATGAGCTTCTTTCTTGGGTTTTCTTTCGGGGCCACAGGTTTCGCCCTTTGACAGGTTCGTGGTTAAGCTGTTCGAAATGAGAGCCTTAAAAAAGAAAAACCGGATGTGGAGTTCTCCACACCCGGTTCTTTTGGGTAATCAGCTTACTAGAGATCAGCGTAACGTGCGCTGAGCATTGCAGAGAAACGCGCTACCTTCATACGACGGCGTTTGCGTTCGCTCGGCTTTTCAAAGTGGCGATGATTGCGCACTTCTTTCAGAGTGCCCTCACGGTCGATCTTCTTTTTAAGACGACGAAGAGCTTTTTCTACTGGTTCACCTTTTTTCAGTTTAATCTCTGTCAAAACTATCTCACTTCCCTTCTGGTTAGTTTTTATGGGACTCCGCTTGTCCCCGTCCCGGGGGAATGAATGGGCGAGCAAAGTAGGGACCCAGTCTAGGCCTGTCAATGCATGATCTGCCGCAATTACGGAAAAGTTGTTATCAAGTTATCCTGATAACATGATTTTAAAATTGAAAACTTAACGAAGGAGGATAATCTGTCGCCGTCTTAGTGATCGTCAGCAGCCGGTTATTGGCAGAAATATCGTTAAAAATGGGTAATTCAGAGATTTTCGAATTGTTTGAGCAGGATAGGGCGGCCTGCTACGAAGCTTTGCTTGATGAGCGCATCGTTGTGATTGATGGAGCCATGGGGACAATGATCCAACGGCATAAGCTCGAGGAGAAGGACTTTCGGGGTGAGCGTTTCAAGGATTGGAAAACAGACGTAAAGGGAAACAACGATCTCCTGAATCTCACGAGGCCTGAGATCATCGAGGAGATTCATTTTCAATATTTGGAAGCCGGGGCGGATATCATTGAAACGAACACCTTCAACGCGCAGTTCCTTTCTTTGGCTGATTATGGGATGGAAGATCTGGCCTATGAGATCGCAATGGCTGGAGCGGAGGTCGCGCGAAGGGCAGCTGATCGATTCCTTAAATCACAGGATGAGAGAGTTTGTTTTGTTGCTGGAGCAATGGGGCCGACGAATAAGATGTCTTCCATATCGACTGATGAAAACGATGCCGCAGCGAGATCGACCCACTATGATGACCTAGTCGCTGCTTATTATGAGCAGGCCAAGGGGATGGTCGATGGCGGTGTAGATATTCTGATCGTTGAAACGATCTTTGATACGCTAAATGCACGTGCTGCGTTCTTTGCCATCGAGAAGCTTTTTGATGAAATAGGAAGGCGACTTCCATTGATGGCTTCAGTGACTTTCATTCAGAAGGATGGGAATCGTGGAGTGACAGGGCAGACAGTTGAAGCATTCTGGAACTCCATTTCGCATGTGCCACTGGTGAGCGTTGGAATGAACTGCGCATTGGGCCCGAAGGAGATGCGCCCATTGATCGAGGAGCTTGCAAACGTTGCTTCAGTCCGAGTCAGTGTTTATCCAAACGCAGGATTGCCCAATCCACTTCTTCCGACTGGTTTCCCAGAGACCCCGGAGACGCTTGCACCCCAACTTAAGGAATGGGCAGGAAATGGATGGCTGAATCTTGTGGGTGGTTGTTGCGGGACGACTCCTGATCATACACGTGAAATTGCAAAAGCCGTTAAAGGACTGAAGCCCCGTGTCGTTCCCGAAAAGACCCCATGCTTGCGATTGAGTGGCTTGAGTGCACTGACGGTTAATGAGCTCAGTAATTTCGTAAATGTAGGAGAGCGGACCAATGTCACAGGTTCTCCCAGGTTCGCCAAGCTGATCAAGGCAGAGAATTATGATACCGCATTAAGTGTGGCTCGGCAGCAGGTTGAGAACGGGGCTCAGATCATCGATATTAACATGGATGAGGGCATGTTGGATTCAGAGAAGTGCATGACACATTTTCTGAACCTGATCGCGTCTGAGCCAGATATTGCAGAAGTCCCAGTGATGGTTGACAGCTCGAAGTGGTCAGTAATCGAAGCTGGTCTGAAGGTGCTCCAAGGAAAGGGCGTGGTAAACTCCATCAGTCTCAAAGAAGGTGAGGATAGGTTTCGTGAACAAGCGAGATTGATCCGCCGATACGGGGCTGCCGTTGTGGTGATGGCGTTTGATGAACAAGGACAGGCGGATAACTTGGAACGCAGAAAAGAGATCTGTGGGCGTTCCTATCGGATCCTAACTGAAGAAGTCGGGTTTCCTCCTCAAGATATCATTTTCGATCCGAACATTCTGACCGTAGCCACTGGAATGGATGAGCATAACAACTATGCTGTCGATTTCATTGAGGCTGTTCGATGGATCAAAGAAAACCTGCCACATGCCTATGTAAGTGGAGGTGTAAGTAATATTTCGTTTTCGTTTCGAGGCAATAACGGTGTCCGTGAAGCGATGCACTCTGCGTTTCTTTATCACGCTGTGAAGGCAGGGTTGGACATGGGGATTGTGAATGCCGGAATGCTCGGCGTTTATGAAGATATTCCCAAGGATCTGCTCGAGAGGGTAGAGGACGTGTTGCTGAATCGCAGGGATGACGCGACGGAGCGCTTGGTCACTTTTGCTGAAACAGTCAAACAGGACGGAAAGAAAGAGGCAGTCGTTCAAGAGTGGAGGTCATTGCCTGTTGAAGAGCGACTTTCGCATGCCTTGGTCAAAGGAATTGTCGATTTTATCGAAGAGGATACAGAAGAAACTCGGGCGAAATATGGACGCCCGATTTCGGTCATCGAAGGACCATTGATGGACGGCATGAATGTCGTGGGCGATCTGTTTGGCTCGGGAAAGATGTTTCTTCCGCAGGTTGTGAAGAGTGCTCGTGTGATGAAGAAGGCAGTGGCTTATCTCCAGCCTTTCATGGAAGCCGAGCAAGCAGAGACCGGTGCGGAGCCTCAGGGAAAGATCGTTATGGCGACAGTGAAGGGCGACGTTCATGACATTGGGAAGAACATTGTTGGTGTTGTCTTACGCTGTAATAACTACGAAGTGATCGACCTTGGCGTCATGTGTTCTTGCGACAAGATTCTGGCAGCGGCGAAAGAGCATGGTGCTCATATCGTTGGACTCAGTGGTCTGATCACTCCGTCTCTGGACGAGATGATTCACGTAGCAAAGGAAATGGAACGACTTGGCTTCAAACAACCTTTGTTGATCGGTGGAGCCACCACAAGTAAGGCCCATACAGCAGTCAAGATTGCACAGCACTACAGCCAGCCAGTTGTTCATGTGCTGGATGCATCAAGGGCTGTTCCCGTAGTTGGTAGTCTTCTGAGTAACGACCAGAAGGAGCCCTTTGTTGCAAAGTTGGAAGAGGAATATGAAGGCGTCCGGAAATTGCATGCCAATCGTCAAAGCAAGCCACTGGTTAAGATCGATGCTGCTCGTGAACAAGGGATTAATCTTGATTGGTCGGGCTATCAGCCGCCGAAGCCTACATTCTTGGGAACAAAAGTAGTCAGCTCTAATCCAGAAGACGGAGAGGAGAAGGTTACTCTTTATGAGTTGGTCGATTACATTGATTGGACTCCGTTCTTTCATTCATGGGAGCTGCGGGGGCGTTATCCTGCCATTCTGAAGCATCCGAAATATGGTGACGAAGCGAAGAAACTCTATGGGGAGGCGCGTGAAACACTTCAGGAGATCTGCGAGAAACAACTGTTTGGTCTGAAGGGTATTTATGGATTCTATCCAGCCCGGCGTGAAGGAGATGATGTCATTCTCTATACCGATGATGACCGTAAGAAAGAAAGGACAAGGTTCCATTTCTTGCGACAGCAATCGGAAAAGGACACAGGGAAGCCTTACATGAGTCTCTGTGATTTCGTGTCTCCTCATGAATCAGCTCCTGATTATGTCGGTGGATTTGCAGTAACCTCAGGGCACGGAATGAAGGAACTCGTGGATGGCTTTAAAGCAGCTGGAGACGACTATAAAGCCATCATGTATGAAGCATTGGCTGATCGCCTTGCTGAAGCCTTTGCCGAGTACTTGCACAAGAAATCACGCATTGACTGGGCTTATGGGAAGGACGAATCACTGTCGAACGACGATATGATAGCCGAGAAGTATCAAGGCATTCGTCCTGCAGCTGGCTACCCAGCGTGCCCCGATCACACGGAGAAAGGAACACTTTGGGAGCTGCTTGATGCAAAGGAACTTACCGGGATCGAGCTTACCGAAAGTTATGCCATGTGGCCGGCAAGCAGTGTCAGTGGCCTCTACTTCTCCCATCCTGAATCCAAATACTTTGCAGTTGGCCAACTAGCCAAGGATCAGGTTGAAGACTATGCCGGGCGCAAGGGAATGACCGTCGAGGATGCAGAGCGTTGGCTGGCGCCATATCTGAACTACTGAGTTCTTTAGGAATCTTCCCTTATCCCTTCAATTTTTTGAGGGTGTTGGTGGTCGATCGTCCTTTGAGTTCGGGGAGGATGTGGATGATTCCTCCAAACGATTCGATTATTTTGCGCTCTTCTTGATTGATGGTGTCGATGGTGTAGTCACCGCCTTTGACGTAAATGTCCGGTTGGGCAAGTTCGAGAAAGGCTACTGCGTTCACACTATCGAAGACGCAAACGGCTCCCACTGATTCCAATGCAGCGATGACTGTGGCTCGATCGCCTTCATCATTTATTGGGCGGGTTGGGCCCTTGAGTTCTTGAACTGAACGATCGCTGTTCAGTCCCACCAAAAGGACGTCTCCTTCGCTTGCTGCTTGATCCAGATAGGTGACGTGTCCTGCGTGCAAGATGTCGAAACAACCGTTGGTCGCAACGAGCTTCTTACCTTCCGTTCGCAACTTCTGTCGCCATTCAGAAAGTGTTTCGGGGGAAAGGATTTTATCGTTGAGGGGCATGACTAGAGTGGGTTAACCCAACCAGAGATTTGCAAATAGAGGCGCTACCAGAAGGGATGGCAAATAGTCTGAAACCGGGACTTTTCCGATATTCATGATGATCAGTGGAAGTGTCATAACAATCATGCCTCCGGTGACGCCAATGGAGGCAATCATTGGTGGAGAAAGGCTTCCTGAAAGTGCTGCAGCTGCGAGTGTCAGAGTACCCTGATAAATCCCTACCGGAATCGCTGAGAGGATAACCCCGATCCCGAAGGTCGAAGCAAAGGCCATGGCAGCGAGACCGTCCATGGATGCTTTGACGGCAAGCACTGTGAAGTTACCTGATACGCCGTCTTCCAAAGCACCTAAGATGGCCATGGGGCCTACACAGAAAAGGAGTGTAGCAGTAATGAAGCCTTCGCTGAAGTTCTTGTTCTTGGACTTTACGGCTTCGGCAAAACGATCTGTGGCAGCTATGCCGGCCTTGTTGAGATGTTTCTGTATTCCGATCAGCTTTCCAATGGCATTTCCTATGATCAGTGAAAGCATGGAGATACCGATTACGGCGAAATATCTGTCTGTTTCTTTGATGCCGGACCAGATCATGGATATGGCTACCAGAAACGTCACCAATCCCAGAAAGTTGCGTATTCCCATCTGCGCCTTTTCTGAAATCAGTTTTCCAGCGAAAAGCCCGAGCAGGCTTCCGGCTATGATGGCAATGACATTGATGATGGTTCCAAGTGCGATCATCCGCGCAGGAAGGTGCATGTCCGGAACCTTGCTGGCAACCATCGATCGCTTGATTGCCTATGGACGAGCTGTGCCTGTTCTGATTTTTCTCGTCTCAAGTCGGTAGCCCATGGAGACTCACGCCCGTGAGCGTGACCAAGATCACCGTCAAAGATATTGCCAAATTCAAGGGCAGACAGGGTAGCCTGGCAGCATTGACTGCGTATGATTACCCGACTGCCCGTATTATTGATACCGCCGGGATTCCACTGATTCTGGTAGGTGATTCTCTTGGGATGGTGGTGTTGGGCTATGAGGATACGACAGAGGTGACCATGGATGACATGATCCATCATCTGAAGGCCGTAAAGAGAGCGAGACCTAAAGCCTTGCTTGTGGCGGATCTGCCCTATGGGACTTTTGGTAATCCTGAAGCCGCAATCGAGAATTCCAAAAGGCTCGTTGATGCTGGCGCTGAAGCCGTGAAGGCGGAAGGGGGATTGATCATCTCTGATACAGTTAGGGCAATCGTGAATGCTGGTATTCCTTTCCTGGGTCATTTGGGAATGTTGCCTCAGAGCGTGAAGGAGACAGGGGGCTACAGGATTCACGGTAAGACAGATGAGGAACATTCTCGTTTGCTTGAGGATGCCGATGCGTTGGTCGAGGCGGGCGCATTTGCTGTCGTCTTGGAGCTCGTTAAGCCCGATGTGGCGCAGGACATCACAAAGAGGATACCAATTCCAACAATTGGGATTGGAGCAGGTCCATCGTGCGATGGTCAGATATTGGTTACACCCGATCTTGTAAGATTGGCTGTTGGGCCTGTGCCGAAGCATGTGAATCCGAAGGCTGATTTTGCGAGTGATCTTGGGCGATCAGTCAACGCCTGGATGGAGGAAATCAAGGGAGGACAAAAATCGGAATGAGCGAATCTGAGGGAACGCGCCTGACGCATCTGTCTCAAAGTGGCGAGGCATCCATGGTGAACGTGGCTAACAAGACTCCGCAACTTCGAGAGGCGGTTGCTCGGGGAGTGATTCACATGAACTCGAAGACTTTGGATCTTATTGAATCCAATAGTGTGGCGAAGGGAAATGTTCTGGCTACCGCGAGATTGGCCGGGATCATGGCTGCCAAGAAGACAGGGGATTTGATCCCTCTCTGTCATCCTCTTCCCATCAATCACGCTGGGATTGATTTTGAGATTCCTTCTAGTCGTGACCGGATAGAGATTTCAGGAACAGCAGGGATCGTGGCAAGAACGGGAGTCGAAATGGAGGCACTTACCGCAGTAAGTATCGCTGCGTTGACAATCTATGACATGTGCAAGGCGGTCGATAAATCCATGCGCATTGATCAGGTCGAGTTGGTATCCAAAACCAAGAAGGATCTTTAGCTGGCGTTACGACGATACTGGGCAGGTGTCATTCCTTGATGCTTACGGAAAACAACGCCCATGTATTCCTGATGTTTGAATCCAGCACGTTCGGCAATGTCTATCAACGTGAGATCCGTTTCCGCCAGTAACTGGCATGCACGTTTCAGCCTCACGTTGATGATCTCCTGATGAACCGTATGATCCAGCATTCGACGAAAGCGCCTTTGAAGGACGCTTCTGGAAAGTCCACAATGCCTAGCGACATCATCTACGGAGATTTCTGTGCACCCCATTTCACGGATCAACTGAAGCGCTTTTGATATGTTGGGATCTTCGATGGCGAGAACGTCAGTGGAATGCCTGGCCATCACACCAACAGGTGGAACTAGAATGGTATGTGGTGGAGGCTTGTCTCCTTGGATCAATCTCTCGAGCAAAGCAGCCGCCTCGTAGCCCACTCTAGAATGTCCGGGCTTGATGCTGGATAGCGGTGGAGTGCTTACTTCGCAGAGGGCATCATCATCATCTACTCCGATGACGGCGACTTCATCTGGGACGGTGACTGCAGCGCGACGGGTTGCTTCCAACACATCCAGTCCGCGTTGATCGCTGCAGACCATTATACCGAGAGGTTTCGGAAGTTTCTTTATCCATTTTGCCAAGTGATTCTCCTGCTTCTCCCATGCCGCGGTATGGCGTTCCAGTTCGTGGATTTGACAACGAAAGCCAGCTTGCGCCAGATAGGTCTGGAAGTAGTCACGTCTTAGTTCACTCCAGTTCTCTCCTTTGATTCCCACATAGGCGAAATGCCTGAACCCTCGTTCGGTCAGGTGGCGTGCGCCCATGTGGGCGACTTCTCGATCGTCTACATGAACCAAGGGAATACCGGTATCAGGCACAATACCCAGGACATCCACGACGGGAATACCTGTCTTCTTGATCGCGCGAACCATTTCCTGATTCTGAATACGTGCTACAATCCCTTCGCCCTTCCATGATTTGAGCCAAGTTGGGACCTTGTCTTCCAGGGATCTGGGTTCATGAAAAACACCCCAGCGTTCGTGTTCTCTCATGTAGCTGGCAATTCCTTTTAGAATGTCCCGTCCCGATGCCAATGACGTCTCAACAAGTAGAGCCACATGAGGTCGGTCATTGGTGACCGGTTTTCTATGACCGATTTTTGTCTCGGCGCTGGATTTAGGGGGCGTCTTTTTCTTCGATGCTTTCATTGCCTTCTGCAGATTGACTCGAAAACATGGGAAATCGAATCATGTTGTAGAGATTCGGTATTCTTTATGGAGTAAAAGGAGATTCGTCACCATGTTTCTAGCATTGTGACCCAAATACTCCAAATGATGACCAGAAGGGCTGCTGTCACAGCGGGGATCAGCGTGCCTAAGCTAGAGCCGAATTCGATTCAATGAGTCTGTGAATAGTTCACCACAAATTGGCAAAAATGCCCTCGTGAGTGCTGCGTGCGAAGCGTTTCGTGAGCGTTTCGATCAGGAACCTGAATTGGTAGCCTTGGCGCCAGGAAGGGTCAATCTGATCGGAGAGCATATCGATTACAACGATGGCTTCGTGCTACCGATGGCGATCGAACGCTGGACAGCCGTGGCTGGACGAAAAGCGTCTGGTTCAAAAGGAGTTGTGCGCAGCGTTTCAGTGAATGATGAGGTTGAGTTCGATCTATCTGATCCCATTGGGCCTGGCAGAGCAGCATGGCCAAACTATGTGCTCGGTGTGATTAGTGGTTTTCAAGAACTCGGTTGTCAGGACGCGTTTGAAGCGGTCCTGCTGTCGACCGTTCCCCTTGGCGTTGGTTTGTCCAGTAGTGCTTCGTTGGAAGTTGCGTTGGCTACCTTCATTGATGCATTGGGCGCCTCTGGTTTGGATCCACAGGAAAAGGCTTTGTTGTGTCAAAGGGCTGAACATGAATTTGCGGGAGTGCCCTGTGGTGTGATGGATCAGTTCACTTCTTCAATGGCGTTGCAGGATCATTTGATGTTGCTCGATTGTCAGAACCTGAAGGTAAGGCAAGTGCCATTCAATGGAACTGATCTCGCTGTGCTGATCACAAACACGAAAGTCCGACACGAATTGAATGACGGGGAGTATGCGTTAAGGAGAAGACAGTGTGATACAGCTCTATCCAAAATGAGCAAGGCCTCTTACCGCGATGTAGGCCAAGGATTACTCGAAGGACATAAGAGCCATTTTTCAGAACTTGAGAACAAGAGAGCAAAACACGTTGTAGCGGAGATTGCGCGGACATTGGAGGCCGCTGAAAAGGTCGAAGATCAAGACTGGGCGAGATTTGGAGAGCTGATGTATGAGAGCCATTTCTCATTGCGTGATGATTTTCAGGTGAGTTGCCGGGAGTTGGATATCCTCGTGGACTTCCATCAGGTGATGGGAAGAGAAGGCGGCGTTTACGGATGTAGAATGACAGGAGGTGGATTTGGTGGGAGCACGGTGTCTTTGGTTGATTCCCGAAGGATTGAGGAAATCAAGATGAGGCTAAGAATCCACTATCTGGCTGAGGCTGGAATCGAACCAGAGTTTTATGTGAGTCGGGCCGCTGCTGGAGGGCATGTGGTGGAGGATAACGAATTGTGAACGCCAAGAGCGGCTCGCTCTAAGTGGGACGGCTCTTGGATTTGAAGATTTCGGGACAAATGGGGTGAATCTTCTGCTTTTCTTCCCAGTGTTGCTCACGTAGGTTTCGCGCCTGTTTTTTTAGGGATATGTCCAGTGTTTACATAAAAACCTACGGTTGTCAGATGAATGAGCGCGATTCGGAAGCGGTTGCTGCTCAATTGGTTGCCAAAGGATATGCGATGGCGGCGTCGGAATCGGCGGCCGACGTGGTGTTGATCAATACCTGCAGTGTTCGCGATTCCGCTGAACAGAAGGCGATCAACAAGATGCAAAATCTGGCTGCTCAATTCCGAAGAAGTAAGCCAAATACGGTCTTGGGCTTTATGGGGTGTATGGCTCAGAGCCGGGGCAAGGAACTCATCGACAAACTTCCTGATGTGGATCTTGTTCTTGGAACGCAGAAATTTCATCGCACGGCAGATTACCTTGATGACCTCATCAATGGTCGTGAGAAGAAGATCGTTGATACAGAGGCTGAAAAGGGAAGTGAAGGTACGATCCGTGAACATCTGAATGCCGCTGATGGTGATTCAAAAGCAGTGACCGCTTTTGTAAGTATTATGCAGGGCTGCAATCAGTACTGCACCTTCTGCATTGTACCTTACACACGAGGTAAAGAGCGCTGCCGTTCGATCGAGGACATCGTTTCTGAGTGTCGCGATCTGGTCGGAAAAGGAGTTAGGGAAATCACTCTCTTGGGGCAGATCGTTAACAGCTACGGCAAGCGTGATTACCCACTTAAGGACGGGAAGTCTGCATTTGTTCAATTGCTGGAGGCTGTTCACGAAATTGAAGGTTTACAACGGATTCGGTTTACCTCCCCTCATCCCAAGGGATATGGAGACGATCTGATTGAAGCATACGGACGCCTGCCCAAACTTTGCGAACATGCGCATCTTCCTGTTCAGAGCGGAAGCAATCGAGTCCTGAAACTCATGCATCGTGTCTACACCCGGGAGAAGTTCCTCGGGATTGTGGAGAAGTTGCGGAAGAGTGCTCCTGAGATCGGGGTTGGAACTGATATCATTGTCGGCTTTCCCGGTGAAACGGATGAAGATTTCGAACAGACCTATAGTCTCGTTCAAGAAGCCGCGTTCGATCAGGCGTTCATTTTTAAATACTCCCAACGCCGAGGAACGCCCGCGTCAGATATGCCGGACCAGCTTCCCCAAGAGGTCATTGATGAGCGTCACACCCGTCTGCTTGACCTGATGAATGAGCAGGGGAAGAAGCGCTATCAAGATTGTGTAGGTAAGACTTATCAAGTGCTGGTGGAAGGGCCGAGCAAGAGGAACGCTGAAAGACTCAGTGGTCGAACCCGCTGTAATAAGATCGTGGTCTTCGAAGGTAACGAACGCCAGATTGGACAGTTGATCGATTTGAAGATTGAACGTGCAGGTTCGTTTACCCTTTACGGTGATCCTGCCATTGTGAACATGGAATCAGAATGAGTCTTTCTCTCCTTTCCATCATTCTTGGAGTGCTTGCCCTCGGGGGCGGAGTCTACGGTCTGGTGAATCCCGAAGTAGCCAGAAAATGGGCGGATGGCTTTTCCAGAAATGTTGTGATTGGTTACGTGCTGACGCTTCTTGCTACTGGATGGTTTGTTTACAACGTCAGCCTCGAGAACATCGCAGATTTTGCACCATACAAGAAACACATGATGATTGGGTTTGCTGCTCTTGGAGTCGCGACCTGCCTTTACGTGAAAGATTTTTTGGCCGTGAGAGGATTGTCTGTTCTTTTGCTTCTGACTGCAAAGCTGATGGTTGATACCGCCCGTTGGCATGACTCAGAGTTGCGACTCTTTGTAATTGCTTTGGCCTATGCATGGGTGATCGCTGGGATGTGGCTGGCGATTTCTCCATGGCGCATGCGAGATTGGATTTCTTGGGCTACCAAAGAAGAAAAACGATTCAGAATACTCAACGGGATCAAGGCCGGTTTCGGCGGGGTCTTGGTCTTGCTCGGTCTGTTCGTCTTTTAGGTGTTTCTCATGACTCTCGGGACTGGAGAAACAAAGAAGGTTCTCTATCTTCGTGGCGGTGCTTTTGGGGATTTTATTCTTACTCTTCCTTCTCTCTCTCTCCTACGTTCACATTACCCCTGTTCAGAGCTTCATCTGGCATGCAAACCGTCGGTGGCGCGAGCGATTGACGGCACTCGCCTGATAGATCAGGTGCATGATATCGATGGGCGTTGGATGACTGAAGTTCTGGGAGGAGGCGAGGTGTCTGAGGGGATCAAGACGTTGGTGGGTTCCTATGATTTGATTATATCTCATCTGTGGGACAAGGACCTGAAACTGAGAAAGTTTTTTGAGATCCACTCAGGCGCTACTTTTGTTCAGTCTACGACGCGGCCTGTTAATGGATCTGAGACTCATGCGGGTGTTCAATATTCTGAATCGCTACGATCGTATTTTAAGGCCGATCCAGTGGCTCCGTTTCGCTTTGGGCGGATGGGAGGGAAATCGTTTGAAGCCACGGTTGTCATTCATCCAGGTAGCGGAAGTGTGGATAAGAACTGGCCTGCCGATTTCTGGTCTCAATGCGTCAATGAGCTCCTACGTAGAGAACTAAAAATTGACTGTTTGGTTGGGGAGGCCGAGCTGGAACGAGGGCTGCCTGATTGGATTACAGAGTCGGCCTCTGGAGTAAGGGTGCACGAGGAACTGCCTTTGGATCAGGTTCGAGATATGATGCTGCAGGCCGGTGGGTTCCTCGGGCATGATTCGGGTTTGGCGCATCTGGCTGCTGCATGTGAGTTGCCCGGTGTTGTGCTTTGGAGAAACTCAGATCTGAAAGTTTGGAGTCCGTGTTTTGAAGGACTGAAGGTAGTCAGGGATTCCAGTGGAGAAGGAGCTCTTGACGTCGCGAACAGACTTACAAATGTGCTGCAAGGAAGTCGGCGACATGGAGAACCTTGATATCTGAACGGTTGGCTTTCTTCAGTCCTGCCTTGATCTGCAGGATGCAACCTGGATTGGAGGTGATGACGATGTGGGCGCCTGATTTGAGGATGTTATCAATCTTTCTCCGCTGGAGTGCTTCCGCAAGTTCCGGTTGTGTTAGATTGTAGGTGCCTGCGCTGCCACAACAGACTTCTGCCTCGTGCAGATCATGCCTGCGCCCCGGTGCCACGCTATCAACAAGATCTCGCGGCTGTTTTGTGATTCCTTGAGGGTGAGCCAAATGACAGGCATCATGATAGACAATGGGACCATTCGCGTAGTCCTTGCCCGTTTCCAACTTGAGATTGGGCAGGTGTTCGGGGAGCCATTCGGTAAGGTCTTTGACTTTCTCAGAGAATACTTGAGCACGATCTGCGTATTCAGGGTCATCCTTCAAGAGGTGACCATACTCCTTAAGCGTGGAACCACATCCGGCAGCATTGATGAGGATGATGTCAGATGGAGTTGATTCAAATGCATCTATGTTCTTTCGGGCAAGCCGTCTGGCCTCTTCGAGTTGGCCACTGTGGGCATGCAGGGCGCCGCAACAGGACTGTCCTGCAGGTTGATTGACCTTGTATCCAGCGGCATTGGCTAGACGGATTGTGTTGGCGTTGGTTCCTTGAAACATGACCGGCATGACGCAGCCTCGAATCATTTGAACGGTACCGTTTGCTTCAGATGGTTGAAGGGGCTCGTCAGTGCTTCCAGAAGCAAGATCATCAGGCACCAGATCGAGGGCGTCCTTTGCGAACTGAGGCATGATCGCCCTAAGTCCCAATCCCTTTGCTATCATTGCAGGGATGAGAGCAAGACGTAGCCTCCATGGGTGAGGGAAGATCTTCTCGATGAAGATGCGTCTTAGCGCAGTCTGAACAACCGAACGTTTATGAGTTGCCTCAATGTGATCGCGGGTGTCTTCCAGTAGTGATCCGTATTGCACGCCGCTTGGGCATGCTGTTTCGCAGGCACGGCAACCCAGACAGGAGTCGATGCTCTTCACTGACTCTTCATCAATCTCGAGTTTTCCATCAGCAATGGCTCGCATGAGATAGATTCGACCGCGTGGAGAAAGGTTCTCATCGCCTGTTTCGAGAAATGTGGGGCAGGAAGAAAGACAAAGGCCACAGTGGACACATGCCAATGCCTTGTCCTCATCGAGGAAAGAACTCAGATTGATCTCGCTGCATTCAGGCATGATGATTTCAGTTGATCGTTGGAAGGACACCCTTGGGGTCGAACTGTTTCTTCAATCGTTGATGGATCTCCGATGATGGAGAGTCTGTTGATCCAGCCGTTGCATAGCGAATGATTCCGGCACCAAGGTGAATATAGGCGTCTGATTCCAAGTGAGCCCCATCGAGCTTTGATGGCCAGAACCGGTCCAGTGAATGATCAGGAAACCTTGCGCAAAAATCACGAAAAGCACTCTGATCCGAGGTTGGTGAGAACCCTAGTCTTTCGACCTTGTTGGCTGCGTCATTCACCTCAGCGTTGGTTCCTTGAAACGTAATCATTAGGGACCAAGTCTTGGATTCAGGACTTCTGATGAGATCCATCACAGTTAGTGGCAGTGAAAGGGAATTGAGCTCGCGTCTCTTGGCTATGGCGGAGGTGGGATTATCGCAAGCTACCTGAAAACTGCGGGAGGATTGAGGGATAGCTCTCAGTTTGAACGTGACCTCGGTTAATACTCCCAAGCTATGTCTGGCACCGGTGATCAATTTGCAGAGATCGTAGCCGGCCACATTTTTTACGACCTTTCCGCCGCTTCTGAATAAATTGCCATCCGGCGACGCGACTTGGATGCCAATCAGGTGGTCGCGAATCATTCCGTAACCGTGCAGGGATGGGCCAAACCGATTGAAAGCAACCAGATCCCCTAGAGTCAGTTCGTTGGAGTTCGCTGGATCAACGGGAAGCCATTGATTCTGTGGGAGCAGGGCTTCTTGAAGGGAAGTCAGGCTGACACCGGCTTGCGCCGTGATGACAAGGTCCTGAGGCTGGTGATCAAGAATCTGGTTCAGGCCCGAGAGGTCTACTTCGCCTAATGAATTACCTGCCTCTGCCATGCTACGCAGGTCTGCGGCGAGTTCTTCAGGCGTTCGGTTGTTCTGGGTCACGGGATGTATTTAGCAATCGTTCATAGATTGCGGCAAGATCGTCCACCATTCTTTCTACGGAAAAACGATCTTTTACATAGTCTCGACCTTGTTGTCCCAGCTGTCGGGAAAGCTCTGTGTTCTCGGATAGTTCCAACATTGCATCGTTCAGAGCTTTCTCATCACCGTGTCGAATGAGCCTGCCTGTCTGCTGGTCGATACAGATTTCAGGGGCCCCATCCAGATCGTAGCTGACGAGTGGTTTGCCAGCTGCTGCTCCTTGAGCCAGAGCGCGAGGGAGTCCTTCACGCTCCGATAAATGAACAACCGCATCCATAGCCCCGACCAGAGATGGAATCTCTGAGGGAGGGACCAATCCTGAGAAAACGAAATGATCATTGAGACCCTTTTCACTGATCTTTCTCGTAAACTGATCTCGTAGAATGCCGTCGCCAACGAGGAGGAATTGGATGTTCGAATTTGCAGCTATGAGTTTGGGAGCGATGGAGAAAAGGGCGTCGTGTCCTTTGAGTTCGAATAGTCGGGCAATTTTTCCGAACACGAACGAATCCTTGCGCAAGCCAAGTTCCTGGCGAAGTGAGAGTGAGTTTATTGATCCGCTGAAAGGAGCCAGATCGAAACCACTGAAGACGCGACTGTAGTCTTCTTTGCTACCGATACCAGCGCGAAGGTATTGCTGCGTCATCGCATCTGCAACCGACACAAAATGAGAGGTCATTTTTCCGGCCAATCGTTCAGCAGTGGTGAAAATTAGATTGGAAACAGGTCCTTGGAATGCGCCAAACGATGGACCATGGATACCATGAATGATCACTGGGACTCTGGCTCGCTTGGCCGCCAGTCTACCCAAGATGCCCGCCTTGCCGCTGTGTGTGTGGACGATGTCTGGGCATTCCGTTCTGAAAAGATCTACAAGTTTCTGATAGGCCTGAAAGTCTGAAGTAGGGGAGACGGGCCTAATAAGGTCGGGGACGTTGTGTAGGATGTCTGGCTGGTCGCAGAATAAATCTTCCAAGCTGCCTTCAGGCCCAGAGGTTGGGCCAGTGATGAGCTGTGCATCAATGCTGTGGCGGGCTCGAAGTCCCAAGACTGAGGACACGGTGTTCTCCTGGGCCCCTCCGACGATCAGTCGAGTGATGACATGGAGAACTTTCATAACGGCTACTTGGCGGGTATCGATTCCAATCGATCCAGATAGCCTTTGGCAATGGATGCCTTCCCGCCGTTGGGGGTACGTTGGAGATATTCTGAAAAGTTCTCAATCGCTGCTTCTGTGAAGCCTTGAGAAGCGTTGATTTCGCCTAGGTAGAAGTAAAGAAGTTCGACATTTGGGTTGATTGCTTTCAGACGAGTGAGGTCCTTACGAGCAGCGCCGTAGTCCTTGCGAGACATGTGCAAAATAGACCGATTAAGAAGTCCCGGTTCGCTTCTGGAATCCAGCGTGAGCAGACGGTTCAACATCTCTTCGGCCTCATCGACCTTTTTTTCTTCGAGAAGAAGCGCTGCTTTGTTCAAGAGCGCATGGGTATCCTCCGGATTAATCAAGAGTTGCTGATCTAGCTGTTTCGAGGCCTTGGAGTATTGGCCTGTAGTCAAATAGATATTGGCCAACGTGCGGGGGAAGATGCTTGCGGATGGATATTTTGCGACAGCCTCCTTGAGCACGGATTCAGCTTTTACGGCATTGGTCTGGTAGAGGTAGGAAAGTGCTTCGATACGGATCAGATCCCAAGTGTTCGTGATGGAAAGCTTGTCTGCATACTTGTTGCGTGTCTCCTCGATGATCTTCAAGGCGTTCTGAGTGACGCGGGCATTCTGATAGGTCTGAGCCAAAGCAATGTGTGGTATCGGACTTTCTGGAACGAGTTCTCCCGCGCGTGCTTGTTGGACGGATGCCTGTTTGTAGTAGCTGAATTCCGAGAGTTGGCTGGCCAGCGAAATGCAAAGATCAGGATGGTCTACCGGGCCTTGAGTCTTGTGGATCTGCGCCCATTGGAGGTTTGATGCAAGGAATTGTGAAACGAGCTGCTGGGTCTTGGCTAATTCATCGCCCGTATTTATTTCCTGATGATAAGTGAGATTGATCAAGGCTGGTAAGTTGCTGCCCCAAAGATCCAAGGCAATTTGGAAATACGTCAAAGCTTCGTCAGTGCGGTCAATTTTGGCGAGTTGGACACCCAGACTGTTTGCGCTGCGGGAGATCAACGCAGCGATCCATTGATCCTGATAGAAGTCGCTGCCAGCAACTGAATCGATGAGTTCTTTCTGAGATTCCCAGAAACCAAGTTCAACTGCTAGATCCTCAGCCGTGAGAGTCGGCGCACGATCTTTCGAAAGTGGGTAGGGAGCAGATTTGAAGGCGAAGCCGCTGGGGAGGCTCGCTCCGTACTCAAGGAATTGTTTACCAACCTGTGGTGCGAGAAAGAAGAGAGGCTCCTTTGTGCCCAGTTGCCCGATCAGTGTTTGAGTAAGGCGACTGTCCAGAGGTTCTACAAAACGCTCATCATCGAAAGTAGAAGGCCAGCGTTCCCCATGGAGTTCGCTTAGTTGTTTGTGATAGCTCTTTTTCGAAAGAGTTCGTTCGTCAACCATGATGAGGTCTTCGCCTCGCCTTTCGCGTTTCAACCATGCTGTGGTCAACGCGAGGAGTTCTCCTTGATCACTGACAACGATTCCTTTCTCGTCGGGCAGAGTGGAAGCCAGTCCGGCTACAGCCCGTTCCAAGTGATCGGATGTGGCAATCTTGATGCTTGGTGAATTATGAAAGAACAGGGCAATTGGAAGCCCAAGGGCGACAAGGCCAGTTAGGGGCGTTCCAAGTTTGGTAAGAATTGGCCAGATCTTTTTGGCGCGTCCAAAGAGCTTGTCTGAAGGAGGCAGGCTTAAGAGTAGTTGGAAAAAGCCAAGGTAGTAACCGAATGCCAATGCTCCCAAGTAGGTGAAACTGAGCCATGACAATCCCAGACCGATCTCACGCGGACTGAAGAACGGATCGAACATCACCCAGCCAATGACCACGAGGAACATAAGGTTTACGATGAAAAACAAAGCGTGGGTGAGGAATGCTCCGAGGATGCTTACGTCGCCGATGTTTGAAGGCCAACGGATGCCGACCACCAACGCTGGAAGGAGTGAAGTGAGTCCTACAATCAGAACAACATACTTTGGAAGGCCGAATATGAAGCCTTTCTGATATTTTAGTTGGAAGAGCACTGCATCCCAGAATCCTGTTGTGCCGGTGCTTTCCCCCAGTCCCTTTAGAGGCATGACGAAGTAGAGGCATGTTCCCAGAAGGAATAACCCAGCTGAGGGTAGAAGAAATTTGGCAGTAAAGAACTGGCGTTTCTTCATGACCAATACAATCAGGTAGAACAGGGGAGTCCAAGCGATGAAAGCCCAATCATTTGCTGTCGATGCTCCCAGAACAAAAGCAGCGATGAACACCTTCCAGTCCTTCTTATCAAGTCGGTGGATCAAGAGAGCATGAACGAGATAGGCGAACGATAGCAGATTGATCATTTCGCCAGTGAAGGCAAATGCGTGCTCCCAGAACGTGAGGTTAAGAGCCAATGCCGCAGCGCCTGCAATTGGTGGGAGCCATGCGAAGCGGAGACTGAGCAGGCCAGACTCATTGCGCTCCCTGATACGCTGGTAGCGAGTGCGGTCTGCGGGGAGTAAACAAATGGAATGAGCAAGCAGTCCCACAACCATCGCTCCACAGACTGATGTAAAGATATTCAGAATCTTTGGGAGATTCCCTGGAGAAAGTGAACCAAACGGGAGTGTTACGAGATGTGTCAACGGTTGGTCCACCTGAGGAAGCCACCATAACCAACCTCCAACCCGTGAAACCATGCCGACACTTTTCAGAGTTAGCCACTGAGGCATCGTAATCAGGTATAGAACGAATGAAGCGATGCCCATGCCCACAGCTAGAAAAAGCGGCCAGCGGCGGGATGGTTTTGATTCTGAACTCATCAGGAATTAGTTGGTTTCATTAGCGATCAATCTTAGATCGGCCACGCATTCGACATGTGCCGTCTGAGGGAACATATCCAAAGGCGTCACATGTTTCAGTTGATAAACATTGTCGCGGCACAGAAGTTTCAAATCTCTGGCAAGCGTTGCTGGATGACAACTGACATAGATGATCTGACTGGGCCGGGCTCGTCTGAGTGCGTCGATCGCTGCTGGAAAGCATCCCTTGCGTGGAGGATCCAGAACAACGGTCGTGTTGTCGACGGGGAAACGTTTGAGCAGTGAACCAAGGAGATCCTGTGTCGCTCCTGCAACGAAATCTCCATTTCGAATGTTTCGATTGTTCATGTTCTCTCTGGCTGCGCGAATGGCTGAGCGATCGAATTCGACTCCAACAAATGATTCTACGTGCTTCGCGAGCTCCAGTGCGAAGAAACCGACACCACAGAATGCATCAATCAGAAACTTTGACCCATTGTCGGCAATCCGTTCGCGGACGGTTTCGATCAATGACGGAAGCATGAAGAAGTTGTTCTGAAAGAAGGAATCTCCAGGAACGACCCAATCCTTGGGACGTTTTCTTAGAACGACTTTCAATCCTCCTTTCTCTGGCGGGTTGTCATGTACTCCCTGAATTTGATCGCTGATCTCTTTCTCGGAAATCTTGCACTCATGAACGGGGACAACCCAATTGCTGTCCTGCCGGACGAAGCCGACCTCCAGTTTCTTCTCTTTTCCGTTCCAGTGACTCCTCACCATGATCCGGTTGCGGTAGCCATATTCCTGAGGGCAGGGAACTACGGGTGCGATTGTGACATCGTCGATGTTGCCCAATCGTTGAAAGATGTCGCTGATCTGCTTGTGCTTGATCGAGAGTTGGGTTTGGTAATCGATGTGCTGGTATTGGCAACCTCCGCACTCTCCATAATATTGGCATGCAGCGTCCCTCCGGTCAGGGGAAGGAGTCACAATCTCGAGAAGTCGACCACGGGCGAAGGACTTCTTAACTTCAGTGATCCTCGCCTTGACCTTCTCCCCTGGAATGACGAAAGGGACGAAGACTACAAAGTCTTCGACCCTTGCGACGCCTTCGCCTCCGAAGGCCACGTCTGTGATATCCAGTTCGAGCTCGTCGTCGATATGAAAGGGGCGCTCTTCCTTAGTTTCCATGCGGGAACTTTGCGTAATGCTTCTTCAACAGGTCTTCACCGAAGTCGCTATCAAAATCACGGTAAACAGCATGAACGTGATTGGCGTCGTTCTGAGTGCTGTCGTATTCGAGAAGGAATGTTGGCCCCTGAACCCTGTAGTAGTGACCATCGCCTGGTTTGGTTCCGCCAGCCCATGCGAAAACGATCTTGTCGAGTCCTGCCTCTTCAGCCTTCTTCCAATCGCGTTGGGCGATATCTGGGCGATGGCGGCCCAGGTAGACTTTAATCAGGCGATCGAGCTTGGCTTGCTGATCCTTATTCAACTCAGCACGTGTGACTCCTTTGTTCTCAAGAGGAGATACCTTGATTGTTCCACCGCCGGTGAGGATGTCCTTTGGTGCCTTTTCGGCGATGATTGCTTTCTTGCGGATTTTTCCTTTCAGAGAATTAACGAGGTTGCGGCCCATGTTTTCTTCTGCAGCTAGTGCGACCTGTCCTTTTCTAGGTCCTTCTTTGATTCGTTGAGGGTTGGATCCGTAGAAGGAAGGGGTGGCTACTACGGATTTGCCTTTGACGATGGTGAAGTTAAGCGAGAGATGATGTCCTTCGCAGCGCCATCCCCATGTGGCGTCCTTGGCTGGTGTGCCAAAGATGGAAAAGTAGTATTTGCCGGAGTCGCGTTTGGGGGCGTGATTCTCAAGCTCCCAAAGAACGTGTTCTAGGCTCATGATGGTCAGTGCCTTGTTGAATCCTTGATAGCTCATGCCGCTGGCAAGAAGTACGTTGGCAAGCTCGCGTTGTGCATCATTCATGTCCTTGAGCAGCAGTCCGTTACGATCCTTGGGAATGAAGTGCCAGTTGAGACGTTCTTTGTCGTCCCAAGCGAAGGAGGCTTTGGTCTTGGCGTCCTTATCCAACGCAGAGAGGAATGTCTTGGCAGCCTTGGTCATGTCATTGATGGACGATGGAGCCGCGGCGCTGAGACTGGATGCGGAAAGTGCCAGGAGGGTGATGGCACCTGCTAGAAATGAAAGAGGTTTCGTTTTCATGGGCGGGCGGATGGTTGCCTCTGGATCGTTTCAACTCAATTCAAAATCAGCGGATTTACTCGTAGGCTTCTACAGGGCGGAAAGATTCAGGAGTCGCCGTTTCAGTTAGATTTGGCTAGATTTCGGCCTTTGTGGTCTCGCTGAAATAAGTTTTACAGAACGTGTCTAAAGAAAAGAAAGAACGAGTCGTTGTCGGAATGAGTGGTGGTGTGGATTCCTCGTCCACGGCTGCTCTGTTGATTGAGCAGGGCTATGGAGTGATCGGGATCACGCTGAAGGTCTGGCCACAGGACTGTGTCTCGCGAGCGGAGGATAAGTGCTGCGGGCCGCAGGCCGTAACTGATGCGCGGTCTGTGTGTCATAATCTGGATGTCCCTTATTACCTGATCGATGAATCCGATGCGTTTCAGAAACAGGTGATCGAATACTTCGCCGAGGAATACAAGGCAGGCCGGACCCCCAACCCCTGTGTCATGTGCAATGAAAAGCTTAAGTTTGGCACATTGATTGATCGGGCGAAGCAATTGGGCGCAGACAAGATTGCCACAGGCCATTATGCCCGGATCAAGAAGGATGAGGAAACGGGTCGCATGCTTCTACTGAAAGGTAAGGATGAGCGAAAGGATCAGAGCTATTTTCTCTTTTCACTGAAACAAGATCAGTTGGCCAAGACGCTTTTTCCGTTGGGTGAACTCAAGAAGGCGGACACAAGAGATGTAGCTCGTGGGTGTTCACTCAAGACCGCCGACAAGGAAGAGAGTATGGAGATCTGCTTTGTTCCGGATAATGATTACGGCGGATTCCTTCAAAAGGCTGATTTGGTTCAGAAGCACAAGGGAGACATCGTAGATGTTTATGGCCGGAAGTTGGGGCAACACGATGGAATTGAGTTTTATACCATCGGCCAGCGCAAGGGGCTTGGCCTCAGTCATCCTACGCCGCTCTATGTGGTGGAGTTGGACCCGTCAACAAACCGGGTCATTGTGGGTGACAAGGAAATGCTTCAGAAGGATGAGTTCGAAGTGGAGCGTTGTAACTGGATCCCATTCGAAGTGCCTCCGGGGCCGGTCGAAGTGATGGCCCATATTCGCTACAACCACAAAGGAACAGCAGCAACGCTGCATCCCAAAGAGAACGGTGATGTGGTCGTGAAACTTCACGAACCACAACGCGCTGTGACCCCAGGGCAGGCGTGTGTGTTTTATGATGGAGACGTGGTGGTCGGCGGCGGTTGGATAGCCAGAGGAAAGGGCGGGATTCAGTTGCTGAATCCGAGTGCGACCAAAGAGTCGGTCGCAGGCTAGGCTTACGTTGCTCTGGCTCGGTCTATCTCGGAATCGTCACCAACATTAGTTCTTCTGCATTCTCGCCGTAAGGCCCTTGAAGCACTTCGTTTCCTTCCGGGTCAATTACCAGTGAACATCCGATGCATTTTCGGCCTTCCCATGGCCCTTCATTGATGGGGCCGACATTGGATACCCCGAAGATCCATGTGCTGTATTCTTTGGCCACGGGAATGTAGTTATCTCTCCAAAGATCGCCGTATGGTTCCTTGGCTTGATTGTGATTTGCGGTAACGGCCCAAGCGCAAGGGGAGAAGATCATGTCTGCTCCCATCATCCCTAAGGAGCGTGAGAGTGCTTGGCCTTTTGCGAATCCATCAGCGCAGATCATAAGGCCGATTCTTCCAAATTCTGTCTCAGCGACGTGGAGCTTGTCTCCGGTGATGTAAAACTCCTTTGCGAAATCCAGTTCGTTGATTTTACGATGTGAGGACAGGATTTCTCCTGAAGGGGCGATGAGAACAGCCGCATTGTGAATGTCACCGTCGCTCCGTTCCGTGATGCCTGCGCAGATGTGGATCTTGTATTCGTTCGCTGCATCGATCAGGACCTGACATGTGGTGCCGTCAGGAACGGGTTCTGCCAGGTTTATGGAGGATGAATGTGTCCACCCTAGATCCATGCATTCGGGGAGAATAATGACATTGGCTCCCGCCTTCGCAGCGTGATCGATCCAGTGTAAAGCGCGGGCGAGATTGGTGTCCCGATCACCACCAATCACTCGCATCTGGGCCAAGGCAATCTTGGTGTGTGGTACGGTCATAACTCCAGAATCCACCTTTTTTGAGAAACTAATCGAACTTTTTTTGATCAAAAAAACTTTTGCCGCGTCTCAAGATCATTAATCTCCGCCCTCCTATGAAGATTGTGAAATCACTACGCCTTTGTTTCTTGTTGTTCGTGACCTATGCACTCATGGTCCCCAGCCTCATGAGCGCATTACCAGACGGCCTTTATGCCAAAATCAATACATCCAAGGGAGATATCCTCCTTAACTTGGAATTTGAAAAGACCCCAATGACGGTTTGTAACTTCGTCGGTCTCGCCGAGGGCAAGATGAAGACAGACGTGCGTCAGGGACAAAAATATTATGACGGACTGATCTTTCACCGTGTGATCGAGGATTTCATGATCCAAGGCGGTTGCCCTAATGGTCAGGGTAACGGAGGACCTGGATATCGTTTTGAAGACGAGATCGATCCTAGTTTGACGCATGACGGACCTGGTGTTCTTTCCATGGCAAACGCTGGACCAGGAACCAACGGCAGTCAGTTCTTCATCACTCACAAGGAAACCGGTTGGCTTGACGGCAAACACACTGTGTTCGGAAAAGTGGTGAGTGGTCAGGAAGTCGTGGATGCCATCGCCAAGGGGGATGAGCTCAAGAAGGTCGAGATCATCCGTGTAGGAGCGAAGGCAGAAGCTTTCAAGGCCGATCAGGCTACTTTTGAAGAATTGAAGAAAGAAGCTGCCAAGAATGATCCGAACGTGAAGTTCCTCGAAGAGAACAAGAAGAAGGACGGCGTCACCGTTACTGATTCAGGGTTGCAGATCCGCGTGCTCAAGGCCACGGATGGCAAAAAGCCAGCAGCTACTGACACCGTTGAGGTGCATTATAAGGGCACACTGACCTCTGGTCGCGAGTTTGACAGCTCTTACAAGCGTGGTGAGACGATTTCGTTCCCATTGAATCAGGTGATTCCAGGTTGGTCTGAAGGCGTTCAGTTGATGAATGTTGGAAGTAAGGCCGAGTTGGTAATTCCAGGAAACTTGGCTTATGGCCCCCGCGGTGTGCCACAGGCAGGTATTCCAGGCAATGCAACCTTGGTGTTCGAGATTGAGCTGATCTCAATCAAGTAAGTCCAACCAATCAGGATTTCAAACCCGGTGTCGTCATGTGCGATGCCGGGTTTTCTTTTGGGGATATGAGCAAGACGACCATAGCGCTATGCATGATTGTGAAGAATGAAAGCTCCACGCTTTCTGACGCGCTGCAATCTGTGAGTGATATTGTTGATCGGATGGGGATTTTGGATACGGGGTCCTCGGACGATACCATTGCGATTGCGGAGTCTTTCGGTGCTGAAATCAGGCGCTTCGATTGGACAGGTGACTTTGCTGAAGCGAGGAATATTTCTTTAAACGGGGTAGAGGAGGATTGGATCTGGGTGATGGATGGGGATGATCAATTTCCCGAGGGTGAGGCGCTCAGACTCAGGAGGTTTTCTGAATCTACCAGTGCCGACGCCTTGACTGTTTCCTATCAGATTCAATTAGGGCATACGCCAGAACCCTGCATCAAGGCGTTCCGAAACCATCGGGGAGTCAAATTCGAAGGAATGATTCATGAGAATATTCGGCGATCTCTTTCGAAAGCCGGCGGAAGGATTGAATCAACGGATGTGCAGCTATTGCATAGGGGCTACGACGAACGCGACCTGAACGCCAAGGTATCCCGCAATATCCCACTCTTGGAGAAAGAGCTAGCGCGAGCACGTCAGGCAGAAGACCCAATGCAGACACTGACGATCCAGGTGGATCTGGGATGGTGTCTGATACAATCTGGTGAAGTTGCGAAAGGGACGGCTCTCCTTAGTGATTCTCTCGATTCGATGCTGAAAAACGGGTTTCCGTCAGATGGGCGTTGGGAACTGGTGCCATTTGTCTATCTCTTGACCTCATTGATGAATGAAGAGGATTACAAAGGTGCTACCTCAGCGGTGGAGCGCTACCGGGATCTGTTCATTTCTCATCCTGCTTTCCCGCTTTATTCAGGAATGGCGTATCTTAGGGGGGGCGACTTCGATGTGGCACTAAATTCGTTTAACGAGTTCGAGAATCAGGTAAAAGAGAAAGGTCTACAGTTCTCTGTTCCTGAATCATACTTAGGGGATCAGTTATGGGAGATGCAGGGTGATTGCTTCCTTTCCTTGGGGCGTGCAGGCGAGGCATTGGTGTTTTTTGATAAGGCACTAAAGGGCCGTCCGGGCGATCCTCAGTTGGTGATCAAGGCCAAGTTGGCGCGGATGTGCGCCTGAATTGGCTACCAGCTACTCCCACAATTCCCTTGATGAAGGATGGGGGCGTTTCTACCGTTGGCCCCGTGAATTCCAGAAGAACGCCATTCTCTTTTTCATCCCTTGGGCGGATTCAATCCATTGGGGCTCTGTTGCTCGCATTGGCGGTAGGCAGTCACGCTCAAGAGGCGCTGGATCCTGTAAAGCTCCGGCAATTCAAGACACAGGCCAGTTCGGGGGATTTGGATACCCAGTATTATCTGGGCTTCATCTACGCCGCTGGTCAGGGAGTGGAAAAGAATCCTATCGAAGCGGTGCTGTGGTTCACAATGGCCGCGGAAAAAGGGAAGAAGGAGGCACAGGAGTATTTGGCGTATGCCTATTATCGGGGAGAGGGAGCTGTTATTGACCCGAAGAAAGCGATCGAATGGTGGAAAAAGGCAGCCAATCAAGGAAGCGTCACTTCACAGGAATATCTCGGATACGCCTACCTTAATGGAATAGGAGCAGCAAAGAACCCTGCTGAAGCAGCAAGGTGGTATCGCCAGGCTGCTGATCAGGGAAGCGTTTCGGCTGCCTATAATCTCGCCATTCTTCACACCACGACCGAAGGACTTCTCAATAATCCATTGGAAGCAGCTAAGTGGATGGAGGTTGCAGCTGAAAAGGGGCATCCAGAAGCGCAGGAACTTTTGGGAACCCGATATTATCGAGGCGAAGGTGTCTCAAAAGATACAGCCAAGGCAGTTCAATGGTGGGAGAAAGCAGCCAAACAAGGAGTCGTCTCTGCACAGAGCCGCATTGGCTTTGCCTATTTTACAGGCGAGGGCGTTGAGAAGGATATTCCCATGGCAGCTAATTGGTGGAAGGAAGCTGCGGAGCAGGGAGATGGTGAAGCCATGTATAATCTGGGATTACTTCACGCAAAGGGTGAGGTCGTTTCCAAGAACTCAGCTGAGGCCACGCGACTTTTCGAGAAGGCGGCCAAGCAGGGCGTTGCTGAAGCGCAGTATCACTATGGTGTTATGCTCCACCAAGGTGAGGGAATTGAGCAAGATGACGAAGCAGCTGTGAATGCTTTCCGTGGCGCGGCTGAACAAGATTATTCGCTGGCTCAGTATTCGCTCGGTCTGATGTATCTGGAAGGAAAGGGAGTTCCTCAAAATACAACAGAAGCCGTCAAATGGTGGACGCGAGCAGGCGAAAATGATTTGGCAGAGGCGCAATACCAGCTTGGACTCTTACATGACAAGGGAGAGGGAGTGCAGAAGGATCCAGCCGAAGCGGTGAAGTGGTGGAAGCGTGCATCTGGACTTGGAAACGCAGCAGCCCAAGATCATTTGGGATTCGCCTACTACAAAGGGATCGGTACCAAACGCGACCTGAGTGCTGCTTACAAGTGGTGGCTGAAGGCTGCGATGAAGGGACATGTCTCTGCAGAATACAATCTAGGCCTTCTCTATGAAAACGGAGAAGGAGTCAGAAGGAATCCTACCGAGGCCGCTCGCTGGTATCACCGTGCCGCTGAGAAGGGGCAACCAGGAGCATGTTACAATCTAGGAGTTCTATACTCAGAAGGTCGCGGCGTTCGCAAAGACGACAACGAAGCAAACAAATGGTGGCTCAAGGCGGCTGAACAAGGAATCGCCTCTGCCCAATACAACATGGGTGTTCGCTACGCAAAGGGCGAAGGCGTGGAACAAGATTATGCAGCAGCCGAAGGTTGGTTTACGAAAGCAGCTGCTCAGGGTCATCCGCAGGCTCAGTTCAGTCTCGCCGCTCTTATAGAGAAGATGGCTGGAAGCGATGGAAGCCCAGCAGATACAGTCGAGCTTTGGAGAAAGGCAGCAGAGCAGGGTAATGCCGCTGCTCAGTACAATCTCGGAGTAAAATACGCACGAGGCGATGGTGTAGAGCGCAACATGCAGGAAGCATTCAACTGGTATCACAAGGCAGCCTTGAATGGCCACGCAGCCGCGCAGAACGAAGTCGGTCTCATGTATGATCAGGGGCAGAGCGTGAAGCAGGACTTCAGTGCCGCCGCACAATGGTATCGTCGTGCTGCTGATCAAGGAGTGGCTTCAGCGCAATACAACCTTGGACTTCTTTACGCTTCTGGAGATGGAGTGGTTCAGGACACTCGTCAGGCTCTTGAGTGGTATCTCAAGGCAGCTGAAAACGGCGTCGCCGCCGCTCAGCACAATCTGGGCGTTGCCTATGCCAATGGAGAATGGGTGAAACAAGATTTCGTGGAAGCCTACAAATGGTTTCACGTCGCATCGACCAATGGTCCAGATGGAGCCGCCGCAAAGAGCGCATGTGAGCAGCTCGCTGGTTACATGACACAAGATCAAATCGCAGTAGCTATCAAGGCAGCAGGTAGCGTGAAGAAGTAACCCGCACGATTGGCGCGTCATTGGTGGTTGAGGGAGCTCCTTCGAGACCAAAGGCCCTGAATCCATTCCTACGTTGACCAGATTGCGCCATGAAAGTTGGAGGTTGTTGGGATTGATGTTCCTGATTGCGTTGGTATGGGCCTATAGCAGGGATCGGACGACACCTGCCCATTGGAATCTTCCGCTGACCTACTCCGGCGATAGCCTTCTGCAACTTTCAGAAATCAAGGCATCAGAAGAGGGAGACTATAGTTTCATGGGGCCACTTGGCGTTTCTAGGCTAGGGGCTCCGTACGATGCCAATTGGAATGATTACCCCATGCAGGACAGACTAGTCCGCACAATGATTCAATGGCTCGCTTTCGCTTTGGGTACCTTTCCCGCAAGTAACCTTGCCATGATGTTGGCTCATGTAACGGCAGGTGTTTCTTTCTATCTCTGTAGCAGGTATCTCAGGCATCGATGGGAGTGGGCCTTTGTGGGGGCTGTCTTGTTTGGTCTATCCTATTTCCAATTCTGGAGAGGAATACATCATATGCTTCTGTCATGGACTTATGCTCTCCCCATGGGACTTTTGAGTATCTGGATGATAGGAGGATCGAACGTCATTCGATGGAAGGATAAGCGAGGGGCATTTGTCCTGATCTCGAGCGCGTTGGTAGGGTTTGGAAATCCTTATTACATTGGGATGTATCTGCAGCTCCTAGGCCTGGCTTGGCTCTATCGTTTGTTCAAGGATCGACAAAAAGAGAATCTTGTATTGGGAGCCTTGGCAACGGGTGTAACGATCGGAGCATTTCTCTTGATGAACGCCGGCGTCTTCGCATTCAAGGCTAAGAACGGGGCAGGGACGGAGGCTGTCGTCAGACATTATTATCAAGCTGAACAGTTTGCGTTGAAGCCTATGGACCTCCTGATGCCTCCCAGCACTCATCAGGTTGCTCCGCTCAGAAAGTTGGGGGAGATGTATGCCTCAACAAACAAGGTTGAGGGAGAGCTGTTCTCACCCTATCTGGGTTGGGTAGCACTGGCTTCACTCGGGTGGATGGTATTTGAACTGTTTCAAAGAAGATTTCGGAGAAGTGGAATGAAAGTGCCAACTCATGCGCTGCAAGTTTGGTGGGTGTTGGTTTATTCTGTCGTTGGTGGGCTGAATACAATGATGGCTCTGGGGGGCATGCAACTTCTGCGCGCTTCAAACCGAATGAGTCTGTTCATCTTCATGATCGCTCTCTTCTTCGGTGCATCGAAAATGTCTGTTTGGTCTAGAGAGAAATCACGGAAACAGGTGATGACTTCAGCAATGGTCATTTTGTTGATAGGGATCATCGATCAAGTCCCGAGAAAACAGCCTGAGGCTGCAGAACACGCAGCTGCAATGATGGCCATGGATGAAGAGTTCTACACAGCAGTAGAAGAGGCGCTTGGTGGTGACGGTGCTTTGTTTCAGCTTCCTGTCGTCGGGTTTCCAGAGACACGTCCTCCTCATCTGATGACGGATTATGAGCATCTCCGCCCCTATCTTCATACAAGCGGTCTCCGGTTCAGCTTTGGTTCTCATAAAGGGAGAGAACGCGACTTTTGGCAGGAGTCGATCACTCGTGGAGCGCCCAATATCATGGTGGCGGAATTGGAAACAATGGGTTTCAAGGGGATACTACTCAATAGGCGGGGATACTCGGATGGTGGTCAGACGGTATTGAATGCCTTGGCAGTTCTGGGAAAGCAACCAGTGGGGAGCAGCCGTGATGGTAACATCCTGTTTATCCCGCTGGTCCCGCGTGGTGAGCTCAAAGCTCCAAATATGATTAAAGACGCACGGATTTTGATGGCCGAAGGATGGGGCTTCTGGACGTGCAGGCCGGATAGAGGCATCTACTGGGTGGATCAACATGTTACGGCCAATGTCATTGGAAAAGGCCTTTCGACAGGTGAGTTTGAATTGAGCTGCCTGCTCCTTTCGCGGCATGAGCAGACCATCGAAATCCGTTTAGATGGCGAAAAGATTTTTTCAAGAATCCTTCCACAAGAAGTCGAAATCCCTGTGACGATTCCTTTGATGGGACAGACTGATGATGCTGAATTGAGTTTTCTATGGGAAGAGGAGCCAACTCCATACTCAGAGTCGTTCCCTGAGTTGACGAGTGGTGCGATCATGAATCTTCGAGTGGTGAGAAAGGATGGCTTATGAGGTTTCTTGCTCGATTAAGAAATGAGGCAATTCCTCTTAGCTTGCTCCTATTGGTTGGATTAGTTGTTTTCTGTGGCGCTTATGACAAATGGTCGATTCGCAGTTGGAATGTTCCGCTGGAGTATCATGAAGATGCTCCTCAAGTTTTGACTTGGATCAAGGCCGCTTCTGAAGGGGACTACTACCCATTGGTTCCAGTTCAAGTGTCCCGTCTTGGCGCGCCAGGAGAGGCAAATTGGAATGATTATCCGATGTATGAGAAGTGTCTGACTGTAGGGATGGGGATTGCGGCGCGCTTTGTTGGATTGATTCCTGCCGCAAATTTGGGGTCTCTCTTTGCCCATTTATCGGCCGCTTTGACATTCTATTTGTGCTGTCGGTATTTGAGAATTCGCACAGACCTCTCATTTACAGTGGCGTTGCTCTATGGGTTTGCGTTCTTCATTTTTTGGAGAGATCTTCGGCATCTCCTTTTGGCGTTCATCTTTACTGTGCCGCTCGCGATAGTTGTGAGTTGGATAGTTGGAAAGGCGAGTCGGCTTCATTGGAAGACCACGCGTGTATGGGGATGCCTAGCGGTGGCATTTGTTCTTGGCCAAGGCAGTCCATTTAATCTGGCTATGTTTTTGCAGTTCGTTCTGATCGCAGGTTTCTTTGCATGGAAAGTGAAGGGAAGGATTCAGAACCTCAAGATAGCCTTGGCATGTGTGGCCGTTGGAGGAGGGGGATTCATTGCGACAAATGGAGGGACGTTCCTCTATCAGGCTGAGCATGGACCCAATGCACTGGCTTTGGAGCGTGAGTATCTCCATGCGGAGATTTTTGCGTTAAAACCAATGGAGTTGATCGTACCTCCACCTGAGCACCGGCTGGCACCGATGGCCGCCATCGGGAAAAAATATGATGAGGAGCAAAAGATAGTGGGGGAGAATTTTTCCCCTTATCTAGGCGTAGTCGGGATAGGGGCGTTGGTGTGGCTGTTGGCAGAGGCTTATGCATGGTTGATCGGTAGGTCCCGGAAACGTCCGGCGTGGACGATTCTGATCCAGATGCATTGGGTGCTGTTCTTCTGCATGTTGGGTGGCTTGAATTCGTTGATTGCGTTTGGGGGATTTAGACTTTTTCGAGCATCCAATCGGTTCAGTGTCTTCATCTTCGCTTTGGCGCTGTTGTTTCTCGCTCTGAGGCTTGGACCCTTGATGCAGAATTGGAACAGGGGTAAACGATATTGTATGTTGGGTTGTATTCTTCTGGTCGGGCTGCTCGATCAGGTCCCTCATCCTCTTACTGGTGAGGCGC
This sequence comes from Limisphaerales bacterium, assembly GCA_965658675.1. Taxonomy (GTDB): domain Bacteria; phylum Verrucomicrobiota; class Verrucomicrobiia; order Limisphaerales; family CAZKNW01; genus CAZKNW01. The sequence continues at coordinate 233,711 of CBFHTT010000013.1, forward strand.
TTGTTTCAGTGGAAGAAAGATTGAGTTCTGACATTGAGTTTGGGATGAAATTGGAATCGGAGTTGGAGCCAGGAGCAATGGTTTTTCAGATGCCTGTTGTCGGGTTTCCAGAGGGATTGGACGTCTTTTCGATGGAGAAGTATGATCACTCAAGACCGTATTTACATACCGAATCCATCAGGTTTTCATACGGTGCTAACAAGGGGAGAACTCATGATTCTTGGCAGATGATTGCTGAATGGCTGCCTGCTGGATCCTTGGTCAATTATCTTCAACGAATGGGCTTTGAAGCGATCATCGTAAACAAAAAGGGTTATGCAGATGGAGGTAGTTCGATAATCAGTGCGTTGCAGTCAGCGGGAGTGGAGGAGATCGCAAGGGACCGACGCGATGAAATGGTGTGTTTCAATCTGAAACCTGAGACAGAAATGATCTCCCCTGCATCTGTTTTTTTCTTCAGAAAAGAGGCTGGTTGGGCCCTTGTTGAATATCAGGGGGACGATGCTGTTCATTGGATGGAAGCTATGGGGATAATCGCTTTGAGGAATGATGAGAAAACATCAAAGACGTTGATCTTGCATTGCGACCTGATATCCCCTGTTGGTCAAAGCGGGAGTGTGATTCTAAACAATCAGCAGTTGTCCCAGTTCGCTGTGACCAAGGACGAAAGGAAGAGGATTCAATTGGCGCTATTGTTGCCGCCAGGTCAAAGCACTCTCGTGTTTCAGGCTAACGGAGGAACATTTCCTCATCAAAGAGTCACGGACCTCAGGGTGGGATTGGCTGTTGTGAACCTCCTACTAGAGGATTCATTACGGTAACAGATGTAGAATAAACGGATGTTACGCCAAAATCGGCTTTACTAGTTTTCCAGCGACATCTGTTAGTCGGAAATCGCGGCCCTGAAAACGATAGGTGAGACGGGTGTGATTAACACCTAGGAGATGTAGCATTGTCGCGTGGAGATCGTGCACGTGAACGTGATTGTCTACGGCGTTGTATCCAAATTCGTCTGTGCCTCCGTAGCTGGCTCCTCCCTTGATGCCTCCACCCGCCATCCAGATTGAAAATCCTTTGATGTGATGGTCGCGGCCACTTCCCTGTGCCATCGGCGTTCTTCCAAATTCTCCGCCCCAGATGACGAGAGTGTCATCGAGCATTCCACGTTGCTTGAGATCGTGAATCAATGCAGAAGAAGCCTGATCCACTTCCTTGGCACTGATAGGCATCTTGTTCTTGATGTCACCATGGTGATCCCAGCTTCGGTGATAGAGTTGAATGAATCTGGTGCCTCGTTCAGCAAGTCGACGTGCTAGAAGACAATTGGATGCAAAGGATCCATCGCCGGGCTTGGCTCCATAGAGATCAAGAATGTTCTGAGGCTCTGCGGAGACATCCATGAGGTCAGGAACGCTGGCCTGCATGCGAAATGCCATTTCATATTGAGCGATACGAGTCTGGATCTCGCTGTCTCCTGTGCTTTGATAGAGAATGCGATTCAGTTGATTAACACTATCGACGACGCGTTTCTGTCCTTTTCGGGTAACACCTTTTGGGCTGCTCACATAGTGGACCGGATCGCCGGTGGAGTTGAATTGGACACCCTGAAAGTTGCTCGGAAGAAAGCCGCTGTGCCACTGTCGTGCTGCGATTGGCTGCCCCTGTCCACCCTTTCCCAGAGAGGTGAGGACTACGTAACCTGGAAGATCCTGAGTTTCTGCGCCAAGTCCGTAGAGTACCCATGAACCCACGCTGGGCCGGCCGCTGATAGCGGTGCCGGTGTTCATGAATGTGTGGGCTGGATCGTGGTTTATCTGTTCGGTGCTGAGTGAGCGGACGATGCAGATATCATCTGCAATTTCACCAACCTTTGGAAACAGCTCGCAGATATGCTGACCTGATTGCCCAAAGTGCTTGAAGGGGTGTTGTGGTCCCATGACTTTGAGCGACTTGCCTTGAAGCTGGGCGATTGGTTGTCCCTTGGTCAATGCTTCGGGCATACCCTCGCCATTGAGCTTTTCCAGCTCGGGCTTGTAGTCGAGTGTTTCAAGGTGGGATGGCCCCCCGGCCATGCAGAGATGAATAACCCTCTTTGCTTTTGGGGCAAAATGTAACGGCTGAATAACGCCACTCCATTTGTCTGAAGCCGCATTGGCTTTCTGAAGAAGTCCGGGATTCAGCAGCGACGCCAATGCCATGGATCCCATAGCAGTGGTGCTGTTTCCAAGGAATGAACGGCGTGCGATCTGGGTGTGAAGGGATTCAAATGAATTGAGGTCGCTCATGGGTGCTTAAAAAAGAATGAGGGACGGGCAAGGACTAGGCAAGTAGGTGATCAGGTTGAAAGGCTGACGCGGTCTCCCGTCTGAACCGCCGATTCTTCTGCCTCAATGAGTTCCAAGGCCGAAATGCCGTCCTCTGGAGTGACTTCGGTTGGTTTCGTTTTGTTAAGAACTGCTTCGACCATGTGGCGAATTTCTTCGACATAGCCGTCTGATTGAGAGTGATTGGGGACCTCTATGGCTGCATCTGCGACATGGCATTTGAACGCGTCGTCGCCACGTGACAGGTCGTAGTCAACCGTCGCGTGCTCGAACACCACGGTGTAACTCATGTTGAAGCCGAAGCCTGAAGACATGGCCCAACTACCTTCGGCATCCACCGTTGGACCATCGATGTAATGATACTGAGCCGTAACGTGGTCAATACCGCCACTGACCTTTGTAAATCCTTGAGCGCTGACTGAATCTGGTTTTCCAAAACAGAATTGAACGAAATCGGCATCGTGAATATGAAGATCGAGAATTGCGCCTCCCGATTTTTCTGAATCGAAGAAGAATCCCTGTCCCCATGAAGGAGCTTCACCGACGCGCCTGAAGCGCGCGGAAAGTGGCTTGCCAAAAAGGCCGTCGTTCACGCGGTTTCGTATGAACTGCCAGTCGGGGAAGAAGCGAAGACACATGGCAGGCATGAGAATCTTGCCGTTTTCTTCAGCAGCTTTGGCCATAGCTCTTGCATCAGCGCTTGTGCGGGCCATGGGCTTCTCACAAAGGACGTTGCGGCCTGCGTGAAGTGAAGCTTCGGCCAATGAACGATGCGATGGAGTGGGTGAGCAGATATCAATGATGTCGAGATCCGCGTCTGCCAAGAAGGCGTCAAGGTCAGTGTAGGTTCGCACACCGGCCATATCCAATTTCAGGGGTGAGCCATCTCCGACATTGCCGGAGACATCACTGAAATCTCCATCCAGTCTGCGGCCGCTTGGATTGAACAATGCTCCTATCCGGACGTTATCCAATTGTTGTATGGCCTTGATGTGTGTTGCGGCCATGAAGCCAAGACCTGCGAGACCAATCTGAATTTGGCGAGCCATGAAATCTAGGTCTTTTTGCTCTCAGAAGGAGTAGAGGACTGAGGTGAATCAGGCTTTGGCCCCGAAGGTTTACGCGGGCGCCTGCGTCTTCTGCGAGGTTTTGCATCAGAATCCACTTGTTTGCTTTCACCCTCGGTCTCGCTCTTTCGAGGCCGCTGTTTTACTGCGGGTTTCTTGATCCTTGGCTTTTCCTCAAACATCTGTGAACCAGGACGACGACGGCGTCTTCGTGGTCGAGTGCTTGGCTTGGCTTCCTTGGGCGGTTCACATTTCTTGGTTGGCTTGCGGCGTAGGCCGTTTTGAAAGAGAAGACGCCATACCATCCAGATGGCTTCCCAGACGATGTTGCCAGACATCTTTGATTTTCCGAATTCTCGGTCAGTAAAGACGATGGGGACTTCCGCTACCTGCATACCTTGTCTCCAGATCTTGTGGGTGAGTTCGACTTGGAAGCTGTAGCCATTCGACTTCACTGCATCGAGATCCAGTGACTCCAGTGCGCGCCTCCGGAAACATTTAAACCCGCCGGTAGGATCGCTGATTGGCATGCCCGTGATGACTCTTACATATGTCGCGGCTCCCTTGCTTAACATCAATCGACTCAGTGGCCAGTTAATGATCCGAATGCCATTGGAATAGCGAGATCCCAGAACGAGATCCTTGTCCCTTGCTGCATCGATGAAACGGGGAATGTCGTCCGGGTTGTGGGAAAAGTCTCCATCCATCTCCATGATAAATTCATAGTCGCGAGCCAGAGCCCACTGAAAACCATCGATGTAGGCCCGTCCTAGGCCGTTCTTGATCTTCCTGTGAAGTACGTGGAGACGAGGATTCTGCTTGGCGATGTCATTAGCCATTTCTCCAGTCCCATCAGGAGAGCTATCGTCAACGATCAGGAGGTCAGGGCGCACTCTTTGGGAGAGGACTCGTTTGACGATCTCAGGCAGGTTTTCCCGCTCGTTGTAGGTCGGGACAATGACAAGAATATTGGAAGGCATGACAGACGTGGGGCGATGATTCCCGACCTGCACAAAAGTGCAAAAGGTTTTTCGAAATATGGACGTTTTAGAGCATTATTTGCGAAGAATGTTCAATTCCGGATTAAACCCTTGTGTTGGAGGGGGAGAAGAGTCTAAAAGACGCGCGTCAGGGCCCACAGGTAGGGTTCTTGGAAACCCCGTCAGAGGTGGAAGCCAGCAGCGGTACCTTGTTTCTCTAGGTTGTGGTGTCCCTGGCACTAATCCTTCTTTTCCTTCGAAATCTCTTTTCCCCACACAACCTTTCGTTGGCTCAGAGAGTGGCGTTTGATGTCCTAGGTTTGACCCATTGCGAGAGGCTTTGAAATTTGTTCGCTCCCAAAAAGGACAAGGGCCAGCACTTTCGTGCCGGCCCTTTATCGAATTTAGATGTTGAGCGAAGAGACGTTGTTAATTCCCAAGAGCATCCAAAGCCGCGTGGATTCTGCCCTTTTTGGTTTCCCAGTCCTTGAAGCGTTGTTCGTGTTCTTCGAGAACTTCGGCGGGAACCTTATCTCTAAAGTTGGGATTGTTGAGCTTGTTCTGCACCTTCTTGATCTCTTGCTCGATCTTCTCCAGTTGCTTGTTCAAACGGGCGACTTCTTCTTCCACATCTACAAGACCTTTGATGGGCATGAATAGCATTCCGTAGTCGGAGGCTACGAGTGGAACGCCCTTTTCTTGAGCGTAATTGGCATCGACAGTGAGTGTCTCTGCGTTGAGCAGAATGCGTAGGACGTCGGTTTCTGTCTCGGGCTGATCGGTGTTGGGCTTGAAGATGAAGGGGATCTTCTGGTTGGCCTGGATGTTGAACTCGGCCTTGAGATTGCGGCCCTGAGTGACGAGATCGTATTTGGCGTCAGCCACTTTGTCTGATGAATCGTCGAGTCCGTAGAATTCGATGACCTGCTGATCAAATGGCTTCGGCCAATTGGCGCTCATGATGGACGTGCCACCTTGATCAGCAGGGAGGTCCTTGTTGAATCCCATACCATTCCATAGCTCCTCGGTGATGAACGGAAGGAAGGGATGGAAGATGCGCAACGTGTTGGAAAGCAGGAAGTCGATGACGGCTAGCTTGTTGGCCTTGAGAGCTTCGTCTTCTCCATAGAATGCTGATTTGCATGACTCGACGTACCAGTCGCAATACTCGGTCCAGAAGAACTGATAAAGGGTCTGGGTGACCCCGGTGAAGCGGTAGCCTTCAAACTGCTCATGGATCTCTGTGAGTGCCTTATTGAAGCGAAGGAGAATCCATTTGTCATCTGAAGTGAGGAGCTCAGGACGAATCTCTCCTTCTGTTTCGCCACCCTGCATTTCGCGGAAACGACAGGCGTTCCAGAGCTTGTTGCAGAAGTTGCGTCCAAGCTCGACGTCTTTCTCATCGAACTTCACATCAGCACCGAGTGGTGCACTACGCATGGTTCCGAAGCGAAGCGCGTCAGCACCATACTTGGCAATGAGATCGAGCGGGTCAGGGGAGTTGCCCAACGTCTTGGACATCTTGCGTCCCTTCTTGTCGCGGATGATTCCGGTGAAGTAGACGTTCCTGAACGGCATGTCGCCCATGTATTCGTAACCCGCCATGATCATACGAGCGACCCAGAAGAAAATAATGTCCGGGCCGGTGACGAGATCAGTGGTGGGGTAAAATTTCTTCAGGGTATTGGTCTCTTCCGGCCAACCCATGGTGGCAAACGGCCAGAGCCACGAGCTGAACCATGTGTCGAGCACGTCTGGATCCTGAGTCCAGTTTTCTGCGTCAGCCGGAGCTTTTAGATCGCAGTGAACCTCTCCGGTCTCCTTGTGATACCAGACAGGAATGCGATGTCCCCACCAGAGCTGGCGGCTTATGCACCAATCCTGAATGTTGGTCAGCCAGTGGTTGTAGGTCTTGGCCCAGCGATCTGGGAAGAACTTCATTTCACCATCGGCTACGCAGCTCGTTGATTTCTCCACGCTTGGATACTTGAGAAACCACTGTTCACTCAGTCGTGGTTCAATAGGGACTTTGGCGCGTTCGCTGAAGCCGACGTTGTTTTCATAGTCTTCTTCCTTTTCCAGAACGCCCATTTCGTCTAGCAGCTCAGAGGCGCGCTTGCGTGCCTTAAATCTCTCGAGTCCCTTGAGGTCATTTCCGGCGGCGTCATTCATGAAGCCTTTTGCATCGATGACCTCGATGGCCTCCAATTTGTTACGTTGTCCGATTTCGAAATCGACCTTGTCGTGTGCTGGCGTGACTTTCAGGACACCAGTTCCAAACTCGATGTCGATGTGTTCATCGGCCACGATTGGGATGTGTGCCTGGTTTTCCTGCGGCAATGGTCGGATGACATGCTTTCCTACGAATTTGCCATAGCGAGGGTCATTGGGATTCACAGCGATCGCAGTATCACCAGGAATGGTCTCTGGGCGTGTGGTTGCAATAGGAAGAAAGGTTCCGGGTTCTTCGGCAACCTCTACCTTGAAGTAGTAGAGTAAACCCTTCTGTGGCTTCATCTCCACTTCCTCGTCGGAAAGGGCAGTGAGGGAGGCTGGGCACCAGTTCACCATCCGTTTGCCTCGGTAGATATAGCCTTTTTTGTGAAGATCGACGAAGACCTGCTGAACGCATTTGGAATAGTCCTCATCCATCGTGAAACGCTCACGTGACCAGTCGCAGGAAGAACCCAGTTTCTTCAACTGATTGATGATGATTCCGCCATGCTTGTCCTTCCATTCCCAGACACGCTTGAGAAACTCTTCACGTCCCAATGATTCCTTGGTGTGGCCCTCTTTCTTGATGTCTTTCTCCACCATCACCTGTGTGGCGATGCCTGCGTGATCTGTCCCGGGAAGCCAGAGCACTTCCTTGCCTTCCATACGGGCCTTGCGGGCGAGGATATCCTGAATGGTGTTGTTGAGCACGTGCCCCATGTGGAGCATGCCGGTGACGTTTGGAGGCGGGATGACAATCGAGTAGGCGGGCTTGTCAGATTCTGGATTGGCGGTGAAGCAGCCTTGCTCCTGCCAGAATGAATACCACTTTTTTTCAGCGGTTTGCGGCTCGTATGCCTTTGGGATCTCTGCCATGTCGTATGTCTTCGTATCGGGCGGGTGAGCCCGTGTCATTTCTGATGTGTGAAAGGGAAGGGCGGTCCGTTCTGAGAAACGGACCGCGATGAAACTATTTCTTTTTCGCCTGCTTGAGGATCAGTGCGTATTCGAGGCTGTCGACCAGTGCATGGAGACTGGCTTCAATGATGTTCTCATGAGCGCCAACGGTGGACCAATCGTCTTTGCCATTGGTGGATTCAAGCAGCACGCGAGTCTTGGCGGCTGTGCCTGAAGCGGTGTCGATGATGCGGACCTTGTAATCGGTTAGTGACACGTTTCGCATGGCCTTCGGGAAGAAAACACGCAGAGCGCGACGTAGAGCACCGTCCAAGGCGTTCACTGGGCCGTCACCTTCAGCAACGGTATGCTCAATTTCATCACCGACACGAACTTTGATGGTGGCCTGACAGATGCCGGACTCTCCATCCTTTCGCATGGAGACGTGGTAGGCTTCAACAGTGAATGGAGCTTCCTCGTGACGAAGGGCACGGCGGATAAGGAGAGCAAGTGAGGCTTCTGCTGCTTCAAACTCATAGCCTTTATGCTCCAGCTCTTTCACGTGTGCGAGGATGGCCTTCAGCTCAGGTGTTGTGTTGTCCACCTTGAAGCCAAGTTCCTGCGCCTTCATGACGATGTTGGAGCGACCCGAAAGGTCACTGACAAGAATGCGACGGCGATTTCCTATCTTCTCGGGCTGGATGTGTTCAAAGCTGTGAGCTACCTTTTGGACTGCATTGACGTGCATGCCGCCTTTGTGAGCGAAAGCGGTGGTTCCAACCCAGGGTTGGTGAATGTCATGGCGCACATTTGCGATCGCATCCACGAATTGGGAGAGGTCGGTCAACTTCTTGAGGGATGCGGCAGGAACAGTCCTGCGTTTCATCTTCAAAGAGAGATTGGGAATGACGCTGGTCAGGTTACAATTTCCGGTGCGCTCGCCGTAGCCGTTGATTGTGCCTTGAACCTGTTCGGCTCCGACTTCAATGGATGCCAACGCATTGGCAACACCTACGCCGATATCGTTATGCGTGTGGATGCCGACCTTGGTATCGAGGTGCTCGATGGCCGCCTTGGTTATGTCTGCGATCTCGGTTGGGAGTGATCCTCCGTTTGTATCACAGAGGACGACAAAATCAGCTCCACCTTCTTCAGCAGCTTTCCATGTTGCGATAGCGTAGTCCGGCTCATCCTTGTATCCGTCGAAAGCGTGCTCAGCATCATAGATGACGTATTTGCCCTTGGACTTCAGGAATGCCACGGTATCGCGGATCATGGCGAGATTCTCATCAGGAGTCGTTTTGATGACTTCCTTGACGTGGAGGAGCCATGTTTTACCAAAGATGGTGACAACCGGAGTCTTGGCTTCGATGAGGAGCTTGACCTGAGGGTCATCTTTGGCTTCGACCTTCTTGCGGCGTGTGGAACCAAAGGCAGCGATCTTTGCATTCTTCCATTTGCGCTTGGCTGCCTCCTTGAAGAATTCGATGTCCTTTGGATTGGAGCCAGGCCAGCCACCTTCAATGTAATGAATCCCAAATGAATCGAGTTTCTCAGCAATTCGAATCTTATCAGCGACAGAATAATTGATTCCTTCTCCCTGCGTACCATCACGCAGTGTGGTGTCGTAGATTTCGATTTGTTTCTTCATTTTGATTCTTACGTTGACTGTATTGCGCCCGAATCGAGCGCAAAGGCGGAGTTTCTAGGGGAAAACGCAAGAGATTTCCAATCTCAAATGATATAGGGGCCAAGTAATATCGGCACAACAAGCGCGTAGCTGGCTGAGAAGGGAAGGTGTCTTGGACTGGCGGGGAGGACGTCTATTTCAGGTCGTCGAAGTAGTCGCGGACTGTACCGCGATATGCCTTGGGCACGCGCTCTTCGCTGAGTGCGCTCTGTGCATCGGATTGGGCGGCTGTGACAGCCTCTTCATATTCGAGTTTACTGGTGCCCTTGATGCTGACGTTCTTGAGAGTGATCGACGGCATTGGTGCACCTGCTGCGAAGTCTCCTTTCACCTTTGAGGAAGTCATCCCTTCTGGAGCTGCCCCATCGCCTCGATCTGTGAGTCCCTTGGGATCAAGGTTCTTGGATTCGATACCTGTGTTATCCCAAAGCCCGCCGTTTGGAAAGAATCCAGTGAGGCTGTCATCACCCCAAGTGCCGACACCTCTGCCAGGCTTGCCGCCTGGTTTCGAGCCGTTTCCATTGCACTGACTCAGGCATTGCCCCCAGTTCTGACAATTTCCAACAGCCATTTTGGATGCTTGCAGTGCCTTCATCATTTCTTGGAGTGATGCGAGGTCACCTGCTTTCTTCATGAGTTCTTCGAGTTCGTCAGCGGCATCGGCCAGATTTTGAGATGTCTGTTGTTTGTTGCCCCCTTGAAGATTGTTGGAGGCTTTTTGTAAGTGGCTCTGGCATTCACCATATGGACTGGACGGATCTATGGATTTTGAAATCTCTTTCATGATCTCATCAGCTTCTTTCTGAGTGCATTGGCCTGATTGCAGTTTCTTGGCCATTTCTCTCAATCGCTGAATGGCAGCGGAAGCTTGTCCTTTTTCCAATTGTTCTGGCAGGTCTTTCCCCATCTTCTCCATCGCTTGTCTCATTTGGCCTAGTTTTTCAGCGAGTTTCTCCATGTCTTCGACATTGGCTAATGCCTTGTCGAGATCCTTGAGAAACTTGTCGACGTCTGCGTTTTTCAATGCCTCGAGGGCTGATTTGAGGTCGGAGGTGTTGATGCCCATGGCTTCAGCTTCGCTCATCATGCTTTGCATGGAGTTTGCCATTTCACTCATCTTGCTGTCGTTGGATTGACTACCGTTGTTGGCCATGCTGGCTGCTTCTTCCTGCATCTTTTGCAGCTGATCCTTAAGGTCTGAAACCTTGTCGGAGTCGAGGTTCTTGTTGTCCAACTGGCGTTGCAAATCGGCCATCTCTTTCTGCATGGAATCGAGGGATTGGTTGGCTCCACTGTTCTGGCGCGCGGCTTGTTGAATCCGCTTCAATGCGGGATCTTTGCGGAGGTCAGACTCTTGGTCTGCTACACTATCAGAGATCTTTGCCAGATCTCTTAGTGCCTGCTCGCGGGAGAGCTGTTGTTTCTGGAAGAGCTTGCCCAGCTCATCGATCGCGGTAAGAGATTGTTCGGTCGCAGGTAGCACCGGATCCTTCTGCTCAAGGGAGCGTTTTGCCAAGCGACTTAAATTCTTACCCGTGTCCTTGATGGCTTCAGCCTGACGTTGCTCTTCTAGGAGTTCAGGTGAACGGTATTCAGGAACAAACCCCAAGCTAGCACCTGCCAAAAGTGTGACGAGTGTCCAACGTGCGATCTTTGGAAGAGAGAAGGGGAGAAGTGTGTTTGGTTGAACTTCTTTGGCATGCTTTGACGCGTCTTGAAGAATCAAGGCATCCCATTCTGAATGATCCCCTTTATCTGCAAGTTCGAGGGCGGTACTGAGGCGTTCCTTCAAACCTGCTTCTTGATCGATCCAACGAGCGGTTTCGAGAAGGGAGGGGGCTTTGATCCATCCGATCAAAAAAGAAGCGAGGGGCAGGACAGCCACTGTTGTGATGATTCCCTTGATGATTGATTCATCCAGCGGTGTGAACTTGAAGATGGCAATCCCGACGAGGCAGAGGAGAGAGGAAATGAAAACTCCTTTCCAAAAGGCGCTCCACGCATTCTGCAGTCGGCGCCTGGAGGCAGCTTTGGCTACGAGGAATGTGACGTTTTCTAATTCGCTCATGATCGCAACAGTGATTTGTAAAGGAACGTTTGCAAATTAGCCTGTTTCTGGCTCTTTGCGACACCTTTTTTGAGCAGAATGTAAAAGAAAACTGGTGATTCAGCCCTTTCGACTTTGAAGTGCCTCCTGATAAATCTTGAAGATAACTGGATCGAGACAGATGAGTTGGACCTCTTCAAAGTGACCATCTCCCTCGTCAAAGTTGCGAATGGCATCGATTGCAGTAGTGGCTGCTCTCTCGATAGGAAATCCATATGCTCCAGTACTAATGGCGGGGAAAGCGATGGTTTTGACTCCGTTTTCCTGAGCTAGTTTCAAACAGTTGCTGTAACAGAGTGCGAGTTTGGCTTCTTCGGCCCGTTTTCCATCCCTCCAGATTGGCCCAACGGTGTGAATGATGTGTTTGACTGGAATATCATGGCCCGCTGTGAGTTTTGCATCGCTGGTGGCACATCCTTGAAGCTGTTTGCATTCTTCGTAGAGAAGAGGGCCGGCAGCCTTGTGAATGGCGCCGTCAACGCCTCCTCCGCCCAGAAGTGAGCTATTGGCTGCGTTCACGATTGCATCCACTTTTGCTTCGGTGATATTGCCATTCACCACTTTGATCAGATCAATCATTCCCATCTAGGCTATTGTTTGAACTCCGTTAACGGATTAACCTGTGGGTGTTGGTCTCAATAACAACCTCGGTTAAGAAAAAGCTTTATTGCATGAGTAAATTCAAACCCTAAATCATACAATTTTTTCTGTTTCACCAAATATTGACCAATAATTGCTCAGGTAATATCTATTTTGCGACATTTGGTCATTTTGAATGACTTTGAAATCTAGGAGCGCTTGCGAATCGACCGCATTGGTCAAATCCTGAAATGGATTGCTTGCCAAGCGCCACTAAAGGAGGGCGACGTGCTCTTCGATATTAAGAACGGGGCTGAGTCGTCAGTTCTTTGTATCTTCCTGCGCTCGAAAAGGGACCTATCGCCGCCGGACAGATTATCTAGGTTCAACTATTCCGAAAGGAGCGGTAGGGGCACAAAAAAAACGGGACCGCATTTGATACGGTCCCGCAAGATGCAAGGAGTGGCTATTCCAAATCTTGTAGAATCTTCGTGATGAGGTTGTTCACGTAGGCCTTCATCCTGCCAGGTGCCTTGGGATCCATTCTTGGAAGTTTGGCAATTTGTTCCTTAGCCGGGAGAGCCTTTTCGTCCAAATAATCCAGTCCGCTGTTTGCGAGCATTGAGAGATAGATCCCGCTCTTCTCTGGATTGGCGTGAGACAAAAGAACGTTCAGTGCCTTGGTGATATCATCGGCTGAGCCAAATCTACCAAGAGTTTCTGCTGCGACGATCTGGACAGGTGGAGAATCATCCTCCAAAGCGGCAGTCAGTTCTTCGTGCGCTGCTTCGACGCCGGCTTTTCCTCGAATCAACATACCTGTGGCTGCCCAGTAACGAACGGCGGCGTCCTTGTCTTTGAACTTCTTGATCAATTTATTGGTGTCTTTCTCATCGAAGGATGAGGCAAGTTCAGCAGCCGCAATGACCTTGCTTACGTTGTAGAGACGGGAATTCTGTCCCATCTCAAACGGCGTCATTCCGACGGCCCGTTTATGGATCTCGTATTCTGCGAGGAATCCGATATCTCTGATTTCGTGAGCAAGATGCAGCTGGGCGCCTTTGAGCTCTTTCAAGATATCCTGATGCTCGGGTGAATCGGCGAGATTGTTGATTTCATCAGGATCATTCTCCAGGTCGTAGAGTTCCTCTACCGGTTTGGTTTGCCAAAACTTGGCCTGAGCTTCATTCAGCTTTCCTGCATCATACATTTCCTTCCAGACGCGGGTGGTTGGCGTCTTGAACATGTAGTCGATGTATTGGCCGTAGATTCGATGCGGCATGTAGTTGCGCATGTAGATGTAACGCTTGTTTCGGACAACACGCAGCATGTCGAAACGCTCATCCATGCGACCGCGGAAGCCGAAGTTGTATTTGCGTTCCTTCTCCTCGAAAGCGCCCATGAACGCGGAACCGTGCATATGTGCGGGTGGCTTGATTCCTACGGTGCTGAGCAGTGTTGCAGCGAGATCGACAAATCCAACCATGCGGTCCGTGCTGGTTCCTGCCTCATATGCTTTGGGAGCGAGATAGGCGTACTTGGCTGGAACGTGAACGAGCAATGGAACATGAAGGCCCGAGTTGTAAGGCCAGCGCTTGCTGCGAGGCATTCCTGAACCGTGATCACCGTAGTAGAAAATGATGGTGTCATCTGCCAGCCCTGCTTCTTCGAGCTCTTTGAGAGCTGCGCCGACTTCAGCATCCATCATTGTGAGGCGGTCATAGTACTGCGCCCAATCCTTTCGCGTTTCCGGGGTATCGGGGTGGTAGGCAGGCACTGGGGCCTTGGCTGGATCGTGGATCTTGTTCTCTGGCTTGATCTCGTTGCGGATTTTGCTCTCGTGACTGATGGTGTAGTTGAAGATGGAGAAGAACGGTTGACCGGGCTTGCGGTTCTTCCAATGAGCCTTGTTCGAAGAATCGTCCCATACACCTTCGCCTTTGGTGAGGTTGTAGTCCTCTTTCTTATTGTTCGTGCAGTAGTATCCGATCTCACGGAGATACTTGGGGTACATCTTGAACTGGCTGGGCAGAGAGGTTTCGGAGCGCATGTGCTCTGATCCGCTGCTTGGTGGGTACATTCCTGAAATAATGGTGGTTCGAGCCGGAGCACAGACAGGAGCTGTGGACCATGCGTTGAGATACTTGAACGACTTCTTTGCCAGTCCATCGAGATGTGGAGTCACAGCGTATTTGTCGCCGTAGCATCCGAGTTCAGGTCCATTGTCCTCGCTGGTTAGCCATAGGATATTTGGAGCGTCTTCCAGTGCTGTAGCTGTCCATGCGAGCAGCGAAGTCAGCAGAATGAGTGCAGTTTTCTTCATGTCTATTTCTTAGAGAATTGGAGCGGCGGATTCAAACACGGGCTGATCCATGGAGCAATGGTTTCGTCAGATAGGGCTGTAACGAGGGCTTGTCACTCTATTGGACCGAGGGAATCCGGCTTGCGGTCCCGGGAATTTGACTTGAGAGTCGGTCTGTGATTCGCCTGTGTTCCATAATCCTGCTGATTGGTTGCTTGTCCGTTGATGTCTTTTCGCAATCACTGACTCCTGAGCCTATCGAAGGACAGAAGGGGGCATACCGCTTGGGAGGAGTGAAACTGAACACAGTTGAGCGAACCTTGGAGATTCCTTGTCGCCTGAATATGACCAATAGTGTGGTGGAGTATGTTCTGGTTGAAGGAAAGGGTAAGGGACATGAAAGCATTCTCGTGACGGATGTGAAGCCGTTGACGGTCCATTTGGGAATGCTGTTTTTGGGAGCCAAACCAGCAGAGGTGCCAGATCCGAGGACGATAGATTTCTCTCTTACGCTTAAGGGGGAGCCGATTCAGGTGGAGTATCGCGAGGGAGGGAAAGGCAAATGGAAACCGGTGAGCGCGTTGATTGGCAAAGATGGAAGTCAGGATCCGGTAGCCATGTCGCGTTGGAATTACAATGGCTCATGGACCTTCAATGAAATTTTCATTGCCGAACGGGATGGATCGATCGTTTCAATCATCGCTGATAGGGATGCTCTGGCAAACAACCAACACAAAGACAGGGAGAACGATGACTTGTGGACACCATGCGTACCTTCCGATTGGAAGATTGGCAGGGAGGTGGATGTTCGCTTCCGGTTTACATCTCCCAAGAAAAGTTCGAACAAAAACCAATTAGATAACGCCCAAAATTCTTTATGATGTTTCGTAAGCTAGTCCCGCTTCTCATTCTGATCAGCACAATGTGTGTTGCTGCCCAACCAGTATCCCTAGGCCAGACTCGGGATGAGTCGTTACGCCTAGAACTTGGTCGGGCCATTGATAAAGGACTACAGTGGTTGGCTGAAAACCAGAAGGAAGGTGGATGGTGGAGCACTGAAGATCATCCAGCGCTTACAGCGTTGGCGCTTCGGAGTTTCTTTGGCAGTGGGAGCGATCATCAACGTGCGAAACATTCTGCGAAGGTGGATGAGTCGATCGGTTTTCTTCTGGCTCAGGTGAAATCTGATGGATCGATTTACAACAAGGATGAGCTGAAGAACTACAACACCGCAGTGAGTTTGATGGCCATGTTGTCCACCGGGGATGAGACGCACCATGAAGTGATACGGAAAGCGAGAGCGTATCTGGTTGGTCAGCAATGGGACTTTGGTGAAAAGGGAAAGCTGGATGATCCGAAGGATGGGGGGATCGGATACGGAAGTCGGTATCCACATTCGGATATGTCCAACACCTTGTTGGCGCTAGAGGCCATTTATGAGAGTCGGCACCTGGTGAAGAAGGATTCTGAGATGTTTAAGGACCTGAACTGGGAGGCTGTTATCCATTTTGTCCAGAACAGTCAGAACCTTCCTGAGACCAATCGAGGGGACTGGGTTTCTGGTGACACGGCCAACCGTGGTGGTTTTGTCTATTTTCCGGGAGATAGCAAAGCAGGAGAAATGACACTTCCAGACGGAAAGGTGGCACTAAGGTCCTACGGTAGTATCAGCTACGCAGGGCTTCTGAGTTTCATTTATGCAGATCTAGACCGGGACGATCAGCGTGTCGTTGCTGCAATGGAATGGTTGTCTGCGAACTACACTTTGGATGAGAATCCTGGGATGGGTGCTCAAGGGCTTTTCTATTACTACCATACGATGTCTAAGGCTCTAAAACTCTATGGTGAGGATCATCTTTCACTCCAGGGTGGAAAGGAAGTGGATTGGAAGAAGGCGCTTTCATTGAAACTGATTCAGTTGCAGAAATCTGACGGAAGCTGGGTCAACGAGAATGCCAGATGGTGGGAGAATGATCCTGTATTGGCCACTGCCTACACCTTGCTCGCATTGCAGAATATCCATCAGGAGCTTTGAACGTGGTCTTGATCTCGACTCTCTCTGATTGAGTGTGCAAGCTCCCGCCTTGGCAACGAAACGTATGACTTTCAATTGGATCAAATGGTGTAGTGCTCTCTTATTGGCGGGCCTACTGAGTGCAGTCGGGCAGGATAAGCCGACTGAAGCAGCACCGACTGATCAAGGAGTATTGAACGCTGCAAAGAAGGCCTTTGATGATGGTCTCTACGAGATGGTGGATGAACTCGTTGAAGGGTTCAGCAATAGGTTTCCTGGATCGAAACTGATTCCTGCGGCGGTCTTGCTGGATGGACAATCCTTGATCCGGACAGGGAAGCAAAAGGAGGCCGCTCAACTCCTTATTAAGGAACTCAAGCAAGCGGGAGCTTCAAAGGCTGAGTTTCTATACTGGATAGGGGAGGCCTACTTTCAAGCAGGTGACTTTTCCAATGCGCAAAAGGCTTTTGGACGTGTGCTGACTGAAACCCCGAATTCCACGTTGGTGTTGGCTGCTGGCTATCGGCAGGCAGAATCGCTGGCGCGAGATTCGAAGCATGAAATGGTGATCAAAGTCTTGAATGATCCCAAGGGAAGTTTCAGGCGAGCCGCCAATGGTAGGAAGGGCGAAGAACTGTACGCACTCGGTCTTCTGCTCTTGGGGGAATCTCTTTTTTCTTCCGGGCAGTATGATGAGTGGGTCCCGGTCAGGGATGAATTGTCAAAGATGAAGCTCAGCCCTGACCTCTATTGGCGATGGGAACATCTGAACTGCAGGAATCATCTGGCGGAGGAACGTTTCTCTGATGCCAGGGACAGTGCTTCCAATCTCGTCCGTTTGGCCGAATCAGCAAAGGATGCAGGGCGATTGGCAATGTCAGTTGCTTTGCTTGGCGAAACACAATTGCAGATGGGGCAGGTAGCAGAGGCAGCTAAGAGCTTCGAAAGAAACCTCGCAGCTGAAGTGCCGGAGAGGGAGCGGAAGAGTGCGCTCTTGAAGACGGCTGAATTGGTGATGAATGCCAGTCAGTTTAAAGCGGCGATTCTTAAGCTGGAGCAGTTTGCGAAGGAATTTCCAAAGGACGATTCAATGGACTTTGTACATTTGAAACTAGGGCAATTGTTTCTGGCCAAGACCTTGGACGTGGGGGCTGGCTCAAAGGTGGATGAAGCCAATACCGAACGTGCATTCAAGGAGTTTAACCATTTGATCAATAGCTATCCAAAGAGTCCTCATCTGTCCGTCGCTCTTCTCGGGCGAGCACAGTGTCTGGAGTTGAAGGAGATGATTGAGGAAAGTTTGTCGGATCTACAGGCGGCATTGAAGAGTTTGAAACCTTCCGAGGAACAGGCGACCGCGCGTTTCAAGATGGGTGACTTATTGGTGAGAAAAGGTGATTTGGAAGGAGCCACAACTCATTACCTGTACGTGTTTCAGCAGATGACCAATGTGCCACAGGTTGAGGCTACTCTGGCTGATCGTGCCGGTTACCAAGCGGTTAAGACGTTTGTAGCGAGAGAGGATCTGACTGCTGCACAAGGAGTGGCGTCTGAAATGAAGAAGCGATTTGGTGATCGCTCTGAAACTGGAGAAGCGATTCTGCTGCTGTCACGTTCGCTCGTGAATCAAGGAAATGCAGCCCAAGCAAGATCCTTGATTGAAGGCCTTGGTAAAGGACAGGAACGCGTGATTCCCGAGTTGGATCTGGCCTTGGCTGAATCTCATTTGGCGGAGGGTAATTGGACCAACGCCTTGACGCTGCATCAGGCATGGATCGGAAAACATTCGAAACATGAATCTGTGGGAAAGGTAGAGTTCAATCTTGGTTGGTTGTATCACCAATCCGGTCAGGAGGAACGCGCGTTTCAGGTGTACACCAATTACGTCGTGCAGTATTCGAAGAATCCACTGACACAGGCGGCACAGGACTGGGTGGCTGGATACTATTTCCGTAATGGAGATGTTGTAAATGCAGAGTTGGCTTATCAACGCGTGTTTCAGAATACCAATTTTCCTTCATCAGAGATCACTTGGAGGGCGCAGCTGATGGCGGGCAGGGTCGCTCAGGCGAGGCAGGGGTGGAATGAGGCACATCGTTATTTCGAAGGGCTCATTCAGCAGAAGGGAATACCATCTGAGATCGAGGCTGAGGCGTTTTATGCTCTTGGCGATCTAACAATCGCAGAAGACGCCAAAGGGAGCGTGATGGAGCGCTTTGGTAATGCGATCAACATCTTTGAAAAACTGACACAGAGATTTCCTGAGAGTCGATTTGTTCCCTTGGCATGGGGGCGTATTGCTGATTGTCATGCCCAGTTGGCTGGGACGGATAAGAAGCGATATGACATGGCGATCAATTTTTACGGGAAGGTGCTTGGTCATCCTAATGTGGATATCTCCGCCAAGAGTGCCGCTCAGTTCGGGTTAGCCGTCGTAACAGAAGCCAAAGCGAGGCGGAAGGTTCCTGTGGAAAAGAAAGATGTGGAAGAGTCGCTCAAAGCCTTTCTTCGCTTGGCTTATGTGGATGGTTTTGTAGCTGAGGGGCAGGATCCAGACCCATTCTGGACAGCTAAGGCCATCATCGAAGCCGGACGGATTTTGGAGGAACTTGGTGAAAAGACCAAGGCGTCGGAGATCTTTAAGCGGGGTGGAGAGTTACTGCCGGGTTACAGGAAGCAGTTTGCAGGGCGTATTCAGAGGTTAGAAGCAAACGGGAAGTAGGCTGCGCATTGCCAATTGTGGCTTGTCAGTAAGGGGGGCGGTCCGTCAGGTTTTCGCCCATGGCACTCAAGGTCTATGCATACAAGGGTTGCGGCACATGTCGCAAAGCGGCGAAGTATCTTGCTGAGAAGGCAGTCGACTACAAGGAAATCGCAATCCGTGAAACCCCGCCTTCCAAAGCAGAGCTGAAACGGATGCTTGCTGCTGTTGGCGATCTCAAGAAATTGTTCAATACCTCTGGGCAGGATTACAGGGCACTCGGAATGAAAGACAAACTGCCTTCAATGAGCACAACTGAAGCCATTGATCTCCTTGCGGGAAACGGGAATCTTATCAAGCGACCTTTTGCCATTGATGGCGACAAAGGAGTCGTGGGTTTTCGTGAGAATGAGTGGGATGATTTGCTTGGTTGATTCATGACACGCATCATCCTCAGTCTCTGTTTTCTGATTATCGCGGGCTCGTTGGCCGGGGCTGACCCTGGTGAAGGGGATTACCGGGCGGAAGATTGGGTTGAGCTGAACAAGAAGATCCGGAAGAAGTTTACAGATGCTCCGATCATCAAGGTTGCAGAGCTGGAAAAGAAAGACCTGAAGGACTATCTGATTCTGGACTGTCGAACCAAACGGGAGTACGAAACCAGTCACATCAAAGGCGCGCTTCACTCAGAGAAACTCGATACCGCCAAAAGGAATCTCAAACTGCAAAAAGGGCGGGCGGTCGTAGTCTACTGTTCCGTTGGATATCGGAGTGGGAAGATGGTCGAAGCATTGGTGAAAGATGGAGCCAAGAATGTCTCTAATCTCGAAGGCTCCATTTTCACATGGGCAAACAGGGGGAATCCATTGGAGGATGATGAAGGGCGCTCCACTTCAAAAGTAGACCGCTATGGCTGGCGTTGGGGAAAGTATCTGCGTCCAGAGAATCGTGATTAGCCAATCGGCGATTCTACATCTCACTCGCCTTGAGGACACAGTCTTGAACGATCAGGTCATGCTCGTGTGACCATGCGAGCTTCTTTTCTCCTCGTATGATCTTGGCGAGGTCTCTGAATTCATCATCATATCGTCCAGTTGCCTTTCTTAGGGGAATGTCTTGAAATCCCCTTTTGAATCCTTCCTTCGCTTTGGAAAGACCCAGCCTGACTTTTGGTGCCTCGAGAGGCTTGATCTCAAGCGTGCCTTCTTCACCGACAACTTCGAACGAACGACGAGGTCCGCCCATACGATCAATATGGTTGCAGCCAATCGTGGCGATGGCCTCAGGGTATTCGAAGATTGCCAGCTGATTGTCGGCAAAGGAGTCCTTCTTAGAATAGGTTCGCTTCGTGATCGGGATCACTTTGGAAGGTTCTCCAAGAACGGTCACAACGGCATCGATGATGTGACAGGCCAATTCGAACATTCCACCGCCTGAATAACGAGCCATGTGTTGTCGACTCTGATCAGGTGAGTATTTGCCCATGTTTCCGTTCACTTCACGGATGGGGCCAAGCCATCCTTTCTTCAAGACATCGAAGAGGAACTCGAAACCGGGATTGTATCGCAGCATGTATCCCATCTGGATGGTGACACCATTGGCTTTGGCTGCATCGTGTAATCGTTGGCACTCTTGGAGATTGTCTCCCGCGGGCTTGTCGAGGTGTATGTGTAGACCTCGTTCGATACATCGGATCCCAGTGGGCATGAGGTCAGGGATGTCTGTCTCGACGGCTACGGCTTGTAGGCCAGGAGTGCGAAGAAGGTCACGTTCGTTCAGCCAGCTAAGACTTTGGTAAGCCTTGTTCTGTTTGGCGCTTTGCAGAGCTGCAGGATCGGCTTCAGCCACTCCGACCATTTCATAAATGGAATCGAGGCTGCGAATGGAACTCATCTTGCCGCTGGCGTGAGCATGCTTTGTCCCGATCTGTGCGATCTTGATTTTGGATGAAGCAGCAGCGTTCAGTGCCGAGGGCACCGCCGCAAATGCCATGCCGGATGTCTTGAGAAACTGGCGTCGTGAGGACATCTTTTAATCCTTTAGTAGTGGAGCGATGACTTCTCTCCAGATTGCGTAGCCTTTAGCGTTCAGGTGGAGTCCGTCCTCCATGAAAATGTCCTTCATTGGCGTTCCTTCCTTGGTCAACGTAGGTGTCCAGATATCCGCGTATGACAGGCGCTCATCAGTTTCGGAGAAGCGGTTTACCAACTGATTGGCTCTGAACATTTCCTCTGAAAGGTTCCATCTCTTCAAACTTGGTTTGATGGCAATGAAAGTAACGTGGCATTTCGGATGCGATTCCTGAATGGTATCGATGAGTCGGATGTAATCTGCAAACACACGCTCGGCTGTCTTTTCCTTGGCGATATCGTTGTCGCCTGCGTAGAGCACGACCTGTTTGGGTGCATGCTTCAATATAAGTTGCTCCGCGAAGTGAAGGCTGTCCTCGACCTGTGAACCTCCAAAACCACGGTTCAGAATCTGGTGCTTCGGAAAGTCTTCCTCGAGTGTCTTCCACATACGAATGCTGGAACTACCAACGAAGAGAATACCACCCTTTGGAAAGGACTGTTCAGTATCTTGCTGTTCGAATTTTCGAATGTCCTTCTCCCATCGCTCAGGACCGGCGACGGCATGTGTGGCGATTGAAAAGAGAAGAAGCAGAATGATGGATGCTCTGATGTTCATGAGGGGGGTTGGTTTAGTAACGTGTGATAAATTCGTGGGTGTTGAAAATGGCTCGAGTGACGCGGGTCCATTTGGCAACAAGCTCTTCGGCCTCAGTGGGGGCAGAGGTATCTCCGACACCAAGAACCAGCTTTTCTTCGTTACTCAGTGGTTCGTTGAGAAGTTGTTGTAGGATGGTTGTTTCTTCGTTTGTTGCTGGTCGTGTCAAGGCGGCTTGCCATGCAAATTGAAGGCGGTCCTTGTCTGAACCGGTCTTATTGATGAGGTGTTCAGCGAATACTCTGGCTGCTTCAATGTAGGAAGGATCATTCAGTAGAGCCAAAGCCTGAAGCGGTGTGTTGGATTTTGGGCGCTCTGCAGTGCATTCTTCGCGACTCGGAGCGTCGAATGCCTTGAGGTTTGGATGTAGGAAGCTTCGTTGCCAGTGAGTATAGAGACCGCGCCTGTATTGATTGGCACCCTTGTCAGATTGATAGGTTCTCTTGGGGAAATTGAGTTGCGAATAGTAATCCTTGGGCTGGTAGGGCTTCACGCTTTCTCCGCCGATCTCCTTGACGAGTAATCCACTGACAGAAAGAGCATTATCCCTGATCAACTCCGCATCCAATCGATAGGAAGACTGCCTTGCGTGAAGCCTGTTAAAAGGATCTTTCTCCGCGAGATCGGTGCGATTCTTGGATGATTGCTGATAGGTCGATGATTGGGCGATCAAGCGAATGATGTGCTTCGTGTCCCAACCGGAGTTCATGAACTCCGTGGCCAGCCAATCGAGCAGGGCTGAGTGTTCCGGCCATTCACCCTGTGAGCCCAAATCGTCCAATACTTTCGAAAGTCCGGTGCCATTCAGCATCTTCCATAAGCGATTTACGTGAACTCTGGCGGTCAGGGGATTGTCTTTGCTTGTCAGCCAATTGGCGAAGTCCAGACGGGTGAGTGTGGTTTCGTCAGGATTCTGGTATCCGGGGAGAAATGCTGGGGTGGCTGCTTTCACAACCTCACCAGAATCATCGAGCCAGTTGCCTCGGTTGAGAATCTTGATCGTTCGTGGCTTCTCACGCGTTTTGGAAACGAGAGTCGTCGGAATGGATTCATTGAAACGTTTGTATTCAGCCTCAGTGCCTTTGAGATCTTTCCGTGTCTGGTTAAGAAGAGGTGTCCAGCCTCTGAAGTAGGCGCTCAATTCTTTGATCTCTTTGTCGCTTCGATTTGTTGAGTTCTTTCGGATGACGGCCATCTGCTTCGATGGAATGCCTTCGTCATCAAAGGTGGCTCTTGGTTGGTTGATGGTCGCGATCCTGAAGCGGCCGATGATGTGATTCTTCTGCTTTGATTCGTGTTTGAGGACAATCTTCAACCGGGTGCTTGAGCCTTTGAGTGTCAGTGGTTCAGCCAGGGAGAATGCTGCAAGGCGTCGCTCGATCTTCTTGTGTCCATCAACTGCCCAGCCTGTGTCCTTCTTGCTGTCGATGGTCTTGGCAATCTCAAAACTCTTTTGGCTGTAGTCAGCAGTGGCGCTGGCAATCTTCAGCTTCTTTTCTTTGTTGTCTTCGTCGATGGTGAAAACTTCGAACTCAGTCAGGATGAAATTCCCACTATTCATACCCATCTTCTGCTTCTCCTCAGGTCCCTTGGGAATCACTTCAAGACGCAGCTCATGAATGGCCTTCTGGTCAGATTCGATATGGAGTGAGAAATCGGCGTTCTTTGAAGCTCCGCTGGCTTCGAGAGAATTGTCATCCAGTAGTTTCAGTGATGCTTCGTTATTTGCGCTGAACTCTATTGGTGTCTCTGTTTTCCAGCCAATGGCGTCGCTTTTATCGAGTTGAAGTAGTTCTGCTTCCCACTTTGTCTGCGCCTCTTTGATCTCTGTGCTGGAATTGGCCAATTCGTGCTTCAGCGATTTGATCTTGGTCTGGAGGTCCGACTTCTTCTTTTCGTCCTCAGGTGTGCTCAACTGAAGGTAGGGGCCCCACCGGACATGCGATCCTGATCTTCCGTAGAAACCCTTTTCATCAAGATCCGCAAAGAAGGCCTCCATGCTGTAAAAGTCCTTCATCGTGTAGGGATCAAACTTGTGATCATGACATTCCGAGCAACCCATTGTTCCAGCGAGCCAGACCGTGCTGACGGTTCGGACACGGTCTGCTGCATACTTGGCGAGGTATTCCTTGTCCTGAGCACCACCTTCAGCAGTCATCATGTTCAATCGGTTGTATCCGGAGGCAATCAGTTGTGAACGGGTGGGATTAGGAATCAGGTCTCCCGCTAATTGCTCTCGGGTGAACTGATCAAAAGGCATGTTGGAATTGAACGCCTTGATGACCCAGTTCCGGTAAGGCCAGACGCTCATTTCCTGATCACCATGATAACCGACTGTGTCTGCGTAACGGACAAGATCGAGCCACTGGATGGCCATGCGTTCACCGTGGGATGGAAGTGATAGAAGGTGATTCAAGTAGAGATTGTAGGCCTCAGAGGTGTTGTCATTGAGAAAGGAATCAAGTGCGTCCTGAGATGGAGGCAGACCGGTGAGATCCAGAGCTAGCCGACGAGCCAACGTTGCTTTGTCGGCACGTGAAGAAGGAGCGATGCCTTCTGATTCGAGGCGGGTTAGGATAAATCGATCAATGGCGTTTCTTGGCCATTCGGTGTTCTTAACCGAAGGCAGTGTTGGCCGAGCAGGGGGGATGTAAGCCCAATGCCCTTGATATTCCGCCCCTTGGCGTATCCAGGCTTCCAGAGTCTCGATCTCTTTCAGACTAAGTATCTTGCCCGATTCTTCAGGTGGCATGCGGTCATCCACGCTGTGTGCCGTGATCCGTTGAATGAGGCCGCTCGCAGCAGGATCTCCTTTGACGATGATTTTGTCGTTGGTCAGGGCATCCGTCCAAATGTCGAGCCTAAGGCCTGATTCTCGGTCGTTTTTGTCAGGTCCGTGACATTGGAAACAATTGTCAGAGAGGATGGGGCGGATGTGTCGATTGAAGTTGATCGCCTGTTCCGCCAACGACGTGCAGGCAAAGGCAATAAACAGGAGGAAAAGTGCAGGGAGGGATGTTAAAATGAACCGGTGTCTCATCAAAAGAATGGGTGCTCCGAATGGGATAGCATTCGACCGCCCAACAGGCAAAGGGAATGATGTGCCTTGCGTGCTTGAACACGAGACACTGGAGGGCATACTTTCAGGCCCTCGACGACAACAACACATAGTCATGACACAACAACAGGTTCTTGATCAGTATTTCATGGACGCCCGGCACAAGTTGCTGGACGTGGCTGCCTTTCTGGATCGACTGGATCGCGCGGAAGGTGATTCAGATTTTCGTTTGGAAGCCTTTCGCGAGGCAATCACCAAACTGAGCACCGATTCTCCCGAAAGAGCGTCCGATGTGTTGATGGTATTCAGTGATCCAACGACCGAACCCATTCCCGCAGCAACGACCAAAGCTGCTTGCGGCGCATGGCCGGGGCCAGAACAACAATCTCAAGGTTAAGACAGGCATATGAAGTTTATTGAGCCTCATGCACACATGGTCAGTCGGACGACCGACGACTACGAAGATATGGCCACCGCTGGATGCGTGGCCATCAGTGAACCTGCTTTCTGGGCGGGATACGATCGGAGTTCGGCCGATGGGTTTTACGATTACTTCCGTCAGCTGACAGATACAGAGCCGAAGCGCGCCGCCAAGTATGGCATCGATCACTACTGCTGGCTTTGCATCAACCCGAAAGAATCGGAAGACATGAAGCTCGCTGAAGAGGTGATTTCGCTGATTCCTGAATTCATGAAGAAGCCCAATGTTCTCGGCATTGGTGAAATCGGGCTCAATAAGAACAGTCGTAATGAAATCAAGGTTCTCGAGAAGCACGTGGATCTGGCCGCGTCCAATGATCAGATGATTCTTGTTCACACGCCGCACCTTGAAGACAAGTTCAAGGGGACCGCCCTCATTCTTGATGTGTTGAAGAATGATTCACGAATCGATCCTTCACGAGTGCTGATTGATCACGTCGAGGAGCACACCGTTAAGATGGTCTTGGACAAAGGCTTTTGGGCAGGGATGACACTCTATCCGGAATCAAAATGCTCAAGGGCTCGAGCGATTGATATGATCGAGATCTACGGCGATGAACGCCTCTGGATGGATGCTGCCTGTGATTGGGGGCCTAGTGTTCCACTGGCAGTTCCGAAGGCAGCCCTCGAGATGCGCCAACGCGGTCACGATAGCGCCAAGGTGGAGAAGGTGATTCTCGAGAATCCCAAGACCTTCATGAGCCAAAGCCCTCGTTTCAAGATCACCGACTAACAGATCATGGCGACAGAGATTTTCAAGAAGTTCAAATTCGATGCAGCGCACTCACTGCCACAGGCACCCGAGGGGCATAAGTGTCGTCGTGTGCATGGGCATACGTTTGAGGTGGCCATCCACGTCACCGGAGAAGTGAATCCCGATTCAGGCTGGATTATTGATTTTGCCGACATCAAGAAGGCCTTTGGGCCACTGCTCGAACAGTTCGATCATTATTACATCAATGACATCGAAGGATTGGAGCAGCCCACTTGTGAAAATCTTTGCAAATGGATTTGGGATCGCCTGGCCCCTCAGCTACCGGGCTTGTGCAAGATCGTCGTAATGGAGAATGAAACCTGTGGTGCGATTTACACGGGATGAGATTCGTGATTCCATTCCTGATCCTGTTTGCCTGTGTGGCTGCCACACAAGGCGCAGGGTTTGTTTCGAAGGATCTTGTGGGGGAATGGAAGGGGAAGGCTCGCGACGGAACAGAAATCCGCTATACCTTCAAAGAAGACGGGAAAGTTATCTGGCAGGTGGAGGAAACAGGATTTCGATCGATGGCTCCGGATGGTCTTGAGGGTGTCTATGTTGTGGAAATAGGAAAACCTCGATGGAAACTCGATATTTCGAATTTTAAGCATCCTGCATTTTCCGAATTCAAGTTTGAGGGAATCCTCCAGATGTTTTCGAAGAAACGAATGAAAATGGACGGCCGTCCAAGTCCAGCTGGGGAGAGACCCAAGAGATTTACAGAAGAAGCGATCGTTTTTCAGAGAGTTGAGTAAGCGCGAAGCTGAGGGAAGGTGGGGAGATATGAAAAGAGCCTTGCTGCTTCGCCGGATCATTGACTCGGATTGAGGTCCTTCAATAAGTAGATTTCTATCATCTCCCTAAGACCGAACCGTGAAGGAAACTATATGAAAACAATCATTACTCTCATTCTCGCCCTGCTATCACTATCTGCGGCAGCGGCAGTGCCGGAAGCAGGATCGTCGGTCGAAAAGGACCAGTCCTTGGTGTGGACCTTCACGCCAGATCCGGCCTTGCCAAACGTGCTCATCATTGGGGACTCGATTTCAATCGGCTATACGCTACAGGTGCGCCAGCTCTTGCAGGGTAAGGCCAATGTCTTTCGTCCTATGGGGCGCACTGGAAAACGGAGAGAGAATTGCGTTGGAACGACATACGGGCTCGAAAATATTGATCGATGGCTGGCCGTGCAGAAATGGGACGTCATTCACTTTAACTGGGGCTTGCACGACCTCAAACATGTCAAGAAGGCCGGAACGAACGAAAAGTCGAATGATCCCAACGATCCCACTCAGGCCACGCTTAAGGAATACACGGAGAACATGAAGGTCCTCGTTTCGAAGCTGAAGGCCACTAACGCTCGGCTAATTTTCGCCACAACTACTCCCATCACGCCCGGAACGCTCAACCCTTTGCGCACTCCCGAAGCCCCGATACGCTACAATGCCGCTGCGCTTGAAATTATGAGGGTGAACGATCTTCATGCTTTGTGTGAACCGAATTTGAAAGAATGGCAGAAACCTAGAAATTGCCATTTCAACGCCATCGGTTCGGCGGCGCTTGCGAAACAGGTTGCTGGAGTGGTTGAAGAAGAACTTGGGTCGAAGGATTAATTGTAAGCGTCTGCTGACGAGAGCCGGGCCACATCGTCGAAGATGAGGCAACGCTTCAGAAGAAGGGCGGCAATCAAACCAGTCATCAGTCACTTGAAACACGATCACAGAATGGCCCGATGCTACCTCAAAGGACAAATGGGCGATGCCATTAACGTGAAACTCACAGCCGCAGCATGGAACCTCAAGAAATGGATGAGAGAGGTTCTTTCTAGAAGCTATCTCATAAATGGTAAAAATAGCCAAAGGAGCTAGTTTTGAACTTGTACTTTTGTCGGTACTGCTTATGTAGTTGGGGATGGATTTGACGGACAAGCAATGGGACATCGTAGCAGCAGTTCTTCCAGAAGACCCGGTTCGAGAAGATGGCAGGG
>CBFHTT010000014.1:0-10697 GCA_965658675.1 Limisphaerales bacterium
CCAGACAAGGTGAACTCCTCTGCCTGACTGCCCTCCCCTATGCAGTTGATGGAGCCCTTGTCGTTCCAACGATCGAGGGAGAAGGCACCCGAATGCTTGAGAGTCAGAAACCAAAAGGCAGACCGGGTGGCGGCAAACCAGAGGGTAAGCCGGGAAGCAAACCTCAAGGAGCCGCCGGCGGTAAACCTGCTGGTGCAGCAAAAGGTGACTGGAGTGGAAAGCCAGATCGCAAACCCAATTCCGATCAATAATTTCAACCCAGCTTCACTATGAAAGGAATGATCGCATGGTTCACCCGCAATGGCGTTGCTGCCAATCTGCTCATGGTGAGCATTCTCTTTTCAGGCGTGTATGCGAGCCTGCAGAGCATCCCTACCGAAGTCTTTCCTGAGTTCGAACTGGATATCATCGAAATCGGTGTTGAGTACCGAGGCTCCACTCCTGCAGAGGTTGAGGAGGCGGTTGTCGTCCGCGTCGAGGAGGCCATACAGGATCTCGAGGGAATCAAGCAGATCACTTCTTCATCAGTAGAAGGCGCAGGTGCGGTCAGAGTCGAGGTCGCCACCGGATACAAGGCACGAAATCTTCTGGAAGATATCAAGAACCGTATCGATGCGATCAATACGTTCCCCGATGAAACAGAGAAACCAACCATTCGCATTTCACAACGTTCCAGTGCGGTGATCTCAGTCGTCTTGTCCGGAGAGATGAGTGAGAAGGACCTGAGAACGCTCGGCGAACAGGTGCGGGATGAGATATCAGACCTTCCAGAAATCACGCAGGTATCATTGGGTGCTGTCAGGAAATATGAGATCGCAATCGAAGTTTCGGAACACACCCTTCAGCAGTACGGACTCACCTTGGATCAAGTGGCCCGGGCCATTTCCAACTCATCCATGGATCTTCCTGCAGGCAACATCAAGACAAGCGCAGGCGAAGTCTTACTCCGCACCAAAGGCCAGGCCTATGTAGGCAAGGATTTCGAGGACATCGTCCTGATCACACGCGGAGATGGAACACGCATTACCGTGGGAGACATCGCTGTAGTGCATGACGGTTTTGAGGAAGAGCCGCTGATTGCAACATTCAATGACAAACCCTGCGTCCTGATTAACGTTTCACGTGTTGGAGATCAAAACGCAATCGAACTGGCAGAAGTGGTCAAAGGCTACATGGCCGCTGCCTCAGAGAAGCTTCCTGAGGGCATCGAACTCAGCTTCTGGAATGATCGTTCCAAGATCGTCAGAGGCCGTTTGGACGTCCTGTTCAAGAGCGCATGGCAGGGAACCATTCTGGTGATTGTGGTTCTTTCACTCTTCCTGAGGCCCTCCATTGCACTGTGGGTGTTCCTTGGGGTCCCAATTTCATTCGCTGGCGCCATCGCTCTCATGCCGCTGGTGGGTGCCACATTCAACATCTTCAGCCTCTTCGCTTTCATTCTTGTTCTAGGTATCGTGGTGGATGACGCCATCGTGACTGGTGAAAATATTTTCACTCATCTTCAACGAGGTGGCGATTCCACCAAAGCCGCCATCGAGGGAACCAAAGAGGTCGCCATCCCTGTGACCTTCGGGGTCTTGACCACGGTCGCCGCTTTTGTGCCGCTTCTGATGATTGAAGGAACACGAGGAAAGATCTTCGCCCAGATCCCCATGGTGGTGATCCCTGTACTTCTGTTTTCACTGGTTGAATCAAAGCTGATCCTCCCTGCCCATTTGAAACACATCCGTTCAGGACGCCGCAACCGAAGTGAACTGAATCCATTTTCCAAATTCCAGCGACTCTTTGCAGACGGTTTGGAATGGTTCATAGCAAACGTCTATTCCCCCACTCTCGAGACAGCATCACGCTTCCGCTACCTCACGTTTTCACTTTTCGTTTGTGCCGCGTTCGTCGTCATCGGTCTGGTCGCAGGAGATCGAATACAATTCATCTACTTTCCTCGCGTAGACAGTGAAACAGCCACAGCCAGCCTTCAGATGCCCCTCGGCACACCTGCTGAAATCACCACCAAACATGTCGAGCGAATCAAGAAGGCAGCCTTTGATCTACGTGAGAAACATCGTGATCCCAACTCCGGCGTCAGCGTTATTGAAAACATCATTGCCGTAGCAGGTTCATCAGGCGTCACACGCGGTGGCCCCGGTGGCAGAGGCGGCGTCTCTGGACAATCGCACGTGGGCGAGATTTCACTCCGCATTACCGCTCCTGAGAATCGAGAAGTCGAAGTCAGCAGCCGCGATCTGGTCAATGAATGGAGGCAAATGATCGGCCCCATCCCTGGTGCCAAGGAACTCAACTTCCGAGCTGAAATTGGCAGAGGCGGCAACCCAATCGACATCGCCCTGATCGGTCAGGACTTCACTCAATTGGAGAAGATTTCCAAAGCAACCAAGGCAAAGCTCGCTGAGTATCAGGGAGTCTTCGATATCACGGACACCTTTGAAGATGGCAAACAGGAGGTGAAACTCGACATCAAACCCGAGGCCGAACTTCTTGGACTCACTCTGGATGACTTGGCCAGACAAACCAGAACCGCCTTCTTCGGGCAACAAGCCCAACGCATTCAACGAGGCCGTGAGGATATTCGCGTGATGGTTCGCTATCCGTTGGAAGAACGCCAATCTCTCGCCAATCTGGAAAGCATGAACATCCGCACACAGGCGGGCATGGAAGTCCCTATTTCCTCAGTGGCTGAGATGAAGATGGGAAGAAGCTTTTCCACCATCCGTCGGGTCGATCGCAATCGAGTCGTTCGAGTCGTGGCTGATGCCGACAAGGAAAGCGTGAATCTGGGAGAGATTGAGAATGAGCTACGCGCCTTCTTGGAAGAAGAAACAGGAAAATACGCAGGCGTCAGCTTCAAGTTTGAAGGAGAGGCGCAGGAACGCGCCGATTCATTCAGTTCACTCGCTGTTGGTGGACTGATTCTTCTTTTCATCATCTACGCCCTGCTGGCGATTCCGTTCAAATCCTACCTCCAGCCAGGCATTGTCATGTCGGTGATTCCATTCGGACTCATGGGAGCCATTCTGGGCCACATGATTCTGGGTATGTCACTCAGTATCATGAGCTACTTTGGCATGCTGGCACTCTCAGGTGTGGTGGTGAACGACTCGCTAGTGATGGTCGACTACATCAACAGGCGTAAGAAGACCAAGAAGGATATCATCGAGGCCGTCCGCACAGCTGGAGGAGCGCGTTTTCGCCCCATCATCCTGACCTCGATCACCACCTTCGCGGGACTCTTTCCCCTGCTGTTTGAAAAGAGCACGCAAGCTCAGTTCCTCATTCCCATGGCAGTTTCGTTGGGCTTTGGCGTTCTCTTCGCCACCGCCATCACACTATTCCTCGTCCCTATCAACTATCTGATTCTCGAGGACATCAAAGACTTCTTCCGCCATCTCTGGAACATCGATACCAATCGATCCAAGACGACAGCTCCACCGGTTGAATCCCGCTAAGCGATTCGCCCTTCAACATCTGGCTCAAGACCCCCCAGGCAACAAAAAAGGCCCCTCCTTGCGCAGGAGAGACCTTTCTTCAAAACTGTTTCGATGATCAACCTTTGATCTCGGCATCGAAAAATTCCTGCCAGTCATCGATATTGTTCAGATTGATGGCATCCTTGGGAGCTGCATCGTCATCTGCAATACCAGCTGTTCCTAAAATGGATTGGCGAGTGGCATCATCGTGATTGTATCCGATAATGGCGTCATTGAGAGCGGTGATGGAATCTGCGTCCAACTTGGTTCCCTTGCCCTTCACCCATGCTTCAAAGGTTGGGTAGTTTGGCTTTTCTCCACCAACGTAAGCGATGACTTCGTCGCGATCGAGGCCGAGTCCGTCGATGACCATCTGGTCATATCCGGCACCTGCACCAGGGTATCCATCAGCGAGCTTACCTGCTGATTCGAGGGAAAGTTTCTGCCAGAGACGCGGGAGGTGAAGGACTCCGAGTGGGCCGGCTGAGCCAGAGCTGATCAAAGGAACAATCTTGGACATGATTCTATTGAATTATCTATTGGGTTGATTGATGGCCCCGAGATCTCCTGTGGAAGAGGGTAAATCGGGGAACAGAGCCGGATTAAATGTAAGGAGCCCTCGCGGGTCAACGGCTTTCCAATGGGAATTGCTCCTGCAGAAATTGTGCGGGTCGGATAGCTTTGTCCAGCGAAGCGAACGATCTGACCAGTTCAAAACCGCTCTTGTTAATCTGATACACGTGAAGATCCAACGAGCTGGAGGTTCCTACATTCCTGAGGACAACAATCAATTCAGGGACCTTATCACCAATCAGGTCGATCATCTCCACAGATTCCAAGAAGCCATCACGCTCATCGATCCGGCCACCAAGAAAATCATCCTGCGGGCCTTTGGGATTAACGCCTGAATACAATCGCAGGGAAAAGCTACCTATAGACCGAGGTTCTGCTGGTCCTTCTGCGACGGTAATCCTGCGGCCATCTGGAAGCTTCTTCTTAATTACGGTGGCAGCCTGCACCGAAGCACATGCTGCCCACAGGAGGAAGGATGTCAAAAGGACCGCCCTTAGGCTCATTCCTTGTCATCCTCTTTGCCGCCACCAAAAAGTCCCTTGAGTCCTTTCAACCCTTTAGTGACCCCTTCAACCGCTTTCACGGCCTCATTAGTCTTCTCCTCCATCTTTTCACCGTCCTTGCCGTCGGTGGCCTCCTTCTTTTCCTCTTCCTTCTTCTTACCACCAAAGACATTGAGTACCCCCGTAACTGCTTTCCCTACATCTCCCGCAGTCCCGACCACTCTCTTGCCTGCATTCACTGCGCTACCAACGCCACCTGAAGCGGCCAGAACGCCCAAGGCGCCTTTATTGATATTCGGCTTTGAGGCCCCAACTGTTCCTTCCATCTTGAGGAAATCAGGTAGAGGCGCGTAGTCACCTTTCACTGCTTTCACGGTCAGTAGATTGGCGGCAATGTTTTCGGAAACCTCGACTTTGATCGGAAGATCTAGAGGTGAATCCATCAGGTTGTCAGCGATAGGAATATCACCAGAAGAAGTAATGCGCATTGCATCGCTTTGGATGTGCAAAGGCTGGATACTCACCATTCCTTCACCCAATTTCACACTGGCGTTCACATACGTTACCGAAGACCTGGTCAGTTCCGGCATATTCAACAGACCTGAAATGACTCCCACGATACCTTTGGAAACCCTGCCCCCGATATCAATGTTGGCATTCGTTACGGTGGTAATGGAATGACCGGTGAGATACTGCTTCATGCTAGTCCCTGTAATTCCTCGACCAATCACACTCACGTCAGCAACGAGCTCCGCTGAAACCTTGTTACTGAAAGCAGGAACAAAACTGTCGGCTACGGCGCCAACTGGAACATGATTTGCACCTGCTTTGAGAGCGTATTTCCATCCTTTGACTCCCAGATCCAATTCGACCTCACCATTGACGTCGCCACCATTCACATTCGCGCCTGCATCAGACACAGAAACTTTGCTGCCTTCCACAGTGGTGTTGGCCTTGATCTTCTTCACCTCGATGGAACGGAGGTAGAGTGAGTCGATATCCAACAAGGTTACAAAGCGCTCAATCGGCAATGCAATGGCATCTGGTTCTTCCTGCTTGGGAGCAGGTGCAGCATCTTCAGCCTCTTTTGTTTCTGGTTCTTCGGCTGGCTTCACTCCGGTTTCAGCCAGGAACAAATCCACAAGTTGGGTGAAGTCCAATCCATCTGATGAAATCTTCAGATCGCCTTTCAAGTTGTCGCCAATCTTTCCGGCGTTTCCTGTGATGGTCACCTTGTTCTGAGCGCGTTGGGTTGGAGTGAAACTGAGTTCCACGCCCTTCACCTCAGCCTGAGTTCCTTTAAGAGCGATATCTGCCTTGGCTCCCAATTCAACCGGAGCACCCAAAGGCTCGCCTTTGACATCCGCCAATTGAATATCGCGAACATTGAACTCTGATTGAATCGCAGATGGCTTCGATGGATCGTATGCGATGCGACCGTTTCCTTCGACCTTCGCACTTGTGAGCTGTCTACCACCTAGAGCAGGAGTCAGCACAGGAGCAAGCACCCTCTGATCTATCCCTTGGATCTTAAAACTCAAGTCAGCAACGAGCTTTACCAGATCTACGAAACCACTGGCGGTAAGTTGCCCGGCTGGCTGACCGTCCCACTGGACATCTACAGTCGCGTTTTTCAAATCAACCCGATCACCATTTCCCTCAGTCTTGAGTACCACGGAAGTTTCCAGACCATCAAGTGGTGCACCGGAAGCTGAGCCCTGAAGCCCTTTTACTTCCAATGTCATATCCACTGAAGGTGCGGTCACTAAGCCTGCCACCTTGGCACCAAACCCAAGACCACCAGCCTTGAGATCCACACCCGCAGGCACTTCGGAAAGAATTCCCAACGCAATTGCCAATTGCGACGTTGCCTTCAATGTAAGATCCAACGCTTTAAAATCATCTGTAACACTGCCGCTCGTAGAGAAGCTGAGCGCATTGGCGCTGTCTTTGTTTACCGTTACTGAGAGATCACGAATCTCCGCACCCATTGCCCCATCGAGATTAACGGTAAGATCCAAATCTTCCTCCACTTCGATCGGATTCGTATTCAGTGCATCAGAAGAAAGACTGAAGGCAGAAACCTTGGTAGATCCTTTGACGGTGATCTTCTTACCACCCTCTACCGCAATATCGTAGGCGCTATTGATCTCGGTTTGATTGAACTCCATGCCTCCGATGATTGCTCCAACAATGTTCAACGCCTGAGCACTGATTTTGTCCACTGTGAGTTTGAGGTCGGCATCCAACGTCTGGTGATCAAGCGTTCCAGCCACATTCACCGCTCCCAATGATTGCCCTGCCTGTCTGGAAAGGAACTTTAGATCAACAGTCCCTCCATCCTTGAAACCTCCGACCATTTCAAACTCAGTCCCTGCAAATGGCTCTGCACGACCTTCCACTCCGGTGATCTTGATAAGTCCTTTCAAATCAGCAGCGCTAGGCATGAGGTCTGGCCCCAATGCGATATCGAACGACTCAGACACTGAGGACTGAACACCCAGAGTCGTCTTACCGCGCGCCGTCTCAGAGAACGCAAAGCTACCTCCGTAGGTCCCTGTCGCCGTGGCTCCATTCTTGAGACCATTCAGGTCCAAGGTCATCTCCCCAAGCTCAATGACTCGCGTCACTTCACCTGTCTCCAGCGTTACAGAAACCTCGCCGCCACTCACTTTGACCGAGCCAATGTCAATCTGAGGAATGGAAGATTCCTTCTCCTCTTTGGGTCCGCTATCAAGTGCTTCCAGAATGGGATCAAGGTTGGTCGTTCCATCAGCTTTTTGAATCAAGGTGACACTAGGGGCCTCCACTGTGACTTCACTGACATTGATATTCCCGCCAATGATACTCATCAGACTGTATTTGGCTGTCACCTTGCCAGCACTCAACAACTGATCGGAGGTCACCACCGAAACATCCGTCACTTCAACTGAGGAAAAGGGACTCAGTGAAATGCTACCAATCTCGATGTCGGCATTCAGGATCTTGCCAACCTGTGGCACAATGACTCCCCAAATGAAAAAAGAGCTGGTTCCCACCAGATACATCAGGAACAGACTCGCGAAAATGACACCGGCAATCACACCCGCCCTTTTCTTTTTACCCAAAGCCAGAAACTTGCCCTTGATGCCCTTATCACCACCAACGGATTCAGCAGGATCAGACTTCTCTTGATCTGCCGGTTTGGATGTTTCTGAAGGAGCGTCATTCTTCGGCTCTTCTGCGGATGGGGACTTATCTTCTTCGGGCATGAGAAGGGGAGTCTATCACTGAGATTGAAAATGAAAAAGTGACTAAAGTTAAGATTCCAAATAACTGACGTAATCTGCAATCCCGGTCTGGGGATCAAATTGAGGTTTCCAACCAAGCACCTCCCGCGCCATAGTCATATCTGCCTCGGTATGAGGCTGGTAGAAAGGATAGGGATTGTGAATATACTCTGGTTCCAGATCGAGCGACAGGTTCTTGTTCAGGGCTTCGATCACCTCGTTAAATGAACATGCATGACCCGAGCCGCAGTTAAGGATGGTGGATTCAGGCGCATCCAATGCCTTGATCGTCATCCCGACCACATCCTTCACGTAAACGAAGTCGCGCTTCTGGTCGCCGTGCTCAAACACCTTGGGCCGTTGCCCGGACTTCATCTGGAGATAAAGCTGATAAATCATGCTCGCCGCTTTGTCCTTATGGGGCTCGTTTGGACCGTAGACGTTGAAATAGCGAAGGCCCACAATCTTCCAGTCAGGATTCTCCGAAGCATACTTCCGCGCCAGATTGTCCAATTGAACTTTGGAAAATGCATAGATATTGGCCGGAGCCGGAGTGTCCGATTCCTTCATCAGTTCCCCAGCAATTCCATAGGTGGCTGCCGATGATGCATAAACGACAGGAGTCTGATGCGGAGCCGCGAACTCCAAGAGCTTTCTGAATCCCTCAATGTTGTCGTGCGATTGAAGGAACTGATCGTGGACCGTCGTGTCCGTAATCGATGCTTCATGGAAAATGGCGTCGAAGCAGTGATCTCCAAACTGCTCCCACCAATCGATCCGCGAAACATCACCCGTGACAAAATCACCTTTGAATCCTTGGAGGTTCTTGAAATCCCCTGAGCGAAAGTCATCCACTACAGTCAGATTCGCCTCTGGAAATCGGACCTGAAGCTCCTTGACCAGATTTGATCCGATAAACCCTGCTCCACCTGTTACTAGAATACTGTTCACGTGCTGGAGCTTACTATCTCAAGACCCGCACTAGCAATCATAGTGAAATTGCCCCATGTTAAGTTCCAATGACGGACCAATCCGTATCCATTGTCATTCCAGCTTTCAATGAAGAGAAGCTAATCGGCCGCACTCTGGAAGCCATCCATGGCTCGATCCCGGCTTTCAGCGAGGCCGGATGGGAAACCGAGATCATTGTCTGCGATAATAATTCATCTGACAAAACGACTGAAATTGCGACGAACCTCGGCGCACAGGTCGTTTTCGAGTCAGAGAATCAGATTTCCAGAGCAAGAAACAAGGGAGCCACAGCTGCCAAGGGACGCTGGCTGCTATTCATTGATGCCGATTCAGTCCCGACCAAGGAGCTTTTCGCCGCCACTCTGAAATCCATGCAAGACACGAGACTCGCTGGAGGAGGCGCACCTGTGGAGATGGATATAGATCACGCGTTTGGACGTAAATTGGCCAAATTGTGGAACAGAATCAGTCGATTCTTCGACTGGGCAGCCGGATCCTACATCTTCATCGAGCGGAAAATCTTTGAAGAACTGGGTGGATTCAGCACCGAACTCTTTGCCTCAGAAGAGATCGAATTGTGTAAACGGATCAAAAAACACCTCAAAAACACTGAAAAACGATTCCGCGTCCTAGCTGGTCCACCTCTGGTTTCCTCAGGGCGAAAACTGTCACTCTACAGCCGCAGCGAGATGATCTCCTTCTTCTTCAAGACCATCTTCAAAGCCGGCAGACCGTTGAAATCCAAAAAAGACTGTTTGGTTTGGTACGATGGGCGCCGATAAGGAAAGAACGGAAAACTGACTCCGATCGAAGAATTCAGGACGTAAATAGCGGTCAATATTCGTAAATCGTTGAAATTGACGCTCTAACCGGACGTGAGTATGGACACAATTTATCTGCAACTGCCCAGATTTGCTGAAAACAAATGATTCCAGGATTTAAAAAGAGCGCACTGACGTGGAACGACATCCTGATGTACCTGTCTTTGATAGGACGTCACCTTCGTCTCATGGTCCTGCTTGTTTGTTTCTCTCTAATGATGGGACTGACATTCTACGTCTACGCCAAACCCGTCTATTACGCGAAGGCACTGATCGGCAGAGACTCATTCGCGCTGCCTGTGGATACCGATACGGTCTACGGCCCAAGCCAAATTCAGTACCACATTTCAGCCCCGCATATTATCCAACGCGCGTTGAGAACCCTAGGGATCAATGAAGACTGGGATGACATTCAGCGACATCACGTCAAGAAAATCCAAACTTCAATGACTTCGGTGGGTGATGTGGAGTTACATATTTGGCCTCACAACAAGGGACTCTTATATACTCTTCCTGAGGCGCTACTTGAATCCTATCAAGATTACGTCAGAGAACAGCGTGCGAAAACAAGAGCAAAAGCAGTTGATCGCTGGGATCGTGAGCGTGTTCTGATCATGGAAAAGATCAACCATCTCTCCCAATTGAATTATGATTTTGAGCAGGAGCAGGATCTTCTGCGTTTGGAAATGGAACTCAGGGACTTGAAACGAATTCCCCCAATGATTTCGTTCACAAATCACAAGCTTCAAGTCTTCGAGAACTATCAAGAACAGCTCCAACGCCCCGGGCTTACCACAGAGGAGAAGCTCGCCTTACTCTACAACCTTGATACTGATATCGGTCTTCGAATCGGACAGATTATTGAGAACCCAACAGGCACCACAATGGCCTCTACCGGAACCAAATTGGAGGATCATTTCGTTGTCACTCCATCCATGGTCAACCGAGACATCCATCGTTGGCAGGAATTCGTCAGGCGCAAAAAGGAGATCGTGGCCGAGATGAAGAAGCTCGAGCAGAAATACCTTCCAGGTCACCCACTGATGGCCACCCGGAAGGTATTTCTGCTCGAGC
>CBFHTT010000015.1:0-93758 GCA_965658675.1 Limisphaerales bacterium
GAGACGGGCACGGTGACCATGAGTGATGATTCACGGGTTGTGAATGTGGATGGAGACATCCGGGTGGTTGCGGCCAATGACATTCATGTTGGAGGCATCCATACGACCACGGGCAATGTGGCACTGGAAGCCACCAGTGGTTCGGTTCTTGATGCAGGCGACCTGCACCGTGATCTCGTTGCGATCGGACTTCAGGTGATTGCAGGAACCGGCATTGGCACATCAGCCAACGCACTGGAGACCACGGTGACGACCCTGACCTCCACAGCCGCTGGTGGTGTGAATATTCTTAATCTTGGTGCGCTAATTATAGAAGCTGCCTATGTGACGGTTGATGGTGACTTGATGATTCAGAGTGAGGGAGAAATAGTGGTTGATGGTGAAATAAATGCTGCGGGAACAATAGTTTTGCGTGCGATTGAAAATGCTAGTGTTCTTACCAATAGCCTATCCTTAACTGAGAATGCCCGGCTCACTTCTATTAATTCGATCTATTTGGAATCGGGTGACCTATTACATGTGGATGATTCCGCAGAGGTCATTTCAGGTAGTAGTTTGTTCCTGAGTTCAGGAATTGATGATTCTGATCAGAGTGGACGAATGGAGTTGGGTGGTGTTCTTCGTGCGCCGGCAGGTATTGATGCCCAGGCTGTTGATGAGCTCATGGTCAATTTTGTAGATGCTAGCGGACAGAGCATCAGTCTGAATAGTGCTACAGGAGCTATCACTGATGGAAACGAAACTGGAAATATCAATCTCATTTCCACCAACCTTGCAGCCGTAAGTGCAGTTGGTCTGGAGCTGGATAGTATTCTGTTCATTGCCACGATCGATGGAGGAAACGGTGCGATAGTTGTTCGGAACGCATTGAGTAATCAGGTTACGGTAGCCCTACAGACTGCTGGTTCAATCCACTTTGATCAGATGGGTGGAGGTGACCTGCATGTCTCCAGTGCAGGTAGCGGTGATGAAATTTCTATTTCGACATTCGACGGAGGGAATATACTTCTTGGGGTACTCAACGCTAGTAGCTCCATTGATTTGAACAGTGCTGGTTCCATTAACGATGTTCTTGCAGGAGAATCGAGTAACCTCTCAACACGGAGGCTTTCGATTTCGAGTGTAGACGGTGTAGGAACAGGAACTGAGGATCTTGACCTTTCGGTCATGGTTCTTGAAGTGATCAACCTTGGAACTGGTGGAATCTTTCTGGAGGACCATTTGGATAGTGTTGTTCTGAATGGAGTCCGAAATGAGGGTGATGGGGCTGTTGTCTTGGCTTTGCGTGACGGAAGCATTGTGTTGGAGGCGGACGGTATGGGCCTACTCCAGAATAGTGATGGTCACCTCCGTCTTGAGGCTAGTGGAGATCTACTACTTATGAATGACCTGACTCTGCAAGGGGGGAGTGTAAGTCTAACCTCAGGAGGTCAACTCACGTTGGGAGGTGGCGCTGTTCTTAGCACCCATGGAATGGGGACCGTAGACATCGAATCAGGTAGAAGTCTGTTGTTACTCGATGGGACTCGCATTCAAACAGCAACAGGAAACATGCGACTGGTTGCGCAAGATAATGTCTTGGTCAGTGAGCTTGACGCCCGGAGCGACACTGATCGCAACGCGGACTCGCTTGGTGGGCAATCGGCTTGGGGTGATATCAGCCTTGTTGCACGGACAGGGTGGATTCTAGATGCAGCACAAGCAGGTGATACCGGAATCGATATTTTTGCCAACTTGCTTAGAACGGAGGCTGGCGTCGGTGTTGGAGAAGCTGCTCCTGCCGCTGGCGTCACTCGACCTGTTATTTATCGCGTGCAATACACGATAGACTTCAGTCGTTGGTTCGACTTGGCTGCTGTGGTTAGTGTTGGTGCGGTTAGCGAACTTGCAGATCCTGCCCCTTTCCAGCCATTCAAGTTTTATCGCGTCATACAAGAAACAAGCGGCTCTACGAAGTTGAGTCCTCCAGTTTTCAACGCAGATGGAAGCTTGAGTCTCACAGGGACCACCTCTGGACAGAATGCTGAGTTGGATCGTCTTGAAATCGAGATCAACACATTGGCAGCGAAGGTAGGAGCGGGGGGCTTGAATGTTGGTGGTGGAACCGGATTTGCGATGGGGGCAGTTCCTGCCGTGGAAGTGAATCGAGTTCAACTAGATGGAAGTCTGGTTGGATTGTCTGATTTCGGTAGTCTTACTGGAATCAATGTGGGAGAAGGTGGTAGTTTACTTATAGACGTGCCGACAGGGCTCATTGTCAACGATCCTATAAAGCTTTCAGGTGGTGGTCATCTTGTGATTGGTCTTACCGGCGAGGATAGTGAGCTGGTCATCAATTCAGATATTACCATTGATGATGGAGGTCACATCAGTCTCAGAGCCTCTGGAGACATAATTCAAAATGGAGATATCACGGCAAATGAAGGCGGTCAGATAAGTATCACTTCCGTCGATGGATCTGTTGTAATGGGATCGGGAACATCAACCGCCACGGACGGTCAGAATATTAGGGTGAGTGCATTTAATAATATTCAGGTTTCTCACCTAGACGCACGGACTGAGAGTGACCGGGGATCCAATACACTTGCAGATCAGTCGACGTGGGGTGACTTAAGCCTTGTTGCAAGCAATGGGAGTATCTCAAGTGTAGATGGAGTTTCGATAAATGTGCATGGCGCTAATGCAAGGCTCCAGTCTGGTGGCAACGTAGGAAGCTTCACTCCATTTGATCCGGTGAAGACGGAATTGATTTCACTTGCCGTCGATGCCGCTCATATCGCCATTCTCGAGACCACTGAACTAAGCATTGATACCGTGGGGCAAGTCCCCGTCGTCCGAATCTTGAGCGATTCTACGTCGATAACTGAGCAGGATAATTCTGCTACTAGTGATCTCCAGAGTTCCGGTAGCCTGAGTCTTGTAGTTCCGAATGGTCATCTAAGTCTCAACGACGGCAGTCTGGGTAATGAAAGTAGCATTCTGATAGAAGGCAATCTGCATCTCACGGCCTCCAGTTTGAGTACCCAGGCCGATATCTTCAGTGATGGAGGCTCGCTCACATTGCAGATAGACGGACTTCTTCAGCAGGATGGAGATATTGATTCGAATGGAGGGAGTGTTGACCTGCAAAGCGATAGCCACACAATGAGTTCATTGGCTCGTATAGCCAGTGAGGGAGGAAACGTTCGTCTCTTGGCAACTGGTGACATAGAAATTGGTAGGATCGACACCAGTAACTCGGGAACCATCAGCTCATGGGGAGATCTAGAAGTAATATCAATGGGCGGCAGCATTATTGACACAGTTGGGGATGATTTGATTGATCTCTTGGCACGTGACGTGCGCCTTCAGGCTGCGGTCATGGGCATCGCGTTACCTGGTAATCCGCTTGAAACCTCTTTGAGAACTCTGGCAGCAACTGCGGGCGGACTGGGTATTACGATTGATCAGTTTGGAGATCTGCTGATTGATACAGTTGGTGCTATAGGTGTCACGCGGGTCTCTAATGACAATAGTCTCAGTAGCCTGTTTGGGACCGCTACCAGTGATCTTGTCTTGAGTGGAGGAGGGGATCTTCTGCTTCGCACGACAGGTAGCCTTACATTGAACGATGGAGTTAACACCGACTCAGTGGTTATAGACCTTCAAGGAGGCGGGAATCTATTACTCCAGACTTTGGGAGGTGAATTAGACAGGCACGGTCTAGACGTCAACGGAGCAATACAGAGCCAGGGTGGACATCTTAGTCTTCGTATTCAGGGTGAGATAACCCAATCAGCTTCAGGTCATATACGTACTACTAGCGGAATGGGTACGATCTACATTAAGAGTGATAAAGGCGGATTAACTCAATCTGATGCTGCCTATCTGCGCACTAACTCCGGTAATATTCATATTGATGTTTCGGAAGATGTGCTCCTTGGTCATGCAGACTTGAGGAGTGATACAGATCGTTTAGCTGATGTGCTGTCAGGACAGGATGGATGGGGAGATCTCACTCTCCGTAGCCGGAACGGAAGTCTGTTTGATGCAGCAGGTGCTAGGGAAACAGTGATTGATATTCATGGGCGAGATGTGCGGGTGTTAACAGCGGTTGGAATTGGAAGACAAGAACTACCTGGTCAAGATCCAAACTATTTAACGACGGAGATTCGTCGATTTGCGGCATCGACGTCAGCTGGGGGATTGAATTTGTTGGAGGCAACCGATCTTGAGGTTGGAATTGTCGGATTGAATAGAGTTTCAATATTCAATCACTTGGGGCTTTCAGATTTGAACACAATTCCAAGTACGCTTGAAGGGATCGTCGTTAACAACAGCGGCTTTGTCCGAATTGCGACACTAAATGGTCACTTTGTTGTCAATAGTACCATAACGACATCAGGTCTGTTGGAACCTCTATCGAACGCGATAGTCCTTCATGCGCTGGGGCTCAATCGCGATCTGATTCTGAATGATAACGTCACTGCGGAAAGGGGATCGGTGGTCTTTCTTGCGGAGGGCCGCGTGATCAAGAACTTTGGCACCTGATTCGAAGAGTTTGACAAGATGGAGGATTGAATCTTTAAGAAAAGGGCCCCGAACTTCATTTGAAGTCGGGGCCTTTCTTACGACGTGAAAAGTGGGCTATTTGAGCGATCTCGCGAAATCTTCCATTCTATCGAGTCCTTTCTTGATCTGATCAAGGCTCGTCGCATAGCTGAGGCGGATGCATTGGTCTGCACCGAATGCTGAACCAGGGACAGCCGCAACCTTTTGTTCTGTTAGAAGTCGCTCGCAGAATTCCCCAGAACTCAAACCTGTCGCGCTGATATTGGGGAAAAGATAGAAAGCTCCCTTGGCGTTGACGCAGGTGATACCGGGCATCTCACTAATTCGCTCCCACGCATAAACCCTTCTTTCATTGAACTGTTCCATCCAGCCGGCTAGGTGGTCCTGAGGACCGTTCAATGCTGCAACTGCGCCACTTTGTGCAAAGGAGGTCGGATTGCTTGTACTGTGGCTTTGAATTGCATTGATTGCTTTGGCGATTGGAAGTGGGGCGGCGGTAAAACCGATTCGCCA
Organism: Limisphaerales bacterium; assembly: GCA_965658675.1. Taxonomy (GTDB): domain Bacteria; phylum Verrucomicrobiota; class Verrucomicrobiia; order Limisphaerales; family CAZKNW01; genus CAZKNW01. Next base: position 5,065 of record CBFHTT010000015.1, read on the forward strand.
TCCTGTCATTGAGAACTCTTTCGCCAAACCATGCACGATAATAGTGTGGGCCTTGTGTGCGTCTGAGAACGTCGCGATGCTCTTATGAGCTGCGCCATCGTAGACTAATTTCTCGTAGATCTCGTCGCTGAGAATAAGCACTCCCTTGGCGATGCAAACATCGCCCAATGCCTTGATTTCATCAGGGGTGTATACAGAGCCTGTCGGATTGTTTGGAGAATTCAGAATAAAAATTCTGGTCCTGTCAGTGATCGCGGCCTCGAGCTGGGATGGTGTGATCTTGAATTCCGTCTCATCTGAAGTGGGCACAATGATTGGAGTGGCTCCTGCCAATGTGACCATCTCGGGATAGCTCAACCAAAATGGTGCCGGAATGATTACCTCGTCGCCTTCTTGGCAGGTTGCCATGAAGACATTGTAACAAGAGTGCTTACCTCCACAGGAAACGATGATTTGTCCAGGATCGTAATCCAAGCCGTTGTCTCGTTTGAATTTTCCGGCGACAGCCTCCTTTAGTTCCGGGGTGCCGGCTGCGGCTGTGTATTTTGTGAAACCCGCATCTAGAGCACTTTTCGCGGCGTTCTTAATGTGCTCGGGGGTGTCGAAATCTGGTTCGCCAGCACCGAAGCCTACGACATCCTGACCCTCAGCTTTGAGCTGCTTTGCTTTTGCGCTGATCGCGAGGGTGACTGAAGGTGTAAGGGATTTGGCACGATTTGAAATTGGGTAATCCATATGCAAACGCATTGCTTAACGGCAGTCTCGCGCCTGAGCAAGGTGGAACTTCGGGAATAAGCAGAAGTTCTGTTCCTAGCCAAACCAACCACAAGGCTTGACGAATTGTAAATGAGACTCATTCTCAGGAAAACGTTTTGAGCATTTTGAGACAAAGAACAACATTCTGGCGAATATCGATGATTGCCTTCATCTGGGAGCTCTTCTTCTTGGCAGGCGTCTCTCTTGTTATCGCTGAATCCTCCGATTCGGAGAGGACGCTTATCAAGGAATGGATCGGGGTGGAAAAGGCCATTCAAAAGACCAGAGAGGATTGGAAGGCTGAAAAGGCAGCAGCAAACCGGCATGTACAGTTGCTGGAAGCTGAGAGAAATCTGTTGATAGAGAAGGTTGAGGAGATCAAAGCGGGTAGGAGCCAAAACGAGACCGAGAGGGAGAGAATTAGTGGAGAGATTGCGGATACAGAAGCTGCTCGTGCCAAGCTGAGAACCAGAATCGAAGAGCTTGCCAATAGAATGGAAGCGATTGCCCCAAGGCTTCCTCCCATCCTTCGAAAGAAAGTAAAGGCTCTACTTGTTAACGAGAACGATACTTCCTTGGGGAAGCGATATCAGCACCTGATTGGAGCACTGAATGAAGTGGACAAATTCAACAGTGAATTGACCGTTGTGCCTGAGATTGTTGAGGTGGAGGGCACTGAGATTCAGGTAACGGTGGCATATCTAGGATTAGGCCAGGCTTTCTATGTCAACAAGGCAGGGACCAAAGCAGGATTAGGGATGGCTTCCAAAAGCCAATGGGAATGGGAATCAAAGGATGATTTGGGAGTTGAGATTGCCAGATTGATTCGCATTTACCGGAACGAAGAAGCAGCAAGTTTTCTAAATCTTCCAATGGAGGGAAACAAGTGAAGAGCCTGTCCGCATTGTTCTCATTGTTGATGTTGGTGGGTATTGCGCAGGCAGGTAGCGCAAGAGAGGATTTGGAACGTTCCTTGAATGAACTGGGTGCTTTGCAGTCGTCTATTACCGACGAACGTGTGCCTCTCTCAGATCAAATGAGTTCGTTGGAAGGAGAAGTCAGGGCGATTAGGGAGTCTTTGGAAGAAGAGCAGAATCGAGAGCGCGTAATGCAATCTGAGATTCGAGATTTGGAGGCAAGTTTGGATGTGTTGAAGAAAGAACTAAGTTTCGTAAATCGAAATGCATTGGACTACGCACTCTATTTCGAAACCCGTCTGCATATTGGCGAGTTACCACTCTATGAAAACGCGATTCAGCGGGCTAAGGAGCCAGAGGGTGGGTTAGATTTGTTGAACGTGTCGCTGAATCGTATTGAGGAACAACTTGGTGGTACTGATTTCGCTGGGACGGCATTGTCAAAAAACGGTGAGGTGATTACAGGGGCATTTTTGCAGAAGGGCCCTATGGTGTGGTTTTCAGGAGATGACGGAACAACCGTAGGAAGAGCCATTCAGGAAGTGAATTCGATTGAGCCTGTAGTCTTAGAGATGGGTGATGAAGGTAAACCATTAATTGCAGCTTTGGTTTCAGCCGGGAGCGGCGAAATTCCCGTAGATGTAACAGGAGGTAAGGCCTATCAGGTTGATGAAACCCGAGACACGCTTTCCTCACATGTTCAAAAAGGAGGCTTCGTGATGATCCCTATTTTGATGCTTGCGATAGGCGCTATGCTGGTTGCGATTTGGAAGTGGGTTGAGATGTTGAGGATGAAGGCAGCAGGGGTTGCTGAGGTCCAGCAAGTCGTTGCCCAAGTCAACAGAGGTGACAAAGAGGGGGCTACGGCATTGGCTAATAAGATAAAGGGACCTGTTGGTAGAATGCTGCAGGTTGGAATTCGGCATGCTGATCGTTCCAAGGAGCTTCTTGAAGAGCTCCTTTATGAGCAGGTTGTGCAGGAACGACCAAAGTTGGAACGGCGTTTGCCCTTTATCCAATTGGCGGCTGCGATAGCTCCGCTTCTAGGATTGCTGGGAACGGTTACAGGCATGATTCACACCTTTAAGATGATTATTGTCTTTGGAACCGGGGATGCAAAAACTCTGTCTACTGGTATTTCGGAAGCACTGATTACGACGGAGTTTGGCTTGGTGATCGCGGTTGGTGCCCTCTTGATTCACGCGTTCCTAACGCGTCAGGTCAAAGCTGTGATGGCCAGCATGGAGCATATAGCCATTAGCTTTGTAAATGGCCTGAGTATCGGAAAGGAAGAGATTCGTGGGTGAGGCATTCAACAGTGAATTTGTTCTCCACTACTGGGAGCGTGGTGGCGTCGTAATGATTCCATTGTTTGCACTTGCTGTGTTGATCGGAGCTGTGTCTTACCAAGTCCTTATTCAATTGTTTCAATGCGGGCACCGGCAATTGAAGGATGAGCAGCTTTCCGAATGGTTGAAGGACCCTGAAAAAGGTTCGGGAGCCGTTGGAGAAATGATTCGATATACCCATACGCGGGTTGAAGAAGCGATAGAGACAAGAAGAAGATTTGCTGAAGTGGCTTCGGCGTGGATCCCTTGGATCAATCGACGCATACGGATGCTGGCCGTGTTTGTCATGGCCGCGCCTCTATTAGGCTTGTTAGGAACCGTAATGGGAATGTTGCGGACGTTCGCGGCGCTGGGGCAGAAATCTGGGGATACGCTTGCTCGGATATCGATGGGGATCTCAGAGGCTCTGATAACGACAGAGGTGGGGCTGTTGATTGCCGTTCCCGGAGCTCTTGCAATCTATTTGGTCCGATTGAAGCGGAATCAATTTCAAGCCTTTCTCGTTCACCTCGAAAGCCGGACTCTTCTGAATATCCATAACTAGAATGAACGGACGACTACACTTTCATCGAGAGGAAGATCAGAGCGAGATCAATATCTCGCCTCTGATCGACATGGTGTTCATTCTGTTGATCTTTTTTATTGTTACGACCGTTTTTGTTGAGGAGACAGGCGTAGAAGTAAACAAACCCGAAGCCGTGAGCGCTGAGATGCTTGAAAAGGAGAGTATCCTGATAGCATTGACAGCGAACGGTCAGGTTATTTATGGCAATCGTGAGATCGGGGTAAACGGAGTGAGAGCGGTAGTTCAAAGAAACACGCTCAGTAAAGAGATGCCAGTCATCCTTCAGGCAGACCGTGCGGCGAATGCTGATTTGATTGTCCGCGTGATTGATGAAGCAAGATTGGGTGGAGCCAAGACAATCAGCCTTTCGACTGAAGGAGGTGCTTCATCATGAGGACTGGGTTGGAATGTTTGGAGACGGGGGCACGAGGCAAAGAAGTCATGTATGAAATGCCCGGACGGAGGCTTGGGCCTGCCTCCTTCCTGGTTGGTGTCTTTGTGGCCTTCTCTGTCTTCATGGTGTTGCCGATGACGGAGCTCTTTGCGGGGCGGGAAATTCCAGATAATGGCTCTTTAGTTCTGACTCCACTGGTTGCTCCACCACCGCCGCCGCCGCCAATCCCAGAATTGGAAAAACCAGAGATCGAACCGACTACCGCAGCGAAATCTGAGGCTAAACCCCGGCTGCAGAAAGCAATGAAACCATTGCAGCTGAGGCAGCTCCAAATCGCTTTGAATCCTGGGCCAGGCAATGCGCTTCGAGGTGATTTTAGCATGGATTTCAGTATGAGTGGGCCAGCCGTGGCTGAGTTTGAAATCTTTGAGGTAACCGAGGTGGACCAACCCCCAGGTGTTGCCTTTGATTCTCCTATTCATTACCCGCGTTCGATGGCTCGAACCGGCGAGAAGGGATCTGTCTTGGTTCAGTTTGTTGTAGCGGTGGATGGCAAAGCTCGTGATGCGTCTGTTCGGGAATCGACCCACCCTGCATTCGAGAAACCAGCTATTGACGCGGTCATGCGCTCTCGGTTTAAGGCAGGCATGCGCGAGGGAGAAGCGGTTCCCGTTAGGGTCCTGCGGCGCTATCAGTTTCAGGCTCCATAGATCATGAGAATAATTGCGATTATCGTCATTCTATCATTCTTCTTTGGCTCTGCAGCTCAAGGTGCAGCTGCCGATACGCGGATGGGCCAATATTGGGAAAGCGATACCTTTGTTGCTCGGTTCATGGGAAGTTTTGGGATTCTGAGTGAGCGAGAACCGTCGATCAGCAAGGATGAGAAGGAGGTCTTGGATAATGTTGCTAGTTTGATGCCTGAGGATCCAGATGCGGCGGTAACCTTGTTGAGTAACGCGATTAAGGAAGATTCCAGCGCGGCTTTGGATTTCACATTGGGAAATCTGCGTTTTCAAGATGGTCAGTTCAAGGCAGCTGCCTCTCACTATCGGACAGCAATTCAAAAACTGCCTGACTTTCAACGGGCTCACAGAAACCTCGGACTGTCGCTTTTCCGAGAAGGCGATTTCGTGGCCTCACTTGAGTCTCTCGTTTCTGCGCTCAAACTTGGAGATGAAGACGGAGATCTCTATGGCCTGATAGGACATCTTCATCTACAGGAGAAGCGATTCATTTCGGCAGAGACTGCATATCGAAAGGCAATGCTATTCATGCCTGGTGAACTCAATTGGAAAGCAGGTGTGGCCGAGTGTCTTCTCGCTCAGAGTCGATATAGGGAAGCGGTAGCATTGTTCGATGAATTGATTGAACTCGAAGGGGAAGACAGTCGATTTCTTTTGGCGCAGGCAGATGCCTTCCTCGGGTTGGAACGATTGAGGGATGCAGCAGCCAATTATGAGATGGTGCATCGGAAGGGGAAGGCTCCAGTCAATGCTTTGGCCAACTTGGGTGACATCTATTTGAATGAAGGATTACCGAAGCAAGCTCTCCGTATTTACCTCGATGTCTTGGATAGCGGGAGCGTGCCTGTCGCTCGTATCATTCGAGCGGCTGAGGCGCTTTTTGCGAGTGATCAAGGGACGGCCGCAATTTCGCTCTCTGAGAAACTCTTTGAGGAATCGGTCCGTTTGGATGGGGCACAATTAGCTCAAGTGAAAAGGCTGCAGGCATTGATTGCAATTGAGGCAGGTGACGTAAAAAACGCGAAGGCAATACTGAACGAATCCATTGAAAGGAATCCTATGGATGGCAAGAGCCTCTTACTGCTGGCTGGGCAGTATCGAGTAGGGGAAGAGTGGGCGTTAGCTGAAGATCTATTGAAACGAGCCATAGCCCTGGAAGCCTTCGAAGCGGATGCCAAGGTTAAACTTGCACAATGCTTCGTGCTTCAAGGGCGTTACAGTGAGGCTCTACCGTTGCTTCGGGATTCGCTTGTCTTGAATCCTAGAGACAACATCAGAGAGTATCTTTCAAAGGTTGAGGAGTTGACCAAGATCAACCGCTGATTACTTTTCTTGGCTTCACCAATAGCCATCTGGTGGTTAACGTTCCTTTCATGAACCGCATTTTTTGTCTACTTCTCCTGGGTGGTGTTTTGTGTGCATCGGCATCTGAGAACTGGCCTCAATTCAGAGGACAGCGAGGAGATGGTGAATCACCTTCAAAGTCGACTCCGATTAAGTGGAGTGAAACGGAAAATGTATCTTGGAAGACCGAAATTCATGGGCGCGCGTGGAGTTCTCCCGTCATCTGGGATAATCAGGTCTGGATGACGACAGCGACAGAGGATGGAAAGCAGCTTTTTGGTATCTGTATCGACAAGGACTCTGGAAAAAAGATCTATGACAAAAAGCTGTTCGATGTTGAAGCCCCTCAGTTTGCGCATAAGTTCAACAGCTACGCATCTCCATCTCCGGTTATAGAAGAAGGACGAGTCTATCTGACATTCGGCTCACCAGGAACAGCATGTATCGATACCAAGACATTCCGGACGTTATGGACAAGACGCGATCTTGAATGCGACCATTTTCGAGGAGCTGGATCATCCCCAATCATCTTTAAGAATCTCATTATCATGCATTACGATGGTGCTGATCACCAATATGTAGTCGCTCTTGATAAGGAATCAGGGAAGACAGTTTGGAAGACGGATCGTAGCTTCAAGTGGAACGATATTGAACCGGACGGGTCGGTTAAAGGTGAAGGTGATTTGCGGAAAGCCTTTGCGACACCGCATGTTATCTGGCAGGACAAAAAACCAGTGGTTGTGAGTATTGCCGCCAAAGCGACCTACGGCTACAACGCGAGAACGGGAAAGGAATTGTGGCGTATCGAAGAGCTTTCCAATCACAGTGGTAGCACACGTCCCGTTGTGGACAAGGAGCGTATCTATATCACTACGGGTTTTCCGAGAGGGCAGTTGTGGGCCCTGCCGAGAGCTTTGAGCGGAACAATGAGGACCGAAGATACCATTTGGTCCGAGAAACGGGGTGTTCCAAAGAAACCCAGCATGATTCTTGTGGATGGTAATCTCTACATGGTTGACGATGGAGGGATAGGCACATGCCGTGATGCCAAGACAGGTGAAGAGATATGGAAGGAACGCATAGGGGGGAATTTCTCGGCTTCTCCGGTTTATGCAGGCGGTAAGATCTATTTCTGCAACGAAGCAGGTGAGACAACAGTTGTTGCTGCATCAAGGGAGTTTACCGTTCTTGGAAAGAATTCGTTGGACGATGGCTTTATGTCTTCACCCGCAATTAGTGATAATGCCCTCTATTTGAGAACTAAGAGCCACTTTTACCGAATCGACAATAAATAGAATATGAAACGATTATTATCTATAGCCCTGGTGCTTGGAGGAGCCTTGATTGCTGTCAATGCTGCTGAGTGGAACGAGTTTAGAGGTTCAGGGAAACAGGGTGAAACCGAAGTGACCGGACTGCCAGATAGCTGGAACGCTTCGAGAGGTGTTGTTTGGAAAACGGACGTGCAGGGGCGGGGTTGGTCCTCTCCCGTTGTAGGCGGGGGAAAGGTGTTTGTAACATCAGCTGTCGAGAGAGGAGAAAATTTTGAGGTCAGGGTCTTGGCATTTGATGCTGATACGGGAAAACAGGTGTTCAACGTGAAACCGTTTGACTTGAAGACCTCACACGCTTCCAGAAAGCACAAGAAGAACGGGTTTGCGAGTCCGACACCGATATTCAACAACAAACGAGTCTACGTTCACTTTGGTCATATGGGGACTGCCTGTTTGTCAGAGAACGGAAAGACCATTTGGGTGAATCAGGGGTTGGACTTTCCGCCGGTTCATGGAAATGGTGGTTCTCCTGAACTTGTAGACGATGTTTTGATTTTCTCTTGTGATGGTAAAGCGAATCCCTTTGTCGTTGGGCTTTCAGCTAAAACAGGCAAGGAAATTTGGAGGCATATGCGTGACTCAGGTGCCAAGAAAAAGTTCTCTTTTTCTACTCCGCTCGTGATTGAGGTCGAAGGCAAGAAACAGGTGATCTCTCCGGGGAGCGGAGAAGTGAGTGCACTGGACCCAGCTACTGGAAAAGAGATTTGGAAGTGTTCCTACAACCAAGGATATTCAGTGATCCCTCGTCCAGTTTACGGACATGGAATGGTGTTTATTGGAACAGGTTATGATCGCCCAACCGTAATGGCGATCAGGGCAGACGGTAAAGGTGATGTCACGTCGACGCATGTAGAATGGACCATTCGCAAAGGTGCACCCAATACACCGTCATTGTTGTTGGTCGGTAACGAACTCTACTTTGTTTCGGATGGAGGAATTGGCTCCTGTGTAAACGCTAAGACCGGGGAGTTGCATTGGAATGAACGGTTGGGAGGTAACTATTCAGCATCGCCTCTTTATGGTGATGGAAAAATCTACTTTCAAAACGAGCAAGGGGAAGCTGTCGTCCTTAAGGCAGGAAAGAGATTTGAGATTGTTTCCAGAAATGACATGGGTGAAAAGACCTTTGCTTCGTACGCTGTGATTGGCTCTGATTTCTTGATTCGCACAGAGTCCAAACTCTATCGTATTGGGATTCCCGCAAATACCAGAAGACCTCTTTAGACATGCTGTTTCTTTTAAAACCATTGGCAATGCTTCTGTTGCTTGGTCTGGCAATCGCCGGATTATTCATGGGGTTGATAAAGGGACAGCCGATCTATTCGGGACTGTCCGCAGCCTTTCTCGCTGGAAGTATTCTGTATGGGAAGGGCTTCCGCTGGGCGAGACTGCTGTCGATCGGTGCAATTCTGGGACTGGGCTACTTGTCGGTAGTGAACTTCACCGTTTACCCGGTAGCTGGGACGCTATGTTTGATTCTGGGAGGGCTTGGCCTTTGGAATCTAATCGGATTGGGCGTGAGCCAGGATAATGACGAACCATTGACGTCGATGGTTCTATTACTTTCAAAGCCTCTCTATGGTGACGCTGAGTTGCTGAGAGAGATTTTTTCGAAGGTGATCGGGGAGGGATTGACAATTCGTGAAGAACCTCCCGATAAGGATTTCGACGAAGTGCCTGATCTGAAGGAGGGAGAGGGATTCTTGGTCGGGCAGTCCCCGCAATACATGTTGGGAGCCCCTTCAGGTGTGTATATGGTTCATGATCAAGAGGAACCTTATATGGACGACCCTGAAGAAGCGGCGGATGAGACGAATGAACTTCGCGCATCAAACGCACTGCGGGATCACAAAGCATGGGTAGCGGTTGATTTGGTAATTCCTAAAGATCATGAAATGCCAGTTGAAGAGCATTACAAGTTTATCGGCCGTCTTATTGCAGAGTTAGCAGAATACTCTGCATCAAACTGTCTGGCGGTATTCATTCCGGAATCGAGTAAGTTTTTTCCCTTTGACGAGGAGATGCTTGAGGGCCTGCGGAATGGGAAAGCTGTGGATGCGTTGATTGAATCGATTCAGGTTCCAGTGGTGCAGATCAAAGATGATGACGAAGAGATGCTTGCAGCAGTTGCAGAAGCGAAGAAAACCTTTCCCAAGTTCAAAGCTGCGTTTGAGGGTAAAGGAGAAGACGAGCAAACCTTTGCCATCAAAGCGCCTATCACATCTGCAGGGAATACAGAGTTTATCTGGATTTCAGTATCGAATCTTACCGACGACACCATCACGGGAACAATAGATAACGAGCCGGTTGATCTGCCGGGAATCAAAGAAGGAGATGAGGTGGAGGTTTCCGTTTCTGAACTCAACGATTGGACAATAATGACTGAGGACGGACTCGAAGGTGGGTTTACCATGAAGGTGTTGATGGAGGCGCATCGAAGAGCAGCTGAAGGGAACTGACAGGCGGACGGTTCTATGATCAGGAACTGTATGAATGAGACAACAATCGTTCCATGGTTTGGAAGAACGCGGCGGCCTTTTGTTCAGTCTCCTCAAATTCGGCTTCTGGTATTGAATCTGCAACAATCCCGCTTCCTGCGTGGTAGTGAATTTCGCCCTGATGAGTAATGGCGCTGCGAATGGCAATGTTCAATTGACTCTCTCGATTGAAGCCTATGTAGCCAATGCTTCCGGTATATGGGCCGCGTGATACAGGTTCCAACTCATCAATGATTTGCATTGCGCGGATTTTCGGAGCACCTGTTATGCTTCCACCCGGGAAACATCGGGCAAAGCCTTGGAAATGACTCAGGCTCTTTGTGAGAATTCCCTCAATGGTAGATACAAGGTGGTGAACATGGGAAAATTTTTCGAGCTTCATTAATTCAGGAACCTGAACTGAACCAAATTCGCAAATGCGTCCGAGATCGTTTCTCAAGAGGTCGGTAATCATCAAGAGTTCAGCTCTTTCCTTTTCACTGGTCTGAAGCTCAAAGGCGAGTTGAGCATCACGAGTCTGGTCCATCGATCGAGGACGGGTCCCCTTGATTGGGCGTGTTCGAATGTGTCTGCCACTTAGCTGGAGAAATTGTTCGGGAGAGGTTGAAAGGATTTGAAAATCACCGAGATCTAAGAAAGAGGAAAAAGGAGCAGGTGATATCTCACTCAGGAGCCGATAAACATCCCATGAAGGGACAGGAAGAGGAGTAGTGATCCTTCTGGAGAGGTTGACTTGGTAGATATGCCCTTGGCGAATGTACTCCTGAGCTTTCTCGACTGCTTTGACGTAGGACGCCTTGTCCAATGATGACGAGAAGGCTGGTGGTAAACCATTTGTAGTGGAAGCTCTCGGATGTCGATCTTCGCTATCTGAAGAAGCCGCTATAGCCTGTTCCCAGAAATCGAATTGATCTTTTTGCCTGAGGTGGCAACGAGAACCATCATGAATCTGACCTGTTGAAACGATCCAAGCCTTTTGTTCCCTGTGATCAATCACGATCAAGCTGTCGTAAAATCCAACGTGACAGTCAGGCAATTCAAGATCGTTGACAGATCTGGTAATGGCGCGAGCTTCAACAAAGCATTTTAGATCATATCCCCAATAGCCGAATGCTCCGCCTATTGGGAAAGGGCAATCTGGTTCATCGGGAAGTTCGAACCGATCCATCAGTCCGTCCAATACAGCCCATGGGTTACCGAAAGTCTTCCGGGTCGAATCATCAGAATAGATTTCACAGCGAGACCCGAAAGAGCGAAAGGTGAGAACTGGGCATGCTGCGATGATAGTGAAGCGTGACTCTCTAAAGTCGAACTGCTGGCTTCGCAGCATCATAACTCCCGGCGAGCCCTGCAAAGAATCCACGAGTGATTCAGGGAGAGGCGGTAATTCAATCTCTTTTACGAGTGGCAACATGTCAGGTTCCCAGAACTTTGCCTGGGGGGGCGTGCCGAGGTGATGCACTCAGCGTCGAAAGGTTCATGTTGTTTGGTTGAAAAAAGCGGCGAGCAGCGCAGCGGATGTCCCTAGGGCTGATCTTACTGAAACGATCGTAGACAGTAGATTCCTTGAATAGCTGGCTGTAGCCGAGCCATTGTTCCCCAATCCACATCATGTAGTTTTCTACGCTCTCCAAATGAAGTTCAGATTGGCCAACAACGTAGTCAATTGACTGTTGTAGTTCTGTCTTAGAAACGAGTTTGGATTTTAGGTCGTTCAATTCCTTGAGACAGGCCTTGGTTGCGACGGACAGTTTCGAGACATCAACTCCTGCTGTGATGGTCATCATTCCTGCGTCGCGGAAGAAGGTGTTGGAACCGTCGATGTGATATGCCAATCCAAGATCCTCACGAAGAATCTGAAACAGACGGGAACTCATATTCTCTGCAAGGATTGCGTTGATGAGTCTCAATTCAGATCGCTGCGTGTCATGACGAGAGCAGGTCCTGATGCCTAGTGCCAGATGAGCCTGCTCTGATGGATGAATGTCATGACGGCTCGCGGGAGTATGCTGAGGGGGAGGGGATGTAGATTTGGGAGGTTGTGACGAGGTGGGTAATCTGCTCCAGTATTTCTTTGCCAAGGCAACGAGTTCCCCATGATCAATATTTCCGGAAGCTGCTATCACAATGTTGTTTGGAACATAGTGGGCAACCATGAAGTCCTTCAATTGCCGAGCCCTAAGCTTCGAAAGCGATTCCCTTGTGCCGAGAATTGGGCGGCCGAGAGGATGCTCTGGCCATTGGATTTCATTCAACACATCGAGGACAACGGAAGACGGTTGATCTTGGTATTGGAGAATTTCTTCGCGTATGACCGCCCGTTCCTTGCGGATATCTTCGGGAGCCAGAATGGAATGTTGAACCATGTCGGACAAGACTTCCATCAGCAGGGGGAGCTCATTGGTATGGGCTCGTGCATAGAAACAAGTTCGTTCCTCTTCGGTAAAGGCATTCAAAGTTCCTCCCACCCCTTCGATGGCTTCCGATATCTGTTTGGCACTCCTGGATTGGGTTCCCTTGAAAAGCATGTGTTCAATGAAATGGGATGCTCCATTCCATTTTTGAGGTTCATGGCGAGAACCGACTCCTATCCAGATTCCTAGTGAAACACTCGAACGCCCGGACATGCTGCCGGAAACGATCGTGACCCCATTGGGAAGGGAAGTTGAATTCTGCTTGGTCAAAGAAGAAGTGGATCGGGAACAAGTATTTCTACAATGCACACGGTTGCGTTTAAGCGAATAACTCGTCGAAAACAAAGCCATGAACATCAGTCAACCTGAAGTCTCTACCGGAATAGCGATAAGTCAGTTTTTCATGATCAAGGCCCATGAGATGGAGAATGGTTGCATGGAGATCATGCACATGCATTTTTCCGTCAGTTGCATGCATGCCGAAGTCATCGGTATTACCGTGCGTTAAGCCTGGTCGAGTGCCTCCTCCAGCCATGAACATAGAGAAACCAGTATGGTGGTGGTCGCGTCCAGGTTTTGCTTTCTTGTTCTTCTCATTGATCTGGGAGTAGGGAGTCCTGCCAAATTCACCGCCCCAGATAACAAGCGTATCGTCAAGTAGGCCACGTTGTTTTAGATCAAGAATCAATGCAGTTGTAGCCTGGTCGCTGTCAGCACATAACTTCTTATGTCCGTTATCGTTGTTGGTGTGGGTGTCCCAAGGTTGTTTCGATTTTGCTCCCACGTAAAAGACCTCCACGCATCTGACATCTCTCTCAACAAGGCGTCTGGCGAGAAGGCATGAACGACCGAATGGTGTGTCTCCGTAAAGTTCGCGAACATGGGCAGGCTCCTTGGATGCGTCGAATGCATCGGTCGCTTCCTTTTGCATTGAGTAAGCCAATTCCATGGCTTTGATTTCGGTCTCCAAAGCCTTCTCTTGCTGGCGTTGCTCTGCGTGGATCCGGTTCAGTTGATGGAGGAGATCAATCTGATGTTCCTGTTGAGGGCGGGAAAAGCGCGGATGGCGAAGATTGGCGATGAGTTCCTCTGGCTTTCGTTGGTTGGTATCAATCGATGTGGCCTGGTGGTGTCCTGGCAGGAAGGCGTTTGACCAAAGTGCCGGACCAACGACAGGCATGCCGGGACTCAAGACAACATAGGACGGAAGATTTTGATTGGGAGTGCCCAATCCATATGACAACCAAGATCCCAAGGATGGCCGGATTGGTTGCTGATTTCCTGACTGCATCATGAGGAGGGCTGGCTCGTGATTTGGCACATCAGTGTGCATGGATCGAACCATGCACAGCTCGTCCGCTAATGTACTCAACTTAGGAAAGAGTTCACTCATGACCATTCCGCTCTGGCCGTGTTTCTTGAATTGGAATGGAGACGGCATAAAGCCCGACGTCTTCTTGTTCCGTTTCCTTTCTCCAGGCATCTGACCTTCAAACTTCGCCAATTTGGGCTTCGGGTCAAAGGTGTCGACATGGGATGGGCCTCCATTCATGAACAGGAAGATTACCCGTTTTGCCCTTGGTCGAAAATGAGCGGAAGAGGAATTCTCGTTTGCAGAAGCCGAGCCAAATGCGGAAGCCAATCCCAAAGCACCAAATCCACCTGCCATTCGTTGAATCAACTGGCGTCTGCTCTGTGGCATATATGGAAAATCAGTCATGATTAATCGAGGTAGAGAAGTTCATTCGAAGCCAAAAGCGCTTGGAGGAATTGAGTCCATAAATCTTCTTCCTTCATTGCCTTATTTGATAAGAAATTCTTTGCGAGGGTTAGTTCCTCAGGAGCAGGGGCACGGAGATACAGTCTCTCGTAGAGCCATGTCACTCGTGCTTCAATAGTATCGTTGTCTAATTCTTGAAGTTGTTCAGCCAAGGAATCAGCAAGTCGTAGCATCAGAGGATGATTAATGCTGAATAGCTTCTGGAGGGGCGTCGTTGTTTCGCTTCGTTTCGGGCTATGAAGGTTCGGGTCGGGGTGGTCGAAACGAGCCAACATGGGATCTAGTTGTAGACGACTGATTCTCGCGTAAAGAGTTCGTCGATTTGAATTGGGATCACTCGGGACGAATGATTCTCCGCCAATTTCGGGAGTAATTGTTCCTACAATAGACAACAGTCTGTCCCGCCATGCCTCGATGCTTAGGCGTTTTCTGTTCATTCTCCAGTAGTTCTTATTGTCTGGATCAGTTTCTAACCCTTCTTTGTTAAGTTGGCTTGATTGCATGTAGGTGGAGGACGTAACAATTTCACGGACCAGCCACTTTACAGACCACTCGTTTTTCATAAAACGAACGGCTAAATCATCAAGCAGTTTCGGGTGACTAGGGGGAGAGCCCAAGATTCCGAAGTTGCTGGGCGTATCCACAAGTGGACTTCCCATGATATGATACCAAACACGATTTACGAAGACTCTGGCTGTTAGCGGGTTTGAAGAGGTTGCGATTTCGTTAGCCAATTCCAACCGGCCGCTTCCTTCCGTAAATTCGCGACGTGAACTATCACCCAGAACGGTTAGGAAACCTCGATGGACCTCTTCTCCCAATGAAGTGGCATCGCCGCGAAGGTGGACTTTGAGATTGGTCGGCTTTGTCTCACGGATAATATGAAGGGATTGTTCAGGGTTCTTCGCTTGTCCACTCTTTACCTTTTCGAAATTCGTCTTCAGCGGACGGTTGTACATTTCGGTGCCTGCAAATACGCCGGCAAGTGCATAGAAGTCTTCGATGGAAACCGGATCGTATTTGTGATCGTGACAACGAGCGCATGCGACTGTCATTCCCATGAGCCCTCTTGTGACGATATCAACCCGGTCTTCCCATTCATCTGCCTTAACCTGCGGGTTGTTGCGATTGTAATACTTAGGGCCCAGCCCAATGAATCCCAACGCGGGATGATTGGAAACGTCCTCAGGCTCTATCAAATCTGCCGCAAGTTGATACTTGATGAACTGATCGTATGGGAGATCTCTATTTAGGGCCTCGATCACCCAGTCGCGATAGAGATATGCATTTGGATAAAAAAGCGCTTTGTTGTTTCCCACGATATGTGCCTGATCTTCTGCATAGCGTGATACGTCGAGCCAAAGCTTCGCCCAATGTTCGCCAAAGGCAGGGGAGCCGAGTAAGTGATCGATGTATCGGGGGAACGAAACGTCTAGCGACGCCGATGAAAGTAGATCAATCGCGGAGGATTCGGGTGGTAAACCAGTCAGGTCCATTGCTGTCCTGATGGCGAGATCTTTAACGGAGGCGACCCCGTTTGGCGTAAGTCCTGTTTCCTGAAGCTTTTGTAATACGAAGATATCCACCTTTGAACGAATCCACCCGTGAGGATCTTCTATCTCCGGATCATGAGAAACAGGGACTTTGAACGACCAAAATTCCTTACCAGTCTCCCAGTCTATCCCCTCGTTGACCTCGGCTTTGCCTGCAACCAATTGAGAGCAGATTGAAATCCAGCAGATAAGGCACAATAAGTTGTGGTGGCTCGCAGTCATTGACTTCAATTGGAGGCTATCAGGGCAGGCGTATTCAAGGAAACCGGAAATCGCTTTCAGATTTCTAGATTCTGGTCAGCTTGTATGGATAGACCTGGCCTGAGTTCCATTGACAAACATACAGATTCTCGTCCGTGTCGACGCAGACATCGTGGCAATTTTGAAAAAGCGGGATGTCTTGGAGAAGCAGTTGGATTTTGTTGTTCTTGTATTCGGGCTGCTTGCCTCAGGATTCGAGACGACCTTATTATTCTTGTCGAGAATAGTGACGAAGCCTCTGTTCTCCCACATGCGATAGTCATTCTCGTAGGCGCCGAAACAAACCCCAGAGTAGAGTTGGTCACCTTTGATGACGGCACGGCTGACATATGCGCCGGGAAGGTAAGTGTCTTTTACGTGGTTTCCATCGAGATCAAACCAATGGAACTCATTTCGAATTCTGGCTGTGCAAACCAGCAGGGGCTGAGCGCCTCGGTTGTCCAGTGTGACGCCGTGTGCTCGAAGGAACTTACCCTTGTTTCGAGGAAGGGAACTCTTACCCCCAAATTTTCGAACGAACTTTCCGGTGGGCTCGAACTGAAGAATGAACTGTGAGCCGTATCCATCTGCCACATAGATGTGACCATTGGGTGCTACCGCAGTTTCTGTTGGGCGATAAGGCATGGTTGGTGAATACGCCTTGCAATCCTTCGCATGCGGAAGCTCCAGCTCGATCTTGCCATCAAGATCAGTTTTCAAAACTTTGCTGGATGAGGAGCAGGTGATGTATAGAGACTCCTTGCCAGCAAGAGAGGCAATGGAAAGTCCATGGGCGCCTTTGAGTCCCAATGTCCATATGTCGATCACCTTGCCCCGTGTATCAAAGAAAATGATGTTGCTCTTTGTATGGTTGGTAAGCATGAACAAACGGCCGTCACTTGACTGCACCATTTCATGACAATCCCGGACTGGATGTTTCTCATGCGACGTCTGTGCCCACTTTGTATCTACACGATATCGGTGCGTGCCATGCCCCACAACTGTTCCATCATAAGACGTCTTGCTTTGGCTGAAGGCAAAGGGACGGACAGGCTGGATGCAGCTAGTCCCAAAGAAGTCTTTGAAAGAAAATTTCTGCGATTCATGGATTCGGCTTTTTGACAGTGCGTCTCTTGGCAATCTTTTCGATGCTTCTAATTGCAAGCGCAGTCCATCCAGTTTGGTGGCTTGCTCCAAGTCCTTTTCCTGATTCGCCGTGGAAGTATTCGTGGAAAAGGACCAGCTGATTCCAGTGAGGGTTTTCCGTGAAGATCTTGTTTGATCCGTGACACGGACGTGATCCTTCTTCGTCAGGAAGGAAGAGGGAGCCGAGTCTCCTGTGCAACTCATCGGCAACCTGTTTGAGGTTCATTTGCTTACCTGATCCGGTCGGGCATTCTACTTTGAGATCATCTTGATAGAAATGATGGTACCGTTCCAATGCCTCGATGAGGATGTAGTTTACCGGAAACCAAATTGGACCACGCCAGTTGCTGTTTCCACCGAAGAGCCACGTGTTTGATTCTCCAGGCACATAGTCGACCCGATGCTCGTCGTCGTGAACTTTCAAAACAAACGGGTCTTTCTCGTGTGCTTTCGATAAGGACCGGATCCCGTGTGGAGATAGAAACTCGCTTTCGTCCAAGAGATACTTGAGAACCTTCTCGAGTCGTTTCCTCGAAGGGATTGCGACCAGACGATGCTTTCCTGATTCCGAGAATGAAATATGTCTGGATAAATCAGGGCGATTCTTGAGAAACCAATTAAACCGCTTGTAGAAACCTGGAAGGCTTTGGATTCGTTCTTCATCCAATACCTCTACGGCGATCAATGGAAGAAGTCCGACCATAGAGCGACTCTTTAACTGGATTGTTTCTCCACCAGAGAGAATCTGGTCATAATAGAATCCATCCCGATCATCCCATAGGCCATTGCCACCATGTGTGTTCATGGCGTCAGAAATCTGGACGAAATGTTCGAGAAACTTCGAAGCCATGTCCTCGTAGGCAGGGCGGATCCGGTCGCCTTCTTTTGCCAGTTCCAATGCGATGGCCAGCATGGTTCCGCAATAGAATGCCATCCATGCGGTGCCGTCTGCTTGTTGAAGCTGACCTCCTGTAGGTAGCGGCTTTGATCGATCAAATACCCCGATATTATCCAGCCCGAGGAATCCGCCTGAGAACAAGTTGTTACCTTGCTCGTCCTTCCGGTTTACCCACCATGTGAAGTTGAGCAGTAGTTTCTGAAATGCGCTTTCAAGGAAGTCTCGATCACGATGGCCACGGTTTTCAGCAATCTTGTAGACGCGCCAAACTGCCCACGCATGAACCGGAGGATTTACGTCATCAAACGCGAACTCGTATGCAGGTATCTGGCCGTTAGGGTGCATGTACCATTCCCGCAACATCAGGGTGAGTTGTCGTTTTGCGAAGATTGGATCGATCCTTGCAAATGGAATCATGTGAAAAGCCAGATCCCAAGCAGCGAACCACGGGTATTCCCATTTGTCCGGCATGGAAATGACATCACGGCTGAAGAGGTGTAGCCAGCGGTTGTTCCGTCCCTCTTTCCGTTCAACTGGAGGTGGAGGAGTAGCGGGGTCGCCGTTGAGCCAATTGTCAATGACGTAGTGGTAGAACTGCTTCGTCCAGAGTAGGCCAGCATAACCCTGACGAACGACATTGTCCTCCTCCTTGGTCATTCCCTTGCGGGTGACGGTCGAATAGAACTGATCGGCTTCATCGATTCGCTTCTGAAAAGTGGTGTCGAATTCCTCTCCCAATGCGGTCTCTGGTGCCTCTTCCGTGGAATACAGGCGAAACCTTAGGGTGACAGATTCCTGAGCAGGAATCCTGAGGATGTAGTGAGGGGCGGCCTTTGTTCCAAACCGCTTGGGATTCACGGCCTCTTCCTTGCCGTGAATCACGTAATAGTGAAAGGCATCTTTGACATAAGGCTGTGGGTTCTCTGCTCCAAACAGGCGCTCGTAGTTTGTTTCGTTCTCGGTGAAAAGAGCTTTCGGAAATGCTCCTTTTTGATCGGTTTCGAAAGCAAAATTGTATTTACCGAGAGTAGGGTGATTGAGAGTAAGTTCTCCGTCGCCTGACTGGACGATTCTGGGCTTAATAGTGCAGCCTTCATGCGTACAGCCCCAATACCAAGTGTTGCGATACCAAACAGTGGGCAACAGATCCATCACCGCAGCCCGGCGAGAACGATTGCTGATGGTTACTCGAATGAGGAGGTCGTTCGGAGATCCTTTTGCGTATTCTGCTGTGACATCAAAGTATTTGTTGTCATCGAAGATTCCAGTGTCTTCCAATTCGAATTCAGGGTCTGCGTAGTCCCGCTTCTGGTTTTCCGTTAAGAGCTTCTCGTAAGGGAAAGCTTTCATCGGATACTTGTACAACGCCTTCATGTAGGAATGCGTCGGAGTGCTATCCAGGTAGAAATATTGTTCCTTAACATCCTCACCATGATTGCCCTCAGGGCCAGTGAGACCGAATAGGCGCTCCTTTAGGATCGAGTCCTTTCCATTCCACAGGCCCAAAGAAAAGCAGAGTCGGCACTGACGATCGGTGATGCCAAGCAGTCCATCTTCCCCCCAGCGATAGGCGCGACTTCTGGAATGATCATGGGGAAAGTAGTCCCAGCAAGTTCCATCCGGAGAGTAGTCTTCGCGAACAGTCGACCATTGACGTTCTGAAAGGAATGGTCCCCATCGTTTCCAGTTGTGAACGCGATCGACCTCTTCGTAGAGACGCTTGTGCTCTGCGGTAATGGGGATGGGTGGGAGATGATCTCCGTCGGTGCTCATACTACTTTTGGGGCCCGAATTGTTGAAAAGGCAACCCCGTGAATCAGTTCACGAAGTCAAAGGAGGGGCGGTGCTCTTTCGGACAAAGAGCTCGGCAGGTATCCGTTGATTTGGAGGTGTTTCTCCCTCCAAGAGACGGGACAGTATTTCGATACCAGCGATTCCCAACCTGAACTTAGGTTGACGAATAGTGGTAAGTGGCACTCGGAAATGTTCAGCTGTAAGAACGTTTCCATGTCCAATGAGTGAGAAATCGCGTGGGATCTGTAATCCTTGATCCATCAGGACTCCAGCTGCACCGATGGCTGCGAGGTCGTTGGCTGCTTGGAAGGCCGTGCAATCGGGACGTTCATTGGCAATCTCAGTTCCGACGGTTCGGCCTTCTTCGATAGTGTTTCCGGCTTGAAACATTCTTTGATCATCGAATTCCAAACGGTTGTCATTAAGCGCTTTTCTGAATCCTTCCGCCCGTTCTCTTGCGCCCGGTGAAAGGGTTGGTCCAGCAATGAAGCCAATCTTGGAATGACCCAGCTCAATGAGATGAGAGGCCGCTTGGTGGCCAGCTTGAAAGTCATCTACTGCAACGTAAGGGAAATCTTCGCAAAACTCAGCAGGGTGGGAGAGCAGCACTGTGGGGATACTGTGGCGTTTCAGTTCCCGATAGATAGAAGCTTCCTTTTGGAGCCTGTAGACGGGATTGAGAAGGAGTCCATCAATCCTGCGCGCGATAAACCTTTTGATGTGATATTCCTCACGTCCCGGGTCGTTTAGAGTGTGGCCTATCAAGAGGTCGTATCCCATTTCCTGGGCCCGACTCTCGATTGCCAGAATCATTCTGGCATAGATAGGATTGGTTGTCGTTGGAATGAGTAGCCCCAGAAGCTTGCTAGAGCGACTTCTCAAGCCGCGAGCAGCTGTATTGGGTACGTAGCCCATTTCATCTGCCATAGCCCTGACACGTGCCTTGGTGGCTTTCGAAATATCAGGAGCATCGCGCATGACCTTTGAAACAGTCATGACGGAAACTCCTGCGCGTTGGGCTATGTCTTTTAATCGAACCATCTCAGACGCTGGATCCTGACCAGTTGAGTTTTTGACGCAATGTGTTAAAGAACGATGATCCTTCGAGTTGGACGAGCCTGAGCTGTCTGCGACTACGGCGGATCGTAACTTCATCGCCTGCACACAATCGTGAGTGCACCTGCCCGTCCGCTGCAAGAATCGTTTCAGGCTTTTCGTTTACGACCCTGACGCACAATTCGGAGCTCGCGCCGACGATGACAGATCGATTTGAAAGTGTGTGTGGGCAGATAGGTGTCAGTGTGAACACCTCTGCACTTGGGCTGACAATAGCGCCGCCAGCAGAAAGGGAGTAAGCAGTCGAACCAGTCGCAGACGAGACGACCAGACCGTCGCAGCGGTAGCGGGTGAGAAGTTGGCCGTCCACATCGACATCCAGAGTAATCATTCTTGAAGCAGCACCAACGCTGATCACGAAGTCATTCAATGCGTGATGATGAGTTTCCTGCCCGGCAATCGAAACGCCTGCGTCCATCAGGGGCCGGGATTGAATCTCAAACTTGCCCGTCTTGACGCATTCCAAGGCCATATCGAGTTGTTCTGAAGGAACTGTCGTCAAAAAACCGAGACTTCCGATATTAATGGCAAGCACGGGAGTTCTAGATCCAGCCATGTCCCTTGTCAGTGATAGGACAGTGCCATCTCCACCAAATACGAGAATGAGATCGGCAGCTCTCGCCAATTCCGGGACATCTGCCAGAATTGGAGCCTTGAAGCGTGCCATGCGAGCGGTTGCTCCATTGGTGAGAACTTCGATACCGTTCTTTGCCAAGAGTTTGGCGGCCTTTCTGACAAGCGAAGCTCCTGCGACTTTCTCCGTATTGGCGATAATCGCGACGCGTTTGATCTTGTCAGTTTGCTTTTTCAAGGAAGGCTAGAAATTCTTTGTTTCCTGCAGGCCCGAGAATTGGTGATTCCACCACTCCATTCCAGTCAAATTGTGTGTCTTTAGCGACAAAGTCCTTTAGTTCACCGATAACGCGATCGTGAATCTCTGGATCAGTGATCACTCCGGAGCCTTTGTTTACCTCGTCTTTACCTGCTTCGAATTGAGGTTTTATCAAGGCTAGGGTGATTCCACCGAGTCGAAGGAGACGTTCGGCCGTTGGCAGGATTTTGGTGAGGGAAATGAAAGAACAGTCGATGACCGCCCAGTCAAAAGGCTGAAAAGGAGAAGGGAAATCAGCTGTAGTGACGTGGCGTGCATTGGTCTGCTCCCGGACCTCGACCCGATCATCATCCCGTAGTTTCCAAGCTAGTTGATTTGTTCCTACGTCGATGGCGCAAACTGAAAGTGCACCGTGCTGGAGAAGACAGTCTGTGAAGCCTCCGGTAGAGGATCCCAGATCGACTGCTCTTATGCCTTTCGGTTCCAACTCGAAGCTCTTGATCGCCTTCTCCAATTTGTGGCCACCACGCGAGACGTAGCGATCTGGTGTCTTTAGCTCCAGTTGATCGGAAGGTTTGACCTTGTCGCTGGCCTTGTTTGCCCTGTGCCCGTTCTTGAAGACCTGGCCGGCGATAATATGCCGTTTCGCTTTCTCTCTACTCTCCACGAGTCCGCGATCCACCAAGGATTGATCTAGTCGCTGATAGGGCATCTTAACAAAAAAACTGCCCGGGCTTGGCCCGGACAGTGCAGGAGTGAACTTGGAATTTTGATTAGAGGTCACCAGACGCCATGCTGGTCAGAACGTCGTTGAACGTCTTCAAGAACGTTTGGTTCTCGCCGTGAACCTTCTGAACAACGGATTCAAAATTGGCTAGTTCAGAAGGATTAACAACTGCATGAACGCTTTGTTGAAAAGCCTGCATTGGGTTAAGGCTCTGAAAACTGTTTCCAAAAAGGAAGGTAGTGGAATGACGGCGCTGATTCATTGGCATGTTCTGCAAAGTCACCAGTGTTTCATTCTCGGCCAGAGTTGCTGCACCGGCAAAGGCTTCTTCAGTTATGAAGATTTCATAATTGGCCTGTAAATACCTCGTCTGAAACTCGGAATGATCGGCTAATGTATGAATCTTGTATCCGAGCTTCTGCAGCACAGACTCTGAATGAGCGAGGAGGTCAGGCGTGCTGAGTGCCAGCAATGCCGGTTTGTCATCAGGAGAAAGGAATTCGAAATCTGACATGATAGGAATCTTGGCTTACTTGAGTTTCAGTTTGATGCTTCCGCCCGAGCTAGACTTGTCGGAACTTCCCGAAGAAGGAGATGATGATGAACTGCCGCCAGCTGGTTCGGCTTTCATTTTAAGGTCAATGCTTTCGCCTGTGTCTTCACCTCGCAGTTTTTTGACATTGTCAATCATCCGAGTGACAGGGCCCTTCTTGGAGCAATAAACCAGAGCGGCGTCCTCGGAGATGAGTTCCTTTTCATAGGCTTCGACACAGGCAATATCAAAGTTTTGCCAGCCAAATGTGCGTGACGCTTCGATGATGTCGTAAAAGGTTCTGCCTTCTCCCTCACCTTGAACGATGGCATCTTTCGTACGGAGACTGTTGCCCATGATTTCAAGGAGGGCCCAGCGTCCTCCACCCATCTTGGGTGCAAGACGCTGTGAGACAACCCATCTTAAAGTGTCAGCAAGACGAATCCGAATCTGTTCCTGTTCCTCAGTTTCGAACATGCCGAGGATACGGTTGATCGTTTGACCTGCATCAATTGTATGAAGAGTACTTACAACCAAGTGACCGGTTTCAGCAGCACTGAGACCGATCTCCACTGTTTCACGGTCTCGCATCTCACCAACCAGAATTACCTTGGGTGCCTGACGCAGAGCAGCGCGGAGACCGCTGGAGAATGCATCGAAGTCAGTTCCCATTTCTCGTTGGTTGAAGGTCGCCATCTTTTGTGGATGCACAAACTCAACCGGATCCTCCAGCGTGATGATGTGAATGGACTTCGTTTCGTTAATCTCATTCAGGAGTGCTGCAAGCGTGGTCGATTTACCAGAGCCTGTGGAACCCGTAACCAGAACCAAACCTGTCTTCTCTTTCGCCACTTCATTGAAGATCGGAGGAAGTGAAAGTTGAGCGAGTGTTGGAATCTCGGTGTTCAACTTACGCAATACGACCGAGTAGTTGCCTCGTTGCGAGAAGATATTTACGCGAAAACGAGCCTTGCCTGGAACGAAATAACTGGAGTCACAAGATCCAGTCCGGAGGAGATCTTCGGTCAGTCTTCGAATTCCGTTCACTAAGTTGAGAGCGATCATCTCCGATTGGTAGGGAGTGAGTTTCTCGATGGGTGGTTCAATGGTTACAGGAACGAGTTGACCTGATGATTCAACTTGAAGCGGTTTCTCAACTGTGATGTTCAAATCAGAAACATCATCGTGAGAATCGAGCATCGTGCTCAGAATATAATTCAGTTCGTTTGAGCGCATGAACGGAGTGGATTAGCTGGTTTTAAATACTGTGAGTCTGACGACTTATACGTCGTCGTCCAATGGTGGCTCCTTGAGGAATGGGCGGAACTTGGGTTTGTCCAAGCACTTTTCATAGGCCTCCTCAGGCGAAATACGTTTCATGCGCAGATGGTCCATAATCGCATCATCAAGTGGCTGATTGCCGATTTTCTTGCCCACCTGAATCATACCTGGGATTTGATGAGTCTTACCCTCACGGACAAGGTTGGCTACACCGGTGGTGAAGACCAAGATTTCCAGTGCTGCGACACGTCCATTTTTATCAATACGCTTGAAGAGGTTCTGTGCCACAACACCCTTGAGTGATTCTGCCAAAGTCGCACGGATCTTGTTCTGCTGATCTGCTGGGAATACGTCGATAATACGATCAACCGTCTTGGCCGCACTCTGTGTATGAAGGGTTCCGAAGACCAAGTGACCGGTACTGGCCGCGGTAAGCGCCAATTCGATTGTTTCCAAATCTCTAAGCTCACCGACCAGAATAATGTCCGGATCTTCACGCAGTGCGCCTTTGAGAGCGGCCGTGAATGATTTGGTGTGCATCCCCACCTCGCGATGGTTGATAAGGGAGTTCTTACTTTCGTGAACAAACTCGATGGGATCCTCTACGGTCAGAATATGATCCTTACGATTCTTGTTCGCGTAATCGATCATGGCGGCCATGGTGGTCGATTTACCGGAACCGGTAGGACCAGTCACAACGACCAGCCCCTTTTGAAGCATTGAAAACTTCCTCAGGACAGCCGGGAGAGGGGCATCAAATTTCTCAAAATCTTCGAAAGATAGAACAGTCGAAGGAATCTGACGAAAGACGGCTGCGACACCGTTCTTCTGATTGAAGAAGTTTGCGCGAAAGCGAGAGACCTTGGGGATTTCATAACCAAAGTCAACGTCTCCCGTTTCCTCGTAGATCTTAACCTTAATCTCGGGCGCGATTTCATACAGCATGCTCTTTAACTCATCGCTGTCCAGAGGTGGAAAATCCACACGCTGTAGCTCGCCGTTGATGCGAAGGATTGGTGGGTTGCCTGCGGCAAGGTGAAGGTCTGATGCCTTTTGTTCGAACATCAGATTAAAGAAAGCGTCGATCTTGGGCATAACTGTAACTCCGATTCTGTTTTGCGTTCTTTATCCAAATTCTCATGATGAAGCAAGCACATGACTGACATGAGGGAAGTTAGAGAGATCCTTTTACAGGAGATTCGAGAGAAGGGAAGGGTCCGTATGGACCGTTTTATGGAGATTTGCCTCTATTCGGAAGGCGTTGGCTACTATGAGAAATCGGGAGATCGGGTGGGTAAAGAAGGGGATTTTTTTACCAGCGTGAGTGTGGGGAGCGTCTATGGAGAACTATTAGGAGCGATGTTGGTAGAGGGACTCCGATTGATCTCCGGCTCGATTCAAATAGTCGAGGCAGGGGCGCATCAAGGGCAACTGGCATTTGATATTCTCGGATATTTGCGGGAATTCCACCCTGATGTGTTTGAAAGATTGGAGTATTGGATTCTGGAGCCTTCGAAAGAGCGACAGGCCTGGCAGAGGGACAAACTCACGGATTATGGCGAGAGATGTCGGTGGTTCGCAGGTTGGCTTGAAGTTGATGATGTCCGAGGTGCGATATTGAGCAATGAGTTGTTGGATGCATTTCCCATAAGATCATTGGTGTGGCGAACGGAGGGATGGAACGAGCAATTCACAACATCAATGGGTAATGGTGATCTCCAGGTGATTGAGAATCCCTTGGATGTGCTTGACGTTTCTAAACTTGAGCTAGAACAGAAGTTCGATGGGGTGGAGTTGCCGGCAGGGTTCCCGTGGGAAATATGCGTAGGAGGAACCGATTGGTGGAGGGCTGCAGCTGAGCGATTGCAGGCAGGTGTTCTTTTGACCGCGGACTATGGCTATGTAGAGGAAGAGTGGTTGGAAGGTGGATTCCCTCAAGGAACGCTTCGTGGCTACAAGAATCATCGGCAAATAACCAACCTGACAGAGACGCCTGGTGAGATAGACCTGACTGCCCATGTAAACTTTTCAGAGTTGGAATCAATTGGACAAGCAGAGGGGTTGGAAACAGTTGAATTTGACACTCAAGGTCAGGTGCTTGGAAGAGTCTTGAAGACAATAGAAGAAGAGGGGATGCCATTTCTAGAATGGACTCAGAAGAGAACGCGACAGCTTCAAACACTTATTTTTCCTCAATTTTTGGGAGCCAAGTTCCGAATTCTAATACAGAAACGAAACAGTCAGTAGAGTTTAAGCACCTTGGGATAGTCCTATCGACCTCCCTAACGTTGCTCTCGGTCAAGAAGTTTTTGCTAATTTGAACACAAAAAACGTCTTGCGAGGATTGGAATCCCCGGGATACTCCGCCGCTCGTCTGCACGCAGCCACTCCTGCGTCAGGCTGACAAGATCACTATGTTAGTTGACGACCTTAAGATTCATGAACAGCTGTTGCTGCTGGCCCTCTCGAATGAAGAAGGCACGCTTGCCTTGAAGGCAGGCAAGCTGCAGCGAGCGCTTGGAGGCGTTATATTGGCTGAACTTTTGATTGGAGGGAGTATTCGCTTGGATGCTGAGAGCGGGATAGTGACCGCCGAAGAAGATGCCTTACCACCCGAAGATGAGCTTCTCTACGAATGTTTTGATCTCATCAAGACGTCGTCGAAGCCTCGGGTTGCTTCTCAATGGATCTCCCGCATCGCAAAGGTTCCTAAGCTGCGTAGACGTGTAGCAATGGGGCTCTGTCGACTAGGGGTTTTGGAGCATAACGAGGAAACAGTGTTTTTGTTCTTCAATCGGGAGAAGTTCCCGGAAGTGGACCCAGAGCCTGAATTGATGTTGGTGCAGAGGTTGCGGGAAGCAATCTTGGGCGAAACCAAGGACATCGAACTGCGCACTTCTGCTCTGCTGAGCCTCTGTCACGATTCAGGATTGTTGAAATCTCATTTCGATTCAGAAGATTTGGAAAGAAGGAAAGAGAGGATCGAGCTTGTCGCGAGTGGTAGATTACTTGAACAATCTGCAGAAACTCCATCCGATATTCTTCAGGCCCAGTCCCTGATGGCTCTTGCGAAGGCGCTTGGGCAGTATGATCCGGATGAGTTCGATCCATCTTCCGATGAACCATTGCCTGAATTCGCCAACGCAAGTTAGACATCTTCTGAGAACGGCTTTCTTCGTTCTTTTTCTTTCAGTAGGGACATTACTGTATTCCTTAGAGTTACCCGATCAAAGGGATCCTTGGACAACTTCCAATTTTAAGGGGACACCAGAACCGCCGCCTCCGTTCTTGGTCAAGAGAACGTTCGGTGATCTGACGTTTAAGAATCCAGTTGAGATTGTTCGGGAACCCGGAACCGACCGATGGTGGGTGGTCGAGGTTAATGGGCAGTTTAAGTGGTTCTCTCCGAATACTCTGGACGTTCATCTTGCGGGGGATGTTCGGAAGGTTCACCCGAAGAGCAGGCGGGCATTTGGGCTGGCCTTTCACCCCAATTACCCAGAGGACAATCGGGCCTTCATTTGTTACGTGGGAGAACCGAAGTTAAAGAAGGGGTCTGTTCTTGCATCGGTCCCAGTCGTGGATGGGGAGCTTGATTTCTCCAATGAGATTGAAATTCTGAGATGGCAATCTGGAGGGCATAACGGAGGGAGCGTTAAATTTGGGCCCGATGGGATGTGTTATGTTTCGGCAGGAGACGGTGCCAGTCCTTCACCACCTGATCATTACGATACGGGACAGATGATTGGCGACATCATGGCTTCGATCATCAGGCTCAATGTCGATGAGAAAGCTGAGGGACTGAACTATTCGATTCCGGCTGACAATCCATTTATCAAGACCGCCGGAGCCCGTCCTGAGATCTGGGCATTTGGGTTTCGCAATCCTTGGCGAATGAGTTTTGATCGATTGAATGGTGACCTTTGGACTGGCGATGTCGGGTGGGAACTTTGGGAACTGGTTTTCAGAGTTGTAAAGGGGGGCAATTACGGGTGGAGTATTTTCGAAGGAAGCCAGCCTGTCAGACCTGAATTCAAACAAGGACCAGGCCCAATCTTGAAGCCGGTTGTTCAACATTCGCACATAGAGGGCAGATCAATTACAGGTGGTTTCGTCTACAGAGGAAAGAAGTTTCCCGAGTTATATGGAAAGTATGTCTACGGTGACTACATTACTGGACGGGTCTGGGCACTTGAGGGCAGAGAACCGGAGAAAGGGGAGGCTCAAGAGATAGCTCAGACGTCGCTACAAATTATCTGCTTTGGTGAAGGAACGGACGGTGAACTGCTGGTGGTTGACTATGCAGGAGGCATCTACGAACTGGAGAAGCAGTCTAGCAGGAGCTCCTTGGCCAGGTTTCCATCTAAGTTGAGCGAATCAGGATTGTTCTCTGATGTTGCAACTTTGAAGCCTGAAAAGGGTGTGTATCCATATGAGATCATTGCCGAACCATGGTCAGATGGATTGGCGGCCTCCCGTCACATTGCCATTCCGGATAGGGAAACATTATCCCTCTATACTCGGAACATACAATCCAAAGGCCAGAGCCGCGGAGCGTGGAATTACCCGCAAGGAACGGTGTTCGTGAAGACGCTTTGGCTTCCTGCATCCATGGCGCTCGATGGTAAGGAAAGAAGGATCGAGACTCAGGTGCTCCACAAGTTGAATGATGAGTGGAAGGCATATGCATATGTATGGAACCAGGATCAAACCGACGCCTCCTTGGCAGGTTCCCAAGGCCAAGATCATGAATTGATCATTAGGGATAGACGGACAGCATCAGGGCAGAGTTCGTTCAAATGGAGAACGACAGCGAGATCAGAATGTCTCCTTTGCCACACTTATAGAGGCGGAACGGTTTATGGGTTCAATCAACGGCAATTGAGTAAAGGTGTCAGTATTTCTGATAAAAGGAGTAATCTGGTAAAGCATTTCGAGTCTATGGGGATGTTTGCTGACCCTGTGGATCTGACGAAGTATGAACCAATCGCCGCTCCTTATGATGAGAGTGCAACGCTAAAAGACCGGGCTAAATCGTATCTTCATTTAAATTGCGCGCATTGCCACAGAAAAGGAGGAGGAGGAACGGCAGTTATCGATCTGCGCCTAGAATTGCCTTGGGACAGTATGGATTTGATTGATATGGAAGCTAGCCAAGGAGCTTTCGGGATATCGGATGCTAAGATAGTGAAGCCTGCCAGTCCGTTTTCCTCAACACTGCTCTATAGGATGGCCAAGACAGGAAGCGGAAGAATGCCTCATTTTGCTTCGAGTGAGGTGGATGAGAAAGGAATCGTCTTGATTCGCGACTGGATTGGTTCGTTAAAGAATGAGCAGACGGAGCCATCAACACCGAAACGGAAGCAGAAGACTCTTACCCTTATAGAGAAGGCAGTAACGACTGAAACTGCTCTCGAATTGGCTGTTCATTGCGGGTCGCTCAAGGAGTCCCAAATAAAGAAAATTATTCCAAAGCTTCGCGAGCTGGGAGCCAACTCGAACCCATCAATTCGTGATTTGTTTGAGAGGTTTATTCCTGCAGATGAACGGAGAAACATGCTGGGACAACACTTTGATAGTGAAACTCTTTTAGCCCGGAAGGGCGATTTGAAGAGAGGCAGGAGCCTGTTCTTTTCTGAAGGGGGGGCTCGGTGTGCATCGTGTCATCAAGTTGAAGGAGAGGGGGCTGAAATAGGTCCTGACCTGAGCGAAATAGGCAATCGTTACTCCAAGGCAGAGATTCTAAAACATATCGTTGAACCGTCGCTCCTGATTGAAGACCAGTATGTTTCGTGGGACTTTGAGATGAACGATGATTTTGTCTACTCAGGAACGAAGTTGTCTGAGGATTCGACTACGGTTCAGCTCAGAGATTCAACCGGCAAGGTCATTAGTTTAAACAGGAAGGATATCCTAGTGGGGAGTCGCCGAAGCGTTTCAACTATGCCCACTGGATTGATCAATGCGATGACCGCCGAAGAGGCTGCTTCGTTGTTGGATTGGCTCAGCAGTTTGAAGAAATGATTTCTATCGGGCCACTCATCAAGAAGCAGTGGTTTAGAAAACTTGTTGCATGCTTGTTTGGTTTTTCACTGCTGATCGGTATTGAACTGACTTTACGGATCACTGGTTCAGGAGAAATTGCCACAACGGATCCATTTGTCGGTGTCCAAGGAGTACAACCACTTTTCGTTCAAGATGGAAAGTTGCTGAGAACTGCAGATTCAAAGGTGAAATTCTTTCCTCGGCAGTCCTTTCCTTTGGATAAGCCTGACATTGAGGAACGTATCTTTGTTTTGGGTGGGTCCACAGTTAACGGTCGCCCTTACGCCGATCCGACATCGTTTTCCAGATGGCTGGAAATCGCTCTTAACGCCTCGGATTCTCATAAGAGGTATCGGGTGATCAACTGTGGGGGAGTTTCTTATGCCAGCTATCGATTGGTGCACGTTCTCCGAGAGGTAATTCAATACTCCCCTGACAAGATCATCCTCTGCACCGGGCACAATGAATTTTTGGAGGATCGCAGCTACTCCCATCTCAAAGAGCTCCCTCAATGGGTTGGGAAGACGGAGGGTTTCGTAGGCAGATTGGCTTCCTATCAGCTACTAAGACGAGTCGTGTATCCTTCTTCGCGGGAGAATCAGGAAAGAAGGATGAGTGATGAAGTGGAAGCTTTGCTGGATTATCGGGGGGGGATCGAGTCTTATGTAAGAGACGAGGGATGGGAACAATCTGTCTTCGGGCATTTTCAATATAATGTTCAGCAGATGCATTCGATGTGCCAAGAGTCGGGAGTCGAACTGTTGTTGCTGATTCCTCCTTCGAATATACTAGACTCGCCACCGTTTAAGGCCGTCGCTGATGAAAGCCTTTCGTTTGAGGGGCAGGAGAAGGTAAGAGAATTGGAGATGGAAGGCGGAATCGATTCGTTGAGGGAGTTGGTCGCCGTCGATCCGAAGAATGCACATTGGAACTATAGGCTTGGCAAAGAATTGGTAGCGAGGGCGAGAACGGTTTCTGGAATTGAGAGAGCGGAAATGGAATCTGAAGCACTGCTCTATTTGAACAAAGCTCGTGATGAGGATGTGTGCCCTTTGCGGATGCCTACGGTGTTCGAGAAATGGCTTCGCGAGTTCTCAACTAAGAAGGATATCCGCTTTTTCGATGCTGCGGATTGGTTCGCTGAGAATAGTGAACATAGGATCACTGGAAATCAGTGGCTGGTTGATCACGTACACCCTTCAATAACTGGGCATCAGGTGATTGCCACGAATTTGGCGACGCTCTTCAAAACTACACATGAAGACAGGGTTACGATAGCCTTTCAAAGGCATCTTGATTCACTACCAGAGGATTATCATGATGATGCGGCTTTTAGACTGAACGGCCTTAGAGCGTGGGCCGAGGGGCGTGTAGATGGTCCTACGATTGATGTTCTCAAAAGAAAGTCGGAGTGAAATGCAATTGAGTCGTGGAACTTCTTGAATGAAACGCCCCTCATCTTGTTAATTGGCCAGTCGATGAGCATGAATGTAGACAGTAAAGTATTTGTTGCAGGTCACAATGGTTTGGTCGGTAGTGCCATCGTAAGGAGTCTCCAGAGACGCGGGATGAATAACTTTGCTAATCGTTCAAGTCGTGAGGTTGATCTGACCGATTGGCATGCAACGAATTTGTTCTTCGAAGAGAACAAACCAGAGTACGTCTATCATGCAGCGGGGAAGGTGGGAGGGATTCTTGCTAACGATACCTATCCAGTAGACTTTCTGGATAAGAATCTATTGATGGAGATCAATGTGATGAAAGCTGCTCAGCTTCATGGAGTGCGCAAACTCCTGTTTCTTGGAAGCTCTTGTATCTACCCAAAGAAGGCTGACATACCAATCAAGGAGTCTGAACTTCTGACTGCCCCTCTCGAACCCACGAACGAATGGTACGCCATTGCCAAGATTGCGGGCATCAAACTCTGCCAGGCTTATCGAAAACAATTTGGTGCTGATTTTATTTCAGCCATGCCATGCAATCTCTATGGGCCGGGAGACAATTATCATCCGGAAAATTCACATGTCTTACCAGCATTGATCAGGCGATTCCATGAGGCCAAGGTCGACGAAAAGGAATCGGTTACCTGCTGGGGAACAGGGAAGGCGCTGAGAGAGTTTCTCTATTCTGATGATCTGGGAGATGCCTGTGTACTTCTGATGGATCGTTATTCATCGCCCGATCCAATCAACGTAGGATATGGCAAGGAGATCTCGATAAAGGACCTAGTAGGAATTGTTGCTGAGGTGACTGGTTTTGTAGGAGAGATCATATGGGATGATTCAAAACCAGATGGAACCCTAAGAAAGATGATCGACAGCTCACGCGTTCAGGAGCTGGGTTGGGAGCCGAAAACTTCGCTGAAAGAAGGAGTTGGAAAGGCCTACAGCGAGTTTTGTAGAAGCACTGCGGTCCGAGAAAGGTAGGGCTATTGTTTCATTAAATCAGCTACCACCTCTGCTGCCTCGCTGATATTGAATGGTTTGTTGAGAATCTTGGCTCCACTTTCGGCTTCGATAGCCTCCCGTTCATCATCCTCCAGAAAGCCGCTGGCCAAGATGTATTTCATCTTAGGGTGTTCCTGCGAAATGTGATTAATGAGTTGAAGTCCATTCATTTTCCCCATGTTGTAATCTGTAAACAGGAGATTGATGTCGGGTGTTTCCTCGACGATTTCAAGAGCCCGTTCTGGAGAATTGGCAGTCAATACCTCGTAGCCGGCAGATTCCAGGAAGCTCTTTGTGAAATCCAAGACCAACTCGAGATCATCAACGACGAGGACGGTTCCTGTTCCTGTGCTGATGGAACCAGATTCAGCTTTCGCTGGTCGCTTCCTCTTGCTCGTTCTTAAAGGCAGGAAAATATGGAACGTGGTCCCTCTACCTAATTCTGATTCGACCTCGATGAATCCTCCCGCGTGATTGATCACGTTCTGAACGACGCTCAAACCTATCCCGGTTCCTTTCCCAGATTCTTTGGTTGTAAAGAAGGGTTGAAAGATTTTCTCGATGATTTGTTTCGGGATGCCTTCTCCCTGATCCGCAACCGTAGTTCTCACAAACGGAGTGTTCTCCCCAGCCTTGATTCTTGCTGCTTGAGCAGGAGATAGATTGATGATCGAAGCCGAGACCGTAAGCGTTCCACCCTCTGGCATTGAATCGAATGCGTTTACAAAAAGGTTTAGAAAGACCTGCTGGGCATGTGTGCCATCCATCCCAATGTGGACCTTCTCAGCCGGGAAGCCTCTACGGATATCGATATTGGAATTCTTACGATGAGCGAGTTCCAGTGACTCAACCAACACTTCGCTGATTTCAAGAACAGTGTCTTTGTCGTCACTGGAACGACTGAATGAGAGAAGCTGACTTGTGATCTGCGCAGCGCGGTCTGCGGCCTGGTCGATGCTTCGGAGTCTATCGACGACACTGGAATCAAGTTGTGACTGGTTAAGAAGTAGTCCTGTGTTGCCTCTGATTGCCTGCAAGAGATTGTTGAAATCATGGGCCACACCCGCTGCGAGTGCACCGATAGTCTCCATCTTTTGAGACTGGTAGAGCTGTTTCTGCAGCTCTTGATAGCGCGTTTCATCATTTACCAGGTAGATGATTCCTTCGTTTCGGCCTTCCTGTATCCAAGGTGCAATTCGAACCACCCAATGATGTTTGTCCTTGGTGTCGTATCGAAGTTCTTGTGGTGTTCCAGAGTCTAGAACTTCCTCGAATATGGCACGTAGCTTCGACCGTTGTTCCTTGTCCTTTACATAATCCAGGAAGCACTTTCCACTGGTAGGAGGTGCATCAAGTGTAATCCCTCCATGACTTCGAGGCATTTTCCGCCAACCTTCATTGATGTGATTCAGGCGGAAGTCGCGATCCAATGTATAGACTGCTTAATCAAGGGAGTTGATGATACTTAGTACATGGTCTCGTGCACTCACCAGTTGCTTCTGCAGTTTCTTGTATCCGGTGATGTCTCTTTCGAATGATGCGAATCCGAGCAGGGCACCCTTGCGATCATATATTGGAGAAATGGACGCGTTGACGGGAAATGTATGGCCATCGGGGTGGATATTGGTCAGTTCTCCAGTCCAATCGCCGCCTGCCATTACTTTCGGGGTATATTGCTCTATCAGCGTTTCCTGTCCTGGCGCTCTTAAGAAATCCGCTTTTTGGCCAAGCGCGTCCTCAATGGTATGTCCGGTGTTGGTGTGGAAAGCTGGATTGACGAAGACGATACGGAAGTCTGTGTCCGTCATGAACACCATGTCCGGAGTGCAATCGAGCGCGGTCATCAATCTCTGAACATGAGACTCCATCCTCCATCGGGACGAAATGTCCTTTATGGTGATCAGCGTGGTTGTATCAGACAGTCCAGACAGCTGAATATCCGCCATGAGGTTAAAATTACCGCCATGTCCTACGGGAATTGATGGATAGACCTTTGTTGCGGGCAGAGGATTTGAGAGACGTGGTTCTAAAAGTGAAGCTACATCTGTAGGCATGAGCTCTGATAGGTGCACCTTCTTTGCTACATCGTTCTCTTCGATTCCGAACAGTCCCTTCCCAAGTCTGTTGCACGCCTCGACATGGCCTGATGTAGACACTATGAGCAAGGCATCAGGTGCGTGCTCAAAAAAGCGATCCCACCAGCCTGATTTCATAGATTGAGATTCTGGTCCCATGGTTTGATTCGTCACCATGATCAACAGTAGACGAGTAATGACTGACTAATCGGACTCACGTTGTTGTGGTTCCTTAGTTTGTCGATGAATGTGTCGTTGAGCTTTTGGCCTTCAGGGATGAGCAGCATTCCATTGGAGGTGTAGATCCCGCTAGCCAGTATCATTCCTGGCTGTAGCTCTGAAAGAAGGACTTGTCGTTGCCTGCGTGGAACAGATGCACGCGGCAAGGCTCTAAGAAAGACTCTTACGGCTTCAGGGTCATAGGCTGAACCGCTTCCGAGTTTGACTTTGCTTACTGCATCGAGATCGGTCCGATCTGCTTCGGCAAACCCAACTGAAACTGCCAGCAAGCGTGCTAACCAAGGTATGTTCTCTCCCCTCAGAGCATCAGGGTATCCTTTGCCGTCATATCTTTCATGATGTGCACGAATGATGATGCCAACTTCTTGCAGGTCATGAACAAATGTCGCGAGCTCTTGACCGTAAACACAATGGTGTTGGATCAACTTGAGCTCTGCCTCTTCCATCTCGGCTGGTTCAGTTTCGAACTTCTTGATCAATGAGCGGGGGACACCTACCAATCCAATGTCATGGAGATATGCCGCAATTTCGAGAATTTGCTTCTGTTCGGAAGGAAGATTCAGTTCGTTGGCCATAGCGAGGCAGATGCTATGAACTCTGCGTGCTTGTGTGCCTAGGACCGGGTAAAAGGTCTGCATTGTCCCAAGACAGAGCTCTATTGATCGGCCAAGGTTTTGCTCAAGTGCCTTGTTCTGTTCCTCGATTCTTCCAACGGTATGGCTAAGCTCGCTGTTGAGGTTCTTTAGCTTGGAATTTATCTCCAGGGTGGCGGCCTGAAGAATCTTGTTTCGGCAAACAAGATCATAACGCTGAACTGCATTGTGGACGCTTGCTATGAGTTCTTCCCGAATCCATGGCTTCGCTATGAATCGGTAAATTTCGCCCTGATTGATCAGCTCGATCAACTTGTCCACTTGAAGGACAGCTGTGACGATGACCCGAGTGGCGTCGGGTTGAATATTCTTTGCTCGATCAAGCAATTCGACACCGGTCATACGGGGCATCAGATTGTCTGTCAGGATCAAGGAGTATTCGTGATCAGGTAACTTGGTAAGGGCGTCCTCGCCATCGACTGCAGTGACGATATTGTAGCCCTCCCGCTCAAGGGTTTGCTTGAGTGAATAGCGAACGATCTCTTCGTCCTCAACCACCAGAATCCAATGGGCGGCTGGCTCTACTCGTTGCTTTGGGCTGGGGGAATCCAGCATGACTTTACCTGAGCTGCTCATCTAGGAATGAGATGATGTCACGTCGTTGCATGTCATGGGGAAAGACATGATCAGCAAGTGACGAAAAGACAGTGGGAAGATCCTCTGTATCAAACCCCATCGTTTGAAAGTAGATCTGAGGAGGGGAACTGAGGCTTCGGGCAAGTGTGACCAGCTCTACCATATTCGGCGAAGGATCATTGACCAGAAGGTAGAGACAGGAGACATTTTTCTCCCCTGTCTTAAGGATGCTGATTGCTTCGCGGACAGAAAGGGCTGTCGTCACCCTGTAGCTTCGATCCCGCATGAATTGGGAAATGGAATCAACCTGACTGTCATTGAAACCGGCTACCAAGACGTAATCCTCGGATTCAGGTTCGCTAGGTAAGTGATTCTCTGGGTGCTCATCGGGGCGTGCTATGGGTAGCCACAGAGTGATGATTGAGCCCTTACTCAATTCGGATTCTACAGTGACTGCGCCATGGTGTTGTTTTGCAATATCGGAGACTATGTGGAGCCCAAGTCCAGTGCCTTTTTCCAAGGGTTTTGTTGTGAAAAAGGGATCAAATAGTCGACTAAGATTCTTTGGATCGATACCGGTGCCCGCATCCTTGACTGAGATTGCAATGCACGGACCTTTCGGCAGTTGCCCCGAACTGATCAGTCCTGCTGTTGGCTCAGTCTCTTTCTTTACGACTACTTTGATTCGAGTTCCTTGATCAGATGCATCCGCTGCGTTCAAAATGAGATTGGAGACTGCTCTTCTCAATTCGACCTTGTCGCCAATTGCAGTCAGGGGCTGATCAAAAATCATTTGTTCGACTTGGCATCTTCCAGAAAGGGACTTGTGGAAGAGAGTGAGAAGCTCGCGGAGGAACGTTGTCAGCTCAAAGACTTCCACTGTGCCCGCCTTTTCCATCGCGATCTCCATGATGCGTTTTGCAAGAGTGGAGGCGTCTTCGATACTGCGGGAAAGCATTACCAGATCGGTGTGGGTAGGCTCTTTGTTTTCGATACGTTCAGGCAGCATTTCTACTACCATTGATGCCCCAGCCATCTTGTTCTTGATGTCGTGGCAAACACCCATTGCTAGATTTGCAAGCGTATCGCGCCAAATGATGTTCCTGACTCGCTTCTCTGCGCTGTTCTGGCGAGTGGCATCCATCCAGAGGCAATTCCATCCGACCAGTACATCGCCGGCCACGACAGGGCTTCGATATTCGTGAATGTAAATTTTCTTGGTGCCTCGTCCTTGTTTGATGCAAAGAGTGAAGCTTTGATCCATTTCCTCACGTGCTTCGGCTGCTTGAGCGATGCGCTTCGAAACGGCTTGCCCCTCGGGCTGGCAGAAAAGGTCATAAACACTCTTGTTGTCGGACTCCCAATCTTTTGCAGAGGTGCCTGTAAAGTTCTCTATTTGATCATTTGTCCATGCGATCTTTCCATCAGGATGCTGAAAAAAGAATGCGCATGGCGCAGAGCCAATCAGGTTGTTGACCAGACCTTCCAGCATATGAATGCGACGTTCGCGCCATGCAACAGCTGGATCGGGGTCCTGACCTTCTGTAATCGGACAAGGTGGGGTGGATGAAAGGCGAAGGAGAGATCCTGATTGTGTCTGAGTTAGCTCAAGTTGATAAGATTGAGGGGGACTGACATGTAATAGGGAAAGATCGATGCGTTTGAAGAAACATCCCTCGTCAAGTGAGGCAATGATGGTGGAAGTCCACTCTGGTGCGACGTGAGATAGCAACTCGCCCAAAGTGACCGTGTCGATGTCTTCGACAGGAACTCCGAGCCAATTCATAAACGCGAAGTTGGCGTTGGAAAAACGTTGCTCGTGATCGAGTTCCAGAACGCCTCCATCAAGCCATTGGCGAGGCAGGGATGCTAGGACAGATTCGATGGGATGTTGGGCAGTCTTTTCCATTCGAGCTGTGTTTGTTAGCTGAAACAGGATGCCCTGTTTCAAAACTACTGGTGCTTTCCTTGCGGGCAGTTTCTATCAGACCTATGACATCGTCCCTTGTCAGTACCCAAATTTTGCGAGCAGGCAGCAGGACCGACCGCTCCATATGGGAGGTCTGACATTTACATCGGCTTGCAAATGAGGAGCTTAAGCAAAAAGAGAAAAAATGTTTTCTCCAATGATCCTGATATTCAGAAACGCTTCATTGAAACGTCTCCGCCTGTAACTCGTTCAACCTGACCAAATCGTGTCCTTACCATGAGAGCGCCGAATTCATCGATGGTTTCAGCGGTTCCTTCGACTATACGAGAGCCGACCTGAATCGAGACTTCTCGCCCTAATGTGGAGCATCGATCCTCCCACTTTCTGGCAATCGGGCCGAAATCAGAGATTTCGAGTCGGGAATAGTATCGATCGAGAGTTTTCAGAATCGCGGCAGCCAGAGCGGGGCGGTCAACCGGCGCGCCCGAAACCTCTCTGAGCGAGGTCGCGAGATCGCGGAGATCGGCAGGAAACTGAGAGCGGCGTAGGTTGACATCGATACCGATGCCTAGAATCCCACAGCGGATACGATCGGTTTCTGCCATCAAC
This sequence comes from Limisphaerales bacterium, assembly GCA_965658675.1. Classification (GTDB taxonomy): domain Bacteria; phylum Verrucomicrobiota; class Verrucomicrobiia; order Limisphaerales; family CAZKNW01; genus CAZKNW01. The sequence continues at coordinate 43,856 of CBFHTT010000015.1, forward strand.
TCCACAAGGATACCGGCAACTTTCTTGCCGCCGATCAGAATATCATTGGGCCATTTGATCTCCGCCTCGATACCTGTTTGGTTTTCAATGGCTTCAACAAGCGCAACGGCTGCCATGATCGTCAATCTGGGTGCTGATTCGGGATGTGTTTTTGGGCGCAAGAGGATCGAGAACCAGAGCCCTTTCGACTTTGGCGAAATCCAATGCCTGCCCAAGCGACCTCGTCCCTTGGTTTGCTCCTCTGCGAAAACAACGGCGCCTTCTTCAGTTGTTCCTGAAGCCAAGTGCTGTACTACATCGTTGGTTGAGGCTGTGGATTGAAAAACCTGAATGCTACGACCAATCGTATCCGTTTCGCCCAAGCGGCTTCTTAGATCGTCTGCGTGCAGGACATCGGGACTTTTCTTGAGCGTATAGCCAGTGTGGGGGCTGGCCTCAATCTCATACCCAAGTTGTCGGAGTTCTTCGATTCGCGCCCAAATAGCCGCGCGGCTTACTCCGAGCTTGTTGCTTAGATCAGCACCGGAAACACCTGTTCCGGTGGCGGAACGCAAGGCTTTGAGAATGGACTCATCCAGATTCATTGCAGTTCAAAATCCAATGCAATATCGACAGCAGTTGCGGAATGAGTGATAGCTCCAACTGAAACATAATCGACGCCAGCCTCTGCGGCTGCACGAATGGTGCTAAGAGTAATTCCACCGCTGGCTTCGGTCTTGGATCTACCGGCGATCCCTTCAACTGCCTTTCGTAATAGATCTGGGGGCATGTTATCCAAGAGAATGATATCGGCTCCGGCATCTGCGGCTTCGAAGGCCTGATCGAGAGTATCTGCCTCTACTTCTACTCGAAGATCAGGATATGCATTTCGGGATCTCGATACCGCCTCTTTCACAGGAGAGTCAGATTCTTTGGCTAATGCAGCCAGGTGGTTGTCTTTGATAAGGATCAAGTCAAAGAGTCCGATACGATGATTTGTGACACCGCCGCAGGCTGCTGCATACTTTTCCAACAGCCTCCAGCCCGGTGTTGTCTTTCTGGTGTCCAAGACCTTCGCGCCTGTCCCCTGAATGGCTTCAGTATAATGCGTGGCCTTGGTGGCGATTCCGGAAAGTCGCTGGATGAAGTTCAATGCGGTTCGCTCAGCAGTGAGAATAGAGCGGGCTGATCCTTCAATTGTCATGATGGAGTCTCCTGCATCTAGATCGTCGCTGTCTTTTCGATGGACTGAGATGGCAAGACTCTCGTCGACCCGTCTGAACACTTCTGCTGCCACGGTGATTCCCGATAAACGCATCGGGTCGCGAGCTATCATTGATACTGTTGCCTTCGATTCTTCTGAGAGTGTAGCCAGTGCGGTGACGTCTCCGTCGCCCACGTCCTCACTCAGAGCGAGCTCAATAAGGGTAGATGCTGCTTGAATCGGATCGATGGAAGGCATGCTCGTGAATGATTAGGGTAGAAGATCGAGGATCTTTTGGTGGACACCTCCAAAGCCTCCGTTGGAAAGCACGCAAATAACATCGCCTTCACGTGCTTCATTCGAAACATACTTTGCGATTCCTTCGGCATCTGGAAGGTAGGCTGCTTTGGTTCCGGTGCTTTCGATATCTTTCATCAGTAAATCTGGATCGAGGCGTTCGTCCTCCGCCAGGAGATGCAATCGTGCGACTTGAGACACCACGGCCAAGTCAGCTAGTGAAAGGGAATCCGCTAGCGCTTTCTGGAAGATGTTACGTCGTGTTGTGTTGGACCTAGGTTCAAAGATAGCCCAGAGCCTGCGACCTTCGTGCTTGTTTCTTAGAGCCTTGAGTGTCCCCTCTATCGCCGTGGGGTGGTGCCCAAAATCATCAATGACTGTGATACCATTCTTTTCACCAATGACCTCCATTCGGCGTTTGATTCCTTGGAAGGTAAGCAAGGCGCTTTGAATGGCTTCGATGGGAATCCCATAGTGAAGTGCTGCAGTGATGGCCATGGAGGCATTGCGCACATTGAACTCCCCATGCATTGGAATTCCAAACTCCTGGCCGCCAAGAAGGAATGTGGTGGTTGAATCTGTTTCGTTGATCTCGGAAATCAGCACGTCAGATCCTGAACCAGTTCCAATTCGTTTGATTGAGCAGTGATCTACGTTGAGAAGCGGTGCAATGTTAGGATCGTCTCCATTTACGATCAAAAGGCCATTCCCTGGTATCAGGTTGATGAACCGCTTGAAGCTGGTCTGGATGGAACGCAGGTCTTCAAAGATATCCGCGTGATCAAATTCCAAATTATTCAGAATACCGACTTCCGGCAGGTAGTGGACGAACTTGCTGCGCTTATCGAAGAATGCGGTGTCATACTCGTCACCCTCGATTACAAAGTAGTCGCTATTTGAAAACCGGGCACCTTGGCCCAAATTGGCAGGCATTCCTCCAATCAGGAAAGAGGGCAATTTGTTTGCGTGCTCCAAGATCCATGCAGCCAAGCTTGTAGTCGTGGTCTTACCATGAGTCCCGCATACAACCAGTGAATGTTTTCCTCGTATGAAGTGATTTTTAAGAAGTTCAGGCAAAGAGGTGTAAGGCAGTTTCTCATTTAGAACATGCTCGGCCTCAGGGTTGCCTCGGGAGATTGCGTTGCCGATGACAACGAGATCAGGGCGGTGTGTCAGATGATCTTCTTTGTATCCTTCAAAGATGGTGATGCCTCTTGATTCGAGGAACGTGGACATTGGCGGATAGACCCCAAGATCGCTTCCTGTAATTTCGAACCCGCGCTCTTTCAATGCAGCAGCGGTTGAAGCCATGGCCGTTCCGCATATCCCGACAAAATGGATCGATTTGATGTCTGAGCTCATCGGGGAGGTCAGGGCTTGAGCATTTTGGTCAGAAGCTCGCCAACCAATGCCGGGTTCGCCTTGCCTCGACTTAGTTTCATCACTTGCCCCTTGAGGAAATTGAGCGCGACCTCTTTGCCATTGCGAAACTCATCCGCCGGCCCAGGGTTCGCGTCGATGGCTTCCTGACAAAACTTTTCCAAAGCTGCAGTGTCACTTACCTGTCCACCTCCGAGTTTTTCAACAAGCTTTGAAGGAGCCTCTCCACTCTCGAACATTTTTGGAAAGACGTCCTGCTGAGCCATCTTGCTGTTTATCTTGCCACTCTCGACAAGAGACAGAAGTTCGAGGAGTTGTTTTGGTTCGAACTTCAAATCCGCGAGTGATGAATCGGTTTCGTTCAACTTAGCGCGGATATTGTTGATGACCCAGTTGGCGAGCGTTTTTGGATTGGTGGCATCCTTTGCCATATCGTCAAAATAGTTTCCCAGATCAACATCTTGGACAAAGGTCTCAGCGTCCGTAGCTGGGAGACTGTAGTTCTCGATAAAGCGATTTTTGCGGGCTAGGGGTAGTTCAACCACGCGAGCGCGAACATCTTCTAGCCAAGTGTCATCGGGCTCGAACGGCATCAGGTCTGGCTCGGGGAAGTAACGGTAATCGTGTGCGTCCTCCTTGCTTCTCATAAGCTCGGAGATGCCTGCCTCGTCGTCCCAGCGCCGCGTCTCCTGAGAAACGGTCCCGCCCTTTTCAATCAATGCCGTTTGCCTCTTGATCTCATATCGGATTGCTTTTCGGGCGCCGGAGAAGCTGTTCATGTTTTTGATTTCCACCTTCTCACCGAGTTCTTCTTGGCCTTTGGGGCGAATGCTGACATTGACATCACAGCGCACCATCCCTTTTTCCATATCGCACTCGCTGACTCCTCCATAGCGCAGGATGTCTATCAACGCGTTCAAGAAATCATACGCCATGTCAGCGCTGGTCAGATCAGGCTCTGTGACAATTTCCAACAGGGGAACACCAGCGCGATTGAAATCGACACCGCTATTGGAATCAAAGTGACTACATTTGCCAAGGTCTTCTTCGAGGTGAGCTCTGTTGATACGAATCTTTTCGATTCCTCCGTCATGCTCGAACTCGACGAATCCTTCTTTTGTGGACGGGCGATCAAACTGGGTGATCTGATAGTCCTTGGGGGCATCGGGATAGAAGTAGTTCTTACGGTCGAATTTGGTGAATTTAGGGACTTCGCAATTGAGAAGGAAACCTGCCAGAGCAGTCTGTTTCAGGGCTTCCTCATTGGCAACAGGCAGGACACCTGGTTGTCCCAGACAGACGGGGCAGATAAGCGTGTTTGGCTCCGCTCCGTATTGATTGGCGCAATTGCACCACATCTTCGATTTGGTTCTCAGCTGAGTATGTATTTCCAGACCAATGGTCGCTTCGTATTCCATAAGACGCAGCGATAGTGCGAAACCGCGCTTTCAGGGGCAAGGGAAAGGAAATGGCTCAGGCGAAAATCCGAACTACTGCCCGGTGCCTTCTTTATCGAACCAACGTGCGGAATGCACATCTTTGATCGTGGCTTCAAAGTCACGCGACTTTGCTTGCGCCATTTGAAGCTGATCCGGGGACAAATCCTTCGTGAACATCTCTCGATAGGTCTTGGCCTCTTTGTGATTATTGGCGGCAATGTTGAGCCAGCGATAACCTTCAACCTGATCCTTGGGCACTCCATCCCCTCCAAAGTATATCAGTCCGAGTTGCAGCTGAGCATCTGGATGCCCCTGGTGAGCAGCCTCTGTGAACCACTTGACCGCGTCACTGGCGCTCTTTGGTTTCCCATTGCCTTCGTAATACATGCGCGCCAATTCAAACTGAGCGTCCCTGAATCCTGCCTTTGCCGCCTTCTCAATCCATGTTGCCGCTTCAAAATAGTCCTTAATGAGACCTTTTCCAGATTGGTAGAGAAGGCCGAGTCTGAACTGGGCAAGAGGATCACCTGCTTCTGCACCCTTTTTGTACCACTTTGCCGCTTCATCGTAATCGGTGGTGCCGACATTATGTTCAATCAACCAAGCGAGGTTCACCTGTGCATCCGTGTTGCCCTCATTTGCAGCTTCCTTGTACCAAGATAGGGCTTCAGGAATATTGCGGAAAAAAGTGAGATCTTGGCCAATCTCGTAGAGTCGCCCAATCTCATTTTTTTTCCTGAATATTTCCTGCTTCCGAAGCTTTTTGATACCAACGAGCTGCTTTTCTGTAATGCATGGGCTGATCGTGAAGGCCTTTCTCTAGTATCTTGCCCATTTCCATCATTGAGTCAGCATCACCTTCTTCTGCCTTTTTTGTGATGATTTCGAATTCGGTCGGAGGACGCTGTGGCCCGATTGGAGCAGGTGGTGGTTCTTTCTCACAACCAGCAACAAGGAGAATGGCAAAAACCAAGGGTAAGAGCCGAAAGACTTTTGGAAATCTGAATATCGAATTGAAAAGACTCATCGTGTCGAACGGGATGTTCAAACATCCCTATCGGCAACTCAACCTCAAAGCTGAGCATTCACGCGAGCTGGATCTTGAAGAAATCCCATGTCAGTCTGGTTGGAAATCGATGGGAACGACAATATTGACTTCAATACTCAAGGCAATCTGGTGCTATCTGGCTGTTTTCGTTAACGCATTGTGGGTGGGTGGATTTACCATTTATACAGCCGTGGTATTGAGGGTAGGGAGCCGCGTGGTCGGAGGGTTGGAGCAAGGCCACATTACTCAGAAAGTAACCGGTATTCTGCATTGGTTTGCATTGGCTGTGTTGATCACTGCCGCACTGGACGTTCTGATTCATTGGGTAGTTCCAACCAAGAAACTTAGAATAGCGCGCTGCGTTGTTCTGGTTTTGATGTCAGTTGCGCTATTTTCGCTGCTTCCACTTCACTCCCAAATGAGTGGGTTGATGGAAGGGATGGGATTCGTGAAGCCTGACACAGAACTATTCTTCCCAATGCACCAACGCTATCAATCGATCATTACTCTTTTTTGGCTTGGCTCAGTTGTGGAACTTGGTTTCTTGCTGAGCACTCATCGGGCAGGCGCAAGACAAAGAAGCTGAATCACGCATACCATTCTGGGATTGGATGCCCTCCCACATCGGTGAGGCGGAAATCACGCCCCTGAAATCGATAGGTCAGTTTCAAGTGGTCCAACCCAAAGCGATTGAGGAGGGTTGCATGGAAGTCGTTCATGTGAACGGGCTTTTCAGAAATGTGCCAGCCGATGTCGTCGGTATCCCCATAAGTGAGTCCACCTTTCAATCCGCCGCCTGCAGCAAGTGTGGTGTATGCAAATGGGTGATGATCGCGGCCTGTGTTTGCTGCACGGCCTCTTCTGTTCTCACCTAATGGGGTGCGTCCGAATTCGCTTCCCCAGACAACCATTGTGTCATCCAACATTCCACGTTGCTTCAGGTCCTTGATCAGTGCTGCGATTGGTTGATCCACGGTCGTCGCATTGTATTCCAATTCAGAATCAAGGTTGCTGTGCTGATCCCAGGATGCATGGATGATATTGATGAAGCGTACCCCTCGCTCAACGAGTCTTCTAGCAAGTAGACAGTTGCGGGCAAAAGTGTCCCGAGTGTTGAGGTGAGGAAGGGATCCTCGCCAGTTACCCTTGGGTTCAGATCTGCCAACGCCATAGGCTTCCCGAGTGGATTGGCGTTCATTCGAAAGATCCGTTAGCTCTGGAGCGGCCATTTGCATGCGGCCCGCCAATTCGTAGCTCGCGATTCTGCTTTGGATTTCAGGATCCCTCATATGGGAGTAACGTTCCTGATTCAGATCACGAAGTGTGTTCAATCCAGCCTGTTGAAGGTGATCAGGAATGCCATCAGGTGTCTTGAGGTTAAGCACAGGCTCGCCTTGGTTTCTAAATAGAACTCCAGCATAACTGGTGGGCAGAAATCCGCTTTGAAACAAAGTGGCGCCGCCGCTGCTGCCTCTCCCTGCTGTGAGCACAACGTATCCGGGCAGATTGGCTGACTCACTGCCCAATGCGTAGGTCATCCATGAACCCATGGTCGGCATCCCAAAGCGGGATACACCACATTGCATCATTAGCTGACCTGGGTGATGATTGAATTCTTCGCTGTGTAGGCTTTGGATCTTTAGAATGTCGTCTGAGCAAGATGCTAGATGGGGAAGATAGTCGCTGAACTCCATTCCGCTTTGCCCATGCTTCTTGAATGTTCGCTTGGTTCCCATGAGAACGGCGGATTCAGGCTGAATGAAGGCAAAGCGCGCTTTCTCAAGAATGTCTTTAGGGAGTTTCTCTCCGTGTAGCTCGTTAAGCTTCAGCTTGGGGGTAAAAAGATCCAATTGCGATGGAGCACCGGCCATGAAAATGAAAATACACGCCTTGGCATGGGGCTTGAAATGGGGAGCCCTTGGTGACATGGGGCTGGCTGTTGGATTGCTGGCAGCCGCATCACCGGCAAGTAGCGAACCAAGCCCGATAGTTCCGAGACCTGAGGCACTGGTCGCGAGAAATTCGCGTCGAGTTCGATGCATAGATTTGGAGAGATTGACTTCCATGGCTATTCGCGTGTGATGAATTCGTCGAGATTGAGAACTACTCGGAGTGTCGCTGTCCATGCTGCCAGCTCGATTCTTTCTGATTCAGGCGCATCCTTGTTCGTGAGGAGAGCAAGAGCGTCGTCTGATTGTTTTGAATAGTGTTCGAGACTCTGGCTGTAGAGTGCCGTAAGAGCATCAATTTCGGTTTTAGTAGCTGTTCTGGCCAGTGCTGCCTGAAACGCGAACTGGATCCTGTTCTCAATACCTCCTGTTTCTCTGATCACTCTTAGGGCAAACGACTCAGCTGCCTCTGTGAAAGTCCCATTATTCAACATCGTTAAAGCTCCGAGAGGCGTGTTCGAACGATTTCTTTGAACACATGTCACATTTGAATCGGGGCAATCGAAGGTGGTGAGATTTGGGTGGGGTGCGGTTCGCTTGAAGAATGTGTAGAGTCCCCGTCGGTGCTGATTCCCTTGAGTGCTCGTGACCCATTTGAAACTGCTGTTGTAGTTTAGTGCGGCTACATCTTTTGGCATGAGAGGAAAAACGCTTTGTCCTCCTACACGTCGATCGAGAAGCCCTGATGTCACCAGCGCTGCATCTCGTAGAATCTCCGCCTCCAAACGATATCTGTTTTGCCGGTGAAGTAATTTGTTTTGCGGGTCGGTTTCAAGTAGCTGCTCGCGTGTTGCTGAAGATTGCTGATAGGTGGCGGACATCACGATCTCTTTGATCAGTGCCTTTCTGGACCACTTGAGTTCGATCAATCTTGAAGCAAGCCAATCTAACAAAGCAGGATGAGTTGGTCGGTCGCCTCTGACTCCGAAGTCATTCATGCTTCTTACGAGACCTTCCCCAAACAGATTGGCCCAAATCTGATTCACGATCACGCGAGGAGGTAATGGGTTTCTCCCGCCGACCAACCACTGTGCAAGATCAAGGCGGGAGGCTGTTCCCTCATTCTCTTGAGTCGAGGGCAGAAAGGCTGGAGTTAAAGGGATAACTTCTTCTTCCGGTTCCTTGAATTCGCCTCTTCGCAAAACGTGTGTTGAACGAGGATTGGATTTTCTTTCAGAGATTACCCTTACATCCATCAACGGAGGTTTAGGCGTGTTCTTGAATCGTTCGTTGCGTTGGTCTAATGCCCGTTTGTAGTCGGGACTGGTCACAAGGAAATAGTGCTGCTTCAGAGCTGTCTTTTGGATTTTCGTTATTTTTTTTGAAATGATGGATTCTGCCAATTGCGGGGTGAGATCCAAGGGGAGAGCAGGTGATGCCAAGATTCGGAACCGCCCGATTGTGTGTTGTCCGCCATAGTTCTGGTGGAGACGGATGACGATCTTCTCTGACGATTCGATTTCCTCCGCCAACACAAAGTGGATCTGGTTGGTCTTGCCAACGTTTCCTCCTAGGGCCCAACCGGACTTGAGGTGGTCATTATCGATCGCGTTCTCGGCAGGGAACTTTTTCTGATGATAGGAAGAAACAGAAGAGGTTATGTCGATTTTGTTCTTTTCTGCATCCTTAAAGTCTTTCCCTGCAAAGATCTGAAATCCCGTCAGAACGAGATTTCCGTTAGGTGCTCTTCCTGGTCCCTTCTTCTTGAATGAAGAATCTGGCTCTAGGGAAAGGGTCAGATATCTTGTGCCTTGTGGGAGTGATTCGAATCTCAGTGTTGTAGTTGCCTTGTCTGGATTTGTTCCACTGATAACAACGGAGCCGTCTTGATGTATCTGGCCAACTGCCTTGCCGCTGGCGTAGACAGCCATTGGTATCTGTGCCTCCAGTGATAAATCGACATCCGCTTTTTCCAGTTCATCAGCTGCATTTTCGAGCCAAGGTCCGAAACCGCCTGTGAGTTCCTTCGAAATGTCGGCCATTTCTTTGGTTAGCTCTTCAATTGTTGTTTCGTTACGGAGTTTGGCCTCAAGGTAAGCATCCCATTCCTCATCACTCTGCCTAACCTTCGTGTTCGTCTCGTCCCCGTTGTTAAAGTAGGCGAAGAGTTGATAATACTCGGCCTGGGTAAGCGCGTCATACTTGTGATTATGGCACCTGGCGCAGCCTACAGTCAGTCCAAGCCATACGGATCCGAGTGTTTCCGTTCGGTCCATGATGGCAGCGATTCTCCATTGCTCTTTGTCCGTGCCACCTTCTGTGTTCGTCAATGTCTGCCGATTGAACGCGGTAGCGAGTTTTTGAGATTCCGAAGCATCAGGAAGTAGATCGCCAGCAAGTTGTTCGATGGTGAATTGATCGATTGGCATATCATTGTTGATTGCATCAATAACCCAATCGCGATAACGCCAGGCATTAGGCCTGATTCGGTCTTTTTCATACCCATCCGAATCTGCATACCGTGCCTTATCCAGCCAGTGGCGTCCCCAGCGTTCCCCAAAGTGAGGTGACGAGAGGAGTGCGTCGATAGCGCTTTCCAAAGCCTGTTCGCTGGTGTCAGTCGTGAAGGATTGAATCTCTTCCGGAGATGGAGGGAGTCCAGTCAGGTCGAGATGTAGACGCCGTAGAAGAGTTGAATCAGATGCTTGTGATGAAGGGGATGCTTGATGGTCGTCCAATTGTTTCAGAACATAGAAGTCGATTGGACTCTTGGTCCACTCAACATCAGAAACAGAGGGGATTGCTCCCGGTTCTAGTGGTCGGTATGCCCAGTGTTCTTGATACTCAGCTCCTTCAGCGATCCATTGCTCAAGTAGCGCAATTTGTTCAGATGATAATGCCATGTCATGATCAGCAGGAGGCATTCGCTTCTCTGGATCCTTGCTGACAATACGTTTGATTACCTCGCTTCGTTCTGGCGCACCGGGGATTATTCCAACTCCTCCTCCTTTGAGAGTTTTTGTTGCTCCTTCTACGGAGTTGAGCCGGAGTCCGCCTTTTGAATCGTCAGTTCCATGACAAAGAAGGCAACTCTCCGCAAGGATCGGGCGAATCTGCTTCTCGAAGTCCACTGGTGCAGCAACGCTAGATAGGGTGATCCAACACAAATGGAAGATGAGGAGCAGGCGGGGCTTCATGATGTTCTATGCAATGGTGAGGCTTCGGTCCTGTAATCCCCAATTTAGGACGGATAGATCCATGGATTTCGGTATTTGCGAGTCAACATCGTGTTTGCTTCGTTGTCGTTTAGGATGCGTTCTTTATTGCCATCCCAGCGTATGGAGCGGCCAAGCTTGTATGATAACATACCCAACATCGGAAGGACGGATGAACGGTGGGAGTTTTCTATGTTCGCGACCGGCTTCTTTCCACTTTCGATGCATTCAATAAAATCGAGCCATAAAGGAGTCAGATTGTGGCCTGATTTTTCATCATCGAAGCGTGGGTCTTCGTGAATGATGTTTTCGTTGCTCTTTGTTGGGTAAAAGGTCCAACCATCGCGCCAACCCATATGGAAGATGCCATTGGTTCCATAGAAGTAGCAGCCGTATTTGTGCTTCTCTGAATTGTTCTGTGCGTATCGTCTGTGCTCCCATGTTGCTGTGAAGGATTCGAATTCGTAGGTGGCAATCTGCGTGTCGGGGGCATCAGAGGTGGCTTCCGTTTCATTTGCCACAGCTTCTCCTTTGACTGGGCGGCCACCGGTCGAGAATACATTCTTTGGATACTTCTCATCAGTCCACCAAAGCACCTGATCCAACCAATGCACTCCCCAGTCTCCGAGTGTGCCGTTGGCATAATCCAAGAAATTGCGCCAGCCTCCCGGATGCATCCGCTTATTGAACGGTTTAAGAGGGGCTGGACCACACCACTGCTCCCAGTTCATGCCGATCGGAGCCTTGCTGTTTGGAGTGGGCTTTTCTGGGCCTCCGCCTCCGGTAACAAACATCCTCACCATACCTATGTCGCCAACTTTACCCGACTTCAGGAAATCCATACCAGAGACATGATGTGGCCCGATCCTTCTGTGAAGACCGACCTGAACGACTCGGTCAGTATCCTCTGCTGCGGTAACCATCGCGCGGCTTTCTCCGACTGTGTGAGCTGTTGGCTTCTCCACGAAGACGTGAGCTCCGGCTTTGAGTGAATCAATGCACTGAATTGCATGCCAATGATCAGGAGTAGCGATGATGACAATCTCGGGTTTCTCTTTCGCCAGCATCTCTCGATGATCTTCGTATATCTCTGGGTAGTCTCCCGTCTCGCCTTCGACTTCGTCAGCGGTGACATTCAGCGCCCGGGCATAGACATCACATAGAGCTACGATCTTGCAGCGTTTAGATTGGATTGCTTCGCGAAGGATATTCATTCCCCACCAGCCACAGCCGATGATGGCTGTTCGGTAGCGCTTGGTTGGCGATGCGCCTAGAAGGGGAATGGCTGAGAATGCGAGACTCGAAGCTGCTGCAGCTTTTATGAAATGACGACGATCTTGTGACATGGTTGGCTAATGAGATTAGTGGCTTTTACTTACATCAAGGCAGATTAAACGTCCTGTGGAGTTTCTTACAAAGAGTCGTGAATCAGTCAGTACCAGTGCAGTCCAACAACGACCATCTATCACCTTCGTTTTCGAGAGCGGCTTATAAGAATCTGGAGAAGGATCAACTGTTATCAAGACTCCCTTATCAGACAAGAGAATCAGTTTATCACCCGCCTGTAGTAATGATCCGAATCCGGGTTCTTCCGTATCCCAAAGATCTTTTCCGGTATCCCAATCAACACATTTGAAGAATGCGCGAGAACTATTGTCACCGTCGAATCCATAAAGGTGATCGCCAATCAATGCGGAGGTGTTCAATTGATTCCTGAATTTGCGATGCTTCCAGAGCTGCTTGGTGTTTTGACCTTCAATCTCGAAGAGCCCAGCTCCTTTCGAATACCCAGATGAAATAAACACCTTGTTGTTTCTAACGATGGGCGCTGCTGCATTAACCCCATATCGGGTAAACCAAGGGATCTGCCAAATCACTGCCCCGTCGGTGGGATTGATTCCTGTGTAGGCATCTCCAGAACTTACGACAACCTGTTCTCTTCCATCGATGCTGACGGGAGTAGGGGAGACATATCCCGCCTCGCCATCATCAGATTTCCAGACGGTTTTCCCAGTGTTCTTATCGAACGCGATTCCGTTTGCTGCAGCCGTCACAATGATAAGATCTCCTGAAACCAGGCACGATCCATTAAATCCCCATTCAGGGATACGAACTTCTTCCTCTTTGGCAAGCTGGCGTTTCCAATTCAGGCTCCCGTCAGCGGCATTTAGAGAAAACAGATCACCCCAGCGACTGATGGCAAATACGTGTCCTTTATGGACGGTTGGTGTGCTTCCTGGGCCACCTTCATAAAGATTAGGACCCAAGTCGGAATCGTACGAATGACGCCAAAGCTCTTCTCCGGAGTTGAAGCTCAATGCGATCACGGAGTCCTTACCATTCTTGTGACCCATTGTGTATACCCTGTCTCCGACGATCGAAACGGATGAGAATCCCGTGCCGACCTGCGCCTCCCAGATGTTTCTCGGTGTATTGTTCTCCCACTGCGTAGACCAATCTGATTGCTTGTAGTGATTGTCGTGCTCTGGCCCGTGATAATTGGGCCAATCTGCACCGTGCGACGGCGGGGCGAAGCAGATCAACGAGTAGAGAGCGATGAGTAATAGGCGCATGGGTGGAATAGAAACATCATTCATTCGTTAAAAATTCAAACAGCTGGCTCCTGCTGTGAAATGCAGTGAAAGGAACCAAGTCCCCATATCAACTCAGTGGAATCAATGCCAATCACCTTATGATCGGGCATGTGTTCTTGCAAGATCCCCAGAGCCTGCGAGTCATTCTTACAGCGATAGGTGGGCACCAGAACCAGTCCGTTTGAAATCAGGAAATTTGCGTAACTTGCAGGCAGTCTTTGATCTTCGTGGTCGAGTCTATGAGGCATGGGGAGTTCGATGATTTCGAAGAGCTCGCCATTAAGATCTTTCGCCTGCCGAAGCAGTTCGAGGTTTGCTTTGAGCGGTGCATGATTAGGGTCCGATTTGTCGGGTTCAACCACCGTAATAATCTTCTTGGGTGAGATGAATCGCGTGATGTCATCTATGTGACCATCGGTATCGTCTCCCTCAATCCCATCGCCTAACCAGATGATCTGCTTTACTCCCAGATAAGCTTTGAGTCTTTGTTCTATTTCCCACTTTGTCAGATCTGGATTTCGGTTCTGATTGAGTAGGCAGGAAGTGGTGGTGAGCAGAGTACCATTACCGTTCACCTCGATTGACCCACCCTCTAGGATCATCCCTCCCTCGAAGATGGGGATATCGCGCAACTCGGCAATCTTGTAGGGAATCTCATTGTCCAAGTCGTAGGGAGGATACTTGTCTCCCCACGCATTGTATTTCCATTTGGTGACTGCCTTTTGTAATCCAACGTTACTCTCCTTGACCACAAAGATCGGACCATGATCCCTGCACCATGGCTCATGCGCAGGGTAGTGATGAAAGGCGATCTTTGTGATGTCGGTGGCACTCAGACCTCCATCGCACAGTTCCTTCTTTGCACGAGATTCTTCTGTGGCGTTGGCTACATTGACAAACACTCCCCCGGTCTTAAGCAGCTGTTCAAAGAGTTCGGCATAGACAGGGGGGACGGTTTTATATTTGCCTGGAAAGGAGATCCCATCCGGACGAGGCCACGTAAACCAGACTCCTTTCTGTGGAGCCCATTCGGCAGGCATTTGATAACCAAGCGAGGCGGGGAGGTCGTTGGATTCCATTTGGAGTTAAGGGAGTGAATTGCCGCGAGCACCGGCCAATAAGCGATACCATTCTTCCCGCGACAGGTTTACGTCCAGGGCTTTGCGGAGTGACTTAATGCGGTCGGGTGTAATTGATCCAATAATCGGAATTATTTTCGATGGATGGCGTAACAACCATGCTATCGCCAAATCGGCTGAAGTCACTTGGTAAGCAGCGCTGATATCCAGCAGAACTTCAGCAACGCCAGCTGGGTCATAACATTCTTGATGGCCCAAGACTCGACGAACATCTCCAGTGAGTTTTCCGGCAGCAAGCGGGCTCCACGCCATGGGAGTGACTTGATTTTGGAGGCAATAGGAGAGAGTGCCGTCTTCAAGTCGTTGTGTCTGCAGAAGGCTAATCTCGACCTGATTGGATATCAGTTTTTGAGAGCAGCAGGATTGATAAAGCTCGAACTGTTGTGGAGATGCGTTGCTCACTCCAAAATACCGGACCTTTCCCTGGTCCCTCAATTGATCAAATGCAGCAGCAACCTCCTCTGGTTCTCCGAGATGATCAATACGATGGAGCTGATAGAGATCGATCGTCTCAAGCTGGAGTCTCCGGAGCGAATTTTCGCAGGACTTAATGATGTATTCTTTTGACTGATCGTAGCGGTAGGGTGCAGATGGATCGGAATCTCCTGCTTTTCTCACCCCGCACTTGGTGGCGACAATGGAAGTTTCCTTTAGAGCGGTAGATTCTTTTATTGCATTTCCAAAGATGATTTCGGCCTGGCCGTTACCATAGATATCTGCGTGATCGAACAGACGGTAACCAGAATCCAAGGCGGCAAAAAGTGCTCTCCTTCCAACGTCCTCGCCATTGTCGGCAAGCCGCCAACATCCATAGGCGAGACGGTTTTTAAGAATATCTGGAAACTCTGTGATCATGGTTTGATGCGTGCTCTTTATCTCAAGTTGAGGCTCAGGTGTCAGGAGAAATTCGATTGGCAGGAGGCGAGACATTTGAGAACGCTAGGGGCATGTGCAATCGATATACCTACGAGCAGGCCGCTGATAAGCTTAAGAAGTCTTTGGGTAAGGAGATTGCGATCCCCAGGAAGTTGAAGAAACAATACAATATCTGCCCATCGGATACGATGTTGGCGCTTCGAATTAGTGAAGGCGAAATCATTGGATTCGAAGCACATTGGGGATTCCGGGCTGCAGGAAGATCCAACCTGTTGACAAACGCACGACTTGAAACCGTAACAGAAAAGCCTTCGTTCAAAGACTCGGTGAAAAGACGAAGGTGTTTGATACCGGCTGATGGCTTCTTCGAGTGGAAGGGTGATCCCGGTAGAAAACAACCCTACCTGCTTCATCCTGCTGATGGGGATTCAAGTCATTGGTTCTTTGCGGGTTTATGGCAAGAAGGAGAGGATCAGTCCGTTCTTGAAACAACGATTCTTACAACAAGACCTTCGATCTTTATCGGAGATTACCACGATCGCATGCCCGTAATTTTGCAGCGAGACGCGATCGCAAATTGGCTCAGCGAAGCGCCTACGGCTCAGACATTGAAAATAATGGGAGAGGAAAGTAGGGAAGTTGAAGTAAACGCTTTTCCAGTTCCCAAAGAACTTAGTAATCCCAAGTTGGATGATTCCAGTCTGATTCGCCGAGCGAGGGTTGAAACGCAAGGGGAACTCTTTGAGTGACGGCTTTCCGTGATTTGTCTGAGAATCCGTGGAGCTTTCTTAATTAAGAGTTTCAAGATTCCTGCTCAGATTGACTGAACGGGCCTTTCAAATGTCTCGAAACAGGACGTTAGAGTGTCAAACTGGTGGTGTTTAGGCCTTGGAGCTTCTCGGAGCTGTGAAAACAGAGTTTGGTACCCAGATTGCTGATAGGGTTGTCACAACATCCAAAGGCATATGGCACGCATACTAGTAATAGACGACGAACCGAATATCCGGGAGATCCTAGGGCACCTCTTGGAATGTATCGGGCACACCCCGGTCGATGCAGGCAGCGGTATTGAGGCCAAGCAGCTGATCATGACGGATCAGTGCATTGATCTCGTTATTACGGATCTTACGATGCCGGATATCAGTGGGATTGATCTCATCAAGGCGACAAAGGCAGAAAGGCCGGATCTTCCTGTGATTGCTGTATCAGGCAACAGTGACAAGTATCCTGGAGATGGATTGTTTAGCGCTGGACAGGCAGGGGCAGATGCAACGGTACAGAAGCCATTCGCTCTGAATGATATATCCAGCGCCATTTCTGAAGTTCTTCAATCAACGCCTGCGCGCTGTTAGAAGCTCTCGCTTTAGGGTTTCCCTCGCTTGAAACCTTTCTTTCATCCCCTCATGCTTCGTCCCTAGATGAGCATGAAGCCGTTCCAGATCACGATTCACTACTGTGCTGTCTGCAATTATGAGCCACAGGTTTTCGTTCTCCTTGAGAAGCTCTTGAAGTACAAGATCGATCTGGCTCAAGTCATCTTGATTCCGGAATCCAAAGGGGTGTTTCGCGTAACGATGAATGGGGAGGCAATTGCAGAAAAGAAAGGGGATGTGTTCCCCAAGGTCGAAGATGTAATGGCCGCAATAAGAGCGGTTAAGAGTTCCCAGAACCAAGAGAGCCCTTGAGGCTTTCAATCGATGCTGCGACCGCATCTACAAGTTCAGGAGGAGATACAGCTACAGCCTGTCCGCCCCAGCCGAGAATCCACCTCTTGATTTCATCCAAAGAGGACAACTTCATCGAGATCTCAACATCCCCATTCGAAAGGTTCTTCAGCTTCTGTGATTGGTGCCACCTCTTTTCTCGAATGTAGTCTGCGACATTCTCAGAGAATCTAATAACAACCTGGTGGTCACCTTGACCGGAATGAACTCCAAAACTGTCACGAAGACGTTTCTCCAGTGAGAACTTCTTGGGCCTCTCAAATGTTTCGCCTGTTTGTTCGACTCCTTTGATTCTGGATGGAGCAAACGTTCTTACGTCTTTTCGCAGATGACACCATGCAAAGAGGAACCATTCTCCGTTGATGTTTGCCATGTGGTAGGGATCTACAATCCTCTCTTCGGTTGTCTGTTTTCCTGGCTTCCGATAGTCCAGCTTGAGCTGCTGTTTCTTAGAAAGCGATTTGGACAAAGCATCAAAGATCTGCAAATCGAGGATGGGTTCCGCGCTGGTCCGAAAAGAAATGGTCTGTTCCCAATCTTGAAGGTGAAAGGTGACTGTTTCAGGAAGTGAAGAGGTCATTTTTCGAAAAGCGCTGACGAGTGGCTTTTCGAAATTGGTTCCGCGGTATTGTTGAAGAGCTTTTTCTGCGACCAGCAGGGCAAAGAGTTCTCCTTCAGAAATCTCAAAGGAAGGGAAAGCGTTGACTTCCTCGTAGTAGAAGTAGCCGAATTTGGATGCATCGTAATCAATCGGGAGCCCCATTCTGTCCCGCATGAAATCAACGTC
The DNA here is from genome assembly GCA_965658675.1 of Limisphaerales bacterium. GTDB lineage: Bacteria > Verrucomicrobiota > Verrucomicrobiia > Limisphaerales > CAZKNW01 > CAZKNW01. The sequence continues at coordinate 61,427 of CBFHTT010000015.1, forward strand.
CCGATGAATGGACTTGGTGCTTACCTCCAGCTTTTTTGCCAGTTGAGTGGCATTGGGATATCTACCAGCCTGAATGGCCTGGTGAATCTTAAGCATCCGCTCCAACGGGGGCCTCGAAAGAGGAACGGCTGCAGGCTGTTTCTTTCGTACCCCCATTTGCATGCAAATCAGATGACCTATTTGGACATCTTGGTGAGAAACTCTTCGTTCGTCTTGTACTTCTGCAAAGCGCTACGGAGTGTATCCATGGCTTCGATCGGATTGAGGTCAACCATCGTTCTCCGTAGTTTGTGAAGCGCATTGATGTGCTTAGGATTAAAGAGCTTTTCTTCCTTTCGTGTGCCACTTCTTGGAATGTCCAAGGCGGGGAACAGGCGGCGATCAGACAGCTTGCGATCGAGAATCAACTCCATGTTGCCGGTTCCTTTGAACTCCTGGAAAATGAGTTCATCCATTCTGGATCCCGTATCAACGAGTGCGGTTGCGACGATTGTAAGAGAACCACCGTCTTCTGTCTTACGGGCAGAAGCAAACATCTTACGCGGTATCTCGAGCGCACGTGCATCCACACCACCACTCATTGTTCGGCCACTTCCTCCATGGACACTGTTATAAGCACGGGCTACACGCGTCAAGGAGTCCATCAGAACGAAAACGTCTTTGCCTGCTTCAACAAGGCGACGGCATCTTTCGATGGTGAATCGTGAAACACGCACATGTGTCTCAAGATCCATGTCGTTTGAAGACGCGATCACTTCTGCATCAACAGAACGTTCGAAGTCGGTAACCTCCTCAGGGCGTTCATCAACCAGGAGAACAATGGTGTGAACCTCGGGGTGATTGGTGGTGATAGCATTGGCGATCTGCTTCAACACTGTTGTCTTACCGGTGCGAGGCGGCGCCACGATCAGGCCTCTTGTGCCTTTTCCGATAGGAGTGACCAGGTCAATGATACGAGTCTCAAGAACGTCTGGATCTGTCTCCAGCTGGAACTTCTCGATAGGATCAATACTGGTTAGGTTCTCAAATCGTACAGAGCGAATGTAATCGTTGAAGGGCATGAAGTTGACGTTGGTCACTTCACGTAGCTGCGGGCTGACACCACGATGCGGTGGTGACAGTTGTCCTTCAATGAAGACGCCTTCACGGAGGTAGTTACGCTTGATTGTGTCTGGAGTAACAAAGATGTCTGCTGGGCGCGGGTGGAACTTGTGCTCCGGGGCGCGCAGGAACCCGAAACCCTTTTCAGAGATCTCGAGATATCCCGATCCGGTTTCTGGAAAATCACCGCGGTTGGGACTGCGTTTACGTTGTCTTGGCATAATTAAATCTTGGTATAAGTGTCACAGGGACACGGAAAATTCATTTCCATAGGGAAAAGAGAAAAGGGAGGTCAGGAAATTCGAGCCCGATGAAAAGTTCTGAAGGAGTCATCCCGTGGGCTGTCGAACTGAACGCTTGACGCCGTTTCTTTAAGCATAGGTTCTGATTAAGGCAAACGAAAAAAGCAGCATTTCTTTTCCGGAGTTGCCGTATCACTTGTCTCTGACTCCAACCTTACACTTGCAATCGGAACATCCACGCGAGGGGGAAATGACGCTCTTGAAATACTTCACCAAGTAGATCAGAGATGAACCGACTACAAGCAGGACGATGAAGTTTTCCAGAGCAGGGAGCATTCTTAGAAAAGGGCGACGCCAATCTGATAGGTTAGGACCGCTGCAACCCATGCCAAAGAGGTCATGTAGAAGAAGACGAATCCCGCCCATTTCCAATTCGATTCTTTTGCGATTACAGCCAAAGTGGAACTACATTGGGAGCAGAGTGCAAAGAAGATCATAATGGCAAAGACTGTGGGCAGCGTGAAGACCGGGGCTTCCTTGCGAGTCCCTGTTTCCCAAGTCTCTTTACGTAGGGCGTCGCGCAGGCTTCCTGATTCTTCGTCCACATCGCCACCAAGGCTGAACACAACTCCCATTGTGGAAATAATGACTTCTCTCGCCGGGAAACTCGCCAGTACACCAACGGTGATTTTCCAATCAAAACCTGCCAATTCAAAGACTGGCTGAATTGCCTGTCCAGTTCTCCCCAAATAGCTTTGGTTGACGTAGGCTCCTTGAATCCGATTGTCCAATTCTGCTGATTCATCGGACTCAGGGTCTTCAATCAACCTAAGGGCGTCATCCTCACTAATCTGTTGGGCTGTTTGTATCTCAGCCAAATACGAATCCGTTGTGTTGGTTACCAGTTGCTCGGGTCTGGGGAAATAGAGTGCTGCCCAAATGAGGATGGTAAATGCGAGGATGACTGTTCCGGCGCGCTGCACAAATTCGAACCCTGCTTCGTACATCCGATGAACGACGTTTTTAAGTCGAGGAACGCGATACGGAGGCATCTCCATCAAGAAGGGTTGTGCCTTTGTCTTCACCAAGAATTTCGTAAACAACCATGATAAAGGAATCGCAATCGCGAGGCCTACAAAGTGCATGGCAAAAAGCGTAACGCCGGCGATGAAAGATCCATACTGAGGCTCAACAAATGCTCCAATCAACAACACGTAGACCGGCAGCCTTGCAGAGCAACTCATCAATGGAGCGAGTAAGATCGTGATCAATCTGGCCTTTGGGTCTTCGATGGTTCGAGTTGCCATGACACCAGGGACGGCACAGGCGTAACTGGAAAGCATGGGCACAAAACTCTTTCCATTTAGGCCGCACCAATGAAATAACTTATCCATCAGAAAGGCAGCACGTGACATATATCCAGTGTCCTCCAAGAGAGCGATGAACAAGAAGAGGATCAAGATCTGCGGCAGGAAGATGACAAATGCACCAACGCCTTCAATGATCCCGTCGTTGACCAAGCTCTGTAGGGTAGGAGTGGATTCAAGCATCGGCCCAATCCATCCTTGCACAGCGACCTTGGCTGCATCGATCACATCCATCAAAGGTCCGGCCCATGAGTAAACAGCCTGAAAGCCGACAAACATCATTCCGATGAAGATCGCCAGCCCCCAGCCACGGTGAATCATCAGCTTGTCGATTGATTCACTCTGATCAGGCTTGGTTTCGCCGATTCGGTGGACAACACCTTCCAAGAGTTTTCCGAGATACTCATACTGAATCAGCGCCTCAGCTGCCAGTGGGTTGTAGCCGGCATGGGTTAGCTGAGCCCTTGCTTCAGCCTGAATTTCTTTGAGCCTTTCCTCAGGAAGGTGCGTGTGCTCCCCAACCGCCGAATTTGCATCGAAAAGAAGGCGGCGCATTTCAATAGGGCAGAGAGTGGCTGATGAACCAGCTTGGATTCCGCTCGAAAGAGTCTCCACTGCTTGATTTACCGCTTCAGGCCAATCGACAGGGTTGAACTTTGGCTTCGACTTGCTGGCGCTAATCACTGCGCTTCGAAGATCATCAATTCCTTCATCGCGGGTCGCGACGGTTGGAATGACAGGCACGCCCAACCTTTTTGACAACTCAGCCACGTTGATTGTAATGCCCTTCTTCGTGGCGGAATCCATCAGGTTGAGTGCGATAACCATCGGAATGCACAACTCTGCAACCTGAGATGCTAGGAACAGGTTTCTAAGCAGATTGGTCGCATCTGCTACAAACACGATTACCTCGGGAGGCGGGTTTCCGGGGACCTTCCCTGCCAACATGTCGACGACCACCCGCTCGTCCAGCGACGACGCCGCCAAAGAATAGGTACCGGGAAGGTCAATGAGCTCAATTGGCGTGCTCTCGACTTCAAAGAAGCCCATTTTCTTCTCAACCGTTATCCCGGGATAGTTTCCTACCCGTTGGCGTAGTCCGGTGAGGTCATTAAAAATGGATGTTTTCCCTGTATTCGGATTCCCTAAGAGGGCGAGCCGTAAGGTGCCCTTGGAGGATGAACTGTCGTTGGAATCCATGAAAAATCAGATCACTGAGGTTCCAACTCGATAAAAGCCGCTTCAGCTTGTCGGAGGCTTACGCGCTGTCCATTGAACTCGATCGCAATAGGATCTCCCAAGGGAGCAATCTGGATCTTGCGAATGGATGTTCCAGGCAATAGGCCCATTGTGGTCAATCGTTGATTCGTCGAATTCTCGGTCTTGATGGTCTTTATCTTGGCTGTGGCGCCAACTTGCAGCTCTTGAAGAGTGACATTCATGTTTGGTCGGAATTCCGTATCGCGAATCACTTTTAATTGAGATTGAGTCTCAATTATACTTCGTGAATCTACTGTGTCCAATGAATTATTGGAGAAGGAGATCCAGAAGTGATACCAGAAGAGACGTATTGGCCTGCTCTGGAGCGGTCTTTTTTGCACAAAAATGGTTGTGACAATCGTTTGCGCACTTCCTATTTCCTATGAATCCCAAAACAAGGGCGCGACAGAGCGGTTTCGAAGCCGTGAGCTAGTGCCGATGAGAAGGGAAGAGTGTCCGCAAACAATCACGACAATGGATATTAACCAGCACCGTCCTCAAATCTCCGATTACTTTCTGACTCGCAGGGAATTTGTGAACAAGTTTGGAATGGGAATGGCAGGCCTTGGAATGGCTTCCATCATGGCTTCCGACCTCGTTGAGGGGAATCTTGATGCAGCAACATCACTTTCGCCATTGGCGCCCAAGAACCCTCATTTTCCAGCTCGGGCGAAACATGTGATTCACGTGTTTGCACAAGGCGGACCTTCTCACATCGATACCTGGGATCCTAAACCCGGCTTGGCCAAGTACGCCGGAAAAGAAGTTTCTGAAATCGGTGGTGTGCCGCTTCCTCCAGTCTTCGACTTCAACAAGCGTGGGCAGTCGGGTGTCGAAGTATCAGAAGTCTTTCCGCACATTGGAGAATCGATTGACGACATCGCAGTGATTCGCTCAATGCACACCAATATCCCTGCGCATCAGTTTGCTACGGTGATGATGAACACGGGATCGGGACGTATTGTAAAACCATCAGTTGGGTCATGGGTGACATACGGACTTGGCACTGAAAACCAAAACCTTCCTGGCTTTGTATCATTGGGACGCTCCGGTGTGGGTGGCTCGTCCAACTGGAGATCAGCCTTTTTGCCAGGTGCATTTCAAGGTACTCACGTCTCCAATGTCTCGGCTCGCATCGAGGACATCATTGCCAATATCAAAAACAACTACTCCTCTCTCGATGAGCAGCGTAGTCAATTGGACCTGCTGAAGTTCTTCAATGAGGCCCACAATGAGCGGTTGAAGAACGAAGAGAAATTGGAAGCAAGGATCCAGTCCTTCGAGCTTGCATACAAAATGCAAACTGAAGCCACCGATGCGTTCGATGTAACCAAGGAGCCAGGAAAGATTCAGCAGATGTATGGAGCAACTCCGATTGGAAGGCAGATGCTTGTTGCTCGTAGATTGGTCGAGCGTGGTGTCCGCTTTGTTCAGGTATGGGCAAACGGTTGGGATCACCACACTGCTGTTGAAACGAATCTTCGGAGAAAAGCCACCGAAGTCGATCAACCTTTAGGGGCTTTGCTTAAAGATTTGAAACAAAGAGGAATGCTGGGTAGCACACTCGTGATGTGGGGCGGTGAGTTCGGAAGAACACCACGCCATGATCGCAACGGCAGAGGTGAGCCAGGTCGAGATCATCACAGTAGAGGTTTCTGCGCATGGATGGCAGGCGGCGGCGTCAAAGGTGGCTATGTCCATGGTGCAACCGATGAATTTGGTTACAACGCTGTAGAGGACAAGGTGCACGTGCATGACCTTCATGCAACCGTTCTCAAGCTCCTCGGATTTGATCACGAGAAACTTACCTATCGATACAACGGACGCGACTTCCGTCTCACAGATGTCTACGGAAACGTTGTCAACGAATTGATCGCTTAGGCTCATTTGAATCAAAATTTCTGAAGCCTCCAGTCGGAAGTCTGGGGGCTTTCTTTCAAACTCATAATACAATGAAACGAATCCTTATACTGTCGGCTATCCTCTTTGGTGGGCTGTCGGCGCTTGCTGAAACGGAAGTGAAATTCAGCAACCAAGAACTGGGTTTCTTTGAGAAGAACATCAGACCTGTTCTCTCAGGACAATGCATGGATTGCCATGGCAATGGAAAGGCGAAGGGCGGTCTCTCTCTAGAGAATCGCGAAGCCATTCTCCAGGGTGGCGCCAGTGGGAAGATTGTAGACCTGAGCAAGGCACCTCAGAAGAGTCTGCTCGTTCAGGTTCTGCGACACGAAGTTGAGGACATGGAGATGCCTCCCAAGGGAGATCAGCTCTCTGAAGCAGTGATAAGAAATTTCGAGAAGTGGATTCAACTTGGACTGCCTGATCCAAGAAAGGCGACTGCCATAACAAGTATGACCAAGATTGATGTCAATGATTCCCGCGATCACTGGGCCTTTCAACCGGTCAAGAAAGCGACTCCTCCTTCAATCTCTTCAAGCTGGGTTCAGAGCCCGGTTGATTCCTTTGTGCTGGCGAAATTGAAAGAAAATGGAATGACCCCGAACGCGAAAGCCGATAAACGGACGTTGATCCGCCGGATCACTTACGCACTTACCGGGTTGCCTCCTTCATCGGAGGAAGTAGCAATGTTTGTTGAAGATGATTCACCCAGGGCTGTTGAGGAGCTGGTGGATCGTCTGCTCCGCTCACCTCATTATGGAGAACGTTGGGCGCGGCATTGGTTGGACGTGGCACGATATGCTGACACGTCTGGCGACAGAAAGAACAGGGGCGATCCTAGATACCCCTTTGCATTCACATTCAGAGATTACGTCATTCAGTCACTGAACGAAGACAAGCCATATGACGAGTTTGTGAAGGAACAGCTGGCCGCGGATCAACTCGTCCATGAAGGCGATGATGATCGCACCAAATTGGCTGCGCTCGGATTTTTGACGGTCGGTAAACGTTTCATGGGGAATGACAATGAAGTGATCGACGATCAGATCGATGTGGTTACTCAGGGATTGATGGGGCTCACTGCATCATGCGCGCGCTGTCACGATCACAAATTCGATCCGATTCCTCAGGTGGATTACTACTCACTGCACGGTGTCTTTGCCAGTTCTGAAGAACCGAAGGATCGGCCCTACCTACTTGAGCCTAAACGGACAGCTGAGTTCATTGAGTTCGAAGCAGAATTGAAGAAGTTGGAAAGAGAACTCGATGGCATTCGTCCAAAACTGGTCGAGAAGGCAATCGAGGATCTTCGTGAGCGTATCACAGATTACATGCTGACGGTATACAAGGCTGAGCAGACAAATAACCGCGCGAAGCAGCGCGCTATGTTCACCAAAGCCAAACTCAATTATAATGCCGCTTTGTATGTCCAGCGTCAGATCGCAAAGGTGAAATCGAACGATCCAATATTTGGAGCATGGGTCAGGTTCGCCAAGCTTAAGCCTGAAGGTTTTTCAGCTGGAGCTAGAAAGATTCAGGCCTCCTTGGCAGATGACACAAACCGACTTTTGCATGGTCAGTTGAAGAGAGCTTCCCTGAAGTCAATGAATGACGTTTCCGCGATCTATTCCGCTGTGTTTTCGAAGGCGCTCAAGGCCGGTAAGGATTCAACAAAGGAGCTCAAACAGATTTGGGTGGCTTTGGTTAACGGAAGTAAATCCAGCATGATGCCAGCAGAGCGTGATGCACGCCGATTTGTTAATAACAATGAGATCCGTCGCGCCCAGTATCGGCTACAGCCAAAGATCTTCGCTCTCAAGATGGAGCATCCCGGTTCTCCCGATCGTGCAATGGCCATCGTCGACGAGAAAAAGCCTCAGGACTCTCGGATCTTGATTCGGGGTGAGGCACGTCGTTTTGGCGATGTCGCTCCACGGAGATTCTTGGAGATCTTATCGTCTCCCAAAGAAGAGCGCGCGACCTATCGCAATGGCAGTGGTCGCTTGCAACTGGCTGAGGAGATTGTTCACCCAGATAATCCTCTAACTTCTCGAGTGATTGTTAATCGAGTGTGGGCAAAATACTTCGGCGAAGGTTTGGTGCCTAGCATCAGTGACTTCGGCCTTCGTTCTGAAAAGCCGGTTCATTTTGAGTTACTTGATTTCTTGGCCAAGACCTTTGTGGAGGAAGGTTGGTCTCTCAAGAAGCTGCATAAGATGATTCTAATGTCAGCCACCTACCAGCAGTCATCGGTGGATAACTCAGAATACGCGATCAAAGATCCAGGCAATGCGCTCCTCTGGAAGATGAATCTTCAGAGACTTGATTTTGAATCATTGAGGGACACGGTCCTCTATCACGGCGGTTCGATCGATCTGACGGTTGGTGGCCGGCCTTTCGACGTGAGTAATGAAGATGATCAGCTTCCCCGTCGCACACTCTATGCCTACATCGATCGGGAAAATCTGCCAGAGATTTTCAGGACATTCGGTTTCGCAAATCCTGATATGACCATAAGTCGCCGGGATGAAACCACTGTTCCTCAGCAGGCCCTGTTCATGATGAACAGCCCGCTTGTGATCCAGCAGGCCAGAGCAATCATGGAGCGATCTGAAATTCGTGAATTACAATCCACAGATGAGAGATTGAATGCTCTTTTCAAGATGCTGTTCCAGAGAGATGTGACTCCATTGGAAGTCTCGAAGGCCAAACAGTTCCTCAGCAAGGTGGAAGAAGAAGATAAAGTCTTCCACGAGGTCAATGCTTGGAGCTATGGCTATAGCATCTATCGCGACGACAAACCCACTGTGAATTTCAAGCCCTTCCGCCAGTATGAGCAACATCAGTATCAGTTCAATCGCCGGTTTCCTGATCCACGGTTTGGGAAAGCAGCTCTCCATGCTGAGGGTGGCTGGGCCGTGAAAGACATCAAATACGGTGTAGTTCGTCGTTGGACTTCACCTGTAAGCGGTACGATTTCAATCGAGGGCGATTTGGATCATCAGGCAGAAGAAAGCGATGGCGTGATTGGATTCATTCATGTTTCTGGATCGGGACAGATCTGGAAAGGCCAAGCGTCCAATGGCCATGCAAAACTGAGTCAAACAATAGAAATCAAGAAGGGAGCACACGTGGATTTCTTGGTGCTTCCAGGAGCGAATGATAAGGGAGATTCATTCTCCTGGACTCCCGAAATTCGGTTCGAGGAACGCGTCTTCAGTGCCGTAGGGCAGTTTGGACCACCAAAGAAGGAGGGTGTTGAGCCCTTGAAACCATGGGAAAAGCTTGCTCAAGTTCTTCTGGAATCAAACGAAATGATCTTTTTGAACTAATCCTTATTGGTTCGAAGTAGGGAAAGCGGTTGGCAATGATCTGCCAGCCGCTTTTTTTGTGGGCTACAAACGATGGGAAAAGTTGCAGTCGCATTTCTCTGACTCATTCTTCAATATCGCTCTCGTCTAAACAAGAAAGCGAAAGAGAACAATTATGGGATTAACCATTATACTGATAGTATTGGGCGCTGTTGTCGTTATGACTCTGGGTTTTGTTGCCGGAGGATACAACGCGTTGGTCAAATTGCGGAATCGATTCAAAAACGGTTTTTCGCAGATCGACGTCCAATTGAAACGTCGCCATGACCTCATCCCCAATCTGGTCGAGACAGCGAAGGGGTATATGAAGCATGAAAGCGAAACACTTGAGAAAGTGATCCAAGCGCGCAATTCAGCTGTCTCAGCCCGCCAACAGGCAACGTCTAACCCAGGCGATGGTTCGGCCATCAAGGCCCTCGCTGGAGCAGAGGTCGCGTTGACTGGTATGTTGGGTAATCTATTTGCCCTCCGCGAGGCATACCCGGATCTGAAGGCTGATTCTACCATCAATACTCTTATGGAAGAGTTGACCTCTACTGAAAACAAGGTGGCCTTTGCAAGACAGGCATTCAACGATGCGGTCATGCTCTACAATACGAAACGTGAAGTTTTTCCAAGTAATCTGATCGCTGGATTCTTCAATTTTCAGGCAGCTGAACTTTTTGAACTTGAGGATGCAGGTGAACGGGATGCTCCTTCAGTTGATCTTTCCTAATAAACCCTAAGACCAAACCAACCAGAATATGACTACTCTCATTGTCGGCTTAGCCGTAGCTTTTGTCTTAATCATCATCCCGTTCATCTGGGGTGTGGGAATCTACAATCGCCTTGTGACATTTAGAAACGGTTACAAGAACTCCTATTCCAATGTGGATGTACAGCTTAAAAGGCGATACGACCTGATTCCCAATCTGGTCAACACTGCCAAAGGGTATATGAAGCATGAGAGCGAAACTCTCGAAGCTGTGATCAAAGCAAGGAGTGCAGCTGTGTCCGCAAGTGAGAAGGTTGCTGCTAATCCAGGTGATCCTTCAGCAATGAAGAAGCTGGGGCAGGCTGAGTCAGGGCTTGGCGGATCATTGGGGCGGCTCTTGGCGCTTCAGGAGAGCTATCCAGACCTCAAAGCAGATTCCTCCATGAACAAGCTCATGAGCGAATTGACTTCCACAGAGAATCAGATTTCCTCATCTCGCCAATCCTTTAATAGCGCTGTCCTGAGCTACAATAACGCACGGGAAGTTTTTCCTGCCGTCATCGTGGCAGGGTTCTGTAACTTTGCGCGTGCTGAGTCATTTGAGATCACCGACGAAGCCGAACGTGAGGCTCCCAAGGTAGAGTTCTAGACCATTGGTTTGCTTGGGGATGGATTTCTTTGAAAGTCAGGATACGGCTAAAAAGAACAGCGGTCGGCTTGTGCTGCTGTTCTCCATCGCCGTTGTATTGATTGCTGTAATCAATACGCTTCTCATTTCTGGCGTTCTACACTTCAAGGTGCCCTTTTTTAGGGAGAAGACGTTTGTCCAAGTCTTACTCCATCCCAAGGTTCTTCTCTATGGTTTGGGTGGCACGATCATCCTGATTGGAATGGTAAGCCTGATCAAGGTCCTGGAACTGTCGAGGGGGGGAAGTGTTGTGGCCAGTTCGCTTGGAGGTGAATCGATCGACTTGAACACCACTGATCCTGATGAACGCAAAGTTCTGAACATCGTGGAAGAGATGTCCATTGCTTCAGGTGTGCCTGTTCCGGGTGTCTATATCCTTCGACACGAGAACGCGATCAACGCGTTTGCCGCTGGTAATTCAATTGATGACGCAGTCATTGGAGTTACAAGAGGCTGTATCACATTGTTGGACCGCGATGAATTGCAGGGCGTTGTAGCCCATGAATTTAGTCATATACTAAACGGTGACATGAAGCTTAGCCTTCGTCTGATGGGATGGGTGCATGGCATCCTTTTCTTGACGATACTTGGTAGATTGCTGATGGAGGGAGGATGGTATTCGAGTGCCTCTTACAGCAGCCGGAAACGAAGTGGTGATTCGCATATAGGGGTAATGCTTGCAGGTGTGGCATTGATGGCGATTGGCTTTTTGGGAGTGTTTTTTGGGAAGTGGATCAAGGCTGCGATATCAAGGGAACGTGAGTTTTTGGCCGATGCAGCGGCTGTTCAGTTCACTCGTAACCCAGATGGGATAGCGGGAGCATTGAAAAAAATAGCTGGTTATTCCAAGGGCTCTGAAGTTCGTCATCATCAGGCAGAAGAGGTCAGTCATCTTTTCTTTGGAGAAGGTGTAGAGCGGGGCTTGGTGGGAATGTTCGCCACACATCCACCTCTTGAAAAGCGAATCAAAGCGATCCTTCCTAACTGGGATGGTAATGTTGCTGTGATTGAAGAAAGGGACTCAATGGGGGGCGCATATACTGATGTTGGTGCAAGCGGATTCGGTGGCGGTTATTCCTCTGAAGTCTTGGAGACTGCTGCCGAAGTCTTACCAATCGAACAGCCGACGGTTTCGAAGGCGGCGGTGACTCAGGTTATCGATCATATTGGAAATCCTGACGCACAATCGATGAATCGAGCCAGTAGTTTATTGGCTGCGATTCCTGAAGGTTTAAAGACGGCGGCCCATGAATTGATGGGGGCAAGGGCCCTTGTGTATGGATTACTCTTAAGCGATGACGAAGCCGCGAAAGAGAAGCAGTTGGCTGAACTGGGACGGATCGCTGACGTAAACGAAATCAACGAACTAAACAGACTCATGGGGCAGATAGCGACTCTGGACCAGAGCCTGCGACTTCCTCTCATTGATATCTCGGTTGCTGCACTGCGAATGAGCTCCGCGTCTCAGTATAAGTCGTTCCGTCGTTTGGTGAAGGTTCTGATTGAGAGCGATCAGCAACTGGACCTTTTCGAATACACAATTCAAAAGATTCTTACCCGGCATCTGGATTCCCACTTTACCCCGACGAAGAGAAAGGCCGTCCAGATTTATGCAATTGATGGGGTGAAGAACGAATGCCAAGTTCTGCTATCCGCTTTGGCCGGAGTGGGGCATGAAGCATTGGAGGAGGAACGAAGGGCTTTTGACGCAGGTGCAACTCAGATCAGGTTCAGAAGCGGAACTCCAATCCAGTTGCAGAAAGACATCAATCTTCTTCACATCGACAAGGCATTGAACGGATTTGCAGCTGTCTCTCCAAGGGTGAAAAGGGATCTCTTGGTGGCCGCTGCTCATACAGTTGCGGCTGATGGATATATCGAGCAGAAGGAAATGGAGTTACTTCGAGCCATCGCCGATTCACTTGAATGCCCCATGGCCTTGGTATGATCTGTTGCTGCTATGAGTCCTGTAACTCATCTATTCCTTGGTTGGGCAATAGCCAACTCTGCTGATCTTAACCGAAGAGATCGTGCCTTCGTCACGGCTGCTGGAGTGATTCCAGATATTGATGGCCTGGGAATCATAGCGGAACTGGCAACAAGAAATTCAGCAAATCCTCTTACGAGGTGGTCAGACTATCACCATGTTCTCGGACACAACGTAGGCTTTTGTCTTCTCTTCTCGCTTATTGCGTTCTTTGCATCGGGTCGAAACATAAAGACGGCTCTCCTTGTGTTTGCGAGCTTTCACGTTCACCTCATTGCTGATGTTCTAGGCGCTAGAGGTCCGGACGGTGATCAGTGGCCGATTCCCTATTTGCTTCCGTTCTCCGACGTGCTCTGGTTGAAGTGGGAGTATCAGTGGGGGCTTAACGCCTGGCCAAACGTCGTGCTTACGATCTTGCTTATTGGCAGTTCGAATGTGCTGGCCATTCGCCGGGGATTTTCGCCGGTAGAGCTGGTGTCCAAAAAGACAGACAGAATCGTAGTCGAAACGTTGCGCAAGCGGTTTCCTCAAATGCGTTCACACTGGACTGATTCCTGAAAAAGGTGGACTTGAGATCAAAAGAGGGTTTCGCTTGGCCTCCACCACCAATCTGAATTGCCGTAATTTGTATGAGTTTCTTTAAATTTGAGTGCCCGCATTGCCATTCTCGAATGGAAGTAAGTGATGACCATTTAGGAATGGAGATTGACTGTCCCCATTGTTCTAAACACGTCAAAATCGAACATCCCAAGGAGGATGCTGTTAAGGAAGAGGCAGATGACAAGAAGGTTGAAGAGCAACCGAAGGACGAAGTTGCCAATAAGGAAGGGGCATCTGAAGAGTCACAAGAACCAGAGGATACTCAGATTAGTTATCTGACAACTGAGCTCAAGATCGAGTTTCTAAAAGAGGTAAGTGCAATGATCTCGGATCAATCCAAATGGTTGCCGGGACGCAATGCTGCTGGAAAACTTCAAATGGCCGCAAAAGGCACCAGCGATAACCCTACGGTGGTTGCTCCGGAGTCAGGCGAAGCCGAGATATACAGTATCATAGGTGCGTTTATTAAGGTGATGGCCGACAGGAAGGTTCTCATGACTGCTTCCGGTCGTAGCCGTCTTCTTAGTGAGGAAATTCCTACGGCAGCGGGAAAGGTAAAGAAGGGTGATTCACCAAAGACCGATCCCATGACTCTGGACCATTCAGAATGTCTTCAGACACTTGATGTCATGACAAAGACATATGGTGGAATGATAGAGCAACGCGAAGAGGCCACGAAACCAAAGGCGGGAGAGAGTGATGCTTTGAAAAAGCTGATGAATCTAGATGGCGAGATTGACCCACGTGAAATCATTCACGGGATCGTCCCTGTGGTGAGAGACCTTCAGGACCGGGTCAAGAAACTCGAAGAGGCTTTGAAAGCCTCAGAATAAGGATTTGTAGAATAGGATCGGGGGTTAGCCCCCGATCTGTGCCTCAAGTTCTTTGGCAATCTTCAACGACCAGACTTTGAGTGCGTTTTCATCACTGCCTTCCATCAGAAGCCGCACCTTGGGTTCTGTCCCGGAATAACGTAGCAAGATTCTTCCCCCGTCCTTCTTTACTGAGGCTTCTGCCTCCGCCAAGAGATCATTCAATCCTGGGATCGTATCGAAAGCAGGTTTCTCTTTTACCCTGACGTTGGTTACCAATTGAGGGAAACGTGTCCAGCACTTGGTCAGCTTTGACAATGGTGTCTGTTTCGCCTTCATAATCTTCAGCATCTGTAATGCAGCAACCAGACCGTCACCGGTCGTGGAATAGTCGCGGAAGATCATATGGCCGCTTTGTTCTCCTCCAAGGTTGTAGCCATTGGTCAGCATCTCATCGATGACGTTCTTATCACCTACATTGGTTCGGATGACTTCGCCTCCAGCCTTTTCGATGACTGGTTCAAGGCCTGCGTTGCTCATAACAGTGGCGACAACCGTCTTCTTTTCGAGCGTCTTGCTCTCAAGCATATCTAGGGCGGCAATCGCCATGATGTCATCACCATCGACCAGGGTGCCCATCTCATCGCAGAGAAGCACACGGTCGGCATCGCCATCATGTGCAATGCCTATATCAGCACGATACTCCCTGACGAGGCGGCGAATGTTGCCGTCGTGCATGGAACCGCAATCATGATTGATGTTGGTGCCGTTTGGTTCATTCCCTGTAACAATGACTTCCGCGCCCAGCTCTCGTAGAACACAGGGGGAACTCTTGTAAGATGCTCCATTGGCGCAATCCACAAGCACGCGCATTCCTTCCAGAGTCATCCCCCTGGGGAACGACGACTTGGCATACTCAATGTATCGGCCCAACGCATCGTCAATACGAATGGCCTTTCCGATTTCATCGGCGGTAGGACGAACCTTTTCAATCTCACCACTGAAGACCAATTCCTCGATCTTCTTCTCGATTCCATCGGCCAACTTATAGCCATCTGCACCGAAGAATTTGATCCCGTTGTCATCGTATGGATTGTGTGATGCAGTGATCACAATTCCAGCATCACAACGCAGACTACGTGTCGCGTAAGCAACTCCAGGAGTCGGCAGCGGCCCGATCAAGACCACGTTGACTCCCATGGAAAGAACGCCGGATGAGATTGCGTTCTCCAACATGTAGCCAGACAAACGGGTGTCTTTTCCAATAACGATTTGATGTCTGTCCCGACTCCTTGCCTGGCTTTCCAGATTCTTAAAAACATGGGCAGCTGCTCGGCCTAGCTTGAGTGCTGTCTCGGCTGTGACTGGTTCGATGTTTGCTCTTCCTCGGACACCATCGGTGCCGAAAATACGGTTAGAAGTTTGGCTCATTGATTGGAATCTCCCTTTTGAACATCGCTGGGAGGAATAGCGGGTGAATTGGTGTTTGTTGCAGGGGCATTGGTTGCTACCGGAGCGGTATTGGTAACCACCTCCTGTCTGATCTGGATTTTTTCTACACTTGCGAGGGCAGGTTCAATTTCGACAATTGTCACGCCGGGTGGTGTGTGGGCAAGGATTTGAGCAGGCACGTTCTTGACGTCTCCTTTGAGCAGTCTGTCTTTCTTGTCGGCAACATCGACAAACAGTTTAATCTGCTTGGTATCCATTTCCTTAAGAAGGTTCCGTTCGCCTTGAACGACCACACTCACCTCTGCGGGAGAGATGCGGTAGAGATTGGCATCACTTCCACCTCTAAGAATGGAGACCGGTCGCTTGAAAGGTTCACTTTGTCCAACGGAGGGAGTGGTTTCTGGATTTATGGCAGCAACGGCAGGTTGAGGTAGGACGCCATTCTTGGGAGTAGCCAGCTTGATCTTCTCGTCTTCCGAATCATTTGTAGAGCGTTGGATAGAGGTCTGGATACTTAGCCAGATCAAAGCCCCTAAAACAGCGGATGTCAGCTTTGCTCCAAAGTTGCGCTGAATGACGTCTTTGATCTTCATGCAGCTTCGCTCTTGGATTTGGAATCCTTGTTGGTATCCGTTTCCTTCGAGTTCTCGTTGGATTCGTTCTTTCGGATAAACTCTGTGTTTCCTGTCCTTTGTCGGTTTGTCTGGGCTGTTTGCATTCGCTGTAACCGAAACCATGCCTTCATCTTTCTCGGTTTGACCTGCTTGATGAAGATGGAACTCAGGAAGGACCTTAGATCGTTGAGTGAAGTGCCTTTCTCAAGGTGCCCCTTGTAGGCGTAGGAGATTTCCCCAGATTCCTCCGAAATCACTAGGACAACGGCGTCAGTCTCTTCACTCAGCCCCAAAGCGGCTCGATGCCGGGTGCCTACTGAGGCTTCTAATGCGTGACTTTGGGTCAATGGAAAGATGCAGGCGGCAAATGTAATCCTGTTACCCTTGATGATAACGCCACCATCATGAATGGCATTATTCGGAAAGAAGATGGTCTCGAGCATTTCAGGTGTTGCGGAACAGTCCAGTTCGACACCCGATTCAACAACGGTTCTCAGGTGGATGGATCGCTCAAGTGCGATCAACGCTCCGACGCGATCCTTTGAAAGCCTTTCAGCCGCTTTGATTAGAATTTCAATATTCTCACGCTCTTGACGGCTGGACTTCATGGCTGGCCGATTTCCAAACTCCGCCAGAATGGT
This sequence comes from Limisphaerales bacterium, assembly GCA_965658675.1. GTDB lineage: Bacteria > Verrucomicrobiota > Verrucomicrobiia > Limisphaerales > CAZKNW01 > CAZKNW01. The sequence goes on from CBFHTT010000015.1 coordinate 78,158, forward strand.
TCTGAGCTCAGGCTGGAAGATGACAAGGGCAGCAAGGGGAAGGGCAAGGAGCAACCAGCGGATCAGCCAACTCAGTACCGTGAGACCAAAAACGTTGGTCAACACAGTGAGGACGAGAATCAGGATCAAGAATCCTGTAAGACCAAGGACAACTGCCCAGCCTCGAGTCCCGCGAAGGAGTAAGTAGATGCGATAGATGAGGACCGACAGAATGGATATCTCCAACGCTGGGCGCCAAAGGTCGCCCAGTAGGATTGCGAGATTATCCGGTGCTGGATCCATAAAGTTAGTCTACAAGCAAAGCAGCCATATCGATGGCTCTTCTGGTTTCAATCACGTCGTGCACACGAAAGATTCTGGTTCCATGCTGCAACGCGCAAATCGCACAAGCCACAGATGCCGGCATGCGATCTTCAACCTCTGTTCCAAAAAGCTTCCCGATGAAGGACTTCCGGGATACGCCAAGCAACAACGGCCTTGACCTTGTTTTAAGATCTCGAAGCGATTTCAGCAATTTCAAATTGTGCTCAATTGACTTACCAAAACCGATTCCTGGGTCGTAGACAATGGAACGTTCAGGAACTCCTCGAGCCAATAACTTGCTATGTAGCGCCTCAAAAAAGTCCCCGACTTCATCCACGACGTCGGAGTAGGCCGGAGCATTCTGCATGGTCTGAGGTGATCCCTGCATGTGCATTGCTACATACCCGGCGCCACTCTTGGCTACCAGATCCCACATGGCTGAATCAGGCCGGCTGGCTTCCACGTCATTGACAATGCTGGCACCAGCCTGCAACGCAGCCTCAGCAACTTTGACCTTACGTGTGTCGATTGAGATCGCCGCTTGGACCACAGGTGCCAAGGCTTGAATGACTGGGATGACGCGACTGAGTTCCTCTTCAACGGAAACTTCAGCTGCCCCTGGGCGCGTGGATTCTCCTCCGATATCGAGGATGTCAGCGCCCGATTCCTGCATTCGGACAGCTTGCTCGACAGCTGTGACCACGTCAGTGAACTGTCCTCCGTCGGAAAATGAATCGGGAGTGACGTTGAGCACCCCCATTATGAGAGGGCGCTCCGTAAGGTCGAAACAGTATTGGCCGAATTCCCAAATCATTTGGTCACGAACCTAGGCTGGGATCGGTCCTTGGATCAGTTCGATCTCATAGCCTTCAGGAGCATCAACAAAAGCGAATCCACTTCCGTTGTCTTTGTAAGTTGGGCCGTCTGAATATTTCTCTCCAATAGACTCAAGGTGTTTCCCGAATTCCTCGAGGCTATCTACGGTGAAGGCGAGATGAGTCAGGTCCTCCTGAACCGTGACACCACCGTTGCTCGGATAGTAACAGATCTCAACCAATTCCTCGCTTTCTGGTGCTTTAAGAAAAACGAGTTCAGATCCACGAGGAGACTTGCTGCGTTTGACTTCCTCCAAACCAAGAACACGCTTGTAGAATTCTACGGTCTTGTCGATGTCGTTGACGCGATAACGGGTATGATGAAGTTTTCTTACGATTGACATAGGCAGTGCAAGGATAAGCCAGAGTGCCTTGGAAGCGCAGTATATTTCGCTTTGATGCAAAGACCATTTCCGTCTACTTGTTCCTCATGAATCAGGCCAAACGGGAACGACATTTCGCCAGTGATAACTATTCGGGCATCTGTCCAGAAGCGTGGGAGGCATTGCAGGCTTCAAACCAAGGCCACTGTCCCGCCTATGGAGAGGACCCGTGGACTGCCGAAGCCACGGATCGAGTAAGGGAGATCTTCGAGACTGATTGCGAAGTGTTCTTTGTCTTCAGTGGCACGGCTGCCAATTCACTTTCATTGGCTTCTACATGTCGCAGCTACCATAGCATTCTCTGTCATGAACTTGCCCATATCGAAGGTTGGGAATGTGGTGCACCTGAGTTCTTCTCGAATGGCACGAAAGTGCTCTTGATGCAAGGTGATGAAGGAAAGGTGACTCCGCATGGTATCGAGAAGATGGTTCTTCAGAGATCAGACATCCACTATCCGAAACCTAGAGCTGTGTCATTAACTCAAGCAACTGAACTAGGGACGGTTTACACCCCTGACGAGTTAAAGGCCATTTGGGCAACCTGCCGCAAACATGATCTTAAGATTCAGATGGATGGGGCCAGATTTGCGAATGCCGTTTCTTCGCTAGATGTTACGCCCAAGGAAATAACATGGCAGGCTGGCGTGGATGTTCTTTGTTTCGGTGGAACCAAAAATGGAGTGCACGTAGGTGACGCCGTTGTCTTTTTCAACAAGGAGATGGCATACGAATTTGACTATCGTTGCAAGCAAGCCGGCCAGCTTTGTTCCAAGATGCGCTTTATGTCAGCTCCGTGGCTTGGGATTCTTAACAACGATGTGTGGTTGAAACACGCTTCGCATGCGAACGCGATGGCTGCCCGCCTCGCCGCTGGCTTCAAGGGAATTGAAGGGGCGAAGTTGTTGGCTCCAGTGGAAGCCAACATGGCTTTCGTCGATCTCCCCAAATCAACAATCGATCAGCTCCATGGCAAAGGATGGCAGTTCCACGTCACCATGGGTGAAGGCGGCTGCAGATTGGTTTGTTCTTGGGATACCACTGAGAAAGACGTGGATGACTTCCTCAGCGACGCGGTGTCATGAGCCGACTTGAGCCTTTAGAAGAAGCGCTTTTAGACGAGCCTTCTCTGTGGCTGAACTCTTGGCAATGAACCCTCTGGCATGAGCGAAGTGAACGTCTGCCTCGCTGTCGATCTGGGAGAAGTCTACCCCCTGATGATCTCGATAACGGGAAAGTCCGTAACCTTCGCCTCTGCGATCGGGATAGACGAGGGCGACCATTGACTCGTTCATTCCGATTTTCTCCACATAGCGTTCCATTCCCATCGATGTTTCCTTTGGCATTGGATCGGTTCGCGGCAGAAAGAGGGCTTCGATGGGGCCGTGTTCACCTTCAAGTGTCCAGCGTTCTGCATGTTCGCCAATAAACTCAATTCGCTCATGAAGAGTGTGTAGAAAAGCCAGCAAGTCATCACCGATGATCTTCATCATTTCCCAAATCAAATCCCCCTTGGTTAGCTTGTCCTCTAGAGCAAAACGGCGTAGCAACGTGACGTCGATCGGCGAGACCATTTGATTGACCACCTTGCGCTCAATCCCAAGCCACTTTGCTGTGTCTCCAGGGCCTCTGGCATCAAACCATTCTGCGGGCTCCAGCCAATCACAGAATAGCTTCGCGTCGTCGTAGATTCCCATATGCTGCATTACGAGACTCAGGGAACACGTTGGCTCATGATCGCGGGGGAACTGATGATGGTCGAAGTTCATCATTGCAGGCTCGTGCTTTCCTCCGATGTCAATGATTGCCACGTCCGCATCTGAGAGTTCGTCTTCGGTCGGGTCACGACGGACGACATCCAGTTCGTGTTTGGATATCATCAGGCAGCAAGCCAGAAAATCGTCCTTATGCGCGCCCCCTGGATGAGTAAGAATATATTTGAGTCCCATAACGTAAAGGCGCGGAAGGTAGTGCTTCTAGCAAGAAAAGTAACTAACTAAGGAAATGTGACTATCTGGAACGGGAGCGACGATGGAATCGAGGGGGAACCTCCACGAGGACTCTCAACAAATCCGAAGACTCATACGGGGAACTGAGGCTCAGATGGAGCGTCTTCATGTCTTGGCTTAACTCGATTCTGTCTCCGCTGGGGTGCCCTGTAAAATCAAGTTGTCGGCGTTCCTGTCTCTCTCCGAAGTGGCGATTGGAAAACTTTCCAGTGCTCGCAATCAGTTCAGGTTTGAGGGCGATGATTCCCTTGATGGGACGATGAAATGTGATGCTCCCTTCGATTCGTTTGGCGGTTCCTCTAGGTAAAGATTCGACAGGAGAATAGTGGAGCACAAAGCTTCGCACTCTTGCTCCTGCCTCAATCTCAGTCATTTCCAATTGCTTTATCAGGGAATATTCGCTGGGGGAATGAAGATTGACCGGCAGAGGCTCCTGCAGCCTTTGAGGATGACCTTCTGGGATGACGAAGATATTGGTGTCCGATTCAATGTAGCGAATGCGTTTGGGCCAAGGTGGCGTGAATCGAAACACATCACTGGAATTCGCGATGCCTGATGAGGCCGGCCAGATACGCTCGAAGGGCAGGGGATCAAACTCCACGCGCGTCATTTCTTGATTCTTGGAGACTTTCATGACCTCTCCTTCTGTTACGCGTTCTGCTGTCGGTTGATTCGGTGTGGCTACTTCTACAAGCCCATCAAAGACCGAGATCTTGGATGCTCCGTCTTTATCCAATTGTATGCCAAAAGAAGTTCCGAGATCTGTCACCTCTGCGTTTGGAAGATGGACTTTGAACCCTTCGGCACCGGGAGGGACAAATGACGTCAGCAGACCTGAATGCAATCTGGCTTCGCGACTATTGATGATCTCAAAGGAGGCAGGTCCTTGGATACTGACATCGACGCCAGTGACGAATTGTAAATGAAGAATTCCTGATTGAATTTCTAAACGTTGTCTTCCGATCTCTGCACCCAGCTCAAGAACTGATGAGTTTGCCCACTTTACTTCGTCAGCTTGAATCAACGTCGCGTTCACTGCATCTAGGACAAGGTCCTGATCAGAGGCGATATCAGATGAAGGTTGCTGAATGGATGGCAGGAACGAGATCAGAAGAACAATCGCGGCCGCAATCCCTGTAGCCGCCTTGAGCCAAGTGGAAACAGGAAACTGAATCAACCGATCAACTTCAGTGGAGTCATCGATCTCTTCATCGCCTACCTGTGCCTTCAGTTCTGCTTCCAATCGATCGTGAAGGATGGCTGCTTCTGCAAACCGCTTGGCATTATCCTTCGATTCCTTAATCCAGTTCTGAAGGTGCTCGGTCTCGGCGGGGGAAAGAGAAGCATCCAGATAACCGTGAATCAGCTCTTCGATTTCGTCATGTTTCATTGAGCACCTCCTTCGTTGGAAACATGCCTGTTGATGCAATCCCGGAGCTGGTCCCTGATACGTTGCAGGGACTTGCGGACAGCAGTTCCGGGCATGTCGATCAAGTCGCCGATTGCTGCCGGTTTGAGATCGTCTTGGTATCTGAGTTCGCAAAGCTGCTTGCCTCTGCCATCGAGCTTGGCAAGGCACTCCTGAAGGTAACCCATCTTCTCGGATTCTTCCGTCGCTGTGGAAGCAAATGCATCTTCAAGACAATCGATGGTCTCAGGATCAAACAAATCGTGGCGCTTTTGATGTTTCTTTAGGTAGTTCCTGAACTGATTGCGAGCAACGCCCATCGCCCATGAGGTGAATGGCTTGTCTGAGTCATAGCGATCAAAGGATTCGAATACGGCTACGGCTATATCCTGTACGAGATCGTCGCGATCTTTGAAGTCGCGAACGACTGATGTGACGAAAGCGGAAACCTTAGGCTGCGCTTGAGTCCAGAGTCTGGTTACTTGTCTCGTCTTTTCGTCCATCTAATTGATCACAGCAAAGGTTGTCTATTTTCCCTTAGCATTCGGCTGTGTTTTGTGACCGTTTTTCTAAAAAAAACGTCAATTCTAGGTTCTATGAAAGAAAAACCCCGCGAAGCAAGTAACTCCACGGGGCTTCAAGAAACTGAGCGAAGAGGCCTACTTCTTCTTTACATAGGCGTAGTAGGCACCAAGTTGATTACCTTCGCTATCTTCAAAACGTGCGTAGAATTTGTCTGAACCTTTCTTCAGTGGGATATCAAAGGTCACAGATTCCGCATTCCCCTTAACAGGTTTTGCGTATTCCTTGCCGTCGAAGGTTACGACTGCTTTTACTGCGGGGAATGACTTCCCTGCGGCAACTCGGAATGCTTTCTCACCAGGCACGTCATCACCTGGAGGGAGTGATCCTGAGATCGGTTTGTTGGCTTCTTTTGGCCAGCGACGGATTTCAACTTCATAGTCTCCAGACTCCACCACTTTCACTGCCCAGAAACCGTAGTAGCCCTCTCTGTTCTCCATGTTGCGAATGTGGGCCTGATTCCAAGGGCTGAGCCTCGTGGTGATCCAGTCGTGCGAGGTGAGTCGCGCCGGATTCTCAGCGGGGTGTCCCAAATAGATCTCGGTGGTCTGGGAGAAAGTGGGCTCGAGTTCTGCCCACCATGCGTCGTAGAAATCCCGGAGGCGTTTAACCACTTTGGGGTTTTGCTTTGCGATATTCGCCTTCTGGCCTGGGTCTTTGTTTATGTCGAAGAGGTCTTTGCCATTGATGAGTCGCCACTGTTCGGTCATCACAGCAGATGTCTTCCACTTGATCGGATCTTTGACCCTTTGTGAGTCGGTTACCAGAATCCTGTCATCCCAGCTCTTGGCCTTATCCTCGATAAGTGGTCGTATATTGACTCCGTCAAACTTCACACGAGCGGGCTTTTTGACCTCGGTGTAGGAAAGCAGAGTAGGAACGATGTCTACGTAGGATGTGATCATGTCGACGTCACGACCTTCTGTGAGTCCGCCTTTTGGCCAGTGGATGAAGAAAGGAACACGATGTCCGCCATCGTAGTTGCTTCCCTTCGCTCCACGCATGCCGGCGTTGAACAGTTTGGATCCAGATGAAGATCCGTTGTCTGTGGTGAATATGAAGATGGTGTTTTCTTCTAGGTCATTGGCTTTAAGATAAGCGCGAAGACGAGCCACATTGTCATCGATGTTGGCAATCATTCCATAGAAGTTTGCCAGCTTTGTTCCGAGGTGTGCGTAGGGCTTGCTGTAATACTCTGGCGCATGCATTGGGCCGTGCGGTGCGTTGGATGAAATGTATGCGAAGAAGGGCTTCCCATCGTCTTTCACGTCATCGATGAAATCGATAGCCTTTTCAAAGAACACATCAGTGCAGAATCCTTTAGCGGGCTCGATCTTGCCATTGTGCCAGTAAGCACCGTCAAAGTAGGCGTTGTCCCAGACATCCGGTGTCTGGCCTACTCCACCTCCGCCATGGCGGTAGACCTCTTGGAAACCGCGGTCTTCAGGGCGGTAGGGATAATTGTCTCCAAGGTGCCACTTGCCAAACATTCCAGTTGCGTAGCCTCCGTTACTCAACATCTGAGCGACGGTGACTTCGTTCTCACGCAGCATGGAACGTCCCATGATGGTGTGCCAGACGCCCGTGCGGTTGGTCCAATGACCTGTCAGTAGCGCACAGCGGGTGGGGGAGCAGGTAGGAGCGACGTGGTAATCAGTGAGTCGGACGCTCTCGGCATGAAGAGCATCAAGGTTTGGGGTCTTGAGAACGGGATTTCCGTGGCAGGAGAGATCTCCATATCCCTGATCGTCGGTAATAACGAGTACGACATTGGGGCGGGCAGCCTGTGTTTGGAAACTGACGGCTAGCAGCGCCAGAACAGTAATGATTTTCGCGAGACGTTTCATGATAGGTTTGTAAAAGAGTTATGCGGTGCGACAGCCAACTGTAAGGAGTACATTCGCCCATAGTGCCTGGTCGGCAGTCTGGATGGTCAGGACGTGATCTTCCGATCCGACTGCTTCGTAGAAATCCCATTTCTGGATTGGTTCCAGAGTCAGGTCCATTTTGGCTTCCTTGATGATTTCTTCATACTCGGCCCAAACAGGAGGTGGGCCGTGTTTTGCATACGGATCATCCGCAGGAATCCCCATGGTGTTTACAGCATCAATGGGAATGGCTGAAAGCAGAGATTTAAGGGCCTGACTACATGTGATGACACCCGGAGTTAGATTCATACTGATCAATGTGGCATTGGGGCCCATTTTGGTGGAGGCGGGATAATTACCATCAGCAATCAGGATTTTTGCATGATGGCCGGCTCGCCCTATGATGGCGTTGATCTCAGGATGGATGAGTTGATGTTTCAGCATGAATCTTCAGAGTAACGACGGGTGTCTAATTCTGTCGGGTGGAGGGACGCCCGTTATCACACATCATTCCCTGTCTGTCACGCCAGTTTTAGTGTCGTTTTGAATGATCAATCCGAGACTTGTCCGGTGCAACTGCTGCCGTGCCCCGCAGTGCATGCGAGGCAGTGATCGGCGGTAGTGACCGCGATCTCCTCGAGATCATGGGGGACGATATCCCACAGAAAGCGTTTCTTTCCTGATAAGGGAAGCGAAAGCATTTGATTGAAGTCGCAATCATAGAGTTCCCCTTCCATGCCAATGCTTACGGTGTTTCGGCACATCAAGCTGGGGATCGTTTCAGGATTGAACGCGTTCACGAGCAATTCCATGTAGGAATCCCATTGCTCTTGTTTGCGTAGGTCCTCAGCAAAACGGGCTATTGGTTGATTGGTAATGGTGAAAAGCTGATTGAAGACGATTCCGAATTCGCGAGCCAGTGCCTCTTTATAGTCTGTCTCAAGTTCTCCCTGTGGTCCGGGTAGGTTCGCTCCGACTGGGTTGTAGACTAGATGTAGTGGGATGCTTGTGCCGTAGCCCAAGTTATTCAGTTTCTGAAGTCCCCGGATGCTTTTGTCGAAGACGCCGTTTCCTCGTTGCTGGTTAACGTTCTTCGCAGAGTAGCAGGGAAGTGATGCGACGATTTCAACTTCGTTTTCAGCCAAATAGTCTGCCAGCCATTCAAATCCGTCCTCCTCCAAAATCGTTAGATTGTTTCGATCAATGACCCTTGCTCCGATTTGCTTGGCAGAATCTACAAGAGCGCTAAAGTGTGGACTGAGCTCTGGTGCTCCTCCAGTGATATCAACAATCTCAGGTTTGTGACGAATCATCCATTCTATGATTCTCGATACCGTAACTTCATCCATCATTTCGGTTCTCCAAGGTGCGGCGTCGACATGGCAATGCCTGCAGGCTTGGTTGCACTTGCGACCTACGTTTATCTGCAGAGTTTCGAGCTTACCCCTGGTTAGACTGATTTCGTATTCACGTAGTTTTTCCGCAAAGAGTTCAGGCATGATTGGATGATGATTCAGGCATCGGCTTTATTCCGTTTGTCAGCGTTTGAGTGCGCGGTGGAAGATCTGTTGAACAATGGGTTCACAACAAGCCATATCACGGGTGGAAGCAACGCGCTTAACAACAACGCCAACCCTGGGCTCTGCTGTCCAGAGTGACCGATGTAGGCGAATCCGATGCATAGTGGAAGGTTCCCGAGCACAAGAGCGGTGTGAAAAACAACAGGCCTCATTCGGGTCAGACCTGCCATGCAGGCAATCACCTCAGGGAACAAAGGTAGCCAACGAGAAAGCACAACCATCCAAGCCCCTGTCTTGGCAAAGAGGCGGCGGCTGTTCTCATAGTCTTTATCACCAAGAATCCGCTTCGCGGCAGGCGTGCCAAATCCTCTGCATCCCCAGTAGGCGACCATCCCAGACAGAGTGGAACCGAGACAAGCAATGAGCCCGCCTGACACGGGCCCGTATACCAATCCGAGAGCAGCCATCACGGCAGTTCCAGGAACAGGAAGAACGATGTCACTCAGTAGTAGTCCGATTGCTGCAGCCCACGCCCATGCCCCAAATCCCTCAAGCCATGCAGCAGAAGCCTCTTGATCAAATGCCGACTCCATGGCGTCTCCCCAAATCAAGAAAGGAATAAGAAACACCACGGCCAGAGTCAGAAAGATCCATAACAACCGCTTGGGCATGAAGTGAGCTTAGCCATCAGCGCTCTATGGAGGGAGAAAAACCTATCTTTGATCCGCGATAGTATTGATTTTGGACTGGGTGAAAAGGGAGCGGGATTGCAGAGTCTGCGCATGGCACAACCTGTTCCTGATCCCATAGATCAAACAAAGCTTCCTGAATTGGCAGCTACAGTGATGCGTGATGCCAAGTTTCCGATGTTGGCATCCATCGACGGCGACCAGCCGCGCCTTCGTCCAGTGTCCCCAGTCCGTGTTGAAGGGTTTCTAATCCATATTGCGAATCTACGTCGCTATCACAAAACGGGCGAGATTGCAGCGAATCCAAAGGTGGAACTTTGTTACATGGACGGAAATCATGATCAGGTAAGAATCACTGCAACTGCTGTCGAGGAAACGGATTCGAGAATCATCTCTGAAATTTGGGAACGGAATCCACTGCTCAGGCAGTATCTTGGAACTCCTGAAAACCCAGAGCTCTTGATTTACCGGATGGAGCCCAACAAGGTTCGTTTCATGAAGGAGTGGGCATTGGAATATTATGATGTGCCATTTGAGTTTGAAGACGATCAGGGATAGGAATTCAAAATAGATTTTCATGGGAGAAGACAACCAGCATTCAGAAGAGGTCGACGATAAAGACATAGTCAGGTTACAGGTCGATGGTAGGGAGTTGATACTCGTCGGGACGGCGCACATCTCTCAGAAATCAACGGACCTTGTAAGAAAGGTTATTCAGGATGAGAAACCAGATGTCGTATGTGTCGAGCTGGACAGCCGTCGATACGCATCGCTGACCAATCCTGACCAATGGGAGAAGCTGGATCTGAAATCCATCATCCGAAAGAAGCAGCTCGGTGCGTTGATTGCCCAGCTGTCTCTTGCGGGCTATCAAAGGCGACTGGGATCACAATTGGGAGTGAAGCCCGGTACAGAATTATTGGAAGCCACAAAGGTTGCAGATGAGATGTCGATTCCGTTTGATCTATGCGATCGAGACGTTGGAATCACTCTCAAGCGAGCGTGGCGGAAGACCCCGTTTATAAAGCAGATCTGGCTTATGTCTTCCATGGCCGCAGGATTGTTTGATCGTTCGGAGATCTCTGAAGAACAGTTGGAAGAGATCAAAGAGAAGGATGTCTTGAACGAAATGCTTAGAGAGGTCGGTGAAGCCATGCCAACCATGAAGCAGGTACTTATCGCTGAGCGTGACTCCTACCTTGCTTCCAAGATCCTGGCGTCCAAAGGGGATAAAGTTGTTGCGATCGTCGGAGCAGGACATGTCCAAGGAATGGTTGAACATCTTGAGAAGGGTGATCCTATCGACGTCGCTCCTTTGGAGGAGATGCCGCCGGCATCCAATACGTGGAAATGGATCGGCGCATTGATCCCTGTGCTAATCGCTGCGTCATTGGTTTGGATCGGAATGACCAAGGGCTTTGATGAAGCCAAAGCCAACTTCATTTTCTGGTGCGTTGTGAATGGTGTGCCATGTGCGGTGGGTGGTTTGATTGCACTGGCTCATCCTTTGACGATCTTGGGCGGATTGATCGCGGCTCCCTTTACAAGTCTAACTCCGGTAATTGGCGCAGGGTATGTCACTGCGTTCATTCAGGCTTGGTTGTCGCCTCCAACGGTTGAGGAACTTCAATCAGCAGGGGACGATATGAGTAAGCCAGGCATGTGGTGGAAGAATCGTCTGCTGAAGATCTTCTTAGCGTTCCTGCTGCCTACACTTGGCAGCGCAATCGGAACCTGGGTTGGATTCGGAGGCATCCTCAAGAACCTCAATTAGCCTCGAAGGGGTTCTTCTTCGTGGTGGCTGCTTTGACGGTTTGCTTAGGCCATCGCGAGAGGAGAAAAAGAAATACGCCCACAGCAACGAAGAGGTGGATGACCCAAACTGCGGTGAGTGTTGTCAAAGAGAGTATTCGCAAAGCATACCCCAAGAGTCCGAGCGTCAGCATGGCAAAACCGGGGACCAAGGCTGACTTCGCCAACTTCAAAAGATCCGTAATCGAGGTTGAGCGTTTGAGGTAAAAAGCAATCAATCTACCGGGAATCATAAGTCCCAATGAGGCGGCAACCCAGGAGAGGACAACGAAGACCGAGGTTGCAACAATGATACTCAGATAGCCCATCCCTTTCCACGCCTTCCAAGCAGGCCCAAGACTTTCACTATTAAGATCAAACTCCCAGTTCAACGGATATGGGATAACGAACCGGCCAAACATGGATTCAATGGACAATCGATCATCATGGAAGGCTACTTTGCAATCAGCGGACCGCGCTCCCCTGTCCACATTTAGTGGATCAATGTGGAGGCTGAGAAACAGGTTTTCTGCGAGCTGCACAGAATCCTTTGGCCCATCCTGAAGCACTCCACCGCTGATTCCACCCTGGAGCAATGGACTCTCAGCGGCTTCACGTATCACTGGATCGAGAGACCGATGTAGCAGAACGACCAAAAGGACTCCGAAGGCCACAGCAAGAAGTCCTTCTGCTGTCATGAACCCCCAAAGAGGTGGCTTTACGATTCGCTCAGGAAAACTCAATTGTGGCTCTGTAGATGTCTGATCTTTTTCCATATAGAACTGCTATGAAATGACCCATTCGCGATCTAAACTCAAGAGTCGATGGATCTGCGTAGAAAATTCATAAATTGACCTAGGGTAAAGGAAATGTTCCAGTCCTTTCGTCGGATCCTTCAACAAACCCTAGTGCTTGTGCGCGAAGAAGTTCCAAATCAAGACGAACGCTCGACCGAGAACGAAGAGGACATTCGATTTGTTTCCAAGAAGGAGCGAATCCGAATTGTGCTGACCTTTTTGTTGATTGGTCTAATTGCGGTCTTCGATGGATTCCTTCCAGGGGCTGCATTCAATGGTGTTCCTTACATTGCTGCCGTTCTCCTGACATTGATTGTGAGACCTGTGTGGTTGACCTATACAGCATGGGGACTATCGGTGTTTCTGACCGTAATTGTTCCGATCTTGAGTTTGCAGGGAGATACTGATTGGAACCAACGCTTTTTGGGTGTGTGTGCCATTTCGGTCACTTCATTCGTTACGCTTCTTCGAAAACGAATAGAAACCAGGATCGATCTCTTGGTTGAAGAACGGACCAAGGATTACCTAACTGCCAAAGAGGCTTTGGAACAGGAACTCAAGAACCGGAAGGATGCAGAAGCAGCCAACTACCGACTTGAATCGCATCTGCTTCAGGCTCGAAAGAATGAAACCATTGGTGTTATGGCCAAGGGCATAGCGCATAACTTCAACAATCTTCTCCAGCCGATAATAGCCTTGAGCGACATGGCTCAGATGGATGTTGAGTCCGGCAGTCAGCTCAAGACAGATCTCCAGCTTATTCTCCAAAGTGCGACGCGGGCACGCGATTTGGTAAATCAGATATCGGGGCACGGAATCGAAGGCGAGCAGCCCAAAGTGGAGGTAAATCTTGGCGAGGCCGTCAAGAGAGCTGTGAACATTGTTCGGAGCAGTTTCAGAGGAGAAGTTGAACCCATCCTTCAGGAGGAAGACGGTCTTCCACTTACTAAGCTGCAGCCCAAGCATCTGGACCAGATCGTATCCATTCTTTTTGACAACGCCCGACGGGCAATGGTCAAGCCGGGAGGGAAATTGTGGATCAGGGTTGGTGAAACAGAACTGCCGGATAATCATCAGATACAACCTGCAGGACTACGCGGAGGCCGATATCTCCGTCTTGAATTTGAAGATGAGGGCGAAGGCATGCCTCCTGAAATTCTGGAACGTGTATTTGAGCCGTTCTTTACGACGAGGGATGTCAGTGATGGAACTGGCCTCGGGTTGACGGTCGTTAGAGGACTCGTTTTCAATTACAAAGGAGGCTATAAGATGACCTCGATTCCAGGGAAAGGGACTAGTATTGAACTCTATTTTCGCCCAACAGAATTCGAAGGAGATACTGGAATCATCAAAGACGAACCTATCGCTAATGCGAAGGGCAAGAGAATCATGGTAGTCGACGATGACGTCGAATGTATTACAGGCATTGAGAGAATGCTTGAGGGGATGGAGATCTCTGTCCATACGGAAAATAGCGCCCAAGATGCGTTGGCGATCATCCGGGATAAACCTGAGAAATTCGATCTGATCCTGACGGATGAGAGCATGCCTGAAATGACAGGTTTGCAACTCGCAACGGAAGCCCGAGTCATCAGACCGGAGATGCCAGTCGTTATTCTTTCGGGGCTAAGAGACACGAGTTATCTTGGTGGATTCGTTAAGGGAGGGGGAGGGAGCGTTCTCTATAAGCCGATCCAGCCACGTGAATTGGAGAAGGCAATTCGACGAGCCTTCTCGAAGAAGGCCCGTCATGATTGATAATTGCTCTGAGAGCTTGTCCGCGACAGTATTCAAACCATGCCCCGCACATTTAAGACTCTGGTCATTCAGCTCAGCCTGCTGATATCTTGTTTCTCAATCATGGCACTACCTTCCGGCTTCAACTACGACGAAGAAAACGTCCCCTCTTATACACTTCCAGATCCATTGACCACGTTGGAGGGAAAGAAGGTGACCACAGCTGCAGAATGGTCAGCTCGTCGGCAGGAGATATTGGAGTTATTCAGAAGCGAAGTCTACGGACGCCAGCCAAAGGAACTCTCGTTTACGCGTGCTGAGATTCTCTCAGAGGAAACAGCGTTGAATGGACTGGCAATCCGAAAACAGGTTCGGATCTTTCTCACAGACAAGAAGGAACGACCAGCCATTGACCTCTTGATGTATTTGCCTGCCAGCAATCCTGACAATTGCCCAACATTCGTCGCCATGAATTTCTATGGCAACCACACGATTCATTCAGATCCAGGAATCCTCCTATCGGATCGTTGGGTGAATAACTCCTCATCGCTAGGAATCAAGAATCACAAATCGACCGAAGCTGCGCGCGGTAAGCGGAATCACAGATGGCCGGTTGAGATGATTTTGAAACGAGGCTATTCCCTTTGTGCGTTTTACTACGGGGATGTAGATCCGGATTTCAACGATGGTTTCGAGAATGGCGTACATGAAGTCCTCGACGAGAAACATGGGGATGATCGCCCGGCTGACGCTTGGGGTTCTGTCGCCAGCTGGGCATGGGGCTGCAGCAAGGTGATGGATTATCTGGAAACCGATTCAGCCATTGATCACAAAAACGTTGCTGTCTTTGGTCACTCACGGCTTGGAAAGACATCACTTTGGGCAGGGGCGGAGGACGAGCGATTTGCATTGGTTATCTCCAATGACTCGGGTTGCGGCGGGGCAGCCCTGAGTCGCCGAGCGTTTGGCGAAACAGTGAAACGGATCAATACGAGTTTCCCACATTGGTTTTGTCGGAATTTCAGAAAGTATAATGACAATGAAAATGCGTTGCCCGTAGATCAGCATATGTTGATTTCGTTGATCGCACCCAGAGCGGTATATATCGGGAGTGCAAAGGGAGATCTTTGGGCCGATCCCAAGGGAGAGTTCTTGTCAGGTAAGCTGGCTGAACCGGTCTATTCGCTTTTTGGGAAAGATGGATTGGGTGTAGCTGATCATCCAGAAGTAGATAAGGCAGTCGGAGAGACCATTCGCTATCACATGAGAAGCGGAGGGCATGATGTCAAAGAGTATGACTGGGAACAGTATCTCAAGGCTGCGGATGCTGCGCTTACGAACGAATAAGTAATCAGTTCTTCATCTTCAGAAGATTTTGGCCCAATAGCCGGGACCAGACACCTTCAATTCGGGAAATGCACGGTGGAAAACCGTGCTTTGCACGGGAGTTCGTTTGCTTTTTCAAGGACTGATCAAGGAGTGCTTTAGCTTCAACCAGCTGAATTGCAGTCACTTAGGAGACATGCCGGGAAGTTGGCATGCGTTGTGTTAATAGGATTGTCGTCAGCACGGATGCTGGCACGAACGCAAACCGAAACATGAAAATGAAAGGCAATCCAATGAAAGCAACGAACAACAAGAA
>CBFHTT010000016.1:0-171608 GCA_965658675.1 Limisphaerales bacterium
CCAAAACACTTTGTGGAGACTATTCCTTAACCCTCGACGACATTTTACCAAACCCCATCATTTACATTCTCTTTCCCTTACAAATAACTCCCGGTTTTACTCACCCATCAAGAAGAACTCTCCTCTCTTTTGTCAAATGGGCGCCTATCCTTGTTGAAGCTTCCAGTGGGTGATCTTCTTTCGCAGTGAAGCGAGCGTCATCCAATACCAGCGTTCATATGTATCAAGCGACTGCGCCCGTTTCTGAGCATCATCGGTTGGTTTTGCTTCGGTGCTTGGATCTTCCTTCACCAGTGTGCCGTTGAGACGGGTGTGAGGGAGGTCTCCATCAAGTTCTTCTACACGCACTGGATTGAAGCCAGTCTTGATAGCCAGGTGCTTCAATGTGTTTGGAGAGAAAGCGTAATGATGGGCAGGGTGGAAGTAATGAGAAATCCTGGATCCTGGATACTGAACATTTGGAACTTCTATGAGGTAGACACCTCCGGGCTTAAGGAGCTTGTGGATGTTTTGTAATGTAGCTGTCGGACTGATCGTGTGCTCGAGGACGTGGTTCATGACAACGAGGTCGAAGGTTCCGTCTTCAAGTTCGTCTATGAATTCTTCAAAGAGTCCTGTGCGGACATCCAATCCTTTTTGTTCTCGTGCGAAAGCGGAGTGACCACTGTGAGGTTCAATTCCTATAAGAGTGGAATTCTCACCTGCGTTGGCCTTGATCTGTGAAAGAAGAGCTCCTACACCCGAGCCAATCTCCAAGACTTTCATGCCATCCTTTAGAAAGGGCTTCGCCAATCCGAGCATAGATCGGATTTTAGGAAGACGTCGGCGGAAGAACTTCTCATCAGGTTGCGATTCATTTTTGTAAGCGCCCCAATATTTGCCTTTGTAGAAGGCTTCGTTCTCTTCAGCGGTGGGCTTGGGGTTGGTATAGACAAGTCCGCAACCTTCACAGATTACGGTGCGAATCGCTATGCCATGTCGACCTTTGTTGGAGTAGACAAGGTAGTCTGAAGAGCCGCAGAGATCGCAGCTTTGGGAGGTGTTTTCGTTCGTGTCGCTCACAGGGATTTCTTCCGATCGCGGAGCGCGGAACTATGGGTTCTATAGGGCGATGTGGAAAGAAAAAGGACGTTGATTGTAGAGCCGGTGAATACTTTTTTCGCTTAGAGTGAAGTATTTGCTTGTTTGTTCTAGCGGTAGAGATACTTTTCCCGCCCTTTCGTTATGAAACAAGGCATACATCCTGAGAACTACCGGTTGGTCGTTTTCCTAGATTCGGCTTCCGGGTCCAAGTGGCTCACCCGTTCCTGTGCTCGCACCACAGCCACTACTACGTGGGAGGACGGCAATGAGTATCCAATGCTGACGCTCGGCATCAGCAACCTCTCTCACCCGTTCTACACTGGTCAACAGACCTTTGTGGACACAGCAGGTCGCGTGGACAAGTTCCAGCAGCGACTGGCCAAGACCAAAGCGGCCCAAGAGGCAGCTGCGGCTCGCGGCGGCAAGAAGAAGCGCTAGGTCTCTTTCCAAAGATTGCGCCCGCCCGGAACGCTTGTTCCGGGACGGGCGTAATTCTTTGTACTCATCTCCTTTTTGTCATAGTCCGTCTTTTCAGAACAAAAAAACACCATGGATCTCACCCCTCACGTAGAAAAATTCAAACGCCGCCTTGCTGAAGTCGAGGCAGCACTCAGTGATCCTAGTGTGTTCAATGATCAGAAACGTTCTCAGGAACTGACTCGGGAGTACAGTCGGTTGAAGGGGCTTGCGGCCAAGGGGGCTGAGTGGTTGAAAGTCAGAGAGGATCTGGCTGGAAATCGCGAGATGCTTGAATTGGAGGGCAGTGATTCTGAGATGGGCGAAATGGCCAAGGAGGAGATTGTTCAACTTGAAGGAGCAGAGGAGAGACTCACCAAGGAGCTTCAATGGGGCATCGTTCCTCCGGACCCAACCGATTCGCGTGACACCATTTTTGAAATCCGAGCAGGTGCCGGAGGGTCTGAGTCAGCGCTCTTTGCTGCTGACCTTTACCGGATGTATACACGCTTCGCCGAAGAGCAGGGATGGAAAGTGGAAGGTCTTAGTTCCAGTCCTTCCGATCTGGGTGGCTACCGCGAAATCTGTTTCGGCATCAAGGGAACAGATGTGTTTCGCCGCCTGAAGTATGAGAGCGGTGTTCATCGGGTGCAGCGCGTGCCTGTAACAGAGGCCTCTGGGCGTATTCACACCAGTACAGCCACTGTGGCTGTCCTTCCTGAAGCCGAAGAGGTAGACATCAATATCCGGCCTGATGATTTGGATATCTCGGTCTGTCGTGCATCAGGACCAGGTGGGCAGGGAGTGAACACAACAGATTCTGCTGTTCAAATCATTCATAAGCCTTCGGGGATGATTGTTCGCTGTGCTGATGAGCGTTCGCAGATCAAGAACAAGGACAAGGCGATGAAGGTCCTTCGTTCGCGTTTGTTGGAGCGTAAGATTGCAGAAGAGCAGGCCAAGTATGCTGCACAACGTAAGGCACAGGTGGGAACAGGCGAACGAAATGAGCGGATCCGTACCTACAACTTTCCTCAGAACCGGGTCACAGATCATCGAATCGAGCTGACTCTCTACAATCTACCCGAGGTTGCTGAAGGTAATTTGGATGAATTGATTGATGCCCTTCTCACAGATGATCTGAATGCCAAACTGGCTGAGGTTCAGGACTGATTGGCAATAATCGGTTGATCCGAGAACATCTGTCGCTAGATTGCGGCATGCGGAGGAAGTTCAATCGTCGTCAGATTCTCAAAGGATTGGGGATTGGTGGTTTGATATTTCCCCCTTTGGATGCTTTTGCCGTCGAGCCTTATTGGTTGAAGCATAAGGAGCTGAAGCTTGGGGATGATGGGTTTTCGATTGATCATTTCACGGACGTTCACTTCAAAGGGGACCCGGCGATGTTCGAAAAGGTTGTTGGGATCATCAACGACTCCCCGGCTGAGGTGGCTGCATTTACTGGTGACCTGGTGGATAGTAAGGATGGGGCTCACTTGGGGGAGGCTCTCAAATGGATTGAGAAGATTGAGAAACCCGTCTTTGGAGTGATTGGGAATCACGATCCGGTCGATTCGGCTTCGTTGAAGATGTTTAAGGAGTCTTTTGAATCAACGGGAGGCGGATTCCTGAACAACGAAGCCATGGATTACAAAGGCTGGACCTTCTTGGGATTGCGAAGCATGAGCTTGCCGATCCCGCTGCATTCCAAATCAGGGAAGAAATCTATTTGCCTATGTCACTATCCTTACGTCGCACACAAGGCACAGGGGTGGCATTTTCGACTGACTTTGGCGGGACATTCACACGGAGGGCAGGTGAGACTCCCGCTGATTGGTCCCGTAGTCGTACCTCGTGGAGTTGGGAAGTATGATCGGGGGCTGTATCAGACTTCATTGGGACCACTTCATGTCAGCGTCGGTGTCGGGACGTTCTTTATTCCCGTTCGATTTCTGTGTCGACCGGAGGTTGTGACGATTCATTTGTAAGGTTCTGGGCATCAACGGCTCAAAACTATCGGATTTGATGACCGGGGGCTTGCATCCGATAACTTCAGGAGTAGCCTCTTTCCACCGTTATTATTACGACAATCTATAATCCTGTTATTCTCTATTCATGGCCATTGATCTAAAGGTTCCTTCCGTTGGCGAGTCTGTATCAGAAGTTGAAATTTCTCAGTGGCTCGTAAAAGAGGGCGATTTCGTGAAGCAGGACGAAAATATCGCCGTCCTTGAATCTGATAAGGCGACCTTGGAGCTTCCTGCACCGGAAAGCGGTACTATCACAAAGATCACCAAGGGAGTTGGTGAGGTGGCGTCTGTTGGTGAAGTGATTGGCGCCATGGAACCAGGAAAAGCGGCCGCAGCGAAAAAGTCTGAGTCCAAGCCGGCAGCAAAGGAATCGGCTCCAGCCCCAACACCAGAAGAAGGTGGCTCGAAGACCGTCATGCCAGCGGCAGCTGCCGCTGCGGCAGAGCACGGAATCAAAGCAGAGGATATTCAAGGATCCGGACCAGGCGGACGTGTCTTGAAAGAGGATGTGCTGAAGCAGATTGCCTCCAAGAATCCGGAACCGGAGCATGGTGCCGAATCCAGTTATGATACGACTTTGTTTGTGAAGACTCCTGCACCGGATGAAGTAGGCGCAGGAAACCGAAGTGAGGAAGTGGTTCGAATGACACCTCTTCGCCGGACTATTGCCCGTCGTTTGGTGGAAGCCCAACAGAGCATGGCCATGCTCACGACGTTTAATGAAGTGGATATGTCGGCAGTCATGGGGATGAGAAAGCAGTTTCAAGAATCATTCATTAAGCGTCATGATGTGAAGCTTGGTTTCATGTCCTTCTTCGTTAAAGCAGTTGTCGAATCATTGAAGGAGTGCCCTGCGCTGAATGCTGAAATTCGCGATGAGAGCATTGTTTATCGCAATTACTATGACATTGGCGTCGCTATTGGTGGAGGCAAGGGACTTGTTGTTCCTGTCATTCGCAATGCGGAGTGCCTCGGATTTTCTGAAATTGAGAAAACGATTGGTGAATATGCAGGACGGGCCAAGGCCAATAAACTGAAGCCTGATGAGCTGACTGGTGGTACGTTTACCATTACGAACGGCGGTGTGTATGGCTCCATGCTTTCAACTCCGATCATTAATCCTCCGCAGAGTGGCGTGTTGGGAATGCATTCCATTCAGGAGCGCGCTGTAGTGGTGAATGGTGAAGTGGTTGTGCGCCCTGTGATGTATCTCGCCTTGAGCTATGATCATCGGATTGTGGATGGTCGCGAGGCAGTTACGTTTCTCAAGCGAATCAAGGAAGTGATCGAGGATCCGGCCCGGATGTTGATTGAAGCCTAGGTTTCGACCGAGGCGGTCTACGGTATCCAGTTTGGCTGAGCGAGAGTAATTCCACTTGCTGGGTTGTTTGCTTGCTTGGTGCCCAATCCCCGACTTCATATCTGATTTCCCTCTTCTGTTGCCGTGTCGGGGAATCCCAATACACTGGCGTCTTTCAAAAGTTATCCGATCTGAATCATGAGCGACCGTCTATGCCGTTGGGGTATTCTCAGCACTGCCACCATTGCCCGAAAAAATTGGGCAGCCATCTTCAACTCTGGTAATGCCATCGTGACGGCTGTGGCCAGTCGTGATGAATCGAGGAGCCAGAATTACATCAACGAAAATCAAGCCTCTGTTGCCTTTGATCCAGCACCAAAGGCGATTGGGTCTTATGAGGCGTTGTTGGCATCGGATGATGTGGACGCCGTGTATATCCCACTTCCGACTGGATTGAGGAAAGAGTGGGTGATCAAGGCAGCTGAGGCAGGGAAACACGTGATGTGTGAGAAGCCTTGCGGTGTCACCGGCGACGACTTGGAGGAGATGATTGCTGCCTGCCAAAATGCGGGCGTTCAGTTTATGGACGGTGTGATGTTCATGCATAGCAGCCGGCTGCCGGTCATGCGTTCCGTGCTGGATGATGGAGAGGTCGTCGGTCAGATCAAGAGGATCGCGACTCAATTTAGTTTCTGTGCCCCTGAAGATTTTCTTACGGGTAATATCCGAATGCATAGCGATCTGGAGCCGATGGGCTGCCTTGGGGATTTGGGTTGGTATACGGCGCGGTTTTCTCTTTGGGCCATGAATTACGCAATGCCCAAGGAGGTCGTCGGGCGGATGCTCTCTTCAACAGGTCGGATGGATAGTCCGGATGCTGTTCCGACTGAGTTTTCAGCTGAACTGCTTTGGGAGAACGGTGTGTCTGCGTCGTTCTATAATTCCTTTCTCACTGAGAATCAGCAGTTGGCGCACATCAGTGGGACAAAAGGGTATTTGACCTTGGATGATTTTGTTCTGCCTTTCTTCGGTAACGAAATTGGATTTGAAACCAACAATACCGTCTTTGATGTCAATGGCTGTGACTTTGTGATGCAGGGGCACAAGCGTCGTCATGTGTTGAATGAGTTCAGCAACAATACTCCCGACAGTCAGGAGACGAATCTGTTTCGCAATTTTTCAAGCATCGTGCTTTCGGGGCAAACAGATGATTTCTGGCCAGAGGTGGCATTAAAGACTCAGAAGGTATTGGATGCGTGTCTTGAGTCCGCCCGGAATGGAAGTAAACCCGTGACCGTCGACTGAGTATGTCATGAAGACGAACTGGCAGACGATCCGTTGGTTCATGCTCCTGATGATAGGAGGGCTATTCGGATGGTCTGTGCAGGCACAGAAACTTCCCAATGGATTCAAGTCGGATGTGTTTGCTGACAGCTCCCAGGTGGGGAATGTTGTTGCCATCGATTTCGATTCCAGAGGGCGTCTTTTCACCACAGAGATTCACCGGAGAGAGACCGGCGTATGGGGTGTGACCTTTTCTCGGTGGTGGGCGATGGAGGACTATAGAGGGCAATCCCTTGAGACACGGATGGCCATGTATGATAGATGGTCACATGTGGTGACCCCGGCCATGCTTACTCGGGAGTCTGACGAGGTCAGATGGCTGGAGGATCGTGACGGAGATGGGAAGGCTGATGCCGGCGGAGTCTTTACTGGTGGATTCAATGAACCGCTTTCCGGAAATGCCGCTGGTGTGCTGGCTCACGATGGGAAGGTGTATCTTGCGAACATCCCAAGTCTTTGGGCGTTGGAAGATCGTGATGGTGATGGAGGTGCTGAGCTCAGGGAAGAGTTGCTTACTGGATTCGGCGCTCGTGTCGGAGTGCATGCTCATGATCTGCACGGATTGATTGTTGGCCCCGACGGTCGACTCTATTTCACCGTTGGTGATCGCGGATTCAATGTGACCAGTAAGGAAGGTGAAAATTTTAAAGCACCGACTCGAGGAGCAGTATTTCGGTGCTTTCCTGATGGTTCAGGTCTCGAAGTGTTTCATCACGGATTGAGAAATCCTCAGGAACTCGCCTTCAATGATCTGGGTGATCTGTTCACTGTAGACAACAACATGGGCGGTGGAGATCTGTGTCGGATACTTCATTTGAGAGAAGGGGATGATTCAGCATGGGATGCGACCTATCAGCTAACCCGGAATTTTCGTGAAGAAACACAACGTGCCGATCACCCGGAGCCTCCCTGGTTTTCAGAGAGACTCTTTGGTGTGCCTCATGCCGGACAGCCTCAGTGGCAGAACAGACCCGTAGGGCATCTGACGAGAGGTCCAAGTGGCTTGGTTCATTATCCGGGCACGGGGATGCCTGAAGATTTTGACGACACATTTTTTGTCTGTGACTTCGTGGGCTCAGCTGCAAGGAGCGGTATTCTGACTTTCAAGCTGGAGCAATCAGGGGCGGGTTATGAACTACAGTCGACCAATGTCTTTGCATGGGGAGCGTTGGTAACAGATCTGACTTTCTCCGACGACGGGCGCGTTTACTTCACAGATTGGATCAATGGATGGGGAGGAAAAGGAGAGCGAATGATTCGTCGTGCATGGCATCCTGAGAGTCAGAGATCGGCGGGGGCGAATGATGCGTTCAAGTGGTTGAGAGCTGAGTTTGGGAATTCTGATAGGGATCATTGGATCAAGCTGTTGAACCATCAAGACCGACGTGTTCGGTCAAAGGTTCAGCAGTTCATTGTGAAGCACCGAAGCGACTCCGTGGCAGTGTTTGAAGATGCGCTGCTATCAGGCGAACGGATGGCATCTATCCATGCCCTTTGGGGGCTGTGGCAGATTGGATTGATCCGGGAAAATGAGGAGGCAAAAAAGGTGCTGCTGAGATCAGTTGAATCTACAGACTTTGAGATCCAAGCACAGGCTTTGCGAGTGCTTGGGGATTTGAGGTGGGGGAATGCTGAGCTTTATCAAGTTGCCCTTGAAACGCCTTCAAAGCGTGTTCAATACCGAGCGTTGATGGGCTTGGCCAAACTGAAGAGCAGCGCTTCGGAAGCGGTGGTTCTTCGTTATCTGAAACAATGCGATCTTACGGATTTAGCGCTGCGTCATGGTCTCGTCTCTGCGATGGCCGTCTGCGTGAACGAGGCAAAGCTCGCCGAGATGGTTGCTGACTCATCGATCGATCGTCGCTTGGTGGCTGTTCACGCGCTGCGAAGAAGCAAGTCTTCTCGACTGAAAGCATTCTTGAAGGACCAGAACATGCGTGTGCGCTTTGAAGCAATACGTGCCGTTCATGATCTTGGAATTGAAGAAGCTTGGAACGATCTGGCTGGGTTGGTTGCTGATCCGTTCATGAAGACAGATGAGGTTCCCTTCCCGATAGCTCATCGAGTCCTCAATGCTAATTTTCGCAAGGGGGATGAAAAAGCTATCAGGCGTATTGAGGATGTGGCCGTGGATGATGGGTATGGTGCTGCCGTGCGAAAAGAGGCGATGGATCAATTGCTTCATTGGTCATCGCCGTCAGATTTTGATCGGGTCACTTGGCACTATCGCCCACTGAAAGGGGAGCGTGGTCAGTTGTCCAAGAGAGATCAGGGAGATCGATGGCTTGGAGTGATCAGTGAAGGCGGTGATCTAGGTGCTTTGGCGGCGAAGGTTGTTGCTCGCTTTGATTTGGTGTCGCTGGTTCAAGGGCTGAACCTTGCGATGAGTAAGGCACTTCCTGTTGAGTTAAGACTCCCGTTCGTTGAAAGACAATTTGGCACAGGAAAAAACGAGAAGCTGAGCTCCCTGTTGGACGATCCCGAATGGCGTATTCGGTTTCGGGTTGGATGGCAGTTGTCTGCCTCTGGTTCAGAACAAGCGGATGGTGTCTTGTTGGAATTGTTGAACAGTTTGAAAGGTAGCTCGCAATCAGAAGTCATCAGGTCTATGGAAAAGCTTGAACGGCCTTTCGTTGATTCATGGATTGGGGCTAAGCTGAGCGAAGCGGGTATGGAAGCGTTACCGAATGCATTGGATATCGTTGAGGTGGCAGAACTCCGTCGGATCGCTGGGAACGAAAGAAAGGCGATTCTTGAGAAATTGAATCGAGAGCAGCCGGATCTTGGCAAGCATGCCCTGACATTGAACGGAGGTGACGCGACTTCGGGAAAAGAGCTCTTCATGACGCATGCTGTGCAATGTGTTCGTTGCCATAGGGTGAAGCGCTTTGGAGGAGAAGCTGGCCCAGATTTATCCAGGATTGGAAGAGAGCTGGACGGGAAGGGATTACTTCAGGCGCTAGTTGATCCTTCTGCGCGCATTGCGCCAGGATTCGGGTTTACGGAGTTCGAGTTGCCAGACGATGACATAATAAGTGGCTTCGTGCAGAACGAGAGCGACAAAGAGGCGGTGGTCAAGACGATCGACGGGCGGGTGAGAACCATTCAGCTCGAAGATGTGATCCACCGTGCGCAACCCACTTCCGCCATGCCCTCAATGAAAGAGTCCCTCACACTGGTTGAGATTCGGGATTTGGTTGCCTACCTCAAGACGCTGAAATAAGCGTGGTCAGATTCTTGAAACGGAGCCTCTCCGAATAAGTGAGGTTGGGAGAGTTCTGTGTTCCGGTGTTTCGGCGGTGTTTTCCATTTCCTTGAAAAGCAATTCCACGGCGGTGTCTCCCAATTCCTCGTTGTCTTGTGCGATGGTCGTTAGTGGTGGATCGATGAGATCGGACCATGGCTGATCATCAAACGTGATGATGGAAAGATCGTTTGGAACCCTGAGCCCTTTCTCCCTGAGTGCATGCATGGCTCCGAGTGCGAGCATGTTTCCCAAGGCGAGAACTGCTGTAGGTGGCTCTTTGAGGGACATCAATTTGGTGATCGCTTCTTTGCCACTGTCGCTTAGGTAGTCGTCGCCTGCGACATATTCCGAGGGTTGTTCCAAGCCAGCCTGTTTCAATCCATCCAAATAGCCTGCGACGCGTTCACTGTTGGCGGACGATTCAGGAAGTCCCTGAATGCAGGCGATACGCTTGTGCCCTTGTGAAGCGAGCTCTGTTACTGCATCGATCGCTCCCTGGCGGTTTGCTGAGCAGACTGAAGGCGCGTGAATCTGATCAAAGACTCGATCGACAAGGACCATAGGCAGGCCGGACTTACTGAGGGCTTCGAGATGCGTGTATCGTTGGCCGACTGGGGCGATTACGAGTCCGTCCACACGGCGGCTTTGCATGAGCCGGAGTGAATCTACCTCGACCTCTGTCGATTCTTGAGAATCTGCCAAAATCACAGAATAGCCTCGCTCGCGGGCCGAACGTTCCACTTGTCTGGCGAGACTGGCAAAGAACGGATTTGAAATATCCGGGATGACGAGTCCAAGCGTGAAGGTGGTCTGTAGTCGAAGCCCCCGAGCAACCTGATTGACCACGATGCCGGATTGTTCAGCTGCCTTGATGACGCGTTCCTGCGTCTTCTTGCTGATCCGGTAGCGGTCGCCGTGTCCATTGAGAACTCTTGAGACTGTCGATGGGGACAGGCCGATTGTCTCGGCGAACGATTTCAGGTTGTGAGTGGTCGGGTCCAATGCGTCGTGGGCAAAACGCTACCGTTGTGTGAGCGGGTTGGGAATCTCGTTTTCCATCAAAGAGGAGTCTTGTGCAGTAAGAGCCTTTTCTTTCTGTGGATCGTTTGGGAATCTTTGGCCCTTCAAGATATGACTTTCGAGGAAGCAAAGACCAGACATGCGGAAGTGGCGGATCAGGTTCGTCGCCATGATCACTCTTATTACGTGTTGGCGCAGCCCACGATCAGTGACCCTGACTACGACCGTATGCATCGGGAATTGGTCGATATCGAGAAGGAGTTTCCTCAATTGCAGACTGCTGATTCTCCAACTCAACGAGTGGGCGGGCAGCCGCTGAGTTCGTTTGCCTCGGTGGCACATGCGATGCCGATGCTGAGTCTGGATAACACCTATTCTCAGGAGGAGGTCCGGGACTTCGTCAAGCGTGTGGAGAAGTTGGTGCCTCAAGAGTCGCTCAGCTGGACGGTTGAACCCAAGGTGGATGGTGTCGCTGTCAGTCTGCGGTATGAAAATGGTGTTCTCAAAACCGGAGCCACGCGCGGCGATGGAGCAACGGGTGATGACATCACTGCCAACCTGAAAACAATTCGCAGTCTGCCGATCCGCTTGGAGGGGAATCATCCAGATATTCTCGAAGTAAGAGGCGAGGTTTTCATGCCTCATGAAGGATTTGTGAAGATGAATGAACAGCGGGTGGCTGCGGGGGAAAACACCTTTGTGAATCCTCGTAACGCGGCTGCTGGGTCATTGAAGCAGTTGGATTCCAAGCTCGTTGCCAAGAGGCCGCTGGATATTGTTCTGTATGGCGTTGGTGTCGTGGAGGGAGATCAATGGGAGCCGGAGTCTCAGGTGTCACTGCTGGAAGGTTTAAAGAGCTTTGGATTCAAGACCTCTGAGCGACACTGGGTCTGTAAAGGGGCGGATGACCTGGTGGCTGCGATTGATGAGCTGGATCAGGTCAGGCATTCGCTTGCATATGAAACTGATGGAGCTGTCATCAAGCTCAACAACTTCGGGCTTCGGGAACAGATCGGATATACGTCCAAGGCACCACGTTGGGCGATGGCATACAAATACGCTGCTGAACAAGCGGAAACCAAGCTGCATGCGATTTCCATTCAGGTTGGCAGAACCGGGGCTCTGACTCCGGTAGCTGAATTGGAGCCTGTCTTTGTATCAGGCAGTACCGTCAGTCGCGCAACGCTTCACAACGAAGACGAAATCCGGCGCAAGGATGTCCGAGTGGGGGATACGGTTGTGATTGAGAAGGCGGGAGAAATCATTCCAGCAGTGGTTCGTGTGTTGGTGGAAAAACGTTCGGGTAGTGAACCAGAGTTTGTTTTTCCGAAGAGTTGCCCTGAGTGTCAGTCCAAGGTTGCCAAAGCGACGAACAAGGCTGATAGCGAAGGGGCCGTGCTTCGTTGCTTGAATCCAGATTGCCCGGCAAAGGTGAGAGGAAGGCTCCAGCATTTTTGCTCACGCGCGGCGATGGATATCGAAGGTGGAGGAGAGGTCTTGGTCCGGCAGGTTGTGGAACGCGGATTGGCTTTGAACGTGGCCGAGCTTTACCGGCTCAAGGTTGAAGAGGTCGCTTCCTTGGAACGGATGGCTGAGAAGTCGGCACAAAATTTTGTGGATGGTATTCAGAAGAGCAAAGGACAAGACGCGTGGCGTGTGTTGTTCGGTCTGGGAATTTTTCATGTCGGGGCCGGAGTGGCCAAAGCATTGTGTCGTCATTTTCCGAATCTGGACGAAATTTTCTCTGCTGGACTTCAGGCACTGACTGAAGTGGATGAGATAGGGGAGATTATCGCACAGTCCATCGTCGAATGGTGGGATGATTCGCGGAACCGAGAAGTGATTGAAAGACTGCGAGCTGCTGGAGTGAATTTTGAATCTTCACTGCATCAGTCGCAGAGCGCAGGTGGAGTGCTACAGGGTAAGACGGTCGTCCTGACCGGAACTCTGCCGTCTCTTACTCGAGCAGAAGCCTCTGCCAAGATCGAGGCATGTGGAGGAAAGGCGTCGGGCAGTGTTAGTAAAAAGACGTCCTATGTTCTGGCCGGCGAGGAGGCCGGCTCCAAACTGGAGAAGGCCCGCAAGCTTGGGGTGCCAGTGATCTCTGAAGAGGAGTTCCTGAAGTTGATCGGCGAGACTGATTAGGAGTCTCGCTTTTTCTACTTCACGTTCATGGCCTCATCCAGAATTCGTAGTTGCTCCTGTTTGTGACTATTGGCTGAGCCTGTAGCAGGGCTTGCTGATTCCGGACGTGCGATTCCAGCGAACGGATGTCCACCCGGGAGCTTTTCTCCGAATCCTGCACGCATGTAGCGCCATGCACCCATGTTTTCCGGCTCTTCCTGAACCCAATAGACAGGAACGTCCTGTTTGTATGCCGCGAAGGCTTGTTCGATATCGTCTGGATTCAGCGGGTAAAGCTGTTCCAGCCTGACGATGGCCGTGTCCTTTTCGTGACCGGTTTGTTCGCGGTGCGTCAGTAGTTCGTAGTAGATTTTTCCGGAGCAAAGAATGGCGCGCTTAACCTTGGAGGGGGCGGTGATCGTTTCGTCCGGAATGATTCTCTGGAAACGACCTTGTTCAAAGGAGCTGAGTTCTGAAACAGCCTTAGGGTGCCGAAGGAGACTCTTTGGTGACATGATCACCAGCGGCTTTCTCCAGCGGCGTAGTCCCTGTCTGCGCAGCGCGTGGAAATACTGCGCCGGAGTGGTCAGGTTCATGACTTGAATGTTGTTCTCAGCGGCGAGTACCAGGAAGCGTTCCAGTCGTGCGCTGGAATGCTCCGGTCCCATTCCTTCGAAAGCGTGTGGAAGCAACATGACCAATCCGGACAGTCGTCTCCATTTGTCTTCAGCGCTGGTGATGAACTGATCGATGATGACCTGGGCAGCATTGGCGAAGTCACCAAACTGAGCTTCCCAAAGAACGAGTCCATCCGGGCAGTCGAGACTGTAGCCGTAGTCAAAGCCAAGCACGCCGGTTTCGCTCAGTGGGCTGTTGTAGATTTCCACTGGCTTCTGTTGCCCTGGAGCGAGGTGCTGAAGCGGGATGTAAGGGAGCCCGTCCTGATAGTCATAGAGTGCGGCGTGCCTGTGACTGAATGTGCCTCTGCGGCAATCCTGTCCACTGAGGCGAATGCGATATCCCTCGAGCGAGAGACTGGCAAAGGCGCCTGCTTCTGCAGCCGCCCAATCCAATGGGCGATCGCCGTGAGACATATCCAAGCGTGTCTCCAGCAGTTTCTTGATCTTTGGATGCGGTGTGAAATTGCGTGGCACCCGGGTGAGCATTTCCAGCATGGCGCCTAGCCTCTGGGAGGTGATGCCGGTATCGATCTCTTCGATGTCCTCGCCACCCACGTAGTTGCTTCGACTCCAGATGCCGCGCAGTTTTTCCTTGGGGGCTTTGTAGTTCTTCCGACGCGATTGATTGAGGTGTTTTTCCAGGAGCTCTCGACGCTCCTGTTGAATCTGATCGGCTTCTTCCTCAGTGACTTCATCAAGTTTCAGGAGATGGTGCATGTATCCCTCAAGGACAGATTCACGCTTGGCGATCTCGCGATACATGAGCGGTTGAGTGAAGGATGCTTCGTCCGTTTCATTGTGCCCGAGGCGGCGATACCCATACATGTCGATAACGACGTCGCGCTTGAATGTTTTACGAAAGTCCAATGCAAGTCGGACGACCTGCGCTACAGCCTCAGGGTCCTCACCGTTCACGTGGAAGATGGGGATCTGTAGCATCTTGGCGATGTCAGTCGCATAAGCGCTGGAGCGGCCTTCGTCAGGGGAGGTGGTGAAACCGATCTGATTGTTGACGACAACGTGCAGTGTGCCACCGACGGTGTAGCCGGGAAGCTGACTTAAGTTCAGGGTCTCCTGAGAAACACCTTCGCCGATAAATGCTGCATCACCATGAATCAGAAGACACATGCAATTCTCATGATCATGGTCATCCACACGATCCTGTTTGGCGCGAGTGCGTCCCATTGCCACAGTGTTTACAAACTCGAGATGGCTGGGGTTGAAACAGAGAGAGAGATGAACCTTGTTCCCGTTGGAGACTTCGAAATCGCAGCTGTGCCCAAGGTGGTATTTTACATCACCGCGGCCCTCATAGTTCTCAGCATCTTTGTCTGCGAATTCGCGGAAGATTTGTTTTGGTGGCTTGCCCATGATGTTGGCAAGCACGTTCAAGCGGCCCCGATGGGCCATGGCGAGAACGATTTCCTTGGTGCCCTGACCGCCGGAGTGATCGATCGCAAGATCCAGCAAAGGAATCAGACTCTCGCATCCGTCCAATGAGAAGCTCTTGGCTCCGATGAATTTCTTGTGAAGGAATTCCTCGAAGGTGACGGCGTCCGTCAATCGGGTGAGAATACGGATCTGTTCTTCATGTGTGAGACGGAGGCGATTCTCAGTGCCTTCCATGCGTGTCTGCAACCAACGGCGAACGTGAATGTCATCGATATGCATGTACTGCACGCCGATGCTACGGCAATAGGTGGCGCGGAGATGGTCGACGATTTCATGAATCGTGTGCTCTCCCTTCATTCGGATCGCTTCACAAGCAATCTGTTGCTTGAAGTCGTTTTCGGAGAAATTGAAGAAATCCAACTCCAGCTCGCGAGGGACAGGGCGGGGGCGACCCAACGGATCGATCTTGGCGATCATGTGTCCACGCACGCGGTAGTTTCTGATCAACTGGTTGACACGGTCTTGAAGCCGGGCCTGGTCGGCAATCTCCTCAGTGACCATGCTGCTGCCACCGCCGCTGGCTGGATTGAAGATGCTTCGCTTTTGAAAAGATGGGCCACGCACGGATGCGGCGCGTGTTTCGCCGTTCATGTTCTTCTCAAAATAGCTCTGCCATTCGTCAGAAACCGATGAGCGGTTGTCCAGATACTGGGCGTAAAGCTCCTCGATGAAAGCCAGGTTCTGTGCGTTGGGGAGATCAGTTGGAGACATGGGGGTGCTCGGGAAAAAGGGAAAGGGGGACGAGAGCGCTAGGGCGCTGGAAAAGAAAGGTGCTGCTATATGAATCGTTTTTCAAAGTGCAGAAGGGACTAGAGTAGATCCGAACCGGGTCAGGGAAAAGCCCCAACCATTGTATCGGACGTATTTTATGACTCTTTGAGCAGAAGATGATTTCGTGGGAACTGCGATCTTCTGAAAATAATCATTCCCTGAGGCATTTCTGTTTTGTTCAATCTGGCCGTCCGCTGCTTTCCTTATTCGGGGAGGTGGCATTTAATAATTTAGAATTAGCATCATGTCAGGTCATAGCAAGTGGTCCACGATCAAACGTAAGAAGGGCGCATTGGACGCCAAACGTGGGAAAATTTTCTCCAAGCTCGCTCGCGAACTTACCATCGCAGCCAAGCTCGGAGGCGGTGATCCAGACTTGAACCCACGTCTGCGACTGGTCTTGCTCAAGGCCAAGGCAGCCAACATGCCTGCAGACAACATCAAGCGAGCGATCGAAAAAGGCGGTGGCGCTGGTGAAGGAGGGGATTATCAGGATCTTCAATATGAAGTCTATGGTCCTGCTGGTGTGGGAATCCTGGTCGAAGCGACGTCTGATAATAGGAACCGTACGGCAGGGGAGGTCCGTTTCATTCTCACCAAGAATGGAGGGAATCTGGGAACCGCAGGTTCTGTGGCCCGACTTTTTGAGCGTAAAGGGCAGATCATGATTCCCAGAGAGGCAGCTGATGAGGATGAATTGATGGAGTTGGCCTTGGAGGCTGGGGCGGAAGATTTTCGGGCTGAGGAGGATGGTTTCGAAATCATCACGGACCCGGCCCAGTTTGAAGATGTTCAGAAGGCAATCGATGCGAAAGAGATTCGGTTTGATGCGGCAGCAGTGACTTTTCTCCCGACGCTACCTGCGCCCGTGACGGATCCCAAGGAGGTCGATGCAGTGAATCGCCTGATTGAGGCCATCGAGGAACAGGACGATGTGAACGAAGTCTATTCCAATATGGAAGATCACAGCGAGGGCTGAGGCTCTTCCCGGTCTTGAGCCTAAACGGCTTTTCTGCCATACCTAGCGCCGTGCAAATAAGGCACGTTCAACTTGTTCCCTCCATCATTGCTGCAGTCGTTACCATGGCTGTGGTCGTGGGCCATGTTGTAACAAGATTGAATGAAGGAAATTACGAGTTCTCCAAGAGGTGGGAATGGGACACTTATGACTGGCGCGTCAGAAAGTCTTTTGACCGGCCCAATGATGTAGCTGGAAATCTCGCTGCGGTATTCATCGACGATGAATCCATCCAGAAGATCAATGAGGAGTTTGGCTATGAATGGCCTTGGCCGAGGTATTATCATGGCGTCATTGTTGAAGAATTAAGGGCGCAAGGGGCAACTGGGGTGGGATTTGATGTCTTTTTCTCAGAGACCAGCGATACCGTGATCAAGGATCTGGCTGGAGATGATGTGATTTCAGACGTCTTTTTCGCTGAGAAAATGGCCGAAGCAGGAAATGTCTATCTGGCATCAAGAGATGGATTGGCTCCGGCACCCGGTTTTCAGGCTGTCGTTGCTGGAATTGGGGACACTACTGCGGATTCAGATTCTGATGGTGTTCTCAGGCGTGCCAAGCCATTCAAGATGTATCGGGCTTGGCATCCTGTTCTGTTGAATGCCGCTGAGGAGCTTTCGATCGTACTGGATGATGCGAGTATAGAAGACGGTGTGCTGAATCTTCCGAGGATCAATGGTGACATCATTCCGATTCCCCTGAATGAGGAGGATCGATTTAATCTGACAGATGTGGCCGGGATCGAACCGGCTGCTGGTGAATCCCCATGGGTGCCTCCTTACACTGAGCGCAGGGCATGGCACTTGGGCGTGCAGTTGGCCGCCCGGTCCTTGGGCGCTGATCTCGAAGCAGTCGAAATAGCGGATGACGAAATCGTGATTCGCACATCAGCGGGTGATCAGCGGGCCATCACTCTGGATTCAGGTGGATTCTTCAGCATCAATTGGGCTCTTAAATGGAATGATGGCCGGCTCGTTCAACAGAGTGCATATGATCTTATCAAGAGTGCGCAACGCCGGGCAGCGGGAGAACCAATCAAGTCTGACTACAAGGGCAAGTTGGTGTTCGTTGGCTCCATCGGGTCAGGTAACAACATTTCTGATTTTGGTTCCACTCCGTTGAGTACGGATACCTATTTGGTGAGCAAGCACTGGAATGTGGCCAATGCGATCATTCAGCAGCAGATGGTCGATCGTTCGAGTGTCTTGGTGGATATCTTGATTATTCTGTTTTTAGGGACGGCTTCATACATTTTGACATGGGAAATGCGTGCACCGTTGTCGTCGCTGTCCATTGCTGTGTTGGGAGGGGTGTATGTCTACGGCGCCCTTTCGTTCTATGCGAATGATAAGCTCTGGATTCCGATCATTTTCCCGGTCGTGGGTGCCTTGTTTACCAATCACATTGTGATGGTTTGTTACCAGGTTATCTTTGAGCAGAACGAGAAAAAGCGGGTGAAAGGAGTCTTTTCCAAGCTGGTTTCGCCAAATGTTGTTCATGAGCTTCTGTCTTCGGATCAATTGAACCTCGGAGGAAGTCGTAAGAATATCACGGTTCTCTTTGCTGACGTTCGAGGGTTTACCTCCATGACAGATGAGTATCAAAAGGCAGCAGTGGCATATGTTGAAAAGAATGGGCTGACCGGTGATGCGGCAGAGCGCTACTTTGATCAGCAGGCTCAAGAGACGCTCGCTACCGTGAATGTTTATCTGGGCACGATTTCGAACATGGTGAAGAAACACAACGGCACCTTGGATAAATACATGGGGGACTGTGTGATGGCATTCTGGGGTGCGCCGACGCCGAATGAGCAGCATGCTGTCGCCTGTGTGAAAGCTGCCGTGGATGCTCAGCGAGCCATGTATATGCTCAACGTTGAACGGGCTGAAGAGAATAAGCGCCGCGAGGCTGATAATGTAGGGCGTCTGGAGCGCGGGGAAGATCCTTTGCCGATTATGCGCCTGCTCTCATTGGGTAGTGGAATCAATTCAGGGGTATCCATTGTGGGGCTTATGGGATCGGATCAGCATATCCTGAATTTTACGGTTTTTGGCCGTGAGGTGAATCTGGCCAGTCGTCTTGAGCACGTGTCAGGCCGAGGCCGGATCGTTATTGGAGAGAATACTTACGATGAAATCATGAAATACGAGCCTGAGTATGCGGCGACTTTTGAAGAATTAGAGCCCGTTATCGTTAAAGGTATTGCCAATGCGGTGCGCAATTTTGTAGTGCCGTGGAAGGAAGGAATGGAAGAAGCCGGGAGACTCGAGGATCTCGGTGGTTCCATGGAAAAGAAATAGGAAACAAACGTCATGGCCATTGAAGTCAACATACGTCATTTGGAGAGAGGTTCCGTCGAACTGGAGGGAGAGGTTCCTTTCGAAGAGTTGGAATTGCCTCAGGTAGATGAGTCGATCACATGCAATTCTCCTCTGAAATACAGCCTTCTGGTGGATACGGCTGGAGAGAGCCTGATCGCGCGAGGGCGGTTGGAGTGGCTCTTTGAGTGCGAATGCGTGCGCTGTTTAAAGCGGTTTCCCTTTAATGTAGAGCTTCCAGATTGGATATGCCACTTGGAGATGGAAGGGGAGGAAGCAGTGGCTGTAAAATGTGATGTCGTGGACTTGACCCCGTATGCCCGGGAAGATACTCTGCTCGACTTGCCACAACACCCGTTGTGTTCTGATGACTGTAACGGGGGCCAAATGGCTCCTGAAAAAGTAGAAGAAGTTGAGGAAGAAAAGTCCTCTCCTTGGGGTGTTTTGGACAACCTGAATCTGGACAAAGAATAAGAAAATGGCCGTACCTAAGAGAAAAACAAGCCGCAGCCGTCGCCGTATGCGTCAGGCCTCCAACAGCGTTCTTGCGCTGCCTCAGTTGAATGTTTGCCCTGAGTGTTCATCACCATATGTTCCTCATCGCGTTTGCCCATCCTGCGGAACCTACAAAGGTCGTCAGGTAGTAAACGTAGAAGCTTCAGCTTAATAAAAATTTCGCCAGAGCGCGGGGTTCCTTCGGATAACCGCGCTCTTTCTATCGATGCGCATCGCAGTGGATGTCATGGGTGGCGACCACGGGTGTGGTGTCATCATCGCCGGCGTTCGTCGTGCCTTGGCGCAGCTTCCTGAGATAGAAACCCTCTTTCTGGTTGGTGCCGAAGAGGAGATCCAGTCCCAGCTCAAGTCTCAAGGACTTTCCGATTCCCGTTTAGAGATCCGTCCAGCGTCACAGGTGATGACCATGGAGGATAAGCCTGTGGTAGCGATTCGTCGCAAGCGGGACAGCTCCATGATCCGGGCGATTGAGCTGGTGAAGGAAGACAAGGCGGATGCCATCATTTCTCCTGGCAACACCGGAGGGCTGCTCGCTGCCTCAACCATAAAGCTTCGCACTCTTCCTTCTGTCGATCGGGCTGCGATTGCCACGATCATGCCTTCTTATAACGGTGAGTTCATGCTCATCGATGCTGGGGCAAATGCAGATTGCAAACCAGCGCATCTGGTTCAGTTTGCCACCATGGCATCCATCTACTCCCGAGAGATTCTTGGTAAACCAAGTCCACGGGTGGGAGTCTTGAGTAATGGCACTGAAGATTCCAAAGGAACTGATTTCTCACGCGAAGTCCTGCGTCTGATGCGTAAGACGGACCTGAATTGCATGGGGTATTGTGAGGGCTATCACCTTTTCGACGATGGTGTTGACGTTGTCGTTGCTGATGGCTTTGTAGGAAACATCGTTCTGAAGTCCTGCGAAAGCCTGGCCAAAGCTTTTAAGAAGACCCTGAAATCTGAACTGACCCGAAACCCTTTCCGTAAACTCGCTTCGGTGCTTGTTCTGCCTGCGTTGAATGGAATCCGTCGCCGATTTGATGCGGATGCTTATGGTGGTGCGCCGTTGCTTGGCTTGAACGGCAATGTCATCAAAGCGCATGGTTCATCAAGCGAGACCGCCATCATGAATGCTGTCCGCGTGGCGGCTGAGTCTGTTCAGCACAAGATCAAGCAATCCATCGATTCTGAAGTAGAGCGCGTAAACGAACAATTGGATCTCCCTGAAGAGGAGACCGCCTCCTGAAAACATGAACGTTGTCCCCCCAGATAATTTGAAAAACCCACGTGCAGAACATGACTTTGTTGGCCGGACCTGCTCCATCGCTGGAGTGGGCGCCTATGTTCCAGAGAAGGTTCTGACCAATGCTGACCTGGAGAAGATCGTTGAGACCACGGACGATTGGATCACCTCTCGCACCGGGATCAAGGAGCGCCGAATTGCTGCTGAAGGAGAATTTACCTCGGATCTGGGCGCCAAGGCTGCGATGAGGGCATTGGAGAATGCTGGACTGAAGCCTGAGGATTTGGACCTGATCATTGTTGCTACGTTGACTCCCGACATGCTCTTTCCCAGCACAGCGTGTTTGGTGCAAGAGAAGATTGGTGCATTCAATGCGGCAGCCTTCGACCTTGAGGCTGCATGCTCTGGCTTCGTCTATGGATTGGAAGTAGGTCAGCAATTTATCATGTCCCGCACTTACAACAATGTGTTGGTCATTGGCGCGGAAAGGCTTTCATCAATCATCGATTGGGAAGATCGCAATACCTGTGTGTTGTTTGGCGATGGCGCGGGTGCTGCAATCCTTCAGAACCGCGAAGGAGCACACGGACTGTTGACTGCGTGTATGGGGGCTGACGGGCGAAAAGCTGGTCTGCTTGGAATGCCGGGCGGAGGAAGTAAGGTGCCAGCCACCCATGATTCAGTGGATGCGCGTCTCCATTACCTCCGGATGGATGGTAAGGAAACTTTCAAAAATGCAGTGAACGCGATGTGTTCAGCTGCCCGCGAAGCATTGGGGCGTTGTGAGCTGGACGTCTCGAACATTAAACTCGTGATTCCTCATCAGGCCAACAAGCGCATCATCTCGGCCGTGGGTGACAGGCTGGGTGCCACGGAAGAGCAACTCTTCATCAATGTGGACCGCTTTGGGAACACTTCGGCAGCTTCTGTTGCCATAGCCTTGGATGAGGCAAATCGTGAAGGACGCCTTGAGCGCGGGGATTTGATTCTACTCGTGGTTTTCGGGGCTGGTCTCACTTGGGGAGCAGCTGTAATAGAATGGTAACACTTCTGAGAATGGATTCCTGTTTGCTTATGCCGTTGGCATGAATAGAGTTATCCATCTCCAAGAGATTAAGTTGAAAGCGATTCCTGAATGAACCTAAACAGTATAACAGTCGGTTGGTTTGATGTTCTGGTGATCGCTTTTCTTGTTTGGGGAGGAATGATTGGTCGAAAACGAGGCATGTCTGACGAATTGTTGGACGTTCTCAAATGGTTGCTCATTTTGATGGCAAGCGCTTGGGGATACATGGAGCTGGCGTCATTGGTCTATAAAGTTGGTCGATTTGATAATTACTGGGTTCACGTTGGCAGCTATGTAGGGATCATTGCTGTATTCAAGACGCTGCTCACTGTTCTTAAACAACGCGTAGGTAAAAAACTTGTCGGTGGGGATGTTTTCGGAAAATGGGAATTTCAGTTGGGAACTGCGGCCGGTGTGTTGAGGCACTTCTGCATGGTGGTCATTTTTGTGTCACTCGCGAACTCAAAGCCGGTTTCAGAGGCCAAGGTGAAGCAGGCTGAAGCTGCCCAAAAGGAGCTTTTCGGTGATAATTTTTTCCCATCCAAAGGCCGCTTGCGCCTGGATATTCTATACTCTTCCGCAACTGGTAAGATGATCCGTACGAGATTGCCTCAGCAGATCATGAAGCCGGTAGAGCCTCCGAATAAGAAGCGTTGAGGTTGTCATGGCTGGTTGGATACCTGATGACACGCTTGAGAAGATCCGGAATGCCAGCGACATCGTTGAAATCATCCGGTCTCACGTTCCTTCCCTGAAAAAAGCCGGACGCGCCTTCAAGGGATTGTGTCCTTTTCACACGGAGAAAACCCCTAGTTTCAACGTCAACCCCGACAAGCAGACCTTCTATTGTTTTGGTTGTCAGAAGGGGGGCGACGTCTTTGGTTTCGTCAGGGACATTGAAAATCTTCCTTTCACTGATGCAGTTCGACGATTGGCTGAACGGGCGCGTATTCCCATTGAGGAAGGCAACGCCGAAGAGGAGCAGAGGGCGCGGAGCGAGAAGGATAAACTTCTTCTGATTCACGAAAAGATCACCCAGCGCTGGCATCAGGTTCTCCTCAAGGAACCTGAGGGTGGCCCAGGGCGTTCCTATTTGCGTAGGCGGGGAATGAGTCTGGATTCGATCGAGACTTTTCGGCTCGGGTTTGCTCCAGATTCATGGGAGGACACTGTGAATTGGGCCAAGGAACAGGGGTATCCACTGGACCTGATGGAGACGTCTGGATTGGTTATTCACAACACGGATAAGGATCGCTGGTATGACCGGTTCAGGGGGCGGTTGTTGTTTCCCATTTGTGATGACCAAGGGCGAGTCGTCGGCTTTTCAGGAAGAGTGCTCGACTCGACAGCCAAGGCTGCAAAATATGTCAATTCCCCCGAGACACCACTCTTCAAGAAGAGTCGTATCATCTTCGGGTTGGACAAGAGCAAGAAGTCCATCATCGAGAAGAAGAGCGCGATCATTTGTGAAGGGCAGGCAGATCTTATTTCATGCTTCAGCGCAGGCGTGACCAACGTCGTTGCACCCCAGGGAACCGCGCTTACTGAACAGCACGCACGCATTCTCAAGCGTTATGCTGAAGAGGTGGTGCTTTGCTTTGATTCAGATGCAGCGGGTCAGGCAGCTGCGGTGAAGTCGCTTGATCCACTCTTGGACGCCGAGCTTTCCATTCGTGTTGTCACTGTCCCAGAGCCACACGATCCCGATACCTTTATCAAGGAGCATGGGGGAGAGGCGTTTCAGAAACTCGTGGACGAAGCCCCTGAGTTCTTTGCCTTTTACCTGAATGTGCTGTGTGGTGAGCACGATGAAAAGACCGATCGCGGAAAGACCGTCATTGTCCGCGCGATGGGGATTGCCATCAAGAAGACCAACAGTAATACGCTGATCGAAACCTACGCCCGGATCACAGGAGAGCGGTTGGGTGTTCCTGCCGAAGCGGTTCGACTCGATTTCCAAAACATCAAGGAACCCATCACCTATAGCCGCCCAAAGCCGGAGCCTCGCCCTTTTCAGGATGGCTCGCCTCCGCCCGTGGATGTGCCTGGTGGCTCATTTGATGAAGGAGGTAGCTTTGACAATTTACCTGAAGGTAGCTTCGAAAGTGGCGCGGATGTTGGCTATGCCGAACCCGTATATAAGCCGCCTCCACGAGAGGTTCATTTTCTCAAATTGATCCTCCTCAACGAAGACATTGTTGAGGAGATCTTGCCTGTCATGGATGAACTCTGGTTTCAGGACCCGACGATTCGAGAAGTCCTCATGGAAGTCCGACGGTTGTTTCTTGGAGGAGAGTGGAAAGGCTCTGCTTCTCTTGTGGGGCATCAGTCCGATGCCAATGCTCAGTCGTTGATTGCGGGAGCCTTGGCTGAAACTCGCGAGCTTCCCAATCCAGAACGGCAGGCACGCGATTGCCTCAGCAAGCTGAGAGAGACATGGCTCAAAGCTGAACTGAACCGTATTTTCCACAAAGCGCTCGCGCCTGATCTCACTCCGGAAAGAAGGCGGGAGATCATTGATCGCCAGCAAGAGCTCAAAGCCTTCCTACGTATACCGCTTTTTTCTGACGATAAGGATGAAGCTCAGCCATTCTGACGCGTCAGAAATAGGGTCGTTTCTATTCGCCTTTTGAAAAAAGAAGGGAATACTCCCCGCTCACCAACGTCTTACATTCAATTGGCGACCTCTGATCGCTCGTTATTTCTAAAGTCATGAAATCCAAAATAGTCCTCACCGGTCTTCTCTCGCTGCTCCTGATGCTGGGGCTGTCTGCTCAGGCACAGGAGAAGAGTTCACCCAAACAAGACCTCCAGACCCTCGTTGGGAAAGTGCAGGGCAAACTTCAGACCTTGGCTCAAGGCGGGAATCTGGATGCCAAGCAGTTTGAGGCAGAGTTCAAAGAATTCGATGCGCTTTTGGAGAAGTATAAGGATGTGAAGACCGCTGACGTTGCTCAGATTGGTCTGATGAAAGCCATGCTCTACATTGAAGTATTCAAGGACATGGAAAGTGCGCTTCCGATTCTGGAGAAGATCCAGAAAGAATTTGCAGATACCGAACAGGGCAAAATGATGGCCAACATCATTCCTCAAGTGAAAGCCCAGATGGAGATTCAGAAGCGTCAGGCAGGTCTGGCACCCGGAAAAGAATGGCCCGACTTTGATGAAAAAGACACGGATGGAAAGCCGCTCTCTGTAGGTAAGTTCAAGGGTAAGGTGGTTCTCGTAGATTTCTGGGCCACGTGGTGTGGTCCTTGTGTCGCGGAGTTGCCTCACGTCAAATCCACCTACGCCAAATACCACGACAAAGGATTCGAAATCATTGGTATCAGCCTGGATTCCGAGCGCGCCCGGCTTGATGAATTTTTGAAGAAGAACGACATGTCTTGGCCTCAGTATTTTGATGGCAAGGGATGGGAGAACAAAGTTGCAGGCGAATATGGAATTCAAAGCATTCCAGCCACCTTTCTCGTTGGCCCTGATGGAAAGATCATTGCCCGCGACCTTCGCGGTGATGCCCTAGAGAAAGCCGTCGCAGCAGCGCTCGCCAAGTAAGGCAACGCTTCAGAACAATCTAGAAACGCGTAAGGCATCCTCTTTGGAGGGTGCCTTTTCGTTTATCTGGAGGGAGTAGTTTCCGCAGAGTCGCAAAACCGACGAAAGGGCGCGCAGTCGAGGCAAGCACTTTGTTTCTGCAGGTACAAGCCGTTGAGAAGTACTGAAGTAGAGTTTTCCATAGCTGGTTCCCCTTTGCTGGCATAGTGCAGCTCCTCTGCTATCGAATTGTTAACGATCTAAAAGAAAAGCCCCGTCCGCTGGTTTGCGGACAGGGCTTTGCGTGAATTCGAATCGCTCTTGTGAACTTACTTGGCTGCGACAGTTGGTTTCTTGCCGATGCAGTAGAGTTCGGAGTTGGTGCGGATAAAGAGATTCCCTTGAGAAACAACGATGGATGAACGGATGCCGTCGTCGCCCTTTTGTCCCATCGAAGTGGAATGAAGGATCTCTCCTGTTTTTTCAGAGAGGATCTTTACATCTCCGCCGTGGTTCATGATGTAGATTTTGCCATCAGCCACTGTTGGGGACGTGCGCCATTTACGGAAGCGGGGAAGCTCAGTGCTCCATTCGACCTTGCCTGTCTTGCCATCGACGCGTGACATGGCGTTGCGGACATCACTGAGCACGAAGAAGTCACCATCGTGGAATGCTGGTGTTGGCACGTCTGAGGAGACTTCGGGATTCTTGCCGGTGTCCCATGCGAGTCCATTGCTGCTGGTGTCTCCATTCTTACCCAGCTTGGCTGCGTAGACGGGTGCCTTTTTCGGGGCACAGGCTAAGACGACTCCGTTGCCGGCGACGGGAGAAGGGACGAGTCGCCAGTGGGTGATGCGAGAGGGGTTCCATGTGCCCCAGCGCCAGAACTCTTTGCCTGTCTTGGGATCATGTCCTGTCAGGCAGTCTCCGCCCACAACAAGAATCTCTTCCCGGCCGTTGTGTGTGTAGGGGATGGGAGTTGAGAAGGCTTCCAGTGATTCGAGTT
The DNA here is from genome assembly GCA_965658675.1 of Limisphaerales bacterium. Taxonomy (GTDB): domain Bacteria; phylum Verrucomicrobiota; class Verrucomicrobiia; order Limisphaerales; family CAZKNW01; genus CAZKNW01. Next base: position 26,203 of record CBFHTT010000016.1, read on the forward strand.
GAGCTTTTGCCTTGCGATTGATGTTGAAAATCTCTTTTCCGGTATCCGGCTCCAGAGCGAGAAGGAATGATGGGACTTTTCCGTCCGGGCTTGTCTTTGACTTCGAACCACGCACCGGGACATCACGTTGAAGGATCTGCATGTAGAGCATGTCCTTGTGTAGGAGCGGGCTTGTGGAGAACGTCCACTGAAAAGCGAACTCGCCGAATTGATCTTGGAGGTTCTTTCTCCATTGGAGTTTGCCGTCCAGAGTGAAGGAAGCCAGGTCTCCGTTTCCGTAGAAGAAAATGACCCGCTTTCCGTCGGTTGCTGGAGATGGGGCTGCATAGTTGCTCCGGTTGTCCTTGTCGTAGCCGTCGCCAACCTTTTCATTCCAGATGAGCTTGCCGGTGGCGCGGTCGTAGGCCTGTGCATGGAGTGTCTTGGCGCGATCGTGAGTGGTGGCGATGAAGACTTTGTCGTCCCAGACGGCCGGTGTTGCGGCTGCCTTGCCAGGCATCTTGATGGACCATGCGACATTTTCAGTCTTACTGAAGGATGACGGTAGATTCTTCTCTGGCGAAGTGCCATTGAAGTTGGGGCCGCGCCATTGGCCCCAATTGGCAGCCATGAGCGGAAATGACCCCAGTAGGAGCAGTGCTGAGAGTGTAAATGTAGATTTCTTCATAGGTATTCTGGGAGAGTGGACGTCTTCATTAAGATTTTTCATCGATCAGATTGTCAAAATAAAACCCTTTTTCTTTTCAAAACGGGTTAATTTTTTAAACTCCCTGCGCGTGCGAAAAGAGTGGGGAAACTCAAGGATGGCGTGAATCCTGCCGATAATGCATTCGATGACCGAGATCGAATGCTTGGATCCCACGAAAACGCAGTTTCGTAAGCGCAATAGTAGGGTGAAGACTAAAGATAGTAAGCCAAAGAGCGGCCGCAGACGTTGTGGAACGTGTGCGAAGCCGTTGCGCTGGAGTGACGTTCGTTGCTGGCAATGCAACGCGCCATTGACCAACCGGGTCCGTCAGGTCCGGTGGGCGGCGACCTTTGTTCTGGGATTCAGTATGTTTTGCGCGGCGATTTGGGGGATATCCGTTTTGGCGATGAAATGAAGCGCCTTGGTAGGCAGAAGGTTCGTCGTTTGTCCTGGTTGTGAACCGTTCCCAATGGATTCAGTGTGTAGGAGTTTCTCACGTTTATGGTTGTTTGCTGAGTTTTTTGTGTGTCTGAGCGGTCTTGAAAAGTGAAGATTGTATCCCCTCGAAATCGTGAAACGAAAAAGCCGCCCATGGCATGATGCCGGGCGGCTTTTCGGTCAGAAAGGGAGATGGAGAGTGAGGGAGAGTGCTCCTCGGCGCCGGGTGGCTCAAGCGCCGTTCGAAGAATGGCAATGTGGTTTGTAGAAACCAAAAGTTAAACTGATGCGACTTGAGTTACTGTCGCTCTTCCCGTTCGTTCTATCAAGTCGAGAAATTTTGTTTCGGCAGAAGACGTCCATTTCTGAAAAATCTCATGTGGTTTGGTATCTGTGACTTCCTTGAATCGGGATAAATCAAAGGAAAGACTCTTGGTGCCGAATCCTGCTTTAACGGCGTCGGTAGCATTCATGTCCTGCTCCACGTGATTCTCTACAGGAACCATCAATAGAGGCTTCTTCAACCAGGCTGCTTCGCACACGGATTCAAATCCCGCCGTGCATACGACGCCGCGACATTTTGCCATCAACGCTAGGAACTTCTCACCATGCAGCCTGTGGAAGGTCAGGTTGCCTTGAACGGTCTCTTCTTCCGGCGCATCAGGCTTGTCATAGAAGCAGTGAATGCCGACATCCTGATTGTCTTGATGCCACTCCTGAATCTCTTTGGCGTAGCCGTGATTGACGAGGTAGATCAAAAGGAAGTTCTCATTGGTCGGTTGATCGATGTCGAACAACTGCTGCCGCAGTAGCGGTGGAACGACGTAGGTCTCCTTCTCAGGCATGTCAGACACTTCGTAGAAGGAGAGCGCAGCCCTTACTGAACGGTGACCGACCATCCGGTTCCAGAAGATCATTCCCATTCGCTGCATGGCCATCCTCTCGGCTTGAATGTATTGAGGGTGCTCCAGCATGTATTGATGCCCGACCGCTATGGACGGAGGAGTGTCTTTGTGGAAGCGGTTCATCAGGCCGGCGATCGGCTCGTAGAAATTGATAACCAGATCTGGTTGGAGCTCGTCGCACCATTTCTTCAACTTCTTAACACTGCTTAGGTAGTCGCCAAAGTGAGTCATCGTATTCCATGAGGTGGCCGTCATGGAAATGCCTCGATTGTTTTTGAAGACAAAGGAGGGGCTAGCGATCGTTTGAAAAGGACAGTCGAACGTATCGCGAAAGAACGAAGGTATCTCACGTGCGTGGCTCATGCCCACGGCAACGCCGCACACATCATGTCCGGCACGGTCAAGTGCCTGTTTCAACGCGATGGCCTGTGTCATGTGACCGCGGCCCTCGCCCTGTACTGAAAAGAGGATTCTCATTATGCCAGTGTATTAGTTCAAATTCTCCGGTGGGGGATTCCACCAATGCCGTGCAACTCTCGATCCAGTCGCCGGTGTTGAAATACTTCATGCCGTTGATCTCTTTTCTTTCAGCCCTGTGAATGTGACCACAGATGATGCCCTGCGCATTTCGCTTTTCAGCCATCTGGAGCATCGCGTCTTCGTAGTCGTTCACATACTTCACCGCCGATTTGGCCTTCATCTTCAGATAGGCGGCAAAAGACCAGTATCCAAAGCCCATTCGGCGTCGGATCCGATTGAAGAAGAGATTGGCATCCAAGATCCACTGATAGAGTGCAGAACCCACCTTTTCCAACATCCGGTTGCAGGTGACCAGTCCATCGAACTGATGACCGTGAACAACCAAGAGCTTTTCGCCTGTTGCCGTGGTGTGCATGTATTCAGTGGTGATTTCTAGCTCTCCAAAATGGAACTCGGTGAACTGCTCCAGGAATTCATCGTGATTGCCGGAGATCATGATGATCCGGGTCTGTTTGCGGCTCTTTCGAAGAAGCTTCTGGATCAGGACATTGTGTTGAGCATTCCAGAACCAGTTTCGCTTCAGCTCCCAGCCATCGATGAAATCACCCACGATGTATAAGGTGTCGCATTCATTGTGACGGAAGAAGTCCAGAAGGGCGTCGACCTGTGAATGCCTTGTCCCGAGATGAACATCTGATATCCAGATTGCCCGGTGATGACGAATGTGTTCCTCGTCCACCGCTGTGTCAGGAGGGGAGGGGCGAGCGGGCTGTCTTGTGTGGGATGGAGAAGACCCAGCCTGATCAGGCTGCGAAGAGTGCAATGGGGTTGTAGCAATCACGCCAGCTTCAGTTTTACCATGTAGCCTCGAAGTAATAGCCCCATAATTACCCTGTTTGACTGGGGGCTGGTCAAGGAATGCTGGGTTAAATGCCTGCGACGTTCGTGGCGTTTCGGTCACAGACTGAATGGACGTGCGTCACATTTCTTTTCAATGGAATGGCGAGGGCGCTCCCTCTAATCTCCGCCCGCATGTCCAAGATGTTGAAATCCTCAGGAGCCATGGCTCTGGCCACCATGGCCAGCCGTGTACTGGGGATGGTGCGCGAGATGTTCTATGCGCGCTTCATGGGAGATGGGCGTGTGGCTGATGCCTTCGTGCTCGCCTTCATGATTCCCAATCTCTTCCGGCGTCTGTTGGGGGAGGGGGCACTGACTGCCGCGTTCATTCCCATTTTCAAGGACAAGGAAAAGGAGCCTGATACTTCAGCAAAGTGGTTGCTGGCCAACTCGGTGATTTCAGGACTCCTGATGGCAGCCGGGGCGCTGGTCGTAGTGGTGATGCTTGGTCTTTCGCTGGTGATCGGATGGGGCGATTGGGATCGGGACACGCTGTTGATGCTGGAGCTCCTACGGGTGATGTTTCCATATATGCTGCTCGTCTGTGTGGCTGCGGTGTTGATCGGCATGTTGAATTCCCTTGGCTTCTTTTTCATCCCGGCCATGGGCGCGACCATGCTTAATGTGGTTCTCATCTTTACCGTGGCTGTGGTGGCACCTGTCTATGGAGAGACGCTTGATGAAAAGGTGTTTGCGTTGGCGTTCGGGGTGCTGGTCGCTGGAATGGCACAGATTGTTTTTCAGATCCCGTTGCTCAAGAAGCAGGGGTATGCGTATCGCTGGAAGAATCCATTCAAGAGCGAGGAAGTGAAGACAGTCGTTCGCAGGATGATTCCGGGTACGCTTGGAGTGGCCGCCTTTCAAATCAATGTCCTGGTATCGCAGTCCATTGCCTATGCCTCGGATGGAAGCATTGTGGCCTCTTTCAACTACGCAGTGCGATTGATGGAATTACCACAAGGCGTGTTTGGGATTTCGTTGGCGACCTTCCTTTTGCCCACGCTGGCGGGTCTGGCATCCAGCAAGGATGACCGGGGATTTCGGGAAACCCTGCAGAGTGCGGTGGGGTATTTGTTCTTCATCAACATCATCGTGGCGGCGGTGACGATTGCATTGGCGGAGCCGATCGTGAGACTTCTTTTCGAGCGTGGAGCATTCGATGCCGAATCTACAAGGCGCACTTCTTATGCGTTGCTTGCTCTCGCTCCCGGCTTGATCGCCTTCTCAATGGTGAACATTTTTTCACGTGCCTTCTTTGCCAAAGGCGACACCAAAACCCCAATGAAGATCAGCGTTACCTGCTTGGCTGTGAATCTGATACTGGTGATTCTCTTGGTAGGGGATTACAAGCAGGCGGGACTTGGTATCGCCAACTCAATCACCGCCGTTCTGAACGCCTTCTTGCTCTATCGTGGATTGAAAGCCTTGGACAGATCTCTCGAACTGTTTCCAAAGGGAAATCGACTCTGGCTGGCGGCTCCTTCTGCTCTCGTAGGAGGCTGGATAGCCTGGAAGGTATGGCAGTGGTGGGCGGCTACCTACGGAAGTGTGGAGACATGGCAACGCATCGGTGAAGTCTTTCTACCCATGGCGGCGGCTTGTGGATTCTACATGATCGTGACGGCAGGGGCCGGAGTGCCGGCAGCCCGAGACCTTCTGGGACTGCTGAGGCGTCGTGGTGCCAAGAGTTCTTGATCGTGCAGCCGCTGACTGCATAACGTCACCACATGGCAGACGGTTCAAAAGACCCCAAGGAGCGCTGGGCTGAAAAAGTGACTGAGGATGTCCGCGTTCCAAAATCTGAAGAACGACTTCCACCAGGGCAACACGTCTCCAAGAATTTCCCCGTCCTCGATCTCGGGATCAAACCCAAGGTTCCTCTCAACGAATGGCAGCTGGATATCAAAGGCACGGTTGCCAATCCCTTGAGTTTCGATTGGGAATCCTTTTCAGAACTCCCGACCAAAGACATCGTCTGTGATTTTCACTGCGTCACCACATGGAGTCTCTTTGACATGCCATGGAGCGGCGTGCCGTTTGCCCACATCATCGAACAGGTGAAACCATCCGCAGAGACCAAGTTCATCCTGCTGACGTCATACGACGGCTATACCACCAACGTGCCATACGAGCTCTGTCAGACTGACGATGCCTTGATTGCCACCCACTGGAACAACGAACCCCTTTCAGTCGAACACGGAGGCCCAGCGCGATTCTTCCTGCCCCAGCTCTACGCATGGAAAAGCGCCAAGTTTCTCAAGACCATCGAGTTCGCCAAAGAAGACCAACCCGGTTATTGGGAAAAACGAGGCTACTCCACCTCCGCCGACCCATGGACCAATGACCGATTTTCGAACGATGGGTGATTTATACATCATGAGACTTTTTAGAAATTGAATATCCAGATGTTCATCTCTAGTGGGATGCAGTGATTTCCTACGGTAGAATTCCTTAAGGATGACTCTGCAAGCAGACTGCCGAGCGGAGGTGTTTCCATCCTCGATTATTAACCTTCCCTTCATGCTTGCAAATGTGAGGCGGGGAGCGTGTATTGCGGCGCGTGAAAGCTGCTTTTATTTCTTCTACGGGGGCTCCAGATGTCATTCAGTTTGGGGAGTTACCTGATCCTTCTCCTTCTAGCTCTGAAGTGTTGGTGCGCGTGGGTGCTGTCTCTGTGAATCCGATCGATACCTATGTGCGTGGAGGCATGATTCCGATGCCAATTCCCAATCCCTATATCATTGGCTGTGATCTTGCAGGAACGGTGGAAGCCGTAGGTCCTGATGCGACGCGATTCAAGGTGGGCGATCGCGTATGGGGAACGAATCAGGGACTTCTTGGTAGGCAGGGAACCTTTTCGGAATTGGCCGCGGTGGATGAGGAGTGGCTTTATCCCGTTCCTGATGAGGTGTCATTTGAAGATGCAGCGGCATTGTCCTTGGTGGGGATCACTGCGCATCTTGGTTTGGTGAGAGAGGCTGCATTGAAGGAGGGAGAAACGATCTTTGTGAATGGTGGTTCCGGAGGCGTGGGCAGCACGGTGATTCAGGTGGCCAAGGCGATGGGGGCCAAAGTCATCGCCACCGCAGGGACTGCTGAAAAATGTGAGCTTTGCCAGAATCTCGGTGCGGACGTGACGATCAATTATAAGGAAGACGATATAGAGGCTGCAGTTGCTGAAGCGGCGCCCGATGGTGTGAATGTCTTTTGGGAGACGACGCGTGAACCGAATTTCGATCGTATCGTTCAAATGCTCAGTGAGCGTGGTCGGATCGTATTGATGGCTGGTCGTGATGCGCGGCCTGAATTTCCTGTCGGGGCTTTCTATGTGAAGGAGTGCAGCCTTCATGGATTCGTGATGTTCAAGGCCTCTCCTGAGGAACAACAGGCCTGTGCTGTGGATTTGAATCGCTGGATGGCGGAGGGCGCTTTGAAAGCACGGATCGATCGGGTGCTGCCTCTCTCAGAGGCGGCAGAAGCGCACCGCGTTCAGGAGGCCAATACCTTGCAAGGGGCTGGCCAATTGGCTGGAAAGATTGTGCTGACTCCCTAGTTTATTGAACAGTGACATGAACACGCCTCCCGAGATTCCAGATCACGAGCTGCTTCGCAAGATAGGCGAGGGAGCCTATGGCGACGTATGGATTGCCCGGAATATCATGGGCACTTATCGGGCGGTGAAGGTGGTGTATCGAAGTCGCTTCAAAGACGAGGTGCCTTTCGAGCGTGAGTATGCAGGGATTCAGAAGTTCGAGCCTGTATCCCGGTCGCATCCCAGTCAGCTCAACATCCTTCATATGGGCCGAGCTGAAGGTTGCTTTTACTACGTAATGGAGTTGGGTGATTGTGAACTTCGGGGCGCTCAACCGGACCACGAGGACTACAAACCCAAGACTCTCTACAGTGTCATCAAGTCCAAGGGGCCTGTCACTGCGAAGTGGATCACGGACACGGTTTCTTCATTGGCCACAGCACTGGGGCATCTTCATTCTGCTGGGCTGATTCATCGGGATGTGAAGCCTGCGAATGTGGTGTTTGTAAACGGGATACCCAAGTTGGCAGATATCGGGCTGGTTACGGATATTGGTGGTGAGAAATCGTATGTTGGGACTGAGGGATATCTGCCACCTGAGGGACCGGGGAAACCATCAGGGGACATCTACGGTCTGGGGAAAGTGTTGTATGAATTGCTGACCGGTTCGGACCCTCGCGATTTTCCATCCCTACCAGATTCAGTCTACGAACATCCTGAGAAGGAGATATTTTTTGAGCTGAATCAGGTGGTGTTGAAAGCGTGTTCCAATTACGCACAAGATCGATATCAGTCTACGGAAGCCATGCTGAAGGATCTCTTGGTGATTCGTTCAGGACAGTCGCTATTGCGAGTCGATTCATTGAAGCGATTGCTCAGTTTTAACAACCGTTTCGGAGTCTTCAACATGATCCGCTTGGTGGGTGCCACCTTGCTGCTGTTGATCATGATGTTCTCATCTACTTCACCCTGGGCGATACACTCACTGGGGCTTTACTGTGCCTATTGGTTGTATGCCGTGGCGGCGTTGGTGTTCAGCCTGTCTTCCAAGCACGCGAGAGTTGTAAACAGCTTTTCCATGCCCTTTGTAGATATGCCCATGTTCTATGTCATGCAGTCCTCGTTGATGTGGTCGGCGGGGACTTATCTGGACGGGGTGAACTTGGGAATGCAGAGGGGATCGACGGTAGGATACAGCCTGGCTGTCTTTATTCTGATGATCATGATGACGGCGTTGTCGATCAGGTCCGCTCAGATACTACTTTCATACGTGGTCGCATCTGTATTGATGACGCTCCTCTGTTTACACGGAGGACTGCAGTGGATTTCTGCTTTGGAGGCAGTGCTGGTGATGGCGCTGGTCACCTGTCTCTGTGTCTTTGCGAGAACACAGAGCAGGATGAGCGGCGATGACTGATTCCACCAAGGTGCTTAAGTAATATGTGCGCCCTGTGCTTCGACGTAGACTGCGTAGAGTGACTGGCTGGCTGTCATGAATAGGATGTTACGCTTCTTGCCGCCGAAGCAGACATTGGAGCAGATCTCAGGGAGGCGGATTTGCCCGATGCGTTCGCCCTCTTTTGGATCGAAGATATGGACACCATCGTAGCCGTCGCCAACCCATCCGGCACTGGCCCAGATGTTACCGTCCCTGTCTGCGCGAATGCCGTCAGCACCGCCGGATTTGTCTCCGAGCTGCATGGAGCAGAACTGGCGTCCTTTGCTGAGCTTGGTTTCATTGACGATGTTCCAGACCTTGATTCCTTTGGGCGCTTTGCCTCCTGTGTCTGATACGTAGAGTTTCTTGTAGTCGGGGGAAAAACACAGACCGTTTGGCTTGTTGATCTCGTCCGTGACCTTGGTGATCTTGCCGCTATCAGGATCGATCCTGTAGACGGCTTCTTTCAGATGGAGCGGTCCTTTGTTGCCTTCGTAGTTCATCATGCTGCCGTAGCCTGGATCAGTGAACCAGATGCCGCCGTCGGGGTGCACAATGACGTCGTTGGGGGCGTTGAACGGCTTGCCGTTGTATGATTCGGCGAGAACGGTCTCTGAGCCATCGTATTCGAAACGAACGACCTTGCGTGTGCCGTGCTGACAGCAGATCTGGCGACCTCGGAAGTCAAAGGTGTTGCCATTGCTGTTGCCTGATGGATTGCGGAAGGTGGATACGTTGCCGTTCTCTTGAGTCAGGCGTAGCTGAACGTTGCTTGGAATGTCTGACCAGATCAGGTAGCGGCCGACACCATTCCATGCAGGTCCTTCCGCCCAGAGCGTGCCTGTGTGGAGTCGCCTGATGGGAGTGTTACCCAGCTTGTATTTATTGAAGCGCGGGTCCAGCGCGATGATGTCTGGATCGGGATAACGAGTTGGAGTGACTCCTGTCCAGTCGCGGGATGCTCCCATGGCACTGGCACCTGCTGCTGCGAGTGTGGCCGTGGCGGCTCCGAGAAAGGAACGACGGTTGATGGACGTCTCTTTGGTTTCAGATTTCATATTGGGATTGGGAAAGTGGTAGGCAAGAATCGGCTGTTTGAAAAGATGAATGAGGGATTCGTCGTTCATCGGTTCGATACCGCAGAGGTCTGTTTGGCGCGTGAAGTGCGCTGGTATTCGCGGAGATGAAGAAAGGCACCGCTGATTGCAGCGCCGAACATGGCCAACGTCATATCCTTCTGCGCATCAAAGAAATCACCCTGTTGGCCGTTGTAGTTCTCAGATTGGGTTGGTGAGAGAATCAGTGTGATAATCCATTCAAACACTTCGTATGCCGCACTTGCAAAGCCGACGAACATGAATGCGAATAGCAGATGTATCTTCAGATTGGTCTTCAGGAAACGTCTGCTCATCTCCACGTAATGAGAGACTGCAAGAATGCCGAATGTCAGATGAACGAATCTGTCGTAGTGGTTGCGTGTCCATCCCATCGACTCACTTGGAGAGAATCCAAAGAGACCTTCCGTCCATTGATCATAGGGAACAAAGCTGTAGATCCATCTAGCTCCCAGAATGTGGAGCCAAAAGAATATGGCGATGCAGGTGAGTGAAGATGATGAGAGCCGGCTTCTTCGAGATGCCCAAAACAGTAATCCGATGCAGATCAGGGTGGGGGTATGTTGAAGATGCTGAACTTCAGGGTAGGGCGCCTTTATCAGAGAAATTCCGAGAAACAGGAGCGTAAGAAAAGCCTGCCAACCGTGGAGTTTGGATCCTTCAGCATTGCCCATATAGAACAGACCTCTGATGAGAAGATCTGATCAATAACGACTCAGGGCATTTTTGGTGATAGCCGTTCGTTCCAGATCCGGCTGCCTGAAGATGCTTTGGCTTACTTGAAGAGTGCTTCGGTCATCTGAGAATTGGTCTTTTCCCACAGCTCGACCATTTCCTTGAGTTTGGTTGGGTTCGTAGCTGCCAGATTACTTTCCTCACTGATGTCATTGGGGATGTTGTAGAGTTCCCATTCAGGTGCGCCTTTTCGCTTCATGTTGAGGAGTTTCCATGGTCCCTGTCTGACGGCGGTGCGTGGTCCTTGTCGCCAGTAGAAGAAATCATGCGGATCTTCGTTCTTCTGCCCGGTGAGGTAGGGCATGAGATTTACGCCGTCGTCTCCTCGAGCGGGTTTGCCACCTGAGATGGCGGCTGCTGTCGCAAAGATATCTGTAGTGACGATGAATCGGCCGTCGGTCTTTCCTTCAGGTAGTTTCCCTTTCCATTGCAGCATGAAGGGCACTCGGATGCCACCTTCATACATGGCGCTCTTCTCTCCCTTGAGCGGCGCATTGCTGGATGTGAGTTCGCGGGTTGGTCCTCCGTTGTCACTGAGGAAGATGACGAGCGTGTCTTCTTCGATCTTGTTCTTTCGCACGGCTTTCAAGACATCGCCCACGCTATCGTCCAGGTTACCGAGCATGGCTGCAAAGATACGTCGATGGAGATCCTCGATGTGACTGTATTTCCTCATGTATTTGTCGGCTCCCTGTAGCGGGCTGTGGACGGCGTTGTAGGCGAGATAGAGAAAGAATGGTTTGTCGTTGTGCCGGTCGATGAAGTCCACTGCTTCACGTGTCAGTGCATCCGTGAGGTATTCGTGTTCTTCGACAGGCTGACCGCTGCGGACGATGGGATTGTTTGCGTCATAGTCGGGTTCGTTGTGCCCCATGTGGGTTGTGTACCAGAGCTTGCCGTTGCCCCAGCGCCCCTTGGTATTGCCTGGGTTCGTACGGCGACGAAGCATGGTGGTGACACCTTTGTATGGTGGAGGCACGAAATAATGCCCTTCATGTGTGAAGCCAAAGAATTCATCGAATCCATGACGGTGCGGATGAAATTCAGCTGAGCCGCCCTGATGCCATTTGCCAATCAGGCCGGTTGTATAGCCAACTTCATGCAGCATTTCAGCGATGGTGATTTCGTTCTTAGGCATGCCCACTCCCGGGAGTTCATTCTTGTGACCGATGGGATTGAACTCATATCCGAACCGTGTGGGGATGCGCCCTGTAAGGAAGCCTGCTCTGGAAGGGCTGCAATTCGCGCCCGTCACATAGGCTTGTGTGAAGCGGATGCCGTTCTTGGCAATGGAATCGATGTGAGGCGTCGGGATCTCTGAATTACCCTGACAGCTGAGTTCTCCGTAGCCGAGGTCATCTGCAAGCAGCACGATGATATTGGGCTGCTTGGCTGCCTGAGACATCAAAGCGAATCCCAGGATGAGACAAAGTGACAAGTGCTTCTTCATAGGTGTGAGGAGAATGATAGCCTGAGCCCGATGAATGCCACGGAAAAAGAAAACGCCCTTCCGGCTGTGGGTGCCGAAAAGGCGTCTCTTCCTTGGCGTCTACTTCTGCTTGTGCTGTGAAATTTGGTGGAGGTCCCCCTCGTCCCTGTCTTCATCTTTCCTTTCATGAACAGGTGCATGAAACCAAAGTTGCCCACGCACGGCTTTTATAATGGGAAACGGGATTTGTAGAAGGAGAGGAAAAGAGAAAGGCGGACCTGACCGACTGGTCAAGTCCGCCTGGGAATTTTGAAGGTAAGAAGTTCTTTCCTTACTGAACCGGAATCTTCAGTGAGAGCTTTCTTCCTTTTCTGAGGACCTCGGCAGGGACTTTATGGCCGGGTTTGTAGTTGGTGATCAAAGCTCCGATGAGTTGACTCTCTGTCATGGGGCGTTTGCTTCCCGCTACGGAAATGATGATATCGCCTTTGATGAATCCGGCACGTTTTGCCATGGCGTGTTTGCCGTATTGTCCCACGTGTTTGGCTTCGAGGGCCATGGCGTTGGCAGGGAGGCGGCGAGCTTGTTTCTCTTCTGCGGTAAGCGCCTGAAGCTTCATTCCGCCAAATGCCATGGCGCGCATCGGCCAACTGCCTACTCGGCGTTCGATGTTGGATTGCGTGCGCCAGTTGTTTGGGAGATTCAGTGTGACTGAGTGTGATTTTCCGTCGCGTTCAAATGCGATGGGGACGTTGGCCGTATTCGGGACGTGATGAAGGGACCAGCTGATGTCGGCTGAGGAAATCACTGGTGCTGAATTGATGTGGGTAATTTTGTCTCCTTTCTTGAGACCTGCTCTGGCCGCTGGAGAGGATGGTGAAATCATTGAAATTGTTGTCGCCTGTTTGTCACCGAGGGATGCCCCAGTGACTTCCAGATCGGGGAAAGGATAGATCCATTGCAGGGGAATGGGCTTGTTCTGTTCGCGATAGATAAAGCGGGTGGCGTCGCCGATCTGGTGGCAGTGGACACAGCTTTTGACCACCTTGCCGTTCCAGTCGAGCTTGGAGGCGTATTTGCCCTTTAGACTGGGCATGTCGATGGCGGAATCGAATCGGCTTGGTCTGGACTGTTTGTCGGCAAGCGATGCTTTCACAGTCTTGAGATTCTTGTGGATATCCAGTGCGCCCTCAAGTGCCTGCTTGAACGTGGTGACGCTGTTCTTTTGAGAGTCTTTCTGGTGCGACCATGAACCGAAGCGTCCCAAGATCGTCTTGTCTGGACCGAAGAACATGGCGGTAAAAGAGAGGTCGTAATCGAACTGAAACAGATCGAGATCGAGGGAGTTGGCGTTGATGACGCGGGCCCGAACGAATTGATCGAGGAGTGGCTTCAGCTCATCGCTTTCGGTGAGAATAGAGGTATCGAGTCCCATGCAGGCGAGGCAGGGGACACAGCGGAGAATGACCATGACAGGCTTTCCTGTGAGTTGGGCCGCGGCGAAGGCCTCATTGGGATCGTTATAGATCCAACGCTGATTGGATTCCATCTTGGCGCGATCTGCGCGGACGGAGCCTTCTCTATCTTTGACAGTTTCGGCGAAGCAGGCAGGGAGTAATGCAGTCGCCAATAGGCAGGCAAGGAACCGGGCTTTCATGATTTGCGAAGGTAGGGGAACCCTCCGGTAAATCAAGAGTTTGCTCCCTTGGATGTTAGGGCGCTTTCTACAGAAAGATGATTGAGAAGATCAGTGCGATGAAGAGGATTTCTCGATGAGAAAAAATAATGAGCAAAATTTATAGGTAAGCTGCTGGAGAGCAGAAAAGAACAACCGCCCTGCTCAAAAAGAAACAGGGCGGCTGGGAGGGAGGTGGGAAATTGGATCGAATCAGACAGGGATGTCTTCTGGGCGGACGTCGAGGCATTCGTCCTGATCTTCGAAAGCGACGGAGGCGTAGTGCTCCAATAGATTTGGCATCAGTGATTCTGCTGCAAATGCCAGCATGCCTTCAGCCTTGTTGGCGGCTTTTTCGAGAATCTTGCGGTATTCCTCGTCAGATTCTGGACGTTGGGGGACTTTCCAATGCGCTGTATCGTGCACATTCATGTAATCGCCTGCCCATTTGGAAAGTTGATCGCGTGCGGGAGATGGAATGTCGTCGAATTCAACCGCGGTGGCACCGCAGGAGATGCACATCAGGCCGGTTTCACAGATGTCCCGGGTGAAGATGGGGAGAAACGCCGCGCGGCAACACTCTGCCTCATAGTAGGTGCCGGGGATGCTGACGAGGCGCTTCAACCAGATCTGACGATCATGCGCCACTTGTGCAGCCAAGCGGTAGGAGCTGAGCAGGGGATGACTCACCCTCCACCAATGTCCTTCAAGGTGGCTGAGGGTCTGTGACATCCAGCGTGCCAGTGTTAAATCGTCGAAGGTATTGAAGACTGAAGCATAGCTTTTCCACAGTCTTTCCACCGCCGACTCCGGTTTCTCTTCCATGAGCAACAGCATGAGAATCCTTTCCCAATCTGAAAATGTTTAAATCCGTTCCCTTTAGCTATCGGCAAATGCCTGAAGGAACTGAATGAGGTGTGCGGTTGCTTCTGTAGTTGGCCGGTAGCTTTAGCGGATACCAGCCCTCGACAGGAAGCGACTTCTCCGGCATGGGTATGTCATGTCCTTGTGGTTGAAGATTCTAGCTGTTGGATTGGTGGTTTTTGGGGTGTTCCTGTATGTCGTCAAAAAACGCCGTGAGAATGAAGAGGCGGATACTGAAATTGGTTTCTCCACTGCCTTCAAGGTGGGGATTACCGGGCTGATGCTGATCTTGTTCTCGTTCTTGTTGATACCGATCTTCAGGGCAGGGCCAAGTTTGTTGGCCATCGGGGGAATGTGTGTCTATGTGGGAATCCTTGCGGTGGTTGCTACGATCTGGGTGCCTCCTTTTCTAGATTTGGTGTTTGGTCCTCTGTTCAATCTGTTTGATGGAGGAGGAGAAGAGCACGAACGTGTGCCGCTCTTGGGGCCCATCAGAAAGGCGAGGAGTTTTCAGCATTGGGATGAAGCGCTGGAATTGCTCAATGAGCAGTTGGAGGAATTTCCGACTTCCTACCAGCTGCAATTCATGAAGCTGGAATTGTTGGCCGCCGATATGAAGGATCTGGAACCAGCCAGGGAACAGTCACAGTGGATGATTGATGAGTTGAGCCTTTCGAGTCAGCAAATTTGTTCCGTGTGGAATTCTCTGGCTGATTGGGAAGTCAGTGTCGGGCGCGACTCTGAGAAGGCGAAGGAGGCTCTCAACCAAATCGTGGAGGCGTTCCCTGACTCGGCGATGCAGGAGCGCGCATTGGATCGTATTTCCAGACTACAGGGAAATGATGCCATTCAGTTGGAGGATAATCGGCAGCCGGTAAGGATTGAGAAGGAAGTCCGAGATCTGGGGCTCGCCAATATGGCGCGGAGTGGTCCCGCCGCTGGGAGAGATCGGGGGGAAGAGCTGGAAGAAGAAATGGCCTCGTTGACCTCAGCGATTGAAATGAATCCACGTGATGTGGAGTCACGCCAGCGTCTCGCCTGGCTCTACGGGACCTTTCACAAAGATCTGGATTCGGCCCGGACCCAATATGACTTTCTTCTTAGTAGGCCCAATGTCGAGAAGATGGAAAAGATACGCCTGTTGAATCGTTGGGTGGAGTTGCAACAGGAGTGTGGCGCTTCAGTTGCAGAATTGGGAGCTACTCTCGAGAGAATATTGAGCATTCAGCCCAAAGGCGCTCAGGCAGATCAGGCGCTCAATCAGATGGCGCGGATCGGGTATGTGAGGGCGTCAGCCTAGTTATTGGCGAGGAGAGCGGATCAGTCCTTGATTCTGGCGAATGGTCGCCGAGTGTCCGCTCCAAATGCCTGCATCCTTGAGAGATGTCGTGGGCAATGTAGGAGGCTGATAGACATTTGGATTTGTCGGCGCTTGAGGGAAGACGGGAGTAAAGGACCGATAATAGTAGACTGGAGGGGGATTGTTGATGACCACGGAAGGCGCCCGCTGGCTGCTATTGGCGAGGGCCGCGGCTGTGGCTGCTTGAATCATTTTATCCGTTCTGCGATCTTCAGCTGCCTGTTTCACCTGGTTTTCAGCTGCCATGAGTTCTGCGCGCTGCTTCATGTATTCAGCCCGGACTCTCATATACTCAGCCTGTCGCTCCATGGCTTTGAGTCGTGCTTCGTGTTGTTTTGCTGCCAGTTCTCTCTTCTTTTCGTCTCGGATCTTTTTCTCATCCGCGGCTTGCTTCAATTCTGCTGCAATCTGTTCAGAATCGAGCTCCAACGCCTCGAGGACGTCTTTGTGAACCTCTGTGTATTCGAAGGATACAGGCGCTCCTGTGGCTGGGCGAAAGACCAATTTTGCCCCATATCGCTTGGAAAAGGTCATGTCTTTGCCGAGAGATTCCCCTTCAGGTGAGGTGATTTCGGTAAAGAATTTGGGCGCATCATCAGCAAGTGCTGACGACAGCGATAGAGCAAGGGCGAGGAGTAGTGTTACGGCTTTCATGGTGATCTGGCTCTGGTTAAGTCTCTGCAACAAGACATATGTGACGCATGTGGTCAATTTCGGATTCACAGGGAAGTCGTGACGAGTCCCGGGTGGGTCGTTATCTTCCGCGCTCGCAAATATGCCGAGTTATTCGAAAGTTTTTGTCAGTAGTCTGGCCTATGAGCTGGCTCCGGTGGTGGTTTCTTCCGAGGAATTGGAGGAACGACTGGAGCCTATGTATCGGAAATTTCACTTCTCCGAGGGACAGCTTGAGGAATTGACTGGAATCTATGAGCGCCGCTGGTGGGAGCCGGGCACGCGTCTTTCTGATCCATCCATTGAGGCAGCCAAGAAGGCTGTCGCCAAGGCCGGTGTGCCGGTGGAGGAGATCGGAGCGTTGGCTTACACGGGCGTCTGCCGTGAACAGTTTGAGCCGGCAACCGCTTGTCGGATTGCAGATGGTGTCGGTGTCGCCCCCGGTGCTGCGGTCTATGATATTTCAAATGCCTGCCTCGGAGTGCTGAATGGCATCTTCGACATCGCCAACCGGATCGAGCTTGGACAGATCAAGGCCGGCGTGGTTGTGAGTTGTGAAAGCGCCCGTGAGATCAATGACATCATGATCGAGCGTATGAATGGCGAGGAGAGTATGGAGCTATTCATCAAGGCCTTGGCGACATTGACTGGCGGATCTGGCGCGGTCGCAGTGGTGTTGACCGATGGCTCCTTTGGCGGAGACCAGCATCAACTACTTGGTGGTGTGACTCAGGCTGCTCCGCAATTTCATGAGCTTTGTCAGTGGGGATGGAAAGAGAGCGACGAGCGCCCGACGGAATACATGTCCACTGACTCGGTAGGCGTTCTGAAGAATGGCGTCGAGTTGGGCATGCGGACATGGCAGGCCTTTCTCGGTGAAATGAACTGGGGTGTTGAGGACGTCGATCGCGTGATTTGTCATCAGGTCGGATCCGAGCATCAGAAACAGATTTTGAAACTCATCGGCGTGTCTGAAGAAAAGGACTATGTGACCTATCCGTTCCTTGGAAACATCGGCACCGTCTCGCTTCCGATCACGGCTGCATTGGCGGACGAACGTGGCGAATTGAAGAAGGGGGACAACGTTGGCTTTCTCGGAATCGGCAGTGGACTCAACTGCATCATGGTGGGGGTGAAATGGTAGTTCTAGCCCGCGAGCTCTATCCCTTCACCGGCAAGTACTGGGAGCCCCATCCCGGTATCCGTCAACATTACCTCGATGAGGGTGAAGGTGATCCCATGGTCATGGTTCATGGTAACCCCACCTGGTCCTTCTATTATCGCAATCTGGTCCAACAGTTCTCAGATCGCTACCGGGTGATCGTCCCTGATCACGTGGGTTGTGGCCTTTCTGATAAGCCGCAGTTGGGTGACTACGATTACACGCTTTCTCAAAGAGTTGATGATCTCGAACGTCTCCTTGATCATGCCGCGGTCAAAGGCCGCGTAACGCTCTTTGTGCATGATTGGGGTGGAATGATCGGGATGACCTGGGCGGCCAGAAACCCTGAGAAGGTAAAACGCATTATCATCTTCAACACTGGTGCCTTTCCGCTGCCTGAGACCAAACCCATGCCGTGGTCGTTGCGCTTTTGTCGCGCTGGTGGCTTTGGAAGTTTTCTCGTTCGGCAATTGAATGGATTTGTCCTCGCCGGAGCAGGGTGGTGTGCCACACGTCGTCCGTTGCCTCCCAATGTAAGAGCCGCCTATCTGGCCCCTTATGATTCATGGAAGAACCGGGTTGCGATTCTGCGCTTCGTTCAGGACATTCCATTGAGTCCAACGGATGAGGGTTATGACATCGTCGTAGATACCAGAGACAAGCTCGAGCAGTTCCGTAACACGCCGACGCTCGTTTGTTGGGGTGGGCGTGACTTTGTCTTTGATGACCATTTCTACAACGAATGGAAATGGCGCATGCCCAATGCTGAGTTCAACTACTTCGATGACGCCGGTCATTACGTGTTGGAAGATGCTGCCGAAGACGTGGCCCCACTGGTTGAAGACTTCCTGAACCGTCACCCGCTGGATTCCAAGTAATCCATTTACCCCGTGGTTGGCCCAGACGACAATATCGCATCGCACCTGCCTGACATGGCGCGTCGCATGCCGGATCAACTGGCAGTGGCATTCCCTCGAGGCAAGGATGGGACAGGGAAAGTTCGTTACGCCACCTACACCTTTGCTGAGCTGGATCGACGTAGTGATGTGCTCGCAAAAGGACTGCTTGAATCCGGGATCACCCGTGGCATGCGGACTGTCCTCATGGTGAAGCCCAGTCTGGAGTTCTTTGCACTCACCTTCGCCTTGTTCAAAGCCGGCATTGTTCCCGTTATGGTGGATCCGGGCATGGGCGTGGCGAATCTCAAAGAGTGCCTCAAGGAAGCTGAACCCGAGGCATTCATCGGAATCACCAAGGCGCACATTGCACGCGTGATTCTGGGTTGGGCCAAGGGTAGCTGTAAGAAACTGGTGACTGTGGGCCCTAGGATTTTCTGGGGAGGAACCACACTCTCTCATGTTGCAAGACGTGGAGGGAAGGCGCTTGATGCTGATGAGAAACAAGGCGTTTGCACCACGCCCGACGAGACCGAGACAGCCGCCATTCTTTTCACCAGTGGTAGTACCGGCATCCCTAAAGGAGTCGTTTACACCCATGGCATTTTTCAGGATCAGGTTTCCAAGTTGAAGGCGCTCTATGGCATTCAGCCGAGCGATATCGATCTTCCCACATTTCCGCTCTTTGCATTGTTTGCCCCCGCCTTGGGGATGTCATCAGTGATTCCAGATATGGATTTCACACGCCCAGGATCAGTCGATCCGGAAAAAATCATTCAGGCGATTCGGGACTTTGATATTACCAACATGTTCGGATCGCCCGCTTTGATTCGACGCGTTGGGTTCCACGGACAGAAACACGGGATCAAGCTCCCGACCCTGAAGCGCGTCATCTCTGCGGGTGCCCCTGCGCGTGAAGACTCACTCAGAGCATTCTCATCGATGCTCAATCCAGATGCACAGATCTTTACTCCCTATGGCGCCACCGAATCTCTGCCGGTTGCATCCATTGGCAGTCATCAGGTGCTGAACGAAACAGCCACGCTGACGGCCGAAGGGAAGGGCGTCTGTGTTGGGAAAACGGTTGAAGGAATCGAGGTTCGAGTCATCGCGATTGATGACCTGCCAATCGAAGACTGGTCCCAGGTCACCCTTATGGAACATGGCGAGATCGGAGAGATCGTCGTCAAAGGACCAAACGTTACCCGCGAATACTTTCGTAGAGAGTCATCCACCAAACTGGCCAAAATTCCTGATAACGAAGGCTGGTGGCATCGAATGGGCGATGTTGGTTATTTGGATGAATCAGGCCAACTTTGGTTCTGTGGACGAAAGACACACCGAGTGGAATGCGGAAACAAAATCCACTTCACCATCCCCGTAGAATCCATCTTCAATACCCACGCCGATGTCTTTCGCACAGCGCTTGTAGGGATTGAACAGAACGGAGAAACGACACCCATCCTCTGCGTGGAACTCAATCCCGGAGTCGATGCCTCAGAGCAACCCCGCATCGAGAAAGACCTGCTGACCATGGCCGGGAAGCATCCGTTGACCGAAGACGTGGAGCAGATCCTCTTTCATCCAAGCTTCCCAGTAGACATCCGTCACAACTCCAAGATCTTCCGAGAAAAACTCACCGACTGGGCACAAGAGAAACTCGTCGACTGAGTTGGTGGAGGAGATGGACAAGAAAATTACCGACAAGAATATTGAGAAAATGCAGGTGGCTTAGGCGTCCCGCCTGCGAGTCAGGAAATAATGCCAGCGCTATTGAAATGGCGGGTTGATTTCCTCGATACGAGGTTGATTGCTATTCCTTGGAGAAGAGTGTTTTCGATAGGTTGTTGGATCGAATGCGAATGAGGCCGAATACAAATGATATGACGCCAGCGCCTACCAGTAAGAATCGCGCTCGTTCGAAGAAGTCGTTTGGTAGTTCAGTTGCGATAAACATTACGTAAACACCAAATCCAATTCCCATCATCCAACCGCCAGACCATGCCTGAAATACTGTCGTTCGTTCGGTTCGTTTGGGTTGTCGGTCATTCGTGTCCTTTCATTCATTGATGTTTGGTAGGGTGTTTCCCGTTCATCGCTCCACTTTTGGGAAGATGTCCGGCGTTGGGAAACGCTCCTTGTGTCGGTCTCTGGAATCGATCAGGTATTCGTCACGCGGGACATCAACGTCAGGCCAAAGGTTGGGGCGGACGCGTACCACCCGGCCCGGGCGGAACCCTTCTGTGATGAGGTCGATATCCATGCGAATTTGAATTCCGCTGCTTCCCAAGGGGATGGCTTCGTTCTCCCTGAGGACATCCAGAATCATCCCTTTTGCGGCCATCTGGGCAGTGCCTGCGGTGCCGCCGGCCCAGTGCTTAAGGGTGTTTTCGGACGCTGCAAGCATGGCTCGCTTCCCTTTCCTGAAATCGGCGTAGAGCGAGTCGTCCATGCCGCCGAACAAAGTGGCTGCCACAGTAGCTCGGCCGAATTTTCCATATTCTACCGTGTCGATTTTGGCGGGCATCCAACGGCTCTTGATGAATGCTTTGTGGGTTTCGGTTTGATTGAGTGTTGCGCGCTGCATCGCTGCATCGTCCAGCCAGATGTCTGAGATGTGAAACCGCACGAAGACACCGTCCGGTGTGGGCTTCCATGTGATTCCAAGTAAAACAGATCGGTCGTCGAGTGACTTCTTTCCACTGGCAGGCCAGGTCCCGTCGGCGATCAAGTCCCGAACACCGAGTAACTCCCGCTCCTGCCAGATGCGGGTGGCGGCGTCGAAAGTGAATGTCTCGTCTTCAGCAGGTTCGGCATCGCCCACCTTTGATTGGCGGCTGGCGACGATTGTTCCCTCCCCGTTCCGGATGTACAGTTTCTTCAACTTCCAGACCAATCCCTTGCGCAGGCAATGGCTGGGTTCGTCCTCAAGTAGCAGCACGTGGTTTTCCGCGGGTGCCGTGCCAGTGCCTGCGTTTCCCAATTTTTTTGTCCGGTTGTTGATGGGCAAAACCGGCACGACGGAAGTCTGCGGGTCAGGCGGGAGGAAAGCGCGAACATGCAGCATGGTTCCCAATGGAATGTCCCGGAGATCTGCCGGCGCGCCGTGATAACGAACCATGCCAAAGGGAAGCATGGCGAAGGGCGACGGCATGGTGAACCGGAACTTGCCATTGCTTTGAATGCGGACGCTGCCTCGCCGGTTGGCGTGATCCACAAAGGTCAGTTCGCCACGGTAGGAGTGGGCCCTTTCAATCGGAGGGAACTCGCCCGGACTCGGGCGGAAAACCGCTGCTCTCGGTTCTTCATTCCCGTTTTTTTGTTCGGCTCCGTTGGCAATAGTGTGAAGGAGCGCTCCCACGAGCACGAATAGTGAAAAACGAAGAATAAGGAACGCAGGACGCATCTAGTATTTTGGGAATATATCCGGGGTTGGAAAGCGATCCTCGGGGCTGTTTTGGAAAAGGTATTCCTCCCTCGGTATCTGCGTCTTGGGCCAACTTTGCGGACGGATACGAACGATTCGTCCGGGCCGGATAGCTTCGATAATCAAGTCGGTTTCAAACTGGACCTGAATGCCACTGCTGCCGAGGGGGATTTCTCCGGTGGTCCGGACGACATCGAGGATCTTTCCGCTGGAAGCCATGTGTCCAGGTCCGTAGTGGCCGGCGGTATGCTTCAAGGTGTTTTCAGCACCATTGATTTGTGCCCCAATCCCTTTCCGGAAGTCGTCGTAGAGGGAGGGATCCATGCCGCCGAACAATGTTACTGACACCGTGGCTCGACCAAACTTGCCGTACGCAATGTCATCGATTTTGGCAGGCATCCAGCGACTGCGGATAAAACTCTTGTGCTTCTCGGTCTGAAAATGGGCAGCATGCTCGATGGAGTCGTCGTCCAACCAGATGTCCGAGATATGAAACTGGGTGAAAGCTCCGGCCAGTCCGTCCCCCGGCGCCGGTTTCCAGGTGATCCCCAAGAGGACAGGCTTCCCAGCAAGATCCTTCTTTCCGCTGGCGGGCCAGACCTTCTCATCGACAAGATCTGGAATCCGAATCAACTCACGTCCCCGCCAGATCCGGGTGGCGTTGTCGAACGTCAGGGTTTCCAATTCGATATCTTTTCCAACGCCCGCCTTGGGTTCCCGGTTGGCGATGATCGTTCCGGCATGGTTCTTGATATCGAGCTGTCGTAGTTTCCAGATTAGCCCATTGCGTCGACAGTGAGAGGGTTCGTCTTCGAGCAATAGAAGATGGTTCTCCGCTGGGAAAACCCCAGTGCCTCGGTAGTGGCCGGCGTCCTTTTCCTTGTTGTTGATCGGGAACACAGGAACCGGAGAAATCCCCGGGTCGGACGGGAGGAAGCCATGAGCATGAAGAACGGTCCCGAGAGGGATGTCCCGGAGATCCGCTGGCGCGTCGTGTTGACGCACGATGCCGTATGGAAGCAAGGCAAAGGGATGGGGATCGTTTCGGTAAAACTTCCCGTTCCCCTCCACTCTGAGACTACCACGACGATTGGCATGATCCACGAATACTAGTTCGCCACGGTAGACATGCGCTTTCTCGAGTGCTGGGAACTCGTTCGCTTTCGGGCGGAAAGGTTCGTCAGCCGAGAGACCACTGGAAGCAAGATGGAAAAAGGCGAAGCAGAGAGCGGCTATGTTTAAATTCTTAATTTTACTCATACTCTTAATCCCTCTGCCCATCAGAGCGGATGAGCTCAGATTAAGATTATGAGTAAGAGCAGGATTAAGACTGAGAGATTGGTTATACATTGCGGTCGGGGGAATTGGAGCGGATTAGGCCGACCAGCATCGACACCACTTCGATCAATGTGGCTTTGCCGCTTGCGGCGGTTTCAGATCCTATCTTTCTCTTTGCGACGAGAACATCCAAGCACGCGGCGCATTCCAGCGCAGAGCCGCGAGCTATGTCGAAGAACTTGCAGCGATCCTCTGGTGTAAGTTTTCCGTTTCCTTCCGCGATGTTTAGAGGGACCGATGTTGAAGCTCGGTCGAGTTGATCGTGAGCAGATATCGATTTAGGAATCGATTCCAATAGGTCGGCCACCCAAGCAACAAAATTGATGGACACCTCGTACACCTTCAATTTCTCGTGATCAAATTGCTTCATACGATCCTCCATTTCAGATTCCTCCTACTCCTACTCTTAATCTTAATCCCCTTTCCGATCATAACGCCATCACTGTGTTGCTGTCGCCGAACTTGTCGGTTTCCACACCCATCTTCTGCGCCATCAGAAGAAGCAGGTTGCTCATATGGGCATCGGAGTTCGCGGGGCGGCTGCAGAGGCGGTAGTGGTCACCGGGTTTATCGAGGGTGTATCCGTCAAAGTGGCCCTGGTTGAAGTCGATGTGACTGCCATGCTTCAAGCCCAGGTCCGAACCTCCGGCGAGGACAATCGGGAGGTTGGCGTTGCCATGACTGTGACCGTAGGACATGCCGCTGCCGAACAGCGACATCGTCGAGCCAAGCAGCGGCTTGCCGTTGAGATCCTTGGTGTCAGACAAACGGGAGAGGAAGTAGCCGTATTGCTCGATGGCAAAGGTGTCGTAATTGGTGAGCTTCTCCATGTAGCCTTCATCTCCGCCGTGGTGGCTCAATTGGTGACGGGATTCGGTGATACCGATTTCCGGGATGGCGAAGGCGTCTCCCTCTCCTCCCAGACTGAATGTGGCCACCCTCGTCACGTCCGTCTGAAAAGCGAGGACGATCAGATCGTAGACCGTTCGGAAGTAGTCGCCTGCCTGCGTCTTGGGGATGTCGCGGTTGGTCTGTTTGCGGTCGCTGGCCGAGATCTCGGGCAAGGGGGTGTCGAGCCAGGCATCGGCGCGTCGGGTCCGAATCTCTGCCTCGCGCACGGAGGTGAGGTATTGATCGAGTCGGCCCTTGTCCTCCTTACCCATTCTTGCCGACAGTTGGCGCACTTCGGCTAGGTTGTCATCCAGCACGCTTGCTTTGCGGCGGAGTCTTTTTCTTTGCGCTGCAATACCGCCCTTCGGTTCCTCAAAGAGGGAGTCAAAGATCTGACTGCATCGACGCATTGCGGGGAGTTGCACGCCGTCCGCCGTCCAGGCTAGGGACCCTTGAGTTAGGGCTATTTCCATCGACGGATAGCGCGTGTGTTGACCGGTAACCATGGCCATTTTCTGATCCACGGAGATGGTGTTGCGATAGGCAGCTCCGATCTGTCCGCCTGTCAGGAAGATGTCGATGCAGTTGTGGTGATGACCGAGGCTCCCCGGATGGTGCACACCGCTGACGGGCGTGATGATATTGCGAAATTTCTCCAACGGCTTCAGCGAACGGGAGAATTCATATTCCTTCCCCGGTTTGGTGATCTGGTAGTTCAGGGAATGGACGCCATTGGCAAGATACATGAAGGCGCTGCGGCGCGGCGAGGACTCCGGCTCCTTGGCGTTGAGCGGGATCATGCAGTCGAGCATCGGCAGTGCGATACAGGTCCCCATCGCCTTCAGGGCGTGGCGCCGGTCGATCAGCCAGGATTCTGTTTGGATGTTGCTCATGAGTAGTGGAGTGGTGGAGTGGTGGTTACTCCTGCGATGCGTTACTTAGGAAAAGTTTGAGGTCGGTTATGACGGCGTCGTCTGTGGCGTATTCGACGGAGTCTTCTCGGATGAGAGTCTCGGTCCAATCTTTGTTGTTTCGTTTTTGTTCGAGGGACTCGACGAGTTTCAGGAGGCGGTTCTCTAATCGAAATATCAAATTGTCGATTTGTTCAAATGTCGATTGTTCGATCTGCCCGTTGCGAGAGTAGGCGATGAACCCGGAGAGAGTTTCTCCGAGTGAACCCAGTGCAATATTTAGATGCTGGAGATACTCGCGAATGGTTCGGCGACAGTAGCCTTCAGCGATGTTTCGATGAACCGAATCGCTGGAGGCTAACGACTGCGACGCGAGCTTCTTCAACTCGAACGGCCACCCACGAACCGCCCTCAACGTGAGCCCATACAGTTCGATCGCATCCTGCCAAACCAGCAGTTGCTGATATCCCCGATTCTTGTTCTTTCGCTTGGCGCTCATTGATTCATCACTCCAATACTCCAACACTCCATCTCCTCACCTCTTCTGGATGAGATCCGAGAGGGCGACCGCGCGGATGATGTCCTTGACGCGATATTGATTGTCTTTCGCTTCTTTCGAGATGGCTGAAATCTCATCCTTGTCATCCACCGTCAACACGCGGCGCAGGGCATAGGCGCTGAGGTGTTCGATGAAGGCCCGTGCGATCCGATCCCGGTCTTCAAGCAGCAGCCGCTTGAACTCGACGGAGCCCGTAAACTGTCGGCCATCCGGCAAGACGCCGGAGGCATCAACCAAAGGATCCTCACCCGCGCCGTTGGGCACCCGTTCATGGGTGCGCCATTGGCCGATGGCGTCGTATTGGTCAAACGCCAGCCCCAGAGGATCAATACTGCGATGGCAGGCTGCGCAGTTTGGATCTTTGGCATGAGCTTCGATTCTCTTGCGGACGGTTATTTTGGCACCTTTTGGTGGGATCGGCTCAATGGGATCCACATTGGCAGGTGGAGACGGAGGGGTCCTGTTGAAAATGGCCTCACTAAGCCAGACCCCGCGGTGCACGGGGCGATGACGCGTTCCATCCGAAGTCAGACCAAGCGTTGCACCCATGGTCAGCAGGCCGCCTCGATGATCTTCGGGGTTGAGTCTGACACGTTGAAAGCCGCCTTTCTTCGGCTCCGGCAATCCGTAGAAATCGCAGAGCCGTGCGTTCGCCATCGTCCAATCGGATTCAAGCAGGCTCTCGATGCTCAAATTTTTCGCAAGCATCTCGCGGAAATACTCGACCGGCTCCGTCCGCATGCTGGTTTCCAGCCAGTCGTCGTAGGCCGGGTAGAGCTTCTTGTCCGGGGGGAACATGCCCACGCGGTGCAGTTGCAGCCACTGCCGCGAGAAATCGTCAATGAAGCGATTGATCCGTTCGTCCGCCAGCATGCGGTTTACTTCTTTCTCCAGCTTTCCGTCGCGCAGGGCACCCTTTCCGGCTGCCTCGAAAAGACGCTCATCCGGCATCGAACTCCAGAGGAAATAGGAAAGTCGCGAAGCCAGTTCCCAATCGGTAAGTCGTTCCCGGGCTACGGGATCACCTTCAACCAGATAGATGAAATTTCGGGACGTCAGCACACCTTCCATGGCAATCCGATAGGCATCAGACACTTCGACGCCCGCCTCGCGTTCGGCCTCATAGGACTCCAGGTAGTCCTTCAGTTCCGCCATCTTCACGGGCCGCCGCCAGGTGCGTTCCGCAAAGCCATGCAGATATTTGGCGACGATTTCAGGAGTGGCGTCCCCAGGCGGCCGGATGCCCGTACGCCGAGACTTCTCTTCCTCTGTCTCCAACGGGCCTTCCCACTCGATCCAATCGAGGATCACCGTCGAGAAGATGCCGTTTCCATCTTCGTTGAACATTTGTGGTGCGTTGGGATTCAGGAGCAGGGTCTCGCTGCTGTGGGTAAAAATGTAGCCAAAGCGGCTGGCGATCGCGTTGCGAAAGGCAGCTCCGGCTCGACGGTCAACGACATCAGTCGCCACCACGGCGAAATGCAGAGTCGTTGGCATCTCCAGAAAAACCTCGAATTCATAAACCTGCGGACTGTCTTCAGGCGCCGTAATGTCGAACTCGATCAGGCCGTCCACATTCTCCTCGCTGGTCTTCACACCAATACTGAGGTGGGCTGGCTGACCGCCTGGCGGGCGAATCCCGCTGGCCTGTAACCGGAGTTTGTAAAGTCCGCTATGCTCCGGACTCGTCTTGCCGAACCAGTTGGGTTGGAGCGCTGGTTGGACCCGACCGGGAAACATGAGAAAGCGCAACGGTCGCTTGATACCGAATCGGTCCAAGGCTTCCTGTTGCTTCTGCCCGCCGCCGTAACGCAGATCAGCGGCAGACTTGCGGATTTTGCGTGCATCACTGGAGGTGGGTGGAAAAGCGCGGTCGAGCACTGTCACGGCTGCTCCGTAATAGCGATCCATATGTGAGGGCGACAGCGAAAGCTGCGACCCCATCCGCTCAAACCCGTGCCAGAGTGTATCCTCGTTTAATTCACCCGGCTTCGCAGGGTCATAGCGCACACCAAGCAGGTCATAGACCGTGTTTTGATACTCCTTGCGGCTCAGCCGATAGTGCGCCACCGGCGGTCGCGCTGCCATCCGCGCCGCCCGTCCTTCCTTGAGCCGCTCGTCCAGCACGGTGACAAAGGCCGAGATTTCCTCCTGCGCCGGTTTCTTTTTCGGTGGCATGTCACCGCTGTTGATCTTCTCGATGACCTCCGCCCAGACATGCGAATCCTCTCCCTTTTGGAAATTGCGAGAGAGGCGGTCAACGCGCAGATCTCCCTTCTGTTTCTCAGGGCCGTGACAACTGACGCAATGCGTCTGCAGAAAACCTTCGAACGGCTCCGCCGCTTGAAGCGCCAAGGCCGGGAAGGCCATCGAAAGAAGAATGGATAATCGTTGCTTGATCGCAGGCATGTTGAGTCTGTCCTAAATCGGGCGGTCCAATAGATTCGCGTTCTCACCCAGGAATTCAACCCTGTTTGAGAAAAATGAATGATCCGGAAATCGGTTCTCCGACTGGGCACAAGAGAAATTCGTCGATTGAGTTGATGGAGGAGATGGACAAGAAAATTACCGACAAGAATATTGAGAGAATACAGGTGGCGTTGGCGTCCCGCCTGCTGGTTAAAGGAGCGTCTCGCTCCCAGTCAGGGAACACAGCCAGCGCTACTGAAATGGCTTCTCTCTGATTAGTGATTGATCAATATCGAGGATAGCAGAAGGACAGAATATTTAGATGACAGAATAATTAGGAACAGGGCGAAGCCATCAGATCCTGTGCATCTTGTTGATCCTGTCTGGATTAACTTCTTCTTCGTTGGATTTAGGGGCGGGAATTGACCGGCCTGAGGAGGTAGCGTTTTCTACGTTAGTCCATCCAACGGACCTGTGCTGTCGGCGAATGAATCGGTTTCCATGTCGAGGCCTTGGAGCATGCTGACGAAAAGGTTGGAGAGGGGGAGATCTTCGTGGGTGGCTTTCTTTGTCCAGGGTTCAGGGTCGCCTGGTTTCCAGCCTCCGGATTGTGCATCGGTGCCGGTGTGATTGAGGTAGCGTCCGTGGGTGAGGCCCATGTTGCGTCCGCCTGATAGGATGAGTGGATAGTTGCGGGAGAGATGGAAGCCGCTGGAGGCGGATCCGAACAACAGTAGAGTGTTGTCGAGGATGGAGCCTTCTCCGGCTGGTTCGGGTGTTTGTTGCAGGCGGGTGATAAAGCGGGCGTATTCTTCGTGGAGAAAGCCGCAGTAGGTGGCGAAGTTCTTCCAGCCGCCGGGTTGCTTGGTTGCGTGTGAAAGACCGTGTGCGGCAGGGAAACCCACGGCGCGGGCAAGGCGGTCGCTGATACCGACACCGTTTTCACGACCAATCTGATAGGTGGCTACACGTGTGGAGTCGGTCTTGAAGGCGAGGTAGATCAACTCGAACATGGCCCGCAGATATTGGCGGGGCTCATTTGGGGTGATCTCCAAATTCATTTCATCAACGTCGACTTTGGGCCGGGGTGTGTTGATCCAGTTCTTGGCTTTTTGCACACGGATCTCTGCGTCGCGGATGGACTGGAGGTATTCGTCGAGGCTTTGCTGGTCGTGCTTGGAAAGGCGCTGGCGGAGGCGTCGCGAGTCAGTGAGCAGGTCATCCAGTGCGCTTTCACTGAGGGCGAGGCGACGGGCGGCATCGGCGTCGTTCTTGACGAAGAGCATGTCGAAGATCCGCTTGGGCCGGTTTTCTGCCGTGATGGGTCTGCCGTGCCGGTTGAAGGACATGGTGTGCGTGGCGCGCGCCGTGCCGGTACCGCCTTCAGTCGACATGATGAGTGAGGCAAAGCGGGTCTGATCCCCGACCTGATTGGCGTAGACCTGATCGAGGGATATGGTGTTCTTGTAGGTCTGATCACTGGAGCGCATGGCGGCTGCGGTGAGGAACTGATCAGAGTTGTAGTGTCCGTGAACGTTGCGCCCTTTGGGGTGTGAGAGTCCTGAGATGACGGTCATGTCCTGACGCACGGGAGCAAAGGGTTCCATGCACTTGGTGAAGGTGAATTTCTCTCCCTTGCCGTGGGGGAACCATGCCCAATCCTTGTAGGCCGGGTCTTTTGGCAGCGGCATGGGAACACCGTCGGGAAAGTAGAAACATCCGAGCCGTTTTGGCGCTGTGGATTTTCCGGCGGCCTGTGCCTTCGAAACAGGGAGTGATTCAAAGAGCGGTAGTGCCAGCGCCCAGCCGGTGCCATGCAGGAATCGACGGCGGTCCAATGAGTTCGGATTTGTGGATGAGGAACGTTTCATTTGGAACGGAATAGTTCACTGGTGACGATCTGTTTGACCAAGGTGGTGAGGCCGTCTCCTTCACGACGGACCCTTCCGGCGATTTCTTCAACTCCGGCCCGGTCTGAGAAGGTCAAGGGGCG
The DNA here is from genome assembly GCA_965658675.1 of Limisphaerales bacterium. Classification (GTDB taxonomy): domain Bacteria; phylum Verrucomicrobiota; class Verrucomicrobiia; order Limisphaerales; family CAZKNW01; genus CAZKNW01. Next base: position 56,020 of record CBFHTT010000016.1, read on the forward strand.
TCCCAGAGCGTAGACCATCATCTTGTGCGTCACGGCTTGGATAAACTGATCCTGACGGTTCTTTAGCAGGAATCGCTTCAGGCCGTCCATGCCATTCAATGGTTCATTGTTGAACAACCGACTTGAGGCGTCAACGGACTTGCCCTTGATATTGTCGCGCCAACGGCCGGTGGCGTCGTAGTTCTCAAAGGCGATGCCCCATGGGTCGATCTTCTTATGACAGGACATGCAGGCTGGGTGATTGCGATGGTCTTCGATGCGCTCCTTGAGAGTCATCTTGGCAATCCTTGGATCAGCGAGATCAATTTCGGGAACTGCAGGAGGTGGAGGGGGCGGAGGATCATTCAGTAGACTTTCGAGCATCCAAATGCCGCGTTTGAGTGGGTGGGAATCATCGCCGCTGGAGTTCATGGCAAGGAGACCAGCCTGAGTCAGTAGTCCGCCTCGTTTGAAATCTGTGTCCAGCTTGACGCGGCGAAAGTGATTTCCATAAACGCCGGTTAATCCGTAGTGGTAGGCGAGTCGTTCATTGGCCACGGTGTAGTCGGCGTGGATGAAGTTCAGGATGCTCTCATTGCCGCGCAGCACTTCTTGAAAGAACAGGATGGGCTCTTTGAGCATGGCCTCTTTGATGAGTGGATCCTCGTTTCGCTTGGGTTGCAGGTAATCGAGGAGCTGCATGTCGAGCCATTGGTGAACGAAGTGTTCGGCAAAGCGATGGGAACGGGAGTCTGCGAGCATGCGTTCAACTTCCTTCAGGAGAACGTGTGGTTGGCTGAGCTGCATCTTGTCCGCGAGGGTCAACAGGCGCTCGTCCGGCACGCTGCACCAAAGGAACATGGCAAGGCGTGTGGCCAGTTCGTGTTCGGTAAGAGGTTTTTGTTCCGAAGATTCGAGGGCTGTATCATTGCGGACGAGATAGAGGAAATCTGGTGATGACAGAACGGTGGCTAGGGTTTCAACAACAGCATCCTCAAAGGTGTCGCAGGACTGGCGCATGGTGTGGAAGAGCTTGAGCTTCTGGCTGACTTCTTCAGCGCTTATCGGGCGTCGCCATGCGCGGGTCATGAAAGAGGTCAGGATCTCTTTGGCGTAAGTCGGTTCGTTTTCTTTGTTGCTACTGTTGGCGAAGATCTGTTTGTGGGAGGCGGGAGGCCATTGCTCATAAACAGGGGCGGAGACTTCCACGTAATCGATTCGAATGTTGCCAGATGAGGCGGAGTTATTGACCAGTCGAATGTATTCCGATGGGTTGGGCATGGAGCCAAGCCTGGACGTCTTGCGAACTGAATTGCGGGGATAGATGTCTTCCAAGGCCACGTGCCATTCGATGAATTCAGGTTTGTCGGGTGCCGCCGTGATAGATCTATCATCGCCGCCTACAGGCACGCGGGCCTTTCCTTCATTACTGGATTGGAATCCAAATTCCAGACGCAGGCTCGGGGCACGACTTTCCTTGGATGTCTTGGAGGCGAGAACACGGACTCGAAGCGTGCCTTCATCTGGAACCTTTTCCCCAAGCTCAATCATCAAATACCTCCGCTGTGGGATGATGGCATGCCGTTCAAATGACTTGGGAACTTCAGGAAGATCAGCGGTTGGTTTGTTGGCATAGCTGGCCCGGCGATAGGACCATGAGTGACTGGCGGTGAGCCCTGAGGATGGATCTTTGAAGTAGGTGTTTGAGTGGGCCTTCTTGAACTCGGCAGGGATCGGCTTTGGCTTGTTTTCGTCTGATTGAACTTTGGAGGAAGCAGTCGCCTTCTCCAGCTTGTCCGTCATCTTTTTCCAATCGACTTTTGAAGCCTGTTTCATGGTGACTCCCCAGTGAATCACGGGTGGTTGCTTCCCGCGCACAGTGGCGCGTAGGAGGGCTTCTCTTGCGATGCTTCGATACGTCTGCAACTGGGTGACCGTCATGTGCAGTGTTTCGGAGCTGTTTTGGAAGCCGTCGTCGGAATGAGATTCTGGCGGCAGGTCTCTGGAGAAATTTCCCCGAATGCCAAGGAGATCCTGCAGCGCATAGTTGTATTCATAGCGGGTCATTCGGCGGAATGAGGAATATCCACCTGTGGCACGCCGGGTTGTGGAAGCCATTCGGATTCCGTTGGACAACCAATCCATGATCTTGTCCCGATCAGTATCAGGCAGCTTTGAATCTTCTGGCGGTGGCATCTCACCGTTGCCCATTGCACCCATGACCTCCACCCACCATTCCACATCGCTGCCTGTCAGTAGGTTGGGATCCAATTGGTCGATGCGCAGACGAGCCTTCGTCTTTTCTGGGCCATGGCAGGTGACACAATGTTTCTTTAGAATCGGCAGGATCTCGCTGTGAAAACGTTTGAGAGCAGGCTCTGGTGTTTTCTGAAAGACGGGTTTCGCATCTTTGTTCCTGAAATTGGATTGAAGCGCACCGGCAGCCTTGAGCTCATCGAGCGTTGGCTTATCTGCAGCCGTGCCGATGGATGCGATAGTGGCGACTATCGCAAGCAGGCAGGCTTTAAAGATGCGTTCAGTTCGAAACATGCGGTTCAGATGCAGTAGGCGGGAGATTTCTTCAATATAACCTTCGCTATTAGGCTCTGCCGATGGGTGACTTATTTCCGTCCGAGGTAGGCATCCAGTTTTTTTCTTTGTGATTCAGTCGGTTTGTCGAACTGGATCTCGACGTTTGGAAGGGCTTTCTTAAGTACCGCGATGTCTGCTTCCTTGAGGTAGGTAATGTAGACCTTGAGCTGTTTGAGGGAGGGCGATTTGCTGAATTGCTTCAGTGCATTGACGGAGAGGTCTGCCTCGCCGATTTCCAATCTCTCAAGAGTGGGGATGGCGGCTAGTGCAGGAATGGAAACATCGCTGAGACTGAGAGGGGCGTTTTGCTCGTATGGGAGACGTTGCCCAACGCGGAGGGATTTGAGTTTGGGGAGCTTTGCAATCAGGGCGTTGCTGGCTTCGGTGCGATGTGTGTGCCATGTGCGAAAGTCGGTCAGGGTCGTTATGCCTGAGATGGCTTCGAAACCCTCGTCGCCCATGCTCATGCCGGCGACGGTGAGTTTTTGGAGATTGGGCATGTCCTGCCATGCCTGAAACCCTTTTCCTGTAAATCCTTTCATGCGGAATGACAGATGGAAGAATGAGACGGACTTGAGATTCTTCATTCGACTGATTTCACTGAGTCCCTTGTCAGTAAGTTGGGCTCCGTCGGCGGAGAAGGACTCGAGTTTTTCCAGTTTGGTCAGGTAGCGCACGGTACTGTCATTCAGCCCCTTGGCTTGTCCGTAGACAGTCAGCTTGGTCAGGTCTTTCAAACTACCGATGATAGCCCATTCCCTTGGTCCGATTCGACTGCTGTTCCTGAATTCCACGCCAACGATGCGACCTTCCTTGACCGTTACCTTTCCGCCGAGCTGTTCCATTATTTGCTGGTGATAGGACTGGCTGGAGGCGATGGACGGGATCAACAGGAGAAGTGCTGACAGGACTGCTAGGGATTTCATGAGAGACATGATGCCAAAACAAGTGTTCGGATTCAGTAAATTCGTTTGATGCAGGTGAGACTTTTCAAGAGCCGGTTCATGGGGCACGGTCGGCGGCTCGTGAAGGTATCGCCTTTCTCCATCATAATATATGCGCTCTTGATCGCCCTGTTCTCAGGTTGCGAGAAGGGAGAGTCGTCAGGTGGAAAAGGCGCAGAGGTGGTCGTTTCTGATTCAGAGTCTCCGGGAGAGGTCATGAATTCATTCACATCCTCCTTGGGATTGAAATTTGTCCGCCTACCGATCGAGGACATGGATGTCTTCATGTGCACAGTGGAAACACGGAATCGTGACTTTGATCAATTTCTCAAGGAAACAGGGCGCCAACCCATGTCTCATACCGCCCGTAAGCCAGATCATCCAGCGGGCTTTGTTTCCTGGAATGATGCGACGGCATTCTGCAACTGGCTGACCAAAAAGGAGCGGCAGTCTGGAAAAATCGGAGCCAAAGATCGCTATCGATTGCCCTGGGATGAGGAGTGGTCTGAGGCTATTGGTGACGTGCGCTATCCGTGGGGGAAGAGCTGGCCGAAGTATTCTGAGGTGTCTTCACTCCCTGGCTTCAAGCCGGAGGAAATGGGAACGGAACTGACCACCCGTGTTGGAACCACGCCAGCCAATGCGCTTGGGCTTCATGATATGGGCGGTAACGTGGCTGAGTGGTGCATGGATTGGTATCGAAAAGATCTTAATCCTTCTGAGATCCGTTTGGAGTATGAGCGGCTTGGTAGCGATCAGGGTGGGAGGAAATTCAAGGTGTTGCGCGGGATGAGTTGGGTGTTCTTCGATCCGTTGAATCTTCTCACTGATTATCGATACATTAATGTCCCTCATGCCCGTGGGGGGCTCTACGGATTTCGGATGGTGTTTGAGATTCGTGGTGGCAAGAGGGAGCTTCCTATCTTTCCTGATCCGTCTGAGTCATGGCCACCAAGATACAATGCAGCTGCTGGTCTACGAACCGCACGAAGTCTGTTTCAGCGCGAATGCCTTGAATGTCATCATTACTTCGATCCCGCTAGTTACACTGATGCGAAATGGGATGATTGGTTCGGCAAGATGCGCGGCAGGGCGAAGATCTCTCAGGCGGTCGGGGGGCAGATGAGGCCGTTTATTGAATTCATACGGGGGAAATGATTGGTGGACTTCATCCTTCTGAATCGGCGCCCATCATCTTTGCCATTCGGGCTTTGACCTCCTCCAGAGTGACGTCTTCAATGTGCGTGGCGAGCGTCCATTTGTATCCGTAGGGATCAAGGACAGTGCCGCTGCGGTCCCCGTAAAATTGATCCATCAATGGCCTGTCTTCAGTGGCGCCTTCGGCAATTGCCTTGGCGAACATCGCATCCGCATCCTTCGTATAGATCATCAATCCAATCGGGCACCCGCCAATTGCTTGTGGACTCAGAAATCCCATTTGCGGCATTTCATCAGCCAGCATGATCGCTGAATCCCCAATCTTGATCTCCGCGTGTGCAACCATTCCACCTGGACCGTCCAACCGCATGATTTCTTCAGCTCCAAAGGCGCGTTTGTAGAACTCGATTCCTTCATTGGCACCCTGAAGAACCAGGTAGGGAGAGACGGTGTGGAAATGCTCGGGACGTTTCGGAAGTTCAGACATGAGGCGGATCATGCATTCCCGCCTGAAAAGGTGGAACTGTTTTTCTGTGCGGAACGCACGAAGGGAATCTGGAGAGGGGTGCAAAATCGCTCGACGGTAGGGGAAAGAGAAAGGAGGATTGATGGCTATGACCCATTTCGTTTTGCGCGGCTTGTTGCCGATTGTGTTTCTGATTGCGACTACGGTTTGTTCGGCCAAGGAACTTCCCAATATCATTCTATGCATGGGGGATGATCATGGCTGGGAGGAGACGGGGTATAATGGTCATCCGCATGTGAAGACTCCGGTGTTGGATGAAATGGCGGCGACGGGTCTGCGGCTGGATCGGTTTCATTCCGGGCATCCTTCTTGTTCTCCGACCCGTGGGAGCTTTCTGACCGGGCGGCATCCGAATCGCTATGGAACCTTTACTCCGGGCTGGTCGCTAAGACCTGAGGAAATCACGCTGGCGCATTTGGCTAAGAAAGCGGGCTATGCGACGGGCCATTTCGGTAAGTGGCATGTAGGGACAGTGAAGAAAGGATCGCCAACGAATCCGGGAGCAATGGGGTTTGATGAATGGTTCTCTCATGACAATTTTTTCGAACTGAATCCTCATTTGTCACGCAATGGCGGCGAGCCGAAGGAATACAAGGGTGAGAGTTCTGAGATCATTATTGATGAAACGATCCAGTTCGTGAATCGCTCCAAGGATAAGAAGAAACCGTTTTTGGCGGTTGTCTGGTTTGGTTCACCCCATGAACCTTACAGCGGTCTGCCTAAGGACTTGGCACTCTATGACGATCTGCCAAAGGAGTATGAAAAGAAATTGGTCAGGCTGACTTCCAATGAAACAGGGCTTCAGGTGAAACGCCCTCTGCGTGCTGTGCTGCGTGAGAGGTTTGCTGAGATTACGGCAATGGATCGTGCCATCGGTAATCTTCGGAATCATCTTTCCAAGTCAGGTCTGAAGGACAATACCTTGCTCTTTTACTGCGGTGACAATGGAACTCCATCCAGTGGTATCGTCGCGTCGCCATTCAGAGGGATGAAAGGGGATATGTATGAGGGGGGCACGCGTGTACCGGGAGTGATCGAGTGGCCAGCAGGTGTTCCCAAGCCTGCGGCGAGTCAGTTGCGCTCAACGACCAGCGATCTGTTGCCTACAGTCTGTGACTTGGTGGGTGTAGGTCTGCCTGAACGCCCGATGGATGGAATGAGTCTGCTGCCAATGATGCAAGGTAAGATGAAGCGTCGCCCCGGGCCGTTGTTCTTCTGGAGTTACGATGCGAAGCGGGAGATCAAAGAGGATCGGAAGCCTTATATTGATCCTGAGCTGCAGAGGGGAACGACGCCTTTGGTGAAGTTGAGCGGGGGGATTCCGACCCGCAATTTTCGTAACTTCGTTCATCCAACGATCCGCCCTGTCGACTATGATGGTCACCGTGTCATCTTGGATGATGAATACAAGCTGGTGATCCATGGATCAGTTTCGGCACCGAAGAAACTGGAGCTGTTCGACTTGGAAAGTGATCCCGCTGAAAAGGAAAACCTGGCTAAGTCTCATCCGTCACTGGTGAAGCAGATGAATGAACGGCTTACCCAGTGGCAGAGCTCCGTGCTCAGCAGTCTAACCGGTAAGGATTACAAGTAGGTGGAGATTAGCGGGTGGGACGCATCATCATGGCGAAGTTGCCCACCCATGGAGCGAGGATCGCCATCACCATGAAGGCGCCAGCAATCTTCTCACCCTCATTGTAGCCAAGAAGAATGAATGCGATCAGTGCCACACCCATGGTTCCCATGATGCCGCTGAACCACGACATGGCCTTGCGGGGCCAGCCAGCCTGCGAATGAAACGTCGCGGAGAGCGGGATTAACATCAGTCCGCAAATCAAGGCGCAGATCAGGAGATTGCCTTCGAAGATATCTGCAATACCCAGTCCGAGAAAGATCAGTCCGGGAAAGAGGAATGCCGCCATGATGTTTGACTCCTTGAATTCCTTTTCTGGAAGTGCCATGCGTCCGATTTTGTTCATTCTCAGTGCAAGGTTGAACAGGGAATCTGCGGTCCATGTGAGTAGTGCGAACGTCATGTAGAGGATCACGATGGGAGTGATCCAGACTTGATGCTCAGGGTTGGCTTCTCCATGTGATCTCAGTGCGCGAATGACAAACCAACCACCGATCACGACACCCATCTGCACACCGGGAGTCAGGCGGGCCATGAAGAAGAGATACTTCAGAAACAAACCGTAGATGAAGTAGCGGGACTTGAGTGCGTGGATGATTCCGTCGCGTGCCCATTCATTGCTGGGGTCAATGCGGAGAGCTTCCTGAAAGTGGGTGAGTGACTTGTCAGTATTTCCATTCTCAAGATGTTGCCAGCCGAAGTTGGCGTGCGAATAAGAATTTTCAGGATCACGGGCTAAGGCACTTTGGATGGTTTGGTCTGCCTCTTCCTTTCGGCCAAGCTTGGTCAGGGCCATGGCTCGCAGATTGACACATCCGTCGTCTTCGGGATCGATGGCCAAGCCTTGCTCGGCGGATTCGAGAGCCTCCTTCCAATGACTTTGGCTGTAGTGAATCTGCCCGAGAATCGCGTGATATTTTGGAACTTCAGGATCGAGGTTGATTGCCTGTTCGATCGACTGCTTGGCCGGGTTCAACTTGCGGCGATCCATCATGATTGCCGCCATTGCATAATGGGCAAAATCAGAATCCGGGGCTTCCCTGATGGCCTCAGCCGCCTTGGTCTGTGCCTCATTGAACTGCTCCATCTCAGAAAGGCACATCGCCATCAATGACAGAACGAAGCTCTCGTTGGGATCTTCCGCCAGGTAGGCTCCAAATTCTTTTGAAGCCATTTCATACCGTCCCTGCTCAAAGAGCATGAGTCCGCGCTGGATGCGTGAGTCTTCCATCAGCGGAGTTTCAGGTAATCAAGGATGTCATCGTAGGCGCCACCCTGATTGGAGTAGAGCGCGTAGTTCCTTGCCGTTGAAAACCACTCACGGGTGGTGGGCTTCTGCTTCTTGGATGCCTTGACCAGATCCTTGGTGGATAGTGGCGTAGGCACGCCCTTCTTCATGGCTTCGGTGAGCTTGTCTTCAATGGCCAGATCGACCACTGCTTTGAGGTCGGCACCTGAGAAGTGATCTGTCTTTTTGCCAAGGTGAGGGAAGTCGACATCCTCCTGCGGCTTGCCGGTCATTTGCACACGCAGTATCTCTGAACGGGCAGGGGCATCCGGTGGGGGAACAAAGAGGATGCGATCGAATCGCCCGGGGCGCCTGAATGCGGAATCCAAATGCCATGGTGCATTGGTGGCACCAAGAATAAGCACGCCGTCATTGGAAGACTTCACGCCATCCATTTCCGAGAGGAACTGATTGATCAGCATGCGGCCTGCGCTTTGACGCATGTCAGTCCGACTGGCTCCCAGCGCATCCACCTCATCAAAGAAGAGAACACAAGGGGCGTTGCGGCGGGCCTCTTCGAACAGCGAGTGAAGGTTCTTCTCGCTGTTGCCAATATACATGTCCACCACATCATTGATCCCGACCGAGATGAAGCTGGCTTTGATCTCTCCGGCAGTGGCTCGTGCGAGGTGGGTCTTGCCGCAGCCGGGAGGTCCATACATGAGGATGCCGCCACCGATCTTCTTGCCGTAGGCTTCGTAGATCTCAGGGTGTTGAAGTGGGTGGATGATCTTCATCCGGATCTCTTCCTTTACTGCATCCATTCCACCGACATCTTCAAAGGCGATCTTTGGACGTTCGATGTCGACCTCTGGAGCTGCATCTGGACCTGCGTAGGAAGCTGTGAGCTTGCCATCGACGACCTCACTGGTTTCCGGTTCAGCATCAATTCCGAGACGCATGGCCAATTCCTCATCCACAAGGTCAGCGTCTGCTTCCACTGCCCAACGATAGGCGCGAACTGCATTCTCAACATCGCCTGCACCAAAAAGGAGTTTGCAGTGCAGTATGTAGGCCAGTGGTGGTTTGTTGGTCTTGGAGAGCAGGTCCTCGACGATGACGAGCGCGTGGCTTTGCTTGGACTGCTGCATGAATGCACGGGCTAGTCCCAGCTTGAATCCCTCATGATCAGGGGAAAGGCTCAGTCCTTCTTTGAATTCGGATTCCGCCTCCTGATAACGCCCGCTAGACATCAGGGTTTCAGCCAGATGGAGACGCAGTGGTAAATTGTCAGGTGATACCTTGAGCGCTTCCTTTAATCCTTCGATCGGGTCCATAGATTCCTCATGTTGAAATTGAACAGCGAGCAAACCGGAACCCACCTACGAAGTCAATCTGAGGTGCCACCGCTGCGCTGCTTATGAATAGAAATTCACGGTTCCCGGGCCTCGTCGGCAATGCCTCCTCAATCTGGGCTATTGTTGTGTCAGCCCTATGGGCCTTGCAGTAAGCTGGTGCGTCCTAGTTCACGTTCAATGGAGTGCGTTTCGTGAGGTAGCCAAAGAGGTCTGCGAGTTGTTGGTCGTTGAGGGCTTCGGTCAGGCCTTCGGGCATGAGGGAGGTGTGGGATGCCTGGAGTTTGGTGAGTCGATTTCTGGGGAGTTGGTGGACTTGTCCGCCGACGTCTTTGAGGGTCACGTTCTGGTCGTTCTGATCAATGAGTAAGCCTGTAAGGCTGAGCCCGTCTTTGGTCTCTATCTGAAATGTGGTGTATTCTTCGCGGATGGCGGCGCTGGGATCGATTACAGCAAGTAGGAGGAAGTCCAGATTGTCGCGCTCGTATCCGGTGAGGGCCGGACCGATATCCTTGCCTTCATCAAAGAGCTTGTGACAGGAGGCGCAGGCCAGGGTGAAGAGTTGTTTTCCATTCTTTAGATCTGGAGTGAGTGTCTTGTTGGTGATGAGTGCTCTGACCTTTTTCATCTGAGGGGCCTTATCTGTTTTGGCTCCGATGTTTCCCCAGTGTTTCTTAACAAGCTCTTGAATCTCCGGGACGTCGTGTTGGGCGAGGCGTTGGACAACATCGAAGCTCAGGGCCTGTTTCTTGATGGTCCATGCATCGATGGCCTTCAAGAGATCCAGTGACCATGATGCCCGGCTGGCCAGGACACGGTTGGCAGCGGCGCGCACTCCGTTTTCCTCAGTAAGCGTGCGTTGATATGCAGACAGGATTGTGCGTGAGATCGAAGCGTCGTCAAATTGGATGAGAGCGTTGAGTGCTGCGTGGTGGAATCCTGTGGCGCCAGCGACGGTAAGGAGCTTCTTCAATGCAGGGATGGCGCTGGCTTCTCTGACGGAGGCGAGTGCCTTGATGCAGGCGAGGCGTTGGGCGTTGTCTGCATTGCGATTGCTGATGAGTGCGACGGCTTTCTTGATGGCGCTCTTGTCTCCTCGCTGAATGCCAAGGACGAGTCCGCTGGTGCCCATGGATTCCTGATAGGCGGCGATTGCTGCATTGAGCGCTGGTGGGAGGTTCTGAATCTGTTTGCCTTGGAAGGCTTCCTGGAGTCCACCCATCAAGCGACTTGTGGTGGTATTGTCTGTGGATCGGTTGAGCAGTGTGAGATTGGCGGAGAAGGCTTCGGGAGTGGCCTCGCTGGCGTAGCGTCGCATGAGTCGGGCGAGTATGTGATCCTGCACGATGGATGATTCCCAGACGGGGTCGCTGGTGATCATCTTTAAGAGCTTTGATTGCTGAGGAATGGCTTTGGCTTCCAGTGCCCACCAGAGGAGCAGGGGAATGTGGAGGTCACTGTGATCAGACTCGCGTTGCAAAAGGTCTGAGAGAACATCGAGGCTCTGCGTTTGGGAAAGACGCTTAAGGCTGGAGGCGAGTTGTGAGCGGACTTCGGCGTCCGGTTCTGTCTGGGCGAGTGAACGGAGCAGAGTGAATGTCTGATCGTTGACGCGTGCTTTGTCGCCAAGAGTGCGGATGGTCCAGCGTCTGATGTGGGGATCGTTGGAGTGGAGTTTGGTGCGGGTGAGTGATTCGTCGAATGCCTTCATTTGATCGAGCGCCCAAAGTGCATCGATGCTGTATGTGGCGGATTCATCGAGAATGATTTTTCGAAGTGGAGCAATGGCCTTCTTATCCTGTCGGTCCACCAGTACCTGAAGTGTGCGTTGGCGGAACCATTTGTTCGGATGAGTGGTCAGTGTTTTGATCAGTTCGCGTGTGCTCTTCTTTGTCAGATCAAAGGGCTTGGGCACTTTGGCGTTCTTGGCCTTGAGTCGATAGATGCGTCCGCTGGACTTGTGCCAGTTGTCTCTGGGGTCCACATGCGTGAGACGACTGTCGTACCAATCAGCCATGTAGACCGATCCGTCGGGGCCGACCTTGAGATCCACGGGTCTGAACCACCGATCCTTGCTGAGCACCAGAGGTGGATGGTCCTTGGTGCGCCATGACGATGTATCGGAAAAGAGCTGGCTTGCCACGACTCTGTTGTGAAGCGAATTGGCAGCGACGACGCCTCCTTGGAATTCCTTTGGCCAGCTGTCGGCTTCGTAAATGGCGAAAGTCTGAGAGAAACGGTCGCGAAGTCCCTCGTGTCGCATGTGATTGAAATAACCGTATGCGTGAGGATTGGTGAGCGGTCCGTGCTTGCCCCAGTTTTTGATACCATAGCCACCTTGAGCGTAGTGCATGCCGTGAGTGTTTCCGTGATTCGTGCCGGAGAAGAGTCGCCCTTTAGAATCAAACTCTACGCTGAATGTATTGCCGCCGCCTTCAGCATAGATTTCAAAGACATGTGTCTCTGGGTGAAATCTCCATATGCATTGACCTTTGAAATGAAGTCCCTTGGTGGCCTTGGTTTCAATGATGGCTGTGGTGGTGCTGCCGTTGGCGCCGTAGAGCCAGCCGTCGGGCCCCCAGCGTAGGCTGTTGGCAACGGAGTGTGTGTCCTCCAATCCGAATCCGCTGATCATGACTTCTGGATCTCCATCGGGAACGTCATCAAGATTCTTGTCGGGATAGAAGAGCAGGTAGGGTGGGTTCAATACCCAGATGCCGCCACGTCCGAACTCGACTGAGCTTGCGATGTTCAATCCGGTGATGACTTCCTTGTGTGTATCGTAAACGCCATCGCCGTTGGTGTCTTCGTGAACGGTGATGCGGTCCTTGCCTTTGACGTGGTTGGGAGGCGCGGCCGGAACCTTGTCAAAGACGGCACGCAGGTATTGATCGTATCGAACCACCTTCAGTCCGGCGGGAATCGGGTATTGCTCATACTGTACGCACCAGAGGCGTCCCCGGTGATCGAAGTTGATGAACAGGGGTTGTTTTACATCTGGCTCAGCTGCCACGACCTGAATCTCTAGATCCTTGTGTACTTCGAATTTCTCATGAGCCAGCTCGGGCGGAGTGGGTGTTGAGTGATCTCCTGTTTCTCCCTTTCCAGAAAACGTCTTCACCATCGCTTCCACGGCTTTGTTTCCAAGTGTGCTTTCATCAATGCGATCGCGCTCTGAAGCACGCTTGTCTTCTGGGATAGTTTCCTTGCCGACCCAATGCACTGCGTTGAGGAGAAGTCGATTGAACGCAGCTTGTGTGAAATCACTGACGTGGCCCAGTGATGTGTAGAAGACGCGTGCCTTGCCCATGGTTCGATACATGGCCACGGGCTCGCTGATGGGGGAGCCTTTGTCCTGGGTCAGTCCCTGTAAGAGGACCTTGGTGCCGCGTTGTAAATCCCTTGCCCGATAAAGCGTGCCGCCGCTGTGAAAACTGGTTTCGCGAATGCCGGTCATCAATTCGTTCGACATGCTGTGAGCAAGCGTGGTGATGCTGGTGCCTGTCTTGTTGTTGTAATGCCCTTCGTATTGGTGCCCTAGAACCTCATGATCGAATTCCTCCCATTCGGCCCGGCCTTTGGGAATGTCGCTGTTCTTGCGTATGTCGAAGGCGTGGCTTGATGTGCGGATGCCGATGAGTCCCTTACCTGTTTTCAAATGAGCGCGAATGGCGTCGAGCTGTGCCTGCGTCAATGCACGTCGCCTCACACTGATGAACAGAACATCCGCGTTGGGCAGTGCCGTTTTCAGAGTGGGGAAATCATTCGGGGACTTGGGATCGGCGTGAATGAAATGTCCCTTAATCCCAAGCGGAGCCAGGTGCTTTTTGTGGAAAGCAGGAACCGTCGTCCTTGTGTCATACTCCTTTTCGCCAATGAGATAGAGCACGTCCAATGCATGAGAGGAGAAGGGAACAAAGATGGCCAGAATGAGCGCCAGACTCAGGAGTCGTATCGGAGGAATCACGTTCATGGGATGAAGGGCAGACTATGCTTCCGTAAAAGGAATTCAAGAAACGCTGAAGGTTTGTGAAGTAGTTGCTGGTTGTCGTTTTGGTGCGTTTGAAAAAGAACTGGCTTCCTTTTTCTTTGCCAAGGAGTGGTATGCGTCGGTTTACTCCCGCGCCGGTGACAGAGCGCAAATACACGATCGCACATACAGAATCCTCCATGGGCTGGGGCGGGCAGGAAGTCCGCATCATGGCTGAAATGACGGGGCTTCGCGATCGTGGTCACAAGATGCTCTTGGCGGCACCACGTGAGAGCAAGGTGTTCAAGAAGGCGGTTGAGGAAGGCTTTGAGACGCTGAAGCTTTCACGAGGGCAGGTGGCGCTTCCTCTCAATGCGCTTCGGCTTTCCAAATGGTTCAAGCGTCACAAGGTGGATATTGTGAACCCTCACAGTTCGCGTGATGGCTGGGCCGGTGGTCTTGGTGGGCGCATGGCTGGAGTGCCGCTTATCATTCGCTCCAGGCATTTCGAAGTTCCTATCGCCAGCAAGCCAGTGAGTCGATTGGTCTATACGAAGCTGGCTGACCACCTGATCACGACCAGTCCGCGGATCTCGGAACAATTCCAAGAAGCCTTTGGACTTGGTGCAGAGCGTGTGACGACCCTCTCGACTGGGATTGATGTTGAGCGCTTTCATCCTGATGGCCCGAAAGCAGAGTTTCCGGCGCCTGCGGGACAGGAAGATTGGCCGCTTGTTGGGATGGTGGCTGTGATGCGTCGTGCCAAAGGTCACATCTATCTGGTCCGTGCAGCCAAGTTGCTGAAGGACCGAGGGCTTCCAGTGAGATTGATTTTTGTGGGAGATGGTCCGTCGCAGGGACCTATCGATGAAGAAATCGAAAAGCAGGGACTGAAGGATCACGTGATCTTCACTGGCTATCGCACGGATGTCCCTGAAGTATTGAGAGCTTTGAACTGTGCTGCGTTTCCGTCGCTTCATGAAGGAATTCCTCAAGTAGGGATGCAGGCACTTGCGACAGGCACTCCAGTCATAGGGAGTGACATAGGTGGGATTCCTTCAGTGATACGTGAAGGAGAAACTGGTCGACTCTTTCCAGCTGAAGATCACGAAGCCATCGCCAAGCGATTGGAAGAAGTCATCAAGGACAAGGAAGAGACACAAAGGCTGGTGGATAGTGGACTGAAGAGAGTCCGGGAGAAGCACAGTCTCAAAGTGATGTTGGATCAGACTGAGGCGTTGTATACGCGTCTCTTGGGATAGGAGTTTCACTGCTGCTCCATGTATGTCAGGCGATCCATGAGATCTGTAGGGGATCGAAAGATGATTTCTCTGCCTCGTTTTCCTTCTTCCAGCACTTTTTGCTCAATCAGCGACAAGAGATCAGTCCGTGCTGTTTGATACACCACGCCATGACTCTTTTGATGACTTTTAATGGTGTATATGTAGCCGGGATGCTTGAGGGCATGTCGCAGGAGTGCCACCTGCCGGTGATTGAACATGTCCAAGGCCCTCACCTGAGTCTCGGCCTCCTTCAGTTCCGAGGTCTTGTGCTCGATGTATTGATGCAGTTCCACAATCGCCCGACGGATTACGTCCACCTGTGCGATGATGAAGTAGGTGAGGTCATTGGCATCCGTTTCGGTGTAAAGGAATGACCTTCCGTAGCGCGCTGGTGCTTTGAGAATGATGTTTGAAATCGAGATGAACTCAATCAGCCAGTAGTTGTTCCGTAACAAGCACCAGTAAAAAAGGGCCCGAGCGGTCCGGCCATTGCCGTCCACGAATGGATGATCATAGGCTAGCCAGAAATGAAGAATGATCGCCCTGATGGCTGGATGAACGAAAAAGTCCGGTGTCTTGCCATTGGCGAAATCACACATGGCGGTCATCCGGCTTTGCAGTTCTTCAGGCGGGGGAGGTGTGTGAAAGACCTGTCCCATATCATCGCCCACAACCCTTTCCTCAGCAGTATTCCTCAACCGACCTGCGGCTGTTTCATCCTGCAAAGTTTTTTCCGTCACGAGTCGATGGATTGCAAAGATGACCTCGGGAGAGAGTTCCTTATCCTTGAAATTCCGGATGCGCTCCATCGTTATGAAATTGTTCAGAATCATCTGTTCGCTGATGTCCCGAGGTTTTTGACCTGAACGGATCATCTCCTTGGCCGCCTCGCGAGTGGTTGCGGCGCCTTCCAACTGACTTGAGGTGATGGCCTCTTCCATCAGCGATCTCACCACATACCGATCCCTGGTTTCCCTATTGGTGATTTGCTCAGGAAAACTGACAGCCCCTCCAGCGCCCAGATCGATCTTATGGAGGGCTTCTGCGATCCCCTCTGTCAGACCGAATTGGAACTTACTACCCTTGGTGTCCTTAAGCGGGACCTCCCTCAATCCCTTCCTTCGGGAAAGTTTTACCAGCAACCACCATTCTCTGTGATTGATTCCCTGAGGAGCTGGATGATGCTTCAGCTTGTCCCAGTGCAGGTAGCCCTTGTCCAAGTCAGGAATCGGCAAGGAAAGCAGCTCGATTAGGCGGTTCTCCCCCTTCAGCTCCGAACTGATGTCACTGATGCTTGGTGGTGTCTGCGGGAGTCTCATGTTACTAATTTAATACTAATTTGTTCATAATTAGTAAATAGAGGAAAGCGGTCAACTAAATACTAATATGAATCAAATTAGTAGTTAGTTAGTAGATGGGGTGATTTGCATGTGAAAAAGAGGCCGGATCTATCTGACACCCGATCTCGTTCGTGCTCCTTCAGCCTGTATCGATTACGTCATAGCCCACGAAGTCTGCCATCTGATGCACTCAAACCACGGAAGCGAGTTCTACGCCGTTCTCGAACAGTTGATCTCTGACTGGCGGGCCATCAAGATGCGATTGGAAAAGGTGGAAATCTAGAAGTGCAGGAAAAGGAGAGGTTGGTGCGGGCAGAGGGAATCGAACCCTCACTTCAACCTTGGGAAGGTCACGTTCTACCACTAAACCATGCCCGCTGGATTTGAGGATGTAAGACCTTCCTTCAGGAGAGGTAAAGCGCTTTTTCCATCGAACGAAATGAAGAATGGAGAACTGCGGTTGTGAGGTTTTGGAAAGGAGTTCACTTTTCTGAAAGATGTTTGTGATTGAAGAAGGGCTCAAAAAGAGTCATAAAAACATTTCTTGCTCCCAGACTGTCTAGCTTTCGAAGTCTTATCCTCGTTATGAGATCTAGATTTACTTTCTTTAGTGCTGAGCGTGCGTTGGCATGTCTTGCGTTTGTCTTGTTTACCTTGGGGTATCAGCAGATTGCCCTAGGCGATGATCCTATTCCCCCTCCAGCTCCGACCTTTAGCAGCAGTGGAATGGCTTCAGGTAGTGCCATGCAGCTGGACTTGGATACTGAGCCGGGCCTGAGTTACGTGATTCGGGCGAGCAGGGACTTCAACACCTGGACGACTCTTCTTTTTACCAACGCCCCGGGCGGTCAGATCCGCTTCAATGATTCATTGTCTCCAGGTTTGTTCGATTATCGGTTTTATCGTGCTGAGGCATTGGCTGTGGTGGCGGACATGGATGAAGATGGGATTCCTGATGATTACGAGTTGGCCAATGGTCTTCTCATCGGCGATGCCGGAGATGCACTTGGTGATCTGGACGGAGACTTCTTTACCAACTTGGAGGAGTATCTGAATGGCACGAATCCCAATGTGTTTGATACAGCGACGGTTTCTCTGAAGCTGGTGGAAGCCTGCGCTTATGAGAAAGAACAGCAATCTGCTCAATTTCGTATCGAGCGGACAGGTTCGCCTATCGGCTTGCCAGTGTTTTTCTCTTTGAAGGCGGCGGAGAATCCGGTGGCACCAGCTGCGAATGATCCGTTTTGCACGACTAGCTTTGTATTGCCGATGGGAGGTGATCCGACTGAAGGCGGTGCAGATCCCGCTGATTATGAAGTCGTGGATTCTCAGGGAAATGTGCTGTCAGGCCAGATCATGATTCCTGTATTCGCAGGTGGAGTGGATGTCTTCATCAGGCCGGTCAATGATTCAGTGGCGGAGTATCCAGAGGGACTTGAGCTGCAGCTGTTGGCTCATGAGGATTATGTCGTTGGGAGTCCAAGCTCAAAGAGGGTCACTATCTATGATGCGATGGACACTCTTGAGAATGAGACGCTTTTTGTTGCGGTGCTGACTCCCGAAGGTGCGGCAGAGACGGTGGCTTCAGGTGTGGCGACCTTGATCATCAATGGGCCAAAGAATGTTGCCCGCATTTCGCTGAACTTCAGTGGGCTGACGTCCGTGGAGAGCGCAGCGCATGTTCATCACGCGGATCCGAGCAATCCAGCAACAGGCCCGGGGCCGATTGTAGAAAGCCTGCCATTGGGGCAGTTCAATTCCCATATTTGGAATGTGATTGCGACCGGATCGTTCAGTGGACCGGGGTTGATTGAATCACTGTTTCAGCAGAATGGACTGAACCTGTATTTGAACGTTCATTCGGCGAACTACCCGGCTGGAGAGATCAGAGGACAGTTCAAGCAACAGGAAGGTTCGACCACGGTGATCCCTCCTTCAGCTCCTCCAGCGATTCCTGCCTTGAGCGGGGATGATTTACGGAGGGATGTGGTGCGCTTTCTGACGCAGGCTACTTTTGGTCCTGCGCCTTCTGAGATCGATGCATTGATTGCAGACATCAACAACAACCATGCAGGTGATCACATGGCTGGTTACGAAGCATGGATTGATGAGCAACTGTCCCTCGATCACACAAGTCTTTATCAACTGACGTATGCAGCAGATCAACAGGAGTGGGCGTTACGTGAGAGTAACTCGCTCGACTATACAGCGATTGGTAACGGGGAACCCAATCACAACAACCGGCGTCGCGAATGGTGGACCATTGCGATCAAGTCAAAGGATCAGCTGAGGCAACGTGTTGCCTTTGCGTTGAGTGAGATCCTTATCATTTCCGAGGCATTGAACACGGTGCGCTCCCGTCACTATGGAGCGGCGCGCTACTATGATATGCTGGGCGAACACGTCACCGGTAACTACCGCGATCTGCTTGAGGGCGTGAGTGAGAGTCCGATGATGGGAAAATACCTCAGTCATCTTCATAGTCGGAAGGCGGTGGTGGATCCAGATACGGGTGAAACACTGGTCAGTCCGGATGAAAATTTCGCGAGGGAGATCATGCAGTTGTTCTCGATTGGCCTGCTTGAACTGCATCTGGATGGCACGATCAAATTGAATGAATCAGGTCTGCCTATCCAGACCTATGACAATGATGACATCACGGAGTTGTCCCGTGTTTTCACTGGTTGGAGCCACGCCAAGAAAATCGGTTCGAAGGAAGATGGTTATCCGACCGCTGATAATACCTCATTCACCTACTGGGGAGGTCCCAAGTATTTCCAGGCGGCTTGGGAATATCCGATGATCAATTTCGCTGCCTACCACGATACGGGATCGAAGACATTTCTTGGAGGCACTGTCCCGGCGGGGTTGGAAGGGGATCAGGATCTGGATGCTGCATTGGATATCATTTTCAATCACGATGCGGTTGCTCCGTTCATCAGTAGGAGGCTGATTCAGAGATTGGTAACCAGTAATCCAAGTCGAGGCTATCTGTATCGGGTTGCCTCGGTGTTTGAAGACAATGGCTCAGGTGTGAGAGGAGATATTGGCGCAGTAGTGAAAGCCATTCTCTTGGATTACGAAGCGCGCGGTCTGGATCTGATCGATGACGTGGGTTACGGGAAGGTGCGTGAACCCATCCTCCGCTACCTTGCTGTCCTGAGGGCTCTGGATGCGAAGTCCGGTATTCCTTTGGCTGATCTTTCCGGACACGGTTATCCTGCTGATCAGCTTGATAATTTCCCAGCGGGTGCCACGCGTTACCGCTATGGGGATACCAGTCCTTACATCGTTCAGTCCCCGCAGTTTGCTCCGTCAGTATTCAACTGGTTTCTGCCTGATTATAGTCCTGGTGGGGCGGTGGCTCATGCGGGACTGGTGACTCCTGAACTACAGGTCGCCACAGAGACGACCACGATTCAGATGATCAACTATCACCGTCAGGTGATCGAATGGAGCACCGGTCAGGGAGTGAATGACATGGTGGGTGCGACTGATGCAAACGAGGATAACGTGCAAATCGATTACGGACCTGTTCAGCAGATATTTGATGATGCCGTTGCCGGAGGGGCGACGGATGAAGAAGCCGCCACAGAGGTTGTGGATTATTTGGATATGTTGCTCACGGCTGGGAACCTGAAGTTGAAATACGAAGGCGCTCCTGTTCCAAACCCTCGACAGTCCATCATCGAAGTCGTCCGATCGACATGGACCACGGTCCGGATCGAATATGGTATTCACCTTCTGGTCAGTACGCCGGAGTTTGTGGTGCAGAAATAGGAGAAAGGGAATGAAATGAAAAAGCACGAATCTCCAGATCAACCAAATCGTCGGCAGTTTATCAGGCAGTCGGCCTGTGCATCGCTTGGTGTGACCGGTCTGGTCAATGCGCTGGCACAGATGAAACTGGCTTCAGCTGCGCTGGCCGCGGGTGATCCATTGCCAGATTATAAGGCGTTGGTGGTCCTGTTTCTCTTTGGAGGAAATGATTCCAACAACATGTTGATTCCTACAGCGATTCATCCGGCGCGTGCTGATTACGAGTCTGGTCGGGGGGTGTTGGCCATGGATCCTGCTTCGCTTCATTTGTTGAACGAACCGGATCAAGGCACCCCTCTTTATGGCCTGCATCCGAATCTTTCACCTATGGCCGATCTCTACAATTCCGGTGCACTTTCGTTCTGTGCCAATGTGGGGACGCTAGCCTATCCGATTGCCAGTCGGGAAGAGTATCAGAATGGATCCGTGCCGCTGCCTCCGCAGTTGTTCTCGCATTCTGATCAACAGGGGCAGTGGCAAAGCTCAGTACCGGACAAGCCCTTTTCATCCGGATGGGGCGGTCGCGTTGCAGATCTGCTCAATGACTCGCATAACAACAATGGCAAGGTTTCCATGAATGTGACCTTGGCTGGCATCAACAGTTTTCAGGTCGGGACGAGTGGTGATGTTGTGCAATATGCAGTGACTCCCACTGGTGCGATCAGTCTGAGTGGTTACGGAACCAACTACAGCAGCGCGCTGGAGGGTGACCCACAGAACCCCGGGCAACTTACCTACAAGACCAACAGTCAGGGCAGGAAGCTCAAGGCGTTCGAGGAGATCATGAATTACTCGCACGAACATCTGATGGAGGAGTCTTATTCCGAGATCATCCGACGCGCGCGCAGTAATGAAGGAGTGATTGGCGATGCATTGATTGAGGCTGCAGCTTCAGGTGTGGATTTCGATGCCCACTTCATGAACGCCCAGAGCAAGCTTGGCGATCAGATGAAGATGATCGCCAAACTGATATCCGGGCGAAACAGCATCGCGAATCAGCGTCAGATATTCTTCTGCAGTATTGGCGGATACGATACGCACCAGGATCAGCTCGGAGGTCATGCTGAATTGATGACGGAGTTGGGCGGAGCGTTGGCAGCCTTCAACAGCACTATCAATGCGCTCGGCGTGAATGACAAGGTGCTGACGATTTCACATTCCGATTTCACGCGCACCCTGACGCCCAACGGCGAGAATCTTGAAACCGCCGGTTCAGATCATGGCTGGGGCGGGCATCAATTCATGATGGGAGGTCCTGTCGTTGGTGGGAACGTATTTGGAACGTTTCCGAGTCTGGCCGTGGGCGCTGATGATGACGCAGGCAACAGTGGGCGAGGGCGATGGATTCCAACGACCTCCGTGGATCAGTATTCGGCCGTAGCTGCCAAATGGTTGGGTGTGGGTAGTAGTGAGATGGAAACGATCTTTCCTAATCTCCCCCGATTTGATGACCCGTTCACCACCGGGAATCTTGCCTACCTCGATCAGGTCTAGGGCAGACTTCAGATTCAGTTGTCATGCGTTTGGATCCCAAGATATGGCTGGCTGCGGTATTGATGATTCTTCTGGGTCTGGCTCCCACGTTCTTTCGATCAGCTCGCACTGTTTCTATTGAGAATGTGACTCAGGAAAAAGCTGCTGAACAAGCGAAGATCGAACCTGCTCCCTCGAAAGAGTCCCCTTTATCAACCGTGTCCGAGGCACCTCGTTCGGGATCTGTTCCTATCAATGAACAACGGAAGAGGTTCCTTCCTGAGATCGTCAGTGAAGCAGATCGGCTTCATACACCGGAGACTTCGGCAGAGGAAGACCTGGAAATCGTTGCCAGCCTGTTTGCCTACTACAAACGTATTCATGGGGTGTTTCCGACCGGAGGTGAGAACTTCGAATTGATGAAGCCTTTGCTCGGGGAGAACAGTAAGAATCTGGCGTTCATTAATCCGGAACATCGGTCTCTGGATGAACTGGGAACCTTGAGGGATCGATGGGGGACACCTTACTACTTTCATTCGCTTTCAAAGAGTGAGCTGGAGATCCGTTCCGCCGGTCCAGATCGCCAGCTTTGGACAACGGATGATTTGATATTGGAATAGGGCAGGGATTCAGGCGCATTAGTGCGGAATGAGGCGGTGTTTTCCATTACACAAAAAGTCTTCGTTTGCGGTTTACGTTCATGTGCTTTCCGGTTGGTATGGGCGCGTTGAGAGAGAGTGAAGATGACAGACAGGGAGTTTTGATACCTGCACCCAGCAGGATGCAGGCGCGTGAGTGGTCGCTGGTTTTGAACAGTCAGGAGATCGAGCACGTGGTTGTTCGGAGTCATACATCGCACGAATGGGGACTCATGGTTGCGGAGAGGGATGAGGATCTGGCGTTGCACCAGATCAAGATCTACCAATCAGAGAATCAAGGATGGGGTTGGACAGCTCCTGTGGTTGCTTCAAGCAAGATGATTCATCCGGGAGCGATTCTGTGGCTGGTGCTTCTTGTTGGGCTACACCTTTTGGTCGAGGGACCCGGCGCAAGACTCAGGGAAGTAGGGATGATGGACGTCTCTGCTTTTGGTAAGGGTGCATGGTGGTTGTCCTTCACAGCCGTGACGCTTCATGCGGATTGGTCACACATGATTTCCAATTTCGTCACTGGTCTCTTTCTGCTGGGTTTGGCCATGCATCGTTACGGTCCGGGAGTAGCCATCGTGACGAGTCTGTTTGCCGGTGTTTTTGGAAATGTGTTGGGCTACTGGCTCTATGAACCGCCTCATTACAGCTTGGGTGCATCAGGAATGATCCTCGGCGCATTGGGCATGTTGGCGGTGGAATCACTTCGTTATTGGAAAGGACATCCGCATGGCTGGCGTCGGTTTGCGGCCTGTCTGGTGGCTGGGATTATGATGTTTTTGATGTCCGGTGTTGGTGAGCGGACAGACCTTGTGGCGCATTTTGGTGGCTTTTTGGGAGGTGCTTTGCTCGCAATTCCACTCTCGCTTGTGGATCAGGACCGGTTGAAGGAGTCTGGATGGCAGATGATTTGTGCCAGTTTGATGCTGCTTTTGACCTATTTCACGTGGTGGAGAGCCATGGTGGCCGGTTGAGCGGGATTTCCTGAGATCAATATCGAAATTGGCCTCCCTTATGCTTGAATCGTTTCCGTAGGCCGTCGTGCCCCCCTTGGTGTCAGGATTGACTTTGAGGGCGAAATTGCTGAAAAATTTCCGATTATGAAGCTAAGACAACTCCAGAAGAGACCAAAGAGAAGGGAGGCGGCCTTTACGCTTCCCGAGATTCTGGTGTCGATCCTGATCACGACGGTCATGGTCACCTCGCTTTATTCAGGGATTTCCCAGTCTTACAGAATGGCTCATCAAACACGTGACGTTGCCCGTGCCACGCAGGTGATGATTGATGTGACGGAGATTCTCAGGCTCTATACATGGGAAGAGATCAATACCCCGGGATTCATTCCCACCAATTTTGTGAGTACCTTGGATGCTGATTACCGTCGGGGAATCAACGCCACCAATATAGGAACCCGTAAGGCCCGTGGTGTAATTGCGATGAAGGACGTCTCGTTCAGCACGAATTACAAGACCAACATGAAGGAGGTCACGATCACCTTGACGTGGACCAATTCAAATTTGAAGCAAACCCGCAGCATGACCACTTACGTAGCACGCAATGGAATTCAATCTTACATCTACGAAGACTAAGCGCCGTAAACGAGGGTTTACGCTGGCTGAATTGATGGTTGCTGCCGGTATCTCTGGAATCGTTCTGGCTGCTCTGGCTGCTGCTTCTCTTTATACGGCACGCTCCTTTTCATCGCTCTCAAACCATCAGGACCTCGATCAAAAGAGTCGCCTTGCGCTGGATCAGATGACGAAACAGATCCGGCAGGCGGATGGATTGGCATCTTTCACCACCAATTCGTTGACCTTTAATCATGGGACCAATGGCGTTTTGGAATATTCGTATGATCCTGTTTCACGTGAACTTGAAGAAAGGTTGGGGCAGCGTATTCGAGTACTGCTGACTGAGTGTGACAATGTTCAGTTTGATGTCTTTCAGCGGAATTCAATCAGCAACACGTTCAGCCAATTTCCTAATATCGTCGGGACGAATCAAGCCAAGCTGGTTCAGGTCAACTGGACCTGCTCCCGCGAGATTTTGGGGCAAAAATTCAATGTGGAATATGTGCAATCAGCGAAGATTGTCATCAGAAAGTAAGCCATGAAAACAAGAGTCAGTAACAAGCGGAATCAAGGCAGTGTCTTGATCGCCACCATTTCGATCTCGGTGGTTATCAGTATTACACTCATTGCCTTTCTGAAGGTCAGTCAGTTCCAGTATCGGATGGTGCATCGATCCATGGCGTGGAATGCAGCGTTGCCTGTTGCTGAAGCGGGGCTTGAAGAGGCATTGGCTCACCTGAACAATGTGGGGCAGACTGGTGCCCGAGGTGTTGACGGTTGGTCTAAGGTTACATCGGGTGGGGAAACAGTTTATCGAATGACCCGGACATTGGATGGTAACAAGTATATCGTTGATGTCTCTGACTCCACTTCTCCTCAGATCGTTTCGACTGGATATTACGTAATTCCTGGTCAGACGAATCTCATCGAACGCACGATCTCTTGTGGAAGCACCTACATGGGAGGGTTGTTTAAAGGATTGATTGCTAAAGACGGAATCAATTTGGTGGGTAATATCTTTATGGATTCCTTTGATTCCGGCGATCCGGCCTACAACACCAATGGCCGCTATGATTCCAGTAAACGAAAAGATAATGGATTTGTGGGGTCCGTGAATGGAAGTATCACTGGCGGTGGTGGATTGATTCACGGATCTGTGGGGACAGGTCCTGGAGGAACAGTGTCAGGAACAGTCGGAGATGACGCATGGTTTGCTTCTGGTAAAACAGGTATTCAACCAGGACATTATGCAAATGATCTAAATCTTTCATTCCCAGATGTGACGCTTCCTTACAATTCCGGAACCTCTCCGACAGGAGGTACTGAGACATTTGAGACATATACGAAAACACTTCTCAGTCTGAGCTCTTTTACCTTCCCGAATCCTGCTCCTTCAAGTGGCGTGACGACCAATATTGTAATCATTAATACAGCAACCTATCCGAATCCGGATCCGGGGAATGTTACCACAAACGGGGGGGCTCAAACGTCAGCTACCTGGCCAGGTGCGGGGGCGGCGCCGATTACTACCAATACGACTTCAATTACGGGCGCTGCTTCGGTTCCCTCTGCTGGGACTTATCTGGGACCTGTAACAACGGTGCCTGGAAAGGGAAAAGGGGCAAAAAGCGCTACTACATATAATTACAACCGAATCGATGACTACACATTTAATGCGGAAACGTATTCTTATGAAGTTGAAAAATATACCTTTACTAAGTTCAATACCAAAACGAATACGGTGACAGAGACCTTAGCCGTTATCCTAGGTGATGGTGATTATTATACGACCTCTATCAACCTTTCTGGTCAGGCTAAAATGCTCGTGAAAGGGAATGCGCGACTTGTGATTACGGATGACTATAAGATGTCTGGTCAGTCTCAGGTGATCATTCAAGAAGGAGCAAGTCTTGAGGTGTATTTGGACGGTGGAGCAGCATTGTCAGGGAATGGAGTGATGAATCTGAATCAAAATGCACTGTATTATAAGATTTTTGGCACTCCAAATGTTTCGAAAATAACGTTGTCTGGTAACGCAGAGTTTACCGGAATTATATATTCTCCGCAGGCACAGTTCAATTTGGGTGGTGGTGGTAATACCGCTTATGACTTTGTAGGCGCAGCTGTGGTTTCAGAGGCTAAACTGAATGGCCACTTTAACTTTCACTATGATGAACTCCTTGGGCGCCAAGGTGGGACTGGTCTCTACAAACTCACAAGTTGGAATGAGTTGTAGCGAGCCCTCGTTTAACAGCAATCTTGAAGGCGTGGATCAGTTTTTGATCTGCGCCATTTTTTATGGCAATGCCGCCCAAACGCGGTGCACGTCGTCGTGATCTTCGATCGCTTGAAGGAATTCCCCCACTTCTTCCATGTTGCTCTCATCCACTTGAGTGAACGACTTTGGCACGTATCCGAGTTCACTGGTGACGACTTTCCAGCCCAATCCTGCCAAGGCTTGCGATACCGCATGGACGGCAGTGCGATCGGTAATGAAGCGGGCTCCGTGGGCGCCTTCTGGGATATCATCGTTTCCTGAATTCTCCAGAGGGTTTACATCGTCGGCTCCTGCTTCAATGGCGGCTTCTTCCAGATCCAGTGAGGCGTCCTCATGATAGGCCTCCACCAGTCCTACGTGATCAAAGAGAAACTTGTTGCTGCCGGCGTTGCCGAGTTGCCCTTTGCGGAAAAGGACACGGATTTCAGGAGTGGTGCGGTTGGAATTGTCAGTGAGGATTTCAACGATCACCGGAACATTGTGAGGGGTGTATCCCTCGAAGGTGATGTTCTCCATCTCCATCTTTTCATCACCAATCCCGGCACCCTTCTTGATGGCGCGTTCGATGGCGTCCTTGGGCACGCTGTTGCGGCGTGCCTTGTCCAAGGCGGCGATGAGTCGAGCGTTCGTATCAGGATCTGGTCCGCCCATTTTTGCGGCGACCATGATTTCCTTCACGAGCTTCCCGATAGTCTTTGTTTTCTTGAGGGAGTTGATTTCCCTGTGCTTCTGCAACCACTGACGTCCCATAGATCGAAAACAGGTATCAGGCTGCTGGCAAGTCGGCAAGATCGAGAAGTGTGGATTCGATCGATTGGTCTTCGTGAGACAGCGTAAACGCTGAACTTCAACGATTACTCACCTTCGGGAAGTTCCAATGGGGAAGGACGCAGGACGTTGCCTGTGGGCGGAAGCTCGGTGGGTTTGCTTTCCTTGTCGGTAATGCCCCCGAGTTGGATGAGTCGTTCGCCGCTTGGTCGAACGCGTTTCTCGTAGCTGCCTACAGCGTCGTTGTAGGCTCCATTGGCGCGATCCAGTCCCTTGCGGATGTTGTCCAGATGCGCGGCAAAGCTCTGTGTCCGCAGGTAAAGTTCCTTTGCTGCTGAGGCAATCTCACGTGCGTTCTCTGTCTGATCGTGTTGTTGCCAACTGACGGATACGGAGCGGAGCAGCGCGATCAACGAAGCGGGTGTGGCGAGAAGGATACGTTTCTCTGAAGCCCAGACGATCAGATCTCTGTCTCCTTCAAGTGCGGCGCTGAAGAGGGATTCTGCAGGGAGGAACAAGACGACATAGTCGAGTGAACCTTTGAACTTCTCCGGGTAATTGCGCGCAGCCAATGACTTGATGGTTTCACGAAGCTTGCGCGCATGGGCCTCAAGAGCAGCCTTACGCTTCATTGGTTCTGCCTCATCAATGGCTGTCAGAAAGTCCATGTCAGGCACCTTGGAATCAACGAGGATTCTCCTTTCGCCAGGGAGATGGACCACCAGATCGGGTTTGGCATTATCTTCCATCTCCTGTTCGGAGAAATCACAGTGCGTGCTGAGCCCGGCGGCTTCCACCACACGACGGAGTGTCTCTTCACCCCAGCGTCCTCTGGCTTGTCCGGAGCTGAGAACCTTGCGCAGTTCTAGCGTTTCCTCAGCGAGTGAGCGACTGTCTCCAGCCAGGGTTTCCATTTGCTTCTTCAGTTCGCCCAGAGTCTTGTTTTGATTGTTTTCACTTTGGGAAAGTCGTCGTTGGTAGGATTCGAGTTGTTCCTTCAGTGGTTTGACGATGCCGGCGATGGATTCTTCCCGCTTGGAAAGATCCCCTTTGGCTGCCTCTTGGAATTTCCCCAGTGTTTCAGTGGCCAGGCGTAGGAATTCGGGATGGGTCTTTTTGAGTGCCTCGGTGCTGAGAGCGGAGAAGGAATCTTTGAGCTCTTCAAGCGCCTTTGTGTGGGCTGCTTTGAGTTCCGTCAATTGAGCGGTGTGTTCTTCTTTTGTTTCGCTCAATCTGGCTTTTGCAGACTCGG
Source organism: Limisphaerales bacterium (assembly GCA_965658675.1). Lineage (GTDB taxonomy): Bacteria > Verrucomicrobiota > Verrucomicrobiia > Limisphaerales > CAZKNW01 > CAZKNW01. The sequence continues at coordinate 83,836 of CBFHTT010000016.1, forward strand.
CTTCGGTCTTGGTGGAGGCCAATTCGGAAACGAGCTGCGTATGTTTCTGCTGTGTCTCCCCGTGAACCCGTTTCTCTTCTTCAAGCTGGGCACGGAGCTCTTCTGTCAATGGATCCACGAGAGGAGTGGTCTCCTTCTTTCGTGATCCGATGAACCAACCAATCACGCCACCCAGGACGAGACCAAGGGCGAGCGCGATGATGAGTTGGGCTTCAGGAGGCATCAGTAGAATTAGAAATGTGCGATGATCTCAATCTCTATACGAGCACCAAGCGGTAGTGCTGCCACCTGAATGGTGGATCGGGCAGGGAAATCAGCTGTGAACTTTTCTGCATAGACGTCATTGACGCTGGCGAAGTCTGCGAGATCGACAAGGAACATGGTGGATTTTACCACGTTTGCAAAGGTGAGTCCCTGATCTGAAAGAATCGTTTCGATGTTGGCGAGAACCTGGCGGGCCTGTGCGGCAGTGTCGCCTTCAACAAGTTTGCCTGTGGCAGAATCGAGAGGAATTTGCCCTGAGCAGAAGAGGAGATCACCTACGCGGACTGCGTGGTTGTAGGGGCCTACGGGAGGGACGGAACCGGCGGGTTTGATTACGGTCTTTTCTGGCATTGCGACGCCAGAATGCTGGAGAAGTTACCGAGGGGTCAATGGTGGACGGCTCTGACGGTGAGAAATGCAGGCTTACTTGGATTCAGTGATGGCCTTGAAGCTCTTGATCTCGGCCTTCTTGATGGCGTCGTGGACCTGGATGATCACTTTCCATGGCGTGCCTTCATCGATCTTGGCGACCACGCTGATCTCGGGGTTGTCTTGAGCTGCCTTGATCAGTTCTGAGTTGAGAACATCGCTGGTGACGGGTTCTGGGCCCAGGTAGAACCATGGTGCCTCCTTTGCGACAGTGAGAAGAATCGTGGTCTCACTGACCTGACCGGGCTTGGCTTCCTCTGATTCAGGCAGGGTGACTTTCACCGCTGGCTCCTGATGTTTGAACGTGGTGGTGACCACGAGAAAGATCAGCACGACCAGAAGGACATCAATCAGCGCGATGATGATGACCGCCGGGGTGCGTTTTCTTTTCTTGGGTGCGAAATTCATCCGTTTATTGGGAAAGGATGGTTGGACTCAGGGATTCTTTGGAGCGGGCTGGCTGCCAGCTGGAACCGAACCTCTCTTTGGTGTAGAGCGATTGGTCTCGCGGTAGAATCTGCGAACAAAGGCATCCATGAATGACTCCAGTTCAATGGTGAGCGATTCGACTTTCTTGGAAAGCAGGCTCCATGAAATGAGGGCAGGGATGGCAACGAGGAGTCCGAAGAGTGTGGCTCGGAGTGCGAGTGAAATACCTGAAGCGAAAGCAGCGCTGTCATTGAGGCCCTCTGTTCCGAGTGCGCCGAAGAGTTGGATCATACCGATGATGGTTCCGACCAGTCCCAAGAGCGGAGCGATACCAGTGGTAATTTCGAGAACGACCAGGCCGCGTTCGAGTCGATCAATCTCAGCTCTGGCGCGGGTTTGGACCAGTTCCACCATTTCTGTGCGGGTTAGGTCTAGGTGATCGATGACGGTTTCAATGAGGCGCCCCAGCGGTGATGGTTTGCGTTCGCAAAGGATGTGGAGCCGCGCCAGTTCTTCAGCGGACTTGGCTTCCTGGGCACTGCGCCACAGATCCAATGGCAGGACACTGTCGCGGCGCAGGGCTATGAAGCGCTCGACGATAAAGGCTCCCGAGATGAGGGAGAGCAGACCGATGATTCCTAAGATGATGTATTCACTCATGGGCTAAGACGTTCTTTATTCTGTTGAAAGTATCTTTCTGAAAATTGAGTTATCTGTAGGTGAAGCGGAAGCTGACGAATTTGTAGTCACGCCCTATTTCACTTTTCATTTCCGCAGGCCAAGGGCCATACGGCGCGGGATCACTGATGGCTCCAATGCAGATGTATTCCATAATGGAATCTCCAACGGTGCTTTCTGCGACCTTCACTTTTCCGACGCGTCCATCCTGGTAAATATTGAAATGAATCACGACATAGCCGGCGCGTGTGATCCCGACGTTGCGTTCTTCTATGAGATCGAACCAACGTTTCTTCATGGCTTTGATCGCCATATCAAAATAGACGCCCGCTGCAGTGCCGACCGCATCCATGCTATCAACGCCGATGGTCCGTGAGCCGCCTTCTTGCTCCATGGCTTCGCCGGGGGAGATCTGACTCTTGATCTTGGCCTCCATCAATGAGCGATGTGGTTCGGCCTTCTCAGGTATGTTCGCTTCCTTCGGTTCCATGGCGACTTTCTGCGAAGGACGAGGCATGGACATTTCTGGAACGGGTTGCGGGGCAGGCGTGTTTCCGGGATCGGATGTGGGCTTGGCCTCTGACACGACCGGCTTTTCTGGCAAAGGCTTCAGAGGCATGGGCTCTTCTTTGGCTACAGCCTCTTCCTGTGGTGGAGTTTCCTTTGTGGAAGGTGTCTTTGGTTGTTGGACGACCGGGGCTTGCGGGACTTCTTCCCTTGCTGGCGGAGTGACCGGATCTTTCGGTTGAACAGGGACTGCAGGTGGCAGGGACACCGGCTTGGGTTGGTTCACTGTGCGGATGACGTCTTTCTGGCTGCCTTCAATATTGGGAATCTCAGTATCCAGCTGTGGTGCGAGATTGGCCGCGCGGGTATTGGCCATGGACTGCATCTTGGTTTCCTCAGGTGGCGGTTCCTCTGAGGCCAGGTTTGGATCGACCTCCATGAATTGAAACTGGGTCTCAGGCTTGGGCTGATCCTCCTTTGCTTCCTCGATCTCGAATTCGATCACCTTGCGCTTGGCCTCCGTGGTTTTCTGATCCTTCACCTTCTCAACGATGGTTTTCACGGTAAAAACGCTGATGGCCATGGTGGTGAGGAATAAAAGCGCACCAAGAATCACATGGCCTATCAGGGACCAGAGAAAAGCCTCTCTGATTGGGATCTCGCCAAGGTCAGGCCTATCGGACTCCAGGTGTAGACCTGGGTCATCGTGTGGCTGTTTTGTGCCGCGTGGCGGTTCAGTGACTGGCATGAGATCTGGCTTGTTTGGGCCGGGGCGTAAGCATGGAGAATGCGCCCGACGGCTGCAAGAACGCTTGGATTTCACATTCTTTGATGCGGTAGAAGCTAGACGACGCGGCTTTGATGATTAACATTCGCCTCTTATGTCGTCTGACGCACCATCGGCTCCAGCAGCCAAACCTAAGGCAAAACGCATCAACCTGCGCACTCCGGACATCATGGAAAAGGTCCAGGCGCAGGTGGAAACCCACTACCGCAGTCATTTGGTTGATACCATCCGCGCCAGTGGGGGGAAACTGACCGCTAAAGATCGCCTAACAGTCAAATTGGCCAAGGAATTCGGTTTTTGCTATGGCGTAGAACGCGCCATTGATCTAGCTTACGCCGCCCGCAAGGTCTACCCAGACCAGCCTCTCTACATTCTCGGAGAGATTATTCATAACCCTGAGGTAAACGACCAAATCCGTGAAATGGGCATCAAGGCCCTCTCTGGCGACGCCAAAGATGCGGATGTCGATGACTTGGGCGAGGGCGATATCGTGATTATCCCTGCATTTGGCACTGAAGTGGAAACCCGCAAGAAGCTTCAGGCCAAGGGATGTCAGTTTGTTGATACCACCTGTGGAGACGTAATGTCCGTGTGGAAACGCGTTCGTCAGTATGCCAAAGACTCTGTCACCAGCATCATTCACGGAAAGAGCTATCACGAAGAGACACTGGCCACCAGTTCCCAAGCTACAGCTCAGGGCGGTCATTATCTCGTGGTTTTGACACTCGAAGATGTGGACTACGTCTGCGAATACATCGAAAAGGGTGGAGACAAAGACGAGTTTCTCAAGAAGTTCGAAGGTTCCTTCTCTGACGGGTTTGATCCTGACGAGCACTTGAAAGCTGTTGGTGTGGCTAATCAGACCACCATGCTTCGTGGTGAGACAGAAGAGGTGCAGCGCAGAATTCGTGCATCCATCGCCAAACGCTACGGACAAGAGAGCTTTGAAGGCCATTTTCGTTTCTTTGACACCATCTGTGGTGCGACCCAGGAACGTCAGGACGCGTTGGTCAAATTGTTGAAAGAGCCCATGGACCTCTTGTTGGTGGTAGGTGGATACAATTCCTCCAATACCTCTCACCTTGCTGAAATGGGTGAAGCCGTGCTTCCAACCTTCTTCATCAAGAATGCAGCCAAGATGATTTCAGGTGAGAAGATCTCTCACTACAACCAGCACACCAAGGAAGAGGAATTCACAGAGAATTGGCTTCCTGAAGGTCAGATCACCGTGGGTGTGACTGCTGGTGCTTCCTGCCCGAACAACCTGATTGAGGATGTCATTCAGCGCTTGTTTGATCTCAAGGGTGTTTCTGTAAAAGAGCTTCTTGGCTCCTGATCGAGTGGATTGGGAACCTTGTCGCCTGAATCAAATCGATGCCACTAGGTCGTAAGGAACTTGAGGAGATCGAGCGCAGGACGCTTGCACCCTATGCGCAGCTTTCGTCGCTGACTCGCGGAAGAGTCTATGACGAAGTGTCTCCTGATTGGCGCACGGAGTATCAGCGTGACCGGGATAGGATCATTCATTCCAGGGCCTTCAGACGCTTGGAGTATAAGACACAGGTCTTTCTGAATGGTAGTGGGGATCACCTTCGGACGCGGCTTACCCACACCATGGAGGTGGCGGCGATCACCCGGAACATCGCTCAGGCGCTTCGGTTGAATGTGGATCTCGCTGAGGCCATCGCTCTGGCTCACGACCTTGGGCATCCTCCATTCGGCCACAAAGGGGAGACCGCTCTCAATCAACTCATGAAAGACTATGGGGGATTTGAGCATAATCAGCATAGCTTGCGAATTGTGGAGCTATTGGAGCAGAAATACCCTGGATTCGAAGGATTGAACCTCAGTTGGGAGACGCGGGAGGGCTTGGTAAAGCACTTCACTGCATACGATCATCCGGGTAAACGGGATGGCTTTGACGCGCAAAACGCCTCTCTGGAAGCCCAGGTGGCCAATCTGTCTGATGAGATTGCCTATTACAGTCATGATCTCGATGACGGATTGGATTCAGAACTTCTCGATGAGAAAGAGCTGCGAAAGAACGTCAAGATCTGGGCAAACGCTTCACGGTCGGTGAAACGTCAGCACGGAGAGTTGGCAGAGGAGAGTCGTCGTTATTTCATCATTCGCTGCATTATTGATATGCAGGTGAAGGATGTGGTGAAGACCGCAGAGGATGCGATCAACCTCTCAGGAGTGCAATCAGCGGACGAAGTGCGCCTCCTCAAGTCGGGCTTGGTCAACTACAGCGACAAGCGCAGGCTCCAAAACCTGGAGATGCGGGACTACCTGTATGACAATCTCTACTACAATCCTGTAGTGCATGAGCCAAACCTGCGTGGGATCTCCATGCTGAAAGACCTTTTCAACTACTATCTCAGTCACAAGAAGGAGATAGGGGAACAGAATCGCAAACGTGCCCGCAAAATAGGCTGGCACCGTGCAGTTTGCGACTATGTGGCCGGAATGACCGATCCCCATGTGCAGCGGGAGCACCGGCGTATTTTCGGGGAATGAGCCGCACTCTCCTACAGAAAGCGATGGAAACGGTCGAAAAATGGGGTTGTGTGGTGGAAAATGACCATGTGAACAGAGTCAAAAATAATTATTTTGATGTGTTGACTTGAGATTGGAGACTCATAAGATTCCCGCCCTTTAAGTAATTTTGCTGATGAAAACGATTTTGCCGACAGTAGATCAAAACAGTAAGAAATGGCATGTGATCGATGCCGACGGGGTTGTCCTCGGACGATTGGCCACCAAAGTGGCTGATGTTCTTCGTGGAAAGGACAAGCCTACCTTCACGCGTCATCTCGACGCCGGCGATTTCGTGATCGTTATCAACGCTGATAAGGTCCGTGTCACTGGAAACAAGGAAGAGAACAAGACCTACCACAGTTTCTCTGGTTGGACCGGAGGTCATAAAGAGATCAATGTCTCTGACCTGCGCGCCAAGGCACCAGAGCGTTTGATTTTCAATGCGGTCAAGGGAATGGTCCCTCACAACCGTCTTGGTCGTCAGATTATGACCAAGCTCAAGGTATACAAGGGTAGTGAGCACAAACACGCTGCTCAACAGCCAGAGACCTTCACCGTAGGATAATTTTTAAGAACATGTCGAAAACTGATCCCATCACTCAGGAGCTCCTCGGAACTGGACGTCGTAAGACAGCTGTGGCTCGTGTGCGCCTCAAGCCAGGTTCTGGCAACGTGACTGTCAACGGTCGTGAATACAAAGAGTACTTCCCGAATGCTCTTCATCAGGCAAAATTGTTCACTCCTTTCGAAGCTACTGAGACCGACAGCAAGTTTGATGTCCGCATCAACGTGACTGGTGGAGGAATCAGTGGTCAGGCAGAAGCCTGCCGCCATGGAATCGCTCGTGCGCTTCTCGTTGAGAACGCTGAGTTCCGTCCGGCACTCAAGGCACAGGGCTTCTTGACCCGTGACCCACGTCAGAAAGAACGTAAGAAATACGGTCAGCCTGGCGCTCGTAAGAACTTCCAGTTCAGCAAACGTTAAACTGGTTATCGTTCTACAACGACTTTACAAAAGGCTCCGTTCTTGGACGGGGCCTTTTTTTGTGGATAAAGATCATTATGAATGACGAAATGAAGAGTGTGAGAGTTGGGATTGTAGGTGCAGCCGGGTATTCAGGTGAGGAGCTGGTCCGACGCGTCCTGCTGCATCCTTACACGGAGCTTTCCGCCATCACTTCACGACAGTATGCCGGAAAGTCACTGGCTGAGGTCTTTCCCAAGTTTGCTCATTTTCCAAAGGCAGAGGAATTGTCCTTCATCGCTCCGGATATTGATGCTCTGGTGGAAGCATGTGAGATTGTCTTTCTGGCTCTGCCTCATGGCGTGGCTGCCGAATTTGCCGGACCTCTTTTTGAGAGAGGTGTGAAGGTCATCGATCTGAGTGCGGACTTCAGACTTGAGGATGCAGAAGTCTATAAGGAGTTCTACGGGCATGACCATCCTGCTCTGGAACTTCTGACCAAATCCATCTACGGTATGCCTGAAGTGCATCGTGAAAAGATCGCTGATGCCACCTTGATAGCCTCTCCAGGTTGTTATCCCACCAGTATTATTCTCCCGGTTCTACCATTGTTGAAAGCAGGGCTGATTCGTTCGACAGGAATCATCGCTGACTCACATTCAGGAGTGAGTGGAGCAGGGCGAAAGGCGGATGTGGGTTATTTGTATGTAGAATGCAATGAAAGCATCAGGCCGTATGGAATCCCGAAGCACAGACACTTGTCGGAAATAGAGCAGGAGCTATCCAAGGCTGCAGGTGAACAGGTGGTGATCCAATTCACTCCTCATCTGGCACCGGTGAATCGTGGGATTCTCACAACGCTTTATCTCGCTCCAACAAAGAAATTCAAGACACAGGCGGAAGTCGATGCACTGAACGAAGAGATTCGCAGCTGCTACGAGCGTGCCTACTATGAAGAGCCGTTTGTTCGTGTTCTTAAAGACAATGCACTTCCTGATACGAAGAACGTGGTTGGAACGAACATGCTGGAGCTCGCATGGCGACTGGATCCACGCACCGGCCGTCTTGTTGTGATGAGTGCAGAAGACAATCTGGTCAAAGGCGCCAGCGGCCAGGCTATGCAGAGTTTGAATATCCTTTGTGGCTACCCTGAGACCACAGGCCTCATGTAATTTCATTCCCTTATCCTATGAAATCCACTCTACGAATCCTGATGGCTCTGGCCGCGTTGATGGCGCTCGGTCTTCAATCAAACGCCGCTGAAAAAATCGGTGCAGTCAAACTCCATAAACTGATTCAGGCTGGAAGTGATTCAGCTGTGGAGGCTGCTGTTCGCAATGAGTTTGGTAACTGGGGATTGCAGAATCCCAAGGCAAAACCGAAGAAGGAAAAGACGACCATGGTCTGGGCTGTCGAGTCCAAGCTTCCTGCCAAGGTGATGTCTCGTGATGGAAATCTCATTGGTAAGATGAAACGGATTGGCGATTCCGGTCTACAGGTCTTTTCAAAGGAGTTTCCAAATGCAGTGATGGTCAATTACGAGGAGCATGTTGGAGGGAAGCGATTCAGAGCGGGTGTTCAGAAGATTGAGTATTATGATTACCAACCTGAAAGCTTTGTGCAAAAGGGAGTGCCTCAAGGAAAGGTGGAGACCCTTGAATGGAAGAGCCAGGTGTTCACCAATACTGTGCGCCAATATCAGATCTATGTTCCGGCTCAGTATAAGAAGAGCGAACCTGCCTGCGTGATGGTGTTTCAGGATGGACTGAGACATGCCTCACCCAGTGGGCCGCTGCGTGCGACCACGGTGATGGATAATCTGATTCATCAAGGGAAGATGCCTGTCACGATTGGGATCTTCATCAATCCCGGTTCTTTCCTGAATCAGCCGAAGGGCAGTAAGCCCCGAAATCGTAGTTTTGAATACGATACTTTGAGCGATCAGTATTCCCGCTTTCTGATGGAGGAGATCCTACCTGAGGTGAGCAAGCGCTATTCTTTGAGGACAGACCCTGAAAGCCGTGGCATTGCGGGAGGTTCTTCTGGAGGGATCTGTGCATGGACGGTGGCATGGGAACGTCCTGATGAGTTCCGCCGTGTGCTTTCGTGGGTGGGAAGTTTCACCAATATCCGAGGAGGGCATGTCTATCCCAACCTGATCCGCAAGACGGATAACAAGCCGATCAAAGTGTATCTACTTGGAGGGCGTAATGATTTGGACAACTCGCACGGACATTGGCCATTGGCCAACGAAAAGATGGCGGCTGCATTGAAATACAAGGGGTATGACTATCACTTTCACTACGGCCCTTGTTTTCATGGAAGCACGCATGCGGGCGCAAAGTTACCAGAGATGTTGACGTGGCTCTGGTCTGATTGGTCGAAGAAGTAGTATGGAAGTGGCGCGTCCCATCATCGTATTGGTTCAAACCCAGATGGGGGAGAACATCGGCATGTGCGCCCGTGCCATGTTGAATTGTGGTCTGTCGCGTCTGCGGTTGGTCAATCCACGTGATGGCTGGCCGAGTGACGTCGCGCGTGCTGTGTCAGCGGATGCGGATTCAGTGATCGACGGAGCGGAATGTTTTGAAACGGTGGCTGAAGCTGTGGCTGATTGTCAGCGTGTGTATGCCACCACGGCCCGCGTGCGCGATAGTGAAATCCCGGCAATGTCCGTTGGCCGGGTTGTGAATGAGATTCATGACATCAGTCACGGAGATGCGGCACAGCAGACTGCAATCCTCTTTGGTCCCGAAGCAGCAGGACTCAAGAATGATGCACTTGGTCTTGCTGATCGCCTGATTCATTATCCGGTGAATCCAGAATTTCGTTCCCTGAACCTTGCACAGGCAGTGCTCCTCTTCTCATGGGAATGGTGGACTGCACTTCAGGAGCGCGACGAAGTGGAGACAGCTGGCCGGGAAGACGGAATGGTTTCTCCGCCTGCTGAGAAGAAGCAGTTGGAGTTCTTTTTCGAGCGTCTCTTTGGAGAGTTGGATGACACCGGTTTCTTCATCACCGAGCAGAAACGTGGTCCCACGGTTGCCAATCTGCGTGCTTTCTTTCAGCGTGCGACTCCCAGTCAGCAGGAACTCAATCTGATCCATGGCGTCATCACTGCGTTGTTGAGGCATGAGGACGATGATGACGAAGAAGAATAGTCTTCCGGTTCCAATTTCTCCCAATAGGCTTTTCAATCCATGGCCACCGCTACCGATCACAGCTTGCGTTTGTATGATCTGACTTTCTCAGAGTTGGAGGAACAGTTGCGGGCTGATGAGGTGAATCCCATACACACCGCTGATCTTTGGAAGAGTCTTTACCGACTTCCTGTGAATGAAGAGGGACGGATCGATGATTCACGCTGGTTGCCTCCGTTGAAACGTTGGTGGGATGCAAAGGCTGAGACGGTGGTCCTGGATGAATTGGAGGAATGTCGCTACGTGGAAAGCCAGGAAGGCGATACGCGTAAGATGCTGTTCCGGTTGGCTTCAGGGCATGAGATCGAAACGGTCGTGATGGGCTATCCCGGACGATACACGGCATGTCTGAGTTCGCAGGCGGGGTGTGCCATGGGCTGCGTTTTTTGTGCGACCGGCCAGATGGGCTTTGACCGGCATTTGAGAACGGGTGAAATTGTCGCTCAAGTGGTGAGGGCCAGGCGATTGGCTGCCAAGATGGGCTCTGGCGAAGAGCTCAGGAATCTGGTGCTCATGGGAATGGGCGAGCCTCTCCATAATTATGATGCTCTCATGAAAGCCATGGAGATCGTGACTGATCAACGCGGTCTTTCCATCGCTGCTTCCAAAATCACAATCAGCACTGTCGGTGTAGTTCCATCGATCCGCAAGATGGCTGATGAGAAACGTCCTTATCACTTGGCGGTAAGTCTCCACGCTGCGACCGACGAAGAACGGACTGCTCTGGTACCGGTGAACAGTCGCTGGCCTTTGGCTGATCTGTTGGAGGCGTGCAGGTACTATACTGCTGAGACAGGGAAGCGTGTTTTGATTGGTTGGACGTTGATTGCTGGAAAAAATGACTCACCTGAGATCGCAGCCAAAGTGGCGACGTTGCTCGAAGGTATGCAGGTTCATGTGAATCTCATCAGGCTCAACCCAACCACTGGCTACGAAGGAACTGCCACTGATGACGATGCCGCTGTGAAGTTTCGGGACGTGATTCATGAAGCAGGGATTCCGTGTACTATCCGTCAGCGAAAGGGCATTGATGTGGCCGCGGGTTGTGGTCAGTTGAAGGCGGGGGAGCAGTAGTCATCCTTATTTGAGATTGTCGGATGCGTTCAGCTGGATAGATTGCCCAGATGAATTCCCGCAGGTGCCTGAATCGCACGTTTTTTATCCCTGTCTTGGTTGTGCTTCTTTTGTCGTTGGCAAGTCATGTGTCTGCGGCAGGGCGTAGTGTGGCTGGATTGTTGGTGGGGTATGATTTTTCTGAAACGGAGGGCGCGCAGATTCATGATGCATCAGGCAATAAGTCTCCACTGCTGTTGCGGATCAATAACCCCAAAGGAGTGCAGCACTCGAAGAAGGGATTGCTCATTAAGAACAATGCCAAGCTCGTATCGGATGGGCCTGCCCGAGCTGTGAATGTTGAGATCAAGGAGTCTGGAGAGATCACAGTAGAGGCTTGGATACGCCCGGCATCAAAGAATCAAGAAGGGCCTGCGCGTATCATTACCATTTCCAAGAATGGATCTGAACGGAACTTTACGTTGGGGCAGGACGGTGGTCGTTATGACGCCCGATTGAGAACCACCAAGACCAGCGGCAATGGGATTCCATCCATCAGTGCAGGTGGTCTTAAACCGGAACTTACTCATGTGGTCTATACCCGAAGCAGAAATGGTAGGGCTCGACTCTACCTGAATGGTAAAAAGGCGAGTGATGGAAATGTGGCCGGCAATATGAGCAACTGGAATACCGGCTATAGCCTTGCGCTGGGTGATGAGTTCAGTGGAGATCGTCAATGGAAAGGGGAGTATCGAATGGTGGCGCTGTTCTCCCGCGCGTTGTCTGAGGCTGAGGTCATGGCGCACTATTCAGCTGGACCTGATGCCGGAGTTGCCGACGGATCCACGATTGCGGGAGTATCCAAGGATGAACAGTTTTTTGAGATGAAGGTGGCCCCTTTGCTGGCGAAGCATTGTGTGGAATGTCACGACCCGTCCACGCGTGAAGGACGGTTGGATATCTCAACGAAGGAGGGTGCTTTTGGTGGAAAGCGTAAAGGGAAGTTCATTGTTCCGGGCAAGTCGCTTGAGAGTCTCGTCTGGGAGGCGGTGGCCACGGATGAAATGCCTGAGGACAAGGAACCGCTTAGTGATGAAGAAAAGGCGATCCTCAAGAAGTGGATTGATTCGGGTGCTGCCTGGACATTGGACAGAATCGATCCCGCCATCTACGCGCATGATCACGTGGTTGCAGAGAACTGGATTCAGCGACTGACGATTGATGAATACATCGCCACCGTGAAACAAGCCACGGGAGTGGATATAGAGAAGGAGGCCCGGGCACTTTTGCCAAGGGATCTGCGTGCGGATGGATTCAGTAATACCGCCTACAATCTCAGTGTAGATCTCAAGCACGTTGGGGCATATTCGCAACTTGCTGAAACCATTGTAGGGCGCATGGATGTGCTGGCGTTTGCAAAACGGTTTCACGGAAGTCGAAAGCTGATCGATAAGGACAATCGTGCGTTGATCGAGCGGATGGGAGAGTGGTTGCTTCGTGGTCCGATCGTGGAGGATGAGCTGGCTCTATATCGTGGTGTTGCCACATCAGTCGCCAGTGCTGGTGGTGACTTCAAGGAGGCGACGAGTCTGATCATCGAAGCCATGCTTCAGTCTCCCCGCTTCATCTACAGAATGGAGAAACAACGTGGCTATGGTGAGTCGTGGCCGGTGAGTCCGCATGAAATGGCTTCGCGGATCAGCTACACAGTTTGGGGATCGGCGCCGGATAGGGAATTGTTGAAAGCTGCCAATGATGGCGAGTTGATGAGCGATAACGGAATCGCAAAGCAGGTGGACCGGATGTTGGGTGACTCGAAGGCGGTTGAGCGTTCTCTGCAGTTCTTTGGTGAATGGCTGAACCTTGGGCGGTTGAAGAATCTGAATCCCAACCCCGCGCGCTTTCCTGATTGGAATTCTGCTCTTGCTGAAGAGATGCGCCGTGAGTCTCTTGCCTTTTTCGAGGAAGTGATCTGGAAGCAAAAAAGACCGATGGCGGATCTGTTTAATGCGCAGGTATCGTTCATGACACCGGCACTTGCCAAGCACTATGGACTCATTCCGGCTGGGGAAGGATTTGCGAGGTATGATCTGGAACCAATTGCGAGCCGAGGTGGATTGCTGACGCATGGCAGTGTCCTGACCATGGGCGGTGATGATGCCTCCACGGTGACGCGCGGACTCTTTGTATTGCACGATGTCTTGAGAGGAATCGTAAGTGATCCGCCTCCTGGATTGGACACCACGCCTGTGCCTTCCAGCCCGGGCCGTTCACAGCGTGGGATTGCTGAAGAGCGCATCGCAAACGAATCATGTGGTGGTTGTCATAAGAAGTTTGAACCACTGGCTTTTGGTTTGGAGCGGTTTGATGGACTTGGTTCCTATCTTGAGAAGGACGTTTATGGAAATTCGCTGCGGCACGATGGTGAAATCCTTTTCCCCGGAGACGCCAAACCCACCAAGTATCAGACAGCTGGCGAGTTAATGAATCTGCTGGCTGGTAGTGATCGGGTGAAAGAAACGATTACGTGGAAGATGACCCAGTTTGCGTTGGGACGTCCATTGGTCCCGACGGATCTGCGTCAACTGAAGCAGATACATGAAGCTGCTCAAGAGGGCGGGGGGACTTACGCCGCGGTGGTTCGGGCAATTTTGATGAGCGACCTGATGCGGACGACGCGTGGACATCACGCTGATTGATGGATGACCGATACTCGCACCAGTGGAGTTTCCGTGTAGCTCCAGCGCACGGTTGGCATTAGTCACTTGACCGGAGCGGCTGTTCCGTGTGGTTTTCCCCTTTCACCGCACCCAGAAGCGGAACGACTTTTTATAACCAGAGACAATATTATGGAACTGATGGGAATTGGCGACGAGGGCGCCAGCACAATCGACGGACAGATCAAGGCTGCAAAGGAACTTGGCTGGAAATACATCGAAATGCGTGGCGTGGAAGTGCCGGGCTTCGACAAGGCCAACCTTCACGACATCCCGGATGAAGCCTTTGACATCGTGGAGCAGAAGCTCAAGGAGTCAGGCATTGGTGTGTATGCCTTTGGTTCCACGATCATGAACTGGGCCAAGACGGTGAAGGATCCATTTGACGTCACACTGGGTGAGGTTGAGCGCGCTATTCCGCGTATGAAGCGTCTGGGCACCAAGTATGTGCGCATCATGAGTTTCAAACCAGATGACGAGCATTCTGATGTCCCTGACCTGGTCGTTGAGCGCGTCAACGACGTGACCAAGCGATTTGTGGCAGAAGGATTGGTTCCTGTGCATGAGAACTGCATGAACTACGGAGGCATGAGCCCGGCTGCCGGACTAAAATTGGTGGAGAACACGCCTGGTCTGAAGTGGGTTTTTGACACGGCCAATCCGATCTTCAATGGCGACCGCTCCAAGGAAAAGCCTTGGCCGAAGCAGGACCCATGGGACTTCTGGACCACCATCAAAGAGCACGTGGCTCACATCCACATCAAGGACTGTGTCTGGAATCCTGAAAAGAATGATGCTGACTACACCTTCCCGGGTGAAGGCGATGGCCGTGTGCGTGATATCCTGAAAGACGCGTTTGCCAGTGGTTACGATGCCGGTATCTCAATCGAGCCTCACATGGCGGTGGTGTTCCATGACAGCAGTGTGGCTGCCTCTGAAGATGACATGTACAACAACTTCATCGAGTACGGTCGCCGCCTGGAGAAACTGATTTCTGAAGTCCGCTAAACGTGTCCGTGGCTTGACAGCTCCAGGACTGCGGTTATTTGTCTGCGCATGATTCATTTGTTGAAAACCTCTTTGTTCCTCTGCCTCTTGGGCATGAGCGTGACTGCTATGGCTGATGGTATCCATGATGTGAAAGTGAAGGACATCGACGGAAAGGAAGTGTCCCTGTCTCAATACAAGGGCAAGGCACTCCTGATCGTAAACGTTGCTTCAGAGTGCGGACTCACACCCCAGTATGATGGGTTGGAGGCGCTTCATAAGAAATACTCAGGGAAGGGGCTCGTCGTTCTTGGCTTCCCTTGTAATCAGTTCGGAGCACAGGAGCCCGGATCTGAGAGCGAGATCAAGCAGTTCTGTAAGAAGAACTACGGAGTTACGTTTCCCTTGTTTTCCAAGATCGAGGTGAATGGTTCCGGGCGCCATCCGCTCTACAAGGAGCTGGCTGGTGAGGGAGCTGCCTTTCCTGGAAATATCGGTTGGAACTTTGCCAAATTCCTCGTGGGTAAGGATGGCAAGGTGATCAAACGCTTTCAGTCATCAGACGAACCAGAGTCTGGTGAGATCGTCAAAGCCGTGGAAGCGGCATTGAAGTAAGTCGCCGAAAAGCGAATTCAGACTTGTTGTTAAGGCATGGCGAGGGATCATCCCGCCATGTCTTTTCCTTTTCATACATCCGTGCGTGCCTGCCTGTGTGCCTGCCTTTTGGGGGCATTGTCCCTGAACGCAGCTGAGAAGAAGCTCAAGCTCCAGTCCTTCGATCTGGAAGGGGCTGAGAAACTGCAATACAAGGAGACTCCACAGGACAAACTCCATCTCCATGTCTTCAAGCCCAAGGGCTGGAAGGCTTCTGACTCACGTCCAGGCATTGTCTTCTTTTTCGGTGGTGGCTGGAACGGAGGAAGTCCGACCCAGTTCGAATCCCATTGTCGCTATCTGGCGTCACGGGGAATGGTGGCCATGACAGCGGAATATCGAGTGGCCAGTCGTCATCGGACGACTCCCTATGACTGCGTTGCTGATGGCAAATCAGCGATTCGTTGGGTCAGGTCGCATGCTGATGAGCTTGGGGTTGATCCGGAACGTCTTGCAGCCGGTGGTGGCTCTGCAGGTGGTCATGTAGCCACGGCGACTTCGACAGTGCCCGGACTGAATGAAGAAGGGGAAGACACATCAGTAAGTTCTGTTGCCAATGCGCTGGTCCTCTTCAATCCCGTTTATGACAACGGCCCTGACGGAGGGTGGGCCCACTCTCGTGTGAAGAATCGTTATAAAGAAATCTCTCCAGCACATAACATCCGCAAGGGCATGCCTCCCGCAGTCGTGTTTCTAGGAACAGCGGATCCGCTGATACCTGTATCCACGGCGAAACGCTTTCAGAAGAAAATGAAGGATGTGGGTTCTCGTTCCGAGTTGTTCCTCTATGAAGGGCAACCGCATGGCTTCTTCAATGCCGGCAAGAGTTATGAGAGCTTCATCAATACCGTGACGGAATCGGACAAGTTTCTGACGTCACTGGGATGGTTGAAGGGCAAGCCCAAGGTGAATCAGTTTTTCAAAAAGAAGTAGTCAGGATGGCGGATACGACAGCTACGGTTGAGGTGCTGGATGGAGTTCTGGCGCAGTTGGGTGGAAACAGCTTTGAGCGTCACATACTCTTGTGTGCTGATCAGACGAAGCCCAAGTGCTGTGACAAGGAGACGAGTCTGGTGTCATGGGACTATCTCAAGACGCGATTGAAGGAATTGGGATTGGTGGGTGCCGGGGGGAAGATCTTCCGGACCAAGTCCAATTGCCTTCAGGTTTGTCTCAATGGGCCGGTAGCGTTGGTGTATCCGGATCGTGTCTGGTATCACTCCTGCACCCCGGAAGTGCTGGAGCGCATCATTCAAGAGCATCTCATTGGTGGAAAGGTTGTGGAAGAGTATGCCTTTGGTCAGTGAACAGAGCGTCATATGCAGGCGGTTTGATCAGAGGATTCCTTTGATCGTGCTGATTCTTTGCTTGGCGGGCTCCATGGTCTGTCAGGGCAAGGGGATCAGGTCAGAGGTAAGTGACTTTCTGCAATCACATTGCTTGGATTGTCATGACAGCGATGTGCAGAAAGGCGGGCTGAACCTGGAGGCTTTATCCGACGATTTGAGCAATCGGGAAATCCATGATCTATGGGTTAAGATCCATGATCGGGTCGATCACGGAGAGATGCCGCCCAAGAAGCGAAAGAGACCATCATCGGCGGACGTGGATTCATTTCTGAAATCTGTATCAGAACCGCTGATTGCATTTGATGCAAAACGAGTGAGAGAAGCGGGGCGGGCTGGGGCGAGGCGGATGAATCGCTTCGAGTATGAGAATGCACTTCGCCAAGGGTTGAGCGCTCCATGGCTGCAGGTGGCGGATATGCTGACTGAGGATGGGACATCTCATTTGTTCAACAAGGTTGGTGATCGGCTGGATGTTTCTCATGTGCAGATGATGAAATACTTGGAGACGGCTGATTACTCCTTGCGAATGGTTCTGCAGACTGTGGCGCATCCTACTCAGACGGAAAAATACTATGCCCGCACAGAGCCAATGCTGCGAAATTATCTCAAGTATCGTTTTGGACAACGCTCTGCGACCCGGGCTGCGATTCCCATGGTGGACTTTCAGGCAGAGCCGGATGTGATCACTGGCGATCAGCCGTTGACTGTTGGGGATGCAGATCCGGATAAGCGCGAGCGTGAGGCAATGGGATTTGTGTCAGGCACCTATGCCGCCACCACCAAGTATGATTTCAAAAGAATGGAACTGCCGGTGGATGGCCGTTATCGCATTCGACTCAAGGCCTATTCGTTTCTTGCCGGTCTCAATGGCGCCAGCGGTGGCAGGGAGCATGGTCTTCATAGCGGAAGTCGCTCGTGGTGGCGTCCTGATCGTAAGGTGGTGAAACGGAGCAATCGCTCTGAGCCAGTGACGTTGTATGCGCTTGCCAATAGTGGAGACAGTCGTTGGCTGACGTCCTTTGACGTGGGGACTGAACCGGGAGTGGTGGAGTGTGAGGTGATTCTCAAGAAAGGGGAAATGATCCGTCCCGATGCCACACGGTTGATTCGCACCAGACCGGGATGGAAAGGGAATCCAAATGCTTCGACCAATGGGATTCCAGGTGTGGCGTTCTGTTGGTTGGAGATGGAAGGGCCATTGCACGATCAGTGGCCACCAGCGGAGTTCCAAACGGTATTCGGAGGATTGGATTTCAAGGTGGAGCCGGGAAACAAGGTTGTGTTGCTGAGCCAGGACGAGGGGACCGATGCAAAGCGAGTGTTAAGCCGGTTCATGGCGCGGATGAATCGCAAGGGGAGTGTGGATGATTCTCAGATCGTTCCGTTGATGAAGATCTATCATAAAGCGCGGGAGCTGGGAGAAGGTTTCACTGATGCGTTGATTGCAGCGATGGGGGCGGGTCTGTGTTCTACGGATTTTCTGTTTATTGAAACCGACCCGGGAAGGTTGGGGCAGGCGGACTTGGCATCGAGGCTTTCCTTCTTCCTCTGGAATGGATCACCTGATGAAGTTTTGCTCAACACGAAGGACCTGACGAATCCCGATGTGCTGCGCGGGCAGGTGGAGCGTTTGTTGAACGATCCACGGAGTGAACGCTTTCAACATGCCTTTTTGGATTACTGGTTGGATCTGAGAGACATTCACTCCAATTCACCAGATGCTGAATTGTATCCAGATTATTATCTGGATGACTGGCTTACGGAGTCCTCGGTTCTGGAGACCCGGTTGTTCTTCAAAGAGCTGATTGATGAGAACCTGCCTGCAAGGAATCTGATCAAGGCTGACTTCACTTACGCCAATGAGAGGTTGGCTAAGCACTACAAGTTTCCTGCCATGGAAGGCACGGCATTTCAAAAAGTGAATCTCCCCAAGGGATCGGTTCGCGGTGGTTTGTTGACCCAGAGCAGTGTGATGCGGGTGACGGCCAATGGGACAACAACTTCACCGGTCATCCGGGGAGCATGGGCAATGGAACGATTGATGGGTGTGGAGATTCCTCCGCCGCCTTCAGGCGTGGAAGCGATCACTCCGGACACCCGTGGTGCCACAACGATTCGTGAACAACTGGACCTGCACAGAGCAGCCGCTTCCTGTGCTGCGTGTCATGTTAAATTTGATCCAGCGGGATTTGCGCTGGAAAGTTTTGATATTGCGGGTGGTTGGCGCGATCGCTATCGGGTGACAGGTAATGAGGGCGATCGGGTGGAAGGTTTTGGTAAGAACGGGCACTTGTTTGAGTTTCGCTTGGCTCAAACGATTGACCCTTCAGCCAAGATGCCCGATGGGCTCTCTTTTACTGGAATTCATGGATTTCGGGACATTTTGCTGAAGGATGAGCGGGTGATTGCTCGGAATCTGGTGAAGCGATTGGTCGTTTTTGGTACCGGTGCGCCGGTTTCTTTTAGTGATCGGAAGGCGGTGGAATCGATCCTGGATGAGGCCAAAGCGGAAGGGTATGGCGTGAGAAGCCTGATTCATGCAGTGGTTCAGAGTGATTTATTTCGAACAAAGTAGGGGTGGGCTCCGTATTGGCAGGCAGGCGGCGAACTGCTAAAACTCTCGGGCTCAAGCGGATCAAACATGGCAACCAACGCACCAAAAAAGCTTTCGGCTGGAAATCTCAGGAAGGAATTGGAGTCTCTGAGGGAGAAGCTGGACCATGCCCGCTATGAGAAACAGAGCGCGGTTCAAGAGGTGGTGGCCAAGTCCGCTGCCGAGACTCAGGAACTGACCGATACGATTCGGGCGCTCAGAGATGAGCTGGAACGAGCCCGTTTTGAGAAAACTCAGGCTGTCGATGATGAGGCGGGTAAGAGCAGGGATGAGATCCGTCAGCTCCGCCAGACGGTTCAGGAAGCCCGTGACAAGATCGAGCAAGTCCAATTTGAGAAGAAAGAAGCGATTCAAAACGCCGTCAGAGAGGCGGCAGATGAGCTCAAGCAGCTGAGAGATACGATTTCAGCCATGCACGATTCGTTGGAAGAGGCGCGCTTTGAGAAGCAATCTGCCGTGCAGGAGGCTGTCCGCGATATGACGGATGAAAATCGTCAGCTCCGTCAGACCATCGGAGCCACCCGTGATCAGGTGGAAATGTTGAGATTTGAAAAGAAGGAAGCAATGCAACAGGCTGTGGCAGATGCAGATGCGGAGATACGGCATCTGAAAGACACTATTGTTGCACTTAGAGACAAACTTGAGCAATCTCCGGCACCTCGCGACTGATCTGGAGTGGGATTATCATTTTTTCATCGCGAAGACTTTTCTGGGTAAATCATGGCAACTAAACGCAAAGCCAGTTCTTCCAGTGCAGCACCTACTGTTACCAGTCGGGTGATCGAGCGGACTCCTGCCAAGACTCAGGAAGTAAAGGCCATCATTCCTCCTCCCTCACCGGGCACTGGCGCTTCGGGATACATTTCTGAGGCTCTTGAGACGACGGAGCGTTTGCGGGTCATGGAGATGTTGTTGGATGTCTCCCACCGCGTTTCCGCGATCGAGACTCTGGATGAAGTTCTGGAGGTGCTGGTTAGTATTACTACCGAGGAGACTGGCGCGGACCGTGGTTCGCTCTTCCTGAACGACCCTGCCACCAATGAGCTTTATTCCCGTGTTGCCCAAGGTAACTACAAACGTGAAATCCGTATTCTTAACTCTGTAGGTGTGGCCGGTGCGGCCTACCAACAGGGCAATGGAATCATCATTCATGATGCCTATGCCGATGATCGTTTCGATTCATCGATCGATAGAGAGACGGGTTATCATACGGAGAGTATTCTTTGTGCACCGATCAAGACGGCCAAAGGAGAAGTCATTGGTGTTGTCCAGACCCTGAACAAGCAGGGTGGCAAGTTCACCAAGAAGGACCTTCAGGTTGTGGAGGCCATGACCACTCAGGCGGCAATCACGCTGCAGAGTCGTCAGTATATCGAGCGCATGCAGAAGACGCGTAATCAGGAGATGGAATTCCTGAACATCGTGTCTGATGTCACTTCCGAACTGGAATTGAAGCCACTGCTTCAACGTGTGATGGGCGAAGCCACACGTATGTTGAAGGCGGATCGCTCAACACTCTTTCTGAACGACGACAAGACTGATGAGCTTTGGTCTGAAGTCGGCACCGGCCTGAATAGCGCTATTATTCGTTTTCCTAATCACCTCGGAATCGCAGGTGCTGTTTACACATCGAGCCAGACGATCAACATCCCTTACGCTTACGCAGATCTTCGGTTCAACCCGAGCTTCGACAAGAAGACAGGATACTTCACGAGATCGATTCTCTGTGTGCCGGTGGTCAACCGCCAGGGCAAGGTCATTGGTGTCACCCAGGTGCTGAACAAGCAGGGTGGCCCGTTCAACGTAGAGGACGAAAGTCGTCTGAAGGCCTTTACCGCTCAGATATCGATCGGTCTGGAGAACGCGAAGCTCTTCGCTGATATCCAGAACATGAAGAACTACAACGAAAGTATTCTTCAATCGATGTCCAGCGGCGTGCTCACTCTTGATGAGAGTGGGAAGATCATCACGTGTAATGCCTCTGGTCTCCGAATTCTGCAGTCTGCCACGGATGAGATCATCAACCGTGATGCAAAGGATATCTTTACGGGAGAGAACAAGTGGATTCTTCGCCGTGTGGAAAAGGTGGAGAAGAAGCAGTTGCCTGAAATTGCCTTGGATACGGATGTGGATGTTCGTGGAAACAAGGTCGCTGTGAATGTGAACGTGGTTCCTCTCATCAGTGGCGAGAACAAACGTCTGGGTACCATGGTGATGATTGAGGACATCTCCTCTGAGAAACGTAGTAAAGCTGCGGTTGCTCGCGCCATGGGATCGGCTCTTGCCGAGAAGATTGCCGAACAAGGTGGACTCAAGGATCAGATTTGTAAGGCCACCGTGTTGTTCTCTGATATCCGTGGCTTCACTACTCTTACTGAGAGTCTCGGTGCAGAAGGCACGGTGAATTTGTTGAATGAGTATTTCAACATCATGGCCGAATGCGTGGAAGGCGAAGAGGGCGTGGTGGACAAGTTCATCGGTGATGCCTTGATGGCTGGGTTTGGTCATGTGATCCCTCATGATGATGATCCAGATCGTGCAGTGCGCTGTGCCATCGCCATGATGCGTAAGCTGGGTAAACTTAATGAGCGACGCGAAATGCGTAGCGAAGAGCCGATCAAGATTGGTATCGGCCTGAGCACAGATAAGATCGTGGCTGGTGAAATTGGCTCAGAAAAACAGGCCCCTTACACGATGATCGGTGATGGAGTGAACCTTGCCGCCCGTCTGGAAAGCGCCTGTAAGGCATACCATGCGCGTATTTTGATCAGTGGGACCACCTTTGGTGAACTGAAGGGAACTTACCGCGTTCGTGATATCGACAAGGTAATCGTCAAAGGCAAGACGGAGCCTGTAGGTGTGTATGAGGTTCTGGACTATCATACCGACGAGACCTATCCCAAAATGGCTGAATCCCTTGCGGTATTCCGACAAGGGATTGAAGCCTACCGCAAACGCAAGTGGGATGACGCCAAAGAAGCCTTTGGCAAGGTCTTGGAGATCCAACCTTCGGATAAATTGGCCGAGATGTATCAAGGGCGATGCGATGAAATGAAGGACAATCCTCCAGCCAAGAACTGGAAGGGTGAATGGGTCATGACTTCCAAGTAGTAGACATAGTTCACTGTTTAGAGCCGGATTCTTACAACTTTCCGGTAATTTCGCTTCAAGGAGATTCAGTTTTTTCCCGATACGACTGTTAACGGATGGTCAGTAGCCATCGTAGGCATGTGTTTGTAGAGATCAGACATGTTCAAAGTGAACAGGCGATTCAATGGGGAAAACGAAGACAAAGCTGAAAGACATGGCAGGTGGGAAAAAGTTTAAAGTCCCTTCTCCATTGGCGCTCGGGAAATGGCTTGCCGGGGTTCAGAAGCTGGTGTCTCGGTCTCAAACGGAGGATTCTTCTGACTACTGGTCTGATGTAGGAGCTGTCAAAGAGGATTTTGCAGTGCATGCCTCCCTGCTGGAAGAGACGATTCAATCGTTGGACAAGGAGTTCTCGCATGCAGCTCAGAGTGTGGGTGAATTGGGGGACATGAGTGAAAAATTGGTGAGAGCGGCCGAAAAATTATTGAGTATCGCTTTGGGGAAAGAGGATCACTCACTTCTTGAACGGTCTGCTGAGACCCTTTTTGAGTGGCTCCAACGCCTGAATGAGAATCAGGAGAAGACCACACGCCTTTTGGATAGCCTGGATAGACAGAGTGATCTGATGGCTCAGGTACTTCATCTCGAAGATACTCTTCAGCGAGCTTCTGCCCCACTTAAGATTTTTCCTGCCCTTTTGAAGATTGAGGCATCGACCCTACCGATAGCCAAGCAGCAGTTCTTTGTTTCTCTTGCTTCCGAAATAACGAGTCTGAAAGAGCGGGTGAGCGAATCTCTCGACAAGCAGTTTCGTTTCCTTGAAGGCATTAACCGGACAGTGGTTGAGGGGATAAAGAATTTCTGTGGGCCATTGCGTGAACAATGCCATCTGATTTCGGAGAGGAAGGCTGAGATTGAGAAGACGTTGGAGGCGATCAGAGATGATCTGAAAAAGAATCATGAGAGAGACGTTACATTGCTGGATGTGACCCGTCGGATCGAAGGTAGCATCGCGAAGGCTATCATGGCTCTTCAGTATCAGGATATCTCGGGGCAGCAGCTCAGTCATGTCGTCGCGAATGTTCAAGAGATGAGATCCGGGGTGAACAGGGTGAAATCAAAGAAGGTGCTGACAGCCAAAGTGGATCAGGCCCAATTTCTCCATGAAGCGGGTCTCATTCAAAGCGCACAAATTCAAGTGGCTCAGAGTGAATTGAACAAGGCTCGTCTAGATGTGAACGAATCCTTCGGGACAGTGGTCTCAGCTTTGAGGGAATTGGACGAATCTTGTATTTCCATGCAGGACTCTGACTCCATCACTGTTTCCGCAGATGGCATTGTACAGCGACTGTTGGACGGAAAGCAGACGGTCGAAGACTTGAATAGCACATTTGTGGCCGGAATATCCAAGGTGTATGAATTCATCAAGCCATTGGAAGGAACTGCAGCCAACCTCACTTCAGCCATGCGGGGGCTCTCCTCGCAGATTCGATTGATTGCCCTCAATGCGCAAGTTCAGGCGGCGACGCTTGGTGACGGCACAGGACTGGAAGTGTTGTCCATGCGGACCTGCCAGATATCCGATGAGATTTATGAAATCGGCAATGCTTTGTCTCAGACGCTGGCAGATCTGAATGGAGCATTGGAGCAGGATGTCCAATCCTGTTTTGACCTTCAGGGAACAGGGAAAGAGGTTCAGGATGCCATTCACTCCTGTGGAACTGAAATGGCCGATGATCTTCATGCCCATCGAGATCGTGCGTTGATGACTCTGATGGAGGTAGGGGAGGCGAGTGACGCTATTTCAGAGAAGGTGAAAAGTGTGGTTTCTCAGAAGATGTTCAGTTCTGAAAAACTGGAAAAGATATCCGCGTTGGCCAGATATTTCAGTGACTTTGCAGGGGCTGTTGCTGCGACGGAGTTGGGGGTTGTTTTCAAGAGAGAGATCGGAGAGATGACCGCCGTATTCCGCGACTGTTATACGATGGCCACTGAGAAGACGATTCACGACAACGCTATTGGACTCAAAAACGAAATCGTGGTTGAGGGGGAATCCAATGAGTCTGTTTCTGATGAAGACTTTTTCTTTGATCAGGGAGGAGAAGAACCTGCCGTTGCTGCAGGGGGAGGAGACGAGGAAGAACTCGGCGACAACGTGGAGTTGTTCTGAACGGACTGTTAGGGCACAACGTGGATCGATTGACCGATCGAGACCATCTTCAGGAGATACTCAGCATTCCAGTTTGCGAGGCGGAAGCATCCCAATGATTCAGTGCGGCCTACCTGTTCTGGTTCTGGTGTTCCGTGAATGCCGTAGCCGGGAAGGTTGAGACTGATCCAGACTGCACCGACCGGGTTGTTTGGCCCGGGAGGTAAGATTAATTTTCCAGAGCCAGATCGGGCCTCAGGCGTGTCAGGGAAGCGCTTCGGATCAAATGTGTAGTTGGGTCCTTCCACCAGTAACTCGATCTTCAGCTCTCCTTCAGGTCTGCTTTCCACCTTGCGAGCGATACTGCATGGGAAGTGTGCGAGAATCTGAGCCCGCTCATCCATGACTTGGAGGGTCCGCGTGCTGAGGCGTATTCTCAGGAAGGCTCCCTTCTTCATGGGCCTCTCCCTTGTTGCGTCAGGCAATACGATGACCTGTCCCGCTTGTACCGCACTCCAGTCGATATTCTGATTCAGGCGTTTGATGAGTTTGGGATTGGAATGAGATTGTTCAGAGAGTGTCTCCAGCAGTGTCTGGTAGCCGAGTCGAGGAAGGCGTGATTTACCGAGCCACGAGGATGGAGTGGTGACAAGGGTTTCGAGATCCCTTTCCGTGACGGTGTAATTCATTAAGGCAGAACGCGTCAAAATGAGATTCTCGCTGGTTGCTTCATCCAGTGTTCCGGTCATGGGGAGCCGCTTGCTTTGCTGATAGGCCAGAAGCGCAGCCTTTGTTTGTCCGCCATTGACGCCATCAATTGGGCCTGCTGAGAATCCCAATCTGTCCAATTGTAGCTGGGCTTCGAAAAGGTCAATCACCGGGCGAGGGCGAAAGGTTACTGGTTCCACTTCTTCAACCATCTCCGGGGGAGGATTGGTATTGATGCCTGGAGTAGGTGGTGGAATGAGAGGGAGAGCGTTCTCTTCAGGAGCTGGAGCAGGTGGCATCGAAATTGATTCCTCTTCAGGATCAATAGGCAGCGTTGGAATCACTGGTTCAGGCTGAATATCTTCAGGCGTTTCCCAATCTCGGGTCATTACGACTTCGACTGCATTGGTCGAAGGTTCAGTGCCTTCTCTGATGGCGGAGTCGCTGAAGGAATCACGAGTGAGATTATCCTCTTTTTGCCATTTCCAAGCGTAGAACCCTCCTACGAAGACGAGCGCAAAACCCAACAGAAGAAAGAGGCCCAGACAACCTCCGCCATGTTGTGATCGATGCCCTGATGTGCTTTTCCACAAAACCACGCTGGTCTATTGCCATAGTCTCAGCAAAAAAACACTCACAGATTGCACCTGTGGAGATTCTTTTTAGGGATCGGGATCAGCCCTCGTAGCCATCCATCAACGCCAACATGTCTTTGACTGCCTGAGGAAGGCCAGTGCTGATGGAGCGACTGATAATGCTGTGCCCAATGTTCAATTCCTCCAGATGAGGCACAGCGAACAAGGTCTTCAGGTTCTCGTAGTTAAGGCCGTGACCTGCATTGACGCGGATTCCTGACCGATGCGCTGCTTCCGCACCTTTCTTCAAGCGATCGAGTTCCTGTGCCAAAGGTTCTGGCTGATGCCAGCTCTCAGCAAAAGTGCCTGTGTGGAGTTCTATGAAGGGGGCTCCGATCTTGGATGCAGCTTCGATTTGGGGGAGGTCAGGATCTATGAACAAGCTGACTTGAATCCCACAATCGAGCATGCGAGCGGTGGTTTCCTTGAGAGAGTCGAGATTCCCTGCTGCATCCAGTCCTCCCTCGGTCGTCAGCTCTTCACGCTTTTCCGGGACGATGCATACAATGTCCGGCTTCAGACTGAGGGCGATTTCAATGATCTCAGGAGCATTGGCCATCTCGAGGTTGAGGCGGGTCTTGATCCGCTCTCGTAATTGATGGACATCCCGATCCTGTATGTGCCTGCGGTCTTCGCGAAGGTGGGCGGTGATGCCATGAGCGCCTGCTTCTTCAGCAGCCAAGGCAGCTTGGACAGGGCAGGGCTCGCCTGTATTTTCTCCACGATAGCGTGCCTGTCTGACAGTGGCTACGTGATCGATATTAACGCCAAGCTGAAGCTTCACTATTGGCCCTTCCTGTCGTGAGGTGGAGCCGGGATTGCTGGGGCTTGAGGCATTGTGTGCATGCTGGGGCCTCCCATTGTTCCGAAGGGGAGGAACGGAACAAGTGAAATGGGTTCACCTAGCGGCCTGTTCTCAAGCCAGCGCGCGATGGTCAGCAACTCGAACGCTGTCAGACCAAGTTGTGCCCGTCGCTCGAACTTGAATGATGTGTCGCTTGTCCGGGAGGCGAGGGTAGTGGTGTTACCCAGCTTGGGGCCGATGGCGTCCAGCCATTGATAGAATGGTGCCTTCAGCTGCTTGAATGGATTTGTGGATACCAACGACAGAATCTGGAATGTAGGCTTCAGGGATTCCCATCGGTTCAGGGTGAGTTCCCAATCATAGTAGATGAGGTCTGGCTTCTTGCGGACTTGGTCAAACAAAGCCTCGGGCGCCGGTTTCATTAAATTGTTTTCTTTGATGGGGAAGAAGCCAGCCAGCGCGTAGTCAGGGTCCAGGGCGGGCCTGACGAAAGGAATCAGAATTGGTAGCATCTGTCCTGGATGAACCATCGAGTCCGTTTTGGAGATCTGTAGATTTCTCAAAACCAAAGGGGGATTTGAATTATTTACCGAAGCAATAAATGCGTCAGCCTTGGCTGGGATTTGGTTGGCAGCATCCTTGATCGGAAGAGCGTAGTAGGATGTGAAGGGAGTCAGTCTTACTGTCCATGCGTAGAACTGATTGTTGGCAGCCTCCAACTGAGCGTCCTCGAGTGCAGGAAGCGAAAGGATCTTTCTCCCGAAACCTTGAACGGCCGTGAAGGCTACCAAAGGATCCCGGATCGTGTTGACGGGGATGTTCCATTCTTCCTGCTCAAATGAGAATGCTTCCAAGAGATCTGCACTACCTTTGATCAGCAGGTCACCCTTGTGGACGCTGGACGACAGTGTGACGGTGGATATGTTGGGAAGAGCAGGGAGCGATAGGTGTTGGAACAGTTCGCTCACGTTGTCACTCTTGAGAGCGAACAAGCTTTTGCTTTGATAGGGTGTTCCAGAGGCTTGGATCTCGGCTTGAATTTCTGCCAGGAGCTCATCTGCGTGATCAGATGACACCAATGTCCAATTGCCTTCTGTGGATGTGGAAAAGTGGTCGCTGGTGGTGATGGTGTTTGTTCCTTCAACAGCCATGACACAGGCGATGTTGTTGTTAGATTTCCTCATTTCGATTGAAAAGGCTTTTTCAGGAAATGCATCAAACAAGGAAGCCAGGGAGAACGGCCATTGGTTCACGGGTTCGGTTTCGAAGAGTTTCTGCTCTGTGAAGAGCTTGTTCAGCTCGATCCCCAGGTTTGCAGTTGCATCGTCGGCAAGGATTCCAGCCAATCCCTTGGGGGATTCTTCAACTGGGACATTGGTGATACCTGCCCAATGCAGACTCAGAAGCACCTCTGTAGTCGCTTGTTCCGGGGCAGAGATCTTGGGAGCTGGTTGATCGCTTTTCTTGCGAGGCTTTTCTGAAGACCCTGTTTCCAGATACACGATTCCAAGCACTACGAAGCCGATGATGAAGGCTGTTACAAACTGTTTCATGATTCTCTAAATCGCCAATATTTCACAGACGATGGCGGAAAGGCGTCTATCTGCCGTCACTTGACGGTCGTGATCAACTGATTTTTACATCTGCGGATAAAGAAGGATGCGATCGTGAACAAGGATGATGAGATCATTGCGCTTGTCACCGGTGACATCACCAATGACAGACTCCCTTGGCTCTGGTGACATGCTTCTCCTGCTTCTGAAGGATTTTTCCTCGAAAACTCGCCAATGATTCCCCGGCTTGAGCTCGCCTTTCTTAGTGAACTGCACGACGTCCAGATGGTTCTTTCCTGTTTCCATGAAAACGAGATCCTTGATCCCGTCGTGGTTGAGATCGCCGGACACTACATCCATGAGCATCCCATCTTGAATCGGTGTCGCGTAATCCGTCTTTTCTGCCAGTTGCCACTGTCCCTCGTTGACCTGCATCCATGCTCCGAAATTGGCGCTATTGAGTGCGATCGAATTGGGACGGTCCGATCCGATTGAAATGGTGTTGAGTCCCGTGAATGAAGTAAGAGGCAAATCCACACTATCCTCGATCCGCCAGACTCCTGTGTCGTCCAATTTACTGATGGTCAAGGTTCTCTCAGTGGTATCGAGAAGGAAGAGTCGCACCGTTCCTGCCTCATCCTTCAATGTCGTTGCCCCTGCAATCATGGAGCGACTGGAAGCACCATTGATCTGATCTTTTACGCGGAACCGCCAATCCTTGTCCTTCTTTTCCAGAATCACGGCTCTGAGAAAGTTTTTCTGAGCGAACAAGACCTCGTCCTTACCGTCTTGGTCCACATCAAGAATGGTCAACCATGGCCGGTCCGAGTTTCCTCCCGGTGGATCCACTTCGACCTCTTCGTATTCGCCTCCATTCTTCTGAACGAGTACTCGCGCCTTTTCGTAGGGGACGAGAATGATGATGTCCTGAAGCCCATCCTGATTCGTGTCGTGAACGAGCATTGCACGCGGTGTGCCTCTGAAACTGTCCGCCAGCTTGGTGCTGTATTGGCGTCCCTTGGCAGTGTGGATCTCGAGATGCCGCTTGCCTTCGATGTCCGTAACAATGATCAGGCTGGCGTGGCCGTCACCGAGTAGACCAGTTGTTATGAATAGAGGGCGACCTTCAACCGAGATTGTTTCGGGGAAGGGGATTCTACCCTTGTTGTTAAGCTGAGTGACACCAACCGTCCGTTCATCGGGGCTGAAGACAAAGATCTCGTTGCCTTCCTTTCCTCCCCAATCATTGACCAGTAGCTGGGTCACACCGGTGAAGGATGGAAATGATTTTCCCTCCTCCAGATCACCTGAGTCGCTCTGAAGGTTGATGGTGATTTGCCCGCTGTCCGGCTCGGCTGAAATTAGATCTGTTTTACTGTCCCCATTAAGATCAGCCCATGCCTGTCCTCGGGTTGATTTCGAAGTCCGGGTGATCGGTAGAACAGAGAGAGAACCTAACGAGAAGTCTTTCTTGTTCTTGTTTCCTTTTGCCTTCTCGAGCTGGAGCAATTGAGCGCGACCAGAAAACTGAGAGATGGCCACCACTTCGGGGGTTCCATTGGCATCCAGATCGTCTGCCCAATAGGAACGGATCATTGGGTAGTCCATGTAGGTTTCCGGACCGAACTGGCCATTGCTTGTCTGAAGGCGGAAACGGAACGGAGTCTTGCTGTCCCAATCCACCAAGAGCAGGTCATCCTTTTTATCGTGATTGAGATCGAGGGATTGGATGGCTTTCACAGCACCGGAGAACGGGAACTTGTCCGGTGAATCAAGTCCCTCTTTTCCTTGGATGAAGCGATAGCAGTATCCTTCAGCCAATAACAGGAGATCGGTCTTACCGTCGTTGTTCAAATCTCCATGTGTGAGTCCGTTCTGACTTAGATGCGCTTCGGGGGTGGTCCAGCGTTTGATTTCATCCCATTGCCGTGGGCCACTGCTGTAGTGGACGACGAGTTCGCGTGGCTCGCCGAAGTAGGCAAGATCCGGAATCTGATCGCCATTGAGATCTTGGGCCACAAAACCTGCAATCCGCTTTTCTGATGCAATGGAATCAATTTCAAAGCGTGCATCAGGGGGAAGTTCGTTGATGTGAGTCCCGGCCTTGGCCTTGGGCTTGGTCAGTGGTTTTCCGGTTCGATTGAAAAGGAGGTTGATGCGGCTGCGGCTGTTATTCACCACAATCAGATCATTCAGCCCGTCCTTATCCAGGTCTCCGGTTCTCAGGTGATTGATTCCTGCATCAATCGGAAATATTTCAGGGCCGGAAAAACGGAATCCCTTACGTGTTTCACCACTGGTGTTGGTGACGAACACGTTCCCCAGAACAACGGACGCCAAGAGCGCCGGATACAATCCTCGAAGCTTCAACATGGAGCCCGGAAATTAGCAGCGTCACCAGAAAAGGAAACCTCGGAGATGACCGGATTCTGAAAGCAGGTCATTCCCATCTGCCAAATTTCTGCCTCAGTCCCTCCAGCGAAGCTGCGATCTCCTCTCGATGTGTCTTGTAATAGATGGCTCCCCATACGAGAGCGGATCCCACGAGTAGGACGAGTGAGCCGATGACGGTCATCCGGTTGTCACGCTCCATATGCATGGTGACCTTGTAGAGAATGGATGCGAGATCAACCAGCAACCCAGACATGCCGATGGTCAGATAGAGCCTGATTCTCAGTGCACTTCCCAGCAGCATGGACACGATGCAGACACCGATCATCAACAGGTTGAATGTGATTTCCAGTTCATGGTCGATCAGTGCGTAATAGCCGGTGGTTCCTATCATGGCAGCCAGAGTGACGAAGCGGATCTGATTGCGGATGATTGTCTCCATCCGATCTTTGAATACATGAAGCATGATCAGAATGGCGATGCCGACGGGGAGGACGTAAGCATGAGCATAGCGGATCTCAAATTTGCTCCAAAAGGCGATCAACAGGAATGCAGTGAATCCAAAGATGGCGACCGCATTATAGGGAGACTCTCGATCATCACGTCCCAAGTAACTGAACTTGAGGCTATAGAGTCCGACCACGAGAAGTGCGGTATTGGTGCCGAGGTCATGGAACATCACCCATGAGCAAGCGACGGCTGGAAGCAGAATGATCGTTGCCAGTATCGTGCGATGGGCGGATTGGGATCGTTGCTCCAGCATGGGTTTGATCCCTGCTATGCAGTAGGAAATACACAACATTGCCCAAACGTCATAGTGATGGTTCCAGAAATTCGATGTGAGCATCAGGTGGTGACGTATCGCAATAAAGAAGGCTGCAGTTGCGACCTGCATAAAGAAGCTCGGTGCAGAATTGTCTATGCGACTGATGAATCGATAGCAAAGCCATGCGATGGTTGCTTGGTTTGCCAGCAGCAACCAGAGCCCCGTGGTTGAGAAGGCGAAATTGTAATGTGTCAGTTGCATGAGCATGCAGCTGCCAAGTGAGATGATTCCAATCACAAATGGAATGAAATCGGCCGCTTTCTCAATACGCTGGATAGAGGTCAGAATGAGTCGGTTGCAGATATGGTCCTTCGTGAATGAGGTGAGCTGGACCATGTGAATGAAGAGCGCTATTCCAGTCGTGGCGAAGGCCGTGGTGAGGATGGCTTCGGGATAGGTGAGGTCACGAGCCAGTGCTCCGAAGAAACAGAGACTCAAGGGTAGCACCCAAAGAACATTGCCCAGGATGTGCTCGATGATGTCGCTGTTGTCATCTTCGTCGGATGGGGTTGCAGACAGAAGGAAGAAACCGGTCAGTGATGCCCACCAGCCTTCAGTAGAAGTGGAGCCATGATAGAATACGTGCAATGTGCTGATGAGGTAGGCTGGGGCGACAGCCTTTCGAACAAAATCTTTTGAGACAAATCGTGTTCTTTCGAGACATAGCAATAAGAACCAGAGTGAGAGAATGACCCAGATGATCATCTCTTTTGGTATCCAGCTGGTGATAATGAAATCTGCGTGTAGAACGAAGGCGAGTTGCAGTCCACCAATGATCATAATTGGCTTGGAGCCACAATGATAACCGGCGTGAAGTGCGATCGTTGCCAGTCCAAACACAAGGGGGGCAACGGAGGTTTCGTCCAAGGTAGTGAAGTCTCTGATGGCAAAGAGCGATGCCGCATGTGCCAGTGAGGCGAGAATGATTGACCAGTTACGCAGGACCTGGGTCACGGACTCCTTGGCTACGCCAAAGAATGTTTCCAGCGTGTCTCGTGTTCCTTGTGAAAGATTAAGCACTGCAAGGAGTGCGTGTCCCAACATAATAGCTGTCCATGATGCCACCCATGGATGGAGGGTCGGATTCAGGTCGGGGATCCATGTCATGCAATAGAATAAACCTATGGAGCTGATGATGAATCCAAGGTTGATATTCCCGCTATTGGGGGACCATGAATTGGTTCGGAGTATTGTGATACCAATCAGTGTCAGCAGTGGCGCGTTCCAGTGTTGATACATCGACGCCATCTTCATTTCTGGAAACAGGGCAATGGAGAAGATGTCCGGTGTGAGCCAGAAACAGAGCGGTATGATCAGACTGGCCCAGAGAAACAACTGATCGATTGGAGAAGGTTGCTTTTCTGAGTTCTTTCTCAGCTCGATCTTGGCGAGGTAGATGAATGTCGGGACCATCACCGCAATGAGAGAAAAGTGTGGTTGTCGAAGAACTGGAATAAGGAATGCGAACGACCATGCAGCGATGGCGATAGCCCACCTGATCATTGCATTCGATACAGAAGATGTTTCGGATTCTTCGTCCTGCGTCAGCTTGAAAAGTAGGAGGGATGCACAGGCTGCCAAGGCATTGAATAACAGATGGCTTGAGGGAGTGGTGGCGATGCCGATGTTTGCCAGATAGTGAATTGGGATTGTTAGTAGGAGTGTGGTTCCAGCAAAGAGCACGGTGTGTTGGAATGGTGCCTCAAGCACTTTCATCGGCCTCCACTTCATGATGAGACTCAGGATTCCCATCGTTGTCAGAAGAGCGAGCCATGCTTGGTGAATCAGAGTCAGACTGTACTCTGCCATGGGGGTGTTGGCGTAGATCCGGATCGCCTGAAAATTGGCGAACAGCAGGGAAATCGCTCCGAGCGGAATCAGTGCCCGATATCCCTGCCTCCATGCAGCGAATCCAAAGGCGATTGTTGCAATGTATGACGTGGGAAGTTGATCGGGTGATAGCGAATGCGCTGTCTGAAAGTTGTGATGGACAGCAGCAATGGTGGTGATGATCAACGCAGAGAATTCCATCCATTGAGGACTTTGGGAATAACGACTGAGCTCTGCATGCGTTCCTACCAAAGGCAGGTTTATCCAATAGGATCTGAACTGTTGAAAAAGATGAAGAACCACCAACATTAGAATGCCAAGCCAAGCCAGATTGTATGGAGTGATGAGCTGAATGCTCGTGGTTGCAAAGGTGTAGGATAAGGCAGGATCGATAGTGATTCGTGCGTAGATGAACAGCGTTGCCAGTGTGAAGTTGAGACTGCTTCGGGTCAGGACACCTCCAATCATCAACATGGATAGGACGGGGACCCAGATGCCTTCCATGGAAAAGAACTGAGGACTCAACATGGCCCCAAGAATGAATATTGAAACGACCGTGCTCAGGTGGATGGCGAGTCTGTTGAGCGTGCCAAAGAAAGGGTTTTCGTTGCTGAGCGAAGTTTCCTGCGAGCGTAGGGATTTGATAACGACAGTGATCAGCAGGATGGAGAGATTCAGCCAGAGCGTGATCTGCGTTGCGAGATGCAGGTTCATGCTATCGATCAGGCTTGTGCCCGGTGCCAGAAGGAAGCTGGCGGTTAACTGCCAGAGCAGAGCGTAGAGAGCGACTCCTTGAAGTGAATGCTCCTCATTACGGGCCTGTTGGATGAGTCGATAGCAGATGTAGCCGGCCAGAAGTTGCAGGGGCGTTGTGATTTCACTGAAGATAAAGGCACCGAGAACAATCTGGGTTGCGATCCATATTCCAATATTCAGAGATTCTCTTGTTGGCTTTACCAGTAAGGATTCCGTGAATGAGTAATTTGCCAAACGCCTGCTTTGATAAAGTAAAAGCAGTGCCTCAAAGCTTAATCCTGCAGTGAGAACAGCCCAGCACCAGTGGACTTGAATAGGGTTGGATCTGAAGAGGAGCAATAGCCCAGCAGCCCAGACCGTGGCGCCGAGCCGAACCACGTTGGCTGCTGACTTGTGATATGCATGGTAGACCGCAAGTAATGTCCAACTGATGGCGGAGACGCAGATGGCCAGACCTGGTAGCAGAGAGGTCTGCATCATCTCTATGTTGAAGAGGAGGTTTAGAGAGTTGATCTTGATGACCAGAAACGCGGCTGTCGCCAATAGGGGCCATGTGAACAGCGTGTAGTCGTGCCTGAGGAGAGGAAAAGGCCTGCCAGGTTGGAAATCATCACCAGCTGAGAGCTCTTGCAACTGCTCGAGAGCGCGGAGTCGAAAACTGAGAAGGATGAGACCAAGTGAACAAAGGGATGATCCGATTCCTGAACCCCATAGATCATCAATGACAGTTCCTCTCACATGTTCCTTAAGCTCAGGCAGCAGAATGACCAGAATGATGAATGCCATGAACGATGGAACAAGTGAGCGTGAATGGATGACGCAAAAGACCAGGGCAATGCTCATGAAGACAGGCCCGGAGTAATCCATGAAATTGAGAAGCCATGTCCTCTCACCCGCAATTCCCTGCTCAAGGATGACTCTGATGGCCATGGCAACGACTGCCAACGATCCATACATACTGATCACGGTCGAGCGTGCCTGAAGGAGTAGGGGGCGGGGGAGCACTTTCAGGAGTCCAAACCAGGCAAACGAGAGCAGAGCCAAACCGAAGACCATGGTGTTTCCATGAATGGTCCGACCAATCATGTCTGCGAATCCAAAGAAGGGAAGCGACACTGCCATGATTGCCATGGCTGTGTGGATCCATCGGACGCGTTCATCTTTCAATCCCGCGTAGATCATATGGAATGCTATGACGGTAAGGATCAGTGCCGTATAGATCGGGTTGGTCTGATAGTAGTTTTGAGTAAGACCCGCAACCACTGCAGTCATGAGCATGACTGTCATCTGGGTGCCAGCGCAGGCAGAGTAGAGGTGTGTCCAATCCTTGCGTTCTGAAATCTGTCTTCCGATTCCCAGTAGTCCTCCCATGACCAATCCGACGACCGGCAGGAATGGTTTTGGAAACGAATCAAGTGAACCAATCGAAACCCCGGCCAAGACAAGCAATGTGAGACCGATCCAGTGATGGATGGGTTCCTTCCTCATGAAGGCCTGATGGATCCATGCAGCACCAGATGTGATGAATGCTGCTATCCGAAGCGCAGGATCAGGGGCCGCGAGAAGTATTCCCATAAAGATACAGGCAAAGCCTACAAATGATTCTACATGGTACCTCTCAGATCCTCTACGGATGTGCAGTTCCACCTGCCACGCCAACCAACCTACAAATATTACGAGTTGCCCGTAGTTGCTGGCTGAGGGAACTCGTTCCAAGAGTGTGTGAGACCAGATGAAGGTTTCGACGAGAGTTAAAAGTTGGCAACCGATGAAGAACCTGAAGAGTGCCTTGAAGTTGGTGGATTCCGAAGCGAAGATCTGTTTCAAAGAGTATGCAATCCAGATGATCGCTATGTGGAATCCAGCCCCGATAACAAAGGCAGGGACGTTGTTTTCATCGAAGATCGGTGCGATCAAAGGAGGCAGGAACAACAGCAGGTTCATACATATGACCGGTAGTGCCGTTGGTAGAGATATCTCAGGACTAATCATGTCACACCAGCGTTTGCATGCCCTGCCAAACAGGATGAGATAGACACTACCCAAGAGCAGTGCGAGAAAGCCGTTGTTGGGTACGGATTGATCGGCTGCCAGAAGCGGAATCACCATGAAATTCACAGGCAGCAGGCCGACTGCAGCCCCATAAAGCATCGATGAAATGGATCGGAATTCCTCTCCCTTTCCCAAGACCCAATTGCCGATCCATGCCAGTGTGCATGTGAAGGTGGCGAGCAGGGTGGGCATGATGGTGTAACGGACCCACCACGCTTTCTCCCATGTGTAATATGCCAGCAGTGTGGCGCCGACCAGAACCATGGCGATCCCGGCAAAGACGTACCAGTTCTCAGTGAGAGCAGGTTGTAAATGTGACTCCCAGAAACTCGTTCTTACCGGCTCTTCAATTGGCTTTCGTTTTGAGGGAATCGACTTCGGAGCGGGCGTTGCTTCGAGGTAGGCTGAAGTAGGCTCCTGTGTCGGGATTGATTCCGTGACGTTGTCAGTGACTGAATGGTCGGCTGTTTCATTGGGGAGGATTTCGGCGACAGGAATGACTTCATCGTTTTCTGTCAGTTCGGTGGAGAAGTATGCCTTTTCGTCTTCTGAAATTTGAGGGCGGTGCCGAGTCAAGAAATCGAACACAAGAGAGGGGGTAAAAACCGTCTGTAAGCTCGATATAGATTCGGGCGACAGTTCCTTTTGTATACCCCACGGGATCAGTATTGTTGCTGCTTCCTCAAGTGATGGTGAATGAAATTGGGAAGATCTCTTTGGGGTCTTCTGATGCTTGAGCCATTGGCACCATTGAGCCCAACTCTCCATCATTGGTTGACCAAATCGGGCATGGAGAATGAGTGCTGCCCGATCTTGTTGATCAGGCGTCAGACTTAGATCGGATATGGCTCCGCAAAACGTGGGGTTGGGCCAACAGAGGAGCAGGTCAAGAACGTGAGTATCTATGACCTCAGTGTTCTCGTTCAGCAAATCTGATAGCCGCAGTTCAAAAGGAGCAATGTCCTCTTTTTCGAGGACGTTGATTTCTCCTGTCGTTAGTGCGGTTTCGATCCTGGCTGCGGATCCTGATTGTAGTTGTGAATTCTTCTTCTCGATCTCCTCTGAAACTGACAGATCGAGGCCACTGGCTGATACCGCTGAGAGGGCATCCCATAGTTCCTGATTGGAAAGTTCGGGTGCACATTCTGCGCGCTGACGGAGTTTCCATTCGAGGTTTTGATGGATCTTGGTGAAGTTGGCGCCACGTGTTTCGATGAGTCGAATATCTCTGAGGAGGACTTCTGCAGTTAGGTCTGCTCCGACGGGGATTCTGGGTGGTTGCCAGCCTTTCGAAATCGATGCCGGTAAATCTTCAAGAATTGCCCCTGGAGTTTCCTTGCCGTGTATTGCCAGAGCATCGTTCCGACGCATACCCTGGATCTCTTTTCTTAGGGAGGCGAACTCAGGTAATTTTGCTGCCCTTAGTTCGTCGAGAAGGGCGGGGAGGGTGAGTTTTTGGGTACTCTCGTCGATCAATCCGTTGACGATACGAAGCACTGAATCTGCAGGAATAGGCGTCTCGCTAAGCGTCTTTGCGGCGACTAATGCCAGAATATTCCTCGTCATTCATCGCACTTCGGGGCCTCAGTGCATTTCTTTCAAAAAATTGACTTTCTTCTGATGAATTAAAATTACCCAGATTAAAGGGTTTCGGCTTTGGCGATCAGTTGATCGAGCTTGGCCTTGAGATTGTCGTGTTTTTCCCGTTACCGAGCCAATTTCAAGATATCGAGAGATGCCGTGTCGCCAAGAAGTGCAATTTCTGCCAAAAAATCGTAAGTACGTAGGCGGATGAAAATATCGTCCAAAACGATTGCTTGCCCGAGGATTTCTCGCAGTTGAGGTGTGTTTTTGGGGACGTCCCAGTTGAGCGAACTGAGACGATTGCGGGAAATGGCGCTGGCAGCCTTCTGGAGATAAGTGGAAGACGGGTTGTCTCTGAGGTGTTTGGCGATCAGGTCAAGGGCTGTTGTTTTTTCGAAATCTTTGGAAAAAAAATAATTCAGTGCGGAAGTTTCAGCCTTGGGGAAACCGCTGATGAGCTCAGGGTGGATGATTTTAAGAATCTCCTCTTCCTTCAAGATGTCCAGATGTCGAATGAGAATGATTTTGGCCAGTTCGCGAAAGGACCGGTTGGATTCATGTTTCTCCACTTTCTGAATGATTCGCCAACCCTTCTCGAAATCAGACAGGTGTCCCAATTCATCATAGGCAGCCTGCTTCAGACGAGGGTGTTCATTCTGGAGTGCTGCTTTCCTGAGTGATTCTCCGTTTCCATCCAGATAGGTAATGGTGCTTAGCTTGACCTCGCGAATCATGGTCAGACGGATTTCATCCGAAACATTGTCATACAGCTCTGCGTGGAATCTTCTCCCTAGATCGGGATGGCGGAGAACCATTGCACTGAAGAATTCTCGTGCGACGGAATCGCTTTCGTGTGTGAGCCATTCCTCTGCTGAATCCTGAAACTCATGCCTCGGTAATTCGTGGAACAGAGCTGAGGCGAAGTAGGGGCGTACGCGTTCCGATGATGTGCGAAGCTTGTCCTCGATGACGGAGCGGACTTTGGGTTCTGTCATCTGCTTGCGAAGCATGCTGATGGCTGATTGGGGAAATGTGTCAGGCGGGCTGTGTTTGATGACGGCCAAGATGGGGGCGAAGTCTCCAAAACTTGGAGAACTGCGGATCTCAGTGAGGACGATCTCTTGTTGCCTGATGGGAATCTGTGGCAACAGATCAGTGAGGATGGGTGTAAGTTCTTCTACCTGTAGTTGTGCGATCAATAGGCACATATCAGCCAATAGCTGTGGTGAAGCGTTCATTGCCGCCAGACTGAACTCAGCTCCAAGCTCGTTGGGATCGCGAACAGCCAAAGGCCTTGCGTGATCGTGATTCAATCGGCCGTTTACGATCAGATCGGATTCGCTCGGGTCAAAACCGGGAAAGAGTGTGAATTCTGGTAGCGCGTGAAATTGATTGGAGATGGAGAGGTAGAGGCTTTTCTTGTTGGAGTCCGCAAGGGTCTGTGCGAGAGACGCTTCGGTAAACATCTTTGCATTCTCGAGCGTTGCCACGGCTATTGGTGCGGTGGCTTCAAAGGGGAGAAGCGCATCCCAGTTCGTTGGAATGTCCGGATTGCGGTGCATGGTGAAATCTACATGCATTCCCGTTGGAACGAGGGGGAGGTCTCTGCCGATGATGCTTTCGCGACGTGAACCGGCAATCGGGGTATCCTTACGCGTGCAGCGTATGACGAGTTCCTTCCACGTGGTCTCGCGTTCGCGGGGTGAAATAGCGATGCCGTAAATGAGTTTGTACTGGTTGTAGCTGTTCCATTTCTTGGCAATGACCTCTCTTATCAATGGTTCATACTCCTTGGCGTTCCCTTCGATGATGACCCTCATCCATTTCGACGCACTGGCAGAGCGCTCCATGTCCAATCTGGACTGGATTTCCGAATACCATTTGCCAAATCCTGGGAAGCCTGCGTATTCGAGATCCTGAACGAATTTTCTGATTTCCTGAACAGGGAAGGTGCCTTCCTCCAAGGCTGCCTCGATCTTGGGAAGGGCATTGCTGACGCTGTGCGCGTATTCGGCTTCACGGGCGGCTGTCCAGTCATCAAGACGTCCCCGGCCGGTCAGTGCCTTGTGGCCATATTTATCAAGGATCTTGCGGAGCGATGCCCTGGTGTCCACGTAGATTTCGTGGCCTTCATAGAGTTTGCCCATATGTATCAGCTTCGAAGCGCGATCCAGATCTTTCTGAACCGTATCCATATGGTAGCGGATGCTCTCTGCTTTCCAGCCTGAAATGGTGGCGCCTTTGGCTTTCCGGACTTCAGCGGGCATGTAGAAGAAGTAGTTGAAGACCTTCACGCCAAAGAAAGCGGCGCAGGCGATTCCGATGATGACTCCCGAAATCAGAATGGCCCCGCTCTTGTTGAACGTGGCTACCTTTTGCTGTTCCGGCGGAATGATTGCCGGTTTGTCTCCTGAATCATCGGACATGGGACTTCACTAAAGTGTCAACTCAATGCGCCCTTGTCCACCAAAGGGCTTAGAGCCCCAGTGATTCGATGATACGCAGCGAGGACGCAGACTTGTTCAACGAATAGAGGTGGAATCCAGGTGAGCCACTGGCGAGGAGCTCACGGCATTGGTCTGCGGCGTATTGCACACCAAAAGCGGCGGAGGCTTCCTCATCATCACCGATCTCATCCAGCTTCTGAGACATGGCCTCGGGGATCTTGGCGCCGCACATGGAAGTGAAGCGGCGGATCTGGGATGCATTCATGACCGGGATGATTCCTGGAATCAAAGGCACGTCGATATTGTGCTTGGTCTTCAGATAATCGGCAAATGCGTGAAAATCCTGATTGTCGAAAAAGAGTTGAGTGATGACAAAGTCTGCACCGCTCTTGATTTTCTGGGCCAGACGGTCCCAATCCACCTCTCTACCTTCCTTGCAGGCAATGTGACCTTCAGGAAATCCAGCGACACCAATACTGAAGCCGCCAAACTCTTTGATGAACTCGACCAATTGGTAGGAATACTCAAATCCGCCTTCGGTTTTTACGAATTCACCGGCGCCTCCAGGAGGATCTCCACGGAGTGCCAGGATATTTTTGATCCCTGAATCGCGGGCTTCTTCCAAGAATTGCTGGATATCGTCCTTGGTGGAGCAGACACAGGTCAGGTGAGCCAGGGTAGGGAGTTTAAACTTTTCCTGAATCGTTCTGACGATACGTAGCGTGGTATCGCGCGTGGATCCGCCTGCACCGTAGGTCACGGAGCAGTAGTCTGGATTCATCTTCATCAGCTTGGGCA
The DNA here is from genome assembly GCA_965658675.1 of Limisphaerales bacterium. GTDB lineage: Bacteria > Verrucomicrobiota > Verrucomicrobiia > Limisphaerales > CAZKNW01 > CAZKNW01. The sequence continues at coordinate 124,632 of CBFHTT010000016.1, forward strand.
GGGTCTTTTCGATGAGTGTCACTTCCCCTTTTTCCGTTTTGGGAGGGAAGAGTTCGAAAGAAACCACAGGTTTTCCTGCGGCTGCCTTTTCCTGATAGATGTCACGAATCAAACGCATGAGTAGGGGGGAGTATGGTTGCACTTCCAATGCAGTTCAACTGCCAGCTTCGGCTTTTGCGTGGCTGCCAATGAAGTGGGAAATGAGAAAGACGGCCGTTGGTATCGGTCAGATGGATGCCCAACGCGCTGAATGCCGCTCCAATTGGTGCTCAAGCAAGTTAAGCGATCCCGAGTTCCAGACCACAGCGTTTGAACGGTCCATCTTTTCGCGTATGTCCATCTGTGCTCCCAGACGCTGGGTTATTTGATTGTCACTCCACCCGCGGGCCTGAAGTCGCTCCATCTGCAGATGGTCAGGGCTGGCGATGCAGAGGACTTCATCAAAGGCTTCTTCTGCCTTCGTTTCGTAGAGTAGTGGAATGACGACGTAACCTACGACTTTCCCTTCAGATTCCCAGTCCTCCAGTTGTTGGCTCCATTGTTCTCTGATCTTTGGATGGAGGATCTGCTCCAGCTGCTTGCGCGATTCAGGTGTCTTGAAAACGATGTCAGCAAGCTTGGCCCGATCGAGTGATCCGTCGCTCTGGATGATTTCATTGCCAAAGGTGGATTCGATTTCACTGAGAGCGGCGCTTCCGGGGGCCACGAGATCTCTTGCAAGCTGATCGGTGTCCAGGATCGAAGCGCCTTGATCTTGAAGGATCTCTTGCGAAGCAGATTTACCCATTCCTATCCCACCCGTGATACCAATACGAATCATGATCTTCAGGCCAGAGGGAGATAAAGATTGAAGGTGCTGCCTTTTCCTACAGTGCTTCTTACTTCGATGGCACCGCCGGCTTCCTCCATCATTCGCTTGATGATGGCCAGTCCGAGACCTGTGCCTTTCCTTGCTCCCTTGGTGGTGAATTGCCGTTGGAACATCTGATCGAGAATCGACTGTGGAATGCCATCGCCATTATCTCGGACGGTGAAGATGGCTATTGGTCCATCGGAAGGAGGTGTACCGCAAACAACCCTTCGGACTTCCAATTCATTGTCGAAGCGTGACCAGTCAGGGACGTGTCTTGAGAGTGCTGCCTCCAAATGGACAGTATGAGGATCTGGAGAGCTTTGAAGTGCATTGATCGAAAGGTTGATCAGGATCTGAATCAAATCGGCACCGTTGATCTGAGCGATCGCTTCACTGTTGAGAGGTGTGAAAATTAGATGGTTTTCCCCGTTGGCCGGGTGGGATGAAATCAGCTCTCGGACGTCTTCCAGTGCCTGATTCCTTTTGGCCGTATTCTGCTGATCCCGTTTGTCCCGGTAATAACCGAGATATCGTTGAGAGACTCTGACGCACGACTCGACCTGAAACCGAATGCGATCGATGTAGTTGCGCGTGGTCTCGAGGTCCTCGCCTTTGATCTGAGAGGCTGCCTTGATGGTGTCACTCAGTATACTGGCGAATCCGGAGATCACGGTGAGCGGGCCGTTGATGTCATGAATCACACTGGCGTAGACCTGACTTCTGGCCTCGGCCATCCTTGCCTGAATCCGTTCAATCTCCAGATCTTCCCGATAGTCGTTGAGCTGAATCACACGGTTGCGAATTCGTTCGCTCTTGTGACGACGTTCAATGGCATTTCTGACTGCAGCGCGGATCTCATCCAATTCAAACGGCTTCGACAGGTAGTCACAGGCACCCATGCGAACCGCCTTCTTTGCTGAATCCAGACTTTCATGAGCTGTCAGCATGATGACCTCTGACTCAGGGGAGAGGAGTTTGATGCGTTCCAATGTCTCGCATCCGTCTAGGACCGGCATGCAGATATCCAAGATGGTCGCGTCAAAATGTAATGATGAAATGAGTTGGAGTGCTTCAGATCCTGAGGACGCTTCGATGACGTCGTAGTCATCTGAGAGAACGATTCCTAGTGAGTGACGGACACTTTCGTCGTCATCGACCACCAGAATACAGGGATGCATCTTTTCCCCTGCGATAGGTGGCAGTTCGTCGATTGTGTTGGTGGCAGGCATGGTTGTATCAGGCTCCGGCGAGGAGGCGTTCCCAGAGGATGTCATTCATGAGTACACGTGATACAAATTCCTCGTGTTGATCGTCTTCAAGAGAGGCTTCCTGAGATATAGGAAAGCGGAATTCAAACTGTGTGCCACCTGTTTCAGATGCTTTGACCGTGGCCTTGCCTCCGTGATGATAGGCAATGAGGTAGCAGGACATGAGGTTGATCCCAAAGTCGGAAGGATCACCACTACGTGCAACGAATGGATCGAAGATGCTTCGTAGTTGTTCGGCACTCAGGCCGGGGCCGTTATCTGAAACGGAAAGGGAAAGGAAGGTGCCTTTGGGTGTTTCCTTCAACTGAGCATCAATGGTGCACTCTGCATCGGCCGACAGGACATCGAGCTCTTCCTTGATCAGTAATTCGATCAATTTGCGGATCAGTGAATCGCTTGCGTTCAGAGCAGGGAGGTCATCACCGATCTTGTTGTGAATCTTGACGCCTCGGTCTGAAATGGTTGAGGACAGTGAACCGACAGTTTCGTCCACGATCTGTTTCAGGTTCAAATCCTCGAACTGATGGGCAGAGGATTCGCCGGTGGTGTCTGTCAGTCCGCCGAGCAGTTCGCTGATGCGACGGGCCTGGCGTTGTACCTGTTGGTAGAAGTCCACCCAGAAGTTGGGCTCGCGGCATTGTTTGAGATCGATGTTTTCCTCGCGAAGCTTGGCCGGAGCCAGATCAAGGAATGTGCGAATGGCCACCAGTGAATTCCGGATATGATGGCTCAAGCCGGATGCCACGATACCAAGACTGGCAACACGGTCCTTGATGATCAGATCGTGCAGGGTCGAAAGCTTCTCCTTCAGCAACATGTCTCGCTCGGTCTGGACGATGTAGAACTCGAGCGCTCTGCGGAGTGCCATTTCGAGCTCGGTCGTATCCCATGGTTTGCTGAGGTAGCGATAGATGGCCCCATTGTTCACAGCCTCGATCGCAGCAGAGATATCGGAAAAGGCTGTGATAAGGATTCGTGTGATTCTGGGATGGGCCAGTCGCACCTTTTCGAGAAGCTTGGTTCCTGTCTCAACGGGCATACGTTGATCCGTGAGCAGTACGCCGATCTCCTCGTGGTTCTCCTCGATGATCTTCCAGGCTTCGGCTGCATTGGGTGCGGTCATGACCTTGAAGTCTTTTCCAAAAATGCGCTCGAAATATTTCAGCGACCTTTCTTCGTCATCGACGTAGAGGATGGCGTACTTCTTGTAATCGTATTTTCCTGGGAACGACATGTTGTTTCTTGGCTTGGGGGTTTATACGGGCATCAGTGCGGGGAACTCCAATCTAAATTCGGTGAACTCACCGAGGGATGTTTCCAGTGCCATGCTGCCTTGGTTCTGTTCTGCTATCCGGTAGCAGATACTTAGTCCGAGTCCGGTTCCAGCACCAACGTCCTTGGTGGTGAAGAATGGATCGAAAATTTTGTTTCGGATGTCCTTTGGGATTCCGGGACCGTTATCCTTGATCACGATGGTGGCGCGATCTTCATCCGCTGCGGAACTAATCCAGATCGTAGGAGATTCCCCTTCCGGATAGGTCTTTGTCTTCATCGCATCCACGGAGTTTTGAACGATGTTCATCACCATCTGGATTACCGGGTTTCTGCTGACGTGCAGAAAAATATCTTCAGGGACATCAATGTGTAGAGTGACCTGATCCTTCAACTGGCCGCTCAGCAGGCGTTGTGCATTGAGGACGATATCTGCAGCTGAGTAGTCCCGACGAATCTCAGCATCCGGATGGGCAAATGAGAGCAGGGAAGAGACGATTTCAATGACGCGCCCGACACCATCGTTGATATCCGCCATGATGTCGTCGAAGTCTTCCTTGCAGTCTGATTCGACATCGATCGTGGCCAATGCTTGAATAGCGGCGCTTACGTAGTTCATGGGGTTGTTGATCTCGTGAACGATTCCCGCACTCATGGTTCCAAGCGATGCCATTTTCTCGGCCTGCACAAGTTGGGTCTCAGTGTCCTTGAGTCGATGAATTGTATCGTGCAGTTCTTCAACTGTCGTGTTCAGGCGACGGTTCTTGCGGGCCAGGTCCTGCTCGAACTTCGCGGCGCCAACGAGATTGCGAAGACGGACATGGAGCTCAGTCAGTGAAAAGGGTTTGGATAAGAAGTCATTTACTCCGGCGCTCAGGGCGTCGAGCTTGGTTTTCTCATCTGCCCGCGCTGTTAGCATCAGGATAGGGATGCCCTTAGTGGAATCGATCTCTCGGATGCGGCGGCTGGATTCCAAGCCATCGACCTCAGGCATCATGTTGTCCATCAGGATGACGTTGGGATGATACTGGCGGGCCATCTCAAAGGCTTCCTGTCCGTCTGATGCTTCCAAGACCTGATAACTATCCTGTAGTTGTGTCTTGAGGAAGGAGCGCATCTGGGGCTCGTCATCAGCAACCAGAACAATAGGAAGCTTGCCGGCGACATGGGCTCGATCATGCTCAAACTGAACAGGCAGCCCCTTGATCGTGTTTGCCGCACTTGCAAAAAGTTCTGCACGACGGAACAGATCTTGAAGGATGTCGTGTTCTTCCTCCGCATCGTCTTCTGCTTCGGCCAGTGAGGCAGGGACTTCTCTGACGGCTCGATTGGCTTCTTCCGCTTCAAGGATGAGTCCGGGCAGTGTCACTTCCATAGAGGTGCCCTTTCCCTCTTCACTGATTGGTTCGATGACTCCTTCGTGAGCTGTGACGATTTCCTGAGCCAAGGCCAGTCCGATACCTGTGCCTTGGTGTTTACGTCGTGCACTTGGGTCTGCCTGCCAGAAACGATCGAAGAGCCGCGGTAGATTTTCTTTTGAAATACCGATTCCTGTATCGGTCACCTTGACGATCAGGTTGTCTCTTTCGGCGCGGGCATTGACGGATACCACACCGCCGGGGCCGGTAAATTTGACGGCGTTGTGAATCAGGTTTCGAAACACCTTTTCCAGTTTCTCACGGTCTCCCTGAAGATTACCCAGGACCATAGGGACCTCATATTTGAACTGGAGTTTCTTTTCTTCGACCAATCCCTTGAAGGAAAGGCAGACTCCATTGAGGAACCGTCCCACGCGAATTTCCGACTTCTCCAGTCGTGTGGCGTTCGCGTCAAATCGGACCAGTTCGAGGAGGTCATTGATCTGCTTCAGCAACTTGAGCCCGTTCTGATGCATGATCTCGAGGATCTCCTTGTGGTCGGAAAGGCCGGGATTGGTCGCGTGAGAAATCAGGCTTTCCAACGGTGTGAGCAGGAGGGTGAGAGGAGTGCGCAGCTCATGACTGATGTTTGCAAAGAAGCTGCTTTTGGCCTCATCAAGTTCACGCAGCTGCACATTTGCTTGTTCGGTTTCTTCCTTCGCCAATCGGATCTGTTCCGTAAGTTTCCATTCGCGGAATCGTAACCTGTCATTGAAGTAGGTTCCCGTCGCGATGAAGACTCCGGTAACGATCAGGAAGTAGATGTTATTGAAAAAGAAAGGAGTGGTGAGCTGATGTGGGTTCTGGGTGATACAGGCGACAAGGTAAGTGGCGGTCGCGATTCCTATGAGAACGATACTGTCATCAAGTGACCAACGCAGAACGAGCCCCGCTCCCATGAGGACGAGGTTCAGGCCTGCGTAGTAAGGCGAGGCGGCACCTTCCGTCTGAAAAATCATTCCCGAGATGAACAGCAATGGGAGGGACACCATGATCTGTCCCAATGTCTTGTGAAAGCGTCGGCCGAGCTCGGTGTTGAAGGCCGCGAGGACACCGAAAAGCAGAGCGGAGCAGACAAGACGAAGAGAGAAGAAGTAACCGAGGTGATCTGGATAGACGAAGTAGTCCAGGATCGCCCCGGCAGGCATGAAGATGATTCCAAGTACGCAGCCAACCTTGCAGTTGTGTATGACAACTGGTTGCTCCGCTTTCCTGAAGGCGCTCCAGGCTTCGCGGTCTGGGTTGACCTCTGTTTCGGTCACGGATTTCGTATTTCCAAAAAGATGTTCACTCCCAGATCCTCGCTGGTAATGGTTGTGTAGTCTTCGTCTGCCTTGTCGGGTTTGAGATTCATGAAACTGGATGGGCTTCGATACACTAGATGCCAGTCTGTTACATATTCCATCCAGTTCTTGCTTGGATTGGATGCGTCCACGTTGGTGGCAAGCAGCAGTCCTCCAGGGGCAACCAGTTCATAGAAAATGTCCATCAGTCGTTTGCAAATCCGGTCTGAAAGATAGTCAAAAAGTCCGGCGCAATAAACGAGTTGATGAGTGCCTCCATCGAATTCGGACTCCTCTCTTACGGCATCTTTGAGAATCTGATGAACGGATCGGAGATGAAATGTCAGTCCAGTCTTCCGGCCATGCTTTTCACGTGTTTCCTCCAAGGTGCGCTGGGTGTAGTTTATGGTTTCTTCGTTGAAATCCAATAAGGTGAAATCCGCGTGGTCACTGATTTCGTGGTCCTTGATGAAGCGCTGTATTTCTCCGGCAGGGCCGCAACCCAGATTGAAAATCTTGATACGCTTGCCCTGAGCGACTGCTTTCTCGGTCTCCGCCACAAGGTTCTTTACCAGGTAATCAATGCGGTTTCTGTGGGCGATGACTGGTGGCGTATCCAGAAAGAACATGTTCAGCATCTTGGCGAACAGGGTTGCTCCTTCCAGTGGGTCACGGAGCATCATGGACACCATTTCGTAGTCGCCGGCATAACCGAGTGGTTTGCGAAAAGAACGGTAGAAGAAAGGGGCGCAGGAGACGACGGGGTGGATCTGACGTTTGACGTAGTTGCCGTGCGCTGGGCGCTTCTCCGGCTCGATGTCCGCACAGACCTGCTCGAATTTCACAAAGGCTGGGAAGATTTCTTCACCGATCGTTTTCTTTAGCTGGTAGATGACGTCTCTCTCCAACTGGTCACGACTTCCGGTGGGTTGGGAACGAACGTTGAGTTCCACCTGTTCCAGCCAGCGACGGAGGTCGAGTAGCAATGTAGCCAGATCTGCCACTGCCACTTTGAACTCTGAGTTGACCGTGTAGATCTTTCGCCACTCTTCAATGAAGGCGTTGAACTCTGTTTTGAGTCTGTCCTGACTGGTCAGGGGAGAAAACAGATCGACGTCCAACCAGGCTTCATCGAGCGTGGCTTCACAGACCAAGACGATACCCGTGTTTACCAGACTACTGATGACAGCACGGCCTTCGTAGACCATGCGATCGCCCATGTAGATCCGGAATTCAGCCAGAACTTCTGAAAGCTGAAGGATGCTATATGGGTTGTAGACCTCGAAGGAGGCCTGGTAACGGGTTAATCTCAGCGGGGTGGCTCTTACTTCGAGTCCCTGACTGTTTTCAAAAACGATGACGGTTTCGCCACCGCCAGATGCATTCAGAATGGCCTTGTCCATAGGGCTTTTCTAGCTGCTGAAGTTGTTCGATTCGTCATGAATCATTTCAGACATTGCGTCCGATATTTCATTTCCGAGTGTTCACTTCAGTAAAAGGCAAATCTGGGTTAAGGCTGAAGTGGACAATGGGTGGGATCGATAATGGATGGTGTTCGCTGCGTCCATCATCAACCACTGCAAAAGTTGACATTCTTCGCTAATTCCCAATCACTACGACGGTCTATTCTTTAACCATAGAGAAACGACCGGCGAACCTCATGGGCTCTTCACGCTAAAACGTCGATCATTCTCTTCTATTTGCCTGCAAAATGTCGCCCTCAGTTAAAAAATATATCATTGCGGCCACCTTGGTGGGATCTGTCGTTCAATCTTATGGTCTTGGTTTTCGCATTCCAAATCAGGACGCAGCTGCTATTGCGCGAGCCAATGCCTTTGTGGCCACTGCTGATAACCCAAGTGCCATCTATTACAACCCGGCGGGTTTGACCCAGCTGGAAGGCATGCAAGCCCAGTTTGGTGCGCATATCCTTTCTGTGAAATCTACCTACGATGGACCGGGAGGGTTTCGTGCCAAGACGCGAACCGAAACAGCCCTGGTGCCACAGATGTTTGTTTCCTACAGCCCTAAGGAAAAACCGTATTCGTTTGGCTTGGGGATGTATGTTCCCTACGGGCTAGGGTTGGAGTGGCCGGAAGTTAGTTCGTTCTCGTCATTGGGAGTGGAAGGGCGGATGAACTACACGACTGTATCACCACAGGTGGCATGGCAGATTACCGATGATCTTTCAGTTGGAGCCGGTCTTACACTGAATTACTCAGAGGTGATGCTTCGGCAGGATATTCCGTTTCCAGCGCCGGGCGCAGGTGAATTCAAATTCAAGGGCACGGATCAGGACATCGGCTATACACTCGGTGTGTTGTGGCAGCCACATGATCAATGGTCCTTCGGAGCCAAATACCGCGCTGCGACTTCAATGAATTTTGCTGGCTATTCGTATGCACAGCCTTTCACTGGAAATGAGCTGACTGAGGCCCGGCTTCCTTTTCCTCAATTTGTGGTGGGTGGTGTGTCTTATCGTCCTACTCCGAAGTGGAACATCGAGATCAATGTGGATTGGACAGACTGGAGTCAACTGACCGTTGCCACCTTTGATCGATCGACCAACCCAGACATCTCCTTCCCGTTTAATTGGCAGAGCAGTTTTCTCTATCACATTGGCGCAACTCGTTACCTTGAGAACAACTGGTGGGTGAGTGCTGGGTATTTCTTCAGTGCCAATTCCACAACTGATATAAGTTTCAATCCGCTTGTTCCGGACACAGATCTGCACGTGGGTGCTGCTGGATTTGGTCGCCGCGGAGAGAAATGGAACTGGGCGGTTTCATCAGAGATTATCACCGGACCAGATCGTGTGGTCAGTGGAAGCACGCCGAGCGTTTTCGGTCAGAATGCGGACGGCCGTTATCACTTCTTGAACGTCTCTCTAAACTTCTCTGTTGGTTACCAGTTCTGATTGTAGCCAAACGGATTCCTATGCAGCTTGTTCTCGATATCGATCTGGACTTCTTTCTCGACCGGATCTTCTACGCCCCTGACGAACCTCAGGGGCGTTTGTCTGGAGAGGAGTATCAAGTCGATGATGAACAGAAAGTCGTTTCATATCTGGAGAAACAGTGTGGGCTGAGTGAGTCTTCTCCTGTGCCGGGAGCGATGTGCGAACACCATGTAGAGGTTTATGACTGGTGGGAGGCCATGGTGGATGAGGGGATTCTGGAGCCTCCATTTGAGGTGGTTCATGTAGATGCGCATGCTGATCTCGGACTTGGAAATCTGTCATGTCTCTACATTGCTGAGGAAATGCTTTCTCAACCAGTTGAGGAAAGAGATGTCCCGGGCGGAACGGATCCTTGGTCATTGAACAACTGCAACTTCATGATCTACGCAGCTGCAATGCGGTGGTTGGGAAAAATGACCTATGTTCGTCATCCAAAGTGTGTGGACGATCTGCAGTGGATGCACATGAAAGACTTTTCCAATGATTCAGGAGCGCTTCAGCTCAAGCAGTTTGATCCTGGATTTACTGAAGGGTTGGAAGATTTCAATGAAGTGAAAAAATTACCGTTTCGTGCTGAGCCAGAGATCCCTTTGGCTGTGCAGGAGCGGTATGCCTTCGAATTGAAACAGCGACCCGATTTCCTCTTCATCACCAAGTCCCCGAATTACACGCCAGTGGAAATGGACCCGATCTTTGAAAAGGTAAGACCACTCGTAGATCCCTTGGATCAGTGAGGGAAACGTCTTAAAAGCCTAGTTTGAAGATCCGAATGGCGACGAGTCCTGGGCGAATTCTCTCAGCTACTTCCAGGAAACCATCTCCTCTAAAGCCTTTCTCAACACATCTTCCACTTCTGGAGCCACTTTTGAAGCGCGGGCGCTGGCCTCGTATCCACCTTCCTTATATGCCTCCTTGGTGGCAATATATCCCATGCTGTAATCCCCGTAGGCAGCCATGGCAGTGAATAGTTCTGGTCTCATTTCCTGTGCCCAAAGTTGATACTCCACCAATAGCTCTCCGGGCATATGTAGGACTCGTGTCTTGCCGATTTTCAATGCGGACAGATTGACCGGAACACCTGCCTTACAGCGTAAATACCAATCCAATTCCTTTGCCGCTGCAAAACGAGTCGCCGCTGGTGATTTCATATCCGCGATGGTCTTACGAAGGGCGGCTTCATCAATCGCTTCTGAAGGAGGAAGGTTCACGGGCAATGTCTTCCAGTGCACGTAGCCGCTGTTCACTCCAAGCTTGGTTGTGCTTTCCAGAGCCTCTTTCATGGCGGTCGACATCTTGTCGGCCAGTACCTGGCGATTGCCTTTGGAACCATCGTTGTACTTGCCGGCGCCTACATTGCCCCCGGCACCAGTAAAATGAATGTGCGGAATCCCGCTGTCTTTCTGTCGAGCATTGCGAGCCAGTCCAGGGAAGTCAGGCGAAGGCGCGCCCGTGCGGTAGTAGCTCTGTGGATGACAGGCGTAATAGCTGAGCACTGCAAGGCACTCGTCCTTGAGCCAGAAGCTGACGGTCTTGAGCATAGGGTCGATAGTCCCCACAGGCAGGGCGCGGAGTTTGGGGTCGCGGCAGGCCGTCCATCTCATGGTGCGCACCTTGCCATCATCACCAAGAATTCTGCGGTTGGATGCGACTTCACGAACGGCCGCCTCGCCATGGCCTACATGAGTCACTGACTTGAACTCGGCTTTCGTGACCGCACTTGCAGCATCCTTGATGACTCTCCTCGCGTGTTCCACATTGAACGCTGATCCGGACAATCCGTGAGGCTTCAAGAGGGCGTCTGCTGCGAAATTGCATCTTGGTGCATCGTGTTGATGCAGAGTGTGAACGGCAACGCGTTCAGGGATCGTTCCAGCTGCCTTGGCCAGAGCCTCTTTGAACTCCGTCTGTCCAGTGCTTCCAATGCCGATCCAATCCACGGCGCAAAGGACGATGGGTTTGCTGTCTCCTTGGATGATGATTCCCTTGCAGGATAGAGGGACATCGCGACCGGTCATGGGATCGTAGGCGAGTGGGCTTCCCAAAGGTGGTGTGGCATCCACTTCAAAGGTGGCAATTCTCATTGGAGCAGAGTGAGCCGTGGAAAGGGCCAGAAGATGCGCGACCAGTAGAATCAGTAACCGGGACATGGTTGTTGGGATAGCACGCATCGAGGCTGCGTGAAACAATCATTTGCCCGAAAGAGCGATTGATCAGGGATGATCGTGGTGACATTCTGCAGAGCATGTCCAAGGTAGAAGTGATGGACCTCCTCGAGGCCAATACAAATGAGCGCGGTATCATGCACTGGAACAAGCTGGGCTCCGATAGTGGTGGGCTGAAAAGTTGCGGTATCGGTCTTACTAACCTTCGCAAACTGGCCAAACAGATCGGCCGCGATCCCAAACTCGCCAAGGCTTTGTGGAAGACAAAGCATCACGAAGCCAAAGTGATTGCCCTCCTCATTGATGATCTCAAGGCCATGACCCGGGAGCAGGTGGAAGCACAGGTGGAGGAAGTCGGAGCAGGGATGCTTGCACACACCTTCAGTTCATGTGATGCCACCCTTGCCAAATCTCCCATAGCCTTTGATGTTGCCCGGGAGTGGCTCGACAGTGATCACCATCTACGGCGTCAATGCGCCTACGGGCTTATCTACGAGCTCTCCAAGAACAAGCGTAACAAGGCACTGACTGATGACTTCTTTCTGGGTGTTATCAAACGAATCGAAGACACCATCGATGGTGAGGAAAACTGGACCCGTGCCGGAATGGGAGGGACTTTGATAGGAATAGGAAAACGCAACAAGATCCTCAACAAGGCCGCCGTCAAACTGGCAAAGAAACTGGGTCCCATCGACTACGACGCAGGAGACACAGCTTGCGAACCGATCGATGTCCTCAAACACCTCACCAGTGACTACATCAAGGAGAAGCTGGGAGTGTAGTGAATGACGAAAGACCCAGTTATCCAAATACCCAATGAAGTCAGAATGAAGAAGAACACACCTGGAGCCAGTAAGGTGGAAATTGGTTTTGCTGCATTGGCCGTGCTTGTCGTGGGGCTTTTAGCGTTTTCAAAGGGCTCGAGGAAAGTTGACGAACATCAGGCGCATAAAACCGTCGATCGAACGATTATAGCTATAGCGAAAAGAATGGTTTCTGGACTACTAGGGACTGCTTCTACCCCCGAATTCTCTCACGTCGAAGTATTCGATTTGGGAGAGGGGCGAGGATACATTACTGGCAGGGCAACCTTTCTAGATGGTTCCGGAAACGAAAAGACAGAGAGATGGTGGGTTGCGTTCGATTCAATATCCATGGGATGGGCGAAAATTGGAAACAAGGAGCGTCTGGAAAAACCGGATTGGATGGTATTAGACCAATGACCCTGTAATTGGAGTGGAGAATCAGTTTAGCATTATGAATCAAGCAACATCATTTGGAGGACCATTTGTTCTGATGCCCAAGAGGCTCTTGGACAAATGGGTGGAATCAATGGGAGGCGTTCCGGACCCTGAAATCGGGCTTTATGGTGAAGTCTGCAGCGAACAATCGTTAATGCACGTGATTCGATTTGAAGGTGCTGAAATCGTCCGACTGGCCGAAGAACCTTCAGATCTCTTCTGGTTGCCTTCCGAATTGGGAGGGATCGTAGTTCAGTGGATGGGGGCGGATTCAGCTGAACAGCTCTTGGCCTATGGAGAGAAAATTGCTGATGAAGCGAAGTGGGATGAGGAGCTAGAGTTTGAAGTGAAGGAGTCAGATCTGGTCCTTATGGACTCTTGTGGGTTTGAGGGGGATGATCAGCCGAAGATAGAGATTTCTCTGTCTGCGGGAAGCTACAAGATAGAGGCAGTCTATTCAGAATCTGAAACGGTAGCGGCCACAGTTTTTCGAATTAGGAAAAAAGAATGATGGTTGGGATGAAAGATCCCGCGAGACTGTGACTATTTTTTGGAGGCTGCCGAGATGTATTGAGCCAGTGTCAGGAGATTTTTTGCGAAGGTTTTGGTTTCGATGACTTGGATGTTTTCTCCTTCTGAACCGAAGTTCTTGAGACTTCCTTTCTCGATCCATGCACCTCGCTTGTCCATGGACTTGATTGCGGTGACTGCGCGTTTTTCAAGGCTGGAGGACATGCGATAGGTCTTTGGTTTGTAGCTGGGCTTCAATGACGCCTTTGGTGTTTCAAGGAGATCGTTGTAGCGGGCCTCGATGTCTTTCAATTTCGACCCGACAATGAATCCGTAGTGTGTGGGCATGTCGGCATCGCTGTAGGTGAGCTTGTAATCCTTGGTGAAGTAGAGTGGCTTGTTGGTCCTGAGCTCGTAGAAGCGTGCCAGTTTGCCATCGGAGCGTAGGCTGCTCTTGTAGTAGGCGAGAGCACTTGGGATGGGATCGAGGAATTTTTTGTTTCCTGTGTGTTGATAGAGCAGCATGAGCGAACGCATGACTCCTTGGGATTCGCCTCCCGTTACTGCCGGTGGCTCGAATTTACGTGCCCACGCCGGCTCCATCATGTGATTGTATTGCTGTGCCCAACCTGGTTGAGGCATGGGTAGTTGTGCCCGGATCAAGAACTCTCCGGTGCGAAAAGCTGAGAGGAGAAAGCGGTCCTCGCCATAGATCTGATGTGCTTCTAGAAGTAGCTCCACCATATCGGTCATGGTGTTGTCATTCAGGGTGTAGTAACCGTCGTATTTCTTCTTTGGGTAGGTGCGTGACCATGTTTCAGGGAAGCGTGCCTTGAGTGCCAATTGACTTGTTGGTTTGAGCGGTTCGCTGAATCGCTGGGGCCACGCGCCATTGGGATGTTGCGCTCCGAACAGGCTATTCCATGCGTGATCGAGTGTGTTGCGGATTTCCTTGTTCTTGAACCCGAGTGCCTTGTCCATGTGCATCAGAAAGCGCAGGCAGGACTGGGTCTTGTTGTCATCGAGTGTGGTGACGTTGAGCTGCTTGCGTTGTTCTTCCTCAGTGCGATAGGCGTGTCGCTTGCGGTCGGATTCACCAAGCTCGAAGCGACTGTCCCATCCTCCTGATCTCAGTTGAGTGCGGACCAGGGCCATGGCGGTGCGTGTGGCTGCTTTCATGAGCTCCGGGTCGCCGGTCAATCGATGCGCTTCAAGCAGGGCTTCACCGACGTAGGGGGACCCAGGAGGTTCGGTCCAGCCAGAGGTTCGGCCTGTCCTACGTTCGCCTTCTTGAAGTTTCAGATCTGCACTGTAGCGATAGACATAGGCGCCTTGATAGGAGACTTCTTGATCAAAGAACCTTGTTGCCTTTAGGAGTGCTTTGCGGGCTGAGTCAGGGGTTGTGGCTCCGGAAACGTTGGGCGGTATGGCACTGACCAGAGCCAGGGCAATCAATAGGCTGAAGGGATGTTTCGAGGGCATGTGGCTGTATAAGCCGATGAGTTCGTGTTGGCAATTCCTTGACCATGTAACTTTCACGGCCTAGAAGACGTTTAGTTCTCTTAAGTCTCTACCAAATGAAAGCATTCAAGAAACTCACTCGTCGTGCCTTGGCTCTCGTAGCCATGGTTTCCATTGCTGGATTCACTACCAGCGCATTCGCAGGTAAAGCCACTCATGATGCCATGGAAGATGGGCACAAGGGCAAGAACTCCCTCTACAAGAAGGTGACCGGCGGATCTGCCTCAGATGCAGAGAAGAAGCAGCTTCACGATTTCTACGTCGCCATGTCCAAGGACACGGTCAAGAAGGGCTCTGCTGAGAGCTGGAAAAAGAAGACTGCAGCTCTGGTTCGCACCTCCAAGATGGTGGTTGATGGCAAGTCTCAGGGAGTCGAAGCCCTCAAGAAGGCAGCCAACTGTAAGGCCTGCCACAACGTGCATCGTGAAAAGAAATAGTCACGTAAACTAACCTTTTGAGCCCTGCGCATCGTGGATGTGCAGGGCTTTTTCTTTGCTCCGGGCATTGACCCGGAGGGGATTCTGGGGAATCACGGGGGCGACATGCTGAAAGTTCGGGATCTATCCAAAGTATTTGAACAGGGAGGGCGTCAGCTCGAGGTGCTGAAATCTGTTTCGTTTGACGTGGCCGATGGCGAGCGCTGTGCCTTGGTCGGTCCCTCAGGAAGCGGTAAGACGACACTGCTTGGGCTCTGCGCCGGACTGGATACCTCCACCGCAGGAACTGTTCAGCTTGGAGGTGCTCTGCTTCACGAATTGGATGAAGACGCCCGTGCACGGCTACGGAACGAGGTTGCTGGATTTGTCTTTCAGAGCTTTCAGTTGCTTCCGTCTTTGACCGCCATTGAAAACGTCACTGCACCTGCTGAACTCATTGGAAGAAGCGGGGCGGAGGCGAGGGCCAAAGAACTTTTGGAAGAAGTGGGGCTCAAGGATCGCATGACGCATTACCCGACACAATTGTCAGGCGGCGAGCAGCAACGTGTGGCATTGGCACGTGCATTCGTCAATGAGCCACGAATCCTCTTTGCTGATGAACCCACAGGGAACCTCGATTCAGAAACCAGCACCAAGGTGGAGGAACTGTTTTTCGATCTCAATCAGCGCCGGGGAACCACGCTGGTGATGGTGACTCACGATATGGACCTGGCCCGCAAGGTCGGCCGTGTCATTCACATGAAGGGCGGAGAGATCATTGAAGATAGTGCCCGAGAGTCCGCCGTGGTGGCGGATTAACGGTGGATTACTTCTTGGGGCGTTTCCAAATCACAGCACCTGTCACTGCCTTCTGCATCGCTTTGCAGATTGGTCGATTATCCTCTTCGTTGACGAGCGCCAGATAGTTTCCTTTGAGTTCCACTTCTTCCAGGAATTGATCAAAAATCTTTTGATGTGTCTGTGGTTTGCTGGAGAGGAAGGGCACCTTGATTGTTAGAGCCAGAATGGAGAGTGGGTGTTGGGTGAAGTGCTTGACCTCTTTTTGAACGACTATGATTTGAGTGACCGGGTCGTGCTTGGACGCCTTGTCTATCAGATTTTGAATCGTTGTTTCGTCTAGCCCATGGGGAAGAAAGGTGTCCTTGGCGGAGACATAGTTGCGTTCGTCCTCGGCCATCTGTTGCGTGATCGAGAATTTTTCCATCTTGTCCTCGATCGAATTCATTTCTGGTTTTCGTCCCTCGCGTGCGTAAAAGCCATGCATGAGATCGAGCCCCGGCATGGTTAGTGCGCTGTCGTTTTCAATGGCTTTCTCGGCAAGCTTGATGCCCTCTGCATTTCCCTCCTTCAGTTGATATTGCGCCTTCATCAAAGGTGCCGATGCGTGCTTGGGATCCAGCTCCAGAATGCGATTCAATTCAGGTTGCACATGATCGATGCCGTGTAGATCGACATTGAGGCGCGTCTGAATCTCTTGGATCAGGGCAAAAAGTTCAGGCGCATCGCTCTCGTTGATTTCAACTCCCTCCGGGGGAGGAAGCCTGACCCAGACCCCCTTGAGGATACCGAAGCAGATCCCGCCTGCTAGAATACCGACAACGAGCCCCAGCTTGATTGTGGCCGCATTTGGGGCAGCGATGACGAGAGCCAGAAGACCAAGAACAGTCGCAAGAGATAGAGTGAAGACGAGAAAAAGATAGCCGTATCCAAGACCAACCAGCATGGCGACCCTTCTCAGGTAGGCCTTTGGATTTTGATCCGCCTTTTCCTTCAGCTTGCCGACGTATGCTTCAAATTCTTCCCTCTTCATTTCTTATCCTTGATCGAACTTCCTTTGATTTAGGCGAGCAGGGGATTCACACACAAGGCCTTTTTGATATGGACAGGGAGAAAAGAGGTAGGGGAACGCGGACCGAGGGAATCTGTGGGCCGAGGCTCTTTAAAAAGAATTAGAAGACAAAACTATTTCGCGCTTCAATCAGCCAGGTCGGTCTTGATTGGGGTGCGTTCGTGTTTCTTCACCTTGAGGGATTGGATCTTCCATTGGTCGGCTTCTTTGCCGATGCGCACGGTCGCTTGGTATTGATTTCTACGTTCGTGGCGGTGCCCCCAGTGTTCAACGCTTCCTTGTACGCTCCAGGTGGTGTCGACACTGAACGCGATTTGCTTTGCTGAGCTGCGTGCGGGTTGAATTGTTTCCCAGTCGATATCACTGATCTGGGAACGGGCTCCTCCTTGTTCTTCAACACTGAGACTGTTGTTCAACCGGAGGTAGAGATCCCGAAGAATGGATGGGGAAAGGCTGCGGTCCAAGGCATCGTAGATGGTGCTCTCATCCCGATAGTCGAATGCTGAATAGAGGTTGGCCATCAGAGAGCGGGCAATATCCTTTTGTTGGGATTCATCCGGCATCTTCGGGAGGAGAAAGGGATGACGAATGAACTTCTGGCCGTGTGGCCATGCGAAGAGTGAAATGAGCCCGAAGGTGATGGCAATGGCGATGCGTGGTTTACGCGATGTAGGTCCTTTGTCTGCGGTAGCTGCTCTGGCAAATGTCAGACAGGCAGCTGTCAGAAAGAATAAACCAAGTAGAGGGATCTGCAGTAGTGCTGGTTCGGGAGGGACTGGGACATCGAGAAATGATGGCGGTGTGAGCTGGCCTGTGTTTTCCCATTTGAATCCATCCATTCCGGGCTCGAAGTAGAACTTCTCATCTGGCTCTCCGGCGATATAGACATCGCTCTTGATGAACTGGACCTGCCTGTTGTAGGTCTTCCAATCGAGCGAGAGGGATTGAATGAGGTCACTGGACGGGAATGCGATGATGATTCCCATGCGGGCTTGATAGACATTGTGATCCTTGGGTACTGGGCGCTGGGCCAGGTCTTTGGTTTCCGGTCCGTAGAACTCGAGTCGTCGTAGCTCCATGGGGACTTCTGATCCATTGATGGAGCTGATGGTGTTCGTGGCAAAGAATGATTTTATGTGCGACTCGGCTGACTGTTGCTCTGCGATGGTTATGAGGTCAGGTGTTTCTCTGGTAAGTTGGATCCAGCTTTCAAAGCTTGTGAGTGGTAGCAGTAATTCCAAGCGCGCTTCGAAGGGATCCACGTGTAGGAAGCTGTAGACACTGCTGAAGCTGGTCAGTCCCAATCGCTTCTTTCTCAAGATCTCGTTGTGTCTAAGGATTTGTTCGAAATTCTTTGGCGCATCCGGCGGTCCGTTCTCCCAATCAAAGGCGGTTGTGTGACTGCTGCCGTGACTGAGCTGAAGTGGATTTTCGACCCAAAGCCCGGTTTGGAGAACGGTGAGATCCATCCGTGTGGGCAGGGAACTGTCATCGCCTCCGAAGTTCTGTGAAAAGGTGAGAAATGGCTGAGTTTCCGCAAAAGTAGCTTCAAACTGATAGAGGACCGAGAACTGCATCAGATCAGCAGGGTAGAGCCCTTCTTCGTCAATCTGTGTCGTGTCCCTTTGAGTCGGCTTTAGTGAAAGCCGTTCGCCTTTGGTTGAGATGACTTTGAAGTAGTTGGTGAGGAATTGCTGATGCTTCTCCGCCGCTGCCAATAAATCCTTTGCTGACAGCTTGTTGTTCGTGCCTGGTTCTAGGTCATGATAGAGGGCCAGGTCCTCGGTCATGATGTTCATTTCGACCAGGATCTTGTCTGGAGCCACATCGACAACCACCGAACTCATTGAGATCGGATGGCTCCACAATGTGCTATGTAGTGCGACCAGTATCAGCCCGGCCAGTCGCTTGAAAAATGATTCCCTGAAGTGTGTCATTCAATAGGACGCAGCTTGATGGGCCACGTGTCGTTCGAACTGTCCTGAGTCAGATAGAGACTCCCCTGTTGATCTGCGATGATGGTGTGTGGATGGCAGAAATGATGGCTGTTGTGATGCATCTGCTGAAGTGCTCCCTCTTTGTAAACTGCTGGCGCGCCTCCAATGTTTGCGATGACTTTGAAATTCTTGTTCAGCACGGAGATGAACCCGGGGGAGTTTCTATCTGCCGGCCATTTGTCCCCGAAGTGAGGGACGAAATAGTGGCCACGGTGATAGAGCAGATCTCTGGGATTGCCGCCTGGAATCATAATCGTTTCCAGATGTTTTCCACCGAGGGTGAATCGCTTGATCTTCTGTTGATCACTCAACGCGAGGTGAACTTCATTCGATTTACTGGGGCTGAGGTGTCCGCCATGAGGTCCCCAGCGTTTGAGCTGGGCTTCGCCTTTGCCAATCGTTCCGCCGAACGCGGTGACGTATTTCCCGTGCTTATCAAACCTCAGGATGAAATCGCTTCCATAGCCGTCGAGAACCAGAATGCCACCGTCTTCCAATGGAATTACTTCGGCGGGCTTGAATCGTTTTGGATCAGGATACAGGCCTGATTCTTCAGGGCAGCGGATGGTGTTGAGAATCGTTCCGTTCAGAGTGGTTTTGACGACCTTTCCGTTCGGGCTGTTGTCGCATAGATACAGGACCTCCCTATCTCCCTCGGTGGCGATGTTGATGCCATGGGGGCTCGATAAAAAATCACACCCAGCAGAAAGAACCTTGCCCTCGCTATTCAGAAGAAAGATGGACTGTTTTGCATCTCCGTGAAGCAGATAGATGTGCCCGGCCTTGTCGATGACGAGGCCTTTTCCGTTGCGGACCTTGTATTCCGGTTCGTTGGACTTTCCCCAACCAGACACGATCTCATAGCGGAACTTGCCTTCGCCCACGACTACGGGAGAGTCAGCAGGTACATAGGCGTTGGCTCCTTTGTGGGAGCCATCGTGGGCGACTGCAGTGATGCCGCTCAGTAGGAAGAGCATGCATGATCGCAAGCAAACGGAGGGGATGCGCATCGGCCGCATCATCCAGAATCTGGCCGTCCGATCCAAGAGTTTCTGAATCGTGATTAAAAGGAGGGCAGGATAGTCCTATCGGAGGTCTGTAGGACCGAAAGTTCAAATAGGCCATGGTGTAGGCGTTTACGCCAAGCCATGGTTAGTCGAGTTTAGATAAAATGGCCGCGTAGCGGTGTTACTGCTACGCGGCTCGAAGTTTCGGATTTGGTTCCTGCTGTCCTGTGAATCTATCTTCCGAGTGCGGGCGGTGAACTTGTTGCTTTTCCGGAGTCGTTGCCTAATTGGACGATGAAGGATGCGTTGGCTGGCATGACGTCGACTTTGGCTCCTGAGTTGAGGAGTTTCTCTGTCTCCATGACGTCGATGACGGCTTTCATGATTTCGGTGTCGTCCTTGGCAATGGCGTTGAGTGTGTCGCCAACGACCTCAGGGCGCTTGGCTCCGGCTTCAGCCATTTTTTGAGAAACCTTGTAGGCGGTTTCACTCTTGATGAGGCCGACTCGGTTTTCTCCATCCTGCTTCATCGCGCTGGTGACCTGGACGAGACGTTTGACAACCTTCTCGGTGATGTTGTCGACCATCTGTCTGTCGGTGAAGGCGACCTTACGAATGTAGACTGAGCCAAGTCGGTAGCCCCATTTTTCAGAGAGAGGTGTTACTGTTTTGCGAACAGTGCGACTGAGCTTGTGTCGGTCTTCAAGCATCATTTCCATTTCCAGATTACTGAGTGTGGAAATGGTGGAGCTGGCGACGTTGGCCTGGAGTGATCCCTCTGGATTTGCGTTTACGTAGAGGTAAGAAATGGGATCGATGACCTGCATCTCATACCAGATACCAACACCCATTGGTGTGCCTTCCTCAGAATTTACCATTTGATTGCGAAGGTAGTGCTGGCGCATGGCTGTGCTTACCCGTTGGCGTTTACCAAAGAAGGGGACGAGCAGGGCGCGAGGTCCAAATGCCTTGATTGGAAAATGGAGTCCGGCTTCTGCCATGGTGCCGATGACTTTCCCGAAGAGTGTGAAGACGAGTGCCTCACGTTCGTTGACAACGGCGTAGAGGCCAAAGCCTTTTGCCATGCCGAGTCCGATCGGGATGATGATGAGTCCGCCGAAGAAGGCGAAGATGGAAAGAACGATGGTAAGTGGGTCCATGATAGTGCTCTTTGGGTGATTAGTTTTGGTTGGTGTGGACGATGCGGCTTGCTCGTTCGAGCAGTGGGACGCGCATGTTTCTCAAGTAGGCTTCGAGCGCTTCGGAGCCGCCTTCGTCTTTGATCTTCTTCAATGTGCCGGCGAGAACATTGAGCGGTGCCACCTCGGCCTGAGCATTGTTGGAGGCGATCTCGACGGCTCTGTTGCTCATTGTGATCTGTTGTTCGGCATCTGCTTTTGCTGTGCTGATGTCGGCAGCCACCTGGTTGCGTGTGCTGTTGATTGCTGAGAGGGCGCGATCGACCTCAGGTGGGGGATCGATCTCGGTGATCAGTGCTGCATCCAACTCAATGCCATAGCGGCCTGCTGTGGATTTGCATTGTTGCTCCATATACTCGTTCAGGAGGGGAAGGTTCTTACGGAGGTCATTGATGGAAACGCCTTCTGAGAGTTCCACAGCAGCGCTGGATTCCTCGCCTTCCATTTCCTCTGTGGTTACGAGGCTATGGCCTTTGGGATCAGTGAAGGTGGCGATGCGTTCGCGAAGCACGGAGATGAAGTAACCCATGACGTGTTCGAGCGGACTGATGACGCCGAAGAGGTAGGCATAGAGATTGTTCTCGCTCACCTTGTAGCGGAGCTGTCCATTGACGCCGGTGGTGAGGTTGTCCTTGGTAACGGCTTCGATGGTGCTTTGAGTCTTGGATGGATCCCAAACAATGCTGACTGCCTCGGTGGCGATGCTGACTTTGTAGAGTCTTTGCCATGGCCATTTGAAGTAGGGGCCTCCGGGAGGGATGACGTTGAGCGCGGGGAATTTATAGCGTTCGCGTTCGTCTTCAGAGAGATCAGGGTCTTCAACGAGAGGATCGCCCGGCATGCGTTGAGCGCGGCCGAAGGATGTGATGACAGCGCGTTCGTCCGGTCGAACAGTGTAGAAGCCAGTGATGAGTACCCGGACGATGCAATAGAGTCCGAGTCCGACAAGGAATGTGATGAATGGCATGTTAGTTGATTGGTTGGGTGTTGCTTCTTACGACGGTTGAGTTTGTACACACCTCACCTGTCCGGGGCAAGGTTGAGTGGGTTACTAAACGCTGCGGGGTTTGTAAGGCCCCGTTCAGGCTTCACACATTGCAGGATGAGAATTCGTTCCAGATACGATCGAATTCCTTGGTGAAATCGGCCACTGGCTTAGGGTGGTCTGTTACCAAGATGTTTTCGTGATTCTTGGCTTCAGCGCTGCGTGTCCAGTTGTAGCTTCCCGTGATAAGCGTGTTGCCGTCGATGAGGGCGAACTTGTGATGCATGTGATTGGAAGTGCAGTCGTGGCGGAGGGGGACTCCTGAACGTTTGAGTCGGTAGATATCTGAACCAGCATCTTCGGCCTTGTGATTGTCGGAAATGACACGGATGGGGATGCCTCGTTTGTATGCATCGAGTATGACGCTGGTGATGCGATCGTCTGTGATGGTGAAAACACAGATATCAATGCTGCGATGGGCGTTGCGAATCAGGTGAGAAATGGCGTTCAAGGGACCGTCTCCCGGGCTGAAGTAGGTCTTTGCAATGGGAACGTCAGCAAATCCTTCGGGTAGCGTTTTGAGCGCATCTTCCAGCCAGTGGTCGGGGAAGTCGCGGGGGGAATCCCGTGCCATATCGAAGAGAGCTGCTCTAACCTGCTGGATCAATGAGGTGTTCCAGACTGTTTCTTTGACCGCCTTCTTTAAAGCACCTTTTTCAGATCTACTGAATCGCCCGTCGATCAAGGTGTCGCTGTAGCATTTGAGAAGGTGTTTTAGCTCGGTGGTCATGATGCTGGTTGATGAGTGATACGGCGATGATGACACGTGTATCGTTGATCGGCCAGACCTGTATGTGTGAGCCAATTCTAGCAGTCAGGGACAAACGCTGTGTTGCCTAAGAGAAATAGCGGGTGGAGATTCAGCCGATTCTCTCCTCCCTCACGCTTGCTTGCCACACCGTTTCAGAGATTTGGAGGCACAAAGAAGATGTGGACTCTTCTTGGGCGGACTGAAGGGCGATGGCTCTAGCTTATCCCTCAGCGCGTTGGCGCCATTGGGCGATTTCGCGTTGGTATTCGGCTTCGCGGCCGCTGCGGACAGTCATGCCTCCGAGGACGAGGAAGAAGGCGCCGGGAAGGTGACAGAAGATCACAAATTCAGGATGTCCCCAGATGCGTTTGAGGGCGATACCGAGGAGGATGAGCGCGACGAAGAGTGTGAAGTAGAGTCGGGCGAGGTTCTTTGATTTGCGTGCTTCTGGGCTCATGATTGTGTGACGGGTTGTGGTGCGTTTTCGCGCGAGCGGTTGTGAAGGTGTTTGACGGTGAATATCATCCCGATCCCAATGATACCGCAGCCTAGAACAAAGGTGCCAAACTCGGGGGCAAAGCTGATGTATCGAGCGGGTTCTACCTTTACGTCTATCTTGAGATCGAGGGCGGGGTAGTCTGGGGAATTGAGATTCAGTTGATAGTTTCCTGCAGTGCGGAAGGTTTCTCTGATTTCCAGAAGGTTGGTGTTCCAGAAGTGAAGTGGATGGGTCTTTGGTGCAAAGCTGTAGGCGGCTTCGGATCCTGCTTCAGGTTCTACCATGGCTGAATCGTAGGCAGTGAGTGCCTGAGTCAGTTCATCTGGTATGGGAGCGCCGCCTTGTGCACAGAGGACGCAGGTGTCTGGGTCTTCGCTGTGTTGGGAATCAGTTGTCGAGGTTCCTTGTCCATCGATGGTTTCTTCGAAAAGAAATCTAATAGGGATGTGCTCGCGTGCCGTGGGAGGGATCTGCCAGAGGCGGATGGTGCGTTCACCGAAACTCTTCTGAAATACAATCTCACCCTCGTTCAGGTCCGGCATCTGGGCCTGTGACATGAACGGAATCAGAAGCAGTAGAATGACCCAGCGGCTACTCATTGCGTTTGCTATTCCTGAGCACGATGACGGAGAACAGAATGAGTCCTGAAACAAGTGTCACGTGGAGGATGGTGAGATAGAAATCAAACATGATTCAAAGGCTGTTGAGTCCCATTAGGCTGGCTCCGAGTCCGGCCACGAACCAAGGCACGGCGAGTTTCCAATGGGGAATGATCCGGTCCTCAAGGTGATAGAGGTAGGCCGTGGTGGGCATTCTCAATCGGGAGAGGAGAAACATGGTGAAGAGGAGGCTGCTACCATAGGAAAGGACTGCGCTGAATGTTCCCCATGTCACCGAGAATGCTCCGTCGTGGAAGAAGGAAAGAAAGGTGGTCAGTGGGAGATAGCCAATCGCAAACCATGCCATGTAGACGAGACTGTGGGCGTTATAGGCATTTCTTTGTTTCTCCAGCATCAGAAACCAGATCAGTGCGTGGTAGAGATACCAGATGCCGAAACCTGCCTCGGAGAATGCGGTGCCTTTGCCTGCGAAGAAGACAAAGGCGGGCATGAGCAGCTTGTGAATCGTGACATAGAGGGCGAGCGCCGCGTTTCCTGTCTGCAGGATTTCGAAACGTCGTTTCCCTTTCAATGTGGGGAAGGTGTGGATGCCTGATGGAAGGTCCTCGTGCATGTGAAGGAGCTGGCTTGTCAGTCCCGGATTCATTGAAGCTTACGTCTTATCTGGCCAGCCATTGCTGGAGATCTTCGAGTCCAAAACGGAAAAAGTAGTAAAAGAAAAATGAGATATTGAAGACCCAGAACCCAAGCAGGACCAATGGCATTTTTCCGTGGCCTGATTCCGGGATGATCTCGGCTTCGTGTTCGACTTCGTTGGGATTGGATTTAGGTGCGTCCGACATGATTAGTTTTGGGGAGGACGTTCTGGTTTTTCGGATTCAGGTAGATCGTCAAAGACATCGTATTTCGTGGCTTCGACATTGGTGAAATCACCTTTGGTGATGGTGTAGAAGAGGAGGCTGATGGTGCCGAGTGCAGCGCAGGCGACAAAAAGGATGAAGAACACCAAGAGGGCCTTGGAGTCCACTCCGCAAAAGAAGCATGCGAGTATGGTTGATGCGGCCGTGTTCATGAGTCTTTCTCCAGATCAAAGACCTCCATCTTGGGGGCTTCAATTTCGCGTGAGCTGCCCATGTGTCCCTGGATGAATACCTTGCCGATGATCCAGAGGAACAGGGTGCACAACACTAGATAGATGACTCCGGTGAAGTGCATATAGATGTGTAGCTTGTCTGCCTTGACCGCAAAGGCGGCAATCCCGCCAAGCACGATGATCGATCCTACGAAAACGATCGCAAGTGTGCGGATGAGCTTGTCCATGGAGGCCTTGTGCTCAGTACCTTCCTTGTTGGATGTTGAGTCTGCTGTGCTCATTGGCGGGTGTCGTAGATGTTGGCGTCGGCGTCTTCCTTCAACCAGCTTCCCAGCCACTGAAGGTAGGCGACCAGTGCCACGGCTTCAGGCTTGGGGGATTTGTCCTCGTTGAAATACCAAGGGTAGCTCGGCATCATGGACTGAGGTGCGACGTCGCGTGGGTTGTAGAGATGAACAAAGTGCCAGTCGTTCTCGTGCTTGCCTGCCAGTCGGATGAGATCCGGGCCAACGCGGCGTGTGCCAAAAAGCTGAGGCATGTTCAGGTCGTTCTGATACTCATCCACTGTCGAGACGGGCCCGTAGCGTAGGGCTTCGTTGCCTACCGGGCGGACGTACTGACTGTGGCAGTGCCAGCAGGCTTCCTTCACGTAGATGTCGCGCCCCTGATAGAGGGCATCACGATATTCATCTGTGGAGGCGTAGTATTCCTTGAAGTTGTCGGGAACTTCAGCGGGGAACACTTCTGCCGGCTTCACAGAGTTGGTCATCATGGATGGCACGATACCCAGTGTGAGGAAGGCCATGAACAGGAGGCCGACTCCGGCTCCAAGGAAGATGACGTTGAATTTTTCCAGGCTTTTCATGGTGTGTCTTTTCAGGCGTTGCTGCCGGTGGGTTCAGGTGCGAGTGGTGCGTTGAGGGTTTCCTCATCGCTGGCTTGATGACGATTCTTCCATGTCATGTAGAGATTCAGCGCAAAGAGGAATTCACTGATGAGGATCGGCACACCGGAGAAGATGCGCGTCCACCAGAATGGTTTGGTGGCTTCCACCACATCGTTGAATGGGACCAGCTGTTTCCACATGTAGCCCTGCATGACACCGGCTGCCAGGAGGTCGAGCCACATGACGATCACGCCGATGGTGGCCAACCAGAAATGCCATTCGGCAAGTGTCTGGGAGTAGAGGCGCGTTTTGAACAGTCGTGGCCACAGATAGTAGATCCATGCAAAGAGCCAGAATGAGAAGGTGCCGAAGAGCACCAGATGGGCGTGCCCTGGGACCCAATCTGTGAAGTGAATGATCTCCTGAGCACTCATGGTGACCTGAATTGCACACTGGATACAGGTGAGCAGGTAACAGATGGCACCGACTGCGATGAAGCGCAGAGGGATGCAATCAATCAACCGTTTGTAGTCGCCTTTCATGGTGGCGAAGTAGTTGAAGATCACGGTGTAAACCACCACGTGGATACCCACACTGGCCACGATTGCTGCGTACTGTGACCACATGGGGATGGGACTCAGTAGATAGTGATGAGCACCATTCAACGGGTAGAAGAATGCCAATCCCCAGAAGCCCGTCAGAGACAGGGCGTGACTGTAGATCGGTTTCTTCAGGAGAACCGGTAGTAGGTAGTAGATCATGCCGACACCCATCGGTGTGACAAAGAGTCCGACCAGATCATGAATATACATGGAGGTCAGCGCGGCACCGCCTGATCCAGAGAGCCAATACTCGGGCAGGAAATTACCCATCACGTAAACCAACGGTGTCCAGACCAAGGCGGCCGTGACATACCAAACGGTGACGTAGTAGGGCTTGGAGCGTGCCTGCCAGACGGGATAGAGGAAGTTGAACACCAATCCGACCACGCCTACAGCGATGAGCGGATCGAGCACTTTGGGTGTTTCAGCCCACTCGATGCCTTGTCCATACCCGGCCAGAATCAAGAGGACCGAACCAAGAACCAGCACGTTGTAGGTGCCGAACAGGGCAAACCCCAGTTTCTTGGAGAACACCCTGAATCCAGTCAACTTGGGCAGCACGTAGTAACACAGTGCAAAGAAGCCATTGGCCAACCAGCCGTAGGCAACGGCCATGGTATGAGCCATGCGGATTCGTCCGGGTGAAAGCAGTTCCACTCCGGGGAATGGATAAAGGTTTACGAACTGCATGGCATACGACATGCCGGCCAGCACCACCACCAATGAATAGAATACGGCGATACTGATGTGAACCCTGACCAGAGCCAGGCATACGAGGTCTTCGCTGGATGTCTTATTCGAAGCTGTCATTTGAAGCGGGAGCAGAAGTTACGGGTTCAGGAGTGGCGACTGGGAGTGGCGACTGGGAGTGGTTCCTCCTTGCCTTGTTTTACGCGGCGGAGGTGATCGATGTAGGCCACGATCTTCCAGCGCTGATCGTCATTCATGGCCGGGCCAAAATTAGGCATCGGAGTGCCGTTGACGCCGGTAACGAGGACTTTGTAGAGATCAGAGACGTTCTTGCCGCGGCGGATATATGGCTGACGTAGATCGATAGGCTTGATCGGTTGTTGCCATACATCGACGAGTGTTGCCGCCGCTGTTCCATTGCCGTCACCAGTTGCGCCGTGACACGGAGCGCAGGTGGCTTGAAACAATGTCAGTCCCTCTTTGACGAATGGTTCACGCGATTTTGGATTGTTGTACCATTCAGGAAGAGGCGGCACAGACACGGGGGAGGCATGCTTCGTGGGATCCTGCCATTCAGGGGAGAATGTTTTCATGTATTGGATCACAGCCAAGCCATCGCGCTCAGACATCAATGGGAATGGAGGCATGGACGTGCCGAGGACACCCTGCCTGATGATACGCAACAAATCTTCGTCTGTAGGCAGGAAGCCATGTGGCGTGCTGCCAAACTTGAAGATACCAGAGGTGAGGTCGCGTGGCTTGGGGTTGAGACCGTAGGCTGCAGGGCCTTTGCCGTCGCCTTGAGGGCCATGGCAACCAGCACATTGGTTGGCATAGACCTTCTTACCGCGGGCGAGAAGCTCGGCATTGAGCAACTTCTCGTTGGGCAGCACGCGGTCTTCCGCACATGTGCTCCAAGAGAAGGCCACAGCCGACATGAGGAGTAGGATTCGTTTCAACATTTCCGATT
Source organism: Limisphaerales bacterium (assembly GCA_965658675.1). Classification (GTDB taxonomy): domain Bacteria; phylum Verrucomicrobiota; class Verrucomicrobiia; order Limisphaerales; family CAZKNW01; genus CAZKNW01. The sequence continues at coordinate 152,764 of CBFHTT010000016.1, forward strand.
CAGTTGTTCCTGACGGGAAACATCTTCGGCGATCCGAATCCAGAGCGCTTGACCGCTTTTGGTCAGCTTTCAACCAATCTTGTCATAGCTGGTGCAAGAATAGGTTGGTGGAGAGGGGGGAAGGATTGTTGGTTGTTGATTTATGATTATTGAAGAGGTGCGGAGCTTTTCTGGAATTCTTTAAATTGCAGCCCCTGCCACGTCTAAGCCATTTCGAGTCCGAGCATGGTGCCCGTGCTGACGAAGAGGTTGGGAAGGGGGGGCACTGTGCAGCGGTAGGTCGCGGATGAAATTGATCGGCTGAGAAGTATCGGTTGTGACGAGGATAACCAAAACTTGTTCAACTTACTGCAAGAGGTGGTTGGTCCGAAAATGGGTTGCAGGGCAGGTTGGTTGTGGTCAGTTAAGCATAACCGCTGAAGTAACCATGAAATCCACCGGCCCTAATCCCAAAAAAGCCAAAAGGCCTGCGCGCAAGAGCGCCCAGTCAGGTCGCACATCTAAACGCAAAGGCGATGGCATCGCGCTCCAGCGCATTCTTGTGCCGGTGGATTTTACTCCGGCGTCTGAAAAATCAGCTGCTTACGCCCAATCTCTGCGCAAGCAGTTTGACGCTGAAGTGATCCTGCTTCATGTGCTTGATTTCGGTGATTTGAATCGGACGGCGCTTCTCCGCGGGCCCTTGGATGCATCCAGTCTCTATGGCATGGCAGTGGAAGATTCGATCAACAAGCTGGAAAATTTGGGCAAGCGGACATTGGGGGTGACTCCCGGTTGGACGGTTGCCTGTGAGGTAGGCAAGACGGTAGATACCGTGGTCTCTCAAGCAGAGGATCTCGGAGTAAATATGATCGTTCTTGCCGTGCATCCTGAGCACCGGATCCGACACGTCATCTGTGGTAGCAAGGCTGAGCAGATCATGAGGCATGCACATTGTCCGGTGTTGATTGTCAGAGAAGACGAAAAGGATTTTATCTGAGCGAAAGGAACAACCATGGCAACCAAAGCAAAGAAGAAGGCCCCAGCAACCACGAGCAAGACAAAGGCATCCTCCATCAAGCTGAAGAAGGTTCTTGTTCCCATTGATTTCTCTTCGTGTTCGATGAAGTCATTGGACTATGCGGTCGCGTTTGCGAAACAGTTTAATGCGACGCTGATCCTTGGCCATGTGGTGCAGTTCGATTATCCGGCCATTGATGGATTTGGTGGTGTGGATTTCGGTTCTTTGGAACTGGACCTTCGCCGTGAAGCGGATGGTCAGTTGAAGAAGTTGGTGAAAGCCGTCCGGGAAAAGGGCGTCACGGTGCGTGGTGTGCTGGCAGATGGTCGTGCAGCTCAGGCAATCTGTGACCTGGCTGACAATCAATCTGCGGATCTCTTGATCATTTCCACTCATGGCTACTCCAATCTGAAACATTTTCTCTTGGGTAGTGTCTCCGAAGGAGTTGTGAGACATGCCACTTGTCCGGTGTTGGTCGTGCGTGAACATGAGCGTGAATTTGTCATCTGAATCGGACGAGAATGACTCCCGCCTGAAAACGCTGCCGCCTGTTGGAGTAGAGGCGCTTGATGGTCCTGTGCCCAGGGTTCGTCTGCCTGGCCATCGTTATGTGACGCTCTGCCTTTGCCCTCGTAATCCGGGCGTGACGATTGATGTCGACCTGACCCCTGATAGCGCCTGCAAATTTGACTGTGTGTATTGTTCGACACGAGGGCAGGCTGATCCGACTGCTCTGTTCCAGTTGGATATATTTGAAAATGAACTGAATGAAGCCTTGGATGCGGTTCTGGCATCAGGGTGGTTGAGAGAGGTTGCCTTTCCTGGATTGGATGCGCTCGATATGCGCTTTGGTCAGGTTGCTTTCAGCGGAAGTGGCGAACCGACGCTTTGCCCCTTTCTTCCAAGTGCTGTGAGGGCAGTGGTGCATCAACGGGCCAGAGGCGACAGAACCTTCTTCAAGATGATCCTCCTTACCAATGGCTCGCTTTTGAATCGAGCAGGGGTCATGTCTGCTCTGGAGATGTTTTGTGGTGTGGATGAGCTCTGGGTGAAACTGGACGCAGGAGAGCCGGAGGCGTTTGAAAAGGTGACACGTGGAGATGTGTCACTGGATGATATTCTGGCCAATCTTGGTGATGTTGGAAAACGATTTCCAATCACGATCCAGACGGTGTTGTTTCATCTCGATGCAGAGGCTGGGCATCAGTGCGTTCCTGTTGCGGATTGCTTGAAGGAGCTGATCGCCAATGGTGTGAGATTGGAGCGTGTGCAGCTTGGGACTGTCTGGGGAGGACCGCCGCGAGTGAAGGCATTGTCAGTCCAAGAACTGTCAAAGGCCTGTCGCGTCATGAATGACAGGACAGGCCTTCCGGTGGAAATGTATTGAGCGGCTCTCGGGTCTACTTGGCCGCGTCGGGTGAAATCCGCTTCATGAATTTGAAGAGGTCGCTATCCGTGGAGAGGATCAGAGTGGTGTCGCTGCCCATGACTTCCTGATAAGTCTCCATTGTCTTGAGGAACTGATAAAATTCCTCAGCTTCTTTCCCTTGATTGTAAGCCTCAGCGTAGATTTCGATGGCTTCGGCATCTGCTTCACCACGAACGGTCAGGGTTGTTTTGTAGGCCTCTGACTCGATCTCCTGCAGATCCTTTTCTTTCTTACCAATGATCTTGGCTGCTTCTCCTTCACCTTCGGAAAGAAAGCGTGCTGCAATCTGTTGACGTTCGGAAATCATACGACCGTAGATCCGCTCACGAACGCTTTCGGTGTAATTGATTCGCTTGAATCGGACGTCCAGAAGCTCAATCCCGAAGTCCTGCAGTTTGCCTACAGCATTCTCATAGATCTTTGCTTCAATGATGGAGCGACCATGGTCAATCGGGTTCAGCTTGCCGAGGTTGGGGGAGCCTTCCGCCAGACTTTCATCCTGTTCCGGAATCCTGTCCTTGGTGGTGCGGATGACTTCGATCAGGTCGTGTGTGGCAATCGCATTGCGGGTTTCACTTCCAAGAATGTCATCCAAGCGAGACTTGGCTGAGCGCTCGTCGCGGAGTCTCAGGAAGTATTGTGTCGGGTCACTGATCCTCCAGCGGGCGAAGGTATCGGCCTCGATGTAGGTCTTGTCCTTGGTAGGCATCTCGGCTGAATCACCGTCCCATCCTACGATTCGTTTCTCGATGCGGTTGACCTCCTGAACGAAAGGTGTCTTGAAATGCAGTCCTGCATCCTTGATCGGTTCGCCAACCGGTTTGCCGAACTGGGTGATGATGATCTGTTCTGTTTCATGAACAGTGTATGCAGAGCTCCAAATAATGAAGACCACGGCCAATGCGATGAACCCGAAGAGTCCTTGTTTAGCTTCCTTCATCGTTTACCTCCGTCGAGATTGAGCAGTGGGAGAATCTGCTTTGCATCATCATCGATGATGATCTTCTTACCAAGTTTAGGAATGGTGTCCTTCATCGTTTCCAAATAGATACGTTGGCGAGTGACCTCGGGCGCTTTCACGTATTGATCAAGCATGGCCACGAAGCGGGCTACATCACCCTGTGCTTCGTTGATCCTCTTGAGCGCATAACCCTCTGCTGCCTGAATCTTCTGATCCGCTTCACCTCGTGCGCGGGGAACAGCCTTGTTGTATTCACCGTTGGCTTCGTTGATCAGCTGCTCGCGTTGTTGCTGAGCCTGATTGACCTCGTTGAACGATGGTTGCACAGGCTTTGGAGGATTCACGTTTTTCAACTGCACCTGATCGATGACCAGTCCGAGTTCGTATTTTGCAACGGCCTCGGTGAGTAAGATCTTGGCTTCGGTCTCGATGCCTTGACGTCCGATGGTGATGACCTCGTCTACTGTGCGGTCGCCTACCACGGTCCTCATGACTGATTCCGAGACGTCGCGCAGCGTGTCGGCTGGCTCTCTTACGCTGAAGAGATAGCGTTTTGGGTCTTCGATGCGGAACTGGATGACCCACTCGACGGTGGCGGCGTTGAGATCGCCCGTGACCATGTTGCGCTCCTGAAGTTGTTCAGTGGAGCTCTTTGAATACTGGTTAGGGTTGGTGGCTCCCGGTGTTCCAAAGCCGAATTCCTGTTTCAGCATTCGGGTGACAGGGATGATATCCACCTTTTCCACACCGAATGGAATCTTGAAGTGGAGACCTGATTTCTCGGTCTTGATGAATTTACCAAAGCGGAGAACCACGCCGTTGGATTCGGCAGGCACTTTGTAAAAGGAACTGAATAACCCAATGACCAGCAGTATGCCTCCGATGCCCCACAAAAAGAGGGACGGGGAGAAAGGCGGCGCATTGGATCTCCTGTTGAAGAAGTCTTCGAAGCTTTCGTTCATGTGAAGCCGCAAAGCTTGCAGACATTCACTGAAGGGTCAAATGGGGTTTTGATTCGTTTGCTCTGAAGAAACTGCCCTGAAGGGGCTGATTAAAGCCCAAACGCTTTTTCCATCTGCTTCCGAACGGTGGTGAGACGGGCTACATCGCCGCCCTTGACCTCGGCAGTGGCCCAGCCTGTGAAGTTGATGTCAGAGAGCCCCTTCCGGACTTCTGCCCATGGGAGATCTCCATCGCCGATGTCCGTGAATTTGTTTTCAGCCCGGCTGAATCCTTTGACATCCAGCTTCACGCAACGATGAGCAAAGCCACGGATCCAGTCACCGGGGCGTCCGTATTTCCAGTGGTTGCCGATGTCATAATACATTCCAATCCACGGGCTCTTGAAGCTGTCGACGAAGCGGATGAACTCATCGGGGCCTTGTTCCGGAGGGGCATCGTGATCGTAGTGCATCTGATTCCAGACGTTCTCGAAAAGGATGGGTTGGCCTAGCGCGGCTGCCAGTGGAATGAGTTTCCTGAGTTCTTGGCGCACGCGTTCTTCGATGACTTCAAGCTCACCGTCGGATCCTCTGCCAATAACGATCAAAACCCCGTTGCCTCCTGCTGCATGAGAGACGCGGATACAATGCTCAATATTGGCCACAGCTTCATCTCGATCAGCCTTGTTTGCATTGGTGAGGCGCTTTTTCCAATGGGTGTGATTGATGGCGTTGTGAACAAAGATGCCAGACTCCTTCACTGCAGCTCTGGCTGCTTCGATGGTGTGTTCTCCTGCCTGATCAAAGTCCACTCCGTCGAATCCTGCATCGCCGGCCATGGAAAGACGTTCCACCAATGACAGTTCCTTGCCATTGAGTTTCTTGGGGATCATTCCGAGTTTGCAGGAAAGCAGGACCTGTCGATTGGTCCTTGGGAGAATGACTTTGTCACTCGGCGCAGCCTCAGCTGCTTGGGAAACGAAGGGGAGGGTGGCTGCCAGTCCTCCGGCAGCGAGAAAGTGGCGACGGTTTAGGGCTTTGGACGTCTTCATAGGGTGCTGGACGATTTAGCACCGACGCTTCATTTTTTGCAATCTTCAGAGAAAATCGAAAAAGATCATGATCCAGAATCTTCCTTCTTCCCGGGAGCCTCAATGCCACAGCGCGAAAACCATTGCATGAATGTTTCTGATGCCGCTTCAGAATTCAGGATCGGAATACCCCCCAGTTTCTCGATGGCCTTGGCTTGAAATTGTTCAAACACGCGAACGATGACGGGGACATCGCCAACGTGGGCGAGCAGCCGCTCGGCATCGCGAAGGCGTCTCATGCCGCTGAGGATGATCTTTGCTTTGGATGCGTTGATGCTGCGAATGACGTTCACGTCGGCTCCGTCTCCTCTGATGCCGGTGACGTTCAATTTACGGACCTGCTCGATGATGACCGGATCATCGTCCACCACGATCACATCATAACCAGCTTTCAAGAGTGGTTTGAGAACCCACATGCCTCCTGCTCCGAATCCGAGAATGATTACGTGGTCTGTGAGTGATGTGCTTGGGAGGTCTTTCCTCCGTGATGGATGCCAGTGAAGAAGCATTGCGGCCGTTCGTTCATGCGCGATCAGCGGTGTGATACTCATGGTGATCACTGATACCAATGAGATCACGGAAAAGACTTCCTTTGTGATATGGCCGCTCAAAAATCCTCCAAGTCCAAGGACGAGGGACAACTCAGATGTCTGAGCCAGGAGGAGTCCACTCTCGATGGCGTATCGAATGGTGAGTCCCATTTTGCCAGCGATGTAGGTGACGAGCGGTGGCGTGACGATCAAGACGGATAGCGACAGGATGATCGATTTGAAAATCAGATCCATGTTGGGAAAGGAGATCAATGCACCAAGGGCGATGAAGAAGAGCGCTGCAAAGAAACTGGAAATCGACTGGGTAACGCCGCGGACCATTCCAGCGAGGGGAAAGCTGGAGAATGAGAGTCCTGCGAAAAAGGCCCCGGCCACGATCGGAATTCCTATCCATTTGGCCATGCCGATGAATGCAAAGAGCACGGCGACTACAAACAACAACATGGTTTCTCCATCCAGCCTTGATGGTTGTCCTTTTGGAAGGTGGGTTTTCAGGTTTTTTCCTATCTTGAAACGGAGGACAAGCGTGGGCATCAGATACTGCTGGCAGGCCAGTGCGGTGACGCCCATTCCGAGCAGTCCGATGATGCTTTGGGCCATCTCTGCCGGGGATTGATCGACATTTGCCATGACCACAATACAGACGATCATGAGCAAGTCCTGAATCAGCAGGACACCTGTGACCATTCGGGCAAAAGGCTCATAGATACGAAGCCAAGAGCGGAGCTGATTGAGCACAACAAGCGTGGAACTTGTAGCCAGGGCCAGTGCGATATAGACCGCGCTCATGCCGTCGAACTTGAGGAAGCGTGCGAGTAGGAAGCCGAACAATCCTGTGAAAAGGAATTCCACCATGCCCACCCACCATGCGGCCTTGCGTTGCTTGCCGATCCGTTTGGGATTCAGTTCAACGCCCGCTGCAAAGATCAGGAAGGTCAGGCCGAGTTGAAGTAGATTTGTCAGGAGGTCTGAATCCAATACCTGATGAAGGCCACTTGCTGCCGGAATGCTGGATACGATGGAAAGTCCCAGTCCGCTCAGGAGCAGAAGAGGAATCACAGGAATTCTGAAGCGCTGAGATACAGCGTGGGCCACAGCGGCCAACAACAAAAGAATCGCGAGTCCGGTCATGGCAGGATCTCCATTTCCTGTAGCTTGCGATTCTGCAATTTGATTCCATCGACCTTGGGAAGCATGAGGTAGGATGGATCCATCTCGAGAAGATCATCGACCATGGAAAGATCGATTGCATGAATGCTGCATTGGATGTTGTGGCAACGGCAGTGGTACGCGAGTTGTGCGTTGACCTCCTCAATGTGAAGCGTGGACACAACCAGAGATGCCTGATTGAAACTGGTTTCCTCTTTTGCAGCGCTGTTGTTGATGTCGCCATGAAACGTAAGACATGGCAGGTCCTTCAGTTTTCCGGGATCGGTATCCACAGCCAATACTTTGTAGCCGAGGGGATGAAGCTTCTCTACCAGCAGATGGCCAAGGGTGTTCATTCCGATGATGATGATGTGGCCGCTGAGTGCTTCCGAACTTTCCTTTCCTTGATCGGGCGTCTTGCTGATCCATTTCAGGAAACCTGATTTTTGAATCAATGATGCGATGGGATGCTTGAAAGAGATAAGGCAGGATGAAAGGGAAAGCGTGATGAGTCCCACGAGTGTTGTCAGGGCCTTGAGTTCAGGTGTTGCAAATCCAGCCGTGAGCGCCAGTCCCATCAGGATGAATGAGAACTCGCTGATCTGCCCCAGTATGATTCCAGACAGAGCGGCTGTTCGTCCGGGGTATTTGAATCGTCCCATCAGCAAGGCGATGAGCAGAGGTTTGAAGAGAAGGATGAAGAGGGAAAGTATAACTGCTGACAGCCAGATGGATCCGAGATCGCTAAAGTCCATGTCGATACCCAGAGTGACGAAGAAGACAGCAAGGAAGAGGTTCATCAGTGGATTCACGCGTCGGTGAAGGTCATGGCTGACCGGTAGTTGAGCTAGACTGACTCCGGCGAGGAACGCTCCGATTTCATGAGAAAGATGGAGTAGGTGAGAAATGAAAACCACGAGGAAGCACCAACACAGGCTCCAGATGAAAAGTGTGTTGGGCGAACGTGATGCCCATCCCATGGCTCTTGGGAGAATGTAGCGTGCACTCAGGGTGACCATGGCGCCAACCAATGCTATGGAGCCGAGGGCCTTTCCTACATTTTTGGCAATATCCGCCGGGCTGAGCTCGCCTCCTGTTGAGAAGGCTGAAAGGAGGGTCAGTAGCAGAACCACGACGAGGTCCTGAATCAGCAGGATGGCCAGTGCTATTTTTCCGTAGGTGGTTTGTGTCTCTCGTGCATCCGCCAACATCTTCACCACCACCACCGTGCTGCTGAGTGTCAACGCGACTGCCATGAAGAACGCCCCGACTCCGTGAATACCGAGCAATTGACAGAGCCCCCATGCCGCACCTGCGGTGAAACCAACCTGACCGATACCTACAAACAGTGCCTTGGCTCCAACGTCCTTGATCTTGTCTATATGCAATTCCAGACCGACGAGAAATAGCAGCAGAACGATACCAGTTTCGGTAATCAGATGAAGTGAACCAGATACCTCGACAAGCTTTTGAATCGGCCCCAGAAAAAGTCCGGCAAGAAGGAACCCGACAAGCATCGGGAGTCGCACTGCACGCACTGCCAATGCAGCCACCGTGCCGGTGACAATGATCAGGCCCAAGCTTCTGATAAATGACTCATCAATCATGCGACGTTTCCCTCGCAGATGATTCATCACTTTGCCCGATACAGCAATGTAGATCCTATGATCTTGGGGCGGAAGTTCTTTTTGCTGACGGTCGAAGTGGACTTATTTTGTTCAAAGCTGCCCATATGGATTATCGGTCTGGAATGGTCTGTCGTTCGGTGACTTAATCTGTGCATGGCTATCAATCATCACCCATTACTTTCGGAGTTTCCTGATCAACATGAAGCGATCCACACCCTCAAGACTGAGAACGCCCATTTCAGGCGTTTGATGGATGAGTATGAAGCGGTTGATAAGGAAGTCTTTCGGATGGAGGAGGGTATCGAGAATCCTGAAGATGCGGTGTTGGTGGAGAAGAAGAAGGCGAGACTCCATTTGAAGGACCAGATTGCAGAGATGATGAGGCAGACTTCTGACTGATCCAAGGAAGAACAATTGTCAGACCGGATGTTTCCAGACTTTGATTACATCAAGGACTGTGAGATAGGATTTGGAACGCGCTTGATGGAGCTGTGTTCTGGATTCACTGATGATTGTCTAACCTATGATGAGAGTATTGGTAACGGGCGGTGCCGGGTATATCGGTAGTGTGGCAGTGGCGGAATTGATTGATTCCGGCAACGAAGTCTTTGTTTTCGACAATCTCTTTCAGGGACATCCGGAGGCGATTCATCCGCGGGCCATCTTTGCAGAGGGTGACCTGGCGGATAAGGATGCTCTGGATGAGGTGATGACGGACTATCGACCTGAGGCGGTCATGCATTTTGCGGCGCATTCCTTGGTTGGTGAATCGATGGAGAATCCCTTCCGCTACATTGGGACCAATGTAACCAATGCTTTGAATCTATTGGAGGCGATGACCAATCATGGCGTGAAGAAATTTATCCTGTCTTCGACCGCCAATCTATTCGATCAACCCGAACGGATGCCTATTGCGGAACATGAGAAGGTGATTCCTGGGAGTCCTTACGGAGAGTCGAAGGCGATCATTGAGCGGATGCTTTATTGGTTGGAGAAGACACACGGGCTGAAATACGCGTGCCTTCGGTATTTCAATGCTGCCGGAGCTACGGAATTTTTGGGAGAGGATCATGATCCGGAGTTGCACCTGATTCCTATTGTTCTACAGGTGGCTCAGGGCAAGCGGGACAGTATCAAGATCTTTGGTGATGACTATGATACCCCCGATGGAACATGCGTGAGGGATTACATCCATGTTGCAGATCTGGCTCAGGCTCACATTCTGGCCTTGGAGGCGTTGGAGAAGGGAAGCTGTACTTACAATCTAGGTAACGGAAAGGGTTACTCAGTCAAACAGGTGATCGAAACGGCTCGGGAGGTTACCGGGCATCCCATCCCGGCTGAAGTGGTGCCGAGGCGCGCTGGTGACCCTGCCACATTGGTCGGCGATAGTGAGAAAATTCGCAAGGAGCTTGGCTGGGACCCTCAGTATGGCGATTTGAAGTCGATCATTTCCATGGCGTGGAAATGGCATCAGGCACACCCCGAGGGTTATTGATCAACCGGCGATGGTTGCGGGCTCTTCTATTTGATCGAGTTCAATCTGAAGTGCTTGTTCAACTGAGGAAAGTGCAAGGGTGATCGATTGGAGCAAGGAGTCGGTTTCCTCTTTGGTCATTGAAGCGTGTTCCTTTTCAAGTTGCTGGCAGAGTGACGCAAACTCAGTCGCTCCCATGTTTCTGCTGGCTCCTTTGAGAGCGTGGGCATAGGCGCTGATATCTTCCTGACTCTGTTTCCGAATGGCTTCTTTCAGATTGGCAATACGTTGACTGCTGTCCGTGACATAGGTGGAAAACAGATCTTCCAGAAAGTCTTTGCCGTCGCATTCCATCAATAGCATCAGGTCTTCCAATCTTTCAGGGTCCATTTTGGCTGGATGGATCGAGAGCGTTTTCTTGTTATCAATCGACTCCTCGGCGATCTCTTCGGTAGTGGTGTTGAGGATGGCGGTGTTTGTGTGTAAGGCCGTAGTTTCAATTGTATCAATGGAACTTGTGATGTCTTGATCTCGCATGGTGGATATGATGTTGATCGTCGATAGAGATTACCGCCTTATCTGAAAATTTGATGAAAATAGGGGAAGTCTAGGTGGTTTGGACATAGGGGTAAGCTGAAAGCTCTTGCTAGGTGGTCTTGGAAACACATTTTCCAAAAGAGGCAATTGATCTTCCTTGGTTGTCGGCTTGTCTGTGAATCAGTTTTAATTGGAGGGGGACAGATGGGGAAGGTGTAGGGAAATTCTATAGGAAGACATCGGCAGCATGGATAGATCCCTTGAAAGAAAGGAGATCTGAGCAAAGGAAAACTGAGAAGGTGGTTAAAGTTCGGTAGTGGAGGACCGATTAGATGGTTGTTGCAGTGAACCCAAAACGAACTTTTTAAACATGTCTGCGGTATTGAACCAAATTAAGTCCCAAACAAGTGGAACCAAAGGAACCAAATTCCTGACGTTCAAGCTGGCGGACCATTCCTACGGGGTGAACGTTCTTCAGATCCGGGAGATCATCAGAGTGATGGACATCACTCCCTTGCCCCAAATGCCTGAGTATGTCCGGGGAGTGATCAACCTTCGTGGGCGTGTGATCCCAGTCGTGGATCTGCGCGTCAAATTTTCGATGGATGTCCGGGAACCGGACGAACGAACCTGCATCATTGTGGTGCAGGTCACCACCAAAGACAGGGTTGTTCCCATGGGGCTCTTTGTGGACGCGGTTGAGGAAGTCGTCAATATCACCGACGAAGATCTGGAGCCAGCACCTGAGTTTGGTTCACATATGGACTCTTCCTGTATCCAAGGACTGGCCAAGGTCAAAGGTGTGGTAAAGACCATTTTGGATATCGACCAGGTCATCATTCTTGATGCACTTGAAAAGATTGAGTCAGTGGCATCCGTAGCCTGAAAAATCTTTCCTGATGAATTTCTCCCCGAGCAAGACCTCAATGACGCTGTGCCGCTGCAATACGCAGGCCAATGCGCTCATGCACGAGTGTCCCGGGCCGAAAGGAATGTGGATGTTGGCTAAAGACTTCGGGGAAGATGCCGATACTTTGACCAACACTGACGAATCCCCCCAATCACCTCCATATAAGTCGCTTTGTGGAAATCGGATGGGAAGCCGAGATAGAAGAGCGTTCGGGAGAGCCGGATACGGACACTGAATCGTCGCAGCCTGATAGCTGCCATCGAATCGAAATCGAGATCGGTTCCGCTTCGGGTAAATCAGTAACGACTGAAGAACAAAGCAACGAATGAACGGGGCAGTAGATTGGATTTAACAGAAAAAGCAGAACGATGATAGCCGATCAAACAGCTGATATCATGACCGAGGAGATGGACGAGATGGTCCAAGGCGCTGTCGCAGAAGTCTTCTCCGTGATGCTCAATATGCCTATTGAGCACGAACCCACCGGAACCTTGGATACACCGATTGAGTGCTCTGTTGCATCGTCTGTTGGATTCCTTGGGAAAATCAATGGAGTCATCTACCTCTACTTTGAAGGCAAGCTCGCAGAAAATGTATGCGGCGGCCTTCTTGGTATGACTGAAGATGAACTGGATCCCGAAATGGTCAACGACACGTTGGGAGAGATCTCAAACATGGTCGTTGGGCAGATCAAGTCATGTCTATGCGACAGAGGATTGGAATGCCGTTTGACCATCCCTTCCATCCTGAGGGGCAGTGGGCTTAAGGTCGACGGCACCAGCGACACGAAGAGAAGGCTTATCTCTTTCAAATCTGGCGACCAGCAGATGGTTGTCGAGGTACTTGTAAAATCTGAAGACAACAACGAGCAAACGGAGAGCTAAATGGAAGTTAAAATACTATCAGTCGATGACAGTAAGACGATCAGACTGATCATCAGTCGGGCCTTCAAGAAATATAACTGCAAGATTCTTGAGGCATGTAATGGAGTCGAGGGGCTGGCAGTGGCCTCACGTGAGAAGCCTGATGTCATTATTCTCGATATCACCATGCCTGTCATGGATGGATATGAGGCCTTGGCTAAGATCAAGGCAGATCCCGACCTCAAGAAGATACCGGTTGTCATGCTGACAGCTGAAGCCGGACGCGACAATGTCACTCGAATCGCCAAAATGGGCGTGCGTGATTACCTCGTGAAACCCTTCAAGGAAGACCTCGTGGTTGAGCGAATCAGCCGCATTGTCGATCTTCAGCCGAAAGGGCAGAAAGCCGAGAAGAAAAAATTTGATGATCCGCTGAACGTTAATGTCATCGATGACAAGCCCGCCATCGTGGATATTGTCAAAGGTAGCGTGGCGGATACTCCGTGGAATATTGAGGGTATCACCAAGATCGGCGATACCGTTGATATCTGCACCAAGAAGACTCCGGACCTGGTTCTGGTCAGTCTCTCATTGGACGGAAACAGTGGTTTCGACATGTTCACTGCGCTTCGCTCCAATCCTCAGACAAAGCATATCCCAATCTTTGGTCTATGTGTGAAGATTGCAAATGAGGAGCAGGCTCGTGCCGTGGAAATGGGATTTGATGCAGTGATTACCAAACCGATCAATCCAGATGACCTCAAGGGCAAGGTGATGCGAGCTCTCAAACTCGATGATTCGCATCTTTACTTTGAACACAAGGAAGGAGTCCTTCAGGTCAAATTCCCATCTGAGTTTTCACCTGCTGTCGCCAGTCGTATTCAGGCGCACCTGCGTCCCAAGCTGACTGATGCTGTAGATTCCGGACTCAACATGGTTGTGGTCGATCTCAGTAAATTCGCTACCGCTGATTTTGATGCGATCAAGACCGCTATCAGCGTTGTGGAAATGGTCGAAGAGGTTGGGCTCACTTATCGGGTGGCCGCCAGTGAAGCGATCAGTAAGGAAGCTTCGGGTATTGAAGAGACCAACGGGTGGGCATTCAGTGGTTCTTTCGAGGACGCTGTCGCTGAACTCAAAGGTGCTGTTGTAGCAGCCTGAACCAATTGAGACTGAAATCATGAAGAACACTCAGAACCAATCCACCGAACTGGAGAAGATTATCGACCATCAGGTCGAGCTGTCAGGGCAGTCGCTCCAGCCGATCGAATTGTCGCCGCCGTCATTTCCTCAGCATCGGATAGATGCGGAGGATGCCAAAGTGGCAACCATCACCGCTGCTTTCTTGCTCGGAGCAGCGATTGTTAGTCTACGTGTCTTCAGTCTCTATTGTTGATTGTAGATTAAGTTTGCTTGGACTCCCGCTCTGGAAGGAATTCCTGAGCGGGATTTTTTTTGCCCTGATCAGAGGTTGGTTAGCCTGATTGAACCAGAGTGAGGTACAAAAAAAGCCCCGCTTCCCAACAGAAAGCGGGGCCTTAACCCTTCCAACATTAACGAATGAAAAATCTATTCCTGATTGAAGCCTGCGCGCTCGGTTTTCAGTGATGGAGTGTCGAATAGGAATGGGGGCGCTGAGGTGGGTGAGGAATTTGTGGCCAACAAAGTGTGATCGGCCAGTTCGATTCCCATAGGTGGGAGTATTTCAGGATTGGGCTCTGTAACAGCTACCTCAGGATGATTCTGAGTGGGAGCGTCGTCAGTTGGACTCAGTGCCACGAGGAACAGCACACAAGCTGCAGCGCCTGCAGTGCCCAACATTGCAGGACTCATTTCAAATTCGGGAAGCTGTCTGCGGATCCATGCGAGGAATCCCTTCTTTGACGCTTCTTCCTCAATTCGTTCGAGAATGCGTCCGCGAAGCTGCTCATGAAATCCAGGAGGTGGGACTTCGTGCTTCTTCAACGCCAATAGTTGGCGGAGCTTTTCGTCTGATGGTTCGTTCTTCATGGCGCGGTCTATTGTAGATAGTCCGACAGGGCCGCCTGCAGTTGCTGTCTGGCATAAAAGAGCCTTGAGCGGACGGTGCCTACATTCGATTCGGTGATCTTGGCGATCTCTTCATGTGGCACACCGTCTATGTCGTGCAAGACGACTACCAATCGATGTTTCTCCGACAGGGTTTGTAGTGCCTCGTTCAATTTTTTTTGAAGCTCGGTAAGATTGGCGTCCCTGCGTGGCGTGTCGTCGGAAACGAGGGCCACATAATCGGGGTCGCGCTCGATGCTGGAGTCGACGTCGTTTAGCGAAGTCTGCTTCCTTCTGCGATGCTTCTTGATGTAGTTGATCGTCTTGTTGACTGCGATCCGGTAGACCCAAGTGTAGAATCCTGATTGTCCCTTGAATTTCTTGAGGGCTTCGTATGCCTTGACGAACGTTTCCTGAGTCAGGTCAGCCGCATCTTCATGATTTGAGGTCATGTTGTAGATGGTGGCGTAGATTCTCGGCTGGAAATAGACCATCAATTCATCGTAAGCGCGCAAATCTCCATTACGGGTACGTTCTATCAGGCGGGTTTCTTCGGCCCGGTCCAGAACGTTCTCGTCAGTTTGCTTTTGCTTGTTGGTCGTTTCCTCAGGCATGCAAGTGGATGCTCCCAGCATTAGGACTGTGACAGTCTATGGAGGCAGACGTTCACAATAGGCTCTTCTGGCGCCTAGCTCTTGAGTTGTTGAGTCTGGAGTTCCAAAAAGGACAGGACGGCCATCAGGGGGCTGTAGTGGCCTTCAGGGGCAGTTGCAGCTGTCTTGGTCAGGTCGGCTCGGGCTGCTTCCAACCAGTGATGAATGGCTTTTTCGCATTCGGATTGGACGTTGTATTTCTTCAGCAGGGCGCTCCACGCTGCAGTGTCAGCACTTTCCCAATTTTCAGCCCACTGAATGAATGTCTTCTTTTCTTCCTCGGTCGCCCGTTCGAGTAGGACGATGGAAGGGAGGGTAATCTTCCCTCCTGCAAGGTCTACCTGGGTTGATTTTCCGGCGTTCTGATCGCAGGAAAAGACATCTACACAGTCATCGTAGACTTGGTAGGCAACTCCGAGATTGTATCCAAAACTGCGGAGGAGCTGGCGATTTTCCTCTGAGGCATCGCTGAGATGAGAGCCTAGATCACAAGAGAGGGCGAAGAACTCTGCGGTCTTCATTCCCAGAATCTTGAAATAGTCCTCGCGGGGCTGATCGAAATTAAGTCGGCGGTGGGTCTGGAGAATTTCTCCGGAGCAGACGGTCTTGGATGCTTGTGCCACTGCTCTGCAAATTTCAGGAGTGGGATAACTGGCCGCCAGCTTGAGCGCGTGGGCAAACAGGCAATCGCCGAGCAGAACTGAAATGTGGTTTCCCCAATTCACAGCCAAGGTGGGGCGTTTGCGGCGTAGTTCCGCATGATCCATGACATCATCGTGGACCAGAGTTGCCAGGTGGACCATTTCGATAATCGCTGCTACCAGCACGAGATCGTCCTGTTTATCGGGATGTTGGGTAGCACTGAGTGCGACGAGAGCAGGGCGGATCTGCTTTCCTTGGTTGGTCAGGGCGTAGCGGGCGTACTCAACGATCTCCGGGTCGAATCCCTCAACCTGATCTTCCAGGCACTTGGCGACTGCGTCCAGAAAAGGCTCCACCGGTGCCACAATCCGCCGCCAGTCGTGGGGACTCAGGTCCTTCACGGGCGTGGATGTTTCAGGGTGATTGGTGTTGGGATCAGTGGCCAGCACGGGCGGAATCTAGTTTTGAGGTGTGGGTGAGTCAAACCACCAGATGGTTTTACTCCCATATGCCCCTTTTTTTCGGCTTTTTCTTAGAAATCTTGAACGAGGAGGCGTTTGCAGCTTCAAATACCCGCTTTCTTTTGAGCGAAATTGAAATCGAACCTATTTGAAAACAACTATGAGCGAAGCAACCAAACACGAGTTTCAGGCTGAGATCCGGCAGGTGCTGGATATCGTCATCAACTCACTTTACACCGATAAAGAGATCTTTGTCCGCGAGCTGGTCTCCAATGCATCGGATGCCTTGGAGAAGCTGCGTTATCGTCAGGCGGCAGGTGAAGAGGTCCATGATGCGGATCTTGAACTGGCCGTGAATGTGGATCTGGATGAAGAGGCAGGGACAATCACCATCTCTGATTCTGGCATTGGAATGACCAGTGAGGAGCTGGTCGAAAACCTGGGAACGATCGCCCACTCAGGTTCCAAAGCGTTCATCAAACAACTGTCAGAGCAGAAGGAAAGCAACGAGGCTGCTGCCAATCTGATTGGTCAGTTTGGTGTAGGTTTCTACTCTTCGTTCATGGTGGCCGACAAGGTGACCGTGGAAACCAAATCATGGAAGAAGGATACCAAGGCCTGTCGTTGGACTTCTGATGGAGCAGGGTCCTATGAGATCGAAGAGATCGATGAAGCGCCGCGTGGTACCAAAATCACGGTTCAACTGAAGGAAGATCACAAGAACTTCAGCAAGAAGCTCGAGGTGGAGGAGATCATCAAGCGTTACTCCAATTTCCTGTCATTCCCGATAAATGTTGATGGCGAACGGCAGAATACCGTTCAAGCGATCTGGGCACGTAATAAGAACGAGATCAAGGATGAGGAGTACAAGGAATTTTATCAGTTCATCGGACATGATGCCGGTGATCCGATGTTCCGTCTCCACTTCTCTGCAGATGCGCCATTGTCTATCAAGTCCCTCCTGTTTGTTCCGTCACGGAACATGGAGATGCCTGGAATGCCAAAGTCGGAACCCGGCGTAGGGCTGTATTGTCGCAAGGTCCTGATTGATTCCGCTCCGAAGAAATTGCTGCCTGAGTGGATGCGATTCGTGAAAGGTGTGGTGGACAGTGAGGATCTGCCTCTGAACATTTCTCGCGAGAGCATGCAGGACAGTGCATTGGTGCAGAAGCTGGGCAATGTGATCACCAAGCGCTTTATCAAGCTACTGACTGAGAAAGCCAAAAAGGCTCCAGAAGACTACGAAGCGTTCTGGAATGAATTTGCGCGCTACATCAAGGAAGGTGTGGTTTCTGATTTTGGGCGCAAGGAAGACCTCGGCAAGTTGCTTCGTTACGAAAGCTCCATCACGGAGAAAGGGAAGCTGACTTCCTTGAAGGAGTATGTGGATCGGATCACCAACGAAGATCAGAAAGAGATCTACTTTGTTGTCGCCACATCACGTGAAGCAGCTGAAGCCAGCGCCTACTATGAGGTGTTTGCCGAAAAGAAGATCGAGGTGCTGTTTCTGTATGATCCATGGGACGAGTTTGTGATGGATCATCTGATGGAGTTCGATGGTAAGAAGTTGGTATCTGTCGAGAAGGCACAACTGGAGCTTGATCAACCTGCTGAAGGCGACAAGCTGAGTGATGAGGATGCGGAGGAACTGGGCAAGTGGCTCAAGGAATCGCTGGGAGAAAAGGTCAATGATGTGAAGGTGTCAAAGCGTCTGACCAAGAGCCCTGCTGTAATTGCTGAGGCAGATCAGTTCATGACTGCATCCATGCGCCGGATGATGAAGGCTATGAACAAGGAAGGGTATCCAGAGAAACTCGATCTGGAGATCAATCCTGGCCACGAGATCATTGTGAAGCTCAATAAGGCACGCTCTGAAAACACAGAGCTGGCCAATTTGATCGCTCTTCAAATCTTTGATAATTCGAAGGCATCAGCCGGTCTTTTGGAGGATCCGAGAGAGATGCTTCAGAGAATGAACGATCTCATGTCCAAAGCTTTGGGATAAGTCCCTGGTCACCAATCTGAAAACAAAAAGCGGAGCTCATAATGGGCTCCGCTTTTTTTTGTTTCTCTAAAGGAAAGTGATTTTTGATCTGACTACTCCTGTGGAGTTGGAGGGCGACCGTCCAGAATATCCCTGATTGTCTGTGCAAAAGCGGCAGGTGTGTAAGGCTTGTTGAGGAATGTAGCATTTTCTTCCATGTCGGAATCGTCGTCGAAGAATCCTTCAGAAAAACCACTGCAGAAGATAACTTTCAGCTCGGGAACTTTGGAACGTAGCTCAACGGCCAGCTCAGTTCCGTTCTTGCCGCGAGGCATGATCACATCGGTTACCAGTATATCGATCTCGTCGGCGTGTGCGTCGAACTTCTCTACCGCTTCGATAGCGTCCGCAGCTTCGATCACGGCGTAACCGTGCTTCTTAAGAATTCTTGTGGCCAAAGACCGCAGCGAAGGTTCATCTTCGACAAGCATTACTGTCTCGTTTCCTCCCTCAGCCATAATTGGGGCGGCCTTTTTCCTC
>CBFHTT010000017.1:0-23697 GCA_965658675.1 Limisphaerales bacterium
ACTCCAAATATTCACAAAGCCAACACGCGGGTCATCAGCTGCCGTGCCTCCTTCTGCAGGTTGAAGAATCCATGGATTGGGAAACAGCTGATCTCGTCGTATCTCTCCCCGCGCTCCCTCGACATCAATAAAGTTACTCCCCAACACCACTTTGTCTGAATGAACGCGCACGGATTCCGCAAACGCCAGATCGCCTTGGCCATCGCTTGGGAAAAGAAGGTCGAGCGCGATCACCTGTGCACCAGCATCACCCAGATGAGCGACAACGCCGGCCCACACCTCTCTACTGAAAGGCCAGTCACCCCGCATAGCCTCCAATACCTTTCCAACTCCATCGGGGTCCTCATCCTCAGCGATCACATCGCCATCCACTGTCTCGACGGCTCCCTGAACTCCAATCAGGACAATATCTGGATGCGCCTCTGCCTTGTGCCCTTGGCGCACCCGTAGGTCCAGAGTGTAGTTCTCTGCATCTCGGAGGGACACAAAGCCCACCCAGTCCAACATTCCAAAACAAAGGACACATAGGGCACAGAGGCCCCAGCGAACGGGATTGAATCGGGATTTTGAACTCATGAGACCAGTCCATGATGACAACTGACATTCCTGAATTCAATTGACAACTTGGGCTCTCAGAAGGCAAACGACAGGCAATTGTTGCTGTTCTACCAGTGGGCAATTCCACCATGCATGTCAATCTGGGTTCATTTGCTGGAGAATACGATGGCATAGGCATCATTAACGGCGCACCTATTCCATCCAACGGCACAGGACGCCCCAGCGCAGTCATAGCCGGCAAGCGTCATGAAGTTTCCATCAGAATACGCCGAGCAGGATCCAAAGCTGCTGTGGCCGTTGAGCTGGATGGAAAGCTTCATATCGAATGGAGCGGAGACATCAGCTCATTGAGCGTCTTTGATCTTTGGAAACTTCCACAGGGCACGCCAGCCGCCTTGGGGATCTACGACACCGTCGCCACCTTTCATTCACTGGAGTTGATAACGTCAAATTAGTCATCACCAAGAGACTAGTGCCCATTGATAACTGGTGCTAAATTGCTCACATCGATCTGAACAAGAAAGAAAAACGCCGCCGTAAATGGGGTACCGCATTCCTTATGTTGTCTTTGGGAATGGTCACTTGGGGAATGACCGTTTTCAAGAACCGCCTTGAGGGGGCACAGTACATTCTCTACTGGTGTGTGTGCATGGGGTTCACCGTCATGGCGCTGTTGACGGCTGCTCTGGATATTCTGGTCATTCGACTGCGTGAATTTCGTTCTGAAAAGAAGCTATTGAAGGATGTCTTCAAGGATGTGGATGGAATCCAACTGGACGATGATACCACTGAAGTCGATGAGTTGATTGAGAAGCTAGAAGGGAGAAAGACCGATAAAGATGCACCAGCAGATCAGGACGAGAAATCCTAATAGCCCGCATGGTCCTACTCGACCACGCCAATACAAGAGGCGTTTTCAAACCCTGATTTCTTAAGCAGATTTAACACCTCCTTCTCGGCCTCTTTGGCGACTGACAGCAAGAGTCCGCCACTCGTCTGTGGATCAAAGAGCAGAGGAGCTACAGGATGCTTGGCATCGACACTCAGGCGCGGGCTGTGACTGAAACTCCGGAAGTTTCCATCGAACAAACTACTACGCACGCCCAGCCTCTCCAGTTTTCTTGCTCCATCAAGCACAGGAACGCAGTCCAGATCCAAAGTCACTCGTGCGTTGGACGCCTCGGCCATCTCCACAATGTGCCCAGCCAAACCAAATCCTGAAACGTCTGTGCATGCGTGAATCTTGAACGGTTTCAACTGCTCCACGACTCCACGATGGGACTGAAGCATCAAGGCGATCGCCTCATCCACCCACACAGCCTTGGCCTTGTGATGCATTTCACCAGCCAAAACAACCCCTACCCCCAATGGTTTACTGAGGATCAAGCGATCTCCCGAACGCAGCCCCGATTTGCGCCAACAATCGTTCTGCTTCATCCACCCAGTGATACTCAGCCCCAGTCCAGAATCACTCCCTTGACTGGAATGCCCTCCTGCAAACGAACAGCCATGCTGATACAGAACTTGAGCAGCACCAGACAACACCTGGAACAGATACTCTCTGAGGGCTCGTCCTTCTGAATAAGGAACGACTACCTGAGATAAGGCAATTGCGGGTTCGGCACCCATGGCCAACACATCGTTCAACGCATGCTCTGCGGCGATTCGTCCGAAGAGATAAGGATCCGAAATCATCTGATTGAGGAAATCAACTGTCTGAACCTCGACCACGTCCTTAGGCGGTTTGATGACGACAGCGTCTTCTGGATCAGCCCGAACCATCAGCTCAGGACGTTCCGCCCGTTCCAATGAGCTCAACACAGACATCAGGACGTCCGAAGGGGCCTTGCTTCCACATCCTCTGCAAGGCGCTGTCTCATAGGCAGCTTGCCCCGGGAGTTTCAGTGAATTCTGACGCATCTCTTTCCATGGAGCGCGATAACGGCCCATCCATTTGAGATCAATCCAGCGTTTCCATTTCCACACCCATTCACCCGATGCACTAAGAGCCCCTCGTGAAGCAACTGCATACTTATCACCAGTCCCCATCAAACTCAGAAAGTGTTTTTGAAAGGAAAGTGTCAGCAAGGGCTGATTCAAGAGTCGCCTTCGTATGTTCTCTGCCAGGACAGGACCTTGCCTAACAGCAAAGACTCCCGACTTGGGCTTCGGATCGTCCTTGATCGTTGCGCAATCACCAGCAGCAAACACATTCTGAAAATTCTGTACTTCCAAGCTCAATTCGACAGACAGAAACCCTGACTCGTCCGTTGTTAACCCACTCTGTTCGAACCACCCCGCTGCAGACGCATGCGTTGCCCAGATCACTTTGGAGGAGTCAAAAACTCTACCTTCCTTTGTCACTACTCCCTTCGCAGTGACTTCCACAATCTCACTTTCGGTCACAATCTCGATTCCCGCTTGTTGGCACGCGTTCATCAATTGCTTCTGAACTCCCTTTGCATGAGTCCTCATGATGACAGAGTCCCGCGTGATCAATCTCAGCTTCGGGATCTTTAACTCAAGTGTCCGGAACCGATATGCCAAACTCAGAATCAACTCAACGCTTCCCGCACCTCCTCCAACCACAGTGACCGCAACCACTTCTTCCGCCCGTTCCCATTCGTTCATCCACCGGTCCATTCTCCCCAGAAACACACTGACCGGTTTGACTGGAACTGCGAATTCCTTCACCCCTTCTACGCCACCGTCAGAAGGAGTCGAACCGACATTGATGGAAAGCACGTCGTAGGAAAGCGAAGGACGCCCGATCAGCTGGACGCTGTGTTCGTGGGGATCAACGCCGTCAACAGACGACATAACAAACGCCACGCCATTACGAATACACAAGGCTCTGAGATCGATGTGGGCATCTGAATGCGAATGATGCCCAGCAATCAATCCGGGAAGCATCCCCGAATAGGGAGCCTGACTTTCCTTGGACACCAAGGTCATCCGGACACCTTCAATCGGCTTCATTCCCCATTGCCGGACAACCTCAACGTGCGAGTGACCTCCACCAACAAGCAGCACTTCCTTTCGAACCACGACGGACTTCTTCATGTCGCCCCTTTCTTCCTCGTTCTGCGGGCCGGCTTGCGTTCTGCCAGTTGAACACCAAGCAACTTGCTCTGAATGCCGTTCATCAGGTTCGAACACTGCAGCAGAAAAATTGAAAACGATTGACCAGCTCTTAGATCTTCGTCCGTAAACTCCTTCAGGGCTTCCAGCTTTAATGCAGTTAATTCCTCCAACAATACATTGAGTTTGACCCAATCGCTTTCATACATCTGACGTTTTTCAATCGCCAAAGCCCGATCCATATAGAGATCGAGGTGATCCTTCTGCAATTCCAGCTCAGCCAAACGCTCTTTTTCTCGCAACTTCTGCCATCGAGTCCAAAGCAGATAACAACCAGCGAAGAATGCGAACAGAAGCTCCTTCATCGCCACCATGCTTTCCATGATATTGGTCAGGTAACCAACACGATCCGTCGGGTAGAAATATTGTCTGGCCTGTGCATGATATGGAGTGGGTAAGGGACGCAATGCATCACCACGTGAAAGCAACAACGGGATCCCCACCGCAAGATTCTCCTCATAGATCGATTCCAGGAGCGACTGCACCAGATTAGGAGAGGCATCCTGACGGGCCACAAGAAAGGCGGTCGTTTTGACTGTTTCAATAGGCCGAAACGGAAGTCGCGGACGTTCTCCATACAACCCGGAAGGGATCTCCGCCGGCTGCAGGAACGCGTTCTTCACAGACATAGCCTCTGCGCCCGTAACATCGATCAGGTCAAACTCTCCTGTTTTAAGGAGCGACACCAGATCAGGATTCATCACCCCTGATGTAACGATGGCCGCATCGAGCGTTCTATCTTCCTTCAACATCATGAAATAGTCCTCATTCTCGATATCCACCGCCCCCGTCAATTCATGATGTTTAAGAATAAAATTCGCCACCTCGCGCATGCCTGAACCTTCTCTACCACACAGGACACGTTTTCCCTCCAAGTGTCGCACTGCTCTGATTCCACTGCCTTGCCGGACGATCAAGTGCACCATCTCTTCATACAAGGGGGCGATCACTGCCAATCCACCATCAGGCAGGAAATCGCCCTGCACGACTGCGGCTTCAACTTTACCAGCGAGGAGCAATTGACGGTTTCGCAGAGAGCCCTCGGTTTCGACCAGCTGTACATCCATCCGGGTCCGCCTCTCAACAGAGGACTGAAGCACGCTACCAAACTTATGATACAAACCACCGCCCGCGCCAGTTGCAACCCTGACCTCTGAGGGCAATGCATCACGCGTCAGATACCATGTGGCTATCGAAGCAAAGAAGAGAACCACCATACCGGCGGCCACCAATCGCTTTACTGTCTTTGAGTCAGGCGTTTTCAAATGGGAGAAGGAGACGTTGGAAGCATCATTCACTCAGCTATCAAATCGGGCCAGAACGTTTTTCCCAAGTTGCCAAATCGATTCCTATCCGGTCAGCATGACCAGACGCGATGGCTTCCAGCCCAAAACAACCCGAAATCAAGTTATGGCAGATCAAATTGCCTGATCGCGAAGGGATGCCTCATCAGCTTCGATCTGAGACTGGCGAGCTATCAACCTTGGTCGATTCCAAAGACCTGAACGATCTATCCCAAGAGGAACTCAACCGAGCCATACGCTACCGCTCGATACCTGCCCTTCAAGACTTCGTTACAGTCAGAGCCTCACTACGGCGCATCCTCGCTGCCGAACTCTCGACCAATCCGTCAGAGATCCGCTTCGAAATACTTCCGGAAGGCAAACCTATCCTGACCAAGCAGCATGGGTCACTTCACTTCAACGTCAGTCACACATCTGGGTTGGCCATGATAGCGATCTCAAGAGAACTGGAACTGGGAATAGACGTTGAAAACACTTTTAGGCAAACCGACCTCATTCCGCTGGCTAGGCGCTATTTCGCACCGAGCGAAACGGAACAACTCATGGATCTGGATCCCGATGCTCAACGGTCAGGATTCTTCAGGATCTGGACGAGTAAAGAAGCCTATATCAAAGCACGAGCCAAAGGCTTGGGAATCCCACTGGATCAATTCTCAATTCGAGTATCAGAGCCACATCCAATCCTCAATTCCACCGAGCACGATCCGGGCGCGGAATCGCGATGGACGCTTCAATCCGTCTCAGTGCCCTCCCCTCACATGGCCACTCTTTGCTATCATGACTCTCCCGAATCCAATCCCAAGATTACCGCCACTTCATCACGCTGACTGAAGCCCCCTTTTCTAAGGTCGTCTTTGGAGGGACATCAACCAACCCGTTGGACAATGCCAGGGACGACATCGCATGAGACGCCTGCATACCGGCTGCTCTCACCTTCCCTCCCTCCAGCGAGACTCTGACAAAATGTCGACGTCCGCCTCGATTCACCAGGTCTTCGGATAATTCTCCCTGAACAACAGGTAACAAGACATCGCGCGCTCCCAGACATTTTCTCAGTGCAGGTCTTGCCATCACCAGAAACGTCGCCATTGCAGACACTGGGTTTCCGGGAACACCAAAGAGAAATTTGGTTCCCAACTTTCCGAAGATGAATGGTTTCCCCGGCTTCATGGCAACGCGCCAAAAATCCAGCTCACCTCCCAGTTTCTCAAAGGCTTCCTTCACAAAATCCAATTCACCAACAGAGGCGCCACCAGAAGTCACCACCATGTCACATTCCTCAAATGCCTCCTTAAGCGCTGCCTTCGTGATATCCAGATCATCCACAACGATGGGATAAACCTTGGGCAACACACCTGATCGCTCCAAAAGACCTTTTAAGAGAATCCTATTACTCTCATGAATCTCTCCCGCTGCAATGTCATTTCCCGGTTCCTTCAGTTCAGAGCCCGTAGCCAGAATGCCCACCACGGGTCTCTTGCCCACGGATACGCGTTCATAACCTTGAGCAGCAAGAAGGCTAATGGACCCGGAGTGGAGTTCCCCCCCTCCATACACCGCTGTTTCGCCAATCCTCAGATCTTCTCCTCGCAACCTAAGATTCTCAAAGGGCTTCACTGGGTCCATGCAGTGGATCACATCACTCTCTACTTTGGTATCCTCCTGCATGATCACAGCATCCGCTCCCTTGGGCATGACTGAGCCGGTAAAGATGCGGATGCACGTGCCGGAAGTGACCATTAGTTCTCCGGGATCACCTGCAGCAATCGTTCCTGTTTGTTTCAAAGGGATGGCATTTTCGGGCCCCGCATCCTTCAAATCTGCAGCGATAACGGCATAGCCATCCATGGCGGAATTATCGAAGCGAGGAACCTCCTCACGACAAGAAACGTCCTCCAGCAATACACGGCCCTCAGCCTTCCAAAGCGACACCTCTTCAGCCACTGGATCTGGCATCAGTGACGTGATTCGCTCAATAGCTTCTTCCAGACTGATCATTCGAAGGCTCCAATCGTATTTCTCGCTTCAAACACATACTGACTACAGCTTGCTTGAAGGCTCTTTGCCCCTTGAGAAAAAAGCAGACCGGTTCCGGGAATCGGAACCGTAGGGGCCACTGCGGCAGTCTTGATAAACGAGCGACAGTTCATGTCCCGCCAACCAAAGGCCAAAGCAGTCGCCCAGCAAAGCCAAAATCAATCCTTCACAATCCTTTCCCAAGAGCCTTTCCTTGGCCCGTGACCGCAAGTTCATCTCACAACCCCATCATCGCCGCACTCGACGTTCCTTCTCCCGAAGAAGCACTCGCTCTTGTAGAAAAGCTCCATGCACATGTGGGGGCCTTCAAGATCGGCAAGGAACTCTTCACTATTGCCGGACCTGAAATCGTCCGTGCCGTGCGCAAGACTGGCGCATCTGTCTTTCTGGATCTCAAGTTTCACGATATTCCAAACACCGTTGCCAAAGCCGTCGCCAGTGCGGTGAAACTGGATGTCCAGATGCTGACCATTCACACATGCGGTGGTGCAGCCATGATGAAGGCTGCTGAGAAAAGCGCTCAGGAAACTGCCAAGTCACTCGGAACTGAGCCCCCGCTCGTTTTGGGAGTCACTGTTCTGACCAGTATGGATGCCAACGAACTCGCATTGACCGGTGTCGATATCTCGCCAGCCAAGCAGGTCGAGCGCTTGGCGAGACTCGCCGCAGATTCCGGCCTTCGTGGTCTTGTCTGTTCGCCACTGGAGATCACCGCCCTGAGAAGCTTTCTGCCTTCTGAAATGAACCTGGTTACCCCCGGCATTCGCAAGGCGACTGATGCCTCCGACGATCAGAAGCGCACACTTTCGCCCAAGGAAGCCGTCACAGCAGGTGCATCATGGATCGTTGTCGGACGCCCGATTTACAAGGCTGAGGACCCGGTCGCAGCCGCGCGTGAAATCCTTGCCAGTCTCAGCTGATGAGGCGCTCATCGTTCGTGTTCCTTTTTTGGTTTCACGAATGATATGGATGAGGCAGCCTCAAGCATCCCTTTAAGCCATGTCCCAGTGGAAAGATCTCACTCAAATGAAAGGTAAACCGCATCTCGCACTGATGTTTCAATCCGGTCCTGAAGCAGGTAGACTAATACCGCTTCTGGACGATGGAGACATCTTCATCGGAAGAGGCTCCGGAGCCAACGTGGTCATTTCCGACAAGAAAGCATCCAGGCTTCATGCGAAGCTGAGTTTCGAAGGCGATGTCCGACAGATCGAGGATCTGAGTTCGTCCAACGGCACCAAACTCAACGGCTCAAAAGTTGAGAAATCAGTCATCAATAAGGGTGACAAGATTCAGATCGGGGACTGCATCATGCACGTGGAATTGCTCGACAAGATCTCCCAACAGGCATGGATCTGGTGGAGCAACCGCCCTCACCATCACACCATCAATCCTGAGAAGGTCAATGACGACGCGACCCTGACATCCCTACTACAAGGAGACATTGGCAAACCTGCTCTGCTTGATCTGATGCTCTTTCTTGTCCGATCGGAGAAGACGGGTGTCCTCAATCTCACTCGCGGCCCTCAAAGCGGGAAAATCTATTTCGAGAAGGGACACATCTATTCCGCATTGATCAACGCAGATGTGCACGTCAGCGGAGAAAAGAATGTCTTCCGGCTGCTAAGGTGGGAGGAAGGCAAATACGAGTTCATCCAATCCTCACCAATCGAGATTCAGTCCAAGATCGAATCTCCCTCCACCGCCCTGATCATCGAGGGGGGGCACCATGCCGAACAGTTCTCACATATTTCGCATCTCCTTCCAGGTGCAACTCAGGATCTGCAGATCAACCCAAAGGGTAACGACACAGCCAATCTGACAGCCATTCATACCGAAATCCTTGAAATGCTGAGTAACGCGCCTTCACTCAGTGAATTGCTCGACAAGTATTCCGGTCCCGATCTCTTTGCTGAACAGGCACTCCGACAACTGATCGAAATGGACATCGTCCTCACTTGATCTGGCCTAGACGTCATGTCCTCCCGGAAATCCATCTCCTGCCTTTCCCCAAGAGTCTGGTTGGTCTTTGTGATTCTCTTCGCAATCGGGACTCCTTTCTATTGGCACCCTGATGATTCGCGTCTGGTATTTGGCCTACCCGTTTGGGTCGTGGTCACCCTCACCACCACGTTTCTTGCAGCCTGCCTTGCTGCGTGGATGTTTCTGAATCACTGGCCAGAGGGCGAGGAACCAACAGATAAGACCGAGTAAGCCATGGACATCCCTTTCGGTACAGGCGCATTCGTCTTCATCGCGCTTTATCTCGTATCACTGATCGTCATCGGTTGGTTTAGCATGCGCAGTCGTAAATCGCGCAGCATGCATGAGTTCTACCTCGGAGGCTCTTCTGGTATCGGATTCATCGCCCTGCTCTTCACTCTCTACGCCACACAGTATTCAGGGAACACCCTGCTCGGCTTCTCAGGCCGCGCCTACAGCATCGGTTACGCATGGACCGTCAGCGTGGTCTTCATGACAGCGATCGTCATCTGCTACCTGCTCTTTGCTCCCCAACTTCACAAGCTTGCTCGAAAACACTCCTTTGTCACCCCGACAGACTTTCTGAAGCACCGCTACGGATTCAAGCCCCTGAACCATCTTGCCACGTTGATCATGGTGGCCGCACTTGGAAACTACTTTCTCGCTCAGCTCACCGCCATGGGACGGGCAGCTCAGGGACTCACCAACATGAATCCTGAAAAGGCATTCATCTATGGAGTCATTGGCCTCGCGACGATCATGCTCATCTACGAAACCATGGGAGGCTTCAAAGCAGTTGTCTGGACCGACGTCATCCAAGGCTTCGTGTTGGCCATCGGATTTCTCGTATTGATCGTTCTTGTCTTCAAACAATACGGATTCCCCTCCACGACATCCCTGAAGCTTCTGGCGAGTGAAGAAACCAGATCACACATTCTGCCTCCCGATGCACAGAGTTGCAGGAAATGGATCAGCTATACGCTCATCTTCGGCCTCGGCGGTTCCCTTTATCCTCAAGCCATCCAACGAATCTACGCAGCAAGAAGCTCAGCAACGTTGAAGAAGAGTCTGGCCGTCATGGTCTTCCTGCCACTCACCACCGCCTTGATCGCAGTGTTGGTTGGTGTGACCGCTGTGGCCCATTTCCCAGGACTGGAAGGAGCGCAGGCAGATCGAATCCTGGCCATCATCATGAAGGACATCAGTGCTCATTCCGTCATCGGCTATGGGTTGGTCGTCCTGCTTTTTGCTGCCATTCTGGGAGCCCTCATGTCCACTGCGGACTCCTGCCTCCTCACCACCACCTCCATGCTCACCAAGGATGTCTATCAGACCGTCATATCCAAGAATGCAGATGAGCGCCAACTCGCCCGCGCAGGAAACATCATCTCATGGACTCTTGTCTTTCTCCTAGCCGGAGTGGCGATCTGGCTGAATCAGAAAGGGGGCAAGCCCACACTTATTCGCCTGCTAGATATGAAGTTTGATATGCTCCTCCAATTGGTTCCCGCCTTCATGATCGGACTGCATTGGAAAGGACTAAGAGGGAAACCAGCCTTCTTTGGAATGTTGGCAGGCCTCATCATTTCCCTCGCCCTTTTCAATGCATCATGGGTGAAGGAGATTGGTTTTCATGCCGGGCATTACGGCCTCCTGTTCAATCTGAGCATCAGCATTGGAGGTTCCCTCTACATGAAGAGATCAGAAGCTTAAATTCTATAGATCCAGCTTCGTATCTTCAGTAGCCAAGTCCTTCCTGCGATTCCTCACACGCTTGGTCGCCTGTTTTTCAGGAGACTCAGCTACAGGCAGATGAGGATCCATTCCGGGATCCAACTTTCCTCCCAATTTGAGAATCACATCAATGAAGTGACCCACTTTTCCATCCAAATCACTTTCCGCAATGTGGGGAGCTTCTACTTCAGACTCTCTTAAGGGGTCTTGAGATTCTATGGTCCTTGCACGCATGATCCTCAAAGAACGGGTTCCTTCCACTCCTATTAGCCAGATCAGCACACAGCAGGCAGCCAGAATGAGTTGGATCGCTCTAGGCGAAGACATTGCTCCCCACCCTGCTGCTTTGGTCCTCAACTCATGTCTATCCAACTCACTATCTACAGCACCCAACAGTTGATCCAACTGCGCCACCGACCGTTCAAACTCAATCTCAGACAACTCTGCTGGACGGGTCCCAAGTGAATCTGCAGCCTCATTTGCTGCCAAACCATTGGGATTCGAAACAACCATGACGCAAACCATGTAAATGGCCCCAACAACCCAGACTGAATGTCTTCTCAAGTGCATAAACTGATCTTCCCGAAAAATTCCCGGAACCACATACAGGCTCCACAAAACAGTTTATCGGCACGAAACAGCCGGTGCTTTAGCAAGGCAGCCCCTCCTCAATCAAGGCTTAAGGCCCCAGAGAACAAACGACTCAAATACCTCCTCAGATTTCAAAAGGACCGCAGGGCTGACACCACAATAACCCAAGTTGAAGACACGTCAGATTCGAGCCTTAGGATAGTTGGATGAGACTAAGTTGGTTTCTTTCTTCTGACTTGTCTCTGACTGCAAGATCTTTCTACCTATACTCCCCGGTCTCTCAATTCGGTTTTAAGGATCTTTCCGGTGGCGTTGCGTGGGAGGGCTTCCAGCTGAACGATCTTTCTGGGGATCTTGAAGACGGCTAGTTTTTCTTTGAGGTAGGCGCTGAGTGCGGAGGTATCGAGTTCGGTGTCGGGATTGGGCACGACGAAGGCGACGGGCATTTCTCCTTTTCGCGGATCTTTGATTCCGACCACAGCGGCTTCCTTGATTCCAGAGAACTGGTAAATGACTTCTTCGATCTCGCGTGGGTAGACGTTGATCCCGTTGACGAGGAGCATGTCTTTCTTGCGATCGGTGATGTAGAAGTATCCGTTCTCGTCCTTGTGACCGACGTCACCGGTGTAGAGCCAGTCTTCACGGATGGCTTTGGCGGTTTCGTCAGGGCGATTCCAGTATCCCTGCATGACGTTTCCGCCTTTGATGCAGACTTCACCTGTTTCCCCAGCTGGTAGTCCGGATCCATCTTCATTGCGAATCGAGAGTTCGACATCAGGGATGGGAACACCAATGGAGCCGGACACCCATGGGCCAGCAAGTGGATTGAAGCAGGCAGCAGGTGACGATTCACTGAGTCCATAGCCTTCGAGAAGCGGAAAGGAGAATTTGGACTGAAAGGCATTGAGCGTCTCAAGAGGTAGAGGTGCGGATCCGCTGACGCAGAGACGGAGTGGTAGTTCCTTGGGAACGGAATCGTGAAGGAGCGCCCGAAAGATCTGTGGGGCGGCTGGGAGAATGGTGGCCTTGTGGCGAATGATCTCTCCGAGTGCATTCTTCAGAGGACTGACGGAACGAATAAGAACGACGGATCCCCCGCTCAGCAGCGGCAGGAGATTACATACGGTCAGCATGAAGCTGTGGAACATCGGAAGCAGCAGCACGAAGCGATCATCTCCCACGACCTTGAGCATGGATTGACAGCTGCGGACGTTGCTCAGGAAATTACCATGACTGAGCATGGCGCCTTTCGGTCTTCCTGTCGTGCCTGAGGTATAGACCAATGCGGCTGTGTCGGCCTCGGTAGCGGGGCATTCTTTATCCTCGTAGGTTGCTGCGTCGGGTGATTCAGCGAAGTGGGAGATGTTCCATGTGGACAGTCCATCGATCTCACTCTTGAGAACTTCCGCAGCTTCTCCAAAGGTATCGTCGAGAATCACCACCTTGGCTCCTGAGTCTTCCAAGATGTATTGGACTTCACCAGGGGTAAGGAAGGCATTGACTGGAACCACCACAGCCCCGGTCCAGAGCACTCCCTGCATCGCGGATATGAACTCAGGACTGTTCTTAACCCAAAGTGCGACGCGATCCCCCGGTTTGACGCCGAGGTCGTTCAGAAGTGTGTCCCGCAATTGCGCGCCCTGCGCAAAAAGAGTTCCGTATGAGCGTTCATCATCTCCCCAATAGACAGCGGT
This sequence comes from Limisphaerales bacterium, assembly GCA_965658675.1. GTDB lineage: Bacteria > Verrucomicrobiota > Verrucomicrobiia > Limisphaerales > CAZKNW01 > CAZKNW01. Next base: position 13,043 of record CBFHTT010000017.1, read on the forward strand.
CTTGGCGGGGTCCTTGGCGACGGATTGGGAAAAGGCTTCAACGAGGTTCATGGGTATGGAGGTTAGTCAGTGTTTTTGTTTTGTTCCAGTCAGAGCAGCAACCAATGACACATTTCGATGGAAATGAAGGTTTCTATCAAAGAAATTCCCTCGTCGGGCGATCAATATGCCCTTGCAAGTTGAAGGAGTTACACAAGAATCCGCCCACGACGTCTCCGCTCCTGTTGTTTGGAGACAATGATCGCCAGCATGTTCCGGCCAATTTCAAGACTGACGCCTTTTATCGCCCTGCTCTGCATCCTGTGGATGACGGGATTGGACGTATCTGCCGCCCCTCCCGAGAGCAGTGGTAACGCATGGGATGCACATGCGAAGCTTTTCAAGGATTCTCCCTTCCCTTCTGCAGCCGCCTGCGCGACCTGCCATCAGAGCCACTATGAGGAATGGTCTGTTTCCCAACACGCCTACGCGCAGCTAAGCCCTGTCTTCAACGCCATGCAGGCAAAGGTCACTCAACTGACCAGCGGCACGAATGGCGACTTCTGCATTCGCTGTCATACTCAGACTGGCATGGCGATGGGTGAAGAGACCTTCATGAGCGTGATGGACAGGCATCCGGTCTCTCAAGAGGGCATCACTTGCATCACCTGTCACCGGATGGAGGAGAGCTACGGCAAGATCAGCGGACGGTTTGCAATCCGTCAGGGTGGATTGGACGCGCCCATCAATGGTCCGACCGGCCCCAGCGAACTGCAGCGTGCTCTGAGTGATCCCAACTATCGACTTGGTGACAAGGACTCGCCTGCCTCTCGCGAAGTGCACGGGGATATCAAACCATTCTTCCAGATGACGACATCCGGATTCTGCGGCACCTGTCACGATGTCACGCTTCCCAATGGGTTCCGATTGGAGGAGGCGTTCAGCCAGTTCAAGAACTCCCCTGCTGCACACCGGGGAGAGAGCTGCCAGGACTGTCATATGGGAACCGATCCAGGCGTCAAATCTCCCTATAGACTGGAGCCAGCGGCAATTGTAGGAGGTATGCCCACCAAGCCACGAAAGCGGACCAATCACATGTTTGTAGGACCTGACTATTCGATCGTGCATCCAGGCATCTTTCCCCATTCGCCCCAAGCAAAGGAAATGGCATCCATGCGTGAGTGGCTGGAGTTCGATCACGAAGCCGGCTGGGGCACTGAAGCATTCGAAGACAACCTACCATCCGACACTGAGTTCCCTTCGAGGTGGAAGACCCCTGATGATCGGTTCGACGCACGAAAGATCATCAATCAACAGGTGGCACTCCTCGAAAAGGCTAAGGAGCAGAGGCTTCAATTACTCAAGCGCGGCTATCAGCTTGGGGACCTGACGATCAAGCGAGCAAGCAAGCGCGGCCTGGATTTTGAAGTCGAAGTCAGGAACGGCTCCGACGGACACAATGTCCCGACTGGTTTTGATGCAGAGCGTGTTGTCTTTCTCCGCGTCACGATAACTGACGCCGATGGAAAGGTGCTGATGCAATCTGGAGATCTCGATCCAGATGGAGACCTGCGTGACAGCCATTCAGAATTTGTACGCAATGGAGATCTACCTCTCGATAAACAATTATTCAGCCTGCAATCGAAGTTCCTTACGACCAATGTCCGCGGTAGCGAACGTGAACAGGTGTTGGCTGTGAACCACTCGGTTGATCCCCTGCCCTTTATCCGTCCGGAGCCGTTTTCATCGATCCTTACCGGTCGCCCCAATGGACTTCGCATTCACCGTCGGGGAATCCCTCCCAATGGATCACGGACGGCGCGTTACAAAGTCAGCCGCCGACAGATCTCTGAAACGCCTCCCTACAAGATACGCATTCAGCTCATCGCGGGAATGGTCCCGGTGAATCTGGTGAAGGAGATCCAATCAGTAGGGTTCGACTTCAACATGAGCGCAGCCCAAGTCGCATCCAATATCGTGGATGGGCATATGATTCTTTGGGACAAGACGTTCAAGACGGGTGAAACTTCTGATCGATTGACGGTGGACCTCAACACACTGCCCGATCATCCTCGAGCCTCTAAGACATCCACCGCCAACCACGACGGCTGATCTGCATGATTCGATCACTCAGGTCAGGCCTCTATTTGGTCTTAGCTCTTCTGGTCATTTCCAGCCTTCAGCTTCATGCTGCTGGTGGAGGACTCTTTTCAAAGCCCAAGCCTTTAGCAGTCGATGCTTTTCCCGAGCGACCACGTCCGTTGATTGAATGGGGTGATCCGTTTCTGGGAACAGGCAAGGTGCAAAAGGGATTCAAAGTCCCGACCGGTGCCACATGGAATCCATCCTTTATGATGTATGGAAGCCTGCGTACGGCGGTGCAGACATACGATGCTGGTGATCGTCGCTTTTCAGAATGGGCAAGCCGTCTTGAGCTATTGGGCAATCTGCAGCTCAGTGCTACAGAACGATTTGTGGTTGGCTTTCGGCCCTTTGATCGGCTCAACCAGTATTCTGGATACCAATTCGAACCGGGCTCGTTGCGAGGCTGGAATGATCATTTCCGCGCGACACCTCATATCCTTTTCTTCGAAGGCGAATTTGGAGAGATCTTTCCGGGCTTGGATAAGAACGATCATCTGGGATTGGACTACGGTTTGTCGGTCGGACGTCAGCCACTACGCCTTCAGGAAGGACTCATCCTCGAAGATGACAGCATCGACCTTGTGGGCATCACACGGAACGCATTGCTAATGGGAGGAGCTTCACATCTGAAGGTCTCATCAATCTTCGCATGGAATGAGATCGAGGGTGCCAACAACATCAAGGATCCGGGCGGAAAGATTGTGGGACTGACTTCCTTCATGGACTTCGAAAAGACGACGTTTGAATTCGATTCACTCTACGCCCTGTCACCCAATCAGAGTGATGGAGTATTCATTGGTCTGGGAGCCATCAGAAGATTCGGCCTCTGGAACGCAACACTTCGCGGCGCCTTCTCACAATCCACCGAAACTGAAGATGCCCGCACTGGCAATGGTTGGGTGTTCTTTTCCCAACTGTCCCGAGATCTGCCTCACAGTCACGACCTGGTCTACTTCAACAGCTTCTGGGCAATCGATCAGTTCAGCTCAGCCAGCAGAGCCCCTGATGCAGGTGGGCCATTGGGGCGGATGGGCATTCTGTTTTCAGCAGTCGGTCTGGGTCATTTCGCAAGTCCACTTAACAATCACACGCACAACAATCTGGGGGCGGCCCTGGGTTATCAAAAATTCTTCGGAGAACTAAAGCGCACGCAATTGATCATTGAAGCAGGAGGACTGACTTCAACCGATGACGGAAGCGAATCAGCAGAGGCACTCGGAGTGCGTTTTCAAAAGGCATTTGGACGAAGGCACATCCTGATTACCGATGTCTTTGGAGCACTGCAAAGTGACCATCAGGAGACATGGGGACTCCGTGGTGAGTGGTTGATCAAGTTCTGAAAAGGACACGCTTCGCACCGAAATCCGCTCCAAGCCCCTGAGACTCATAGACTTTCGGCTTGCCGCTTGGAATTAAGAAATGCTACAAACCACATCTCTTATGGCTGCGATTGGTCGATTCCAAAAAGGTGACGATATCTTTTACGCCAAGGTTGTAGATGGCGAACTCTACAAGCTGAAAGGTGATGTATTCGGTTCTCCTTCCTTTGCGAAGAAGCCGACTCCACGTAAAGGCGTCAAAACCCTGATCCCCGTCGTACCTTCCAAGGTTATCTGCGTGGGGCTCAACTACTTAGACCATGCTCGCGAGTCTGGTCTCGAACCGCCTGAAGAGCCTCTTTTCTGGCTCAAAGCACCTACTTCTCTGATTCCAGATGGTGGTAAGGTCGATATTCCTTTCCCCGATCACGAGACCCATTTCGAAGCAGAATTGGCAATCGTCATCGGACGTCGAGTCCGCAATGTGACCCCTGCAGCTGCATCCAGATACATCTTTGGATATACCTCTGCGCAGGATATTTCCGACAGAACCATCCAAAAATCGGAAAGTCAGTGGGCTCGCGCAAAGTCTTTCGACACATTCACGCCGCTCGGTCCCTACGTTGAAAACAAGATCGATCCACACGAATTGACTGTTCAGCTCTTCCAGAACGGCCAACTCCGGCAGAATTCCAATACAAGTCAGTTAATCCACAACTGCTTCCACCTGGTCAGCTTCATCTCTACCAACATGACATTGTTGCCTGGAGACATCATTCTGACGGGCACGCCAAGCGGCGTAGGCCCCATCCAATCTGGTGATAAATTGGAAGTCCGCATTCAAGGACTGACCCCGCTGGTCAACAGCGTCAAATAAGGAGCCTCAAAACTTTTTGATCGAGGTGGAAATCTCCGCCTCGATTTTTTTTGTACCTTTCCCCATCCTCCCCGCTCTTTAACGCTATGCGCTGGACACAGACATTCATTCCTACTCTCAAGGATACGCCTGCTGAGGCTGAGATCCTATCCCACAAACTGCTATTGCGTGCCGGAATGGTACGCAAGTTGGCTGGTGGTCTTTATACCTTTCTCCCAATGGGCCTTCGCGTCCTGAAGAAGGTGGAAAACATCGTTCGCGAAGAGATGAATCGCGCTGGTGCGATTGAGATTCTGATGCCCGCTCTTCAACCACCCGAGATCTGGCAGAAGAGTGGACGCTACGAAAGTGCCAGCGATGTCTTCTTCAGGGCAAAGGATCGCGCAGACCGCGAATGGGTGCTTGGCCCGACACATGAGGAAGTGGTTACCACACTGGCCGGTGCTGAGATCAATTCCTACAAGCAGCTCCCAATCAACTTTTATCAGATCCAGACAAAGTTCCGTGATGAGATCCGTCCACGCTTTGGTCTGATGCGTGCAAAGGAGTTCATCATGAAGGACGCATACAGTTTTGATGCGACTGATGACGAAGCCACAGCGAGCTACAACCGGATGAAGGAAGCCTACAAGCGCATCTTCGAACGCTGCGGTCTCAAGGCCATAGCCGTCGAAGCTGACACAGGCGTGATGGGAGGCAAGTTGTCCAACGAGTTCATGGTTCCAGCCGAAACCGGCGAGAACGATGTGATCTATTGTGAATCAGGCGCCTATGCCGCCAACATCGAGAAGGCCAATTCCGTTCTGCCTCCTGATCTCGCCGTAACAGGCAATCCAGATGCGGAGGATTCACTGACTCCAGAGAAATTTGAAACACCCGGAGTGAAGACCATTGAGGACCTTGAAAAAGATCCTTTGGGAATCAAAGCCCAGTGCCAGATCAAGACCCTCGTGTTGATCGTGGACAGCAAACCAATCATCGTGCTCTTGCGCGGAGATCACACGCTGAATGAGTTCAAGCTCGCCGGAATCCTCGGAACACAGGAATTCCGCCCAGCGGGTGATAAGGAGATCGTGGACCTGCTTGGTGCACATCCAGGCAGTCTCGGAGCAGTTGGCGTCGACAAGGCACCTATCTATACTGATGAAGTGTTGAAAGGTTGTAAGGGTATGAGCACTGGTGCCAATGAAGATGGCTTCCATCTAAAAAATGTCTCCATCGACCGCGACATCAAGGTCACCCAGTGGGTTGATGTGCGATTGGCAAAGGCAGGCGAGCTCTGCCCTGTCACCAATGAACCACTGAAGAATCAACGCGCCATCGAAGTCGGTCACGTCTTTAAGCTCGGAACGAAATACAGTGAGGCATTGGGCGCGCTCTATGCAGATGAGAACGACAAGCAGGTGCCGGCGATCATGGGCTGTTATGGAATCGGGGTCACACGCACCGTTCAAGCAGTCATCGAGCAGAGCAACGATAAGGATGGCATCCTCTGGCCTGTCAATGTAGCCCCTCACGAGGTCTGCATCACCGTCTTGGATGTGGAACCTGAAGGTGAGTGCATGAAGCTCGCCATCGAGCTGCACGATCAACTTCAAGCCAAGGGAGTAGATGTGATCCTAGATGATCGCGACATCCGCCCTGGAGCCAAGTTCAAGGACTCTGAATTAATTGGGTTTCCTCTCCGCATCGGCATCGGCGCTCGTTCTCTTGCCAACGGCGTTGTTGAAATGAAACCGCGTGGCGGTGAACTCGACAAGGTCGCCAAGGAAGAGGCCCTTCAGGCGATCCTCGACTGGATCGAACCAAAGCGTCTCAGCTAAACCTTCTGTTCAAATACAGATACCATTTTTGAAAACGAAAAGGCGGCAGTCCCCGAAAGGATTGCCGCCTGATTGTTTTCAAAGCAAAGATCAGTAACCTGCCTTGGTCACACAGGTCTTCATTTTCTTCAGTCCGGTCTTGGCAACCTCGAGAGCTGGTTTGGACCAGTAGGACTTGTTGAAGAGTTCCAACGAAAGCACCGGACGTGCACCTACTGAATCAAAGATGTTCAGGATCTCAGTGATCGGAGCAATACCATCTCCAGGATAGACACGGTGCTGATCGCGAATCGTTTCACGAGGAGGATCAGCTGGGTAATCATTGAAGTGAAAGGTCTGCAAGGCTTGTGCGCTCAGGAGTCGCAATCCGTTGATATCACTTCCACCCTTGTACGCATGATAGACATCACCAAGGAAACAAGCCTTGGGATGACCAGAGCGAATGGCGATATCAATGGCCGTGCTGATCTTTCCGATAATTGGGTGACCGCCCCACATCTCAATCTGAGGGATCACTCCCATCTTTACTCCCAGTTCCAGAAGCGCGTGATAACGCTCTCCTGCAGCATCGAGCTCGATAGTATCGCCCTTGCCGGCGCCCGCTGGTGGTGCAGCGATGCGAATCCCCCCGAGCTGAGCCAGCGTGTCCATGTCCCGTTTGGCTTCTTCAAATCCAGCAGCGCGTTTGGTTTCGTCATTAACGATCCATGATGCGAAGCCAATGGCGCTTTCGACAGTCAACCCGTGATCATCCAAGCGCTTCTTGAGATCCTTGAGTTTGCCACCTGCCTTCACATATTCATTCAGGCGACGAAACCATGGTTCAATCGCATCGTACCCGGCTTTGCCAGCAATCTCGATTTCTTGGGCGGCATCCAAATTCTGTCCCCGGATGGTGGACATGTTGAGACAGTACCGATATTCGGTCTTCTTCTTCTCGTGATGATCTGCCTGAGCAGACTCAAGGGAAAGAGCTCCAAGTGAGACAGCACCAGCTGCAAGGGCTTGACGACGATTCAAACGCATATCTGACGATGAGGGATTGGGTGTTTTCATGGATTACTGAACGATCAAAATTCCTTTCATCAATGCCCAGTGACCAGGATAGGTGCACATGAACGGATACTCACCAGGAGTGCTCGGGGCATCAAAGGTAACAGAATCTGACTGACCGGGGTTCACAACGGAAGTGTGAGCGAGCACGTCCTTACTGTCAGGCACGTAAAGCTTCGCCGCGGCCTTGGGATCAGAGAGCATCTTCATCGATGCATCACCAATGCGCTGATAGGCGAACGGCGTGACCAAAACCCAGTTGTGAGGCATGGCGGGATCTGTGTTCTTCATGGTGATCGTCAGGCGTTCGCCCGGTTTCACCTGAATCTTGGTGGTATCGTATTTCAATCCAGAGATTCCTTTCACGACAATCTCCCTACCCTTTTCTGACTCACCTGCCTTCTCCTTCTTCACCGGCTTAGGGTCAAAGATTCTCAAAGTAATGAAGTCCTCCTTATCACTCGCAACAGGTTGCAGCCCTTCTATTCCTGCAAAAGCCTCTCCAAATCGGATGATCGAAGGAAACAATTCCGTTTTGAAATCCACTCCATCAGCAAAGCGGACATGAAGCCTGAGATGCATCTGCATGGCTGTCTGTATCCCGGGAATCTCCACGAACAACGAACGCCCATCTTCAAGCACATGCATGGAAGAAATCGTCAGCCGGTCATGTCCGAGTTTATCAGGCTCTCGGACTGAGTATTCGGGTGAACCGTATCCATCTGAATACTGATAGTTCCACATCTGTGCAAAGGCGCGCTTCACATTCTTCATCGCCTTCTTCTCCAGCTCTTGTGGGAAGTCGACACGAATCCCATTGGAATGAACTTTGAAGCCCACGGGGTAGCGAACCGCCTTTCCGGTGTAGCGAACTCGTTGCAAGCTACCGTCCTTGACCGCGTAATCGCCCCAGCCCTGAGTGCCTGCCACGTAGAGCTGACCATCACGTGGATGAAACCGTCCCCGATGTGAGCCCGAAAGAAACTCGCCCTTCAGCGGTACAACCGCTCCCTGAGGGCGCCCACCATCCGTATCACGCAGAACCGAGTAGTGGGAGCCGGCACCGTAGGAAAGTCCCAGCATCTGACCTTGAAGTGCCCCCCATTTGTCACTGGTCACCCAGACCTGTCCACCACTGGAATTATCGATCCCACGCGGAAGGAAAACCAGAGGTGGCGCAATGACATCGCCTTCCTTCTTCTGTCTCCCAAATCCATAGAACTCTCCTTCATGTGCTTCAACAATCAATCCACACGGCGTCCATTGCCCCTCCTGAGGCGGACATGTGACGATGCCATCCGGGCTGACTCCAATACCGTCGGGATTACGAATACCAGTGGCGATCGACCGTGCGGTCAATCCGTTGGGCGATACCTCAACAATCCCCATATGTCCGGTTCCAAAGTAAAAGTAGCCCAGATCACTCACCTGCAACCCTGTGTTAAAGTCATGCCCACCCAACGCACCAGGAAAGGCATTGCAGAAGCTCTCGTAATAATCCGCTTCGCCATCGTTATTCAGGTCGTGAAGCCTTGTGATCTGATCTTTACCAAGCACGAAGACCTGATCATCACGAACTGCCAAACCAAGGGCCTGATTCAATCCAGTGGCATAGCGCTTCCATTTCACATTCTCTAGCGATTGATCTATTCCAGTGACCTTCCAGACGTCTCCAAAAAAGGTGCAGACAAAGGCATCTCCATTAGAAAGGAAATCAACGCCCCCCAGAAACATGGGTGATTGATATGGGTTCTCAAATGGCACAGGTAGCGTATCAATGACGTAAGGCTCACTCGAATCACCAGCCACGCTTCCTTTCATCACAATCTCCTCATTCCACTGAGCCCTCCCCCCATCGGTAAACGCTTCCAAATCCACAGCCTCAGCGGAGTTCCCAGCATGCTTGAGGAACTTCTCAAACGAAGCGTCCGGCCCTGTCCATACGGTAAGCTCTAACGAGGCTTCTCGCTCGATAGCACTCATGTTCATCACCACATTGAGTTTCCCATCCACAGACAACACGCCTCGACGCCAATCACCAAAGGTCTTTAGATGAAAGACGGTTACCTCCTTGCCTTCTCGTGCGATCAGCAAGCTACCATGGTCTTTGATTTCAATCATGGGACGACCTCTCAACTGAAACAGTTTCATCCGTCGCTTGTCTGCGTGACCCTTAAATTGCATCTCGCGAACGAATGCATGTTCTCCAGCAACAGAGATCGCGCTCGGTCGCTCCAGAACCAACGTCTGATCCACACTGTATGAAAAGATGATGTCATCACCATGGCGATGGTATCCATGATAACGCGATCGCGATCCGGATAGTGACTTGGGCCATGCGCTGTCTTCCTCCCAATCGGCTCTCAAGTTGGTCCGAAAAATATCCTCTCCGCCCTTTCCCAAATAGCCGACGATTCCCCACCGCCTGATAGGAAGATGAACAAAATCACCACTCCACACTGAAGGGTAACTCAGTCGATCGGGATCAAAGGTAGCAGAAACACCTTCACCAAGATCGATGTTTACCGCCCTTGGAAACACGACTTTGGAATGCCGGATCGTTCCTCCAAGAACATTGCCAAACTCCATTTCACGCCATGCATCATCGTCTACATCATTTTGACTATGCTTCCCCCAGTGCCCGTGAATTCCCGCCTCGATTCCAGGATAGGCGGGCAACAGATCAGGAACCTCTTTCTGATCAAGGTAGTAATCTGCCTGCCGTGCATAGAAATCATAGAGCCGGGCTTCATTAACGATTTCACCAGCCAACTTATAGTTCTCTCTACCTTTGGATGAGTCCGCATAAGGGTGCACTTCGGGATCTGCCAGATTCGGAGCATCAGAAGCAGGGCTTTGAAGAGACCAGACAAAGATGAAGGTCGTGAGGAATACTCTTTTGAAGAACGTGTGCATGGGAGCTGGTAAAGCGATATCCTGATCGAAGATATCTGTCCATTGTGAAGTCAACAGACGCACCATTTCCTTGGGAAATTCAGACGAACGAAAGATGGTGGAAACTAGAGTTCCCAGGTCACTCTGGCAAACACACCCCGTTCCACTTCACCACCACGAGGCTGAGTTGCTGAAGGGATGTATTCCGGTTGTTGATTATCCAGAAGATTCTGCCCCATCAGCTCCAACAGAAGTCCCTCCCGAACTCGCCAACCAAGTCTCATATCCAACTGCCAATAGCTGGGCACGCCATTGAGTCTCAAGCGATCTGCAAATCGAATCGTAGAATCCCACTCAACCTGATTTCCAAGATCAATCGATGATCTCAAATACGCCTGATTCCTAGGGCTCGTTCCTTCATCCACTAGAAGCTATCTCATAAATGGTTAAGGAGTATTTTTATGCATGCGAGATGGAGGAATCCGAGGAAGTTTTGAGCATGATACTCCCAGCGGACGACCAGTCTTCTACAGTTTTGAAACCATGCAAACATTCGTTCAACTT
>CBFHTT010000018.1:0-462887 GCA_965658675.1 Limisphaerales bacterium
CTGCTGATATGGTGATAAAGCCCTGCCTTGGTCATTCCAACCGCCTTGGCGATATCACTGATCGAAGTCGCTCCATAGCCCTTCTGAACCATCAAGCGGGCTGCTGTCTGAAAGATCTCTTCCTGCCGAGTTTGCCCTTCAGGGGTCGCCATGGGTTAGGCGGTGTCGGCCATTGCTATCGGGGTCATTCAAGTAACCTACCGATCGTTCGGCAGCCTTGTCAAATTTTTTGAAAAACCATCCAACCGTAGCCTCCGATGTGAGTCGGATCATTTTTGGGAGCTGTTGGCTGTTGGCTTGAACCATGACGGAGCATGGTGCTCCGCAGGTTGTTCGGACGAACGGGGCGAAAATCAAAAAGAATTCTTCCTTCATGAGCTTCATTCACTTCATGGTTAAAATTGAAGCTTTTGGCCAAGCCATGGCGGAGTATAGATTGAAATCATGAAATTCAGTAACCGACTTTCCGTGGCTGTGGGGATCTCTTGCCTCCTTTGCAGTCCTCTCCCCTCTCAGGCCGCACAAAACCAATCCAGACCGAATGTCATTCTCATCATGGCCGACGACATGGGCGATGAAGCCTTGTCGTCAAATGGCAGTGAATCCTGCCATTCACCCAAGCTGGACAAGTTGGCTTCAGAGGGCCTCCGCTTTACCAACTGTTTCGCCAATCCGATCTGCACCCCGTCGCGGACCAAGATCATGACCGGGCAATACAATGTTCGGAATTACGTCAAGTTCGGCCAACTGGATCGAGGGCAAACCACCTTTGCGCATCAATTGAAGGCGGCAGGTTACGCAACCTGCATCGCTGGCAAGTGGCAACTGGGCAAACAAAAGGACGCCCCTCGGCATTTCGGATTCGAGGAGTCCTGTCTTTGGCAACATACCCGCAGCGGTCGCTCAAAGGAGGGCGAGAAGAAGATCGACCGGCGATTTGTCAATCCACTGCTGGAGATCAATGGTGTGGAAAAGGATTATACCAACGGAGCCAGGACTGGAGACTGTGTGTAGCCACGTCCCGTTTCCTTCGGGAACCAACTGGGCGTGTGGAATCCGAGATAGGTGCCAATGGTGACCAGTCTCTTGACGCCCTCCCGGCCGGACACACTGCTCAATCCATCAGATTCGAGCAGAGGCAGGGCCAGACAAAGTCCGGAGGCTTTGAGGAATTGACGTCTATTGCGCATGATCAATTTTAATATAACGGAACTACCGGAGCTTCACCCCAATTAGCGTCGCCGCACACGATTTCGCTCTGAGTCACTCTTAAACTCAGGCGCTGCCGTTTTTCGCAACCAGCCTGCCAGGCGGTCACGGATTGCTCTATGCTTCGGATCATCGGCGAGGTTTCGAAACTCTTCGCGATCCTTCCGGTGATCGTAGAGTTCCATTGAACCATCTTCGTAAGAGATCAATCTCCAATCCCGGGTTCGAACTGAGTGGTTACCAAAATACGATGACGTCATCGCAGGCCGTTCGCGGCGAACCGTCGGATCATTCAATTGCGGAACGAGCGAAATACCATCAAGACGAGAACTCACGGGAAGTTCACACAGCTCAATCAGAGTCGGGTAGATATCAATCAGGCTCGCAGCCTCCTTGCAGTGCTTTCCAGGATGGATACCAGGCCCGGCAAAAAGCATGGGAACGCGCGTCGACTCCTCCCATAGGGTGCGCTTGGCCCAGTGACGCTTCTCCCCAAGATGAAAGCCGTGATCACTCCAGAGAACAACAATGGTGTTGTTCGCATGGGGACTCGCTTTAAGCGCATTCAGAACGATCCCCACACAGTCATCAACAAAACTGATGGAAGCAAGGTAGGCATGGGTCAGACTTCTCTGACTGCCACTTTCAACCACCTCGTCATGCGTTGGCGCAACCGCGTAATCGTTGATCCCAAGGAAGTTCTTTGGAAGGTCATCGAGATCTGATTTCGGACTCTTGGGCAAAACAATCGACTCTGCGTCGTAGAGATCGAACCACTTGGGCGGAACATATAGAGGGACGTGAGGGCGAAAGAAACCCACGGACATAAAAAACGGTTTATCGAATTCTCCTCCCAGAACATCAGCGGCATTCTTTGCAAGTTGATGATCGAACATCTCTGCATCGGACTCCGGATAGGCACCCCAATCCCACGCACCACTCCAACTCGCTGGACGGTTCATCGGTTTCTTGGGACGCGGACTCTTCTTTCTGCCCAATGACTGATCGATATCTCCAGCCAACCGACCTCCAAAATCGTGATGCAAGACCTTGCCTCCGGACAGGGTATGGTAGCCGTTATCCTTGAAATAGCGATGCATCGTGGGGACATCCTTCAAGGCAGGAAGCGCCTCATACCTTGGGCCAATCTCGTAACTACCATGAGTCGTCGCTGCCAAGCCAGACATCACACTCACACGCGAAGAAGAACAAACAGGGACAGCACAATGGGCATTCGCAAAGTTCCGACCACGCTTGGCCAGCGCATCCATGTGGGGCGTCTTGGCATCGGGATGTCCTCCCATGAAGCCCACCCAATCATTGAGATCGTCGATTGCAATCATCAGGACATTGGGCTTGGAAGGTTTCGCCTGAGCCGAGCCAATGTAGAATGTGGCAAGAGCAACAACCAACATCGACTTAATGGAGATGGCCAATGGTTTGAAATTTGTTTTCATCGTGGAAAATCGGAAAGTGTTAGAGATCTGCTCTTACTAAAATCGCCAGCTAAAACAACCCATACTCAGATCGACGCCACGAAATTTTAATACGACTACACTCATAAATCTGTTCCCTTGCAAGTGATGGACGGCCGAGCTTGCATGCTATTCGACACCTTCGCAATCGCCAATCCCTGCTTCCTGAGCAGGCTCAACGTCACTTATCCAATTTGCGCAACCGCCTGAGCACGGGCTTGCTGGCAGAAGCAGGCATGGCGTTACCGCCCTCGATGAACTCGCCATAAGGCCGATTCGAAAAAGAAGCCAACACCGTCGAAAGCCGCTGTTTCATTTCGTCCAGCTTTACCCTGTATTCGCGATCCTCTGCCAGGTTTTTCAATTCACCAGGGTCGTTGGAAAGATGATAGAGCTGATCTGCATCAAAGGCTCCCGGATGATCGTCGCGGGCCCTGGAAATACCGCCGCTAAGACCGAGAAGACACTTTGCGAACCGATCACCTCTGGGCGCATTGAAGGACTCGATCTGTTCTTTGGTGTAGCGAATGGAAATGTAATTCCAGACCTTTGTCTTGATGGATCTGGCAGGCCCCTGCTCTCCATAGACGAATTCACGGACAGCCTGTTTAGGATTCTTAAATAGTGGCAACAGACTCACACCATCCATCCGATATTGTTTGGGCACCTCAGCTCCGGCCACCTCAAACCAGGTTGGAACAAAGTCGGTATTCTGAACCATCTCATGGGTTTCGCTGCCTGCAGGAACGACCTTGGGCCAGCGAACAAGACAAGGAACTTCCGTCCCACGCGTCATAAACAGCGAACCTTTCCTATTGGATCCGTGATCGGAAATGAACACCACAATGGTATTGTCAGCAATACCCAACGAGTCCAACTGATCGAGCAACAACCCGAGTATATCATCCATCCAGAGATAGCCGACTTCGCTATCGGTCAATCCGGCCTTCTTGATACGCTCCAGAATGGAAGAGCGGTTCACATTGCCCACTCCTTCTTTGAGCGTTCCCTCACCTGAGACCAACTCCTTCTCAAGGAGAGATTTGTACCATTCCTTATTCGGTCCGTGCAGCAAGGTGGTGGCGTAATGAAGATAGAATGGGCGATCCTTGTGCTCCTCCACAAACTCCATTGCCGCATCAATCGTCCAATCAGGATTGTGCCCCTTGAACGGAGCTTTCGTATTGCTCCAGTAGATATTCTTGGCCCATGTGAAGCCTCGTTCCCGAATCAGTTCACGATGCTTTTTTTCATTCTCGAAAGTGAACCGATCGACCTCCTTCGAGTATGGAGCATTCTTCTCCACCGTGTGCAGTCCCTCAATTGGTTCATTGTGATCATGATCATGCACATGATACTTCCCGACAAAGCCGGTGGCATAACCCGCATCAGCCAGAACCTGCCCCACATTCATATTGTCGTCTTCCAACCCGACGTTGAAACCGGGAAGCCCCTGCCTTCCTTCAGGACATTCTTCGGAATAGAGATGTGAATAGGACGACCCGGCGTAGCGCCCTGTCAAAAAGGTATAGCGAGATGGAGTACAGACCGTACTGGTGACATGTGCATTATGAAAGAGCATCCCTTCCCTGGCCAACCGATCCAGATTTGGAGTAAGCACATCCCCTCCGTAAGGGCTGGTCTCCGGTTTGTCGTAGTCATCAACGAGGAAAACAATGATATTGGGACGGGGGGATGCCGCTGATTGGCTACAGAGATCAAATGTAGCGGCAACAAAGACGGCGCCAAAAAGCAACCAGCAATGAGGTGTGTTTAATTTCATTAATCGGTAGTAAATTGGGATCAATCGACTTCCGCACCTAACAAGGGCTGACACAAGCCATCGATCCATGAATTCGGACTGCAATAGAGGCAGGACAGATTTAGGGGTTTCATAGACAACGTCATCGAATCGCCAAAAGTAACGAAAAAGTAATACCCGCTCTGCCTTTTTCTTAGCGTTCGACAAGTTTATCGGGCTCAACATATTCTTCCACCACTTCGCTCCGGCCCTATTCCGATTGATCGAACGCCGGATAGCATCCCAGTTGATGAGCCCCTTCAATTTAAGAACAATGACCAGTGTCGCAGTGCTCGCGCTGCTTCTCACGGGTACCGGTGATGGCACCTGTGCGGCAATCGAATCTGCCGCTGTTTTCAAGCGCAGCGAACTACTGCCCGGATCAGAGGCCAAACGTATCGAAAACGAAATTGGCCATAAGTTCGGATACCGGATTCCATCCCTCTGGGTGACGAAAAAAGGGACCATACTTGCCTTTGCTGACCGCCGGAAAATCCCGCTAGATTCTGAACCAATCGCCAAGCTCCACGACAACGGGGTCCCGACCGACGGCGTCCTGAAGCGCAGTCTGGATAGAGGCAAGACATGGGAACCAGAGCAGATTATCTTTAAGGGAGCAGACTGCAATTTCCATGGAGGAATGGTGATTCAGGACCGGGAAAGCGGGCGCATCTTCAAATTCGCCCGAAGAGGCCCCTTGGCAGACAGCCCGGATGTAACCTTCTTCAAGGTAAAGGATCCACTAAGCAAATTCCGTCCACCCGTTCCCTATCTTGAAATCGAAGCACGCGGATATGGGGACTTCTATGTCTTCAGCGATGATGATGGGAAAACATGGAGCAAGCCGAAGCAGGCCAAGCTCCCCTACCCCACCGAATCCATCAAATGCTGTGTTGCCAACGGCGTCCATGGTGTGCAGCTGCAGAACGGCCGCATGGTAATTGCCACAATGACCTCCACGCCCAGTGGCGTTGCGGGGAAATTCATCGAACGAAGCCAACTTTTCTTCAGTGACGACGGTGGTGACTCATGGCAAGCCGGACCAATCTGGGGCGACAAGGATAGTTCACCTCTTGAGGTATGTTTGGCGATTCTGGGAGATGGTCGCATCTTCACAAGCCAACGCCCTAAATCACGCGAGAAAAACTCTTCACGCAACGGCTACATTTTTGATAGAACCTCTTTCCTGGATTCATCAGTTCAACGATACGGCCACAGTCTTTACGCTGCGGTCTGCCATGCGGGCATCACTGAATACCCGATCGCAGGCACCACCATGAACCCAATTTTCCTGACAGCCCCTCAAGCAACCACAACGCCCAATCAGGAAGAGCTTCGTCGAAAAAAATTGGTCCTGATGCGCACCGACGATGCGGGAAAGAACTGGCATCACTGCGCTGTCCTCGATTCAACCTTCAGCGCCTACTCCGATCTACAAGTCGCCCCAGACGGTTCTCTCTACTGCCTATACGAGGGCGGAAGGAACAACAGAACGATACGGTTTCTGCGAGTGCCAAAGCAGCAGATGGAAACATTCTTGAGCACCAGACAAAATAACTAACCATTTTCAACAATGCCAAGTCGACCAAAGCTCCCCCTTCTCTGTCTGATCCCCCTGTTCATTTTGGTTATTCAATCAGCCGCAGATCAGCCAAACGTCCTGCTCATCGTGTCCGAAGACAACGGACCTGAACTCGGGTGCTATGGAGATCCGTATGCCCTTACACCGAATCTCGATCGTCTCGCAAGCGAGGGGATTCGCTTCGATCGCGCCTTTGTTCCCCAAGCCGGTTGCAGTCAGAGCCGCGCCAGTTTTCTTACAGGACTATATCCGCATCAGCACGGGCAGTTCGGCCTCGCAACATGGAACTTCCGCCTCTATCGGAACAAGACACCCAACATACCACACAGCCTGAAAGCGGCTGGGTACCGGACCGGGATCATTGGCAAACTACATATCAATCCTGAGTCAGCCTTCCCCTTCGACATGCACGAGATCGCAACAGCAAACTTCCAACGAGATAATCTTCCCGACTACGCAAAACACGCATCCAGATTCATCAATGAAGACGATAAACCATTTTTCCTCAGTGTGAACTACCCCGATCCACACGACCCATGGGTTCGCCAGGTCGGCGGCCTTCCCAAGAAGCCGCAAACAGGATCGGAAGTAAAGGCCATGCCCTACATGGGAATTGATCCGCCCGAATGGAGAGAAATGATTGCAGACTACTACAACAGCCTCAGTCGACTGGACACACTTATAGGCGATCTCTTGAAAGCATTGGAAACATCCGGCAAAGCGGAAAACACCCTCGTGATCTATCTTGGCGATCATGGCGCAGACATGTTTCGAGGAAAACGCACCTGCTACGAAGGAGGCGTGCGTATCCCACTGATGCTGCGATGGCCAGGCAAGATCCAACCACAAGTCCGTGACGAAATGGTATCCACCATCGACCTCATGCCCACGATCCTGACCGCCACAGGCGCAGAGCCAGTCTCCAACCTACCTGGCATGAGACTACAGCCTCTCTTCGGTGATCGCACTTCCCCATGGCGCACTCATCTGTTCACGGAGTATCACACGCATGGAGCAAGTAACTTTTTCCCCCAACGTGCAGTGCGAAACAATCGCTTCAAACTCATTGAGAGTCTCCTTCCCGGAGAAGTGCATCCAGACTACGAAGCAACAATCAGAAAAATGGTAGGAGAAGTGAAGGTCAGCAGTCCTGAAATCACAGTAGACTACCACAAGGTAATCGCAGCAGCGGCCCCTGAAGTCCGCGCATCCTATTCACGCATGCGGCAGCCCCCACGCTATGAACTCTACGATCTTGAAAACGACCCCTACGAATTCCGCAACCTGTCGAATGATCCCAAACACGAGAAGACGTGGAAAGCACTTGAGAAGCAACTCACTGCCTGGCGACACGACACTCAAGATCCGTTGCTAAACAAAGACAATCTCCTGCGCCTCACCAAGGAAGTTCGTTCTGTAAAAAGTAAGAAAGCGTCTAAGAAGAAGCCTTGGAAGTATCCCATTTACCTCAAGGAGGAATAACATTTTCACTCTGTACAACTGCCTACCCTCTATCCTCTTATGATAAGAAACAATCGCTACCAGCGGATCACCATCTGGATTCTCTTCATTGTATGGAAGACCTCGTTTTCCTTTGCTGAAGACGGCAGCAAACACTGGCCACGACTCCGGGGGCCGTTTGCCACAGGACTGCCCGCCGTCACAAACAATCCCAACCTCCCTGACACATGGAGCGAGACCAAGAATATCGCTTGGAGTATGAACATCCCCGGGGTTGGTTGGTCATCACCTGTAGTCTGGGAGGACAAAGTCTTCATCACCAGTGTCACCAATGACAAGGAAGGCGAAAACGCTCCCCCAAAACCGGGGCTCTATCTCGGCCCTGGAAGAAAAGGTATTCCATCTGGGGATCATGAGTGGTTGGTCTATTGCTTCGATCTGAAGACCGGAAAGGAGCTATGGAAACGATCAGCCCGAAAAGGACCACCTCCTGTCGGACGTCATCCGAAAAGTTCTTACGCCGCCGAAACACCGGTAACAGACGGTCAACGTCTCTACGTGCTATTCGGCGATGTTGGTCTGTTCTGCTATGACCTCGATGGAGAACTGCTCTGGACCCATGCCATCGAGCCCAAGAAAACACAATTTGACTATGGAGCAGCCGCCTCGCCGGTGGTTCACAAGGATCAGGTATTCTATGTCTACGACAACCAGGAGGCCTCATACATCGCAGCACTGGACACCAAGACCGGAAAAGAAAACTGGAGAGTTCCGAGAATCGAGAAAAGCACTTGGGCTACCCCATTCATCTGGGAATCCGAGAGCCGCACCGAGATCGTCGTCTGCGGCAAGCAAAAGATCCTGTCCTACGACCTCAAGGGAAATGTGATTTGGAGTTTGAAGGGTTCCATGTCGAACCTGGTGATCCCTTCCCCCTTTGTAGTCGATGATCTGCTATATATCGCTTCGGGTTATGTCGGTGATATGCATCGCCCGGCATTTGCCATAAGACCCGGAGCAGAGGGAGACATGATACTGCAAAAAGGCAAACCACTTCCCAAAGCAATTCAGTGGTACCAACCCAAAGGAGGCCCCTACAACACCACACCACTGGTCTACGATGGCATCTACTACCTCCTGCTGGACCGAGGAATGCTCTCCGCCTACGACGCAAAGAACGGCAAATTGAAATACGACCGAATCAGGCTTCCTCCTCCGGCGAGTTTCACCTCATCCCCCTGGGCCTACAACGACAGGATCTTCTGCCTTGGTGAGAACGGAAAAACCTATGTGGTGAAAGCAGGGCCGCAGTTCGAGTTGCTACATATCAACGACCTTGGCCGCGACATGTGCATGGCTTGCCCAGCAATTGTAGGCGACCGCCTTCTGATACGAACTCAGAGAAAGTTATGGTGTATCGCGAAACCTCATCTTCATCCAAAGTGATGAAGGGATGGCTCTATTTATTTATTCCGATTTTTCCTCTTTGCTCTTTTGCCTCGCCTTCTTCCTGGCTTCCCTTTTTTTCTGTTTATCAGTCAGCTTCGAGGGCTCGGCAGGCTCCGGCTCATCGGTGGGTTCAGTTCCCATCGGCCGGGCTGGTTTTCCTTTCTTCGCCCTTTTGGCTGCCTTGGGATCGACCGTTGAGAAGACATCCTTCAGCTTCTCCATTTCCGATTTAAGCTGCTCGTGCATCTCCCCAACCACTTGAGCATACTCAGGCTTCCCGGCTAGGTTGTCCAACTCCCACGGATCCTTCTGGAAGCGATAGAGTTCAAGCTCAGGATGCTTCACCACACGGTCGATCTTTTCCTGAGCAGCGGGATCCGTTTTGGCCTTCTCCTGCCACTCTCTCCAGACCTTGCCAAAGAACTTACCGCTTTTGGGCGCCATCATCACATCTAGGTAGTAATCCACCTCCCGTTCCGGATTCCAGATCAGTTTAAACTCCTTGTTGCGAATGGCTCGTTGCGTATAACCGCCAGCCTGATGAACCAGATAGGCATGGTCGCGATGGTTCGACGTTTCTCCTTTCAACACGGGCAACAAACTCTTGCCGTCTGTCGCAGGAGCTTGACCTCCTGCGATGTCCACCAAAGTAGATGAGATGTCGCAATACATCGCCACGGCATCTGTGACGGCCGGCTTGATTCTTCCCGGCCAGCGCATGAGGCAGAGTGCCCGCGTTCCATAGTCATAGATCGACCATTTGCCGTTTGGTAATGCGGTGCCCTGTTCGCTCAAAAAGACCACTACGGTGTTGTCTGCCAATTCCAGATCGTCGAGCAGCTTCATGGTCGCGCCCACCTGATCATCGAGAACTTCCACTTCCGCGGCGTGGACCGCCAAGGCCTCACGCGTAATCGGCGTGTCCACCATGTGAGGCGGAACCACGATCTGATCCAAAGGGAAATTGGAAGGATCACCAACAGTCCATGGGTGATGAGCGTTCACAGATGCAACGACTACGCAGAAAGGTTGATTCTCTGACTGGGAGGTTTCCATGAACTCTTTGACCCCGCTCATCTCCCAAGTAGGGGCGCTATGGTTTCCATTGCTTTCGAATCCCGAGATCTTGTGAAAATCCGATACGTCGAAATGGGTCTTCCCGGTCAGTCCAACCTTATAGCCCAGATCTCCAAGATAGTTGGCGATGTTTTTGAACTTCCCTTTGGGTTTGCTGCCATTGCTGTAAACCCCACTGGTCGGCGGCAGCAATCCTGTATAAAGCTCGTGCCGTATAGGACCACACTGGGCCACGGCGCCCATGAAGTTCGTAAAACGGAGCCCCTCGGATGCCAGCTTGTCGATATTCGGCGTCCGGGTGTACAGGCCCGATTCCTTACAGCCAAAGCTGGACCAGCTCACGTCGTCCGCAAGGACGATCACAAAGTTCAGTTTCTCTTTCGCTGCTACGGATGTTGCAAAAAGTGCAACCAGCACAGCGGCGACCAATAGTCGTTTTGCTTTAATCATTACCTGTTGTATCCCTTATCAATTCTTGTTTTTCCTGTTCTTACTCTTCTTCGATGATTTTTTATCCTCCCCCTTGTAAGCCGCCTGCCCTTCATCGAACGGCACCTCAAGCGAGTGCTCATCAAGGTCCTTTTGAAATCTTTCCATCTCACTCTGCAGTTCCTGCACGATTTCCGGATACTCGTCCGCTACATCCTTTGTTTCTCCAATATCAGCATTCAGATCATAGAGAAACGGACCACCGCCTTTGGTCGTCAACTTAAAGCGGTCATTGCGGACACCTGTTATCTTGGCGATGTTGCCGGCATAGTAGATATATTTATTGGGCGAACTGACATCAGGCAGGCACTGCTTGATTGGAAAAATATTTCTACCGTCGATCTTCTGCGGAGTTTCAGGCTCTATCCCGGCAAGCGCAGCAAAGGTAGGCAGGATATCCATAAGCGATGCCAGTTCTCCGGTCTCTTTGGCTTCCGGCAATGTGCCCGGCCAACTAACAATGAATGGCATGCGGACGCCGCCTTCTTCAGAACTCCCTTTCCACCCTTTAAGCGGCAGGTTCGAGCCCTTCTCTCCATTCCCATTACCATCGGGTTTTGAGTCAGCCCCTTTGTCCGAGGTAAAAGCCACGACCGTCTTCTTCTCTAGACCGTTCTCCTTAAGCGCTCGAATGACTTCGCCAACAGACCAATCAATTTCCTCAATCATATCCCCGTATAGACCGTGAGCACTCTTCCCCCGGAACGCTGCATCCACGGTATAAGGGTGATGGGGTGTACCATGGGCAATATACAAAAAGAACGGTTTACCCTTGTTCTCTTTGATGAATTTAACCGCTTCGTGGGTATAGCGCTTCGTCAACTGAGTGATATCAGTCGGCCACTCAATGACCTTGTCGTCACGCATCAGGACTGTTGAACGACCGTGCACACCTTTTCCTTTATCTGCCCAGTAATCTTCGATCGTGAAACCTCCGGTTGGTTGAAGACCGTCTGCAACCGGCAGCTTGTGAGTCTTGGCATCCCCGTGATTCGTTCCTGGAACACCAAAGTAAGAATCAAAACCCTGATTCGTCGGCAGGTATCCGGGAGTATGCCCAAGGTGCCATTTTCCAATAAGAGCACTGGTGTACGATTTCTCCTTTAGCATTTCAGGAATCGTGACGGTCTCTTTTACCATACCGGTGGTGGAATTTGGATAAACGATGGACCCCACCCCTACTCGGAAATTAAAGGCACCACTCATAAGACAAGCCCGGGCCGGAGAGCATTTGTGTCGCGCATAGAAGTCGGTAAAACGCACTCCACGATCAGCCATCGCGTCAATGTTCGGGGTCTTGATGGTCGGGTGGCCATAGCAACCCAGATCGCCATACCCCTGATCATCGGTCATGATAAACACGAAATTTGGTTCCGAAGCCGAACCCGAATGCGTCAACCAGAGAAAAAGAGCCAGCAAAATTGCCTTCATAACGTCACAATAGGATCGAATTCTATAGGAAATGTGGGCGCAGTTGATTTGGTAACGCTCTAATTCCTGTCGCATCGCGTCAATCGGGATCCATCAAGGACACCCTGAATCTTCCAGCTTGCTTAATCGTATCTACGAAAGCCCCCCCCGAATCGGGAAGCCCCTGCCTTCCTTCAGGACATTCTTCGGAATAGAGATGTGAATAGGACGACCCGGCGTAGCGCCCTGTCAAAAAGGTATAGCGAGATGGAGTACATACCGTACTGGTGACATGTGCATTGTGAAAGAGCATCCCTTCCCTGGCCAACCGATCCAGATTTGGAGTAAGCATATCCCCTCCGTAAGGGCTGGTCTCCGGTTTGTCGTAGTCATCCACGAGGAAGACGATGATGTTGGGTCTGGAGGAAGCTTCGACCTTGTTGAAGGAACCGGAGGCAACCAACAAAAGAACCACCGCGACCACGCTACGGAGAAGTTGATAACAGAGTTTCATTCTAAATATCCGGGAATGGAATAGCGGCACAAGCGCAAGGTTGCACGTCATCCAGCAAGCTCAATTCAGGGAACGAAATGAACCCTGCGGTGAGCCATTCACAAAAAAAATAAAATTTCTTGGCAAATTCTGACAACTCGCGAGGCAATATGGAGACAACGCATGACACAGCCTTTTGACAGCACAAAGCACGACCAGTTTCTCCGCTTGGTCGCAGAGCATCAGGCAGCCCTCCACAACTTCATCCGCACCCTGATCCCTGATCGAGCCGAAGCGTCAGAAGTCTTGCAGGACGTCACCGTGGTGCTGTGGCAGAAGTTCGACACCGCCGTGGACTTCAAGAAATGGGCATTCGGAGTCGCGCGCATGGAAGTGCTGAAGTATCGACAGAGTCGTGCACGCGACCGTCATGTCTTTGATGACGAACTCACCAACAAATTGGCAGACGAGGTCATACTCAGAGAACCAATCCACCTCACCCAACGCGAGGCTCTCGACGATTGCCTGAAGAAACTGCCTGATGAGCAAAGAGAGCTGGCGTTGTCCGCCTACACAAAGGGCACCAGCGTGAATGACCTTGCTTCCCGCCTCGGGAAGACTCCCATGGCCCTATACAAGTTACTGCAGCGAATCCGCCAGTCTCTTTTGAAATGCGTCAGGCACAGGATCAGTCAGGAGGGTTCTATATGAAAACAGATTGGCACGAGTCGATCCGACGCCACATCTCTAGGGCATCCACGGAGGAAGAATCCGATACTCTGCAGGAGGCCATGAAACAGGATCAGGATCTCCGCCATCTTTACTTGGACTACATCAATCTCGACCTGGCACTTGAAGCAAAAGCGGATGCAATGGACGAATTGCCCGAGGCCGAATCCGTTATCGATCTGAATCATGAAAGAAGGCATTCCAACACCCGTTGGCAACCAATCGCAATCGCCGCAGCACTGATATTGATGTTTGCCACACTGGCCGGCCTTTACCTTCCATCCCGTGGAGAACCGGTCGCGCAGATCAAGAGCGCGCACCGAACCACTGATTTCTCAGCAGGAGAATTACTGCGCCCCGGACAGCGTTTTGCGATTTCACAAGGTCGGGTAAAAATCAGTTTTGAATCCGGCGCGATTCTCGCAGTGGAGGCTCCGGCTGACCTTAAGATTCTAGGGCCGAATTCCGCACGATTGAAGCATGGCCGAGTCACTGTCCGTGTACCTGGAAAGATCAAGGGATTCATCCTTCACACACCCCAACAACGGGTGACCGATCTGGGAACCTCTTTCGGGGTAAACGTCGATACCGCTGGAAAAGCGTCGATTTCGGTTTTTGAAGGTGAGATTGAGATTGGTGATGACCGACGCCTGCTTGCCGGGAAATCAGTCACCCTCGCAACGTCAGATGAAGCCCCTCGCGAAATTCCCTACACAGAAGAAAACTATGCCGAAACCTGGCAGATTTCTTTCGGTATCGAAGCATTGAAAGGGAAAGTTCGACTGGCTGCACCATCAGAGCGTCCGATCCCCGGTCAGGTCGAGGACAGTGAGGCTCTGTTGCTGTTTCCCGAACGCGAGAACGTGACTCTGGCCCAAGGCTATCTGGTCGATGCTGTGGACCCCGGTTTACATCGTCGGCCTTTTCGAAAGTCTGTGAAGCAACTGAATGAGGCGACCAGAGCAGACAGTTTCCTTCTGCAGTACAATCCCGTTCGTTCTGAAGATGCTACTGAACATAAAATTTTTGAGGGTGAGCTACATTTTGATCGACCGATCGTTGCACTCATCCTTCAAAAGGATCTTCTAGATGCCTCCGACACGGCCCTCGCTCTGCCTGGTATCGATTTTGACGGCATTTTCCGGAGAGGCATCAATACTGCCGACGAAGTCACTCTGAGCTCGAATCGACGAACCCTACACATCACATTCGATCTCCTAAATGGAGTGGATCAGATCCGCGTATTGGTAGCCTCGGCACATAACCAGAAATCTCAGTGAATCAACGATTATGAAAAATCGCCCTCAATCGAATCGCCGCCAGTTTCTTCAAGGCACTGGTATCGCCCTCTCACTCCCATTCTTCGAGAGCTTCGCCGCCAAGGCTTCAAACACCACGTCACCACGTCGTTTGGTTTGTGTAGGCAATCACCTTGGTTTCTATCCGGGCAATTTCTTTCCCAAGGACAGCGGTAAAGAATACACAACCACCTCCACACTGAAACCGCTGCAGGCACATCGCAATGAGTTCACGGTCTTTTCCAATCTCGATCACGGAATCAACGGAGGCCACAAGGGCGTGCAGGGCTTCTTGACCAGTATCAAGAAAGAGGAGGCAGCTGGATTCCCGGAAAAGAACATCTCGCTTGATCAGGCAGCAGCAGAACATGTCGGCAGCTCAACCCGCTTTCCTTCAATCAACACGGGAATCGTCAACGGCACCGATATGTGCTGGACCCGCGCCGGCGTCCATGTGCCACCCGTCAACAATCCGGCAAAGCTATTCCAAGCGCTCTTCGTCAATTCTTCAAAAACAGAGCGCGAACGGGAACGCATGCGATTGAAGCATCAGGGAAGTGTACTCGATGCCCTACGCGAATCAGCAGGTGCATTGAACAGAACCCTCAACGCTGCAGACCGCTCCAAGCTGGATCAGTATCTGACCTCAGTCCGCGATGTGGAACAACGCCTTCAGATGTCAAACAAGTGGCTGGACCAGCCCAAGCCGAATGCGCCCATTGCAGAGATCTCAGACGAGGAGCGGCAACACATCGATGAAGTCGCACTGTTCTACGATCTGATGGCTCTCGCACTACAGACCGACTCCACTCGTGTGGCCACCTTGGAAACTGGAATGGGATTCCGAACAAACGAACTGGACCTCGACAGCTATCACGGCATTTCACACCACGGAAAATCACCCGGCCGCATTGAACAGCTTCAAATCGTGGAGGCATTTCTTACGACCAAGCTCAACAACTTCATTACCCAACTCAAGGAAGCCAACATCTTCGACGACACGCTCATTGTCTTCGGTAGCGGTATGAGTGATGCATCGAGCCACAGCAATCGAAACCTCCCAGTGTTGCTTGCAGGGGGGGGATTGAAACATCAGGGTCATATAGTCTGCCCTGACGAGCAACACAAACGCGTCCCTCTTTCAAATCTGTGGTTGTCTGCCCTGCACTGGTTCGGTTCCGAGAAAGAACAGTTCGGAAGAAGCTCCGGCACGTTCACGCCGATGGAAGTGGCTTAATGACGAACCACCCAACTATCCAAGGACGAATGAAAAACGAAATCCGAAATCCGATTCGAACGTCGATCGCCCATAAGAGCATCTGCCTTCTTTTTGTAATCGGATGTTTGTCTGGTTCACCGTTGGTAGCGGCCGAGTTCACCCATGCTTTTCTGCAGGAGCATTGCCTTAAATGTCATGGTGGCAAAAAGCAGAAGGCGGATCGGCGATTTGATGACCTGCCTTCGCAGATCAAGTCTTTGGAAGATCTGGAGCGTTATCAGGAAATCATCGATCAATTGAATCTGACGAGCATGCCGCCCGAAGATGAACCTCAGCCATCTTCTGAGGAACGTGCCAAGGTGATCGAAGACCTGACAAAGGAACTCACCAGAGCCCGATCTGAACTCAACACGACTGGTGGGCACAGTGTGCTGCGCAGACTCAATACATGGGAGTATCGTCAGACCATCGGTGATCTACTCGGACTCAACGTCAATGTCTGGAACCCAGCTGAAGACTTCCCCGCTGAAGTCAAAGTCGACGGATTCGACAACAACGGAGCCAGTCTCATAACGTCGGGCAGATTGATGGATCATTACTTTTCCGCCGCAGCAGAGGCCATTCGCCGTTCCACCCAGTTTGGCGCCCGCCCTACGTCGAAGAAATACACGCAGAAGTCTCCCTTCTACTTTGAAGGCAGGGCCAAAGAGGATTTACCAAAACTCTTCCACGTCGATCGCTTCCGCTTTATTCCCGACACACCCTATACAGATCTTTACGGACGACACTATCGTGGTGGCCACATCGGTTTCCTCCCATCGTTCAAACAAGGGGGAGTCCCTCAAAGCGGGGTCTACACGATTCGTGTGCGTGCCGCAGCGATAAGCCGAGTTCATGACTACGGCGACGCATTGGGCGATTTCAGAAACGGTGATCCGTTGGTGATGGAGATTGCAGCAGTCGACCGGAAAGGCAGTGTTGAAAGCACGGGCAACGTTTCAAAGATGACCTCACTGGCTCGAATCGAACTGACAAATGAAGAGCCGCAATGGTTCGAATGGAAAGTCTACATGGAAGCAGGCTACGAACCGGAAGTCCGCTTTCGCAATGGCCCCTTGGCTGCCAAACGCATGGTCCGGCTCCTGACAACCAAGGCAGCAGACAAACCGGAATTCAAACCGTTCGTCGGCATGAAGGGCAGCACAGAGAAGGGACACGGAGTCCTGAAGGCCTATCTGGGGCCGCGTCTGCGAATCTGGGAAATCCAACTCGAAGGACCGCATTTTGATCAATGGCCCACTGCTGGTCACTCTGCTCTGTATGGCAACCTGAAACCAAACGAACTTGATGAAGCAAAGATAAACCAACGGTTGGACGCCTTTGCCGAGCAGGCATTCCGTCGCCCTCCCGTTGAAGGTGAGCTGGAACCCATCAAGCGCCTCGTGGCCAATAAACTCAGCGAAGGTGTTTCGCCACTCGACAGCCTCCAACTCGGCTGCCAGGCGATTCTCTGCTCTCCGGGATTTCTCTATCTGAACCTCGATGAAGGCCCACTGAACGAAACTGCGTTGGCTGCCAGACTGTCGTATTTTCTTTGGTCTTCACCACCTGATCAAACACTGCTTCAACTTGCGGCAGGCGGCAGATTGAAATCAGGTCTATCAGAACAAGTGACACGAATGCTCGCCGATCCAAAGTCAGATCGATTCATCAGGCATTTCGTGCGTCGGTGGCTTGATCTGGACAACATCGGCACCATGCCTCCGTCAGAAAGCTTTCTGGTCTTTTACCGCGACAATCTGGAAACCGCCATGCGGGCGGAGACAGAAGCTTTCTTCCGTCATGTGCTTAAAAACAATTTGTCCCTCGATGAATTTCTCGGCGCTGACTATTCGTTTCTCAATCGAGAACTCGCCACCCACTACGGTATCGAGGGCGTTCAGGGCAACGAACTGCAACGCGTATCGCTCAAAGGAAGCCGACGTGGCGGACTCCTGGGACACGGTGCCTTCCTGACCGCTTCCGCAAATGGAGTGGACACATCTCCCGTTGTCCGCGGCATCTATGTGCTGGAGAAATTGCTCGGGTATACACCGCCTCCACCTCCTCCTGATGTCCCAGCCATCGAGCCAGACATCAGAGGCGCTGTCAGTGTCAGAGAGCAATTGGTAAAGCATCGCGAAATTGCAACCTGCGCAGCATGCCATCGCAAAATTGATCCACTTGGATTTGCCCTCGAGAACTTCGACGCGATCGGCGGCTGGCGCGACCAATACGAGAAGAGAACACCGATCGACCCATCTGGAAAACTGCCGGGCGGAGACACCTTCCAAACGGTATCCGAATTCAGGAAACTGCTGGCAGATCGACAAGATCAGTTAGACCGCTGCATGACAGAGAAACTGATGACCTACGCCTTGGGAAGAGAGCTCGAAATCGGAGATCGCCCCGCCATCGACAAAATCCTCAAAGAGCTCAGCACTAGCAAAGGTGGACTAAGCGACCTAATCAGACAGATCGCCTTGAGCGATCCATTCCAGAGCAACTGAGTCACGTAGCAGGAACGCCACGGTGTTCTTGATCTTCACATTATTCTTGGTCCTAAAGTGTCCTACCTCAATCCCGCCAGTGTTACTTGTTGCGGGCTTTCTTTTTGGCTTCACGCCGTTTTTGGCGTTCTAGTTTTTTGGCCGAAGGATCGCTGGGTTTCTCGGCAGCTGGATCTTCTGGCTTTTTGGCTGAAAGGGCCTTGGCCTGTGATTCCGCCTCCGGGGCATCGGGGTCGTATGGCTTGTAGGCAGGATCGGCATCCGGATTCGGTTTGGGCAGGCTGGCGTTGACGGCTGCGAAATGGCGATCCATCTCCTGATCGAGTTCTTGAGCAACCTTCGGGTAATCCTTGGCCACGTTGGACCCTTCTTGAATGTCGTTGTCGAGATTGTAGAGATACATCGAACCGGGGCGCTCCCAGAATCGAAACAGCTTGTAATCACCACAGACCACAGCCGAATGCAGGGCGGTATTGCGGTGATGCGGGTAGTGGAAATGTAGACTGCGCTTGGTGAACAGTGCCGGGAGTTTGCCATCAAAAAGCGGTTTCAGGCTGACGCCATCCACATCCTTCAATTGCTCGGCTTGCCCCCCTGCCAGGTCAACAAAGGTGGGGAGGAAATCGTAGCCAGCTACGTTGGCATCGCAGTTCGATTCACGTTCTACACCAGGACCAGAGAGAATCATCGGGACGCGGATTCCGCCTTCCCAAAGCCACCATTTGTCTCCACGCAACAACTTCTCTTCGCCCGTGTCCCGGTAGTGACCGTTGTCAGCTGTGAAGATGATGTAGGTATTCTCTCGGACACCAAGCTGATCGAGTTTCTCGATCAACCTACCGATACCACTGTCCATGTCCTGGACCATCGCGGATCGTTGTGCCACGCGCTTACGCAGGGCCACCGGCATGATCTTCGCGATGTTCTTGTCGCGCATGCAGGCTTCATAGGTCTCCTCCAGATATTGAACCTTATTGTGCTCGGCATAATGAGAGACTTGGACGAAGAAGGGTTTCTTCGCTTCCACCTGGGCTTCAATGAATCCAATCGCCTTGCGTGTCATGCTGAAAATGTTCTTGGGATCAGTCAGGTCCTTGGAATTGCCTTCCGCATTAGAAGTCTCGCCGTCGTGCACATCGTAGCCATGTTTACCGGGCCCGCCGCCGTAGACATGCCACTTGCCTACATGCGCAGTGGCGTAGCCAAGGCGTTTCAGATGCTCCGCCATGGTAACAGCTTGGGGATCAATGCTACCAATCGGCGATGGCTCCAGCATCAGCCTCCCCTTGTTCCGGTGGCCGTCATAGGTCACCTCGCGGGAAGTGGTTCCAAAATTGCCATTGCCGCTAAACTTCGTCCGGGCGGCGCTCATCCCGGTCTGGATACTGCAACGCGAAGGTGCACACATGCCCGCGGCAGAAAAGGCGCGACTGAAGACCATCCCATTCTTGGCGAGCCGGTCGATGTGAGGCGTTCGGCGGGTCTTGCCTGCAGAGCGCCCGAAGCCCGATTCCATCTGAGTGCTCGTGCCATGCCACGCCATATCGTCTGCAAGAATGAATACGATATTGGGCCGACTTTCGGCAGCAGACGCCATCGAAACAAAGCCTGCGAGAACAAGTAGAGTTGAGGTCAATTTCATGATTCGCTGAACGAGGTAGGTAAACACTGTAAGGGATACGATTGGCAACCCAAGAAAGTAACCGTCAATTTCCAAACCTCCGTGCCTCGATCATGCTGACAGCTAATTCGAATTGCATAGCTTGGCGAGCGTCACAGTGGCTTTGCGATTCCCCTCGTTGACGCAACAGCGATATCTGGTGTTCATGAACGAGCTCTTGAGCTTGCCTTTCATGACAGATCCGAATAAGCCCGACGGCCGAATCCGATTCAAAAACACGGTCTGACATTCCTAACAGCCCATCCTATGAAATCTTTCAACCCGATCGCCGTTGGTATCCTCCTTTTGCTGTCAGTCGCAGGCAGCGCGGCAGAAAAACTCAATGTCGTCCTCATCATGGCTGATGACGTTGGCTACGAATGCTTCAGCGCTTACGGCAGCAAGGAATTCTCGACACCTCGTCTGGACTCACTTGCATCCTCCGGCATGCGCTTCGACCACTGCCACTCGACGCCCTTGTGCACGCCCAGTCGCGTGAATCTGATGACCGGCAAATCGAACGTTTTCAACTACGTGGATTTCGGAGTCTTTCCCAAGGGAGAACCTACATTTGCCAACCATTTCAAAGCACAGGGCTATGTAACTGCCGTCGCGGGAAAGTGGCAGCTCATGACGCCCAACAGCGGTATCTCACCCGCAGAGGCAGGCTTTGACCGGCATTGCGTCTGGAACATTCCTGGAACGAGTCGTTCCCGCTACTGGAAGCCCTCACTGATGCAGGATGGCAAGGTCACGAACTACGGTGAAGACGACTACGGCTCAACGATCATTGCTGACTACCTGATCGACTTCATCGAGACGAACAAGGACAAGCCATTCCTCGCCTATTACCCGATGAACCTACCACACGGTCCTTTTGATCCGACGCCTCTGAGCAAGGACCGAAAGAGCAAGGACAAGAAGCAGAACTTCATCGATATGGTCGCCTACATGGACCACTGCGTCGGAAGGATTGAGGACACCTTGGTCGAACTCGGGATTCGTGAGAACACCCTGATCATCTACACGGCGGACAACGGTACGAACTCAAAACTCACGCTCGATTATTTCGGCACGGAGCGCAAGGGCGGCAAGGGCTACACCCACGACCATGGGACCAAGGTTCCCCTGATCGTCAATCTTCCGAATCACATCGAAGCCGGCACAGTGAACAAGAACCTGATCTGCTTTTCAGATATCTTCCCAACCATTGTCGAGGCGGCTGATCTGGCACCCAAAGAAATCACGCAGGGAGACGGTTGGAGTTTCTGGCCACAATGCCTGGGGAAAGAAGGTAAGAAGCGGGAATGGATTTACGGCTATTACTTCCCCCGCCCTTACAAGAGCCAATTTGACATGATGTATTCCCATTGGGAAGTCGCTTGGGCACGCAACAAGCGCTACAAGCTCTATCGAGATGGCCGATTCTTCGACGTCGTCAATGACGTTCGCGAAGAGAAGTCATTGGGTGATAAAGCAGGACCAAGCAAAGTCCGCAAACGCCTGCAAGCCGCGCTGGATCAATATCCTGAAAAGGGCGGCAAGATCGAGTATGAGCGCGTGACCGGCGTGCGAAAGACTTTGAAAGCAAAGAAGAAAAAGCCCTAGTGCCAGCAACTTTGGATGCAGGGAACTTACTTCCCTAAAATCCGTTTTCCATACTCGTTGGTTGGGTCCCGATACATGGAGTGCAGGTGATCGTGAGGGTCCCCGCCGAGGTCCTGACCGCCATACTCGATGATCAATGATGGTCCTTGAATCCGGTAAGAAAAGTCACCGTCCTCTTTCATAGGTCCCCACCAGCCAAAGGTCATGTTGTTCGCTTGTGCTTTGAGCTCCTTCATACGTTTCGCGGACTGTGCTTTGGGCAGATCGCCAACGTAGAGTTTTATTGCAGCCATGAGCGCAGCGATCTGTTTCTTATTAAAATTTTTCGTGGAAACTCCAACCGGATTAGGGATACGTCCATCTCTCCCTGCCCCGGCGACAAGCCTGCCTCGCTTTGGTCCTTGGGTCGCTTCAACTTTCTGATTCTTGCTGAGACTGCTCAACAGGGCGAACGCAGCTTCGTCTTTAGTCAACATGGGTTCGATGACCTGATCGCCAAGTTTAAAACCACGAGGTTGCGTACCAATGAAGCTTGGGGACAGCGACATCTGGTCACCATGAAAGGTGAGATTCAACGCCAGGTGATGTCCATCAAACTGCAATGCCCAAGGCGATTCGGAAGACGGATCGCCGAAGATCGCCAGCCAGAAATCTTCCGCACCGAAGCCCGGACGCCGCTGCCCATTCTTAAGAAGGCGATCATCCGCTAGCGGGATGCCTCGAACTTTGAAATAGCCTTGAGGACTGAGAACGGTGGCGAGCAGATCGCAGGCCTGCTGCAACTGCTTCTTGTTCAAGTCACCCATGCGAACACCTCCCTGCTCTCCGCGTGGCGGGACATTGGTCCAGCGAGCCTTCTCCGCACTGTCAAACGGCAGAGCAGCCTGTTTGCGAAGGTCATCGCTCAACCCGGCAAGAAACCGCTGAGCGCGTTTGGCCATCAACTCCGGAGTGACTTCTTTCGGGGTCTTGGGCTCGTAGTTGGAAAGCACCTGGCTGGGTAGCGAAGGGAATTTGGTTTGGGCCTGCCCCAGCGCGGGGACAAGAAACAAAACCGAAATGAAACATGGGATCAGCTTTCTCATAAGGCATGTTGGTCCGCTTCGGGAATAAATGCAATCCGGTTGGAAATGAATCGGATCAAGAAAATGCAGGAGAGTCGTTATGATAACTTTCTTCTTTTCGGCCACTTCCCAGGCACCTCCACCATGCGTCGTTGAAATCGTCCAACCCTTTAGAGATCGCATCCGATCATCCGCAGGCCTTAATCCTTCAACCGCACCGGACCCGGGTGATTGATTTTCGTAGCGTTCCTTGCGGCGCCGGGCATCTCGGCGTGAGGGTTCCTCTTCGTGGCCTTGCCGGCGGGGATGATTTTTCCATTCTCGATTCGCGGGGGCGCATGACGATGAGGTGTGGGATCATCAGGAATGGTGTCGCCGGTTTGCCGGGTCCATTGAGCGAGCAATCGTCGGGCCTGCTTGAGAGGCTTGGCGTAGTCGGGATTCTTTGCCAGGTCGGTAAGCTGATGCGGATCGGTGCTTAGTTTGAAGAGTTCTTCGTCCGGGCAAGGGTTGGCAAAGACTTGCTGCTGCTGCGAGGTCGTCTTACCGGCGGCATGCGCCAGCCACAATTCATTACCGGCGGGATAGTGAGTGTCGGACTCGTAGCAGAGGTTGGGCTGATTGGGGTAGTTGTTCTTGATGTAGGCAAAGTCCCCAAAACGCACCATGCGTTCATGGTTCTTGTAGACGTGCCAATTGTGTTCTGAGAACACCATCTGCCGCACTTCGGCTTTCGGATCTTTTAGAATGGGAACAAAACTGCGGCCCTGGATGCACTCCGGCTGTTCGATGCCCGCCAGTTCCAAGCAAGTGGCGCTCAGGTCGATGACGCTGACAAGGCTTTTGCTCACCGAAGGAGATTGAATCACACGGGGGTAATGAACGACCCAAGGGGTCTTGATGCCGCTGTCGTAAACGCGTGATTTGCAGCGAGGAAAAGGCCGGCCGTTGTCCGCCGCGACGACAATCATGGTATCGTCTAACACACCCTGCTTTTTCAATTCCGCCACGACCAATCCGATGTAGTGATCGAAACGGCTCACTTCGTGGTAGTAGCCGGTCAGGTCCTCACGGGTCGTTTCCGTGTCCACCAGATAGGGAGGTACGATGATGTCGTCATGGTCGTAGATCGGCGCGTGCTCATTCAGACTCCAGCCCCGGTGCGCGTCGCTCGCAGCAAACCAGAAGAAGAAGGGTTTGTCTTTGGGACGGTCCGACGTGTGCTCCACCCAGTCCTCCTCCTTGCCCGGTCCGCCGCCGCCGGTGATCTTGTCGAAGGCGCGATCCTTTTTCCCAAACATGTGATTTTTGCCTGACAGAACCGTGTAATAGCCGGCTTCTCGCAGCAGCTCAGGAAAACGGATCTGACCGTCCGGCAAAGTCACATGGAGTTCCGGCGCCTCGGTGTTGTGGGGATAACGGCCCGTGATGATGCTGCAACGACTTGGACTACAACTGCTGGTCGTCAAGTAGGCGTTGTCGAAGCGCATACCACTGGCGGCCAATGCATCCGTATGAGGCGTCTTTATCGTCGGATGCCCGTAGCAGCCAAAATCCTCCTGCGACACATCGTCGGCTATGAAGAAGATGACGTTGGGCAAAACCCGATCCGGACTGGCGGCCCACGTCAGCGAAGCATGTCCTGCGAGAAGGACTATCAATAAAAGAATGTTTCGATTCATGTGATCTGTCTTCTGCCTTTAACGGAATTCACGAGGAATTCCGACTTTGAAAAACGGCGACTGTTCTCGATGATTGACTGGAACCTGCCACATCGCCATTTGGCAGTCCATTCCTACGGCAGGATTTGCGAACGAGCCGGATGCTTCCTTCAAGACCCATTGTATCCAATGCCATGACCCTGATAAACAAAAGGGAAATGCGCGCGCACGAAACCACCTGATCCTTTGTTTCATCCCTCCGGTTCAAATCAATTTGGCACTGGAGTAATGAGGTCTGAAACCGCTTAATCGCAAGTTCACCAAAATAATGAATGCAACGATGAGAAATCTGCTATTTCACCTACTCTTGTTGAACCTGTTACTTGGACTGAGTGCTCCGTCCTTCCAGGTCTCTGCTACGGAAATTCTTTGGACACAGTATAGCCAGCATCTGGGAACGATGAAATTGTTGGTTCATCTCGATTCCGATCCTACCGGCCCAGCGGAAGGAGATTCGGTGAAGCTTTGGTTGCGTGAAGATGCTAACGCAGATTGGAAACTGGCGGCCACTGAGGACGTCGATCAACTGACTGCCACGGCTTTGTTCAAATTGGAATCGTGGCCTCGATTCAGGCAGACGCTGTTTCGCGTGACCTGTGACCATTCTGAATGGGAAGGAACCTTTCGCGCTGAACCAGGCAAAGACTCTGTCGTCAAGATGCTGGGACTATCCTGCCACAAGGATATCGGTTGGCCATGGACGGAGGCGATCAACGAATTGATCGCGCATGATCCAGACATCGTTTTCTTCTCAGGAGATCAGATCTACGAGAATGACTATGGCAGTCCGATGTTCCGCGCGATGACCAAGGAGGAAGTTCCCAAGGGAATGAAGAACTACCTCGAGAAGTATCGCAAATTTGGTGAGGCATTCCGTGAACTGATGAGGGATCGACCAACGATCATGATCACGGACGATCACGATGTGTTTTCCAATGATCTATGGGGACGCGGTGGAGTGCGAATGAATGGAGACCGAACCACCGGCGGGTATCCCACGCATCCTGATTGGGTCAATGCAGCTGAGTTCACCCAGACAGGCAATCTCCCCGATCCCGCAGACGCAGGGCCCCATGGTGATGGAGTGTTGGCTTATTACACATCGCTCGAATACGGCGGAGTGCACCTCGCCATCCTTGAAGATCGCAAGTTCAAGAGCGCGCCCTCTGAGGTTATTACCGAGTTGATCGCCCCGCCCGGCTTCAAGTGGCCCAACCCACGCAAAACAGATTTCGAAATCGAGGTCGTGCTGGATCCGAACTACGACTGCACCAAGCTGGACCGTCCTGACTTACAGCTTCTCGGAAAGGAACAGGAAGCATTCCTCAAGAACTGGTCATCCGATCTGAAGCACTCTGGAAACATCGGTGCTGTTCTGTCGCAAAGTCCGTGGGCACACACGGCCATGTATTCCCCTACATCAGGCGACACAGATTCCAACGCCTGGCCACAGTCCGGTCGCAATCGAGCATTGAAAGCCATCGGCGACGCCCCCGTGGTCATGCTTCACGGAGACGTGCATCTAGGCACATTGGGCAGGCATGGCGTTGATGAATTCAATGATGGGCCGGTTGCCTATTCCCTGCCCTCATTTTCATCAAGAGCCAGTCGCAAATGGGAACCGCTCGAAGTAGGAAAGAATCGCACCGCTGGCGCACCAGAGAACACTGGTGAATTTCATGACCGCTTTGGAAACAAGGTCACCATGTATGGAGCAGGCAATGGATTGAACGGCTACGGAATCATTCTCTTCGATACGAAGAAGCAATCCATCACATTGGAATTCCACCCCATGAACGAAGAGCGCAAACCGATCAAACGCGACGTCTACGGCTGGCCACACCAAATTCAATTTTAACATGAGCCGCAAGAAAGCACGCATTTCCACGGATGGGGGAAAGGAGCTGACTCAGAATCCATTTGGCGCACTTGAGGGATTGGAAGGCCTACCAGATGGACCTGAGGTTACTCCCACCAAAGAGCAATCCTCTTCTCTGGAACCAACCTCCAAGCGAAAGAAGAAGAACACGAATCGAGGACGCGTGGATATCATTCGTCAGACAGCTCATCGTGGTGGCAAGGCGGTGACAGTCATCACAAACTTCCCTCCCATCGGACAGCCTGAGATCAAGGAACTCGCCAAAAAGATGCAGAAAGCCTGCAGCGTCGGCGGAACGGTGAAGGATGGTAATATCGAGATTCAGGGTGACAAACGGGAAGAAGTAAAACGCGTTCTCATTGAAGCCGGTTTCAATCCGGTATTCACCGGCGGATAAAGATCATTTTCCGACTGATGCCTATCGCACCATGAACACATCCAATCGCAGATCATTCATCAAAGGAAGCAGCGCCTTGGCGTTCGCCTCGATCATCTCACCTACCTTTCAGAGCCATGCTGCTGAGCAACTGGATCGCTTCGGTGGTTGGAAGGGGAAGAAATTCGAAGCAACGGGATTCTTTCGAACTGAAAAAGACGATCGCTGGTGGCTGGTCACTCCTGACGGCAATGCCTTTCTCAGCTTCGGCATCAATCACCTTTATCCGGATCTGTTCAAACAACCCTACAACAGCGCTGCATGGCAGAAGCGTTTGGGAGTGGATAATCTGAACAACAATCGGGAATTCGCCCCTTCCCTACGAAAGTGGTTTCTTGGGGCATGCCGTGACTACGGATTCAACACGGTGGGTGTTCACAATGCCCTGCAGATCGTCAATACCCCCAAGCCGGCTGTCCCCTACATGCAGCCGATCAAATTCATCGATATTCCCCATTGGAAAGGAATCATTCCCGACATCAGTTTCCTCGATGTCTTCTCACCTGAATTCGAAGCGCATTGCGATCAGCTAGCAAAGAAAACGGCTGCACCAGCGAAGGATGATCCGTTCCTTCTTGGCTATTCCATGACTGATTGCCCGCTTTTCACGGAAGAGGACTGTCGC
This sequence comes from Limisphaerales bacterium, assembly GCA_965658675.1. Classification (GTDB taxonomy): domain Bacteria; phylum Verrucomicrobiota; class Verrucomicrobiia; order Limisphaerales; family CAZKNW01; genus CAZKNW01. Next base: position 27,235 of record CBFHTT010000018.1, read on the forward strand.
GAACGGCCGGATGTCATCGGAGGAGCGCGGCGCGCTTCACGAATCGGCTTTCCAAGACGTCTACGGAATCTCGGGCCTGATGCCCCCGGCAAACGGGCATACGTCGCAACCATGCGTGATATCTATCGCGACAATATAAAGGGGTTCAACAAAACCTACGGAACAAAATTCAAGTCCTTCGACGCAATCGCATCAGCAACGAATTGGCGTCCACACACTCAGCTTTCAAATCCGGAAGAAACGCGGGACAACACAAAGTTCCTCCACCGCGTCGTGGACAAATACTATCAGACCACAAGCGACGCCATCCGACGCTACGATCCGAACCACATGTTCATCGGCGACAAACTGAACGCCAATACCGACTCCATAGACACGGTCCTCTCCGTTACGAGCAAATACACCGACGTGGTGTTTTATCAGGCCTATGCGAAATATGAGGTCCAGGAGCCCGGTCTCGATCGCTGGTCAGCCATCACTGACAAACCCAAGATCAACGGAGATTCCGCCTTCACCATGGTCACCGATACCATGCCACGCCCCTACGGTCCGATCGCCGACAACCTGACTCAACGGGCACAATGGACGGAAGAATTTTTCCGCAAAGCCTTTGCACGTCCTGATTTTGTAGGGTGGCATTACTGCGGTCTCATTGACGCTTCCCAGAAAGTGAAGCGTAAACAAGATCGCCAACACTCGGGGCTGCTGGACGGATTCGGCTCCCCCTACCCCGCACTGCAGAAAGCGCTCAAGAAAGCGTCCAACGAGATCTATCAGATCGCGACAGGCTGATTCGCAAACATTCGCCCTCCAATCGCTATGACGCGATCTTGTCATTGATGGCTCTCCTGCAATCAGATCTACTTAAAGCCCCCCCGGACTCATGAACACACCCCAAAGCCACTCAACCAGACGGAAATTTCTTCAAGGGTTGGGAGGCGCGCTTCTGTCCCTGCCTCTTCTCGATATCCATGCTGCCAAAGGAGATCCCATTTCGCCCAAACGCATGATGGCTACCGGAGTTTTCTACGGCTTGATGCCGCACTATTTCCACCCCAAAGAGGTAGGTTCCGACTACTCCATGCCCCGTCTACTAAAGCCTCTGGAAAGGCATCGCAGCGATTTCACAGTTTTTTCAGGTTTGGATCACAACCTCGGTGGCGGCCATCCTTCCACCAAGTATTTTCTCAGTGGCATCCCGGTCACACATGCCAAGGGTTATGAAGAGGGAAATATTTCGGTAGATCAGAAGGCTGCCCTTCACGTGGGATCAGCCACGCGGTTTCCATCGCTCACACTCGGATGCGAATCTACTCCCGAAAACCACATTTCCTGGACCCGCAATGGAGCGCAAGCCAGACCGATCAAAGAGATCAGACAGCTTTATAACGCCTTGTTTCGCACTCCGGGTCGACAGGAGAAAGAAAAAGCAAACGAGGTCATGGCGGAGGAGGATTCGATCCTGGACCTGGTAAGAGATCAGGCAAACAGATTCCAGCGTGACCTAGGAAAAGCAGACAAGGAAAAGCTCGATCAATACTTCACCTCGGTGCGGGAACTCGAACTCAAGGCCGAGCAATCCCGTCGATGGCTTGAAAAGGAAAAACCACATACGGATCTTACAGTGCCAAATGGAATCGACTCACTCACGCTGCGTGAACGAACACCCTTTTTCTACGATCTCATGGCCTTGGCATTACAAACGGATTCGACCCGAGTCATCACGTTCAGCTTCACTGAGCTTGGACGAGCAAGTGGTGGATTCTCAGGCGTGAGCCAAGGATACCACGCGCTCTCGCATCACGGTCAGGTTCAGCGAACCATGGAGCAGCTCTCCATCATTGAAACGTTTTATACGTCCCAGTTCGCGCGCTTCCTGGACAAGCTGAAGGCAATCAAGGAACCCAACGGTCAGACGCTTCTCGACAACACCATGGCCCTTTTTGGCAGCGGCATGAGCAACGCCAATTCACACAGCAATCGTGACCTGCCCGTGCTACTCGCCGGGGGAGGCTTTGCGCACGGTGAGCATAAACACTATGCACGCAATGGCCGTCAATCAGTCCCCCTTTGCAACCTGTTCCTCACCATGCTTCAGCGGTTCGGACTCGAGACCGATCGCTTCAACACTTCCTCAGGAACTCTGGCGATTTAGGTTGGAGACACGATGAAGCGATGAGACGCGGTGATGAGGTGACCTGGTGATGAAGAAGATTACGACACATCGAGATTTGGTGGTCTACTCGAAGGCTTTTGATGCAGCGATGGTTCTGTTCAACGAATCGATCGAGAGACAGGAACTCAGCTTTACAAGACCTATGATGAAATCATTGGGACATTCGTTGGCATGATAAACCACCCCGAAACATGGATCATACAAAAACGCTAATCACCATGTCTCCCCGTCACCTTGTCACCTTGTCAGCTGCTCTAATGCTGTCCTTCGTGGCCTCGGGCCTCGGCGCTAACCATAACCAGAGCCAAACAATCCCTTTCAATCCGGAAGTGCGCAAATTCATCAACACGCACTGCATCCAATGTCACGGACCGAAAAAGGAAAAAGGTGATCGCGTATTTCACGAGCTAGGAGAACGCCAACGTGATGGCTGGATGATCGATCTGGCAAACGACACTGACGTCCAGATTCTGAGGGACATTCTTGATCAATTGAATCTTGGCGAAATGCCACCAGAAGATGAGGATATCAAGCGCCCTTCCGACAGTCAGATCCTCAAGGTTACTGGTTGGATTACGAAAACATTAATCTCGGTCGACGATGCAAAAGGCGCACCTCAAACCGTTCTTCGTCGACTCAATCGGAACGAGTATCGCAACACGATGAGAGACCTGCTCGGCCTCGATCATCTGACTATCGACCCCACATCAGATTTCCCTGCCGACGATGCCCATGAAGGATTTACCAATCTCGGTGCCACACTTCAACTCACGGACGCGCATCTGAAACAATACATGGAAGCAGCAGGACGGTATCTGGACATGGCGTTGCATTTTGAAAATGTTCCCGAGGCTCAGACAATATCCATCTCCCCCGAAGCGTGGGGCTACTACAATCCAAGAAATGTGACTCCCTGGATGTATCGAGTGCCCGTTCCCAAGAGCCATCTCGATATCGGCGCAGGTAGAGTTCCCATTGCACAAAAATACGACCTGGCGACCTACCCTCATCACTTTGCCAGACGCGGCGGGATTCAAACACCGGGATACTACACCATTCAAATTACAGCAGAAGCAATCCGCCGACTGACCCACCCGTATGATTCCAACATGATCCCGACAGACCTGTCTTCCCCGATGAGACTGGGACTCTACGTTTCTGATGGTATGGATGGAATCGCCGCGGGCGGAGTGAACGCACGTCGGCGATTGGCTTATTGGGATCTGGCCGATCATCAGGAAAAGACCTTCAAGAAGACTGTCTGGTTGGCGAAAGGAGCGATCCCTTTCATCAATTGGGAAAACGGACCGGGGCCTTCGGACTATTGGATGAGGGACATTCTTAAAAAGTATCACACAGACGTGGAATTTCGCGGCAAGCAAGGCGTTCACGCCTGGCACATCAAACCTCCTACAGCTGTGCCGGGTCGCAAGATCAGCGATGTCTGGAAGGGGCCATTGATGCGCGTGCATGACTTCTCCTTCACCGGACCTTTGCCCCGAACCTTTGCAAGTCGCGCTCAGCAGGAATTCCTCAATGGAGAGAGCGTCGCCGACAAGATCGACATCAAAGAAGCATTGAGAAAGTTCTCCAGGAAAGCCTTTCGTCGCCCGGTCAGCGACAAGGACATCGCCCCATACCTATCCATTGCAGAGGACGCGAAAACAAGACTGAACCGCACACCCGCCCAAGCGCTACGTATCGCTCTGAAGGCGATCCTGACCTCTCCCGATTTTCTCTATCTGAAGGAGATTGGAAACAAAGACAACAAGCTCACTCCTCACGAGCTGGCCAATCGTCTTTCCTACTTCATCTGGAGTTCGATGCCTGATGACGAACTCTTCGCTCTCGCTGATTCCGGAAAAATCATGGATGCCGAAGTTCTCAAATCGCAGGTCACTCGAATGATCAGCGACCCGAAAGCCAACGGTTTTGTTGAAGGCTTCTCGACGAGCTGGCTACAACTCAACAAACTGGGAAGCATGCCTCCCGACGAAGCCAAGTTCTTCGAATTCTACAGGGACGACCTCGAGCCGCTAATGCGGGAAGAAACACGCATGTTTATCAGCCATGTGCTGCGACAGAACAGACCGATCACCGACTTCATTGATTCGCGATACACATTTCTCAACCAAAGCCTCGCAAGGCACTATGGAATCAATGATGTCAAAGGCAGTCATTTTCGAGCCGTTGCGATTGCGAACCGAAAGGAACGCGGCGGACTGTTGGGACACGCATCGGTACTGACCTTGAGTGCCAATGGTGTCGACACCTCTCCGGTGATTCGAGGAATCTGGATTCTGGAAGCGATGCTGGGCTCACCGCCCCCTCCCCCTCCTCCTGATGTCGAACCTCTCGATCCGGACGTTCGCGGAGCCAAGACCATCAGGGACAGGCTCGAAAAGCATAGAGAGGTTGAAACCTGCAGAGATTGTCATGCACGTATCGACCCATATGGTTTCCCCTTGGAGTTCTACAACCCAATTGGTGGTTATCGATCCACCTACTATTGGAAGAAACTCAGTCACTACGGCGACAATCTCAAGGGCACCAGAATCCCCGGCCCCAAAATTGACGGCTCCGCAAAGCTGCCTTCAGGAGAACAGTTCAATGATCCATCCAGTCTGAAGCACATTCTTCTCAAGCGATCCGAACAATTCACCCACAACCTGACAGAGAAGTTACTCACCTACGCGTGCGGCCGAACAATGAATTACCGCGACAAGCAGGAACTGGATCGTATCACGAGCGAACACATTGCCGGGACTCACGGATTCGGTGACCTGGTGCAACAGATTGTCCTAAGCGACACCTTTCAGAAACGATGATCCTCCATCAACCATGAGCCAATCCGACAGAAGACAGTTTCTACAACGGGCCCTCACCATCAGCGCAGGGCTGGCGATTACACCAAGTGCATTCAGCGCTTCCACACCAACCACGCAGACCGCTCCCAAGGGCTTCTTCACACTCGGCCAAAGAAAGGGTCACTGGTGGTTGATCACTCCAGATGGAAAGCCCTTCTTCACGATAGGGATGAATCATATCGATCCAGCCAGCCTGCGTTATCCCGAGAACCTCCACCTTTGGAAACAGAAGTATGGAGGAAGCACCCTTCGTTGGATCACGGAATCCGTCGCACCGAACCTCAAGTCGTGGGGATTCAATTCTGTCGGTTGGGTTCAGGAAGTCACGGTCAGGCAATGGCGGCATTCGCGTCCCTTTACCAACGACGAGTACAAGGCACTCGATATGCCCTACTGCCACCTCCTGCCATTCATGGAGTCACACCAGTGGGAAAAGCACACAGTGCACTTCGACTTTCGAAGCGAGGATTGGAAGGAATGGTGCGACTATGTTGCGCGATCCCATTGCGCCGAGCTGGCGGATGATCCGAACCTGATCGGATACTTCTATAGCGACTGCCCCTGCTGGATTCACAAACGTCCCGTGAACGAATGGCGAGGCCCCATATTTGATCCGGATCTCCTGAAGACCAATGCTGGACGCAAGGAACTGACAGAACTCGCCACCATCTATTACAAGACCACGCACGACGCCATCCGCAGGTACGACAAGCATCATCTCATTCTAGGTGATCGCTACGAAGCCAATGCACCAATCGCCATGGAAGTGATCGACGCAGCCAAGCCATTCGTGGATGTACTGTCGTTTCAGGATTTCAGAGATCCAGTAAAGAACCTTGATGAATGGCACAAACGAACCGGCAAGCCTGTGCTTTTGGCAGATGCTGCCAGAATCAAATGGCAGACCGTTCCGGGAGAATTCACGCGAAACAACGGAACATGGTATTCCGAAACTCTTGAAGCCCTGCACAAGAACCCGGGGTGTATCGGTTTCCATCTCTGTGGAGCCTACTAACGTAATAAGGCACGCCGCTACGGATTGCTGGATGAATTCGAAAAGCCCGACATCGAGAACGTGAACCTGATCAAAGCAGCCAACGAGAAAATCGAGAATTGGATGACCAACGAGTTTTGACCAAGCCTCTCTCCATGAAACACCAGCACGTCCAAGCCGCCTTCCTTCTGGCCATATCCCTCAGCCTTCAGGCAGCCGCCTCGGTAAATGCGGCCACGCTTATTGACTTTGAAGGAGAGAATCCTCTTGCCGGAAACAATCTAACTCATAAGGCCAAGACCTCAGTTGTCACTGATGTCCCTGAGAACGGTGGAAAGTTTGCCGCCAAAACCAAAATCGATTCAGCCGCTGGAGCGGAGACATTTTTCGGAACAGGTTTCAAATCTCCCATAACCGATCTTTCTTCCTCTTCAATCATCGGCATCTGGATCAAGACAGACATAAAGAGCCAGTTCAATATACAGCTTCACAGCGTCGATGGCGGCACAGGTATTTTCCCGATCTCGACGGCAGATTCCACAGGGAAGTGGAAGAAGTTCACTGCTCCCCTCAAATCATTCAGAAAACCCCAATGGGCCAATCGAAACGTCAATCTAAAGCGCATAAACAAGGTTCAACTCACTGCTTTCGGTAGTGGTCCCTATGATGGCAAATACGTCATTCTCGATCACCTGACCGTCGATGGAAACAATCTCACTCAGGTAGAAAGCCCCCGCCCTCGCAAGCCTCGCCCCGTGCGCGAGCCCGTCATACTCAAGCGAGGCGAAGCGGTGGATATGTTCGACGGCAAGACGCTCAAAGGCTGGTTCACCACCCCCCGTGTTTATGTGCCTCGCGGTGAGAAATTTGCCAAAACACCCTCGGATCAACTCTACGATGCAGTCATCAAACACTATGAGGAAAGCGATACGGCGATGAATCGAATCCCCAACCGGGAGCGCGTCAAAAACAAGGGTGTATGGAAAGTCGAAGACGGGGCCGTCATCGGCGGACAGGTTCCAGGATCGACCGCAGGTGCCTATCTGATGTCCGAGAAAACCTACGGTGATTTTGAACTGACTCTGGAAGCAAATCCAGACTACCCGATCGACACTGGAATCATGGTTCGAGCGCACAAGCTTGGATCCGTCGGTTTTCAGGTTCTGGTGGATATGCGACCCAATGGCACTGTGGGCGGTGTTTACGGAAATTCCGTCGGTGGATTCTTTGCCTACCCTTTTGTCTTTGATGCAGATGAGAAACCGTTGAACAAAATCGCCAATATCAGACCGGGTGATCCCGATGGGATGAAGTTCTCAGGAGGTCAGTTCCAAACCGACCAAGCCGCTTCTCTGAATGATTTTCTCAAGGCATGGAACCTCAACGATTGGAACGAGATCAAAATACGCTGCACCGGCCGTTTGCCTCTCATTGAAACATGGATCAACGGTGTCCCCATCGCCAAGATCGATACAGCGACCCTCGCCGAGATTGTCCCCAACTACGATCCGGATGCCATCTACAGACGCATCGGGAGAAAGGGACACATCGGGCTCGAAGTACATGACAGTCCTACGCGAGACCGCTGGGCTCCCGGAGCCGTGGCCCGTTGGCGAAATCTCAAAATTCGCGAACTAGAGATCAAGGAGTAGGTTCATCCGCCTCGGAATGACACGATCTCGTCATTGAAGAAAAGGGGCTTCCTCGTCAGTCTTTTGAACCTGATGAACGCACAAGCCTCTTGATATGAGATTCCTGACACCTGCTTTCCTTCTCTCTCTGCTCCTTGCTTTCAGCGCCGTTGGCGAAGAAACAAGCAATATCACACTGACCAAGATCGACGGTCGTCACTGGCTTGTGGATACCGATGGCAATCCCTTCTTTGCTCATGGCATCACGCACGTTGGAAACAATCGGGCGAAGATCGATTACTCCAAGATCTCAGAAGCCTGCAAGGAACTTGGTTTCAATGCCTACGGATACGGAAGTCCAAACCAAGTGCGATCCGACATGCCTTATGTCGAGAGCTGGAATCACCTTGTGCCGATCTCCTACTACCGAGGCAAAAACAACATCAAGTTCCTGGATGTCTTTGACCCGAAGCAACAAGCGCGACTGGAGAACGGCGTAAAAGCGAATTGCTTCCGCAACAAGAATACCCATAAGAACGTCATTGGCTACTGCTGGACTGACCTCGGGTCCTGGCCCTTGAAGAATCCATCTGGAATAAACTGGGTGGATTTCATCCGCAGCCTTCCTGAAGACGCCCCGGGTCAAAAAGCCTATCAGGCATTTCTCAGTGACTGGAAAGGCAGTGACGAGAACGCACGCGACCTCGCCTTCCTACGCCTCATCGCCCGGGAATACTTCCGAGTCATCGGGGAGGCACAGCGCAAATACGATCCAGATCCATTGGTCTTTGGTGATCGTTTTGCTTTCAACACACTCACGCCGGAAGTCCTGGAAGAAATGTTGCCCTATGTGGATGCCATCGCAATCCAACCACCCTTCTGGGCTCCCTTTCCAAAGGAGAAACTCGACGAGATCTACAAGCAGACAGGCAAGCCGATCATCCTTTGCGATTTCGCGATTCGATTCAAAGACGGAGACAAGGATGTCCGAATGTATAAACTGGCGAAGGACTCCAAGGAGGCAGGGAAACAATACTACGATTACGTGAAAGCAGCCCTCGATTCCGAATATGTCGTAGGCGTCTTCTGGTGTAACCCCGTCGATACTTCCAAAGGCTTTGGCAATTCGGGGGTGAAGCAGGGATTCTTTGGTAAAGGTCTTTCTGAACGCCCCGGCCTTCACAAGTCCGTCAAGGAACTGAACGTTTATCGTGAAGAGGTCACACCGAAATCAACCAATGCAGAATGAAACTAAGGGCCCTCATTTTTCTCACTCTGATTTCGGCCGGAGCCACGGTATCCACCTACGGAACCAACGCATCTGATTTCAGTCGAGACGTCCGCCCCATCCTCTCAGGCAAGTGCTTTGCCTGCCATGGCCCGGATGCCGAAGGGCGCAAAGCAGGTCTAAGACTCGATCAACGAGACGCAGCCATTGAAGATCATGCCGTCGTCCCCGGAGCCCCTGACAAGAGCCTGATTCTGGAGCGGGTCACCACGAATGATCCTGACGACCGGATGCCCCCAAAAGGCGCTCACCTTTCTGCATCTGAAGTACAGATCCTGACAGACTGGATCGCGTCCGGCGCGAACTACGAGCAACACTGGGCCTATGTGAAACCCAAGGTGGAGAAGGCTCAACAAGACTCCTCTTTGGAGTGGCCAACGACAAACCCAATCGATCATTTCGTTCATCAACGCCTGAAGGAGAAAAATCTCGAACCGTCAGCCACAGCACAACCCGCAGTGCTACTCCGACGTCTTTCTTTGGATCTCGTCGGATTGCCTCCCTCTATCGAGGAGGTTTCAGAATTCGAAAATGCTCCAAGTGAAGAGAGGTACGAAGCTGCAATCGATCGTCTCCTTGCCTCCAAACACTTTGGAGAAAAGTGGGCCACTCATTGGTTGGATCTCGCCAGATACGCAGATTCAAACGGGTATCAACATGACGATCTCCGCACCATGTGGCCCTACCGGGACTGGGTCATCAACGCGTTGAACAAGGATCTTCCGTTCGATCAGTTCACCATCGAACAGCTCGCCGGTGACCTGCTCCCAAATCCTACACGAGATCAATTGATCGCAACGGGCTTTCACAGAAACGTGCCAGGCAATTTTTCAGGCGGTTCGAAGGTCGATGAAATTCGCGCCAACATGCTGCATGACAGGGTCAGCACCACCGGCCAGGTATGGCTGGGAATGACCATGGAATGTTGCCAATGCCACGATCATAAATTCGATCCAATTTCCCAGAAGGACTACTACGAACTGTATGCCTACTTCAATCAGTCCATTCCCGAAGTCTCAATGGAGGGCGTCGGAATGTTCCGCAAGAAGTTCATCGGCGCAGATGTCTCGGTCGTGGCTTCAAGTGAAGATGCAAGGAGGGTAAAGGCGATCAAGAAGCAGATCAGACTGGAGAGAACCGCATTGGAAAATGCCAAGCCCGCAGCACTGGCGGACCAAGCAAGGTGGGAGAAAGAATTTCTGGCATCCGATCGTGAGAAGGACATTCCATGGGATCGTTTTCCTTGGAACCTCCGAAATGGGGCACGTTTCCTCAATACTCCACTTGCTGAGCGTAGCGGTGATCAGAACGAGAACATTCACGCCCTACTCTTCTACGATCACCGCTTCACCGGTCCCTACGAAAAAGCAATCGATCGCCTAGAGGATGCCATCGACGAGATCTCCGCCCGCACCATGATCATGAAGGATGCCGCCAAGCCTGTGCAGTCCCACATTTTCATCCGCGGCGATTACACGAACCCCGGAGCCTCTGTGGAGCCGGGTGTCCCGGATGTGCTTCACGCTCTCGACAGCGACCTTCCTCCCAACCGTCTCGGGCTGGCACGATGGCTGGTTCATCCGGACAATCCACTGACCGCCCGCGTCACCGTGAATCGCTTCTGGGCTGAAATATTCGGACAAGGAATCGTCAGCACTCCCGAAGATTTTGGGATGCAAAGCACACCGCCGACCCATCCGGAACTTCTCGATTGGCTCGCTCTGGAGTTCGTCCGACAAGACTGGTCGATCAAACAGATCATCAAGACCATCGTCATGTCTTCAACCTATCGTCAGACAGCGGCCGTAGCGTCAGATCTGATCGCAAAGGACCCTTCCAATCGTTGGCTGGCTCGCGGTCCTCGATTCCGACTTCCAGCAGAACTGATTCGCGACAACATACTCGCCGTGTCAGGACGCCTGTCCGGAAAGATCGGGGGCCCTTCCGTCTATCCACCACAGCCTGAAGGATTATGGAAAGAGATCTCCGGTGCCGATGTGAAGATCTATCCAACGTCGGAAGGTGAAGACCGGTATCGCCGCGGACTATACACCTTCCTCCGCCGAGGAAATCCGAATCCGATGATCCTGAACTTTGACGGCAGCAACCGCTCTGCCTGCATCATCAAACGCGACCGCTCAAATACGCCTGTTCAGGCATTGAACCTCCTCAACGCTCCCGATTTTACTGAGGCAGCTCACGCCTTTTCCAGTTGGATCGCAGAACAATCCGGCGATGACGAATCCAAGATCACCAAGGCATTTAGAAAGGCGGTTGCACGCGATCCATCCAAGCCCGAGATCAAGGCGCTAAAGACACTGCACCAGAAACACCGCGACTGGTTCTCAGTCGCCCAGGTCATTCTCAATCTCGACGAAACCATCACGAAATGAATCCGATCAACCTGCTTAAACGTCGCGAATTCCTGAGACAAGGAACGTTGGGAATCGGTTCTCTCGCGCTGTCCCATCTACTGCAGCAAGACTCAAGGGCTTCCACACCACTCAAGCCCTCCCGGTTCCCAAATTTCGCCCCCAAGGCAAAACGGGTAATATTCCTCCACATGGTGGGTGGGCCATCCCAAATGGACACCTTTGATCCAAAACCGGAACTGGATAAATGGGATGGCAGAAGCTTACCGGCGGAACTCACCCGCGGACAAAAATTCGCCTTCATCACACCCGAAGCCCGAGCGATCAAGTCGCCCTATTCCTTCGCATCTCACGGCCAAGGTGGTGTCGTGATGTCGGAGCTCTTTCCCCATCTGTCGAAAGTGGCGGATGAGCTGACTGTGATCCGCAGTATGAAGACGAACGAGATCAACCATGGATCTGGTGAACTCTTCCTTCACACCGGTCACGGCCGATTGGGACGCCCGACCTTCGGCGCATGGGCTTCCTATGGTCTCGGGTCGGAGAACAACAATCTGCCTTCATACGTCGTTCTGAAGGATCAGCATCCAAACGCAGGCCCCGCAGCATGGAGTAGTGGTTTCCTCCCATCGAAGCATCAAGGCGTTCTTTTCCGAACGGGAGCCCAACCTCTTTTCTATCTGGATAATCCTGAAGGGGTCACGCGAGGCCAGCGCAAGGACGTCATCGATACGATCGGGCAGATGAACGACCTTGCTTTCGATCGCTATCAGGACCCGGAAATCCAAACACGTATCGCCCAATACGAGCTGGCTTACCGGATGCAGACAGCGGTTCCCGAACTCGCGGATCTAAAGAGCGAGCCCGAGCATGTTCTGAATCTATACGGACTCAACAAGGAGGCCTCTGGTGGTGCATTTGGGAAGAACTGCCTGCTCGCCCGCAGACTGATCGAACGAGGCGTAAGGTTCGTTCAGATCTTCAACAAAGGCTGGGACCACCATCAAAGCATCTACACCGGTCTTCCCCGTCAGGCACGCAATGTGGATCAAGCCTGTGCCGGCCTACTCACTGATCTCAAGCAACGCGGACTTCTTGAAGATACGCTCGTCATCTGGGGCGGTGAATTCGGTCGGACTCCCATGGTGCAGGAGCACAACGCAGGATCAGGGGCAAAGACCCCTCCGGGGCGCGATCATCACAAGGAGTGCTTCAGCATCTGGATGGCCGGAGGAGGCGTGAAGAAAGGATTCACTTACGGCTCCACCGACGAATTCGGATTCGGCGTCACGGAAAACGAAGTACACGTCCACGATTTTCATGCCACCTGCATGCACCTCTTGGGGATCGATCACGAACTACTGACCCATCGCCATCAAGGTCGTGATTTCCGTCTCACCGATGTGCATGGCCACGTCGCTCACGACATCATTGCGTAGTTCCTATAGCGAGAAATTCAAGACAACCAAACGGTCATGGAAGCCCAGACAACCCATTTCAAACCGGCAAAAACAACTCAGCGACCACAGCTTACCTGACTGTTGCACCGCTCTTCAGATCAGGTAACACTCCTCCCTGTCCATTCATGAACAAGCGCATCAAATTCCCCGCCCTGATCAGCGTCTTACTGACCGCCTTCCTCTCCATCAATTCCACAGCCATTGCAAAGGTAGTCCCTGTTCCTGACAAGGTCGTGGCAGAGAAAGTTCCCGGCGTCAAACCACGCAACGTGATCTTCATTCTATCCGACGATCACCGCTACGACGCCATGAGCTTCATGGGACATCCCTTGGCCAAGACACCACACATGGACGCCATGGCCAAAGAGGGAGTGCATCTTAAAAACGCGTTCGTCACCACATCGTTATGTTCACCAAGTCGCGCCTCTATTCTCACAGGGCTCTATACGTTCCGCCATCGAGTCATCGACAATCAACGACTCGTTCCTGAAGGCACCATCTTCTTTCCTCAATACCTGCAGCAGCTCGGCTACAACACCGGCTTCATCGGCAAATGGCACATGGGTCACGCCAGTGATGAACCTCGCCCCGGCTTCAACTACTGGGTGAGCTTCAAAGGTCAAGGGAGCTACTATCCACCAAGCGAGACCTACACGATCAACGTCAATGGCAAGCGAGTTCCCCAAGACGGCTATATCACCCCGCTACTTACCCGCTATGCAGTCGATTTCCTCGAAGACCAAAAGGACAGCGACAAGCCCTTCATGCTCTATCTCTCGCACAAGGCCGTGCATGGACCGTTCACTCCCGAGCCAAAGTATGAAGACTCACTCCAGAACCAGCCCTTCAAGTATCCGTCCTCAGCCCGCAAGCATGAGGACAACAGCGAAAACCGCCCACGCTGGTTGCTCGATCAGCGCAATAGCTGGCATGGCATGGATTTCCCATTGCACACAGGTTCCTCAGCAGAAGAGCTGCTTCGTAGCTACTGCGAGGCATTGCGATCCGTCGATGACAGCATTGGCGATGTGATGAACCAGTTGAAGAAGATGGGTATCTACGACGAGACACTCGTCATCTACATGGGCGACAACGGATACATGTTTGGCGAGCACGGACTCATCGACAAACGTGTCGCCTACGAACCATCCAGCCGCGTGCCCATGCTCATGCAATGCCCTGACCTGATCCAAGGCGGAGGCGTGGTAAACGAAGTCGTGGCCAACATCGATATCGCCCCAACCATCATGGAAGCCATGGGCGTTAAGAAACCAGCACACATGGACGGCAACAGTTTCCTCCCTCTGGCACTCGGCAAAGAGATCCCGTGGCGTGATTACTTCTTCTACGTCTACTACTGGGAGCGCAACTACCCCATGACCCCCACACACTTCTCCCTTCGTGGCGACCAATACAAATACATCAGCTACTACGGTCTCTGGGACACCGATGAACTCTTTGACATCCAGGCCGATCCAAACGAGGAAAAGAACCTCATTCACGACCCCAAATTCGCCAAGGTGAAACGGGAGTTTGAGACCCGCCTCTTTGAAATGATGGATGAGCTCGGAGGCATGGACATCCCAATGAATCCACCCAAGGGCAATCAGAAGGTCGAACGCCTCAGAACCAACGGCGGCGAAGACGCAGCCAAGTTCCCCGAGGTATGGGTTGTCGATGAGCCTTTGCGCAAGGTGCTTAAGAAGTAGATCGTGATGAAATTGGGCAGGGGTAGCGAATGAACCCGCAAGGCTGGCATCCCTCACGGGATGCACAAATGTGTTTTATTACTCCACCAGCGGTATCACCCGTTCTCACACGTTCAACACACCGGATAATTGATCCGGTTCACGTCTGGATGCCTAGAAGCGCGAAGGACGTAGGCGCAAAATCTTTACCTCGCAGGTTGAACAGGTAAATATTGGCGCACCAGATGTATCCCCTCCTCATACCCCTCCCCTCGGTTCACTCAATCTACTTGCGCCTGTTCGCCATTACCGCGACGAGCGTCCTATTGTCGTTTGCCTCCTCCGTATCCGTTTAGTCCCTCACACTGGTCAAAGATATCAACCAGGTCCCTCAAGAACGTTCATTCGCGGAATCTATCGTGGTCGGAGGTAACTTCTATTACATCGTGGAAACAGCGACCGCTCGTGAGCTGTGGGTTTCTGATGGAACGGCAGCATCGGCGATCCGACTGTATGAAGCAGCTGGAGCGGCGGACAACGACCTGAAGAGCCTGACAGAATTCAACAGTGCCATCTGGTTCATGATGGATGATGGCGTCAATGGCAATGAGCTGTGGACGAGCGATGGAACAGTTCAAGGCACGAAGTTGGTGAAGGACATCAATCCAGGAGCCGGGGACTCGGGGCCCGCTAATTTCAAGTTGTTTGCTGGTGAACTTTACTTTGCTGCCAATGACGGAACAACAGGAGTGGAGCTTTGGAAGACCGACGGAACGGCGAACAATACAGTCAGAGTCAAGGACATCCGCGCCGGCAGCAATTCGAGCAATCCGAGCGACTTGGCTATCATGGGAACCACCCTCTATTTCAGTGCGAACGACGGAGTCAATGGCGCTGAGCTATGGATGTCGGACGGAACGGAAATGGGCACAGTTCTGCTGAAGGATATTCGATCCGGTGCAAACGGATCGACTCCGGGGTTTTTCAGTCCCCACAATGGAACCCTATTCTTCAGCGCCAACGATGGAACGAACGGCCAGGAACTATGGAAGTCCGATGGCACGGAAGGCGGAACTGTTTTGGTGAAGAACATCCGACCCGGTGCAGCCAACGGTGCGCCCTTGAGTTTCGTTGAAGTCAACGGCAACCTGCTCTTTTAGGCCAATGACGGTGTGACCGGTCTGGAGCCATGGATCACCGATGGAACGGAAATGGGCACCGTAATGTTGAAGGAAATCAGTCCAAGTGGGGATCAGGTCGGTCCTCGCGGATTTGCGTTTCTCAACGGAGAACTCTTTTTCAATGCCCACAACGGCAGCTCTGTAGGACAGAACGGCGAGGAGCTCTGGAAAACGGACGGGACCACCGTTGGCACAGTCATGGTCAAGGACATCCAGTCAGGAATCGCTTCTTCAGGACCGGAAGAATTTGTTGTGATCGGATCCACGTTGTTCTTCTCGGCGGATGACGGTGTCAATGGAAGCGAATTGTGGATGAGCGACGGCACAACAGCTGGGACACAACTGGCCATCGATCTATATCCTGGATTAGGCGGTTCCGAACCTTCGAATTTAGGAATTCTGGATGCGACGCTCCTGTTCGACGCCTTTCCCGGCGGTTCCGGTTTCAGCCTGTTTACCAGCGACGGCACATCCGGGGGGACAGCAGCAATCGAAACCTATTCGGGCACCACGGATCAATCGGCTCCCGCTTATTTGACCGCCGTGGATGGCTCGCTATTTTTCGTCGCCGACGACGGCGTCCACGGCAAGGAACTCTGGAAGGCGGACATGACCGGTGGCGGAGCGGAACTGGTGAAGGACATTAGGCCCGGGGCTGCAAATTCGAGCATCTCCCAATTGATTAGTTTCCAAGGACGCCTGTTCTTCGGCGCGAATGATGGCGTGAACGGACAGGAACTTTGGGCAACCGACGGCACGGAACTGGGCACATTGATGTTGAAGGATATCCACGCCATCGGCAGTTCAGTCCCGGCGAATTTCACCGTTGCAGGCGACACCTTGTTCTTTTCCGCGAGCGATGTAGACCACAGCAGTGAGCTCTGGAAGACCGATGGCACGACGACTGGGACAATGCTCGTTAAGGATATCCGTCCGGATGGAAGCTCGGGATCTAGTGAATTTTTTGCGGCAGATGGAATTCTCTATCTCCGCGCCAGCGATGGCGTCAATGGCCTCCAGCTTTGGCGCAGCGATGGTACGGATCAAGGGACATTCAAGGTGATGGACGTCAATGATTCCGCCACCGCAAATAATCCCCGTAACATTTCAACATTGGGCGGTCTGGTCTTCATGTCCGCCCATGAAGCCGAAACTGGACTTGAACTCTGGGTTCACGATCCAGTGTTGGGGACGTTGAAAATGTTGAAGGATATCAGTCCGGGCCCCGCGAGCAGCAATCCCGATAATTTCACAGCTATTGATGGGACTCTCTACTTCGAGGCCTATGACGGCACGAACGGAAATGAGCTGTGGCGCACTGACGGCACACAGTCAGGGACCCAAATGGTCAAGGACATCCAACCCGGTTCTGGAGGCAGCAGCCCTGACAAACTTATTGCGGCTGGAAACAGACTCTTCTTCACTGCAATTGACGGCACCAATGGCAAGGAAATTTGGACGAGCGACGGCACGGAAATCGGCACGTTTATGGTTCGCAATGTTGGGCCAGGAGCCGCGGGCGCATCGCCCTTCGACCTCGTCGCGATCGGACGCCAGGTCTATTTTACGGCAGACGACGGAACACATGGCTACGAGCTCTGGCGGACGGATGGGACACAGTCCGGCACAACATTGGTTCACGACCTCATTCCTGGCAGCGGGAACGGTTGCCCTTACGGTCAGGTCCGGATCGGAGGAAGTCTCTACTGCGTCGCCACCATGGATGAATCAGACTATGAACTCTATGTGTTGGAAGGACCGGGATTCTTCCAACCTGGTGGACTGACGCATACAGGGATGGCGTTTCAATTAATCGTTGAAGGCGTCAATGGACAATCCATGCAGGTCGAAGCGAGCAATGACTTCTCCATGTGGGATTCCATCGGAAACGGTGCCGTTGTAAAAGGTGTATACTCGCCCAGTGATACGAACGTGGACATGGTACCAAACCGTTTCTACCGCGCCCTGTTGAGTGAATGAAATCACTATTAAAGCAATGGCGCGTTGAAGGATCGTAACGGAAACGAAAGGGGCCGTTCTTGACTCTCAATACTTCCCCATGACTACCATCGCTAACTACTCCTCCGCTCTCACCCTATGAAACCGATTCAACTGATCCTCCTATTGCTTCTCGCCTCAATCTCTCGTTTGGGCGCTGAAGTGGTTTGCACAGAAAGCGAGAATCAGATCGTCATCACCCGAAATGGGAAGCATGTCCTCAGCTATCAGAAAACGATTCAGATTCCTGATGGCGTTCCCGCCAAATACGGGAGGAACGGCTTCATTCATCCTATTTCCACACCTTCTGGAAGAGTCATCACGGATGGCTATCCGATGCCCCATCATGGACATCAACACGGACTGTTCTTTGCGTGGCGGAAAGGGAGTTACAAGGGAGAGCCGGTCAACTTCTGGGAACACGGTCGTGATACCGTCCGACACAGCAAAGTTCTGAAGATCATCAATAGAAAGCAACGCGCCGGTTTCAGAGCGGAGCTTGAACACATCAGCGGTGAGTTGGTCATCTTACGAGAGATATGGTCCGTGGCCGTGGATGACGAAACCGGTCATATCGATCTGGCATCAGAGCAACGAAATATCACCGACTCCCCGCTCATTCTGGACAAGTATCACTACGGAGCCATGGCCATTCGAGGATCACGACAGTGGTTCAGCGATGCACATACCTCTGCCGGCAAAGGAGCCACGAAGGATGAATTTGTTTCTCCTGCAACGATGCTTACAAATGAAGGACTGAACGCAATCGAAGGGAACCACAGCCGCCCCACATGGGTAAGCATGACAGGCCCTATCGATGGAGCGCCTGTTTCCATCACATTGATCCAGCATCCGACCAACTTTCGTTATCCTCAGCACGCCAGACTGCATCCCAAGATGCCCTACTTCTGCTTCATCCCAACGGTGGAGCGGTCCTTTCAGATCGACGCTGGTGACGTATGGCGTTCGAAGTATCTGATCATTGCCGAGGATGGAAAACCCACCCCCGCGAAATTGAACAGAGTTAAGAAAGGTTTCGGGGAACTGAAATAGCCCCCCTTCTCTTTACTTCTTGGACATCTGATTGATCAGCTGTGAGTTGAGACTTTCGGCAGGATTGTAGCCTGAACGCTTGAGTTTGGTCTGGAAGGCGGCGACTTCGATCAATCGCGCTAGATCACGTCCCGGACGGACCGGAATGATGATGTGAGGCACATTGACACCAAGAATCTTCACACACTCCTCTTCCATTCCCACGCGGTCCACGTCCTCAACATTCTCCCATGTCTTGAGCGATACAACGAGATCCACACGTTTGTCGACGCGGATACTTTTCACACCAAACATGGCTGCGACATTGATGATACCGATACCGCGTACTTCCATGTGATTGCGGGTCAACTCTGATGACGTTCCCACCACCTGCATCCCATCAAGCAATGTGACCTTGGTGATGTCATCAGCCACGAGGCTATAGCCGCGCTCGATCAGGGCCAGGACGCTTTCACTCTTACCGATACCGCTCTCGCCCATGATGATCACTCCCACGCCGAGGATATCGACCATACTTCCCATCACACTGCCCTTGGGTGCGAACATCCATTCCAGCGCAAGCGTCGTGAGATTGATGAATTTCATGGTGATCAATGGACATTGTAAAACGGGAACACCGGCTTCTTTTGCCAATTCCAAAAACCATGGAGCAATCGGAAGGTCACGCGAGAAGACAATGCATGGAATCTTGAAGTCGAGGAGTATCTTGCACCTTTCAATGCGTTCTTCACGGCTGAGACTTTCGAGGAAGGTGGACTCAGCATTACCAATAACCTGAATGCGCTTGCTCGCGAAGTAGCGCGTGAAACCTGCCAACGCAAGACCGGGGCGATTGATCGTCGGTTCACGAATCAGGCGCGACAGGCCATCGTTCGGGGCGACCAATTCAAGGCTCAGAGCTTCTTTCTCCTTCTCGAAAAATTCTTCAACGGTGATCTGTTTCGGCTTCATGCAAGTGATTGGGTTTCACGGAGGCTAGAACAAGCTTCACCGCGAAACCAGCCATCAGTCGCGAAGCTACCCAAACAATTCCCGCACAGGATCGCCCATGTCTGTCATAGGCACTGGGCGGTCACCATCGAAGAGGTTCTTCTCCGGGTTCACACCCAGAGTGCAAAGCATGGTGGCGAACAGATCAGGGACAGATACCGGACGAGAAACGATATTCTTGGAAAGCTCATCTGTTTCACCGATTGCCCCCTTGTGACTGAGACCTCCACCCGCCATTGCCACACTGAAGGCCTTGGCCTGATGTCCTCGGCCGCCTCCCCCATCGAACTCAGCCGGACGGCCAAACTCACCGGCAATCACGATCAGGGTTTTATCGAGGAGCTTATGTTTCTCGAGGTCATTGATCAGTGTGCCCAATGCGTGATCGAGCTGCTTGATAAGGATGTGTTGTTTGAGCTGCCCATCGTTATGGGTGTCCCAGCCGGTACCATTGATGAAGTTGAGATTGAAGGATACTTCCTGAAAACGCACACCACTCTGAATCAATCGACGCGCCAGGAGACAGCGTTGTCCAAACTCATCGCCATATGCTTCACGCAATGATGAGGACTCTTCATCAAGATTGAAGGCACGCATGAAGTCGCCTTTGGTCAGTTTGAAGCTCTGCTCAATGGCGGCATCATAATCCGCGAGCAACTTGTCATTGCCGCTGCGCTTGATCTGATGACGACGCATCTTTTCCAACAGCTCTTCACGACTGTTCTGACGGAAGGTGGAGATATAGTCAGGGCGCGAGAGTCCTTCTGGTCCACTGTTGGTATCCGTGAGGTAAATATAGCCATGCTTGGCTCCGAGAAATCCCGGACCACGGGTAGCGTTGGGATATCCCATCACCACGTAAGACGGCGCCGTATCTGTCAGACCTCCTCGTTCGTGGGAGATCAGCGATCCGATGGACGGATACACAATCGTGCCGCTGGTTGGGCGCCCCGTGTGCATCCGATTGGTCGCAGCGGCGTGTTCATCGATCACGTCATGATTAACGGTCCTCAACAGCGTAAAACGGTCCAACAGATTGGCAGTCTGTTGAAGGTGTTCACAGACCTCCACACCATCGACCGCTGTCTTGATGGAATCATAGTAACTTCCGGCAATGCGTTTCTTCGCATCGCCGCGTTTCTTGGGATCAAAGGTATCAATCTGCGCTGGGCCACCACCGAGCCAGATGTAGATGCAGTGCTCGGCCTTTCCTTTCGGGTATTCGATGTGGCGCTTCTTGCGCTTACTGGCTGCGGCCAAGGGATGAATCCCTGTCAGTCCTGCTGCTCCGGCAAGAGCGGAGGTCTGAAGAAATGAGCGTCGGTTCATGGATGCGTGATTCATGGCAGAAAAACAAATTCAGGTGAGTTGATCAGGGTCCAGACGATGTCCTCCATGCGCTCACGCCAGTCGGATTCGAGCTGCACAGTCGGTTCATCGCCGGCACGGGCAAGACGTTCCATTTCCATCTTGATGGTGGTGGCCTCGGCACTGAGGTGATTGGACCAGGAAACAGCATGTGGTTTCTCACGTCTGGGGACGGAATCTGGATCAACGTTGGTCTTACGTTTGTCAAAGCCCGGGGCAATATGCGGTCGGATGTCAGCCAGCTCAGCTGCACTCGGCTTGCGTGAAAGGATTCGTTGAAAGGTCTGTTCAATCAGTCCATCCACGCTCTTGGCCTCGATTGCCATTTGAGTGAATGCGCTGTCATCAGAAAGGCGACTTGCCCGACCGCTACCGATGATTCCGTTAGCGACGGCTGCAGGTTGCAGAACGTTGGGCTCCGTCTCGCGCTCAGTAGCTGGGTTCTGTCTCATTTCCCTCCAACCAAACTGCACCAGAAGATCCACCACACTCTGCGCCTTGGGCATGGCCAATGCAGGACGATCTCTTTCATTGGAGAGAGATGTGAATTCCCACGCACGATCAGGATCACCAAGATTCATGAAGGTGGTGACAGAGTTGCGACCGTCCACATCCATGTTCAACTGCTCAGATTGAATGCTCTTCCCTGCTACAGCGAACAAGGAATCCAAAACCTGTTCAGCGGTCAACCGACGACGAACCTGCGCTTCGAAGAAACGCTTCCGATGTGATGGCACTCGCGACTCAGCAATGCCCACTTCACGTTGATAGGCATGCGAGGAAAGAATCAACCGAGCCAGCTTCTTGAGGTCATATCCATGCGACACAAAGTAGCGTCCGAGATACGCAAGCAACTCAGGATGCGATGGCTTTGGATTTTCCCAATCATCAGCAGACTCCACCAGTCCCCAGCCCATGTAGCGCTTCCATACTCGATTGGCCATCACTTGAGCAAAGCGTTCATTACGTGGATCAGTGATGAGGGCGGCTAGTTGCTCTCGTGTATCACCCTGTCTTCGAAGGACACCCTTTTCCAGATCCACGGGCACGATATCATGGAATGGCCAGTCGCCTTTGACCTTGGCTCCGGGCTTCAAGGTGACTTCCACCAGTCGTCCGACGATAATGTTAGCTTCCTGAGGAATGGAGCTGCTTTTCGGCACAGCCTGTTCACTGCGTTTCAACATGGCAGCCAGACTGAAGAGGTCCTGCTGTTTAAAATCATGGTAAGGCGCATCATGACAACGCGCGCATGCCATGTTCATCCCCATGAAGGCCGAGCCCACGATGTTTGCCTTGGCGGCGTATGGAACATCATTCTGCGTAGCCATGCTGAATCCAGCGGGACCACCGTAATACTTACTGCCTTCCATCATCACGAGATCCGTGACAAATCGATCCATGGGTCGGTTATCCAAGAACGCCTCATGCAGGTAGAAGCGAAATGGTCCACTGTTGTTGAGCATGGGCTTCAAGACGCCTGGGTTTTCAGCCAACACATCCTGCCAGTAGCCAACCCAGTGATCCGCCCAACCTGGGTGCTGCAAGAGTTGGTCAATGTAGTTGGCGCGCCGTTGTGGCGAACGGTCTTTATTGAAGGAATCAAGCTGTGCAGGAGAGGGAGGCACACCAATCAGATCCAAGGTCACTCGACGAACAAAGGAGGCATCATCCACCAGCCCAGCTGCTTTCAGATCGTTCTCTTCCAACTTGGCGCCGATGAAGCGATCAATGGCATTGAAGACATTTTTGGTCCCCTTCACAGCTGGCACTTTGAGCGGTTCCAGTGAAGCAATGTGGACTTTGGCGCGTTCATGTCTCTTGGACCAATACTCACGCTCAGCGGCATCTAGTTTGTGACGTTTCTCCTGTTCGTAACGCTGAAAGAAATCTGCCAACTCACGCGTGTAACCGGTCCAGGCATCGTCGGTCAGAGGAAAGGACTGTTTCGGGCCCAACACGTGAAACATCCTTCCGTCATTTGAAAGACTGGCTAAAAGCTCACCCGGCTCTGGACGCACTCCTGATCCACCCACCACTGCCTCAAGCGTCACCACGTGTTCACCGCCTTTGGAACTGAACTCAAACTGCGACTCATAGTTACCAAGATGCAAATGGCGCACGCCTTTCGGCACAACGGAATGCAGCTCTGGCACATCCTCATGGGCATTGGTGCGTTTGCGAAGGAATGGATTCTTACCAACCACCTTGCCATCCACAATCAGACGCGATCCACTGCGTGAACGAATCAGAAAGGTCAGCTCCCCTTTCGGCAAGGTCACCACAGAAGAAGCACGAACAAGAAACTCATTACTGCGATCTGAAATCAGTCCCTTGCTGTTGTATTTGCGCGGCAGGAATGGGACAGCAAAGGCATCCAGCTCAAAGGACTCTGTCGAATCCCCCGGGAAGAAGCTCCATGATCCACCCGCTTTCACGTTCTCAACGATCTCCAAGAGCACCTTCCCTTTTGGAAGCGTCTCGCGATCCACAAGCAGACTCGGCCCATTGAAACGGAAGCGTTTTGCAATCTCTTTGGCCGGGACAATCTTTCTAAAAATGGCGACCTCATCCAATCCGCCTTTGAAGGACGAGTTCGGACTACCACCCAGTGACGATCCAATCCAAAGTTCGTCATTATCCACAACAGGCGCATCCGATGTTTTGCCCCCATAGTCCCACGACCCTTTGACCTCTTCACCGTTGATGTATCCACGAACGCTGTCCGCCTTGCCGAAGGTGTAGGTCACTGCCACATGGCTCCAGATTCCATCACTTGGCACAGCATCATGTGACGTCCAGCGATGCCAGTTGTTCTGATCCCCCCCGGATGCAGTCCCTTCCTTACGAAACAGGAAGCTCAACTGACCACCAGAACCACCGCGATTCCAAAGACGGAGCGCGTAATTCTGATTCGAATTCCCAAAGCCTTTGTTGTGTGTCCGTCCCTTACCAAGAATGTAGACATTGCGACCGTTGCCCAATCCCACTGGACGCACCCATGCCTCAATCGTGATCGAATCACCCTTTCCAAAATCGAGCGGACTTTCATCACCTGGATCCTTGATGCGAAGAAAGTCACCCTTGCCGCCCAGTGTGATGCCATTGTTGCCTGCGCTGAAATCAGGATATTGTTTCTGACGCGGTCCAGGTTGTCCGGATGTCACCTTCCCTTTGACCACGCCATTGAAGCGCTTGTCCCCCGCCTGGTTGGCAAAGGCCGCCTGACCTTCAGCGTCGAAGGACCAATAAGCCACTGGCTCACCAGCCAACACCGTCGAGCGATAGTCCGCCTGAGCACACACGCCCTGGGCAAGAATCAGACACGTCGCCAGCACAGAGCGACACGTAGAGAGAGAAGGTTTAAAAGACACGTTCAGCAACTTCATGGGATTGAATGGCCGTAAGCTAGCACGTCCTACCCACACCTTTCACGCAATCTTTGGGGGAGCCAGCTCGTACCACTAAAGTGGTACTGACAGAACACGACTAATATCCCCTTCAAAACCGCCGTTTTCTTGCTCCTTTTGCTTTCACAGGCTAAATACTCCGCCCTTTGATGCAACTTGGCGCCCTTCAACTGAAGTCCAACCTCTTCCTGTCACCCTTGGCAGGCTACACCAACCTGCCCTTTCGTCTCACGATTCGGGAGGTAGGAGGAATCGATCTGGCTACGACCGATCTGGTCAACGCACGCTCGCTCATTGAGAAGAATCCCAAGGCCCTCAAGCTCATTGAGACCAATGATGAAGACCGTCCACTGGCTGTTCAACTATTCGGCTCCGTTCCGGAAGAAATGAGGGATGCGACCATCTTTCTGGCCGAAATGGGCATTTCATCCGTGGATATCAACATGGGTTGTCCCGTGAAGAAGGTCTGCAAAGTGGGTGGGGGATCCGCAATGATGACTGAGCTGGACGCCACTTCAAAGCTGGTCAGAGGCATGGTGGACGCCGTCGATATTCCCATCACAGCCAAGATGCGACTGGGCTGGGATGACGACAATCTCACAGCACCTGACCTGGTCAGAGCCCTCGAAGATGCAGGCGTCTCCGCCGTTTTCATCCACGGACGCACCCGTGAGCAAGGATTCTCTGGAACCGTCAACCTCAAGGGAATCAGCAAGGTAGTGGAAGCCGCACGCAACATCCCTGTGATTGGCAACGGAGATATCACCACACCTGAGGCTGCCAAGAAAATGATCGATGAGACCGGCTGCCACGGAGTCAGCATAGGTCGAGGCGCCTTCTACAACCCATGGATTTTCAACAACATCCGCGACTATCTGACTACAGGCGTCGTGCCTGAGGAACCCAGTTTCGAGGAGCGCATCCGTGTTATGACACGACACCTCGAACGTATGATCGAGGTCTTTGGCGAAGAGCATGGTTGCAGGATGTTTCGCAAGGTGGGGCCTTGGTATTCTAAGCGATTCGGCCCTTCCAAGCCCTTCAACAAACGCATCGTTCAAGTCGCAAACCGGGCCGAATACGACGAAATCGTGGCCAGTTACATTGAGTGGAGGCAGCAGTTTGTGGATGAGTCCGGCAATCTTCTTCCCAAATACCAGCTCAACTCGCTGCACCCCAGTTTCATGGATGATGATCAGCCTGCAGCCGCCAAACGGACCCATATTCCCGTTCCGAAAGGTCCGGTCGAAGTCTGGTGATATTGAGAATTCGCCTTGCCGACAAAGGTCGCAGACTTAAACTCTATGAATTCCAACGGTGCTCTGTGCGTAGAATCCCCTCACCCCGTTGTGAACCAACAACTGAAGTCTCTAAACCATTTATGAAACGACTGACACTACTGACTGCCGCCTTTGCCATTGCCGGTTTTCTACCATCCAGCGCCTCGGCCAAAGTCGATTTTGTTAAACAGATTCAACCCATCCTCAAAGAGTCCTGCTACGATTGCCACGGACCTGAGAAAAAGAAGGGTGGACTCCGCCTCGACAGCAAGGAAGCTGCGTTTGAAGAGGACTACATGATCCAAGCCGGCAAGCCAAAGGACTCCGAACTCTTCGTTCGCGTCAGTCTCGAAGCCGGTCACGACGACATCATGCCTCCAAAGGGAGATCCTCTCAAAAAAGAGCAGATCGACCTGATCAAGAAATGGATCGAAGAAGGAGCCGATTGGCCTGAAGGACTCGCACCAGCCAAGGTCGAGAAAAAGAAAGACGACTCACCACTCGGCAAACTCCCTGCCACCAACCCGACCGCAGCAGAAGCAGCAGCCATCAAGGCACTCGGTGAACTCGGTGTCTCCGTCCGCCCAATCGCCCGCGACATCGCCTGGAAGACAGCCAGCCTCCGTTCGCTCGACCTGGCCAAGGTTCAAGAAGCGCTCAAGCACCTTGGAAAGATCAACACCCTCTCTGATCTCAACCTAGCCGCACGCGGACTCAAGGATGCAGATCTCAAGCACATCGCAGGACTCAAGAACCTCACCCGCCTTCACCTTGAGAACAACGAGATCACCGACGCCGGCCTCGCCCACCTCAAAGGAATGGTTCACCTCGATTACCTCAACCTCTACGGCACCAAGGTCAGCAACGCTGGTCTCGCCACGGTGAAAGGATTCAAATCACTTCGTAAAGTCTACCTCTGGCAGACCAAGGTCGATGACGGCGGAGTCGCCGGACTGAAAAAAGCCCTTCCGTCTGTAGACGTCGTCATGGGCTGGAAACCAGCACCAATGGCCAAGGCCGAAGAAAAGAAAGAGAAAAAAAAGGCTGCTCCTAAGAAAGCCAAGCCCGCCAAAAAGCCAGAGGCCAAAAAAGAGAAGAAGAAATAATTCCTCTCTAAACCGTTTTAACCAAAACACACAGAAGAGCCGGTCCCAAAGACCGGCTCTTTTTTTTGTGGATATGGCAAATTTCACCTCATATCAGCCAAGCGGAAATCTCCTGAATGATCACCCCTTGAGAGAATAGAGTTCGATCGGAAGGTGTTTGGCATATCGAGTAAAATCCTTGTCCTTGGTCAGGATCGCAACCCGCCATTCAACGGCGCAGGCACATATTAGAAAGTCCGTATGCGAACCTTGAATCCCTTTACTCCTGCAGAGGGTATGGAAAGCGGCTGCCGTCTCGAAGATGGGTTCGTCAATTCTTTGGCTTGGGAATGCTCTCAGGGCGTCACGAATCTTTTCATACCGTGCCTGCTCTTTAATCCCAGAAAGTGACTCTTGCCGAATAGGTCCAATCATAACGACCTCTCCATCCAAAATCAGGCGCCTCAACGCCAGAACACTTAGGCCCTCCTTACCTTTCTTCCGAAAGGCCTCAGACCAAACGTCTGAATCCACGATTACCATTACTTGCTGCGTGCCTTCTTAGGTTCATAGTCGTCAAAGTAATCCACCGTCCCAAACAGATCCAAGACCTTCTTCTGCTCACGTCGAACGATGAATTCCTTCAAAGCTTCGTTGACAGTATCCTTCTTGGTTTTCTTTCCTCCGATCATCAACGCTTTCTTTAGCAGCGCATCATCAATAGCAAGGTTTGTCGCCATGTGTAGAAACCTACACAACAAGCCTCTCTGATCAATCTCAATCTATTCTTGGCTTACTTCATCCCGGAACAAAAAAAGTTTCGGGAGATTTATCAACTCCCGACGCGAAACAAATCAATACCCCCTTGGATCGCCGAAGTTGAAGGACGGAGGGGGGAAATCTTCAATCCATGTTTCTCGAGAGCAGATTCGATACCTTTAACGACTGAAGTGTCCAGTCCGCGGGGTCAGGTCAATTTGATCACAAATTCAGTTACCATATCACAACCCAAATCTTTAGGCTGAAAACCTTAGACTACGGATCACAAGAAACCTTCTCCTGTGATTAATTCTTCGAACAAGCCTCAATACACGTCGCGTTGGTAGCGCTTGGATTTCTTGAGATCGGCGATCCAGGCTTGGGCATCTTCAGCTGACTTGCCACCCTGCTTCTGGGCAATCTGCAAGAGTGCTTCGTGGACGTCACCTGCCATGTTGGCGGCATCGCCACAGACGTAGAAGTGCGCTCCATCCTCAAGCCATTTCCAAACATCGTCTGCGCGCTGTAGCAGGCGGTCCTGAACGTAGATCTTTTTCTTTTGATCGCGTGAAAAGGCAACGTCCAATCGGTTAAGCCCCCCACTCTTGAGATGCTCCTGCCATTCCAGTTGATAAAGGAAATCGAAGTTGTAGTTTCGCTCGCCGAAGAAGAGCCAGTTCTTGCCTTTGGCACCAATCGCCTCGCGCTCTTCCACGAAGGAGCGGAAAGGTGCAATACCTGTTCCAGGACCGACCATGATGGTCGGAGTATCATTGTCGGCAGGTAGCCTGAAGTTCTTATTGTGATGCACGTAAACGGGCATGGTTTCACCCACACCGACCCTGTCTGACATATAAGTCGAGCACACTCCCACACGGCCTTTCTCATGAGTGTTGTATCGAACAACACCCACGGTCAGATGCACTTCATCCGGGTGTGCCTTCTGGCTGGATGCAATGGAGTAGAGCCGTGGTGGCATCTTACGAAGGATCCCTACGAAGTCGTTAGGCTTGAGTCCCTTAATCGGAAACTCCTCCAAAGCATCGACGAGTTGGCGCCCATGCAGATATTCGTGAAGTTCATCGGAATGACCCTTGGAAACTATTTCGGCGATGCGATCAGATGCAGCGAGTTTGTTATATTTTTCCAGGATTGGTTTTGTGAGATGTGTGACATCCAAATCCGAGGTCAGCGCATCGAGCAGTTTACGCTCTCCACCCTTTGGAAGAGTGACCGTCTCATCTCCAGAAAAGCCAGTGGCTTTGAGGATGCCTTCCACATCTTCCGTGCGGTTCGTGGGAATAACGGCGAGGGCATCACCTGCATCGTAGGACATTCCTGATCCAGCGAGTGAAAGTTCAAGATGAATGGTTTCCTTACTGGAGCCTTCACCGGTCAAGGAACACCGGTCCAACAGCTCTGATGGAAACGGATGTTTCTTGTCGAACACACCGCCCGAAGGAACCACTGGTCCACCGACTGCAGCAGCCGGAGCTCCGGACACCTTTGCACCAAAGGCCTTGAGTGATGCATCGAGCCAGCCTTGGAACGCATCTTCAAAATCAACGTCACAATCGACTCGATCTGACAATCTCTTTCCACCGAGTGCTTCGAGGCGGTTGTCAAAGTCCTTACCTGTCTTGCAGAACTGGGTGTAACTCGTGTCGCCAAGAGCACATACACTGAATTCAACCCCTGACATCTTCGGTGCGCCATCTCCCATCAGAGTAGAATGGAAATCTACCGCGGCATCCGGTGGATCGCCATCTCCCCATGTGCTCACGATCACCAACATGTTCTCGAACGTTGCCAGATCCTTGACCTTGATATCGGCCATGTTCTTGATCTTCGCAGCAAACCCCTTGGCCTTGGCTGCCTTGGCTGCTCGCTCAGCCAATGCCTCTGCGTTCCCAGATTCCGTTCCATACAGGACGGTCATGGGCACGCTCGCCGCGGGTGCAGTGGCGGTCGTTCCTCCTGATTGGGACTGGGCACCAGCAAGGAAACCGCTGAGCCAGACGGATTGGGATTCACTCAATCCAGGCAGGACAGAGTTCAGGGTCGTTCTCTGTTGAGGCGTCAGAGGCGCATGTTCTGGAATCTGCATCGGGCCAATGAGAAAGGCCAACACGCCCATGACGCAAGCCTAGATGGGGCAATTAATGGAATTTCCTCCTTATACGGTTGATAAATCTTTCCGATGAAGGAAGTTAGACCACCGTTTCGACTCGCCATCCGGCCAACATAATAGTATCGGAGAAAGACACCTTTAAGCCCCCTGCACCATGAGTGACTCACTCCACAACGATCATCAGAAGAAGATCGACAAGTTTATCCGAGGTCTCGTGAAACGTAACCCCGGCGAACCTGAGTTCATCCAGGCCGTCCAGGAAGTCGCCGAGTCCATCATTCCCTACATCGCTGACAACAAGCGCTACCGGGACGCACAGATCCTTGAGCGCATGACGGAACCGGACCGCATCATCATTTTCCGTGTCACTTGGGAGGACGACAAAGGGAACATCCGTGCCAACCGCGCGTGGCGTGTGCAGTTCAATAATTCCATCGGCCCCTACAAAGGCGGCATGCGGTTCCATCCTTCAGTCACTCTGAGCGTCTTGAAATTCCTCGGCTTCGAACAGGTGTTCAAGAACAGCCTGACCGGGCTCCCCATGGGCGGAGGCAAAGGTGGCAGCAATTTCAACCCCAAGGGAAAGAGCGATCATGAAATCATGCGCTACTGCCAATCATTGATGATCGAGCTTCATCGTCATATTGGTGAAGACACAGACGTCCCTGCAGGTGACATCGGCGTGGGCGGACGTGAGATCAGTTACATGTTTGGCCAATACAAGCGACTCTCCAACCGCTTCGTGGGCACACTGACAGGCAAAGGCCTTTCATTTGGTGGCAGCTTGGTTCGCACAGAAGCCACCGGCTACGGGGCCGTATACTTCATGGAAAACATGCTCAAAGCCAAAGGGGACGGCTTCGAGGGCAAGACCGCAGTAGTTTCTGGCTCAGGAAACGTCGCTCTCTACTGCATTGAAAAGCTGATCGAAATGGGAGCCAAGCCCGTGACAGCCTCCGATTCCAGCGGATTCATTCATGATCCAGATGGTATCGATGCTGAAAAACTTCACTGGCTAAAGGAGATCAAGGAAGTCCGCAGAGGCCGCATCTACGAATACGCCGATCAGTATCCCAACGCGACTTTCCATGCCGACAAGCGTCCATGGAGTGTGCCATGCGAACTGGCATTTCCATGCGCCACACAGAACGAACTCAACCACGAAGAAGCCAAGACACTTGTAAAAAACGGCCTCATCGCCTTGGCTGAAGGAGCCAACATGCCCAGCGAGCCCAAGGCCGTAATCGAGTTCCTAGACTCCAAAATTCTATTCGGTCCTGCCAAAGCAGCCAATGCGGGAGGAGTCGCCGTCAGCGGACTGGAACAGAGTCAAAACGCCATGCGCATCGCATGGACACGCTATGAGGTCGACGCCAAGCTCCGCGCCATCATGCAGGACATTCACAAGAAGTGCTGCCGCTATGGCAAAGAAGAAGACGGCTACATCAACTATGTCAAAGGGGCCAACGTTGGAGGCTTCGTCAAAGTCGCAGATGCGATGTTGGCCTATGGCGCGGTGTAAGGGCGATCGGTAGCTTTCCCAAATGAATTCCGTAGCAAGGGACTGATTTTGCAGCCCCTCATTCCTTTCTGTTCAATCTCCTTCGCTCATCGCAGTCTTCTCCCGACACGAGTCCAACTCCTGGTTTCCCTCGCTTTGGAAGGCTCCACCAATCCGTATGACCAGACCTATGAGATTCACTGTACTGCTCACACTCCTCGCTTCACTTATCTCCATTCAGGCAGATGACCACCTGCTTGGTCATGGTTCACTGAAATACAAGGTTCAGAAAACGTGGTGCAAGGCAGATCCCGACAAGGCACCTGTCCACAACGCCCATGCGATGACTGAGGATAACAAGGGCCAGATCTATCTCGTTACCGACCATCCCGCGAATGCCTTCATCGTGTTGAAAAAAGATGGTTCCTTTGTTCGCTCCTTTGGCAAAGGCATCCCCGGCGGCCATGGCATCGATCTCACAGACTTCAAGGGAGCCGAACAACTCGTGCACGTGGACTGTGGATGGCATGTAGATCACCTCGGTAAATACACCCGGACCAACGGAGCGATTCGCATCGTGAGCAAGAAGGGCAAGGTTCTGAGCAAGCTCCCTTCCCCTCACGAGCTTGGTAAATTCGATGACAAGACCCGCTATCAGCCCTGCGACATCGCTGTTACCAAGGATGGAGACATCCTCGTGGCTGACGGCTATGGATCAGACAAGGTTCTTCACTACAAATCCGACGGCACATTGGTGAGCATCTGGGGAGGTAAGAATCCCGGGCAGCCTGACAATCTTTCCAATGCGCATGGAATCTCCATAGATGACGCCGACCCTGCCAATCCCAAGGTATGGGTCAGCTCACGCAGTCAGAATCAATTGAAGTATTTCACCATGGACGGGAAATACCTTGGCTCAGTGGATCTTCCCGGAGCCTATGCAGGGCAAGCCTTCTTCCGAGGCGACTACATCTACACCGGCGTCTGTTGGTCGAAGGGCAACGGCACGGGCAAACGGCTTGGCCAATCTGGGTTTATCCTGATTCTCGACCGCAAGACCCACAAGGTCGTCTCCGCACCAGGCGGACAAGCTCCGGCTTACAAGGAGGACAGACTCATACCGATCTTCCAGAAAGAGAAAACCTTTGATCACCTTCACGATCTCTATGTGGACGCCAAAGGGGACATCTACGCTGGTGAGTGGAATGCCAATCAACGCTATCCTTACAAGCTGATCCTTCAATGATCGATTAAGCACCGCAAAGAGTCCCTCATTCCTCCTCCTATCGTGAGGCAAAGGCGTTAGCTATCCCTCCCCAACGGGAAGCTGCGTCATTCAATTGTAACACTTTTTGATAAGCAGTTACGGAGAACTCCGTTCATGTTCGCCGCTTTTGAAAGCGGACGAACACGAAATGGGTTTAAAGAACAAGGTAGAATCAACTTCAAGAAGAACGCTGAGACGACTGATCAAGCCCGTCTTCACTCTCCTAATAATTCTGGTCGTCGGACAATTCCAGGAAGGAAATCTCGATTCAACAGCTGCTCAAAATGATTGGCAGATCGGTCTCTTCAACAACCTATACACGATCGCCATCTGGATCTCCGGAGCATTTCTGGTAAATCGTATTGCAGTTGTCGTCATTCTGGAGCGGGCTCTTGCAGGCTGGCTGGGTAGGCAGACTCCCAAAATCATCAAAGACATTACCTGCCTGGGAATCTACAGCTTGGGTCTTATCGGTTTGTTCAACACGATGTTCAACAAACCGATGACCGGGTTTTGGGCCACATCAGGCATCTTGGGAATCGTGATCGGCTTGGCTCTACGTCCCATCATTCTCGATTTTTTTCCGGACTGAGTGCCAATCTGGAACGAGCGTTCCAACTGCAAGATTGGGTAAAAGTGATGGAAAACGGAATCGAGTATCAGGGGTGGATCGAGGAGATAAACTGGCGAACAACAGAGATCAAGACCCGTGAAGGAAACCTGATCATACTACCCAACAGTTGCCTGAGTTCCTCGATCATCACCAATCTCTCCCGACCCACTGGGCCAAGTCGTTTCTGCATCAAACTGTTGCTACCGCTGGAAGTCCCATCGACTAGGGCCATTCGCATCCTGAACTCAGCAGTCATTTCGGCAACGCATTCCGAGCGAAGACCACTTGGCTCCCCTGCCCCCGAAACTCTCATTTCCAATGCATCCTCTGATGGCGTGGAATATTGGATCCGCTATTGGGTCAATCCCAGTCAGGACTCATATGACGCCGCCACTCACCTGGTATACGCATCCTGTTTGGAACACCTTGGCAAAGCAGGTATCTCTCTGGCTCGTCCTCAGGAAGACATCTATCTGACCAAGCAAACAAAGTCTCAGTTCGGATTAAAAAACCTGGAAGATCGAATTGAGTTTCTGCAGCGCATTGAGCTCTTTGAAGAGCTTGATGGCAAGGACACTGAATTTCTCGCCAATCAACTACAGATCCGAGAGTTCAAAGGAGAGAAATCATTGGTGAAGGCCGGGGACGAAGGAACATCCATGTTCCTGGTGGCGGAAGGTACACTCAGAGTAGTCAGCCAAGAAGAAAACGGAGTCAACCCGATCAGTCTGGGGCACCTGAACCCGGGTGATTTCTTCGGAGAAATGTCTCTTCTCACCGGAGCCCCAAGATCAGCCACAGTTATCGCGTCAGAAGACTGTGTGACATTTGAGATCGGAAAAGAGAGCATCAAAGGGCTCCTCAAGAGAAATCCAGGAACAGCTGCAATGCTCAGCGAGGCTGTTGCTGAGAGACAACTTCGTAAGGAACAGGCCATCAAAGAAGGAACTGCGATCCGCTTGGAGAACCAGAAAGCCAGCCTCTCAGGCCAGCTTCTGTCGAAAATGAAGGACTTCTTTTCTCTTACCTAAATCAGGACACCAATGCGCCCGCACTCTGATTGAGTGTGGCTAAATGATCCTTGAGATTGGTGGATGATTCCTTCAATTCCGTTGCCGTTTTCTCTGTCGACTGAACCTGTCCTTTGATCTCGGAAATAATGTGAGCGATCTGTCCTGCGCATTGACTGGCTCCTGTGATATTCCGCGCGATGTCGCTGGTGGCTTGAACCTGCTCATTCACATTTCTGGAAATGGATTCCGCATGCCTGCTGATGCCGGTCACCTTGTCTTCGATCTGATTGATCGCCCCGCCCACAGTCTCAGTGGCAGTTCGAATTTCACCCACATGCTCACTGATTTCTTCCGTCGCTTTGGCGGTATCCTTGGCAAGCTCCTTGACCTCATGGGCGACGACGCTGAAGCCCTTCCCATGCTCTCCTGCCCGGGCTGCTTCAATGGTTGCATTTAGCGCCAGAAGATTGGTCTGACCAGCAATCTTCTGAATCAGATCCACGACCGATTGAATGCGGGTTGCCGAGTCAGACAAAATGGTAGCTGTCTTCAGTGCCTTGGAGGTTTCTTCCACTGCATCGTGCGTGTTCTTTTCAGACTCTTTCACCTGCCCAAGAATCTCCTCGGTAGTGATGCTCAATTCCTCACACGCAGCGGAGACCGTCGCCATGTTCTGCGCCGTCTCTTCGGCCAGTTCTGCACCCGCTTCAGCTGAACGCAGCGTCTTGCGTGACTGATTGGTCACGTCTTCCGCAATGGCATCCAAACCTGTCGCTGAGCCTTCAACCGTTTCTGCAGCCCGAGTCACCTGTTCAGCCGTCTTCTTGCGCTCTGCCTCCATCTTGGCAATGAGCTCCTTGTCATCTCTCATCTGAACAATGGCATCATTAACGATGCCCGAGGCCTTACCGAAAGCCCCTTTCATTCCGTTGAGAAGAATCGGACGGTGGAACTCGCCCTTGGCACAGGTCGCCATGGCGGCACCTGATTCACGGACATAAGCATCAGCAATGTCCAACAAGTAGTTCAGCGTCTGACAGATATCGTGCATATCACCAGCAGAAGGAAGATGCGTTACCCGCACCTCGAGATCTCCTTCAGACACACGCCTGCATACTTGTGCAATGCGCTTGGTGATACCTTGTTTCGGTTCTTCTAAAGTAGCTGTGGACATGGCTGGAATCAGGAAAGAGAGTTGGAAAGGGATGTTGTGGGACTGAGGCTAAAAACCCATTGATCGTAACGGATATTCTGGTCTTCTAGAATCTTCTCCAACTGTTTCAAGGATGCCTCCGAACCCTCCTTGCGATTGTTGAACTGCGATTCGATGTTCAAGAGTGATCGGTAGAGAGGGATAACTTTCTCCAGCGCTTCCCGACAGGCCACACGACGATTTGAATGAAAGCCTGTGATGGCTCCGGATCCATCAAAGGAAGGTGTCACATGAGCAAAGACCCAATAGAAATCACCGTTCTTGGTCATGTTCTTCACATAGGCAAAGATCTCCTCGCCGTTCTTCAAGGTGTTCCAAAGCAGCTTGAACACACAACCGGGCATATCTGGATGCCTGATGAGATTATGCGGCTGATTCAGGACTTCACTTTCCTTGTATCCGGCAACATTCAGAAAGACATGGTTCGCGTAACGGATAATCCCCTTGGTGTCCGTCTTACTGACGATCAACTCATCGGGTGAGAAAGTGACCTCTTTGGTGGTGGGTTGTATTGCTGGCATACCGACTGAAAAATCTTTGAGTTACAAAAGATTCATCGGTCGATTCCACCTCTTGGCCCCAAACAATTTCCAATTAATGCTTACCCTATATTGGCATTCGTAGAGACAAACCACTCGTAACATTGATACAACATTCTTGAAGACCGTGGCGTCATGTAGCACCCAAAGACATTGTATGGAACAGACCTAGGGCTAAGTAGTCGATTCTGACCAACGGTCCCTACGAGAGTAATCCATCGCCACCGTATTTCGACCTTTTCCCTTGTGGTGACTGACCGGATTTCCGACCTTTGCCGGCTTTATGAATGTGTTTGAAGAATTGAGCTGGCGTGGACTGATCGCCGATTGCACAGATACGGACGGTCTGCAGAAGAAACTCTCTGAAGACTCAGTCTCGCTCTATGCAGGGTTCGATCCCACCGCAGACAGTCTTCACGTCGGCAATCTGGTGCCGTTGTTGGGACTGCGCCGCTTTCAGTTGGCCGGCCACAAGCCGATCGCTTTGGCAGGTGGAGCAACCGGCATGATTGGTGACCCAAGTGGTAAATCATCAGAACGCAACCTCCTCACGCGCGACCAGCTCAATCACAACATTGATTCAGTAAAAACCCAGTTGGCGCGCCTTCTCGACTTCGATGCAGAGGGAAATGCAGCCGAACTCGTCGACAATGCTGAATGGACCGCTGGTATCAGCTTCTTGGACTTTCTTCGCGACATTGGAAAGAACTTCACCGTCAACATGATGGTTGCCAAGGAAAGCGTCCGTGCCCGCATGCAGGACCGCGATGTGGGTATCAGCTACACAGAATTCAGTTACATGCTCCTCCAGGCATTTGACTTCTACCACCTGAGCAAGGAGAAGGACTGTGCACTCCAAATCGGAGGAAGCGACCAATGGGGCAACATCACCGCAGGCATTGAGCTCTCTCGCAAGAAACTTGGGAAGACAGTCTATGGTCTGACGCTTCCTTTGATCATGAACTCTGATGGTTCCAAGTTCGGCAAGACCGCAGCAGGTGCTGTCTGGCTCGATCCGGAGAGAACCAGTGTCTACCGCTTCTACCAGTTCTGGATCAACACTGACGACCGCGATGTCCTGCGCTACCTCAAGTTTTTCACCTTCCTCACCAAGGAACAGGTCGACGAACTCGAGAAGGCGCATGAAGAGAACCCTGGACGCCGCGAAGCTCACCGCTCACTGGCATGTGAAGTCACCAAACTCATTCACGGAGAAGACGCACTCGAAGACGCCATCAAGGCGAGCAAGATCCTCTTTGGCGGCGGTCTGGACGACATTTCAGAAAAGCTGTTTCAAGATGTGGTTGGTGAGATCCCAACCAAGGAAACCTCACTCTCTTCCTTTGATGGTGAAGGAGCCCCCATCGCAGACCTGCTTATTGAAGCCGAACTCTGCAGTTCCAAAGGCGATGCCAGACGCTCCATCCAAGGCGGCGGCATGAACCTGAACAACAATCGCATCGAATCCCACGAGCAAATGGTTACTGCCAAAGAACTCCTCTTCGGCAAACACCTCCTCCTCCGCAAGGGCAAGAAGAACTACGCCGTGCTCACCGCGGTCTGATCAATCATGGATCCCATCGCCTTCGAACTCGGAAGTCTCGCCGTCCATTGGTACGGCATGTTCATGGCGATCGGACTCATTGTTGGCCTTTGGACCGCCAGTCGGCGAGCCATGAAAGAAGGGATTCCTCCTGAGATCGTCACCGACTCCGGACTCTGGATCATGGCAGGTGCTGTCATTGGTGCCCGTTTGTTCTTTATCATTACCCACTGGGAACAGGAATTCGCCGGCGAGCCACTCAGCAAGATGATCTTCATCCGCGCTGGATTCGTTTTCTACGGCGGGCTGATAGGTGCCTCCGTCGCATTCATTCTCTTCACACGTAAGAAGAAACTCCCGCTCTGGAAATTCGCAGACGTCATGGCGCCCAGTGTTCCACTCGGTCACGCATTCGGTCGCATAGGCTGCCTCATGACCGGCTGCTGCCACGGAAAGACCTGTGATCTCCCTTGGGCTATAGAGTTCCCCGTAGGGCACTCCACACATCCCCACGCTGTCCATCCAACTCAGATCTATGAATCTGCCCTTCTCTTCGGGCTCTTCGCCTTTCTGATCTGGTTTGGGAAACGCAAGAAATTCGACGGCCATATCTTCTCAGTCTATCTGATCATCTACGCCTGCCTCCGTGGTTTTGTAGAACTCTTCAGAGGGGACTATCCTAAGGAAAACCTCATTGGTCCACTCACCCCCGGACAGATCACCGGACTGGTCATCTTCGTCATTGGAGTGATCCTCTTTATCAAACTCCCCCGCAAACTGGCCGGTGATTTCAAACCTGAAACACCCGCCACCTGACACCATGGACGAATCACGCATTGAGCACGTCATCGTCGAGCATACCCTGCCCAAGCAGCGCCTCGATGCGTTTCTCGCCGAACAATTTCCGGCCGTATCACGCGGCACACTCCAACGTCTGATCAAGGAAGGCCATATTCAGGTGGATGGCGAGAAGGTGAAGCCCAATCACCACCCAAGAGCCGGACAAGACGTCCGTATCTACTTCCCGCCAGCCAAGACATACGAAGCCGAGCCCAGAGACATTCCATTGGATGTCCTCTACGAAGACGAACACCTGATCGTCGTCAACAAACAGGCAGGCCTCCTTGTCCACATCGCATCTGGAGATGAGGAAGACACCCTCGTCAACGGACTGGTCCACCATTGCGAAGGACAACTCAGCGGAGTCGGTGGAGTCGCACGCCCTGGGATTGTTCATCGATTGGATCGCGACACATCCGGCTGCATCGTCTCTGCCAAGAATGACGAAGCCCATGTCGGCCTGACAGAGCAATTTGCAGACAGAAAGATCAAAAAGATCTACCACGCAGTCACCTGCGGAAACGTGCGTAACAAGGTTGGTGAGATCGATGCGCCCATAGCCCGCCACTCCAATCACCGCATGTGCATGGTCGTCCCCCGCGACGGCGGAGGCAAAGATGCCCGCACGTCCTACAAGGTGATCAAGTATCTCCGTGAAGCCACTCTGGTCGAAATCACTCTTCACACCGGACGCACTCACCAAATCCGCGTCCATTTCAAACACATCGGCTTCCCTCTCGCCGGCGACGAAATCTACGCCAAGCGTCAGAACAAGCACCTCAGGGAATTCACCGGCTACAAAGCCCAGCGACAGATGCTTCACGCACACATCCTCGGCTTCAAACATCCAATCACCGGACAGAAACTCGAATGCAAGGCCCCCTACCCAATCGACTTCCAAGAAGCCATCGATCAACTCGCCTTCCCTTGGGAACAGGAAGAGAAGTAAGAGGAGTTTCTCTCCTAGCCTGAAGGGCGACAGACATTGGGCGACTTCAAAACACGTCACCCAACCTACCAGTTTTCAATTAGAGAAAAGCTCTTTGTTTTCCTTGGCAAAAGTACGAATCAATTCCGCAAGAGATCTATCATCAGATTCTTCCAATAGCGCAATCTTCCTCTCGAATTCATCGCAAACCTCTTCCATTTTGAGCTCCACTTTTCTCTTCTTACGAAGGGTATCCGACGCTTTATCCCGCATTTCCTCAGCCCCTTGCGAATCGACCTTGCCCCACTCTCGCTTTGGAGAGTTTCTTTCGGTCTCAACCAAATTCACTAACTCTGCTTGTTGAATTGATAACGACCGTTCAACTTCCTCAAAAAGAGCCGAGTGCTCTTTCGCTTCAAAAAAACGCAGCCCATCACCCCACTCGGAAAACAAAAAAAACACTGGAGTGAGCAGTCTCTGGATGTTTCCTCCATTCTCAATTCTGTAGTGTCTCAGCACATCATTTGACCGGACACAGTGCACAAAATCATTCACAGCAAACAGTTCACGAAATACCGTTGGTAGTGAGGAAAGAAAGTCTTTCACATGATGAGGTTTGGCCTTTCCTCTCTTTAATTTCTCGTCTTCCTGTTTCATCGTCACTAAATCTTCGACGATAGGCTTCTGGACAGTTTCCACGAAGTCTCCTTCCTTTAATGAGAGTATATTTTCAAAGTCGGACATCAGAATTCGGTAGTCTAATTCCTGAAGATTTAGGATTGAGGAATCTTCATCCTCGATTCCTGATGGAAGAATAAACTGATCTCGGTGATTCTCCAGATAAACCACCATTCTTGAAATGATCGACACCTCACTCTCACCAAGTTCGACGTAGGGTTTATCAAATCGTTCGTTTAGATCCTCCCACTTGATCTGGTCCACCGCCATTCTCCTTTCTTGATCCGATTTCATTACTTCTTTAGAAGGTAATATTGGCGCAATCGATTCCAGAAGCTCTGTATACTCAACAGCTCCGACCAGCTTCATTGCCTTCGCTACTGCAACCAAATCATTTCCATCATTCCAGAGGAAACACTTCAGGCCGCTATATCAAATTTCACTATCAAAAACATCTAGCGCCATGAATGCAGCCTGTCCCTCGGGCAACTTACGAAGCAAGAGATCCAATCTATGGTTATAGAGCAGATAAAAATCCACACTGATCTCTCTTAGGGCAAAACCGTACTAATTCATCAGAGTCCAGAGATTCAAAA
Organism: Limisphaerales bacterium; assembly: GCA_965658675.1. GTDB lineage: Bacteria > Verrucomicrobiota > Verrucomicrobiia > Limisphaerales > CAZKNW01 > CAZKNW01. The sequence continues at coordinate 67,697 of CBFHTT010000018.1, forward strand.
TCATCATCTCCGACACGGTAATCTTTCATTGGTTCCATGAATTACAAAGTTTCGAAAACGATTATACGCCCCTCCCTGATTCCCCCTGTTCATTCAAACTCCCAAACCGGCCCCTCTTTCTGCACCTCGATGAATTTCTTTGTGAGCGCTTGGGACAATGCCTTGAGACGCTTGGGATCTTTCTTGGCGAGATCGGTGGTCTCTTCTTTGTCGTTCTTGAGATTGTAGAGTTCGAAGTGCGTAAGGCGTGCGTTCTTGATGAGGTGCATGGATTGTGAATTCACGTTTCCTCCAAGGGGCTTTTCCGGTCCATCCCAGTGGGCAACAAGTTTCCAGTCACCATCACGCATGGCGACTTTGGGTAAACCAAGTGTACGGTAGTAGGCCCAAAAGAGTGGAACGTCGCGATTGAGATTCTGCTTCTCCAACACGGGAAGGAAACTGGTTCCATCGAGTGGTTTGCCTGTAGGCAGTGAAACATCGGCGAGTTCACAAAAGGTTGGCAGGATATCGACACCACTGATTGGCGTGGCAACGCGCCGTCCTTTCTTGATCTTGGCTGGCCATCGGAGAATGCCTGGCACGCGGATCCCTCCTTCATAGACGTGGAGCTTCATGCCACGCAAAGGACCAGGAGAGCCATAAGAACGCTTTGCCCCTCTGTAGCGATTCAAGGTTTCGGGTCCGTTGTCTGAGGTAAAGAAGACGAGCGTATCTTCATCAATACCCATGTCCTTCAACCCATTGAGGAGCTGACCTACCGCGCGATCCACATTGGCCACGTTGGCAAAGTATTGGGCTTCATTCTCATCTCTGGCTACTGAGCGATACTCGGCGACCAAATCCTCTGGAGAAGCAACGGGTTCATGCGGTTCGTGCAACCAGACATTCATGAAGAACGGCTTCCCTTCACCACTCACCTGCTTCATCCAACGCAAGGCCTCTTCTGCCGCGATCTGACAGGAGTAACCTTCCTTGGGACCGACTGGCTCGCCATTGAGAACGTAGTTTACCGGGTTGGCATGGGAGGGAGAGGCATTGTTCTGAGTGGCCAGCCAGTGATCGAATCCATGATCATGTGGCTGGGGCTGCACCTTGGAATTAAACTTTCCGTTAAGATGCCATTTACCACTGTGGGCTGTGGCATAACCTTTCTTTTTCAAGAGCGAGGCAATCGTGGTTTCTGACTTTCGGAGATGAGCAACGTGATTGTTGGGAATCCAATCATACACACCTGTACGATTTGGTGTGCGCCCGGTCATGAGTCCGGCACGCGATGAAGAACAGACGGGCGCTGAGGCGTAGCAGTCTATGAAGAACAAACCTTCGTTGGCCATCTTGTCCAGGTGGGGCGTTTTGATGTGTGGATGCCCATAGCAACCCAGATCGCCGTAACCCAGATCATCACAAAGGATGAGAAGGAAATTAGGAGATGCAGAGGCAAAGGATGCTCCAAGGAACATCGCCACAAATATCATTGAGAGAACCAACTTCTTTGAAAGCATGGCCCAAGGCTAAGAAACAAAGAGGGATAACGAAAGCGCAGTGTTGAGAAGCAGATCTTTGCCAGTGGATTGAAAGTGGAAAGGTCCTGTAAAAAGGGCTTTGAATGGAATCCTCCACTCATTCAACATAGTCCCTCAACCATGTCCAATCCTGAAGACCAGCTAGATCTCGGTGAACTCCCTATCGATTCGCCCGAACGCAAGCGACTCCCGCCTTTATTGAGGCGCGCTTGGTATGGTCTCAATCAGGCCTTTCGCAGGCGGATTTCACACACCGGAGCCACACCGGATCAGTTCACTGCCCTTCGTTGTCTGGTGGAGTCCAAAAACGAGGGAATCACCCAGCGTCAGCTCACCACCATGATGAGTAGTGATCCCAACACGATTGCTTCTCTTGTGGAACGACTGCTGGCTGCTGGCTGGATCGACAGGAAAAGACACGCCATGGACAAGCGAGCTTACAGCCTCTTTATCCTCCCTGATGGTATCGCAAAATATGAACAGCTCAGGGACATCGCGATAGAACTCCAGTCCAACATCCTCGATTCCATAGCAGAGGATGAACGAGACGCGTTCTTGAAAAATCTGGCAATCATGGCTGATGCCTGTCGCCAACAAGCTCGTGAAGCTCAGGAATCGTGCAACGGTTGATCAGTCCATGAGAACAGGCCTGACATATCTCCATGCGCTTCATTGCGTGATATGTTTCCTACTCCTTTCCGCACAAAGTCAGGCACAGGAGGAGGTTCGTTTTCGATTCACGCATACCCCGTTCACTGGTGACATCACCTGCTTGGAACAGACAGAGGATGGCTATCTCTGGTTGGGAACAGAGGAGAGTGGACTCCATCGTTTCGATGGCACCAAATTCAAGGAATTCACTCCGGAAACCACAGAGGCTCTCAGCCAGTATCATGTCACCAGCCTGGCGGCCAGTCCGGAGGGCCCTCTCTATGCCAACACACGGAATGGCGCGTTGGCCAAGATCGTAAACGGCGTGGCCTACCCCATAACCACCGGTCTTTTGGGTGACTCACTGCATGTGACCTCAATGGTCATCTCTTCCGATGGCGACCTTTTGATCTCGAATACCAAGAAGGAATTAAGACAACTGAATGGTCAAACCAGGTCGACACTTGAAGGACTTCCTGAATTGGACGCATCCATCAGCGCCATGGAGGTGGACACCGAGGGACGCCTCTGGGTCTTGACGTTTGAGACCCTATACCTGGTTCAGAACCAAGAGTGGGTTGAGGTTACCTCAGTGGATTCAGGAAGCGCTCTAATCACCAAGGCAATTTCAGGCGGAGTCTGGATCACCAGTGCCAATAGCGTCCGCCGCTACAGCGACGCCCTACCTCCTCGTGAAGAGATTCCGTTTCCAGAAACAGCAACTTCCATTTCGCTCACATCCATTATCGAAGATAGCAAAGGTACCATATGGCTGGGATCCCGCGTTCATGGATTAATCCGAATCAGAAATGGAGAAGTCTCTTTCTTCAACAAAGAGCTAAACTTGGGGCTACTCATGAATCACGTCACTTCCGTGCTTGAGGATCGGGAAGAGAATCTCTGGGTCGGAACCAAAGGCGGTGGATTATTTCGAATGAGCCCCCAATTCTTTGATTCGATCGACACCAGTGAGGGCAAGGCAGAGAACGAAATGCAATCCATCACGGTAGGCCCGGATGGATCCGTCTGGGCAGGAACGGACGGCGCCGGATTGGTTCGCCACAAGGATGGGAAATCGACCTTCTTCAATGAGAAGGACGGATTGACGGCAAAGTATATCTGGTCTGTCCTGGTGGATCACGAAGGCACGGTTTGGGCAGGTTCGGATGGAGACGGCCTGTTTTTCAAACGAGGTGCGCGATTTGCCAAAATCCCAACGACAACAGGATTTGATGGTCGATCAGTCAGAGCGCTCTATCTGGATAGCGACCAGACAATGTGGGTCGGCACAGCAGACAAGGGGCTATTTCACTACAAGGACGGTAAATTCATCAACAAGTCCACGTCAGAAGACGGTACAACCGGAATCAAAAACACAGACGTCAGGGCTATCTTGAGAGATCAGAAAGGAATGCTCTGGGTGGGAACGGGAGGAGCTGGATTGAGCCGATTCGCAGACAATCAATGGGTGACCATGACCAGCACCAATGGCCTTCCCAACAACTTCATCAACTGTCTATACGAAGACGAGCTACAGAATCTTTGGGTAGGAACCATGGCAGGTTTCGGGAGGGTCGAGGTTGGCAATGTGACCTCGATTTCCGATCAGACCAAACTGCCCGTAAAAACGATCTACCAGATATTTGAAGACCCCATGGGCAATCTCTGGATCGGGGCTGCAAAAGGGATTCTCAGAGTAAGGCGAGCAGACCTTCTCCGATACATCGAAGGTGCGGCTGAAACCATCCCTACAGTCTTCTACGACGAACGGGATGGACTGAAATCCAGCCATTGCAACGGCCCCTTTCAACCATACGGGGCCCAATCTGAAGATGGTAAACTCTGGTTCCCTACCAGCCGTTGGATATCGGTCATCGACCCAACCCGACTTGAAATTAATGAACGTCCGCCCAAGGTCGTGATCGAGACCATCATCGTGGATGGCAAAGAACTCCCTTATCAGGACGAGATCACACTTCCTGCCCAGACGGAATCACTTACGATCTATTACACTGGTTTGAATTTCTCAGCGCCCAAGAAAACCAGGTTCCGCTATCGTCTGGATCCACAAGAAACCGATTGGGAGGACGCGGGAACAAGACGATTGGCCCAGTATGAGAACCTGCCTCCTGGAGACTATACTTTCCGCGTCATTGCGGCCAACCGAGACAACCTCTGGAACGAAACCGGACAGACGATGAGGATTATCATCAAGCCTCCGTTCTGGAGAACATGGTGGTTCATGGGAGTGGTGGTCGGTGCAGGAATGCTGGCAGCCCGTTACATGTCGTTCAGCGAACTGAGAGGGCGACTCAAATCAATGGTGAAACAACACGCTCTGGAAGAGGAACGTGCTCGAATCGCAAAGGACATGCACGATGATATAGGGGCCAGCCTGACACAGATCAGTCTCCTGACAGAGCTTCTGCAACGCCACCCTGACTTCCCTGACAAGGAAAAGGCAAAGGCCATTCAGATCGCAGACAAAGCCCGCGAAACCACACAAAAGGTCGACGAGATTGTCTGGGCCGTGAATCCCAAGAACGACACTTTGGATCGGTTGGCATCCTACATTGTCCACCTTGGCGAAGAGTTCTTTGAGTATTCTGAAATCCGGTGCCGACTGGACATCCCATCTGATGTTCCCGGGCGTCCTCTATCTTCGGATGTAAGGCACAACGTTGTGATGGTCATCAAAGAAGCGCTCAACAACGTGCAGAAGTATTCCGAAGCGAAAGAAGTTTGGATCCACATGAAAGTCGCCAGTCAAAGCTTCGATATCGAGATTGAAGATACCGGCAAGGGCTTTGATGCGAGTAAGGCATCCCCAACCGGAAACGGCCTTCACAACATGGCCAAGCGGATCCAGGAGGTGGGCGGGCGATTTGTCATGGATTCACGCCCATCAGAAGGCACCAAGGTTCAGATCCATATTCCCAGATAGGAGCACTGCAGTTTGAGGCTGACAACGCCCCCTCCAATCGGCTTTCATCACCCCATGCACTCCCAGAGTTCCCTCAGGCCATTGATGGCCATCACTCTCGCTGTGGGCTCCCTCGCCCTTACAGCCACCACGAACGCCGCACAGAAGTCTCTGAAATGGAAGATTGTTCCATTGACCGTTGATTCCAATGAGGGAATCGATATCGCTGATTTCAATGGAGACGGCAAACTGGATATTGCTGCAGGTCGTAACTGGTTCGCTGCTCCTGACTATGTTGCCCGTCCCCTTCGCTCCATTGAGGACTGGAACGGCTATGTCGAAAGCAACGGTGACTTCGTCCATGACGTCAATGGTGACGGTCGTCCTGATATTGTGGCTGGTGGTTTTCTACTAACAGAAGTCCACTGGTACGAAAACCCGGGTGGCAAAGATTTGGAGATGGGCAAGATGTGGCCCAAGCATCTTCTGAAAGACACTGGCTACAGCCAGAACGAAGGCCAACTCATGCACGACATCGACGGAGACGGAACACCTGAATGGTGCGTCAACAGTTGGAACAAAAAGAACGATCTCGTCGTCTGGCGCCTCACAACCGAAGAACGTGAAGTTGAAGTCAAAAAGGGCAAGAAGATGGTAAAGGTGAAGATGAAAGTCCCGTCGCTGAAATCACATGTGATCGGCACAGGACACAACGGCCATGGTCTCGGTTTTGGTGACATCAATGGAGACGGCCATGAGGACATCGTTTTCGAAGGCGGTTGGTATGAGCGGCCAAAAGCCGGACCATACACAGCAGAATGGAAACTCCACCCTGATTGGAACTTTCACGCCAGCGTGCCCATGCTTGTCCGCGACCTCAACAAGGACGGACGCAAAGACATCATCACCGGGCTTGCTCACGGATTCGGGCTCCATTGGTGGGAGCAGCTCCCTGCAAAGGATGGCAAGACCCAGTGGAAACACCACACCATCGACAACAGCTTCTCCCAGCCTCACTGCCTGCTTTACGCAGATATCGACGGCGACGGTGAAGACGAATTGATTTCAGGCAAGCGTGTCTACGCTCACAACGGGAGAGACCCTGGAGGCACACAGCCTCCTTGCATCTACTATTTCGAATGGGATCAAAAGTCACTCAAGTTCACCCGCCATACAGTCGATGAGGGAACAGTAGGAATCGGTCTGCAGATTCGCACTGCGGACCTCAATGGAGACGGCATGTTGGACATTGCTGTTGCAGGTAAGAGCGGAACTTATTTGCTGCTGAATCAGGGACGTTGATCCCTCCTCAGTCAAGGTCGTCTCCTCCGGGTTTCCCGAAGTATGACGACCTTGTTCATAAAGAAAGCTGAGACTGCTCCACTGGCGGCGATCATTCTCCTTCTTGCACTGGCCAATTTCATTGCCGGCAAGTTAGGCCTCCTGCTGGCCGTGCCTCCCGGCTTGGCAGCAGTCGTCTCTCCAATGTCCGGCGTCGCTCTTGGTACCACTCTTCTGCTCGGCTATGGGGCATTACCAGGCACGCTACTAGGAGTCCTTGCCTTCCATGTCCATCAAATCCTCCTCACTTCCCCGGATACTTCTCTTGAAACAACCTTGCTTGCAGCTTTGGGAATTGCGACCGGCGCGACACTGCAGGCAGGTGCAGGAGCTTACCTGATCAAGCGATTCGTAGGCTTTCCTCATCCATTGGATGATGAACGGAGTATCCTTCTCACCTTTGGTTTCGGTGGACCGATAGCATGCCTGATCGCTCCAACCATCGGACTTTCTCCATTGGGAATCCTTGGATCGACCAATATACCTGTCGAGGATTGGAGGACTTGGTATTTGGGAGATGTCATGGGGGTGATCCTTTTCCTACCTCTCATTCTGCTGATCCTCTCCAAGAAAAACTCTCTTTGGCGTAAGCGTCAAACCACAGTAGGCATTCCCATGGTCGGCGGGATCGCCCTCTCGGTGGTCGTCTTTGTCCACGCCTCCAAGAGAGATCAACAATTGATCGAAGCCAAACTGGATCACAAGGCGACCAAAACCACTCAACAGATTCAAGAGACTCTGGCAATCCACACCGACACTCTGGAACATGTCGCCCGCTATTTCTCAACAATCGAGAATCCTACACACCGCCAGTTCGTAGAATTCACGGAACCCATCATCAGCAACAAGATCGGATTTCGAGCCATGCAGTGGGTCCCCCGTGTCAGGGCCGAGCAGCGTGACTCTTTCGAAAAGTTGACGTCTCAGATTTATCCAGCCTTTCAAATCAAGACCTTCGACCCAGAAAAAGGATGGATAACCAATTCATCCAAAGACGCAAACGATGCGTACCCAGTCTCATGGATCCAGCCACTTGAAGGCAATGAACCAGCGCTCGGAATCGACTTGATCAGCAACACCCCGAGAGCAGACGTGCTGAAACAATCCGCAGAAACGGGAAAGACCGCTTTCAGCGCTCCCGTGTCATTGGTTCAAAAAAGTTCTCGTTTTCCCGGTATTCTGGCGCTGCACCCAGTTTATGCGAATATTCAATCAGAGCAGTCCCTTGAGAATTCGAAAGGATTCATCCTTGGGGTCTTTGAAGTAAACAGAATGCTGGCAACGACGCTCGCAAAGAACAGCATCAACGACACCTCAATCCTGATTCAAGATTCTGAAGACAACGACCTGTCTCTGGTCCAGCTTACAACCGGATCCAGCCCTCGGATCAACTTGACCAAACAGATACATATAGGCCAGCGAATCTGACACGTGAACTACATGGCGGGCCCTGTATTCTCCCAGGAATTGTCGAAGAAGGCTTCGTCCATGTTTCTACTTTGCCTGGGGGCCACTAGTTCGTTCGCATTTGCCCTGCTCTTGACGACTGGGCGAAACAACAGAATCGAAAAGGCGGTCGTGGAACAAACCAGCAGGTTGAAATTGATCAATCACAAGTTCGAAGAACTCTTCGATGCCAATCCCGCCGGATTGGTATTGATAGATGAAAAAGGGATTATCGAACTGGTCAACCCCTCACTCCTAGAACTCTTCGGCTACAAAGAGCAGGAGCTCATCGGAAGCCCTGTTGAAATTCTGGTTCCTGAAGAAATTAGGGAACGACATCTCAGCTTGCGAAATGCCTTTCTTAAGAATCCGGAGACAAGGCCAATGGGACGAGGACTACTGGAAATAAAAGGACGCCGAAAAGACGGATCATTGATTTCCGCAAATCTCGGATTGATTCACATCGATGACAAGGCGGGCCCGAAAGTCATGGGAACCATCATCGACATGTCCGAGATCAACGAATCACGTGAGCGGCTGATGGCGCATGCCGAAGAACTGGAACAGAGCAATATCGCCCTACAACAATTTGCTAACGTCGCATCGCATGATCTCCAGACTCCGATTCGGAGTATATCATGGCTGAGTCGATCACTGCAAAAACGTTACAAGGACCTGATGGATGAGCGGTTCAATGAGCTGACTGAAAGCATCGTTGAGAACACCAAGAGAATGAATCAACTTGTTGAGGACCTTCTTAATTTCGCACGAGTGGATGCAAAGCCTGAACCGTTCACCAAAGTCAATTTAGACAGGCTCGTAGAACGTGTGATCGATGGACATCTGGGCGATGGCAGCTCCGACGCCACCATATCTAATGATCCCCTACCCTTTGTTCTGGGAGATGCGGTGCAACTTAACCAACTTCTCTCCAACCTGATTGGTAATGCCCTGAAGTATCGCAGCTCCCTTCCTCCTGACATTCATGTAAATGTTCATCAAGAGGACGACATATGGGAGTTCGCTGTTGCCGACAACGGAATAGGAATGGAAGAACGACACCTCGAAGGGATCTTTGAAATCTTTCGCAGACTACACGGACAGAAAGAGTTCCCAGGAACGGGAATCGGACTATCGATCTGCAAGAAAGTCGTCGAGCGACATCATGGGAGAATCTGGGTGGAATCCACTCCAGGAAAAGGAAGCACTTTCAAATTCACTCTACCTGTCCTCAAAGAAGATCCAGTGACTGAAGAAGCACCGAAAGAGGATCAGGAAAAATACTTGCTCAATTTATGAATGGCGGCCTGTCGATTGATCGTTACAGGGTGCTGACTCAGTAAATCATACTTCTGCCTGAAGTCTGCTGATTGAACTCCCAACTGAAGCATCGCCTCCATACAACAGACAGCATCCTGAGCAGCATTGTCAAAATACTCATCCTCAGAAAGCAGCGTCTTCTCTCCCCAGATTTCATTCAAACAACGGCGCAACAATTCCTTTGCACTATCTGACTTCGTCAACGCCATTGCTTGATAGAATTTTTCCCCTTTGCCTAGTGGAACATCCTGAATGATGGATGAGAGCCAATCCAATGCCTCTTCTTCAGACACCTTGCGTGGAACCCAGGCAGCAATCGCCCCCCAGCAATCAACATCACCGTGCTTCATGATGAAGCGATAGACATCCGGCAGGTAATCAAAGGTTGCTTCGGTGACCGCGTGGGAAAAGTCCTGCTGTTCCTCCTGACTCCACAAAGACCAGCCCATGCGAAGATCGTTTAGGGAAATAGACGCGGAACCATCACGAAATTTGGATTCCGTGACCTTCATTTCCATCAGTGGGTCTTCAAAATGGCGGGACCAGCGCGTTTCTTTGACCAGTTCCATCTACGTCTTGAACTCTAAGTCAGTGCAAAGGCCGGGCAGGCTAGCCTTCAAAACTCAGCTGACAATCTGAAAAAGTCCCAATTTCATCTCCTTTGATTGCACCAAATGCCATTTCCTACTGGGTCTCACCTCTCGTCACATGCATAAACACCTCTTCCAGACCGACTTCCTCATCCCTCAGCCCGGTCAATTTCAGACCGTTATTGACCAAAAGAGACGCTATTTCCGAGGTATCAACGTCAGATGAAGCAAATTCCACCCGGAGAGTCCCTTCCAGATCTTCCACTTCAGAGACGGATGGAAGCTCCCTAATCAATTGAATCGCGCGCTCCGAATCTTCCTTCACAGAAACCAGGACCGCCGTTCCAGTCTGAAGTTGTTCCCGCGCACCTTTGACTGGGCCGCTATAGATCAGTTTCCCCTTCTCGATGATTGCGACTCGATTACAGAGGCTCTGAAGCTCACTCAAGATGTGGGAGGAGATAATGATCGTTTTTCCCATTCTCTGGAGTTCCTCCAGAATCGCCATCATTTCGATTCGGGCTCTCGGGTCCAGACCACTGGCTGGTTCATCCAACAGGAGAAGCTCAGGGTCATGAATCAAGACTCGGGCCAATCCCAAGCGCTGTTGCATGCCGCGGCTGAGCGCTCCGATCAAGGCACCTTTCTTCTCGGAAAGGCCCACCAATTCCAATACATCGGCTACCGTTTTTTCGCGCTTTGCAGTCGGGATTTTGTAACAGGCCCCGAAGAAATCCAGATACTCCGTCACTTCCATGTCCTTGTAGACACCAAAGAAATCAGGCATGTAGCCAATCACATGACGAACCTTGTCGGCATCTTTGACGACATCATGTCCAAGCACTCTTGCCGTCCCTGAGCTCGGTGTCAAAAACGTGGCCAGAATCCGCAACGTCGTGGTCTTGCCCGCGCCATTGGACCCGATAAATCCAAACAGATCACCCCGGTTCACAGTCAGATTGAGATCACTCAAGGCGACCATATCTCCATAGGCGCGTGTGAGCCCCTGCGTCTCCACTGCCGGGATCACATTGGCAACTGGAGGCGGTGTCTTCTCTGCAACTGCAGCTGGTTCGCCTACACTCTCTTCACTTGGATTTTGGAGTTCTTCAGACATGGCAAATAAAACTGTTCGAGAGATTCTTACTGATCCGCAATCGGCACGGCCAATCGATACAATGTGCTGGTTCCGAACCGACGAGGCTCAAACTGATTCATCCCAGCTGTGGGTCGTCCATTCTCACACCAACCGAAAACGAGTGCCTGATCGCGATTCAAGAGCGATCCCAGATCGAAGTCGCGCTCACTTCCGAAAGTGACATTGTAGTTGTTCCCATATTGGTTGAATTCCGTTTCACCAATCACGCTCATGAGAGAAGCGGCAATGGCAGCAGAGTCGTTGCTATGGAATAGGCCAAAGTTCTGACGCCCAAATGTATTGTTACGTTGCGTGACTGCCTGATTGAATCGGGAAGCACTTTCAGCAACCGTACTATCAAGACTCTTCCCCTTGTTCAGCTTCAAATCCAGTTGTTTGATCTCGCCCGGTGCCAGTTGGCCCAAATCGTAAATCTTGTTTTTGATCACCAAGCTCGCTTTGTTTACCGCCTTATCTGAAGTATTCCTCACAGCACCTGTTATGCTGGCACCTTTCAAGGTGACCTTGGCCTCCAAAGGAGCCTTGCGTGCCTCCCACCAATCAGTGACGAACATCTGACTCGTCCACACGGGAACAAAGACGTTTGCGTTGAACCCATCGCCGCTGTGCACCACGCGGCTCCGTCCACTTTCCATACCTCCTCCATATTGGGAGTATTCGTCGCGAATAGATGCAAAGCGCTGAGTGGAAGTGAACTCGTAACGACTGTTCGATGGTGAATAGACAGATCCGAATGTACGACCTTTCAAAACAGCCTTGTCGCCTGCTCCCATGACATCCACCACATGCACTTCGTTCCACTCGATTTCACCGGCTCTTAGCGCAAATCCAATCCAATAGATCAATACGGAGAACAAAACCACATAGACCGGGAAGGTGATCCACGTAAGCATCTGTTTGTTGAGTTTTTTGAGCATGATGTAGTCGATCGGGCCAATCACGGCAAGATAGCCGATGAGAAGAACAAACAGCCACTCCACGGGAAGCTTACGGACCTGCCTGCTATCAACCATGTAGCCGAACACACCATCCAAGGCCTGATTGCTTACATAGTTCTGATCCCTATCTTTCAAAAACACATTCCCCGGCAATTCCATGATCGAAGCCCAGAACCAGGAAATGTTTTTCCAATTTCTGAATGGAGCTCTTTCCGGACTGAACCCAAGGACCACCACACTGCCCCTTCCAATCGATCCTTCAACAACTGCTGGTTTGCCTCCAATTGAGTAAAGCACCTTCCCTTTGGGAGAAAGGCCTGCCATTGGGAAAGAACTGTTCCGGAAACTGACATCCTTCGTCATTTTGGCCTTCGGCGAAGAATCGACATCAGTCGCACCGATCCAGTAATCCTGCTTACGGTTCTGAGGACGCTGAACAATGGCATCCTCAATCTCCCCAGCATCATTGACTGTGGACATGCCCTTGACCTCGGCCGGAATCAGATCACGCAACCAAGGGGCACCACTTACATCAGAGGACTGCTCTATCGCAACCACCAGCCGTCCTCCTGCATTCATCCAAGATAACAACGCTTCAACCTGCGGTTGGGAAAGTTTACTTGCCTGACTCGAGCTCAGATAAATCGCATTCAGTCCGCCCAGCGCAATTGGATTATCAGGAAAGAACGATGTCTGAATACGACCCACTCCAGGCCGGTACTGATTCCACTTTTCCTCGATGCCTGGAAACTTGGGAGCCCCTTGAAATGTTCTGGCGACAGATCCTACCGCCAATCCATCAATCGAAAGAGAGCTGGTTGCCTGTAGATTTTCATGCTCGGCAAGCGTCTTTCCCTTTTCATTCAACAGACGGATACTCCATGTCGCGTAGCCTCCTTTATGGAAGGCAGGAATCACCATGCGCTTTCGAGTGTTGGTGGGCAATTCAACGACTGTCTGCCGTATCAATGAGCTACCACTGGTACCTCCAGATATTTCGATAACTCCGGTAAAACTGGGACCATCATGGTGAACCTCTATCCCCACCGGAAACCAATTTCCTGAACGAACCATTCCACTTGGCCCATCGCCGTATCCCAAGAACACATCAAATTGCATTCGCGCATGCGCACTGAGCGCAAGGAGGCCAAGCATCGCGAGCACCATAAATCTGCCTAAGGCACGACCTATTGTTGGCCCGGTTTTTGGGGAAACATCCACTCCTCCCTGACACATATCGCTCTCCATTCAGCTCGTTGGGTTATCTACGCAAACTAGCCATCAGCCACCCACTTCGCAACCTGAATCTCTAGAGGCATCACCTCAAAGCATTCACAAGACTGGCCAGTGCTCGGTCAGGATGTTTGAATTGCATGCATGCCATTCGATGAAAAGACAGTGGCGCGCTTGTCGAAGAATGTGTTTGGGGGACTGGCGTTCCTGAAGGATGGCCGCATGATCGGCGGAGTTCAGGCCGACACGATTGTTTTCAAGCTGGGTAACGAACAGGTTGAAAAGGCCCTGAAACTAAAGCACACACGCCCCATGGATTTCACAGGAAAAGTGATCAGGAGCATGGTCTACGTAGACCCGCCAGGGTTCAGAACCAAACAGCAGCTGGAGGAATGGATTCGACTAGCCTTGGACGCCGGTTGATCAGACTTCTTCTGAGACCCTCAGGATGGAGATTGCTTTCCCTGTCTCGTCATCCACTTCAACGATGGCTCCCTGAAGAGTCACCTTCTTGGATGCCACATCAAATTTTTGAGGCTGGCATGTCTTGAATCGCTTGATCACTGGTTCGATCTCCCGACCGATCACACTCTCATGCGCACCAGTGAAGCCTGCATCACAAAGGAAGGCTGTGCCTCCGGGGAATATCTGATCGTCAGCAGTCTGCACGTGCGTGTGCGTTCCGATCACGGCACTCACCTCACCGTCCAGCATACGCCCCATTGCGATCTTCTCAGAGGTGGCCTCTGCATGAAAATCTAGAAACACGATCGGTGTCTTCTCCTTCAATGCCGCCACTTCCTTTTCGACCATTGGAAACGGATTATCCAGTTCGGTCATAAAGGTCCTGCCTTGAGCGTTCACGACCGCAAAGGCCGGCACCCCTTCCTTCTGCACAACCACACTCTCCTGTCCCGGCGTGCCTGAAGGATAGTTGATCGGGCGGACAAAGCGCTTTTCATTGGTCAGGAGCCAGATCACATCACGCTGTCTCCAAAGATGATCCCCACACGTGATGACATCAACACCGGCATCGTAAATTTCGTCTGCCTGAGTCTTGGTAATTCCCGATCCATGGCAGGCGTTCTCGCCATTGGCCACGACATAGTCCAGTTGATGCTGAGCGCGCAGTTGAGGAACAATCACGTTCACGGCTGTTCGTCCAGGTTTGCCTACAATGTCACCGATAAATAGAAATTTCACTGATCTTACCTCGCTTGAACCAGCCCATCCGGCTCAGGCGGGGCGGCTTTATAGCAGGACTCCCGAAAAGAGAAAGCCCGGTCACACTTCTTGGTTCAAAAGCTTTTGGACAAACTGTGCCAAGGTTCTCGGCGTAAATGGTTTCTGTATCAGATTTTCTCCCTCAACAATCCACCCCTTGGACTCCTGCGCTTCAGCACTGTAGCCGGTCATAAACCCAACCTTCAGATCCGGCTTATCTTCAAGTAGACGCTCAGCAAGAGCAGCACCGGTCACCCCACCGGGCATCACCATGTCTGTAAGCAACAGATCAAACTCACCCTTCTCTCTATACCAAATGGCAGTGGCCTCCACTCCGTTCTCTGCCTGCACGATTTCATAACCGAAGCGCTTGAGTGCTGAATCAACCAATCTGCGGAGTTCCGGACTATCCTCGACCACCAAAATTCGCTCATTGGAAGAGCTGCGTGAAGGCGGTTCAGGCACTTCTTCGGTGCGATCTTTCAAACTATCCGTTGCAGGTAACAAAATGGTAAAACGAGTTCCCTGTCCGACTCCACTGTCAACTTCCACCCATCCCTCGTGCTCTTTTATGATTCCATACACCATGGCAAGGCCAAGGCCCGTTCCCTTTCCTACTTCCTTGGTTGTAAAGAACGGCTCGAAGATTCTTGGAACAATCTCAGCACTAATCCCTTCTCCATTATCACGCACTTCCACTGAAACAAACCTACCTTCTCTCGCATCCGGATGAGGGCGTTTTTCGCCGGCGTCGATCACCAGATTCCTCGTTTCGATTTCCAACGTTCCTCCATCCGGCATGGCATCGCGGGCATTGATAGCAAGATTGATAAACACCTGACTCAACATACCTGAATCCCCCACGACATTTGGCAAGCCCGGACGACTCTTGAAATCCAGATCCACGTGTTCTCCCAACGTGCGGCGAAGGATCTTGGTGATGTCGTCAATACAGTCATTCAAGTTGATCGACTCCATACGAAACGCCTTCCGCCTACTGAACGTCAGCAACTGCTGTGTCAGCTTTGCTCCGCGGTCAGCCGCAGTCTCAATGATCTGACTGCTTTCCCTCCGCTGCTCCATTTCAGGGTCATGATGCAAGAGCACCTCAGCATGCCCCTTGATGATGGTAAGGATATTATTAAAATCATGCGCCACTCCGGCTGCCAACTGACCAACAGCATCCAGCCTCTGAGAATGAACTATCTCCTCCTGAATACCTTCCTGCACCTGCCTGATCCGGATCTCCAACAACCATCCGAAGCCAGTGCTTCCAACACAGAATTCAGCACCGGTGGAAAACTCATCGAACGTCACCCTTCCTGTGAACCGTCGAAGCTCATTGGTTTCCTCTGCCTGAATCATCGCGCCCTTGAGCCATTGGAAGGTTTTCTCTTCGACAAAGGTTTCCACTGATTTCAGATCACCTTCAACTCCACCTTCATTCAGCAGATCATTCATACCTGCAGACACACAGACAACCTCCGCATGCCGATCCAAATATAGAAATACCCCCCCATCCGCTCCATCCAATCCTTTGCATTGAGAGCATCAGAGCCGCTTGATCGCCGAGGTCTGCGAATCGCCGATATCCCAATGATTCCCAGCACACAACCCACGATCCCCATCAACCATGGATTGACAGCGCTTTGGCCATCGCCTGACGAATCCAATTGCCGCTCCGGCTCTGGACCGGACAACAGCTCTACATCAGAGTCAAATCGGAGGTGAAGCACAGGAGTCATTTGACCCGATTCAAGAACGCCTTCGAGCATCAATCGACTTCCCGATACCGGCATAGCCCCCATATTCCACTGGTGCTTGCTGATCACGGCTTTCAACGCCGTCTCATCCTCCCCCCTCAACCACCAATGAAAATCGTCCAAGACTTCAAGCGATCGGACAAACTCAGCCTCCAATCGAACAACGCGCCCATCGTAAAGACCCGCAACCAAATCCGTCCATGATGGCTCAGCAATTCCATACTCCTCAGCATTCCCTTTCTTCTCCCAATGAATAGCCTGTAAACGCGCCCGTCCATCAGAGACAAATCGATACCCTTCGAAATCGTAGACATTCCCTACCTCCAAACGATTCGTGAGCGTACTCGTTTCCACCCTCACTGTAGATTCCTTCACCGCAACGACATGCCATCCCTCCCAGTGACTTGCAACCAAGGTCCCGCTGATCTTGAATCGATCCGTCAAACCAGATTGAATTTCATCACGGTAAAACTCCTGTAAAGATACTTCACCAACAGACTTGGGCTGATCTGTTCGAGGCGGTTCGATCTGGATTCGCTCATGGTTCTGAACAAACAGATAACGAACGGCATGTGCACTCCCTTTCTCAAAATAGGTAGCAACCAGTCCATTCAATCGAACTTCATTACCCTCCATCGGAAAACGCTCTCTTCCTTCGGTCCCAATGATGACCACGTCGATCATTGTCTCGTCATCGATCAGCACCAACCTCCACTGGCGTTCATTGTACTCGCAACAGGCAACCGTCCCTCCAACAGTGACCCACTTGGAATCCACCTTCCCTGAAGACACATCGGAGAGCGCCACCGGATTTGGTTTCGCCTCAAGATCCTCATCCAAGACTGAGATCTCCTCCGCTTCAATCATCGAGACCTTGTCCCCAACCGTTGTCTCTCCCTTGATCGACAGCACCTGCCCGGCTTCATACCGTGTAGAAATATCCTCTCGGAAAACCAACACTCCGTTGGTGCCGTTGGCAATCCCCATCAACCACCACTCATCGTGCGAAAAAACGACCTTCCCTTTGACCTCGACAGGATACGCCTTAACAGCCTCGGTATACCCCAAATCGCGAACCTCTTCCAACGATCGATAGGACTGGCCGTAACCCCAAGAGACAACAAACATCCAAAGGACAATGAGGATAGGCACGCTTCGATTGGAAAAAATGGGGAACAACAGAAAGAACCCTTACAAGCAAAACTCCGATTCTCAAGGCCCATCCCTCAAGAATCGGAGTATAGAAATCATACAGGAAAGGCCCCGCATCACTTTCGGGCTACTCAAGAAGTAGTGATGGATGCTGCCTGTCCGCGCCAAGATTGTAGCGAGGGAACGCCTTGAGCGAGAAGGTCAATGCCACAGTGTAGTCATCCTGACCAAAGCGGTTCTGACGGACGCGGAATGTCAGAGCTGAAGTCCAGTTCCTCATATCGCGATACACTGAGTAATATTGTTCCTCCAACAAACCATCTCTGGCTTCAAACAAATGCTGTGTCCGGAATCCCCAGTTCTCGTTCAAGCGAAGATAGGAAATCGTATTGATCAGGTTGTTGCCCGACAGAACACCAAAGGCTGGGTCTGCACGGAAGTAACGATGCCCGACGCTGATGCTCCAGATCGAGTTCGGCTCCAGCGTCATGATATGATCCGCCAATTGGAAAACACCGTCCTCTACGTCATATCGAGTCTGAGACGTCAGGGTCAGCCATGAGCGTGGACGAAAATCGATATCGGAAAACACATCCGAAAATCCCGGTTGAGTCGGACGCGGACGAAGATTCCAGTCCATGAAGATCTGCCAATCAATCAGGTCTTGAACCGATCCCTCACGCTTTGTCTGCAGCTTGTTCCGCAATCCGAATCGAAAAACATTCTGACCATTGATGGAATCGATTGCATTGAAATCAGGAAACTCGATTGGCAACAGACGGAAGGTGGGAAGCGTCCTGTCGAACTGAGCCAATGCGCCTGGTGTCGGCGACGGGTTTGGAACCCATGCGTAATTGATCGATGGGCGAATGATATGCCTCAAGCCATCCATGTCCCAAAATTTGCTCTCTTTCCCTGCCCAAAGTTGACTGGCCTTGAAGGACATTTCCGCTCCGGTATTGACCACCCAACGGTTGCGCTCCTGAAACGGCACACCAAAACCTTCAGCCTCGCCATAGTGAGTAAAGCGACCTCCAACCCGTGGCGTAAAATTCAACCATCCAAACAGTGACTTGGGATAAATGAACTGATGGAACGAATCTCCACGGTAGGCTGAATACTCAAGCCCAAGATTGTGCCCAAACTGTCTTCTCAAATAGGCGAAGGAGTTATCACTCTCGTAGAAGATAGGAAGCTTGCCCACCTGCTGCCGGGCGGCGGTGAGCCGAATGTCTGGAAGGCGCTCAACCGTACTGAAGAAGTCGTTCACCTGTGGTTGTGCCAACAGATTGAGAGAGAAGTTATCCCATGTCTTGTCGAGTTCGAAGTAGGAGACGGGTTGGATCTTCTCGATATATTCCGTTTCAAAAAAATCACGGATGAAATACTCATCAGACTGATACCGCAGTACTCCGGTGGCTGTGAAATTGGTGGAGATTTGTGCTCTATGATTGAAATAAACCCTTTCTCGACGGGCTTCAATCGGAGCACCGATGAAGTTTGTTCCGGGGCGCTCATCCCGCGCCATATAGAGCTTTAATTCACCATCTCCCCACTTTTTGAGATCGTATTTGAAATCAGGTCCACCACCTACACCTCGCCTCTGACGGTAGTCCAGATTGATGGATCCCTGGATACTCTCGTTCCCATACCAATTCCATGCTCCCAACATGTATGGTCCGTAGAGACTGCGATAACCGGGAGTAAGCTCAAAATTGGTACGATGGCGACCAAGCTGGCGTTTGTAGTGAGGGTAATAAAAGACCGGCATGTCACCGATGTATGCAGTCGCATTATAGGCCTCAATGCTCTCCCCCGGGACCACGATCAAACTCTCCGCTTTGATCTTGAAGACCGGATTTTCAACATCATCCGTGGTAATCGTTGCGTTGCTGGCGCTGTAAACCTTGTTCGTAATGTCCCCGTGGAGGCTCTTACCGGATGCAAGAAAAGGAGGAGCACCTGTCTTGAAGGAGCTGCTCTCCGCCATCTGAGTAAGATAGTTGTAGGTGATAGCTTCTCCGGTCCAGACCTGCCCCTCCTGCTTGAGGATGACTCCCCCACGCGCTTGAATATCTCCAGTGCTCTGATTGACCTCTACCTCCCCAGCCGTCAGTTCCACTTCCCCATAAGTCACCAATACTCCATTGCGGGCCACAATCGCATCAGAGTCCAATTCGATTTCGGTATCAGGTGTGGTTGGCAGCACCTGCAGGCGTTCACCTTCTGACCCGCTTGCGGCCTTTGCCTTGGTTGCTTCATCCTGCGCATGGACCTGAGCCCCCATAAGGACTCCCAGCGTCAGCACGACAATCAACATTCTCCAGAGACGATCTTTCATGTGGCGGCGAGAGTTAACCACCAGCCCCATGCCATGACCAAGGACAAAGAATATCACCCAATTGATTCAGAATTACCGCTTGTCTTTCCTAAAATAGCCCCAAAACATCCCCTCATGGACATTACGCACCTGCTGCCCGGCTGCCAATATCTGCGATCAGGGGACCAAGCCCTCATCGCGGGCTGTCCCCCTGAGACCGTCAAAGTGATCCGGCAAATCGACTTAAAATCACCCAAATATGTCTTATTACCAGACATACCAGTCGCTGCAGGAGAGTCACAAGTGTCTGTGGAATTCCTCCTCTACCAGCACCTTTTCTTCAGTGGAAACAAGAATGCAGGCAAGCTTGTCTTGATCGGAAGCAAGCGCCGGAGTCAGGCAGCTAAGGACCTTCTCGACCTCACATTATTCGGTCCCGAGGAGGAACAAATGCGCAAGTGGGGCATGGAGGATGAAGAAGCCGCTCGCATCTCGAAAGAGACCCGTTGGTTTCATATGAAGGACAAGGAAGGGAAATCCATCCCGATAGAAGGGATGGTGGAGATTCACGAATTGGAGGATGAAGAACTCGATCTGGACTGGATCAAGATTCGACGAATCGAACCCAATGTCTTTCGAATCAAATGCGGGAGAAAGACGGGAGAGATCGATCTGAATTTCTCAGAAGAACAGGCACCTCCCTACCCGGTCACCACCGACCTCACCGTCAGTAACCTTGTCAAAATGGGAATCGAGGTCTTGGGCGGCGCTACAGGATTCTCTACCGCTCAGGCATCATCCGGAATGGCCGTATGCTACAACGGGAA
Organism: Limisphaerales bacterium; assembly: GCA_965658675.1. Taxonomy (GTDB): domain Bacteria; phylum Verrucomicrobiota; class Verrucomicrobiia; order Limisphaerales; family CAZKNW01; genus CAZKNW01. The sequence continues at coordinate 88,110 of CBFHTT010000018.1, forward strand.
CTACACGCTCATCGATGCGATTCCCTATCTGAACTATCACCTGCGCGCCCGCGGTATTGCCCGAAATCAGATTCATAGTCTCATCCTGACGCACATTCACGACGATCACTGCAACGTCATTCCACTGCTTCAGTATAACCGCAAGATCCAGATCCTCACCACACCGCTGATCTATCAGATGCTCTTGAAGAAGCTCGAGCTGACGATGGACAGACCCGTCGACCGGTTGAAACAATACTTCACTTTCCTTCCACTAACGCCGGGAGAAGAAACCGACTTCTTCGGATTGAGGATCATGCCTCACTGGTCCAGTCACTCCATCCCGACCATGGGATTCACATTGACCACCGAACACGGCGGACGTGACTACACGATGGCTTATACGGGGGACAACCAATCCCTTTCCGACCTGAAGAAGATGCAGAAAGCGGGAGTCGTCGACGCTGAACGGTTTGCCCAGATTGCTGAGCTCTATCAAAAGCGCTATGACCTCCTCATCGCTGATGGTGGCGAAGGCATTCTTCATGGCGATCCATCCGATGCCTTGGGGTCCGATTCTGACAGAATCGTATTCCTTCATCTGGATAAACTTTCAGATCGATTCCATGCCCAGTTCACAGTGGCCACCAGCGGCAAACGATTTCCAATCCAAAATGGCGACACTGACTACAACCTGACCAGAACCATCGAGTTCTTGATGGAGTATTTCCCTGAAATGCCCCCCATCTGGATCTCCAATCTCTTGGCCAACCAGAAGACCTTCAGCTACAACGCCGGAGATATCATTATTCGCCAAGGCACCCGCTCCGAGGGACATGTGTACATGATCCTCACCGGCTATGCGCAGGTGATTCAGCACACCGGAGAAAAGAGCATCACTCTGGCACAAATGGAAGCAGGAGAGCTGATTGGCGAAATGTCTATCATCACAGGAAAGGGACAACGAAATGCATCTGTCGTGGCCCTCAGCCCAGTGACCGTAACCGCGTTCTCCGAAGCATCATTCCATGGCTACATTCGACATCAGAACTACGAAGCAAAACTTCGAGGAATGTGGCAAAGCCGCGAACTGCTACAAACCCTGCCCTATCTTAGAAGCCTTCAACAACCCGTCATTCGAGCCCTGAGTGAAAGGGTTCACCTGAGCAGTATTCCGGAAAGAACCCACAACGAAACCATCACCAACATTTGCGAAGAAGGAGGACTACTCTTTCCTTTGGAGTTGGAGCTCGATGTCGAAATCAGTGGAAAGAAACAGACACTCCCCAAGAATGGCGCGCCCATCTTTTGTCGTCCCGGAGACAAACTCCTGACAGAAGCCGAATTCCAATACCTCATGCTGCGTCCTCACGACGCCGCCAAACTCCGAAGCTTCATCCCTGCCTTCCGCTACTTCTGGGAACAGATTCTCGATCTCCCTGTCCCTCCAGGTGGATGAGGCGATCTTGATGATAGAATGCTCTCGGCCCCAAAAGCCGCCTTCATCCTATTTCCAGTCACAGATCATGGCTGCGATTTGATCTACGCTCTGCCTCGCTTCCCAACGTGTCGGGGCACGATAGTGATTGAGCAGAATAGAGAAGACCACAGGTTCACCGGCAGCGGTCGTCGCATAGCCGCTAAGGGTATAAACAAAGCGCAATGTGCCTGTCTTGGCTCTTACGTTACCCGCTGCTGAAGTCTCTTTCATTCTAACCTTCAGTGTCCCTGATTCTCCACCGACCGGGAGCGATGAAATAAATGCGTCCGCTTCTGGATGAGTCTTCATGTAGGCAAGCAACTGACAGACTGCCTCCGCACTCAACAAGTCTCCGCGTGACAATCCGGCTCCTTCCTGGAGGTAGACGCCCTTCTCGTGCACTCCTGCTTTCTCGAGAAAGACTTCGAGTTCCTTCCGAGCCAAATCCGTTGTGGAATCCCCCTCTTCTCTCTCAAGTTCCGAAGCGGCACCAACATTCAGAAACATCATCTGTGAATAGAGATTATTGGACCGTTTCATCATCACATCCAACGCCACTGAAAGCTCCTCCCCTTCCACCTTGGCCAGCGAAACCGGATGTTCACCAGGTTCCTTCACAGCCTCCCTTCCTCTTACGTGAATTCCTTGTCGTTTGAGCTCCGCTCCCAGAATGGCAAGGAAATGCGCAGAGGGATCAGGAACTGAAACTGCGTCCCCTACATTCTTGCTCCCCAAAGGAACGCCTCCGCGAATCACAACCTGCGATTCTCCAAGGGCTCGCTCAACCCGAATATCTCCCTCAGCATTCCTAGCCAACGTTCTTGTTTCATTGATGAAGCTCAACGCTCCCAACTCAGGTTTCAACTCGATGAAACAACGATCTCCCAGGCTACGTCCCGGTCGAATGACCAGATCAACCACATTGTCTTCAATGGTTAACGGAGATGCTGGAGCACCGTAATAATACTGCAGGTCATCCCAATCCCAACCAATACCAGGCCCGGAACGCGTGTAGAGTGAATCGTCAGCAATAAGTCTTCCTTTCACTTCCTTGAGTCCCGCTTCTACCAGCGGCGCCACAAGTCTTCTGGCAGCGGCTCTGTAATCCCCATTGTGGAATCGCGCAGCCAAGGTCATATCACCGCCTCCTTTTACGATCAGATCTCCATCGAGCGTCCCGTCGGAGGAAACAGGTGTTGTGGCGAGAAACTCCGTTGCAAAGCGGTGCTTCGAACCAAAGTGATCCAAGACCAGTGCACCCGAAAACAACTTCGCATTGGATGCAGGGTTCAACAATCGGTCGGAGGCATGAGCCGCCAACGTCATACCGGTCTTAAGTGAAACCACCTTCAGTCCCCATGAGGCGCCATTGAATCGGGGATGGGCGATGTAGTCCTCAATCTGTCGATCCAGAGAGGCTGACCACGCTGCAAAGGCCGTCGCCGACCAGATCATCCATCCTACCAATACTGTTCCAATTCGCCGCATGTCCCTATCTGATACGATGCAAACATCCACCTTGTAAAACAAAGAACCGACCCCGCACATGGCAAGGTCGGTTCTTCAAATCAATTTCAGCCGAGAATCAAGGGTGATTGGCCTTCACGTATTTCTGTGCGGTGCTGACACATTCGTGAGGCATGGCTGCATAGCCCTTATTGTCGGTCTCGATAGCAAGCACTCCGTCCCACTTGGCCTTCTTCAGCTCCTTGAAAAGGGACTTATAGTTGGAGTGTCCGGTTCCGACCATCACGTCGAGATAGACGTCACGACCAACCTTGGTCTTCTCGACCTTCTTGTCTTTCAAATGAATATCGAAGACACGTCCCTTGTAATCGCGAAACACTTTTCCGGCATCAAATCCGGCAGCTGTGATCCATCCGGTATCGAGGCAGACACCAATACGTGGGTCACGATGCTGAATCACATTCTTCACTACCAGAGGGTTTCCGTAGAGAGAGGTCAAACCGTGGTTATGAATGGCAACCTTGATGTCATACTCTTTCACCAGTTCTTCAAGATTGTCGAATATCTTGAAATCACGTGGTTCGATGATGATCAGCTTGATGCCCATGAACTTGGCAAACTCAAAGAGTCGACGATTCTTTTCCTTATCAAGGGATGTTCCTGAAACACCAATCGTGTAGCAGGTGAGGCCTTCCTTATCGAGGACGGCCTTGCGTCGCTTGATTTCATCCCAATCTCCATGGGGATCAATGTGCTTGCTGATCATCTGCAGATGAGTGATGCCATGGTCCTTGGCAAACTTGACCACGCCATCGAAATCCATATTCCGCAACGTCCATGTCTGGAGGCCGACGTTGAGTTTGTAATCTGCTGCGGATAGAGATCCAGCAGCCATCATCGCTGCGAGGGACAGCGCCAATACGAGTTGAAATACACGTTTCATGAGTTCGGAAAGGAGGGAATTAAAGAGCCCCGCGCACTGCGAGCAATGAAATTCGTATCCAGTCCATTCGACCATAGGCGTTCACAACTGATCTGCTCCCACTAATTCGATGCGTGCCTAAGGGGCACCAATCTTGTATCTCTCGGGCATGGCACTGGAGCAGCGAGACATTCGGAACCTGACTCTGATTGGGTTCATGGGCACGGGAAAGTCCACCGCAGGACAACTCGCTGCCCAGTTTCTCGATTTTCAGTTCAAGGATTCAGATCATCTGATTGAGGAAGAAGCAGGCAAGACGATCCCTCAGATCTTTGAACAGGCCGGTGAAGAGACATTCCGTAAGTTGGAGGCTCAGGTGATCGATGGCCTTTCTTCTCTGTCCGGCACGGTTATTTCCACAGGTGGCGGTGTCGGGGCCAATCCGGATCATCTGGAGTCGTTGAAGAAGCACTCCTTGGTTGTCTGCCTTTGGGCAAAGCCCGAAACCATCTTCCGCCGCGTGTCTGCACAAGGCAACCGTCCTCTATTGGAGTGCGACGACCCGAAGACCAAGATCGTGGAGCTCCTTGATCAACGTGCCCCATTCTATCGCCAGGCTGATATCCTCCTGAACACAGAGCTTCGCCCTCTGCGCGATGTGGCATCGCTGCTCTGTCGGCATTTCCGCGAAGCCCAATCCGCTTCTAAACACAGGTCTGAACCTGCTGCTTGATTCATGTCCCTTTCGTGGAAAGAAGAGCTTCGGCAACAGGCGTTGTCATTGGGGTTTGACGCCTGCCGCTTTACTCATGCGGATCCTCCTGAGCAGGCTGCTGATTTCGAGAAATGGATCGGTCAAGGAATGCATGGTGAAATGGGTTACCTTGCACGCAATGCCTTCAAACGCGTCGATCCACAAAAAGTCCTCAACGGGGCCAATAGTATTGTCACGCTCGCCATCAGCTATCATCAGGAAAGCGCAGAATCCAGCGAGCAACCCAAAGGTCAATTCGCCCGTTACTCACGCTACAAGGACTACCACGATGTCATTGCCAAGCCACTGAAGGAACTGACGCTTTGGTTGGACGAGAAAGCTGAGGTCGATCATCGTTCACTCTGGTATATCGACACCGGCCCGATCCTTGAGCGCGAGATTGCCGAACGTGCCGGACTTGGCTTTCAAGGCAAGCATACCAATCTGATCAGTCGCGATCTGGGCAACTGGTTCTTCATTGCAGAGATCCTGACCCAGGCAGAATTTGAACCTGATCAGGCGGAAGTGAATCGCTGCGGCAAGTGCACCAGATGCATCACCGCCTGCCCTACCGAAGCCATCACGGCTCCCTTTCAACTCGATGCCCGCAAATGCATTTCCTACCTGACCATCGAGCTGAAAGGCAGCATCCCTATGGAATATCGGCGCGCCATCGGCAATCACGTCTACGGATGTGATGACTGCCTGGACGCCTGCCCATGGAATCGCTTCGCAAAAGAAGCCAGCATGATGAACGAGACACATCGCCCCGAATTCGACCAACCAAATCTGCTTGAGATGCTTGCCATGGACGATGAGGCTTTTCGCAAACACTTCCGCGGAACTCCAATGAAACGCACCAAACGTCGAGGCATTCTACGTAATGTCTGCGTGGCTTTGGGAAACATCGGAGACACGGATGCCTTGCCAGCACTGGAAAAAGCGTCCAAGGATTCCGAACCGCTCATTGCGGAACACGCCCTCTGGGCCATTGAAGAAATCAATTCACGCCACGATGACTGAAACAGAAAAAGAGATTCTGGATACACTGACCGATCTGGAGGCCAAGGTCGCGTCCATGCCGACCGCAAACCCTAAGCCCAATCTCATGGAGGTGTTTGAGAAGCTTGATTCGTTGACCCTTAGTCTACCTCGCGGAACGAGCCCTGACCTCCTGCACTACCTCCACAAAAAGAGCTATCAGAAGGCACGCCTCTTTCTCCAGGGATGCGACGCCGAGAACGCAGAGGGCAATTGCCACGGCCATGTCGAGTAGCGCCTTTCTCAGTGACGACACCATTGCCGCCATTGCCACCCCCATTGGCGAAGGCGGCCTTTCTGTAATCCGTATCTCCGGACCGCAGGCTGTCGCCATTGCTGAAATAATCTTCCGCCAGAAGAAAGCCACTCCCACCACTCTGTCCCTGGCAGACAGTCATACCATCCACTATGGATTCATCTACAATGGTGACCAACAAATTGACGAAGTCCTGCTCGCAATCATGCGGGCACCAAGAACCTTCACCCGGGAGGACGTTGTAGAAGTCTCCTGCCACGGCGGACTGCTCTCCACCAAGCTCGTTCTTGAAACGATCCTTTCCGCCGGCGCCCGATTGGCAGAGCCCGGCGAATTCACACGGCGTGCCTTCCTCAATGGAAGGATCGATCTTGCCCAGGCAGAGGCAGTGGCAGACCTGATTCACTCACGAACTGATCTCGCACTATCAGCCGCCAATGAACAACTGGCGGGCACGCTTTCCAAACGTATTGAGGAACTACGCGATGCCATGATGATCACCCTCGCACACGTCGAGGCACACATCGATTTCCCTGATGAAGACATAGAGCCATCCACACTTCAGAAGCTGATCCAACGGCTCAAGGATGGACGCGGCTTTATGGAAGAGCTGCTTGCCACTGCCGATCAAGGCCAGGTCCTTCGGAATGGAATCCGCGCAGCCATTGTAGGCAGGCCCAACGCTGGCAAATCCAGTCTCTTAAACCAACTCCTTGGTCACGATCGCGCCATCGTATCTGAAATTGCAGGCACCACCAGAGACACCATTGAAGCAACGGCCAATGTCCGGGGCATCCCAGTCATCTTCGTGGACACAGCCGGTCTTAGAGAAACAAACGATGCGATTGAAAAGGAAGGAATCCGCAGAAGCCGCGAATCCATTGACCGCGCCGAGCTTGTCCTCCACGTCATTGACCGATCAGCGCCTCTTTCAGACGAAGACCAGGAGTATCTGAACCACAGTGCTCATGCCCATCACTTGATTATCCTGAACAAAGTTGATCTGCCTCAAGCTCTTGAGCTTCCCGCAGAGCACCAATCCAAGGTCGTCGAAACATCCTGTGCTGAAGGTGATGGAATTGAAGCATTGCGAGATGCGATTCAGGCGCATGTCTGGTCCGGCCACACCAAGGAAGGCAATCTCGGCGTCGCGATCAACGCACGTCATCAAAACGCCCTTCAGCGGGCTCATGAAGCCACCACGCGCACCATCGATTGCCTAGAGGCGGACATGACTCTCGAAATCGCGGCAATGGATCTACGCATAGCCGTGGGGGCTGTTGGAGAGATTGTCGGCAAAACAACCACGGACGATCTCCTCGATTCCATCTTCACCCAATTCTGTTTGGGGAAGTAGCTTCAGGCGAAGGCCTCAACCGAGGCTATTTGAACTTGAGCCCCTACAGGTCTCTCACCCTAAGCATACGGAAACGATGTTCGTCTCCCTTGCCGTGATGCTGAAGCGCAATCTGACCTTCTTTGAAACGGCTGTCTTTCACATCCGCTGTAAGGACACCATTGACCCAGATCTGAATGTGATCGCCTTCACAACGCAAACGAATGTGATTCCATGTTTTCTTCACAAAAGCGCCTTCAGCCATTTTCTTAAACATCTCGCCCTCTTCTTTCCCTTTGGGCCAGACCCAACCTGAACCGATCGCATAGATCATACCTGTCTTCTGGTTTTCAATCTCAGCCTGATAGCCAATTGGTTTGGCTCCTTTGGGCGAACAACGGAAACCGATTCCAGAATTATATCCTTCAGCAGGCATCATCACCTCTCCCTCAAGTTCGAAGTCTTTCAATACATCCTTGTGGAGCACCCAGAGGTTTTTGCCCTTGGACTTCAACACGACCTCTTTCCCTTCGATGGTGACATCGCCCTCTGTCAACGCTTTCCAACCATCGAGAGATCCCGGTGAGATCAACGGTCGCCATTGTCTCTCCAAGTTCGCAATAAACGCATTTGCAGAGAAACTGATAAACATCGCCAGATCAGGATCTCCGACCTGAACAAAGGTCGCCGGCGCATTGGACGGCCTCAGCTTATCCGCCAATCCTGAGGCCATCTTCATCTGAGGTTTCAGATCTGCAGCCTTGTCGCCCAGCATTTCAACCGTACGAGCAGCATGCAAAACCACCGTCATATTATCGGACTCGAGTGCCTCTTGGAGGACAGGAAGCCCTTCGACGCCCTCCCCAACTCTGACCAAAGAAGCTGCTGCCTCAATACGGACCGCCCATGATTCATCATAGAGAGCCAGCATCAAATCCTTGCGAGCCTTTCGGGAGAGCGTCTCCCTCGCTGCAAGGCCGATAGCTCCCCAGTATCGGACCGATTCATTCACGTGGCGCATATTGTCCATGTGGGCATATTCATCACCAACGCCCACTTGCACGGCTGCTTCATAAACGCTTTCAAAATCCAGCTCCCGGCCACGGGCAACCTCCCAAGGTGTGGATTTATCAAAGAGTTTCCACGCATCGCTTTCCGCCACAAAACCAACATCCATGCTGCTTCGAATGTGTTCGCGATGAGCTGTGCGCATTTCTTCAACCACCGTGGCATGAGCTTCGCTTTCAACCAGATTGTTCAAGTTCATCGGATCCGCCTCACAATCATAGAGTTCCTCCACGGGCTTTCCCTTTCCAGCAAAATGCCATTGGCCGTCACTCATCCCCTCCTTGTCCGTTCTCCTGTAAAACTCATGACGAATCAGCCCCAAATCAGGCCATGACGTAGGCTGATTGTAGCTCAGGTGCGGCATATAGTTGCGGATGTAGAGATACTTGCGGCTCCTCACGGAGCGACTCATATCCCTCACCTCATCCACGCGATCACGATGACCAAATGCATAACGACGGGCCGCCCCTCGTGAATGTCCAAGAAACGCCTCTCCCTGCATGTAGTCTGGTATATCGATTCCAATCAGACTCAGAACTGTCGGCGCGAAATCCACGAAACTGACCAGTCGTTTCGTCGTCTTTCCCGGATCATTGGGGGCTAGATGCTCCCACTTTTTTGGAAACTTCACCAAGAGCGGCACATGCATTCCGGAATCAAGCAAAGCCCGTTTGTGACGAGGTAGACCTGTTCCATGATCCGCAAAGAAAAACACAATGGTATCCTCAGCCAGACCATCTTCCTCAAGCTGCTTGAGGATCTTGCCCACCTCTTGATCCATGGCAGTCACACAATCGTAAAAGCGAGCAAGGGTCCGACGTACAACAGGCGTGTCGGGATAATAGGGAGGTATCACCATTCGTGCAGGATCGTGGATCTCACCAGCACTCAAACGACTCTGCACATCCTTCTTGAACGTGGCTTCATCCCAGACCATGGACCGACTCTGATGAGAGGTCATCAGATTAAAGACAGAGAAGAACGGCTTGGACTTATCCTCCCTGTTCCGCCAATGCGCAGTCGCCGAACTTTCATTCCAGGATGCCTCAATGATCTTATCCCAGTTCGCAGTATTGTAGTCCGTCTTGACGTTGTTGGAGGTATAGTAACCTGCCTCACGGATGTATGATGGAAAGCCGGTCATTTCCTCTGGAATCGGGAATGCGGAACGCATCTGCTGAGTACCCAGACTGGTGGCATAACATCCGGTGATCAGGCAGGACCTTGCAGGTGAACAGACCGGAGCCGACGCAAAAGCATGGGTATACCGAACACTCTTCTCAGCAAGTGCATCGATGTTCGGCGTAATGGCCTGCTCATCGCCATAACACCCAAGAACGGGACTCATATCCTCAGCTGTTATCCACAAAACATTGGGGCGATCTGCTGCATTGGCAGCAGACACCAGGACACTCAACGACAAAAGCAAACCAAGACGAACGGCGGTGAACATGGTGGCACGATAACGCCCTCCCCCGCTCCGGGAAATACAGAAGAGTACACAAAAAAGCGGAATCCTATTTCAGGATCCCGCCTTTTCAAAGTTCATCAGAAGATATCAGCGCCCCTTGATCAATTTCTCCAGAGACTCATTACGCACATGTCCCGCATCACGGGCCTTCTGATAATGCCAGTAGGCCAATTCGCTCAACGGCGGCTTCTGAGTGGCATAAATCACGGCAAGATTGTGATGAGCACTCGCGTTCCCGGGTGACAATTGAATTGCCTTACGAAGCGCCGCCTCAGCTGCTCCACGTTGGCCCATCTCACTGAGGACAATCCCCAAGTAGTTCTGGATGTTTCCATTCTCGGGCTCAGCCTTGGCTGCGCGGCTCAGATAGTCCAACGCTTCTTCCTTCTTGCCCTGGCGATACTTGAGATAACCGTATTGGAATAGGCTATGCCCATGATCGGCATCAATCCGCAATGCGCGCTCAAGATTCTTTTCCGCTTCAGGTAGTTTCTCCTGCTCGATCTGTGCGGCAGCCAGATTGGCGAGGGTGAACACATTGTTCTCAGATTGTGAAAGAGCCTGCTTATACTTGGTCTCCGCCGTCTCGTAACTACGACTCGCATAGGCACGCTGGGCTTCAACGATCAATGGCTGCACTGAATCAGGCAGCTCAGTATTCTTGAGAGCCTTCTTGGTCTCTGGTGCATTCGCCTTCGGTGCAGGCTTCTCAAACAGAGCCATCTCCTCCTTGGAATAAGGCACCTTCTTGGCATTCACAGCTTCAAGCTTGGCTTTCAGTCCAGCCAGCTCATCCGCCATTCCAGAAACTTCCTTCTTCTTCTTTTCGCTATCCCGCGCACTCAATTTTTTAGTGGCATCACGCAGTTGCTTCTCAAGATCATCCTTTTCATCTTCAAGTGCCTTGAGTTTCTTTGCATCCACTTCTCTCTGCGCCTTGTATGCCTGTTCAGCGGCTTTAAGGCGTGCTTCCAACTCATCGTTGTCTTCAGACAGTCCAGCCATCTTCTTCTCCAACTTGGCCAAGTCTTTCTCCGATTCTTCACGAGCCTTGGCCAGCGATTTCATTTCCTTCTCAAAAGGATTGTTTGAAGACGCATCCTTGAGCTTACGCTTGGTTTCGCTCAAAGCAGCGATGAGTGCATCGTTCTCATCATTCAGTGTCCCTTCCATGGCGCGAGCCTCCAGCAATGCTTCCCGGCTCTTCTCCAAATCTTTCTGTAGATCACTTACTGCCGTGTCGGACTTCATGGTGTCGATCTGCTTGGCTAGATTCCGATTGGTATCCTCCAGCTCCTCCTGCTCTGATTCGAGTTTTGCAATTTCTTTCTGGAGTGATGCCTGCTTCTCGGTGGAATCCTCCAACTTCTTGGTCAGACTGCGAAGCTCTCTTGCAGAAGCACGGTCTTCAGTGGCTGCTTTCAATTTTTTCTCCAGATCAGAACGCTCCTTCTTCAGCGCGGCCATCTCCGTTCGCTGTTCCTTGAGCTCTGCACGACTTTCGCTCAACTGAGCAATCAGCTTCGGATCCTGGACAGGCTCTTTTGATTCCAAAGCCTTACGCGCAGCACGCAGTTCGGCTTGAAGATCAGATATTTGTGAAGGTTCCACCATTTCAGCCATGGCTCTTTGATCGCGCTTTGCAACTTGAATGAGCGACTTGTTCTCAGCACTCAAACGATCAGCTTCCTCCTCAAGCTTTGCCAGAGCGCGCGCCTGACGAGCAATGGTCCTGTTACGTGTCGCTACATCTGTCTTCAGATCTCCTGTTGCTGAGTCCAGCGCCTTTTCAGCTGCTTTCAGATCACGACGCAATTTGGCGACCGATGCCTTGAGGCCAGCATTGTCTGCTTCCAACTTGGGAACAGTCTCTTCCTCCATCTTGGTCAATTTAGACTGAAGCCCACTGTTCTCCTTCTCCAATCCGGCAATGCGTTTTGCCTGCGCTGATTCACTGGACATCTTCTCCAGCTCACCAACACGTCCAGAGGCGGTCTTTAGTTCTGTCTTAAGCTCAGCATTCTCTCCTTCGAGCTTCTTGATCTCTCCGGTCAACTTGGTGTTTTCCTTGTTGAGATCAGCAATCATACGTCCCTGCTCGGACCCTTTCAGCTGACGGGTAAGCTGATTGTTCTTACGGCGTTCTTCAGAGATCAAACTCTCGAGATCTTTGACCTCCACTTTCAACTCGGCCACTGAGGCTTCGAGAGATTCGTTCTTCTCCTCAAGACCGGATGAAGCTTTCAAACGCTTGTTCAGATCCACGACCTGTTTCTTGAGATCGCCGTTTTCTTCACGAAGCCCGGCAAGACGTCCTTTGTCTGTGAGGCCATCCACCTTCTTCTGAAGCGACTTGTTCTCCGTCTCCAAAGACTTGATGAGCTTCTCGCGTTCAGCAAGCAATGCGGCATCCGGAGTGGTTTCCAACTGCTTGTTTACGTCGGCCAATTCTCTCCTAAGCGATTCCACCAACGCAGCATCCACCATGGAGGACATCTGTTCGCGCAGACTGTTGGTTGTGGTCACCAACTCCTTGTTCTCTGACTCGAGCATCTTGCTTCGCTCTTCTGCCTTCTTCACAGCAGCAGCACTTGCCTGCCCTTTCTTTGCTGACTCGAGTGCCGACTCCTTTTTCGCATTTTCAGCCCTGAGACGGATAAGCTCTTCCTTCAGTGCCTTGACCTGTGATGCCTCAGTCTCCACCGGCTTGGGCATGGGAGTCTTGGCAGTGGTGGTTGTCTCTTGGGGATACTTGCGACGAAGCGGTGCCAGCTTGCGGTTCACATAGTCCAACCGGAACTGAACCACCTTGGCATTCCACGATGGATGTTCCTTCTGCAGTCCCTTCAATCCGTCCAACGCATCCAGATACTGGCGCATGGCAGCCGTGTCCTGATCCTTGTCGAGCAGGAGATCTGCTCGCTGAATCAATTGATAGGCACGAACAAAGAGTTCATCTGGCGGCTCAGCGGCAAACACCGACGTGAGACCCAGACACAGAAATAGCATGGCAAGAAAAGCACGTGTCATCGCGCGGAAGTAAGCCAGCGCCCATTTGAAAAGGCAATTGAGAAGGCTACGAAAAACACTTTTCCAACAGCTTCTAATTCGACCATGAACAGACGATTTCACAAAAAAACGCTCCATGACCGAAGTCAGGGGCGTTTTTTGAAAATTGAACAACCGATTACTTGGTTGGATCGGTCAGAAGTATCTCGATTTTCTCCTTCGCGGCAATGGCTTCATCAAGGCGTGCTTTCAGCTCATCATTGGCCTCACGAAGGGCAGCAACGCGACGACTCGTAGATGCTGACTCCAGCTTCTTCTCAAGGGATGCAACCGTCTTGGAAAGTGAACGATTGTCCTTTTCAAGTGATCCAACTGCCTTCTCAGCTTTCCCAAGCGCATCTTTTGCGGCATCAAGATCTGCCTTGGTGACGACCTTGGAGAGATTCTTCTCAGCCGCTTCGAGCGCGTCTTCAAGATCATTTAATTTGTTGCTGAGAGTCTTGTTCAAAGCTTCGAGGCTCTTGGTCTTTTTCTGAGAATCAGCGAGATCATCCTGCACAGATGCAAACTTCTTGGCCTGGCTCTTCATGGACTTCTCAGCGGCTTCGAGAGCATCGACCTCTGATTCGAGTTCTGCATTTTCCTCAGCGAGTTTCGCCTTGGCCTTTTCAAGTCCCGCAATGGTCTTGGCTGCATCAGACACAGCATCAAGCTGCTTCTTGAGAGCTTTGTTCTCATCACGAAGTGCGGCGACCTTGGGATCGTTGGTCAAGGAATCAACACGCTTGGAGAGCGATGCGAGTTCCTTCTTCAGTGAAGCCTTGTCCTTCTCTGCACGCTCCAGATTGTCGCGAGCTGAATCGAGTTGTTTCTCAGCAGCTTCGAGCTGATCAGCTGTCACTGTCTTGGAAAGGGTCTTTTCGAGGTCCTTGATCTTGGCTTCGGCATTCTTGGCGCGATCAGCAAGAACGGCCTTCTCAGCGAGCTTCTCTTTCACCTCTTCTGCGAGTGCGATATTCTTCTTTTCCAGAGAACCAAGAGCTTTCTGAGAATCAGCAGCGGCCTTATTTGCGGAAGACAGCGCTTTCTTCATCTGCTTGGCTTCGTCAACAGTGACAGATTCGCCGATGGTCATCTGGGCCTGTTCCAATGATGCCTGCAGATCAGCAACTTTCTGACTCAGTGCACCAATGGTCTCCTGAGCGCGTTTGAATTCAGCTGGGTCGACTGGGGAAGGTTTGGCGGCGAGTGCCTCGCGCAACTGTGCTTCGAGCTCTGAACGCTGAATGCGAAGATTCACAACGTCCTGAGTCATGCGATCAAGCTCTGCATCCACCGGCTTTGGCTGGCGGCGCTTTGGCTTTTTGGCAGCAGCCTTGGCAGCATCACGCTTCTCCTTCACCTCAGGGTACTTGCCCTGCAACGAGTGGATCTTGTCCTGCACGTAGTTGAGGCGGAACTTCACAATGTCAGGATTCCATTTCGGAGACTTCTTCTGAAGCTCCGTCAATCCTTCCGAAGCATCATAGAGGTGATCCAAAGCTGCAGCTTCCTGCTTCTTTTCGATCAAGGAATCAGCCTGAACAATCGCCTGATAATTTTTGACGTACGTCTCGTCGGGTGTGGCGGCAGAACCGGACACAGAAAAGACCAACACCGCAAGGGCGGCGACTAAGAAAGGGCGTTTCATTCGCGGTTTAATAAGCAACCTGTCAAGAGATGGCAACATGATTGAAGCACTAATGGGATTTTGTTGCTCAAGCACTTACAACATTCCGCGTTTTCAGGGCATTTTTGGACTTCATCGGCTCGATGCTGGTTTTTTATCGCCATGGAGCTTCTGGAGCATTACCTAAAAGCCCCTCAATCCATTTATGAAAATCTGCCTTTTCCAGTCATCCAACGGTTCCAAATCCATCGGCGTTGTCGAAGGAGATCAGGTGAAAGTCCTCAAAATCAGCTCTCTTTCAGAGATTCTGGAGGCTGACAGCCCCGTTTCCACGGCATCAGCGGCACTTTCCGCGGCATCCGAGACGGTGGCATTGGCAGATATCACTCTCCTTCCCCCTATCGAGGAGCAGGAAGTCTGGGCAGCGGGTGTCACCTATATGCGAAGCAAGGCCGCTCGAATGGAGGAAAGTGATTTCAGCGCTATTGCCTATGACAAGGTCTATGATGCTGCTCGCCCTGAGATTTTCTTCAAAGCCGTGGCAGACAAGGTGGTAGGCACTGCTGACAAGGTCGGAATACGTAAAGACGCCACCTGGAACGTGCCCGAGCCAGAACTGGCCCTGATATTCAACAGCCGAGGTGAGCGCGTGGGCGCAACCATTGGCAACGATATGAGTTCACGGGACATCGAGGGTGAGAACCTGCTCTATCTGCCACAAGCCAAGGTCTACGACCGTTCTGCAGCTCTTGGACCATGGATCGTGTTGGACGCCAGTGAAGAAGCCGCTCGTGAATGGACAGTTGATCTCAAGATCACACGTGGAGGAGAAACCGGATTCGCCGGAACCACCGCAATCAATCAGATCAAACGCAGCTTTGATGAGCTACGCGATTACCTCTTCGCCAGCCAAACATTCAAGAAGGGAGCCATCCTGATGACAGGCACAGGCGTCGTCCCCGGCGAAGATTTCACGCTTCAGGCCGGAGATGTGGTTCGTATCGAGATTTCAGGAATCGGTGTCCTCGAAAACGAAGTGACCGTCGTCTAACGCCCGACAGTTCAGTCAAAGAGCCGTTTCCACTCGGGATAGGTTTTACGATCACCTTTGAATCCTCCGCCCTTTTTGCCTTCTGGGGCTGGTGGAGTGGTGGCCAGGAATGCTTCTAGTTCCTTCTGAATCCGTTTGGCTTTCTTGGATGCGCCTCCCTTGGAAAGATCATTGGCTTCTTTCAGATCTTTGGGAACTTCGTAGAACCTGCCATCACGGTAGAGTTTGAAGTTCTCTGTCCGTGCATACTGCCCGGGCGTCTTGTTCCAATAAGGCTGGTAGTGAAGGAACACCCAGTCCCGTGGATTCCCTTTCTTTCCTTTTAACTGAGGCAGAAAACTGCGGCCATCGATCGGATCCGTTTTTCCCATTTGCACACCAGCGGCATCGGCAAAAGTCGTGTAGAAGTCAGTGAAATCAACCAGATCATCAACGACTTTTCCTGTGGGCGTGGTGCCTTTCCAGTAAGCGACCAGCGGAACATGGGTCCCCATGTCCTTGGTGGCACCTTTGCCACCGGTGACTTGGTGTCCGTTCCATCCCGAGGTGATCGATGGGTGTGTTCCGTTGTCTGCTGTAAACAGAATCAATGTATTCTCGGCCTGACCGATGTCTTCCACCTTCTTGGCGATCTTGCCAATGATCTTGTCCATGTATTGAACCATGGCGACAAAGTTCTCCTTCTTGGCTTCCTTCCCTTTCGGCTGCTTATTGGATTCGTGGCCTCGAGAGCCATCCCCGATGGTGTCAGGCGTTGGAACAAATGGATCGTGCACCAGTACCATGGGATAATAGAGGAAGAATGGTTCATATTGATTGCGCTCCATGAAGTCACAAAGGAAATCAGAGAGAATGTCAGGACCATACTGATCCTTCAGGTCTTCGATGCTCAGCATTTTTCCGTTCTTCTCCAGAGCAGGACTCCAGAAGCGCTCGCCTCCACCACTCTGTACGTTCTTCCCTTTGGTCAACTGCCAGAGACAGTATTCGTGAAACCCTGCCTTATTGGGCCGTGTGTTGTCCTGAGAACCTGGGAGATCGTTGTAGAGTCCGTTCAACTGCCACTTCCCCGCAATGGCTGTGCGATAGCCCGCATCTTGAAGCATGTGGCCGAATGTCTTTTCCTTGGGATTGAGATAACCGAAGTGGGTGTAGTTCCTGAATCCGTATTTTCCAGTCATCAACTTCACTCGAGTCGGAGTGCAGATGGGTGTGGAATAGGCATGAGAAAAGCGAACGCCCATTGATGCAAGCCGATCAATATTGGGAGTCTTGTAGTCTTCTGCTCCATAACAACCAAATGCCTCCCAGCTCACATCATCGGCCATGATCATGATGATGTTGGGCTTGGATCTCGATGCTGCAGAGACAGCCGTCGCCAAAAGACAGAACAAGAGCACGGATAGCAATCGTCGAAGATTCATCGCAGGGAACATGAGTGACAGCATTTCTCCAATATCTTGAACGTGCAACACGGAATCTCTCTAAAGGCCGCAAAGATCAAGGGTCATACCCAAAGTGCTTTTTCCTGTTTCAACATCGCGTTCTGAACATACTTCGCCCATGGCCAAGCATGCGTTTGATTCACTTCTGGATTCCTACTTTAAGCAACGTCTGAGCGACCTTCCGACAGAAGCCGTCGCAGCAGGTCTCAAGAGCGGCGAAGGATCTTTCGATGAAGCCTCTGCCTCCTTCTCCCGTGATCAGCATAAAAAGCGACAGGGCTTCCTCAAGACTGCCGAATCCATTTCGCCATCCACTCTGAGTCCGGATCAGCATCTGGACAGATTGGCAGCCAGAAGCCAATTGACCCGTGAGTGTTTTGATCATGATCACGGCCGTGAACAGCGCGATCCCGACGCTGTAGAAGGCGTGCTAGGCATGTTGATGCATGAATTGATGAGAGGAGAGGACGAGCCCAAACGCGCTGCGGTAAATCTCCGTTCGCTACTGAACGAAGCTCCCGTGTTCCTCCGCAATTCCGCCCGCTTGGTCAAAGAGCCAGATCCAAATTGGCTGGCCAACATGAAAGACAGTGCATCGGGTGCTGCTTCCCTGCTCTCTGCTGTGGGCACGTTTCTTAAATCCACCAAAGGGGGATCAAACGATACAGATCTCATCAAGAATTGCGGCACAGCCGTAAAGAGGTATGCCGCACAGATCGGCGCCAAACCAAAAGGTAAACAGGGGTCCTATGCGATTGGCGAAACAGAGCTTCAACGACGCATCCAAAGCGAACTGGGATTGGACTATTCGCTTGGTGAAATCGAATCCTTGGCCAAGAGCGAGATTGCCCGCGTCAATTCGATGATCAAAGAACTCTGCCGTCCCTACGGTAGAAACAAATCTCCCGAAGTCATCGTCGCCAAGGCTCGTGAATCATGGAATCCACCAGCTGATATGCTCGGGTTGTATCGGAAGGAAACTGCGCGAACAGCAAGAGTCTTCAAGAAGGCCAAGGTCATGACGTTTCCGAAGGGGGACGAACTGGACATCCGTCTTGTGCCTGACTTCATGAAACATCTTTTCCCGCTCGCTGCCTACTCCTCGCCGGGCCCCTTTGACCCGAAGCAAAAAGGTGTGTTCTGGGTGAATGATCTCGGTGCCTTTGAAAAGAATCCAGACAAGGCAAAGGCCGAGCGCCAGCAACATTTCGGACTCGTCCTCACTTGCGCACACGAGGCCTACCCTGGTCATCACCTTCAATTCATCACTGCCAACAGGCACGCCCGGAAGTGGCGACCATTGTTTGCCCATGCCGTTTTCTATGAAGGATGGACTCTTTGGTGTGAACAGATGACTGCCGACCTCGAAGTGGATTCCAGCCCGTGGCTCAAAATACAGCAGCTTCACGACGCCCTCTGGCGCTGCCACCGAATCCTCATCGATCTCTATCTACAGACGGGAGAATACAGTTATAGACGGGCCATCAGTCACATGCAGGAGCACTTGGGCATGACAAAGGCAAGGGCAGCGGCGGATGTGAACTGGTATATCGGATCCCCGTCCGTTCCAATGAGCTACTGGCTCGGGCGACTGGAAAACCAGAGACTTCACGAAAGACTTGTATTAGGAAGAGGATGGAGTCAGAAAAAATTCAACGACTGGTTGCTCAGCCATGGAACCCTTCCCCAATCATGGCTTGAAAAATACATGTTGGACTAGCAGCCCCCTATCAAGGAATGGACTCCTAATCCCATTTCGCATGGTCATGCCCTATCGCACGATCCAAATGGGTATACCCTCCATCTACCAGCATGATTTGAGCGGTGGTGTGCGAAGAACGGTCTGACGCCAGAAAGACCACTGTTGCGGCAAGCTCCTCCGGGCTTGTCATCCGTTTTCCCAAAGGAACCATCGCTTCGATGCGTTTCCTTGTTCCTTGAGGATCATCCAATGATTCAAACCACCGTTCATACTGATCAGTCAAACATTCGGCCGGCAGCACTGCATTGACCCGGACTCCACTGGAAGCAAACGCGGCAGCCCATTCCCGCGTAAGTGCATTGATCCCACCTTTGGATGCGGCATATCCCGATGTGCTTCCCTGCCCGGTCAACGCGACTTTGGAACCGATATTGATAATGTTGCCACATCGCTCCCTTAAGCTCTCCGAAAGGTGCTTGGCCAGTTCGAACGCAGGAACGAGATTGAGATCCAGCGACTTCCGAAAGTCCTCCACAGAGCCACTCAAGCCTACCGCATCGTTGAAGCCTGCGTTATTGATCAGGATATCGACTCCACCAAACTCAGCGATGGACGATTCAACGACCTTCTTACAGGCACCTTCCTCCGCCAGATCGGTCTGAAAGAAACGGGCGTTCTGCTCATCCGCGGCAAGCTGGCCTGCCTCTGCATCCCGGTCCACCAGAATCACTCTGGCGCCCTCTTCTGCGAAAAGACGAACACAAGCCCGGCCAATGCCTTTGGCACCACCGGTGATCAGGACCACCTTGTCTTTGAGTCCCAGATCCATCTTACCGAAGGATTAGACCACTGTTCCGGATGGCACGATTCCGTTCTTCGGAATCACGACAATTCCATCACGAATGTAGTAGTGCTCATGATCTAGATTCTCCGGCTTTCCATCGGGAGAGATGATCACATTGTCTCCAATACGGGCGTTTTTATCGATGATGGCATTGTCTATCTTGCAGTTCTTACCAATGCCGATCGGTGGTTTACCTTCAACTTTGGCCCGCTGCATTGAATCCTCACTCTCATAATAATCGGCCCCGAAGTAGACGACACGGTTCAACTCAGTGCCAGCGCCCACCTTACTGCGGACACCAATCAGGGTATTGGTGATGGAGGCATCATCAATGATACAACCATCAGAAAGCACCACATGATCGAATTTGGCACCATTGGTCTTGGAGGCAGGAAGGAAACGAGGGTGCGTGTACACTGGCGCATTCATGTCGTAGAAATCGAACTGAGGAAGATCCTTACATGAATCGAGATTGGCATCGAAGAATGAGCGGATGGTTCCGATATCTTCCCAATACCCCTCGAATACATGGGAGTAGACCTTACGATTCTCAATGGCTCCCGGAATGATGTGTTTACCAAAGTCTGTCTCATCCCCTTCGAGCAGGTCCACAATCACGTCACGGTTGAAGACATAGATTCCCATTGAGGCGAGGAACAACTCATCTCTTCCTTCGGAAATCCCCAGATCTTCATACCAGTCTTTTTCAATCTTCAGCGTATCAAGAACGTCGTCTTCCTTTGGTTTCTCAACGAAGCGGGTGATCTTGTGATCGTCGTTGATCTCCAGAATACCAAAAGCACGTGCCGGCTCACGTTCTACAGGGAGCGTGGCGATCGTGACATCGGACTGCTTCTCAATGTGCTTGTTCAGGATCTCTCTGAAATCCATGCGGTAGAGTTGGTCTCCACTGAGAATGAGGACATATTTGAAACGATGATTCAGCAGGTGAATTAAATTTTTACGCACGGCATCCGCGGTCCCCTGATACCATGTCTGGGTGTTTGGCGTCTGCTCCGCGGCCATGATCTCCACAAAGCCACCGCTGAAGTGATCAAACTTGTAACTCTGAGAAATATGCCGATGAAGCGATGCCGAGTTGAACTGGGTCAGGACATAGATCCGATTCAATCCTGAATTGATGCAATTGGAGATAGGGATATCGACGATCCGATACTTGCCAGCCAATGGAACTGCAGGTTTTGAACGTTCATGCGTCAGTGGATAGAGACGTGACCCTGCTCCCCCGCCCATGACGACACAAAGGACGTCGGAGTTTCCTACCGCTGGATTGATGGCTGATGGCATAGATTTTTCCTTACTTGCGAATACGTGCAACCCGCTTATAACCTGCGCCCCTCTCGCCGAGCAAGCGACATTCAGGAAACAGTTAAATCTTACTGACTCCGAAACGTTTGCTCCATCAGGGGTCAAGTTCCTGATTCGATTTCCCGATAATTACCATTTATGTGCGGCATTGTTGGATATACAGGCAGGCAGGAAGCCTCGCCGATCATTCTAGAAGGTCTCCGTCGTTTGGAGTACCGCGGCTACGACAGCGCCGGAATCACGGTCCAGGTGGCCACTGACCAAAAAACGGTCAAGAAGCAGGGGCGCATCGACCACGGCCTCGCTTCATTGCTGGATGAGGATCCACTTTCCGGGCATTGCGGGATAGGTCATACGCGCTGGGCGACTCATGGTGAGCCCTCTGATGAGAATTCCCATCCCCACAACGACGCCAGCGGACGCATCTCGGTCGTTCACAATGGGGTCATTGAGAATTTTTCCGACCTTCGCAAAAAGCTAGAGGCAGACGGGCATACTTTCCTCTCCCAAACGGATACAGAGGTTCTGGCACACTTGATCGGAGTGCACTACGACAAGTTGGATCCAAAAGAAGACTTTCAACCGTCACGTTTGACACAAGCCGTGATCAACGCTCTGGGTGACGTCATTGGCGCCTACGGATTATCCGTCATTTCCAAGGATGAACCCGGCATCATCGTGGGAGCCCGGCGTGGTTCGCCTCTGATTCTGGGAGTCGGATCCGATGAACACTTCCTTGCAAGCGATGCCAACGCGATTGTTGCCCACACAAGACAGGTCGTTTATCTGAACGATTACGATGTTGCTACACTGACGCCCGAACGCTTTCACGTGACCAATCTGGGCTCAGACACTGCGAAGGTGCAGATCAGTCGGATTGAATTCGATCAGCTTGCCGCTGAGAAGGGAGGATTCGACACCTTCATGCTCAAGGAGATCCTCGAGCAACCGCAGACCGTGGCCAACGCCATGCGTGGTCGATTGGACGCCAATGAAGCCACCGCCATCTTCGGGGGACTGAATATGACCGCTGCGGAGCTTCGTGATATCGAGCGAATCGTGATCCCTGCTTGTGGCACGAGCTGGCATGCAGGACTGGTGGGCGAATACCTGATTGAGGAACTGGCCCATATTCCCGTGGAGGTCGAATACGCATCCGAGTTCCGTTACCGCCACGCCCCGCTTGAAAAGCACACGTTGGTCGTTGTGATCACCCAATCGGGCGAAACTGCAGACACCTTGGCTGCTCTACGTGAAGCAAAGCGGCGCGGTCACAAAGTGCTGGCAATCTGCAACGTGGTAGGTAGCACCATTGCCCGCGAATCCAATGGAGGCATCTACCTCCATGCCGGGCCTGAGATCGGCGTCGCATCCACCAAGGCATTTACCTCGCAGGTCACCGTCCTTACCTTGTTGGCCTTGTTCATGGGCCGCTTGCGGATGCTACCATCCAATCGTGGCCGGGAGATCATTGAAGCAATCAAGAAGGTCCCGGACCAGATCGGCGATATCCTCAAATTGGATTCTCATATCTCAGCCATCGCCACCAAGTATAAGGACGCAGATAACTTCTTTTTCCTCGGACGTCAGTATTCCTATCCGGTCGCCTTGGAAGGCGCGCTCAAGCTCAAAGAGATTTCCTATATCCACGCCGAAGGCTACCCATCCGCTGAGATGAAGCACGGTCCGATCGCTTTGTTGGACGAGAACACACCATGCGTTGTGCTGGCGCCTTCTGATGCCCTTTTCGAGAAGAGTCTCTCCAATCTTCAGGAGGTCAAAGCACGCAAAGCTCCGGTGATTGCCATCGCTACGGAAGGAAACACCAGCGTTGCTGAATTTGCTGATGATGTGATCTATGTGCCGGAGTCACTGGAATGTCTCTTCCCGCTCCTGAGCGTCATTCCGCTACAATTGCTGTCCTACCATATCGCCGTTGCCCTTGATCGGGACGTGGATAAACCACGAAATCTCGCCAAGAGTGTAACAGTCGAATAAGGAGACTCTTCCTTGGAATTCAGATTTCCACCCCTTTTCCCAAGTGGAAATAGGGGCATTTTTTTTGGCGCACCTTCACACAATCTTAACACAGAAGTGAAAGGTTCAAGGTAACCGCTCTCGCATTTAGAACGTTTGCTACGAAAAGACGTCTCAATTGAAATTCCTTGTAACCAGCACACTCTTTACGTCCTCTAAAAATACCAGTTCCATGTTTCGCTCTCTTTCTCCAGCACTCATTCTGACCACGGCAATAGTCTTGTCAGGCAATACCCAGGCCGACGAATGGACACAGTTCCGTGGCACCAATGCCAATGGAATCCACTCCACCCCTGTCGCTACAACCTGGTCTGACACTCAAAACCTTCAGTGGAAAACCCCGGTTCCCGGACCTGGCTCATCAAGTCCGATCATTTCCAAAGGAAAGATCTTCGTCTCCTCCTATTCAGGTTATGGAGTCGATGCCAACAATCCCGGAGATCAAAAGGACCTCAAGCGCCACCTGACCTGCTACGATCAGAAGACGGGCAAAAAACTCTGGCAACAAGACGTCCCTGCCCGGCTTCCAGAAGACGCATATTCCGGCTTTCTTCGCGAGCACGGCTACGCAAGCAGTACACCGGTCTCTGATGGTGAGAATGTCTACGTGTTCTTCGGCAAATCCGGAGCACTTGGATTCACTCATGATGGCAAAAAACTCTGGCAGACCTTCGTGGGTCAGGAATCTGGCAATCGCCGCTGGGGCTCAGGCGGCAGTCCTATTCTCTACAAGGACAAGCTCATCGTAAATGCATCTGAGGAAAGTCAGTCCATCCGCGCTCTCGACACCAAGACAGGCAATGAACTCTGGAAAGCTGAGGCTTCCTTGCTCGAACTCGTTTATACGACTCCACAGGTCGTTTCCTTTTCAAACGGCGATACGGATATCGTATTGGCTGCACCCAGAGAAATTTGGGGACTCAATCCGGATAACGGTAAATTGCGCTGGTACGCAGAGACGCCGACTCCAGGAAACGTTAGCCCAACCGTGTTGGTAAATGGTGATATGCTCTATGCATTTGGCGGCTATCCACAACGCTACACCGTCGCACTCAAAGGCGGAGGAAAGGGAAACATCTCCAATCAGATCAAATGGACCCAACGCCAAGCCCCTTATGTCCCCACTCCAATTCTCCACAAAGGACATTTCTACTGGATGGACCGCTCTGGTTCTGTCTACTGCACCCGTGAAGCCGACGGTGAACAGGTCTTTCAGGAACGTCTCCGCGCTGGACGTTCAGGTGTAAAGAACTACGCCTCCCCTGTCATGGCCGGCAATCACATCTACTTTACCACGCGCAATGCAGGCACCTTTGTGATCGAAGCCAAACCCGAGTTTAAGAAAGTAGCCCAAAACACATTTGGTGGAGACAACAGTGACTTCAGCGCAACGCCTGCTCTTTCAGGAAAGAATCTCTACATCCGTTCAGGAAAATTTCTCTACAGCATTTCCAAATAACCCACGTGAGGAGCGATTCCCTCACACCCACATCAACGATATGAAAAAAACAACAGCAATCATCACGTCAGCACTTGCCTTTGGTTTGGCTGCCGGTCCCCTATCAGCCCAGGACTTCGGCGGACGCCGTGGAGGCCCTCCTGGACAGAACGGAGGATTTCAACAAGGCCAAGGCCAAGGTCAGGATCGTGGCTTTGGAGGCGGCCGTGGACAAGGCCAAGGCGGCATGCAACGTGGCCAAGGTGGCCCAGGCGGTGGCTTCCGCCCGCCAAACCCAATTCTCGAAGCTATCGACACCAACGATGATGGCGCCCTCTCCAGCGCTGAGCTCAATGCCGCTTCCAAGTCACTTCTGGCAAAACTCGACAAGAACGGTGACGGTAATTTGAGCCCCGAAGAACTGCGCCCTCAATTCGGAGGCCAAGGCGGTATGCAACGCGGTCCTGGTGGTCCAGGAGGACAAGGTGGCATGCAGCGCGGTCCTGGTGGCCCTGGTGGTCAGGGAGGACAAGGTGGTATGCAACGTGGCCCCGGAGGTGGTGATCAAGGTGGACGCGGTGGCAGTGGAGGCGACTTCGCTTCCATGATCATGGCCAACGACCAGAACGGCGACGGCAAGGTCACACGTGATGAACTCCCTGAGCGCATGCAGCGCATCATCGACCGACTCGACACTGACAAAGATGGTGCGATCACAAAAAAGGAAGCTGAGGCTGTGTCGTCCCGTATGAGCGGAGGCCGACAAGGTGGTCGACCAGGTGGAGAGCAAGGCGGAAGCTCCCGTCCGGAGCGACCAAGCCGCCCTGAATAAGTCCGTTTGAAAGACAATTTTCTGTGCGTGCACGGGCGAAGCTGGAAACGGCTTCGCCCTTTTTTATGAACTATTTCTCTGCCTTACCCACTTGGAATTCAGTTTGCACTGCATTACAAAACACGTGTTGTTGGCCCATCTGACTGATTTCGGATCCACCACCCAAGAATGTTAGACTCACTGGACCCATCAATTGTTTCATGGATTGGCATCGCGTTCTGCGTATCTCAGTCCGCCATGTTCTCAGGACTCAATCTCGCCCTGTTCGGTATCAGCCGCTTCGATCTGGAGGTCGAAGTCGCCGCAGGGGATACACGAGCAAAGAAACTACTAAACCTGCGAAAGGATTCCAATTTCCTGCTGTCTACCATCCTGTGGGGCAACGTGGCTGCCAACTGTCTGTTGACGCTCCTTTCAGATTCCGTCCTTGCCGGACTGTCAGCTTTTCTCTTTTCAACCATCGCGATCACCTGCATCGGCGAGATAATCCCGCAAGCCTATTTCTCAAGAAACGCGCTCAAAATGGCGGCACTTCTCTCACCGATTCTTCGACTGTATCAGTTGCTTCTCTTCCCGGTAGCCAAACCGACAGGCGCCATTCTGGATTGGTGGCTCGGTAAGGAGGGACTGGAATACTATCGGGAAAAGGAACTCCGCGAGGTCATCAAGAAGCACGTCGAAGCAGACGAGACGGATCTGGCCATGATCGAAGGCCGCGGAGCCCTCAACTTCATGACCTTGGACGACCTGCCAGCCAGCGAAGAAGGTGAACTGATCGATCCAGAAAGCGTCGTCAGCCTCCCTGTGAGCGTGGATCTCCCGATATTTCCAGACTACAAGAATGATCGAGATGACCCGTTCATTCACCAATTACTCAAGTCCGGTCGGAAATGGATCATTTTGACCGATCCAGATGATGAGCCTCAACTCGTTCTGGATGCCGATGGTTTTGCCCGAGATCTACTCATCCGTTCCGCGCCCAGATCACCTTATGCATTCTGCCATCGCCCCATCATCGTCAGGAATCCAGAGACGGAACTGGGCGAAGTGCTCAGTCATTTGAGAATCCAACCAACTTCCGCCGAAGATGACGTCATTGACCACGACATCATTCTCGTCTGGGCAAAGGAACGAAGAATCATCACAGGGGCAGATATTCTGGGAAGGCTCATGAGAGGCATCGCCAAAAGAGAGAAAAAGCGCTCAGAGAAGATCTCAAAGGCCGATGCAATCTGACATTGGCAGGCCTAAAAACCTCATTTCAAAAAGTTTTGAACTTTGCCCCGTTTGACCTCCCACCTATAACCGCCACATGCTTTCGAATCTGAAGGACCTGATCGGCCACGGTGGCCCAATGATGTGGCTGCTGCTCCTCGTGTGCGCCGTAGCCATTGTGGTCTTCATCCAACGCGTACTTCACTACCACCGCGAGCAGATCAATTCCACTGAGTTCCTGATCGGTGTAAGGAACGTCCTAAAACGTGAAAACGTGGTGGAAGCCATCTCCATCTGTGATGCCACCCCAGGCCCAGTGCCAAGAATGGTGAAGGTCGCCATCCTCAGCCGCGACCGCGGTCGTGAAGGAATCCGCGAGGCATTGGAAGACGCCGGACTCATGGAAGTCCCCCGCTTGGAGGAGAAACTCAATCTCCTGGCCACCATCGCCCAAATCTCCCCACTCATGGGACTCTTTGGAACCTGTCTGGGACTCATTCACATGTTTGGTGACCTCCAGAAGAAAGGTGCTTTTGCCAGCGTGGAAGATCTGGCTGGTGGAGTCTGGCAGGCATTGATCTGCACAGCCATGGGACTGCTGGTCGCCATCTTTTCCTACGCCGCCTACAACTACCTTGTCAGCCGCGTGAATGCCATCGTTCTGGATATGGAAAAATCCTCCAGTGAGATTCAGAACCTGGTCTCTGAAATGACCGAGCCAAACGTCGAATGAGACTCCCGAGAAACGTTCGTATCTTCAGAGGGCAGCTGGACGCA
The DNA here is from genome assembly GCA_965658675.1 of Limisphaerales bacterium. Classification (GTDB taxonomy): domain Bacteria; phylum Verrucomicrobiota; class Verrucomicrobiia; order Limisphaerales; family CAZKNW01; genus CAZKNW01. The sequence continues at coordinate 115,232 of CBFHTT010000018.1, forward strand.
GCGCCGTTTCTCTCCGTGTTCTTTCTGCTCATTATTCTGGTGGTCTTTCACACATCACTGGTCTTCTACCCAGGTGTAGAAATCACGCTCCCCACGGGCCATGCGGTCACCGGAGTCTCCGGCCCTGTTGCCGTCGTTGCAGTAGATGACTCAGGGCAGTTCTATTTCCGCAATCAGACCGTCTCTGATGCTCGGCTCAAAGCCCTTCTTGAAGAAGATGTCGAACGCATCGGCCCAGACCTCACACTCGTCATCAGGGCAGATCAAAGCACCAAGAACGACCGTATCACCCAACTGGCGCAATTGGCCAGCGACGCAGGCGTCAAGAAGGCCCTGCTCTCTTCATCAGAGAAACCCACCCGCATGATGCAATGAGCACGCAGCCGCACACATGGAGTCGCGCCCAGTGGATTTCGGCGACGGTGGTTGTCTTTATTCTTCAGGCAGGATTGCTTCTCTTCTTTTCAGCCCCTCTCCCTGCCAGGCCGGATGAATCAACGTCCTCCATCAAAATGGTCATGGGAGCGGATCTTTCCGATCACGAAACAGACCTTCTGGACCCAACCAGTCTCGCCTTTCCTGAAAAGAACGGATTTACCAAAGCAGCCTTTACTCCTGCCCTGAGCTTCCAACCTGCACTGACCGCCCCGACCGATCGAAGCATCTACTTCACACCTGACCCTCTCAGGCTCGGCAAACCGATTGCACAGACTTTGGCAGAGCAGAGTCAGGAAACTTTGGAGATCGCAGAGTTATCACCAGTGGCATTCAAGATCGAGGCACCGGAGGAACGCCCCATTCTCACTCGGACCTATGCCACGGTCGTACAGGGAACAGGAAGAGAACTGATCCAACAGCCCAAGCTCCCTTCACTCTCAACCAGCACGCCGCTGGCTCCGACAGAGGTGGAACTCTTGGTCACACCGCTTGGCAATGTCATCAGCCAACGATTGATTCCACGGCAATCCAAGGGCGACGAAGTCCAGACACTAGCCGATGCCCAGGCAACCCTGCTTGCCAAGAATCTCGTATTCAACAAACTACCATCGCGCAATCCGAGTGCGACATTTGACCCATCACAATCCACATGGATTCGGGTCCGATTTCACTGGCATGTGGAAGCTGAATAATTTTCTACGATGATACCCGCCGACCTCTTGTTGCTGCTATATCTCACGTCCCTGATCGGATGCGTGGCGTTGGCTGCTGCATACTCAGAGCGGCGTCGTAAGCACTTCGCCCCGAGCAAGGCAGAGGATCACATCTTCCGCTGTGGCAAATGCTCCATGGTCTATACTGATGACCCCGATGTTGATGATTCCCGCTGCCCCCAATGCGGTTCACTGAATCATCCGATCCGATTCTAAAGCAGGCTTTCGCTCTGCCTATTCAGCTTCTCTTTTTTGTGGCCTCACAAGGTCTTTCCTAGCAACGTTCTCCAATCCGAATCCCAAGCCGGCCATGACTGCTAAATCCATTCCTGCCCTACTCCTTCTGCTCTGCCTGCAACTCCAGGCCGTCGAGCCACCTGCAAATCCCTTCCGCAGCCTCGATGAAAAATGGCCAACGCCAAACACACTGAGACGTGCTTCAGGTGCTCCTGGGCATGACTACTGGCAACAACGAGCCGACTACGACATTGCAGTCACGCTGAATGAAAAAAAATTGGAGCTCACTGGCCGTGCCACCATCAACTACCACAACAACTCCCCTGACAATCTGAGCTATCTCTGGGTACAGCTGGATCAAAACCTCTTCGCTGATGACTCAGGACACCAACTCATCAGTCAGGCACCAGATCTCAAGAAACAAACCTATGAGTCATTCGACAAGATCCTGACCCGACAGAAATACGACGGGCGCTTGCACATCAAGTCCGTCACCTCGCCTTCAGGTCAGCCACTCAACCATACCATCGTTGAGACCATGATGCGGATTGATCTCAAGAAGCCTCTTGCCCCCAACAAGCAATTCTCATTCACCATAGATTGGTCCTACAGAATCCAAAACGCCAAAAAGATCCGCAGCCGCAGTGGCTATGAGTATTTCGAGAAGGATAAGAACCACGTGTTCACGATGGCGCAGTTCTATCCACGGATGGCAGCCTACACGGATGTGCATGGATGGCAGAATCATCCTTTCACAGGCAGTGAATTCACTTTGGAGTTCGGGGACTACAAGATGAGCATCACTGTTCCTTCTGATCACATCGTCTCAGCAACAGGCCTACTTCAAAACCCCGAAGAAGTCCTGACTGAAACCCAACAGAAGCGATTAAAGAAATCGCGCACGGCAGACACCCCCCTGCTCATAGTCACCCGTGAAGAGGCGGAAGAGAATGAGAAGAAGAAGGCACGCGATACCAAGACATGGATCTTTCATTCAAAGAACGTTCGCGATGTCGCCTTTGCCACCTCACGCAAATTCCTCTGGGACGCCCTACCTGTCAAACTCGGCAACAAAACCGTAATGGCCATGTCTTTCTGGCCAAAGGAAGGTGACCCACTCTGGGGCCAATACTCCACAAGGTCCGTTGAGCACACTCTGAAGGTATACTCAAAATTCACCTTTGATTATCCCTACCCCGTCGCTCAGTCCGTCAACAGTCCCATCTACGGCATGGAATATCCCATGATCTGTTTTCAGGCACCGCGCCCTGAAGAAGACGGCACCTATACGGAGAAGACAAAGCACGCATTGATTTCAGTGATCATTCACGAAGTCGGTCACAACTGGTTCCCCATGATTGTCAATTCGGATGAACGTCGCTGGCTCTGGATGGACGAAGGGCTCAACTCATTCATGCAGTTCATTGCCGAGATGGAATGGGAGGACGATTACCCGGCACGCATCACAAGTGACGATCGCATCAAGAGTCTGAAAGACTATCTCAAGAACCCCAACAAGCGCCCCATCATGACCGATGCTGATACGGTCATTCACTTCGGTGCAAACGGCTACTCCAAGCCCACGCTCGGACTCAACATCCTTCGCGAGACCATTCTTGGAAGAGAGCTCTTCGACTTTGCGTTCAAAGAGTACTCCCGCCGCTGGATGTTCAAACGCCCCACTCCCTATGATTTTTTCAGAACCATGGAGGACGCATCAGGCAAGGATCTTGATTGGTTCTGGCGTGGCTGGTTCTACTCGATCGATCATGTGGATATCTCCATTGAAGACGTAACCCACTTCACCTTGGACACACGTGATCCGGCGAAGGAAAAGGGTATCAAAAAAAGCAAGCGCGACGAAGAACCAGACCACATCACGGTCGAACGCAACAAAGACATGGAGAAAGCAGTCGATGAGTTCCCGGAGTTGGTGGATTTCTATACAGACTTCGATCCACTCGATGTCACACCCAAGAACAAGGAAGACTACGAAAAACTCCTAAAAAAGCTCAAACCACACGAAAAAAGACTCCTGAAAACAAAAGGACACTTTCACGTCATTCGCTTCAACAACATAGGAGGCATGCCCATGCCTCTGTTGCTTGAAATGACATTTGACGACAACCGCAAGGAGACTATCCGCATCCCTGCCGAAATCTGGCGAACAAACAACGACACCGTCACCAAGTTAATCTACAGCAAGCGAAAGATCCGCTCCGTCTCACTCGATCCAAAGAACGAGACCTATGACATCGATCGCCGCAACAATCACTTTCCTCGTCGCATTGAAGAAAAGACCTTTCAGCTTCAGGAAAAGAAAACACCAAAGAACCCAATTCAGCTAAAAAACGAGGCTGACGAGAAGGCTACGGAAAAGAAGAAAGCATCAGACAAGTAATCTCCCTCCAATGAGCCCGATACGAACTATTGCAATCCTTACAGCTACGCTCATAGCGACTGCCATATCGGCACCAGCTGCAGTCAGCAAACAGGAGCCAAAGCGCACCACGGTTTCAGCCGAGACGCTGGCAACCCTGGACGAGCACAAGGACCTAACCTTCGCAACGTACGGCGACCGATCGCTTCAACTGGATCTCTATCGTCCCAAGTCCCAGAAACGCAAGCTCCCCGCCATCGTCTGCATTCATGGAGGTGGATGGTTCAAAGGTAACAGAGCTTCCATGCGACCACTCGCTCAGACTCTGGCTTCCAAGGGATACGTCACCGTCACCATCAGCTACCGCCTTTCGGGTGAAATCAAGTTTCCGGCACAGATTCAGGATTGCAAAGCAGCAGTCCGTTGGCTCCGCGCCCATGCTGACAAATACGGCATCAAGTCGGATGCCATTGGAGTAACAGGACTTTCGGCAGGCGGTCATCTGGCTGCCCTACTCACAACAAGCAACCACGTCCCGAAATTGGAAGGCAAAGGAGGTCACGCAGATTATTCCAGTTCCATTCAGGCCGGCATCGCAATGGGCGCCCAGAGCGACCTTGAGACAGATCGCATCCGCACACTTTCCAGCAATCCGTCCAACCCGCACTACAGCCCATTCCTCGGTGGAACGATGGATCAGATACCGGAGACCTACGCGTTGGCATCCCCACGTCATCACATAGACAAACAAGATCCTCCATTACTTTTCATGACCGGAGAACTGGACGACCCAAGCACACATGCAATCGATGCCCGAAAGGATCTAAGGAAACACGGAATTCCAACAGGGCTCGTCGTAGTCCCCAAGGCGCCACACGCATTTCTTGGCAAACAGAACACCTTCGATATCTGCGTGAAGGAGTCAGAAGCATTCTTCGCCAAACACCTAAAGAAGTAGTGGAGAAGAAGTCACTCAAAGTCGTTGGTCTGGGCACCGTCGTGCTGGACCATCTCGTCTATCTGGAAAATTTCCCTACGGAGGACAGCAAGAACATCTGCACACACGAGCGGTTTCAGGTCGGAGGCCCCGTCCCCACTGCATTGGCTCTCATGGCCAAGTTCGGTTGTGCGTCCAGTTTCATCGGCGCATGGGGAAAAGATTGGCGAGGCAACTACATCGCCGAACATCTGACCAGCACAGGCATCAACCAGATCAACCTTTCGACTGATCCCAAACAGACCGGCTTCGCTCAAGTCTGGATCAATCAACAAACTGGCACCCGCACCATCGCCTGTCAGCGAGGCGCTGAGTTTCCTGTTTCTGAAAACCAATTCTCAGCACTGGATCAGGCAGATCTTCTCTATCTCGATGGCTGGCCTTCAGACGCCGCCATTGCTCTTGCAACGGAAGCGAGAAAAAGAGAGATCCTCACCTTCATGGATGCAGGTTCAGTCAGACCAAGAATGAATGAGCTCCTCGCCTTGACCGATCACCTGAATTGCCCACAACGATTCATCCAGCAACACCTGAACACATCAGATCCTCTTGCTGCTGGCCCAGAACTCCTCAAACTGGTTCGTCACTCAGTCACCATCACACTAGGAGACAGAGGCGCATGGACATTTCTCAAGGAGCGTCATTGGCAACAACCTGCATTACCGGTTCGTGCAGTCGATACCAATGGCGCTGGCGATGTCTTTGCGGCGGCCCTCGCCTACGCCACTGTATCTGGTCAATCGTGGGAAGAACGCACACGATTCGCGGCAGCGGCAGCCGCACTCAAGGTCACTAAAGAAGGCAATACAGAAGCCCTTCCTTCCCTGGAAGCCATTGAGGAACAATTGCCGCGGAGGTGACATCCTTCCCTCTCCACCCTATCTGTGGTGATCACCCAATCAGCCTGACATGATTTTCAAAACCTTCATCGCTCTGCTCCTCTTTTCGATTTCGCTAAATGCAGCGACAGACAAGCCAAACGTCCTACTCATAATGGCGGACGATATCGGTTTCGAATGCTACAGCACCTATGGCAGTGAGTTCTACAAGACTCCCAATATCGACAAGCTCGCTTCAGGAGGTGCCAGATTCACACAGGCCTACTCACAACCAATCTGCACTCCCACTCGGGTAAAGATCATGACCGGGAAATACAATTTCCGGAACTACATGCACTTTGGTGAACTCGATCTCAAACAACCCACCTTCGCCAAAGTCGCCAAGAAGCAGGGATACAAAACCACTATCGCAGGCAAGTGGCAGCTATCCCCGGAAAACCTCGATGGTCCATTCGAAGCCGGATTCGATGAGTATTACCTCTGGCACTTTCAAGCATTGAAGGGATCGAAGAACGTCCCGGACAAATTCAAAACCAAGGGCCCGCGCTTCAAATCGCCAACGTTTTTTCACAACGGAGATTTGGTTCCAGAAACGGGCGGAAAATACGGACCTGACATGGCCTCCGATTACCTCTGTGATTTTTTTAGCCGCCATAAAGATCAGCCGTTCGTTGCCTACTACCCGATGATTTTGGTCCATAGCCCATTTGATCCCACTCCCGACAGCCCTGATTGGGAAAAGAAAGATCGCAAACGTGGAGATTTGGCTCACTTCAAGGAAATGGTCCACTACATGGACAAAGTCGTTGGAAAACTCGTCCGATCACTCGAAGAAAACGGACTGAGAGAAAACACACTCGTCATTGTCACCGGCGACAATGGAACCAATAAGAATATCACCTCCCCCTATCCCGGTCGCGGTGAGATCAAGGGAGGCAAGGGACAAACAACCGACGCAGGCAATCGCGTCGCCTTCGTCGCAAACTGGCCCGGGGAGATTCCCCCCGGAACAACGATTGATTCCCCCATCGACTTTGCCGACATCACACCAACCATCGCCGAACTCACCGGAGCCAAGATTCCAAAATGGACCGATGGACAGAGCTTGGTTCCCCTGCTCAAAGGAAACGATAGCAAGGCCCGCGGCTGGGTATTCCAGAGTTACAACCAGGCAACTGCTGGACCTTATCGGTGCTTTGTTAGGAACAAGGATTGGAAACTCTATGCAGACGGACGTCTCTTCAACGTCCCCAACGACTGGCTGGAACAAACCCCAATAAAGTCAGCTGAAAGCAAACCACATCGTAAAGAGCTTCAATCCGTCCTCGATCGCATCCTCAAAGAAATGCCTGAGGAAAAAATAGTCAGAGTCAGAAAGCAAAATTAGTCAAACCTTCGAGGCTTCTGGGTTCTCAAGAAAAAATCCCCATGACCCGGATGGATCATGGGGATGAAATGAATGACCGTTGGATTAACGGTTCTTGTCGAAGTTCTTCTGGAGAATTTTCCAAGGTTGCTGACCTTCGACCTTGCTTTGGAAGTTCTCAATAATCCCGGTTTCTTTTTCCTGTTTGGTCGCACGATCGACCTTGTAGAAAACCCCAAAGTGACCAGGTGTCAGGCTTTCTGAAAGCTTGTAGGCAGCGGCTTCGTCAGTGACATCGTGGTCTTCAGGCACGAGGTTGAATTCTCCACCCTTACGTGGGTTGGAATCGTGGAACGCACCAGGATAGAATTCCACGCACTCACTGAGACACTCAATGTAGCTGAAACCGTTGTGATCCATTGCAGCTTCCATCATCGCAAGCAGGTGCTTGGGATTGGTATGGGTGGTCCGGGCAACGAAGGTAGCACCAGCAGCAATGGCCTGCTTCATTGGATTGATAGGACGGTCCACTGCTCCCCAGAGATCTGTCTTACTCTTGAATCCCTCTGGTGAGGTCGGAGAGGTCTGCTTCTTTGTGAGACCGTAAACGTAGTTGTCCATGACCACGTAGGTCAGGTTCACGTTCTTACGGGCGGTGTGATTGAAGTGATTACCACCAATAGAGAAGGCATCTCCGTCACCACCGAACACAAAGACATGCAGATCTGGACGGGACAGTGCCACGCCTGTGGCAAAAGGAAGTGCGCGTCCATGGATGAAGTGGGCGCCATGTCCCTGCACGAAGTAAGGGAAACGGCTTGAGCAACCGATACCGGCAACAGTGGTGATCTTCTCGTGGTGAAGACCGCGTTTCTCGATCAGCTTGTAGTAAAGAGCCAATACAGCGAAGTCACCACAGCCCGGGCACCATGTCGGATGATCCGCGGAGATTTCCTTCTTCTTGAGCGGCAGGCGATCCTCATCAGGGAGCGCAGGCACTGGATTGTGTCCGGGATGGGCGGGTGGTTGTGAAAGTGTGATGTTCATGGGAATGAAAGTCTGTGTGTTCTAGTGGCGGTTTACTGCTCGAGCATCTCCTGAGTGCGGGCGAGGATTTCTTTGACCTTCCATGTGAGGCCGTCTGTCTTGTGGATACCGCGGATCTTGGGATCGCAGTAACGTGCGCGGAGGATGCTGGCAAGCTGGCCGTGGCCGTAGATGCCTTCATCATTCATCTCAACCACGAACACGTGATTGAAACCTTCGAAATGTTTCTCAATTCCGTTCGGAAGCGGATTCAGGCGCCTGATGTGGAGCGCAGAAACGCTGTCTCCTTCAGCCCGTGCCTGATTGACGGCTTCGCGAATCGGCCCCTTGGTGGATCCCCAACCAACGAGGAGGACATTGCCTTCAGGTGCGCCGTAGATTTCCGGAGTCGGAAACTCCTCTGCCAGTGCGCGCAGCTTGTTGCGGCGCTTGGCAACCATCTCTGTGTGCAGTTTGGGAGAACCGGTTGGGTGACCCATCTCATCATGCTCAAGTCCTGTGACCACGGGGTATTTACCTGACGCAACGCGTGTGCCCGGCGCCAAGTGGGTGGTGATGCCGTCTTCGACTGAAAGGTCGTATGGCTTGTGGTCTTCGACCGGTGTCAGGTCTGGGGTGATGTCCTGACAGAGTGTCTTGAGGTCAGGCATGTTGAATGCCTCGATCCGTGTGGCAATGGCCTGATCTGTAAGGATGATCACTGGCACCTGATATTTGCGGGCGATGTTTACTGCCTCGATCGCAAGGTAGAAACAGTCTTCCACATCAGCAGGCGCCACCACAACACGTGGAGAATCACCGTGGCCACCGTTGATCGCGATGTTCAAATCAGATTGTTCAACGTTGGTCGGAAGACCGGTTGATGGTCCACCACGCTGCACATCCACAATAATCAATGGGATCTCAGCCATGACAGCCCAGCCAAGAGCTTCCGTCTTAAGGGAGATACCTGGACCGCTGGAACCAGTCACTGCAACGCGACCGCCAAAGCTGGCCCCCAAGGCCATGGAAACAGACGCGATCTCGTCCTCACACTGAATGAACGAGCCACCGTATTTGGGGAGTTCACGGCGAAGGAGCTCCATGATGTCTGACCATGGCGTGATGGGATAACCGGCACCAAAGCGGACACCACCGGCGATCAATCCGTAGGCAAGAGCTTCATTACCGGCCATGACGACCTGATCTCCTTTGGATTCTTCAGGATCGTTGAGGACGAATGCCTCAAGAACGCCTTCGATGGAATACTGATAGCCGGCTTGGAAAGCGGCAGTCGCGTTCTGCAGCACGCTCTCGTGCTTGCCTTTGAACTTCTCAGTGATGAGCCCCTGAAGCTTGTCGACGTTCAGACTGAACATCTTTCCGACAAGTCCGAGCGCGAAAATGTTCTTACCCTTGTCCCGGGCTGTACCACCAATGGCTTCAACCGTGAGGCTGGAAATTCCAACACCTACGTGGTGATATTTCTTTTCCCACTCAGGATTCAGCTCGGTTACGTGATCTGAATCATAGATGACCAATCCGCCATCTTTCAGTGAATCAATGTGGTCCTCGTAAGAGTGCTGATAGAAAGCGAAAAGCACATCGGCTTCATCACCAGCGCTCAACACTTCACCGGAGCCCATACGGACCTGGAAGATGGATGGGCCGCCAGAAATGGTGGAAGGAATGGTCATGAAGGTCATGACCTCTTGTTCACTTCGACCTGCCAGGCGGGCCAAAAAGCCACCGATGGACTGGATACCGTCCTGCGAGTTACCCGCAAAACGGACAACAATGTCAGCCACGGATTTGGTGGAAGAGGACGAAGACTTACCTTCTTCGTCCGGTGAGGAAACTGGTGCGTCGCTCATTAGTGTGCCCGATATATTATTAATTGTGCTGATCGAATTCGATCTAATACGGCTATCCCGATACTTTGATCCGGCTCAATCAAAGTCTCAAAACGGCCGCAACGATCAGCCAGATTACTTCTGACTTAAAGACTGTCAACGCATTTGAAAAACAAGGTTTTCCGTCAACTTTGCCCATGATCATTTCCTCTGATAGTCATGATCATGAAGCCATATGATCCATGATTAGTGTATCTTATCCCAAATGGATCATATTTTAGTTTCCAGAATGGACGAAAACTCCGGATTAAAGTGCACCAAAGCCTCAACAGTGCCCTTCCCTTCGTATTCATCACAGAGGTAGCCGCCCTCGGATTCCACCCGTTCACGAACCGCAGGTATCGCATTGGCCGGACAAGCGATCATCCCCGCGTGAGCCGTGTCCAACATGGCCATATCATTCCAATGATCCCCAATGGCAAAGATGTTTTCGGCGTCCTTGCCTGTGGCACGGGATATCTCTGCCAACGCGGTCCCCTTGCTGAAGTCCTTGCTGGCAAAGCGTGCATAAACGTCATTCCTCACAAATTCCAGATCAGGAATTCCTGCCATGTGTTCTTCAATCCCTTTTTGGATCTCGTTCAATTCCGTGTTACTGCTGGCAATAATCGACACTGGAGACCATTCGTCGCTGTAGAGCGTGGCGTCGAAATGGGTATCAATCCACTTGCGGAGATCGACAAAAGCATCGGCTGCCTGTTCCCAAAGCTTTTTGTGCGCATCCTCGCACCGTTGGTTCCATGGCTCATGCGCGACGTATTGATGCCCCTGCCTCTTGAAGATCGATCGTTCCACCACCACCAGCCAGTCTGGTTTGATATTCAAGTGTGATCGGCCCAACGACTCCATGAGACTGGTGATGTCCCGACCGGTGTTGATAACCCAAATACCGCCATTTTTTTGGAACTCCGTGATAAGCTTGTCAAAATCCGCCGGTATCGGAGGCATGGCAAACTCGGTGTAGATCGTCCCGTCAAAGTCAGTGCAGATAATATCCATGAACGCGACGGGCATTCACTACCAGAGAGCCCTTCAGCACAATTCAAATTGTCTTTTGGCCGACGGCAGGCGACAACGCAGGAACCTTTCCATGAATTTCCTAGACCTCATAGAGATCAAGCGCGATGGCGGCACGTTATCGACCGAACAGATCCACAAGGTTGTGGCAGACATCACATCGGGTGCTGCGCCTGACTATCAGATCGCAGCCTGGCTGATGGCTGTCTATTTCCGCGGTCTCCACCTATCTGAAAAAGTGGAACTGACTCTGGCCATGCGCGACTCAGGGGAACGCCTACAGCTGAGAATGGATTCGAGCCGACCCATCGTGGACAAGCATTCCACCGGAGGCATCGGTGACAAGGTATCCCTTCCCCTCGCTCCCCTGCTGGCAGCATTGGGGTTTCGCGTGCCCATGATTTCCGGAAGGGGCCTCGGAATCACTGGCGGCACGCTGGACAAGTTGGACAGCATTCCTGGCTTCCGCACCCAACTCTCTAAAGACGAACTCGAGTCACAGGTGGAAGAAATCGGTGTCGCGATGGGCGGCCAGACTGAATCCATGATTCCGGCCGACCGCATCCTCTACGCATTGAGGGATGTCACAGGCACCGTCCCATCCATCCCGTTGATTACCGCTTCCATTCTTTCAAAGAAGCTGGCCGAAGATCTCGATGCACTGATTCTCGACGTCAAATATGGCAAAGCTGCTTTCATGAAGACCAAGGAAGACGCTGAAGAACTCGCCGAGTCCATAACATCCCTGGGCGAACGATGCGGAGTGTCCACCCGCGCCATCCTTTCAGATATGAACACACCTCTGGGCCGCACTGCTGGCAATTGGCTCGAGGTGAAGGAGTCTGTGGATTGCCTCAACGGAAAGGGACCTGAGGATTTGCGCACACTGGTTTTGGACTGCGCCGCCAATCTTCTCCAACAAACTGAATGCGAGACTGACCTCAAAAAGGCTCGCATCAGAGCAGTTGAAACATTGGATTCTGGAAAAGCACTGGCCATATGGCACCAGCTCTTGATCGCCCAAGGAGCCGACATGACTGCCTACGAAGAACTCCTTACCAAAGAAACCACAGCGAATGCCATCTACGAGATCCGTTCTGAACAATGTGGAACAGTGACAGAGTGCAACGCATTGGAGATCGGGCTTCTGGTCAGAAACCTTGGCGGTGGACGAATGAACAAAGAGTCATCCATCGATTACGGTGTGGGCGTTGAAGCGCTGGTCAAGCCAGGAGAGTCCGTTGGCGCCGGTGATCTATTGGCCAGAATTCATTGTTCCGAGCCTACAGATGAAATCCAATCCGCCGCGCTCAGGGCTTTTCGATTGGAATAGATTTCAACACACTCCCCCCGATGCTGAACACCGCGTTTCAACCTGCCAAGAGGAAGAGTGATCGTCTCCTCATCGCCCTGCATGGACTCGGAGACTCCAAGGCGAGCTATCTGGATATCGCCGAAGCCATGGCTCTGGATGATGTGAACTGCTTGGCCGTCGATGCCCCAGATGAATACTACGGCGGCTTCTCATGGTTTGATTACTACAGTGATGACCCGATGCCGGGAATCATCCGCAGCCGCAAATTACTGACAGAATTGCTCGATCAGCAGCGCGAAAAAGGATTCCCGACGGAGAAGACGTATCTGCTCGGCTTTTCGCAGGGCTGCCTGATGACCCTGGAAATGGGCGTCCAATACCCGCATCTGTTCGCCGGATTGATCGGTATCAGCGGACGCGTGGCCGAAGAGAAGGAATTGGTGAAGGCTTTTTCAGAAAAGGCCAAAGAACAACGCTTCCTCGTCACTCATGGCCACTTTGACGACGTCATTCCCTTTGGTCCGGTCAAAGAACAGATTCAATTCCTCAAAAATTCGGGCCTGAACATCGACTGGAAGGAATACCCCAAGGCCCACACCATCCACGGGCAGCAGGAACTTCTCGATATCCGCAACTTCATCGAAGCGTAGTTGTTTCACTGCCCAAATCTGCGAAAGTCATCGTCCCTGCTTAGCGTCCATGTCACTCGACAAAATCGGGGCCGGATGATTTCCTGAGCTGATCGCACGAAGAAACAAGCACCAGCATTGTCGTAACATGTCGTTTTCCCCTTTTTCAATAGCCTCAGGAGCCCGCTCACTCCTCCTGCTGCTAGCCCTGTGTTTCTCCATCAATGCCAAGGCGCAGTTTATTCTCAGTGCCACGCCGCAAACTGTGAGACCAGGCGATCTCGTCCAGATCAATGGAACGGGACTACTGGCGATCAGCCACCTCAAGATTGGAACTTCAGATTCCCTTGCCGACATCACCCCCGTGATTCAAACGGATGCCTTGATTCAATTCTTTATGCCAGAGCACGGACTAGCTGAGTCCGGCCAAATCACGGCTTATCGTAACACTGGTCAAGTGATCGCAAGTTCACCTTTTTCCATGACCGTGTTACCCCCGTTGGCACCTGTCATATCGAGCAACCTCACGGCTGAGGGGATACAAGGGTCATCATTCTCCTACACGATTACAGCAGCTAACAGGGCTACCACCTACGGCGCCTCTGGCATGCCGTCAGGGTTGGACCTAAATACCTCAACAGGCGAAATATCTGGCACTCCAACTGTCACTGGCACGTTCAATATCGTGATTTCAGCAACCAATGCGGGAGGTACAGGGAACGCAACACTTGCTCTCACAGTCCACCCTCCAGCGCCAATAATTCAAATGCCCTTCGCATCTGTCGGCATCCAGAATCAGCCTTTCAACTTTCAGGTAATGGCTTCCAATTCTCCAAATTCCTACCAATCAGAGCAGCTTTCTACACTCATCCCCGGCCTTAGCATCAATACGTCAACAGGAGTCATCAGTGGAAATCCCGCAGTCGCAGGCACATTTGAAATCTCTATTGCCGTTTCCAATGGAGGGGGAAGCGACGTGGAGACGTTCACTTTCCTTATTCATCCACCCGCTCCGCAGATTACCAGCACTCTCACATTTGAGGGACGCACCTCGGATGCTGCGTCCTACACCATTTCTGCAAACAACTCACCAACAAGCTTTGGGGCTTCGGGGCTGCCTCCCGGCATCACCTTGAATTCCTCCACCGGTGTCATGGCGGGAGTCCCAACTCAGATCGGGCTATACAATGTCACGATCAGCGCCACCAACGGCGGAGGTACGGGTGAAGCTACATTGGTCATGCACATCATTCCCAAAGTCCCCGTGATCGGCAGTCTTCTCAATGCCAAGGGAACCAATGGGGGAACATTCAGCTACACGATCATTGCTGCCAATTCGCCGACCAACTTTACAGCCACTCCCCTGCCCTCTGGACTCAGCGTCAATCCAAACAACGGACTGATCACCGGTATCCCAACAATAACAGGCAATTTCGATGTTCTGATCGGTGCCCACAATACCGGAGGATCGGACACAGAAACGTTGGCTCTCGAGATTGTCGATGCAGCACCAGTAATCACCAGTGCACTTTCCGCAGCGATCACAGTTGGCGATACATTCGACTACACCCTGACGGCAGCCAATAACCCAACCATCCTTTCCGCAACCGGCCTGCCCACCGGACTTTCGTTCAACAACGAAATGGGGACGATCACAGGTATGCCTCTGACGAGCGGACAATTTCCAGTTCTGCTAACGGCCTCCAATGCTACCGGAACTGATCAGAAAACATTGAATCTGACAGTTAGAGAGGCGGCGCCGGTTATCACAAGTCTCCGCGAGGCCAAAGGCACCAACACATTAGGAATGTCCTACTCCATCGCCGCCACTGGAGTGATCACTCACTACACGGCAACCGGCCTCCCATCCGGCCTTAGTATTAATCAATTTTCTGGTGAAGTATCAGGAGCACCACAAGTTGCCGGAGTCTTTTTCGTAACAATCACAGCAAACAATCAAGACGCCTTCGACAGCGAGACACTGGTGTTGACCGTGGTCGATCAGATCCCTGTCATTTCGGGAGCAGCAGCAGTAAACGCCATCGTGGCTGAACCTTTCAGTTTCAGAATCATAGCCAGCAATTCTCCGACCAACTATGTCGCGTCAGGACTTCCTTCTTGGCTTGGTCTCGACAACCAGACGGGAGTGCTATCAGGCACACCTCCGACCACTCCCGGCGCAAGCTACAGCCTTTCGATTGGAGCTCAGAATTCTGGTGGCCAAGGTTCCAGTGTTCTTCAAGTGACCATCATTGAACTTACACCCTCTATCACTTCACCCGCAGTGCTACACGGTGCAGAAGGCAGCCCCTTCAGCCACACCATTACGGCACTAAATCGCCCCACTTCATTTGGAGCCACCGGCCTTCCTCCCGGCTTGTCAGTCAACAGCAGCACTGGCGAGATCGGCGGCACACCCACCACCAGAGGTACCTATGACAACGTCAACCTCTCTGCTGCCAACAGTGGAGGCAACGCCGTGAAAGCAGTCCAGATCATCATCCACCGGCCTGTCCCCACAATCACAAGCAGTCTCAGTGTTCAAGCAACCAACAGCCTCGCGTTTCATTATCAGATTGAAGCCACCAATCAACCTGAAACTTACAATGCATCTGACCTCCCTCAGGGACTGCAAATCGACACCGGAACCGGAACCATCACAGGCATACCTACCGAGACCGGAGTCTTCATGGCAACCATTTCAGCGGCCCACTCAGGAGGCACCGGGGACGCCATTCTCACCATCAACGTCGTGGATCCTCAGCCAGCATCACTCCTGAGCAATAAACACTTCAACGGCACCAACGGTGTCCTCTTTGCTCAACTCCTGATGGCTGATGGCACACCGACCGGATTCGGTGCCGACAATCTTCCGAACAACTTGAATCTCGATTCCCATACCGGAACATTGGCCGGACTGCCCGATCAGACCGGCGTTTTCAATTCCACGCTGCACATCACCAATCTCGCCGGAGTTGCCTCATTCCCCATCTCGTTCTTTTTCTGGAGCCCGGACCAAACGCCACCAGTAGCACTCACTCCTCAACAGAACGGAGATCTCAAGATCTGTTTCCCATCCGCTGCAAATGACTTCACAATACAGACCAGCACGGACATTTCAGATCCCATGAGCTGGCAAGATTCCATGCTCACGCCTTCTGAAGATTCAGGCGCACTAAAAACGACGGTTACACCTACCGGACCAGCGTTCTTCCGGCTTATCAAGACACCTGATCCCTGAGATCCCCCACCATGTCTCCCCTTACCAGCCTCTTCATCCTGATCCTCTTCCTCTGCTCTGGTGCCACGGCGCTGGTATACGAGGTCATATGGTCCAAATACCTTTCCCTGATGCTGGGAAGCACCGTGCAGGCACAAACAGTAGTCCTCGCGGTATTCATGGGAGGACTCGCCATTGGTAACAAGATCTTCGGACGCTTTGCCGATCGAACAAGGCATCCGCTCGAATACTATGGCCGTCTAGAGATCGCCATCGGCCTCTATGCGTTCTTCTTCACCATTTTCTACTCACTTGCTGACAGTATCTTTGTCGGACTGGGTTCGAAGATCATCGAAGCCAGCTTCGCTCTGCTTTTTCTGAAATCCATACTCTGTGTCGGCCTGCTTGCGGTTCCCACTATCTTGATGGGTGGCACCCTTCCGCTCCTCGCCTCATGGCTCCAACGTACCTCTGAAGATGCCCGACGTCGTTCGGCCAGATTCTATTCCATCAATAGCATTGGTGCCGTGATCGGCTCGGGACTAGCCGGTTTCTATTTGGTTCAAAACTGGGGATTGGAAGCCAGCCTTCAATTGGCAGCCTTTCTGAATCTGATCGTAGGCGTGGCAGCGATCATGATTGCCGGCAAGTATCCAACCCCGGCAGTGAAAGCAGCTGACGCTCCTGCCGAAGAGAAAGAATCTCCTAAGGAAAAGAAACCATTCCGCATTCATCCCGCTCACATCGTGGTAGCTACCACAGGAGCCGTATCAATGGGGCTTGAGGTACTGAGCGCACGAAGCCTGACACTTGTGTTCGGCGGCTCACTACAGTCCTTCGCACTTGTGCTCATGGCCTTCATTTTGGGAATCGGATTGGGAAGCTCGATCATTGCATCGCCCCGATTCCGTTGGCTCAAGCGTAACGAAACCACGGCGGCCCTAATGGGTGCAGCGGCTCTAATTATTGCACTTTATATCAATCGGGTGGAATCCCTGATCGACACCTACCGTATGATCAAGATCGGCCTTAGTGCCACACCGATGGGCTATATCTTGCATCAGCTTCTGGTGGCTGCCTGTTCCCTGTTTTTCTTGGGAATCCCTGCGGGACTGCTGGGCGCTGTACTACCGCTCTGGATACGTACTGGAGGTGAGGAAGACAAGGAAACCAGTCTAGCAGATCAGGTAGGCAACCTACTGACATGGAATACAGTCGGCGCGGTATTCGGCTCCCTGATGATGGGATTTATTTTGATGCCTATGTTGGGACTGAGAACCAGTTTCGCCATCGCTTCCCTGTGTCTTTGCGCAGCAGCGCTGTTACTTCTGAAGAAAACTGGAAAGGCAGAGTATTCAGTGGCAGGAGGCGCCGTCACTCTCCTGATTCTTTTCCTTTTCGTGACTGGCGGAGAGCGCTGGCAGCACATACTCAGCTCAGGGGTCTTTCGTCTGCGGGAGTCCACATTCCAAGAAGCCTACATGGACACGCGTTTCAAGCAGATCAATCTTATCTATTTTAAAGACGCAGCTGACGCCACCGTCAGTGTGGAAGAGACACCTCTTGCTGATGGCGAAATGCAGTTGGCTCTGCGTATCAACGGAAAGCCGGACGCGACCTCGCATCTCGATCTTTCCACGCAGTATCTACTGGCACACATCCCCATGCTGGCCCAGCCTGATGCCAAGGATGTGTTCGTGCTAGGCTTTGGCAGTGGCGTCACCGCCGGCTCCATCCTCA
Organism: Limisphaerales bacterium; assembly: GCA_965658675.1. GTDB lineage: Bacteria > Verrucomicrobiota > Verrucomicrobiia > Limisphaerales > CAZKNW01 > CAZKNW01. The sequence goes on from CBFHTT010000018.1 coordinate 133,062, forward strand.
AGCATCCGGTCAGCAATCTCACCATTGCAGAGAACTGTGGTCCCGTTCTTGAAGCAGCCACTCACTTCTCACAATGGAACAACGACGTCCTGAACAAGCAGCAAACTACGGTGCGCAATGAAGACGCTCGCACAGTTCTCAAACTCGAGGACAAGACCTACGACATCATTATCAGCGAACCATCAAACCCTTGGATGGTGGGTGTAGGCAGTGTGTTCAGTCAGGAGTTCTATGACATCGCCATCAATCGACTGAATGAAGGCGGCATCTTTGCCCAGTGGTTTCACCTCTATGAAATGCATGACGGTATCGTTCTGATGGTTCTGCGGACATTTGCATCCCGATTCCCCCACATGGAGATCTGGGACACCGGTGCAGGTGATATCGTTATGCTCGGTTCTCAACAACCTTGGGCTCTTGATCAGGAGAAATTCGACAAACTATTCGCCCGCGAAGAAGTTATGGACGACTTCGATAAGATCGGAATCGGAACACCGCAGATGCTCTATGCCCGTCAGCTCGCCTCTCAAAGAATCACCTTCGCCATTCCTGGTGATGGCCCCATGCAGACAGACAGATTCCCTTCCTTGGAATACGCAGCTCCACAGAGTTTTTACATGCGTTCTGATTCACGTGTATTGGCCGCATTTGACGAGCGCACATGGCAACGCGATCTCTGCCCCGAACCAAAAGCCTCATGGTTGAAGAGCCTGAAGGACAGTGAACTCCAGCAGCTCTTTGGCACCTACCCTTCAGCAAATAAAGAGCTCAAAGATTACAGCTCTCGTCACTTCCGTTCCCCAGAAAAAGAACCAGCCATCTTCATCAATCGCCGTCGATTGGTCCCCATCTGGTCGGATGCAAACTCGCTCTTGGATCTACCAAAACCAACGGATGAACCCGCGCTTGCGATCTACAACGCAGAAGCCAAATTGCACACGGCCGATTGGAAAACCGGAGCCTCAGAAATATTGGAAATCCTCAAAAAGGTGGAATCAAAGGAACTTGAAATAGGGACCGATCCGGGCCCTGGATACCTGGCAGAAGTCGCAGCACGCACAGCTCTTCTGAATGGCGATGGAACTCTGGCTCTTCAATTGATTGAAACAGGGCAAGCCCTTCAATCCACACAGCAATTGGGATTCCTCCAAAGAATCATCGAGCGCTACGCTACGCCTGCTGAATAGACAGGCCCCTTCCATCTCTTCCCTGTTCGAACACAGGCCTCAAATAAGACAAAGGCTGCCACTCAGTTTTTGTGGCAGCCTTCAGTCGTTCTCCCGCACCCGTCCCGCTACTACTAAGCGGAGGATACAAACCACCTCCAGTGACGTTTGGGAAATTCGACGAGACTATCAGTGAAGAGTATTTTATACGAAAGGCCAAAAACTACGTGTGCCTACTAATTAGACATAGTGTCCAACTATAATGAGATTCCCAAGGGACCTCTGGTGACCTGAAAATGGACATCACCATGAGCTGTTGAAATGGGTTCCCCTTGACCACTCAAGACATTTGAAACGAGCTTACAAACCTCATCAACTCGAGTCTCTTTCCCAATATCAGCCCAATCCTTCTCCCCTTCTCCCGCATTCCAGAGCAAGACCGGAAACAACGGATGTCCCTGTTGACGGGCTTCGGAAACAACAATCACCACGTGACACCCACCAGCCCCCAAAGCAGTAATGGACTCATCCACTGAATCAGAATGCATTTCCATCAAGTGGAGTCCACTGGACACAGGCTGTTTGGCAAATGCCAAGGTTGGCTTGAATTCAGTCTTCAATGCAGCCAACCACTTGTCTCCGCACTCGGAGGAAGGAGTAATCACACTACCTCCACCTTCAATCACCACTGATACCAGCTGGAGCAGTGTTTCCTGTTGATCCGAGGAAATCTCACCTTGCGCAATGACCCCCAGCTGAAGATCGCCACTGTTGGTCTCAATAGATTCCCTCTCCTCAAACCATTTCCCTACCTTGGCACTAACTGCGGCAATACCACCATCGGCCTGAATGCTGGCCCAGCCAAAGCGGTCTGGATCCATCCCTTGGTCACGCATCTGATGCCGAAACTCATCGTTGTGAGTCTTCTCGCAACCATGTTCGAGGAGCAATGCATCTGATACCAATGGATGATTCAGGTAGCCCATCAGTGTTCTTGTGAACAGAGCTTCAGCGTGCCCACGAGCAGTCCCACAACCTTCCGTATGCGGCAGTGCCACATATCGTGATGCCTCGCTGGAAAGCCCCGATGCGATCAATCCAGCAATCTGCCCCGCACATAGACTCGTCGGCAAAATGAGGCGGACACGGTGGGCAAAGCCTCCCTCTGGAAACAACTGCAGCTGAAGCTGCATTGAATCACCGGGCAGATAGGATTTCAGCAACTCAGGATGCAAGCCTTCACCGGCAGGTTCCTTGTGAGAAAGGATGGCTTCCACATCACAGGATTTTTCCTGACGCCACTGCCGCCAGAGCTGAACCTGAGAGTGCCCTGCCTTTTCACCCACAACCTTCTCGCCTGAGGCTACCGATCGGGTCAGTTCAAAAACTTCATCAGTCAGGCTTTCCATGGATTCACCATCAAGATAACGCCCTGCATTCACATCCATCTCAGCGCTGAGAAGTTCATAGCGCGATGTGGTCGTGACCAATTTGATGGTCGGAACAAAAGGAAAATTGGTGATGGAACCGTTGCCTGTGACGAAGTGAACCACATTGCATCCACTGGACACCTGCCCGGCGATACTTTCCAGATCATTACCCGCACTATCCATGAAGTAATACCCCGGATCCGTCATCGCCTCGCCATACTCCAACACTGCATCCAATCGAACCTCCGGATCCTTCTTCATGGCGGCGCCGATCGATTTGATCACGATGTTGTACAGGCCTCTGAATAGATTCCCGCCACTGGGATTTCCTTCAGCACTATGACCATGAAATGAAGCCAGTTTCTGGTAGCGGTCAATCATCCCGAGGAAATCCTTGGCAACATCCGGACTCTTCACCCGCGACAAAACATAAGCCTCGCCACCGATCAATTCCGTTGTCTCTGCCAGATTTGCTGAACCACCATTCTTTAAGAGCATCCGCGCCACCTGCCCTGCCAGCGGATTCCCAGACACTCCGGAAAAGGCATCACTCCCCCCACATTGAAGCGCTAGTTTCAGTTCCCTTAACGGAGCCTCTTCGCGCACCTGTTCATTCAGCGAGGGCAACCACGACTGGATCGTTTCTCGCCCAGATTTCAAGGCATCTTCATAACCTCCCGCCAACTTCACGATTGCTACGGTCACATGATTCTTAACCTCATCAGGCAACGCACCAAGGATATCATCCGCGGTCAACGCACCACTTTCAGGCTCCACCAACAAGACAGCGCCCAGATTGGGATGCTTCACAAATCCGGCCAACGTCCTGATGACGAGCTCGTGATTCAATGCAGGCTGGCGTTCACCGCCTTCGGTATGATCAATCGGCACAACCCCATCTACCTGGCTCAACGTGTCAGTGGTGTCCTTGAACTCCCTTGCCAATCGACGACAAAATGCGGAGGCATTCGAATTTACAGCAAGAACGCCCACAAAATTTCGGGTCCCTACACCGCGTCCTCCACCTCTGATGAATCCGGAAAAAGTTCCCGGAGTTTCCACCAATCCAAGTTCTGGTGATGCCTGCATTTCCTCGGGCCTGACATCCACCTTGGGAATATAGTCCTCGAAGTTCGGCGCCTCAGGGATCTCAAAATCAATCGATCGAATCCGCAGCTCCTTTAAAGCCATTTCATTGCAAAGATATTCACCTGGAGCAATGTCACGGACGGCTTTTCCAAAGCCCACTCCCCACGACAAAATCAATGAACCGGCAGGGATCGCCTCAACAGCGAATCGATGTCCCTCCAGAACAGAATGAGAAAGGACCAGATCGTTGCCTTTGAATGCAACAATCTGGTCCTTTGAAAGAAAGCAGGTGGCTATACCAGCGTTGTCCGTGTCTGATGCCAGTCTGGCAACGCTGTCAAAGTCCATGGACGATCAGGAAGCCGACTTCTTCTTGGCTGCAGCGGCCTTCTTGGCTTTTTTCTTTTCTGCAGTCTCCTTCTTGATCCGTTCCTTTTCGGCTTCAGTGCCGATACCCTCATCCTCTGGAAGGTAGAGATAACGTCCACAGGTATCGCAGAGACGGATGTCGCGCTTGTTGCGCAAAATCTGCAGCGACGACAAAGCCACCTTCATGAAGCACCCTGTGCAGGTGCTGTTACGAACCACGGCAACTCCTTTTTTCCCACGTGCTGTCAGGCGATCATAGTGACCCTGAATCTGTGGCGGTACGAGCTTGCGTAGTTTCTTGGTTGCAGCGTTGTCCTGCCCGGGGGCGAGGTTGGCGCGTGTCTGAGCCTCTTGCAGTTTAAGGAGGGCTTCTATGACTTCTCTGGAATCACTCATGTATCAGTCTCGGTTCCAGCCCGGGACGCTGGATAAATTTCGTCTTCCCGTATTTTCCCTAAAATAAAAACACATCTAAATGAGATGTGGGGTGAGGGGTATCTCAGTCAGTCTTCTCATCGGAATCGAGGAAAACAACTTTAACACCACCGCTCTTGTCGGATGCAGAGCCAAAGCTGTCAATCAAATTGGCTGATTTGTCTGCCTGCTTGGCGGGCTCTGGATCACACTTTTTCTCGTCCCCGCCCTCCAGAGCGGAACGCAAAGCCCCTTCTACGAGCTCTGCACAATGTATCTTCATCGGAGGCAGCGCCCCCAGATCGCCGGTCAATTCGTCGGTATTGATGGCCATTGCCTCATCCGCGGTCTTGCCTTTGATCGTCTCTGTGGCCATTGATGCCACTGCAATCGCAGTCTCACAGCCGAAGGACTGAAATGTTGCCTTGTCGATCACCTTCCGACCACGCTCTTCACGATACTTCACCCACATGCGGAGCATCTCGCCACACTCAGAGTTACCCACCGTGCCCACTGAGTCAGCATCCAGAAGCTCCCCCATATTCTTGGGGTCCTTAATCGCTTCCTGAATCTTCTTTTGTAAATCTTGGTCCATGATGTTGGTCCTTAACCCAATCGATATCGTTGCACCTTGGAATCCACTTCCTGTGACCACGCGTCAATGCCACCACGCATGCACCGGATGTTCTTGAAGCCGTGCCCAAGGAAGTAAGCCGCCGCGTCCAGAGTCTTGTCACCCTTGTGATCAAGAATCACAAACATCGCTTCGCGGTCCCAATGCCCCATGATCTCCTGCATGATCGGCTGATCCATCAAAGTGCTTCCTTCAATGTGAACCGCCTCAAACTCTTCACTCGTGCGAATATCAAGCAACTTCAGATCAGGACTCGCCTGACGCGCTTCAGACACCTCCATGGGGGACATCCACATCTGTTCATCCTGCTCATGACTCGTGCGAATATGATCCACCACTTCAGTCACATCCAGATTGTCATTTCGCTCACACAAGGCTCCCAATGTTTCCTCGGGTGCAAATCCACAACTTGAGCAGCCACCGATGTGATAACGTCGAAAGAGCGCACGCTGCGCCCCCGGAAACGCCTCCAACACCTCGCCCATGGTGGAGTCCTTACCAATCTCATTCACTGTTGTGTCCATATAGAAAATCTTTCTCAAAACTCAGCCGACCAAAATCTGCCGAACACCTTCAATAATCTCGGCAGCACGGTCCACTTCATCAACCGTATTGTAAAAATAGAAACTAGCCCGCGCTGTGGCATCTGTACCCAGCTTCTTCATCAAAGGCTGATTGCAATGATGGCCTGCCCTGAGCGCTAGGCCTTTCCGGTCCGCAAACGAAACCAGATCCAAGGCATGCATGTCCTTGAACAAAAAGCTCAGTACGCCCGCCCTGTTTTCACGTGGTCCAAGAATCTTGATGCCTTCGATCTTTGAAAATCTTTCGTGAGCATAGCCCGCCAATTCCAGGTCATGCTGAAAAATGGCTTCACGACCAAGTTGATCCAGATAGTCCATCGCAGCACCCAACCCGACAGCATCTGCCACATTGGGAGTGCCTGCCTCGAATTTATGCGGGGCCACATTATAAACCACCGAATCATAATCCACCGTCTCAATCATCTCACCACCACCCTGATAAGGAGGCATGGACTCCAAGAGATCAAAGCGTCCATACAACGCACCAATACCGGTAGGCCCACACATCTTATGACCAGACAGTGCTAAAAAATCGCAGCCAATATCCTGAACATCCAAAGGCATATGCCCCGCGCTCTGAGCAGCATCCACCACGGTGATCACACCACGCTCACGAGCCTTGGCACAAATTTCCTTCACCGGATTGATTGTCCCGAGCGTATTGGACACATGCACCATCGAGAGCAGCTTCACCTCGTTCAGCAACGAATCCAAATAAGACAGATCCAATACACCGGCCTCAGCATCAACGGGAATGAACCGCAGTTCGACGCCCAAGCGCTCCTTGAGCATCAACCAGGGCACCATGTTGCTGTGATGCTCCATCTCGGTCAGCAGCACCGCATCACCCTGCTTGAGATTGGCCAATCCCCATGTGGCCGCCACGAGATTCAGTCCCTCGGTGGTTCCACGGGTGAAAATAATCTCCTCAGAACGTGAGGCATTCAGAAACTTCGCAGCCCTTTCCCGGGCAGTCTCGTATGCCTCAGTGGCCCGGTTACTCAACTCATGCACACCACGATGCACATTTGCGTGAGATGTCTGATAATACCGAACCAACGAATCCACGACTTGGTTGGGTTTCTGGCTCGACGCTGCATTATCAAAATAAATCAGCGGCTTTCCATGGATCTGCTGGGCCAAAATAGGAAAGTCCTCCCTCGTCTTGAGGAAGGAGTCCATGGTTTCACTATCAGATTCAGCACGCCCAGAAAGCATGCACAGACCTTAACGCCACTTGGGCAATCTCACAACGGGGAAGAAAACGGGATATTACCCCTTTCCTCGATCCATCCACAACAGTGCCAGAAGAGCTTGAAGAGGGCGTTATACCCCTGATTTCAGAACGGAACGCAGCTTGGAAATGACGTTGCTGTGGCAGTAGTCATTGCACTCGTCGAGGAAAGCGGTTTCTTTTTGCTGCATGAAGGTGATGCTCAGCTGGATGATCAGCGCGATGATCAGGGCTACGAAGGTGGTTTCGAATGCCGTGGACAGCCCTCCGGTCACACCTTGAAGGTTGGTCTTGATCGCAGCCAGATCACTGGAACTTTGCAACGTTTCTGAGAAGTTTCCAATGGCCACACTAAGCCCGCGGACTGTTCCGATAAATCCGATGACAGGCACAGCCCAGACAAGTCCATTGAGCATGGTATAACTGGAGGCCATCTGGTTCTCGTCGTTCTCTGCCTGCCCTTTGATGAGGGTGGACACTTCGGTGACACCACCTAGATGCGACAGATTGGAAAGCGCACGCTCGATCCGATTAAAGAGGATAAAGTGACGTGGATGATCAACGAGGTTGTAAATGCGCTGAAGCACCGTCTTGGCGCTCTCCTCAGTCAGGAGGAAGTCTGCCTGCTGGGGAACAGCGCTGAGATCCAATGCCTTCGCCTGGAAGCCCAGTTTCTTCCATTTGAGTCCCAAGATCACGAGCGTCCAAACGCCAAGAAAGACACATGGGCCGGTGAAGAAGGTGTTACCAGGCCGGATCAAGGGTGCTGTAAACGATGCCAGTGATGGACGCGGCGCCAACAGGAAGACAACGACGGCAAAGAATACCCCGGTGATCACGAGCGCGATGATCAGACTCAGAATCTTGTTTACGTCAGTGAAGCGTCCACCTTTGAAAAAACCAAATCGGTTTTCGATGTCCTCTTCCATCCAGCTCAGGCTTGAGGGGCCGGTAGCATCAGCGCCAGTTCCCTTTCCCGAGGCGCGACGTTTGCGCGTGCTTTCTGTCAAATCGATCTCTTCCTTCATAATCAATAAATCCTGTTCAAATCATTCCGCGTTTATTCGCATCCTGCCAGACGATGATGACTTCCAACCAACACCAGATGTATGGCAGCAATAGTGGTTTGGATGCAGCATACACTCCGATCGTGAATCCCAGTTGGACCAAGGCGATCTTCCACCTGAATGCATAAAAATTGTGAATCCCCAATGGGCCCACCGTGAGTCCAAGGAACGCATAGAGCAGTCGAAACCTGCGAGAAGGCATTCTGCTTGTTTTTCCTACCGGCCTTCCGCCTTCTTCATTGGGCAATGGCGGCAACGCTCCAGATGCTTTGGAAGAAGTTCCCGCTGCATTGCCTCCTCCATCCATAAGGCGCAGGAAGGCTTCAACGGCCTTCCACTTCCCTTCGTGGTGCACTTCATGCCAGACACCAATCTCGAGCGATTCCAAGCGCTCACGGATCTCATCGATCGCAAACGGACCTGATTCCTGGCCACGCCAGCGGATCATGTATTTCTCGGCATCGCTCATCTATCGAAATTCATTCCTGTTCAAACAGCTTGGGCAGTATGGAACGGTTCAGACTCTGCAAATTGTAACTGGCTGCATCGGCTGCGATACGCAGTGTTTTCTCGCTATCACTTGGAACTATGAACAGGGGCGAATAGGCCAGCGGCTCAGTAACAGAAACAAAGGCATCCTGATCTTTGTCAAAGCTGAACAACTTCGCTGGTTTCTTGTTCTTACCAGACCAACCCCACAGGTCGACTCGATTGGCCGATGCCTTGGACACGGCAGCTGGCACCAGTTTCACAGGGTCCACATATCCAACGAATTCAAAGCCGTCTCTGGCTGCTCTTTGAGTCAGTTGAAAAAGGAAATTGGCCTCACGCGAAAGCGCCAGTGCAGAAGATCGGTTGTAGTATTCCTTCATTTTCTCAGCAAATTCTGTGTTCCGTTTCGGCACCAGCCAATCGCCTGATTGAACCGTATCTGCACCCAATTCCTGCAGCTGCTTTCGGAGACCTCTGCCGGAAGGCGCCCACTGCCAACCCCATTCCGAAGGTCGCGCATCTGCCATCAACACCAGTCGATATAAAACAAACGTCCTGAAAGCAGGGCTTAGCGAACGATCCCGATGCAACTTGTCCACAAGCTCCAACAAGGAAACGGAGAGACTGTCCGCAGCCCCATCCGTCAAAGCTCCAAGTCCGGATTCATTGAAAAAAGCAAACTCCTTCAGATCCCCCTGATCCAGAAGTTCGTATTCAGCAGGTGCCAGTTGCTTTTCTTCAAATTTCACGGCATCAGCGGAGAGGCTCGGGTCATAGATCATTCCCTTGAGTCGCCCGAACTTGTCCTTCTCCAATTGCCCGCGGATATAAACGGTCCGTTTCTTCAGTGGATCGCCATCCTTACGTGCAACCTCTGTCAGTTCGAATCGTTTGACTTCGGTGAGAAAAACATCGCCTTTCATCGAGTCCATGAGACGCCTCTCGGCACCCACGAACTGATCAGGAAACAACTTCAATGGCTGCCCTGATGTCACAGCTTGAAACTTCTTGGCATCCTCAAAGGTGATGAGATGCTGAATCATTTTCTCGGTTGTCGGTCTGAGGTTGGTGATCTCGCGGGCTTTTCGCAATTGGGCAGGATCCGCAAAATTGCTGCTTTGATACTGGTTCAATGATGCAACAAATCCGTTCAATGATTCAGGATTATCCAGTTGCCCGGTGACCGAATCCCACTGCGTGATCTGACGACTCATGGTGCCCGCACGTTCCTTCAACGCTTCATAGCGAAAGGTGATCTCTTCCTTCACCTTAAGGACATCGAGAACCGGCGTGGTCAACGCATCCAAAACCGGCATGCGATCATCGATCTGTTCCAAGGCGGTCTTGATCACCGACAACGGCTCAGCCTCTGAGAGTTTCTCCCGGGCCACCTTCTCCAAGACGACGAGTTCCTTTTCAAATCGATCGCTACGGGCTTCCTTCTCATCATAGAGATAGGCGTCCCACAATGCCCTGAATAAGGCGATCTTTTCATCCAGTTCCGGTTGGTAGTCCGGTGCAATACTTGCCTTAACTTCTTCTGCCTCGGCAAGACGCTGTTGATACTGTTCTGGTGCAAGTTCAATAAATCGATTCTCCGCCTGTTGAATCAACCAATCCACCTTCTCCATCGCAATCTGCCTCTGTGCCTGTTCTTTGGCTATGAATTGCTGAGTTTGATTCACTGCACTCTTCAACCGCGGAATGGAAATCAATTTTCCATCCTGCTCAGCGATATTGGCCAGGAACTGCTCACCAGCGATCACGGAACGGCTACGCTCCTGCGATTCCAATTCATCGGCCAATTGATGCGCGCGACGATGCGCCTGAACAAGCATCACGGAGACGGACAAAATCGCCACGAACAGCACAGCCACGCCGAAGTAGACCATCTTGTTCACACGCTCCCGTTGCCTTACCTGATACCTGAGCAATCGGTAATACTTGTCGAAGCGTTCCTCTACATCCTCGTCCAGTGTCCGTTCGTATCGTTGGACCTCCTGCCACTTTCGGGAAAGCAACTCGTAGTCACTGCGCAGCTCCGCCAATGGACGTTTGCGGACTGAGAGATATTTCTCCTCACAGATATTGAGCATGTGCTGGAGATCCCCCAACGCCTTCTTGAAACGTCGATCTTCACGAAATGCTTCTTCCTCCCCCTTTGCCCACTCGGTTGCTTCGTTCAGAGTCCGTGCAATATCGCGCTCCAACTCCACCTGAAAACGAGATCGCAGACTCTCAAGGAAGACCGCCTCATCACGCACGTCGCGCCACGCCTTTTCAGACTTGTACTGATCAATCTTCTTGAGGCCCGCTTGAATCCGCACCTGCTGGGCCTTTTGCCAAAGTGGCAGATCCCCCCCCAGTGAAAATTCGAGTTCTTCCAACTCATCCACGATCTGACATACCGTATCATCGTCCTTGTCCTGGATCGCTCCCCTGAGGATCGCCAAGCGCTTTGCGGAAATCTTGCGTTCCAACCGTCCTGATTCCTCTGAAGCGTTTCGGTCTTCCGGTTTCAGATGATGAACAAGGCGAAGGATCTTCAACGCGCGAACATCCTGACCCAGCATTTCAGCCTGACGGTATTCGCGGTAGAGCGGATGATGGATGTCCACCTCTCGTTCATACTCTTCCAGCAAACGGCGAACCTGATCTTCGTCGAAAGGCTCAGGCAACAAATACCCGCGCTGATCACAAAGCTTTCTCCAACGTGACAGACTGTCGAAATTCAATACCGTTACTAGATCCAACAACTTGGGAGTCACCTCTGCCAATTGGATCGCTTTGAGAATATCATCTCCTTGAAGAAACGTGCTGACCTGTTGAAGGCGTAGATTCACAGCCCGGCAAGTCTCTGTGTATTCCTTGGCCAACCGCTGTTCACGAAATTGGCGTTGCGGATTGTCCACCGCCGCACGGATCTGTTGAACGAGCCTTTTGGATTCTTCGAGATTCATGACAACTTCCCTTTCCCTTTGACCCATCCAAGACCAGATTTTACCAACGTCCATTCCCAAGGTAATGCCGTATCTTCTTCGGAACTCCTGCCCGCGGAGATCGACTCTTCAGGATCATGACCCAGAACAGAGACTGCGAAGAAAGCGATCTTTCGACTCGTCGCCTCACAGGATGCCAGCAACTCAGGCTCGTGCTCGGCGAGAAATGCTTTTACCCGACCGGAATGATCATCGATCGGCTCATCGTCACTACCCTTCGGCAACAAGGTGCGCAACTGATCTGCCTTGTTGATCACCACCGTGAGAGGAACATCACTCACATCAACCGGAGTGCCACCCGCAGCTCTTTGCAGTCGTTGCCTAAGACTATCCAGGATACTGCCATGACGATCTTCCAACCGCTCATCTGCACTCTCCGTTTTCAATGCTTTCCGGATGCCGGCACACCGGAGAGGATCAACCACGAAAACAATTCCATCAGCATGAGCCAGATGTTCTGAAATCTCCACCGAGTCTCCATCTTCATGCACGAAATCATCACCCGATGCATCATAGATCACCAATGAGGCGACTTTACGCTCGGCGATATTCTCTGCCCTGAAGATGAACGGCTGAGGCAACCTCAGTCGTCTCCCTGCCTTGTTTACCAATTGATAATGTTCTCCATCGCGGGTGGTTGGCTCAATGCTCACTGATTCCCCCTGCTCACCACCAAACAATGCCTGACTCAGTTCTTTCACCGAGCGATTGCGATAGCGGTCCTGGCCATGATATCTGACGCCATATTCCTTCAAGCGTATCGGAAGCGAGTGACACATCGCAGCCATCATGGATGTCTTACCTGCGCCCACATCCCCAATGACAGAAATCGTCTTGTGAGGAATGCGGATAAAATCACGAGGAAGCCTCAGCCGGCAATGCGGACAAGCAAGCTCCAAGGACGGCAATCCTTCTGAATCCAACCCAAAGCCCTCGTCATCAAATCTCCGAGGAAGGTAGCGCCTCATTTCAGCCGGTCCCAGAAGTGGATCCCCTCTCAACGATTCATGAACCGCAATGTGAAGGATGTCACCTTCGTCAAACTTTCCCCAGCAATGAGGGCAGAGATGACGGCCCCGTGCATCCGGTTCCAGCCGCGCATGCGCATCCGGTGAGTCAGCCACCTTTTCCTCGTCGTCCCCATCGTCCAAAAAGACAGGAACTAGGGAACCATCCTCTCCTATGAAAACAGTCGCCTCTTTCGAGAGATCCTCGTCCTTAACTTCAGCCGGTTCTTTTTCCTCAAGTTCATCCCAGAGATGAAAAAGTAGGAAACCTGTTGAAAGCCCGTCGGGTCTGACAATGGAACGTCTGTGCCGATCCTTTTCACGCGCGACCTTGATGAGAGCTCCAGGCCCAAGCGGGCCGTCCTTCTCTTCGGTCATGGAATCCAGGAGCGTCCATTCAGTGACGTCGACCCCTCCTGGCCATCCTTGAACTTTGCGTTGTCCTCGAATGGCAAGAAAGTGCCCACCGATCTTTACAGAGTAGTCCTTCCAAGGTTTGAGTTCGGCATAATGAACGGTCTCACCGTTCACCGCCATGTCGGCATCCTGAGATCGACTGGTCAACGAGATACCGCCACCGCAACTTGCGATTTCGACTTCGGGACCACCCTCTTCCTCTCCGAGATCCAGATCACCTCCAGAAGCCAGACGAAAGGGATACTTATCGACCACTCTGAATGCGCCGCTCACGCAATCCAGAACACCCCAATTCACAGAATCAAACAGCTTTGCCATAGGGAACCCGGAGAGCTAAGACGCATCCCCGCCCAACGGCAAGCCTTGTAATGAAAGATTGAAAGAATGTGAAGAGGCCAAGACCGGCCAATTTAGACGAACAAAGCCTCTTTCTGCTTCTCTTGGCTCTCAGAATCGAGATCGAAAGAAGGAGAAGAGTGTTGAGAATCACTTATTTCAGACCTAGGCAAACTGCCATCGCCTGATGATCTTCCGTCAAGTTCCTCTCCAACGGATACTTTACCACCAGCGAGTTCAACCACGACTGAGTTCAAATCCTCTGCACGGGACTTCAGACGCGTCGCCGCATCAGAGGATTCTTGGGAGTGTTTGGCCGTGGCTTGGGTTTCTTGATCAATCTGTTCCACGGCGATAGCAATCTGACTGATGCCCTGAGATTGTTCCTCCGTAGCCGTAGCTATCCGACCTATGATCGAATCCAGATCATGGATCTGTCCTGTAATTTCAGAGAGGCTGTGAGAGACATTTTCGCTGATTTCCACCCCGGACTGACTCTTCTCGATGGAATTCTGGATCTTGGAAGCCGTTTCGCGAGCCGCCTCAGCAGAGCGTTGGGCAAGGTTTCTTACCTCATCGGCCACAACGGCAAACCCCATTCCGGCTTCACCGGCACGCGCCGCTTCAACTGCTGCATTCAACGCAAGAATGTTTGTTTGAAAGGCAATTTCATCAATGGTCTTGATGATGGCAGCAATCCCATCACTGGACTCTTTGATCTCAGCCATGGCTGAGGACATGGCTTCCATTTCTCCCGTGCTCCGGTTGGCCGCATCACGTCCTGAAGCCGCCAGCTCTTTTGCATGACTCGCGTGATCACGCGTGCCCTTGGTCATACTTGCAATCTCTTCCAAGGAGGCGGACGTCTCTTCAACCGATGCTGCCTGATGACCCGAAGCCTCTGCTACCGATCCGCTGGAATTCGCAAGAACCTTTGAGAACTGATCAATATCCCCCGAGATTCCACCCAGCTTTCCACTGACCAATTCCTGCATTTGCACCTGCTTCTGAATCCTGCGCGCAATAAAGCAACATGGAAGCGTCTCAATGATCACAAAGCCGGCATGAACACCCACAATCCAGATCGGGGCATCATAATTGAAGACGCTTTCCGGGAGCAGGAGATAGAAGGAAACATGATGAACTGCGATCGTTGCAGTAGCCACCAGCACGACCCATGGATTACCAAACACAACCAGAGTCGCCAAAGAGGCAAACACATGAAAATGAAGCTCGATCATCCCCCTTCCCTGATGGATCAACAGGGCAGAGAAGCACATGATCGCAAAACCTTGGACCGCCGATGTCCACTTGGAACAGGGATTGGCCAATACCATCACTGCAGGACCCAAGAGAAGGGCTCCCGAGAAAAGCATGGCGCTCCAGACTCCCGTATCAAAAAAGTGGGCCGACAATCCCACCAAAGGCAGTTGTGCAATAAGAAACCAAAAATACAGGATATTGGTTCGCCGTAGGTGTTGCTGCGTTGTGTCTTTCATTCGTCTCCGATCAAATCGACAAAGGTGCCGTAAAACTTGAGCCTACCCTCTACTTCAGCCCCAGCGGATCGATCCTGCTCTTCAGTGCAGTCGCGCTCGCACAACCAAATGCTGGCCGCAATTTCACCTCTTCGCCAGAAATCAGTCTCTCCACGATCATTCGATGAAGGAAATCATCAGCACGATTGGGAAGGCGTTCTGAGTATCCTCCGGAATACAGCACACTTCCATCAGGTCTTGCGACCATCAACCACGGTCCTCCCTGAACACCGTATTCCTGCTCAGCCCGATCAGAGGTAACAGCCACAAACTCGAACCCTCTGCCATTCCACAACTCGGACTCCGATTGGTTCCCCCCAATTCTGACTACCTTCTCAACCAAATCGTCCTGAGCCCCGGACTTCAGGAGTTCCTCTTCCAACAAGCTGGAACAAGGACAATCAGCCACGACGAAGTGCCAGACGGACCACGAACTTGTCGAAGGCAGTTCACCAAGCTCCATCCCGGCCGGGATGGGAACCAAGTGCTGAGCCATGAGTAGTCCGATCGGAATACTCATCGCAACCGCCCAAGAAGCTATAAACAGAGTCAGAAAATTTTTCTTCACCTCCTCTGATCATCGGCAAAACCCCGGCCTTCGTTGAGTTTCCAAAAACAAAAAAGGCGCCGATCACGGGGATCGCCGCCTTGATTGAAAGTTCAGAAGTCGATTGTTACTTCTTTAGGATCTGCACGGCGTCGGCATGGACGTTTCCATCCGCACCTTCAGAAAGGATCACTACTTTGCCGGTCTGCCCCTTGCGGAAATAGTATTCACCAAGTGACACAAACCCAAAGGCCAGCTTTCCTGCTTCCTGCTGATTGACCAGCTTCTCCTTCACGCCATCGGCTGCGTGAATCTGTATCTTTGTCTTGGAGGAACGGTTCGGGTGTGGCTGATGGGAAACGCGGACTTCAAACGTGCCGGTCGCCTCGACCTTCCATTCGTAGGTCGCAGAACCTTCCTTGCCCGCGCTGTGGTAACGATAGTTGTCTCCAATATATTCCTTGAGACCTTCGCCGGATTTCCAGCCGTCTGACAGCTTGGCCTTCACATCGTCGATCACGATTCCAGGCAGCATGGCTGGATCATAGAATTCAATGTCTGGAGGCATTAGGCGAACAGCGTCATCCGCAATGTAGAACTCCCCTTCCAATGTATCGCGTCGCATGACGCCGGGGCGACTGATCAGATCTTTCAGCACACCGAGGTAGTTGTGATACACATCGCGTGGGGCGCAGTTGTTCTGCAAGCAGATTGATGCAGCCTTTCCGACCACTTCACCCATCATGCCACCTGTCTTCATCACGCGGACAGTGCCCAGCGCCTCACGGGTCACACTGACATTACGTCCTGCCATGAAGAGGTTTTCGATATTGCGTGAGTAGAAACAGCGATACGGCACAGGATATCCTGATTTGCGATCCACACTGCGGTCATGAACGGCTTTGGAGATGAATGGATTGTCTGGAAACTTCACTGCGTATTGCTCACGCGGATAATGCAGATCGATGCTCCATGTGGTCGGGACAGTTCCATCATCAAACTGCTTTTTACCAATGATGTCCTCACGGTTCAGAATGACATCGCCGAGCAGCTGCCGTGATTCACGCGTGCCACCAACATATGCCACCCATGTCATATAGGCATTTCTGTGCTTCTCGCGACCATCCTTGTTCTTCATGGCGTTGAACGCACCAAAGACAGCACGCAGATTCCAGTCACGCGTGAGTTCCAATTCATCGATCGGATGCATGTCATAACCGCTTTCCCAGAACCACTGACCATGACCACGGACCGGATAAGGGAAATCATCCATCACCAGATCCAACGCCCAATCCGTCTTGGGAAATTCGCGATTGCTATCGGCCTCTTCCCAGCGCCACATGTTACTCATGCCCAAGTGGCCCTTTTCCTGAATCGTGTGATCCGCGCCAGCGAGGTATCCGATCGTTCCATGACCGGTGCAGTCTGCAAACAAGGGCGCCTTGAAAACCAATTCGCGTCCGTTGCGTGTGTCCAGAGCAGTGATGGATTGAATGCGATTCACCTTGGCCTCCACCTTGTAGGCGTGGGTATTAAGAAAAAGACTGATGTTCTCTTCGCGACGGATAATGGCTTCCTTCTTCGCATCGCCAAACTCTTCATAAGTGCCAGGGGACAGTTTCGCCTTGTCCATGAACTCCTCCACGATGCCGCCCAGATGGGGATAGAGTCCGCGACGCGTGCCTCCCATGGCCCATACTCGAACTTCGGAGCTTCCGTTTCCGCCCAACACCGGACGATTCTGGATCAAGGCCACCTTTAGCCCCATACGAGCAGCAGAGATGGCTGCTCCCATTCCCCCGTAGCCACCACCCACGATGACAAAGTCAAATTTCCCTGCGTCCTCCGGCTTATCTGGATGACCAAGCAAGCGCTTGCGCCACACAGCCAGTGGCTCATTGCTGTTGGGTGCCTTATAAGATTGGTCCGTGGTCAGAATGATCGCGTCGCAGCGGCCATTGAATCCGGTAAGATCCTTGAGTTCCAAGGTGTGCTTACCTGCTGCAAGGGAAAGTGTCTGCCCCTCCTGCCAATGCCAGTCCTTGCCTTTATCGCCAAACACGCCTGCCTTCTTCCCTGCGATGGAAACCTCAAATTTCCCGGGAGCGCCCGGCGTATTCCAATAAGCCACCCAGTCCTTGGTGCGGACCAGCACACGGTATTCGCCTGCTTTTTTGATCTCCACCTCTCCAGTGGCATTCTTCACCGGCTCCCCAAGTCCATGTGCCAGGAGATAGGGCGAGCCCATCGTATCGATGAACTGCGTGTCCAGTTTCCAGCCTCCGTGCTGTTCAAGGCTTTCGGCTTCTACAAATAGCGTCTCAGCCACCGCGCTCAGCGGCAGCAAAACACTTACGATACCCATCAGGGCCAGTCGATTGATCGTGGAAATCATCTTCATTTCAGGTGTGAACGTCGCTTTATAAGTAGCATCCGCAGAAAAGTGGACACACTTTTTTCCAAATCATGGCACAAAAAAACGACGCCCCTGAAATCAGGAGCGCCGTTTGCGAAAGATTGGATCCGAACCTATTAGGAAGTTGGAACCTCAGCGATGGTCTTCAGAACGCGTGAGCAGATCTGATATGGATCACCCTGGGAGTTAGGACGACGGTCTTCCAAGTATCCCTTCCAACCAGCTTCCTTGAAGCCGTTAGGAACACGGATGGAAGCACCACGATCTGCGATACCCCATGAGAACTTGTCGATAGACTGAGTCTCGTGAAGACCGGTCAGACGCATGTGATTGTCCGGTCCGTATGCAGCGATGTGCTCTTCCTTGTTCTTTTCGAACGCATCCATCAGAGCCTTAAAGTAGTCCTCGCCACCGACTTCACGCAGGTGCTTGGTGGAGAAGTTGCAGTGCATACCAGAACCATTCCAGTCACCAGTGAATGGCTTACAGTGCCATTCCACGTCGATCTCATAACGCTCACAGAGACGGAGGAGGAGGTAACGTGCGACCCACATGTCGTCTGCGCATTTCTTGGATCCTTTGGCGAACACCTGATATTCCCACTGACCTTTGGCAACCTCGGCATTGATACCTTCGTGGTTGATTCCAGCAGCAAGACAGAGGTCGAGATGGATGTCGGTGATTTCACGGGCAACAGCACCAACGTTGGTGTATCCAACGCCTGTGTAGTACTCACCCTGTGGGCTTGGGTAACCTTCAGAAGGCCATCCGAGAGGACGTCCACCCTGATAAAGGAAGTACTCCTGCTCCAGACCAAACCATGTGTCTGCATCATCAACGATGGTGGCACGCATGTTGGAAGGGTGAGCAGAACCGTCTGCATTCATAACCTCACACATGACGATGAAACAGTTATCACCACGATCCAAATCAGGATAAAGGGCGACAGGTTTCAAGACGCAGTCTGAGTTGCTGCCCTCGGCCTGTTGGGTCGAGCTTCCGTCAAAACCCCACAATGGGCAGTCTTCAACAGATTTTGGTTCTTCCGATGCAATACGAGTTTTGCCACGGAGATTCGGAACTGGCGTGTAGCCGTCGAGCCAGATGTATTCGAGCTTGTATTTAGGCATATTATTGGACTTTCGAGTAACAGGAATGTGAAATGTCGGGCAGGCTTTTAGCCTCTCGCCTTCACTGGCGCAAGTGAAAGCAATCTCTGTACCTCATTTCTCAGAATCGGGTTTGCCCTGCTCCCTTTCCACAGCCAAACTCCTTCCAATCCACGATGAAGGAAGTCAAAGACACCAAACGCGCCACAGTTTACGTCGGGTTCGACGGCAAGGTTCACAAACGATTCCTCGGTCCCCATGCCGACCTCCGCTTTCAGAACGAAGTCAGGGTCCTCCAATACCTCGAAAAACAAGCATGCTCATTCGTCCCGCGGCTCATCCACACAGAGCCAGATGAACTCTACATGGTGACTACCAATTGCGGCGCCATCGTCGACAAGATTAGCGATGAGCGCCTCAAAACGATCTTCGCTGAACTGGAGCAATACGGAGTCGAGCACGGCGACCCTTTTGCCAGAAACATCACATATAGCCCGCATTTAGGGCGTTTTTGCGTTATCGACTTCGAGTTCGCACGCATCATCGCCACCGGAGAAGGACTCTCCATCAAAGATCTGGAAGAAATGGATGCCAACGAATGAGCACTGACCCTACTCCCTCTCTGCCTGCCTTTTCATGGACAGCCAAGACCCACCCAGGTCGCGTCCGAAAGAACAACGAAGACTCCTTCCTCGCCCTTGCTTTTGATCACGAAGAACTCGCCTTTCTAGGTCGATTGGGCGAAATACCCGCCTCTCACAGAGAACTCATCTTCGCCGTCAGTGATGGCATGGGGGGCGCCAATGCCGGGGAACTCGCCAGTAAGATATCGGTCCAGACACTGACTGAACTTATTTCTCAAGAATTTCATCAACGGCGCGGAACCAACCACGCATCACACCCTGAACTACTGTCTCTTTTTATACAGCGTGTTCACGAAAAGACACGGAAAACAGCATGGGGATACGATGAATGCCGCGGAATGGGTGCCACACTCAGCGTCTGTTGGTTCACTGCCGACACACTCCACCTCGGTCACATAGGCGATAGTCGCATCTACCACTTTCCCAAAGCAGGTGGCATGGTCCAGCTCTCCGAAGACCACACCACCGTCGGCAGAATGCGCCGCGATGGCAAACTCAACGAACGCGAAGCAAGGAACAGCCCCTACAAACATCAGCTCGAGCGCTCCATCGGCAGTCACCCAGATCCGGTAGAACCTCAAATCCTTTCCATCCCCTTCGAAGCCGGCGATCGATTCGTTCTCTGCACCGACGGCATCACCGACGGGCTCTGGGACGCCAGCGTCGAGAAAATCATCCTCACGCCTCCCCCTTACCTCGCCGGCATCAATCCCGCCGAAAGCCTGATCAAAGAAGCCATGGAAAGCTCCGGTCGCGACAACCTCACAGCCATTGTGATCGAAACCCAACCATCATGACACCACGCCTCCAGTCCATTCTCCTCCTTCTGCTCTCCGTCAGCCTGCTTCCAGCAGCCACTCCGCTGGAAGAGTTGGAAGACCTGATCAAGACGCCAAGAGTCGATCTGAATCGCGCCTATCAACTCGTCCACCAAGCCGGGCAGCCCGGAGCCCAGCTCATCGCGGATACCATCGCTTCCAGCAATAACCGAGATGCACGCAAAGGCATGGAAGTCCTTCTACTCGCCTTCCGTTACGACCGCACTGAAAGCAGCGAAGCCCTCGTCGCCACCATGCTCCCCCCATGCAAACGTCAGCTTGGATCAGGCCCCGACTTTGTAAGAGCATTCATCTATTTCCCCGCCAATAAAAGGATACAAGGGCAAGTTGCTATATTAATGAGTTGTTGTATAAGGAAAATGAAATCGTTCAGAGTCACCATCCCAGACGAGCACCACAAGAATGTGAACTTCACACAAGAGAACTTACCCGGAATAATGGTCCTGAACAAAGCTCTTCAAAACTCCAAACCGAAAGAAGATTTCTCATGGCATTTATGGGTAATGCTAAATCTCGAAGATCTGATCGACAACGGAATGACGGTGAAGCGATTGCCACAGTATTCAAAGCAATCTCCTATCAATACAATCCTTCACTTATCGCCGGCCAATCCCTGAAGATTCATGTATCCGATCTCCCATAAAGACCCGACCGGCGCAGCGACGTCTGACGGTCTATGCCCTTATGCCGCGGGTGGTTTCGACCATGCGCGTCGCTGGAGGGCTGATGAGGCTTGGGAGTTGGTGCAAGTCATATCGGAAGATTCCAACAGGATGACTCTGGATGATGCCGCCCGCCTGGCTTGGCGTGAATCAGTGCGTTGTATTGGGCGTCTTCACTGGCGCTCTCTGGAAGTCATCGACGCCCGCTCGCTGAATGATGCCGACGAGGTATTCGACGCCTGTGTCGGGCACCTGCGCGTAGCCACCAACGGCGGTCGCATCAGTCCAACGCAGACGGTTTTCGCCCAGTGGCATGAGGGGCATCCGAGCATTCGGATCTGGAACAGCCAGCTGATCCGCTACGCCGGATACCGCCACCCAGACGGCTCGGTGTTGGGCGATCCGATAAACGTGGCCTTCACCGAGCGAGTCCGCTCGCTCGGCTGGTCGCCATCGGCCGACCCCGGACGTTTCGATTTGCTGCCTTTGGTCATTGAGGTGGACGGACGGGTTATCGTCCGCGAACTACCGCGCGATGCCGTGCTGGAGGTCGAGCTCGAGCACCCCGAATATCCTTGGTTTTCACAACTCGGATTGCGTTGGCACGCCGTGCCGGCGATCTCGGACATGTTGCTGGTCACCCTCGACGATGTCTTTCCATGCGCCCCCTTCAACGGTTGGTACATGGGAACCGAGATCGGTGCCCGCAACCTCGGCGACGCCAACCGCTACAACCTCCTGCCAGAAGTGGCAGAGCGGCTCGGATTGCAGCGTGACAGCGGCCTGTGGAAGGACCGTGCCCTGCTCGTGCTCAACGAAGCTTTACTGCATTCCTTCGCCCGTGAAGGTGTACGCATGGTGGACCACCACCAAGCTTCGCGCGAATTCCTCGCCCACTGTGAGCGCGAGCAATCCCAAGGCCGCGAAGTACAGGCCGAGTGGTCATGGATCGTGCCGCCCATCTCCGGCTCGTCCACAGGTGTTTTCCATCGCCTCTATCCGTTGCGACCGCGATTGCCAAACTTTCTGCCCCAAGTGGAGGCATGGAAAGATTACAAAGGGACAGCTCAAACTGCACTCTTAAGCACCCCTGAGATTAAAAACAAGAATGCCGAACAAGGCGGTGCTGCCAAGAAATAAAGCCCATGGACATCTTCGGTAACACCAACTCTCGCAAGATGCCTGAGCGCCTCTTCTGGGGCACGATCTACATCGATCACAAGACAGCGATCCGAGGTAACCCCGAGAAACAGAATTACAGCGTCTGCCCCCGCCTTCGGTTTATCAACGCTGATTTCACATGTGAAGGTTGCGGGCAAGAGTTCACATGGACGGCATGCGAACAAAAAGCATGGTTCGAGGATTACTTCTCCTAGGTCGATTTTCAGCCCCGCCACTGCAAGAAGTGCATGACGAACCAAAAGCACCTTGAAGCACTGAGGAAGGAGTATGATTCTTCAGTAGCGAATGCTCGCGATCACGGAAGGCCCGAACAAAAGCAACGGATCATCGAAATCGTTTCCGAACTTGAATCGGCATTCGGGCGTTTACCCGAGAAGATGATGGAGACCAAGACACTACTCCAACGCCAGATCAAAAACGGGCAGAATCGGGTCGCAGGAAGTGACTAGCTGCCGACTTCGCTCCAATCAGTTGACTGGATCGAATTCCCTTCTTCTGTGTTTTTCAGTGAGTTCCTTGGGCCCTCCCCCTATCAGCGTCTTTCGGTTTAGGTGTTTCCCATTAGGCAGTTCCGTGGGCATTCCATCGGTACTGAAGTGAGGCAGTCATAGACGCGCCTCTACATTGGTCGTGTGCCCCTCTGGGGCAATTTCTTTTGGTTTGTCTGGTTCCTCGGATTCCATCCGAGGCTACATGCGTTGAGCCCGCTGGGCTCAGGAGAAGGGTCTCTGATTTTGGGCTATTTGAACTATCGGCCCAATAGGCCCGCAGGGCTGACAGCTTGCAATAGCCTAGGTTGAGGAGGTCTTTACCGCCGAGGCCTGGGATACATCGCAACATATCCGAAAGCCGCATCGCGGTGACACCGTTGGTTTTTCTTACGCCCTTCTGTGCAACAGCTACGCGGCTTTCCCCTGCTTCCACATCAGTCCCAAGGCTTGGCGCGTGCGCCTACACCTTGGGCTATTTGAACTTTCGGCCCTACAGGCCTCGACCAATGTTCCCATTCCCATACCAGATCCGATCAGTTGACAGGATCTACAAGATCTAGCGGTAGGCAGATTGAATGAACTCGATCACTGCCTTGCGGTCCTCGTCGTGGAGGAAGCCTTTAAAGGTCATGGTGGTTCCGGGAATCATCGACTTGGGTGCGGCAAGGAACCTTTCCAGATTTTCAGTATTCCATGTGAGGCCATTGGCTCCGGCTTTTTGCAGCGCAGTCGAATAGGGATAGGGATTTTGACTCGCAGCCTGTCGTCCCAAGATTCCGTGCAACGATGGTCCGGCCTTAATCTCTCCGGGATTACGTGAATGGCAGGAGGTGCAGAGGAAGGCGAGGCGTTCTCCTCGCTCTACAGTGGTCAACTGGTCGAGGCTTGCCGAATCGATGCTGTTTCGCGCGCGTAGATCCATCAGTGAGCTCATTTGTTTCTCATCAAGGGAATCGCGGATGGCGGCGTAGGCGCGGGCTTGAATGATGCCGACCTTTACGTCGAGCTGGCCGAGTTCGATGCCCTGCTTCATGAGGAGTGGTTCGTCGACGTCGGTTCCGGATAGGAACCGTTCCAAGTGCCGTAAGAAGGCAATGCGTTTGGCGAGATAGGCGTCAACGACCGGGTGCTGGATGGAAACGGTGTCGTTCAGGATCTTCTGCTGTTGCTGATTCAGCGCCGATACGAACTCTCGGGCGATGCCACCACGTGAGGCGGATTGTCCACTGCCTTGGCGGAGACTGATGAACCCGAAGAACATGCCTGGCTTGCCCAACGGAAGCGATTCGTTGTCCTTGGGTGTGCCGGTCAACCAGGTGAAGCCTTTGCCACAAACGTTGACGAGTTCATTGCGCTCTGCCTTGGGCAGGCGACGCGTGTCGGCGTTGATGGAACCGGCCTGTGGTCCACGACGTCTTTGGTTGCCTTCTCCGCCTCCCTTATTGTCAATGGATTCACCAGCGATGACCCGTTTCCGAAGATCGCGCAGTGCGCTTTGTTGCTCCGTCGTAAGCGAGGCTGCGATATTACCAAAGGCACGGGCCTGATAAATGGTCACTTCCGTGTCATGCCGTCCGTAGGCGGAACCCAATTGAAGGATATACTCATCGTCGAGTTCCCGGCCGGTATAGAGAATCGTTTCCAGCTCTCGCATCACCTTTTTCCGAGCCTCGGCATACGCGTCGTGAGAGTCTTGCTGTTCGCGCACCAGATCGAGCATGGACCCGCGCTGCTCAGGATTAAGAATTGCGTAGAAGGCATTGGCCACCCCACCACGGCTGGCGGCCCGAGCACTTGAGTAACGCAGACTGACAAAACCAAAACTCTGAGCACTCTTGCCGACGGCGCTGACGTCGTTATCGGCAGGTGAACCGGTCAACCAGGTAAATCCCTTCGATGCCAGAGCATCCATCTCGTTCTTGGTCCGGCGCGTGGGCGCATACTCATCAGTCGAGTTGACGGGCTTGGATCGACCGTTTGTGCCCTTCCCCCTTACTCCGCCTTGCCCCTTTCTTTGGCCTTTTCGTTTCCCCTCTTTCTTTTCGTCGCCACCACCCTGCGTTTGCTTCTTCTGTCGATCAGTCTGATCGTCCGCCTCAGATCGAGAGGTCGGGGCTGTGAACAACAGAGAGACTGCGACGAGAGTTGTGATGATCGTTTTCATGTCTGAATCAATTAACTCGAAGCAGGTTGTCGAAGTCGGATTGCGGAATCCACACAAGTTCGATTACAGTTCTGTAATGTTGCAGCTCTTCGATCCAAAGTCTTGTCCTCTTTTCCTTCTCCGTGTTCCCCGCGCCTGTTCCGCCGAGGCGGTGGTGACAGATTTTGAAGTGGTCGTATGCCCCCTCAGGGCATTTTCTTTTTGTTTGAATACTTCCTCGGATTCCATCCGAGGCTACATGCGTTGAGCCCGCTGGGCTCTATGGAAGAAGAGTTTCTGATCTTGGGCTATTCGAACTATCGGCCCTAGAGGCCCGTAGGGCTGACAGCTTGCAATAGCCCAGGTTGAGGAGGTCTTTACCGCCGAGGCCTGGGATACATCGCAACATATCCGAAAGCCGCATCGCGGTGACACCGGTCGGTTTTTCTTACACCCTTCTGTGCCACAGCTACGCGGCTTTCCCCTGCTTCCACATCAATCCCAAGGCTTGGCGCGTGCGCCTACACCTTGGGCTATTTAAACTTTCAGCCCTACAGGCCTCGACCAATGTTCCCATTCCCATACCAGACCCGATCAGTTGACAAGATCTACAAGATTTACCGGATTGAATTACCTTTTCAGTGTCACAGGAGAGAGTCTTTTTTGGTAATCATTCCTACCACAAACCACCCCTACCCAGATACGGTCAACCAACTTCAATTGAGCCACTATGAACACCGTCGCTTACAATCGCCACGCATGGAACAAGCAATCGAACTCGGATAGCCGTTGGTGTCAGCCTGTCGATTCGAAAACCATCAATGCGGCAAGGACCGGCGAATGGGGAGTCATCCTCACGCCAAACAAGAACGTTCCAAAAGATTGGTTCGATGAGTTAGATGGAAAGGACGTGCTTTGTCTGGCCTCAGGTGGAGGACAGCAGGCTCCCGTCTTGGCAGCGGCGGGCGCTCGGGTTGTCAGTTACGACAACTCAGATGAACAACTAGCGAAGGACCGACTGGTGGCGGATCGTGACGGCTTGGACTTGAAGACAGTTCAAGGTGACATGGCCGATCTGTCGGCTTTTCAAGATGAGAGTTTTGATCTGATCTTCCATCCAGTTTCCAATGTGTTCGCCGAGGACATCCGCCCGGTCTGGAAGGAATGCCATCGAGTATTGAGAAAGGATGGTCGTTTGCTCTCTGGGTTCTTCAATCCTGCCTATTTCCTGTTTGATCACGAAGAAGCGGAAAGCACCGGCATTCTAAAGGTTCAGTATCCCCTGCCTTACTCTGACCTTAAGAGTCTTTCCAAAGAGAAGCTGGATCGAATCGAAAGGGAGGAATGGCCCTATGAGTTCGGGCACACATTGGAGGATCAAATTGGCGGTCAACTCGAAGCAGGCCTGACACTCTGTGGACTCTATGAGGATGACTGGGACGAGAAATCGACGCCTTTAAACAAATTCTCCGCGATGTATATCGCAACTCTCGCTACGAAAATCGTCCGTGATCAGTAACATCCCTCAAGCCTCCGCCAATTGAGATTTCCTCAATCTTCCCCAAGCTGTTTCAGCTTGGTTAGAATTCTTTCGCAATCTATCCTCCCCTTCGACTTCACGGGAACCTTCCTTGAAGGGTGAGCAATTACCTCTTACCCAACACGTCGCCGCCAAGCCACTGCTAATGTGGATTCCTGAGCTCCTCTTTTCGAGGCCACTGTCAGGCGGCAGCATTCCGAAGCAACAATCTAAGAACGCGACATGCCAATTGAAATTAATTACCTACCCGAAGGGACAGGAATCGGTGTTGAGATGACCGGAACTGGCAATGTCACAGGACAAGAAATCTGTGATGCTCTCAAGAAATGCTATTCCAGCGAAAACCTTCCGAAGCAAAAATACCAGATCTGGTATTTCGAAAATGCCGAAACCTTTGATTGTCCCAAACAGGATTTTGACAGAATGGTGAATCTGGATACAGAGGCATCACGAACGAATCCCAATATTGTTGTTGCCGTTGTAGGAAAGGATGACTTCATCTTCGGCATATCCCGAATGTGGGAAACTTACATGGAGATTGAAAAAGCAGGTTTCGAAACGATGACATTCAGAAAAAGAGAAGCCGCTGATGCATGGATCAGCAGTAAACTGAATTCAATCGAAATAACCACCCCTGTTAACGAAACGCCGTGAGTCCAGTCTTGGTACGAACATAGAATGAATCTCCGTCCATGGCTGGGGTGGCATTGATCTCGGTAGCGAGATCCATCTGATGAACTTTCTCAAATTCCTTTCCTGCTTTCACAACCGTCACAACTCCTGTTGATGAAGTGAGATAGAGTCGCCCTCCCGCGGCGACAGGAGACGCGCTGTAGTGGCCCGGCGCATCAAGTCGTTCCTTGTAAATCACCTTTCCTGAATCAGCGTCCACACAGGTCAGCAATCCTCCAGCCCGAAGCAGATAGAGATGTCCTTCATAGAACAACGGTGACGGAATCTCCGGAATCCCACTTCTCAACGTCCAGTCCACATGCGTCTCGGTAACATCTCCCAATCCGCCAGGCTTCACTGCAGATAGATTGGGACGCCCCCTACCCACCTGCATGTCCGAGATAAACTCTTCGCGAGTCCAGAAGCCGTCGCCATTCTTGTCGCGCCATTGAAAGAGTTTCAATTGCCGCTCCTTGCGCTTGGCCGGGTCATCAGGCAAAGGGAATCCAAATCCCGGATGCCCAATCGGCAACTCAGGTCTGAACGGAACGGTAAAGTCCTTTCCAATCTCGTTCTTTCCAATTCGTCCGTCCCCGTCCTGATCAAACGGTAGAACGGATATCCAAAACGGCACGGGATCGATCTCCTCTTCGCCCCAACCTCCCTGCCGCGAAACAGACAGGTAAACGCGCCCATCTCCAATCACAGGAACAGCAATGGTTTCACGGGAAAATCCGTTCACATACCAACGCTCTTCACCCGACTTCAAATCGTATCCATAAGCACGACCGTTACCCAAAACGATGAGTTCGCTTTTCTCTGCAGCATCCCAAATGACAGGCGTGGACCAACCGCTTCGGTTATATGGCCTGGCCGTTTCCCAAATCATCTCCCCTGTTCCGGCATTCAGACATATCACGCGCGATCGACTCAAGCGGCTTCCTTCCAAATTCGTGTCATCATCCAAAACAAGATAGACTCTACCATCCCGGACAATCGGTGAAGTGGACATGCCATACATGCTCTTGGGGAGTGGCAGGCGTTTCCTCCAACGTTCCTTTCCACTGTGATCGTAACTCACCATTCCAAACGGACCAAAGTATACGTAGATGCCCTTTTCATCTGCACAGGGTGTTGATGCCACCTGATGTCCGGCTCGATGCACTTTACCAAGCGTCACTTCTGGAAGTTTCAGTTCCCACAATAGAGCCCCTTTACCTGAAGAAAGAGCGACCGTCTTGAAGCGCCCTTCCTCCAATCCTACGACGTACAATTGATTCTCCCAAATGACCGGTGATGCCATCCCTTCCGGCACATTCACATTCCACGCAATCTTGCTTTCAGCCAATTCCACCGGTGGCGAAAACCCTGATCCACTCCCTGCCCCGTTCGGACCGCGAAATTGGTTCCAGTGGTCTGCTGCGTTGCTATTCAACGCCAACATACCAATCACCAACAAGCCAACTCGCTTCATTGTAGAATAAGTATTCATCGCTCAATCGAAGAAAAGGGAAGTGCCCCGACATCGTAATCATCCCAAGGACACCCGAAAGCGAAATCTGAAGCATTCAACTTCTCCTCTGCCATCATTTGAAAATTCGCAAAATTTCTCATCATCTCCCTCGACAAACGCTGTATCCATCCATGACTCAGGAGATGTTTTCCAAGCCTTCTCGCTTATTGGTGATCCGAAGGCTGGGATTTCAACATTGCCCGGTATTTGGAGAAGCCGTTTTGTGTTTCCTGGGTTGAAACAACCATCGCCTCCCTTACTGATGGAGAATCGAGATCGACGCCTTTCTCAATCAGCAAACTTGCTAGTTGGATGGCGGTAGCTTGGTCGCTCTTGGTTAAGGATCGGAATAGTTTCCTGAAGTCTAGGCCATGTCGGTTGATCAAGGTCTCGGCCACCTCTTTCGGGGATTGGTATTCACCGTCCTTGTCTCGGTCGATGTAGATTGGATTGGTCAGACCGATGATCTTTGGCCGCCATGTCTTGTCGCTGACTTGATATGGTCTGGGGATGGCCCAATAAGGAGCGATCACTCCCGGTGCTGTAGCAACACAAGAAATCCAACAGTCCTGATCTGGAAGCTTCCCTCCCGGCAGCGTCTTGCTGATTTGAATCTTCGTTTCAGTGGTTGGGACCATTTGCATGGAGATCATCTCAGCTCCATTTGCGAAGACCTTGATATCGATGGGGCTATCAGCTGATTGCCTGGCCCATTTGGGCAACTGGATATCGATCTGAAGATCAAGATCACCGTTGAACGAAACCGTATCTCCGATCTGGTGCGCGCCATTGATTCTTAGATCAACAAGCATCCCCATACTCACCATGACCCGCCCTTGATTCAGGCTCTTCGTTGCCTGAGCGACGTCAATGGATGCAACGTTTGAATCATCCACTTTCACGTAGGAACGTCCCTGACCGAGGATCATCCGATTCACATAGTGCGTGTCACTGGAACCGACTGCAGTGATACCATAGCCTCGGTTCAACATTCCGAACCAATCTCTGATGAGCAGCATGGGATCGGACTGCAACGCAGCTGAGGTGACAACTTCCATAGCGTCAAATCGGAACTCACCACGGAGACTCTCCCCTGAGAGCTGCCTGAAGTTATCTTTTCCCAAAGGAGTAAACCCGCTGTGCGAATCTCTGGGATGATTGAGGACGATTGTCTTTGCTCCCGTGCGCTCCCGGATGGAACGCATCAGGGCATGCCAGTCAGTCAACTTGTGATCGGGGAAGAGACTCTTGGGCCGAATGGGAAAGGCGTTAAAATGCCCTGCTTTGGTCGTCACTTCATTGCCAATAACCGAAGTAAAATAACGACTGACCTTCATCTGCTGCATCGATTCACGATAGTCCGTGTGATGATTGTGATCGGTGGCCACAGCAAGTTCGATCCCTTCCCCCGCAATGGTCACCATGCCTTCATCAATGGTGGCGCTTCCGTGTCCGCTATAGGTCAGGTTGTGAATGTGGCAGTCCGTGGCGACCCATCCCGTGGTATCGATGACACGTTCCAATTCCATGTTGAGACGAGTCGTTTCTCCGGTCGCAACATCGATGTGATTTGTAGCAACAGAATACTCAAATCCCCGTCCGGCATAGATGGTGTATTTACCAGGCCTCAGACCGATTCGTGCTTTCCCATCAGGTGTATAAACCACGCCTGTGCGCACAGCCAGTTTCTGCTCTGACTTCACAGGTAGAATTCCTCGTCCGGTTGGCAACGTTGATTCAGGTTTTGTGTAGACCGGAACCAAGGCGCCTTCTTCATCTGCAATGGTGATTCGACATGGAACAGACCCTTTGCCGGTTTCAATCACGTCCACACTTACCCATGACTCTCCAGCGATTTCTGAGAACGGTCGCTCATCCAGAATCATCTGCCCGACAACGATGTCGTCCGTGTTCTTGGGTGGAATGATCGAAAGTTGATTCTCACCATCTCTAAGGAGGCCTACAGGAACTGAGAAATGGGAAATGAGCTTCACCTCCTGATTGATCAGTCGCCCCAATGACTTGCCATTCAGACGAACAGTCCATGCGTATTTCACATCATCCTGCCAGATGAACAGCGTCGATTCGCGGGTGTTGGCTTTCGCCTTAAAGTTCAGATCCAATTGGCGGCCTTGAGGTTTGCTGTCTTTGAAATGCGTCCACTCGGGAAAACCTTCCACTCCTAGATGAAACCGCTCTCCGGTAATCTCAATTCGTTCCGAAAAGGCGTTACCGGACACAAGCATGATCCAGAGGCATATGAGGAACCGTAAGGCTTTCATGAGAAACATGCTTCACCCAACAACATATCGCCCCTGACAATCAATCACTTCCTTCTACAGTCGAACCAACATTCGCAACCTTCCTTGACCTCTTTCCTCCCTTTGTTGAACTTCTTCACATGACCTCCTCGATGAAATCTTTGGTAATGTTTCTTGGAATCGGAACTGCCGCACTGACGATTCATGCAGCTGACTCCAAGCCCTTTCATGGAAAGCCTCATTCCATCCCAGGCAAGATCGAAGCGGAGCATTGGGACAAGGGACCTGCCGGAGTCGCCTATCACGACATCGACGAGACAAACAAAGGAGAGCACTACAGGGAAGTCACTCAGGTGGATATCGAGAAACGATCCGATGCATCCAACGGTCACGGTCTCGGGTGGACCAAAGCGGGCGAGTGGTTGATTTACACTGTGAAGGTGGAGGAAGCAGGAAGCTATTCAATCACCATGCCGGTAGCTTCCAACAAAAAGGGTGGCCACTTTCACATGGAGATAAACGGGAAGGACATCACCGGCCCCATCCACGTCCCGGATACCGGTTCATGGCAACAGCTGAAGGTGATCACCCACAAGGGAGTGAAACTGAAAAAGGGGACTCATAGAATCAAGGTATCGATGGACAAGGAGGGTGACTCCAAGAGCATCGGGGATATCGACTACTTTGAATTCAAGAAAGAGTAGCTCGGGTCAGGCGAGAATCTTGTCCACCAACTGCACTTCGCGCTTAGCAGGCCCAAGCTTGTGCTTCACATCCATCCCTCGAAGGATGGTGTTGTAGACATCGATTCCCTCTGCGCCGACATCCATGATCTGCCCCGTCTTGACGCGACCGTTGGCCCCAGTGACAGCGTGGAAGACTCCTGAGAGTTCGCGTTTCACATCTGAGTGACGCCCATCGCCCGACTCTGTAGACACGGTAAAGAGACTGTTCTCGAGAATGCTTTTTCCATTCGATTCCTTTGAATCCGCTCCATCCAAACGACTCAGGAAATAAGCGACCTCTCTCATCTTCATGTGAGCATGAGCGCGCAATTGTTTGTTGGATTTTTTCTCACCGAACTTGTGCCACCACTCATGGCTACAGCCTTTGGAGCCACCAGCATTGAGTTGCTTAGGATCGTCAAACTCAAACACCGTGCGGCCACCGTATTCGTATTTGCCTGTCACTCTCAACCGCTCACCCGCCGCAAGAAACGTGATGGCACCGAAGCGGGCACGATCCATTTGAATGGCAGATGCATACAGATCCGCCATCAATCGCCACTCACGCGTGAGTGTCTGCAGTTCCATATCAATACCCTCACCTCCGGGGTCGGCCTTTCCTCCATGGGCGACCTTTGATCGTGGTGGCATTTCAGGAGCACCTTCCAGTTTGCCCGGCATGCTATAGGCACGTTGCTCAAATTCACGAATACGATCCAAGTGGTCTTTGATTCTCCCCTTTGATGCAGAACCCAACGGCGAGTGAGCACCTGTGTAGAAATGGTATTGCTCCATCACCGTGTCCAAGACACTGCGCTTGAGATGCTGTTTGCGTGGATCACTGTCACTTGAGGTGGGGATGCGCCCAAAGACACGTTCGAACAAATCACGAGGTTTCTCCTGAATGGTCCCAGCCACGGTTCCATCGAGATTGTAGGAATGGACATAGCGACTGACACGACTACGTCGAAAAAATGTACCCGCAACAAGCGAAGGTACCATCCCTGGTGGCAGTCCATCTGCGTAGTGTGCATGACGAATCAGCTGATCGATCGATGCGCCCCCTGCTTTGGCTTCTCCATTTGGAGGTGTGGCTGTAAAGGCACCGGATGCACCATCAAAGTGGGCATTGATTCCTGACTCATCGCAACGCACCTGATCCACGTTGCGCATGATCATCAATTTGTCCGAGAGCGGTTTCAGCGGCTCCAGCACGTCATCAAATCCTTCATTCTGAAGAGGCGAAGGGATTCCCAACCCAAAGAAGACATTGAAAGCCCGGACCGGCACTTTGGCCTGAGCAGCGCGGGCTGCGGGCATCATTTCTTCAAGAAAAGGTAAACCAATGGCTACAGTTCCGAGTCCTCTAAGGAGCGTACGACGACTAATGGGCTGATTCTTCATGGATACTGGGATCTTTCTGAAGCCATGCTCCCTGATTGTCAAGAAGGGGCCAAACAGCCTGATTAAGCCCAATTTACAATCTTGAGAGAAAAACGGTTGGCATACCTACGCTACAAGGCGTCACCAATTCTCATTTTCTCAGAAGTTAAAATCAGAATCAGGCCCACATGCTCCCCGCTTACCACCCCTTGTGTCTCGTTCTAAATCAGGTGTTACATTTTTGGATAAACTCTTTCAACCCATTGGTATTAAGCACATTAAAGATATTTAAGACAGTCTCTTCCGCAAACTAACCACCAAGAACAGGACACTTGAAAAAATGCAAAATTCCGGCACGCGGGTTGCTAAAAAGATAAGTATGAAAACAGCGTGGAATGATCTTAAACAGTGGATGTTGATGTGGGGAAGCTTTGCCGCCTTCGTCGGATTTCAAGCCGCCTTCATCTACGGGCTATTCAATTTCTTCGGACAGCTCTAATCGAGGCATCCTTATCCTTTTCCCATCCGGGTTGGCAGGCTCGGACAGGCATGAAGCCCCGGTGGTAATGGCAGTCACCACCGGGGCTTTTCTTTGTGCCACGCCCTTTACAGATTGCACTAACGCAAGGCTTTCCACGACCATGACGTCATGGGCGAATACGTAGATCTTAGTGTAACACTGATTCTCGTTCTGGGAATTGGAGCCCAGTGGTTGGCTTGGCGCCTTCGCATTCCTTCCATTTTACTTCTCCTTACGAGCGGTTTTCTCGCCGGACCGATGCTGGGATGGGTGGAGCCTGATGCACTTTTGGGAGACTTGCTTATGCCGCTTGTTTCCATCTCCGTAGCACTGATCCTTTTTGAAGGCGGTCTAACGCTGAAACTCAGCGAATGGAGAGAGGTCGGAAAACTGGTTAGGAACCTGATCAGTATCGGAGCGCTGGCCTCATGGGGGCTTTGCACTGTGGCTGCGCACTACGCACTCGATTGGCCATGGTCCCTCTCGACGCTGCTTGGTGCCATCCTTGTTGTCACCGGGCCCACGGTGATCATGCCCCTTCTCCGGCACGTCCAGCCTGAGCGCGATGTCAGGTCCACGTTGAAATGGGAAGGCATCCTGATCGATCCAGTGGGTGCCTTTCTCGCTGTGTTGGTCTTTGAGGCAATTGTGGCAAAGGAATCTGCCGGAGCAGGCTCAGCCATCGTCGGTTTCGTAAAGTCCGTCATCGCAGGAGGCGTCATCGGAGCAATCGGGGCCCGGATCATGATCTTCATGTTTCGCCGGTATTTGGTTCCTGATTTCTTACAAAACGCCGTGTCGCTGATGATGGTCGTCGCGTGTTTTACAGCATCCAATCAGCTTGCTCACGAGTCAGGACTTCTAGCCACCACGGTGATGGGAATCATTCTGGCAAACCGTTCAGATCTGAAGGTGCATCACATCGTTGAGTTCAAAGAGAATCTTCGCGTCCTTCTGATCTCAGGCTTGTTCATCATTCTCTCTGCCCGATTGAAACTGGAGCAGTTCGATGCACTGAACTTCATAGACTGCGCCATCTTCCTTGCCATTCTCGTGGTGGTGGTCCGCCCGTTGTCCGTCATGGCATCCGCAGCTGGACTCAATCTTGGTTGGCGTAAAAAAGCATTTCTCTCATGGATGGCACCGAGAGGTATCGTCGCAGCCGCCGTTGCATCCCTGTTCTCTTTGAGACTGATCGATGCCGGATACGAACAGGCGGAGCAGCTCGTGCCTGTCACCTTCCTGGTGATTGTATTCACGGTGGCGCTCTACGGATCCACCGCATCTGCTGTGGCCAAAGGTCTCAAGCTTTCACAACCCAATCCACAGGGCGTCCTAATCGTCGGAGCCGGGCTGTTTGCGCGGCGGCTGGCAGAAGTCGTCACTGAGCTTGGATTCCGTGTCACCTTGGTTGATACAAACAGGGAAAACTTTCAGCAGTGCCGCCAACACAATCTGCCCGTCGTGTTTGGCAACATCCTTTCTGAACAGGTAAGACACGATCTGGACTTGGGAGGCATCGGAAAAATCTTCGCGCTGACTCCAAACCACGAGGTCAACACACTATCGCTCCATCACTACAGGGAATTCTTCGGCAACGCGGAGTGCTACCAAAGTGCTACCACGAACGATCAGGAAAAACCGAGAAACCAGGTTACTCTGGATATCGAAGGACGCCGCTTGTTCAAGGAAGGTGTGACCTCTTTCGATCTGGCCAATCGACTGGCTGCAGGCTCAGTAATCAAGAAGACCCCGCTGACCGAGAAATTCACCTTTGCCGATTTCGAAAAGCACTATGGGGTTCATGCCTTGCCTCTCATGTTGATCACCGAAGATCAGAAGATTCAGGTTTTCACCACTGATCAGACATCGACTCCAAAACCTGGACAAACGCTGATTTCACTGGTCGCGCCAACCGCATTGGAAACACCCGTGGCCTTGGGTGAGCCTGGTGATTCGAAACCCAACGAGTCAAAATAGGCAGGCTCAGTCCTCATCCTTCATCGCAATCACACGCTTCAACCTTCGTGCCATTTCGTGGGCGATTGCACTCATTGCCTTACCGAGTTCGGGCTCCAGCTGCCTTTCACAATTGAAGTCCCAAAGCTCGAGCCACATATCGAACATCTCCTGCTCCAGATCCAGCTTGAGATGAGCTCCGGCAAAGCCACCACGATACAAGGAAGTGCCTCCTGTCTGTAGCGACCAGAACTCGGCGATCTTTTCCAAATGAGCATCCCAGTCCTCTATCTGTGCATTGAAGATCGGCCCCAGAACCTCGTGTTGCCGGATGTCCATATAGAACGGCTTGATGAACTTCAGAATGCCCTTCTGCCCACCCAGACGGATATAGAGCGAAGGACCAGGTAATGGATTGGGATTCATAGGATCTGACGCGTCAGGCGCAAAGGCAGCGTCGCACAAGCAAACACAAATGGTCCAGCGCGTCATTGTCCTGCACCAACCGAAGATTGCCCCCCGCCCGGTCCAACGGCAGACTCACGCCATGTTCTCTCGTTTTCTGACAGTCAGTCTTCTGGCCTGTGCCGTATTGACGACCCATGGCGCGGAAAAGCCCTTGCGCCCCAATATCATTTTCATACTCGCTGATGACCTCGGCTACGGCGATCTGGGCTGCTACGGACAAAATCAGATCAAGACTCCGCATCTCGACAAGATGACCAAGGAAGGCATGCGATTCACAGACTTCTATTCAGGCGCCACCGTCTGCGCCCCGTCGCGCTCAACACTGATGACCGGACTCCACACCGGTCATACCTATCTCAGAGGAAACGGAGCGCACAGACTCCGCCCTGACCCACTGGATATCACGGTTGGAAAACTTGCCCAAGACGCCGGATATCAAACGGCCATGATAGGAAAGGCATGCACAATCGGAAACATGACCGACGACACAAGCCAGCCAAACGACAAAGGTTGGAATCATTTCTTCGGCGTGCTCAGCCACATACAAGCCCATCACTACTTTCCACCAGTGATGTATCGAAACGGCGAAACCATCGAATTCCCCAACAACAGGGAGCACGAAGGCGATCAATACATTCACGACCTGATGCTCAAGGAAGCCACATCATGGATCAGCAACTCCAAGGACAAACCCTTCCTCATGGTCTACTCATCGCTGATCCCTCATGCATCACTCTACGCTCCAGAAGAATGGACCTCGAAATATCGAGGCAAGGTCGGTCCTGAACGTATTGTTAAACAAGGGCACTACCGCGGCACTCACGAACCCAATGCCGTCTTTGCCGGCATGGTCGGCCGACTCGATTGGGAGGTTGGTCAACTTCTGAAGCATCTCAAAAAGCAGGGACTGGATAAGAACACCGTGGTCATGTTCGCCTCGGACAACGGCGCCCAATCCGCTGGTGGCCACAGTGAGAATGATTTCAATTCTTCAGGTCCACTCCGCGGCGAGAAACGAGACATGTATGAAGGTGGCATCCGGACACCTTTCATTGTCCGCTGGCCCGGCAAGGTCAAGGAAGGCAGCGTCAATTCTCACATCGGAGCCTTCTGGGACTTCATGCCCACCGTCTGTGAACTCGCCGGCACATCAGCGCCAGAGGGAATCGACGGCATTAGTTTCGCCCCCACATTACTTGGTCGGAAAGGACAGCAACAGCATGACTACCTCTACTGGGAATTCTTTGAGAAAGGTGGTCGGCGCGCGATTCGCATGGGCAACTACAAGTTCGTGCAGAATGATCTCATGAAGAAGCCCAAGCCCATCGAAGTCTATGATCTCTCCAATGACCTCGATGAATCAGACAACCTTGCATCAGACCGACCTGATCTTGTGAAACGTGCCACGCAACTCTTCCAGGAAGCACGCACTCGCAGCCCCATTCCAAATTTCAATTTCGACTACAAGAAGAAGAAGAAATAAGCCCCCTTTCCCATTCCCTTCATGAAACCTCCTTTCATATCTCTGCTCACAGCCTTACTCAGCTGCCTCTTCACCTTTTCAACACAGGCCGCTCCCAAGGAATTCAAGACTGTCCTTTTTGAAGACGACTTTTCCGGACCGGAATTGAAGAAAGATTGGGGCTCATGGAAGAGCAAATCCCTTGTAAGAAACGGAATACTCGTTGGCATCACACCTAAGACAGCAGATCACCCGTCGGTCAACACCATCAAGCTTTCACCTCAATCAGATCTCGAAGTCTCCGTCTCCTTCAAGTTCGCCGGCTCCAAGCGCTTCAGCATCATGTTCCGCGATCTGGACTACAAAGGTTCCCATGCCGGACACATCTGCCATGCGGCTGTTTCAGACCAAGGAATCACACTCTACGACGGCAAGACAGGCCAGTTCCGTAAAGACATCCGCGACAAACGAAAGGCAGGCATCAAGCTCGATGAAGCCACGCTGAAGTTGATCAAAGAGAAGACGTCCGTAAACAAGTTCAAGATCGATCCAACAAAGTGGCATGATCTCAGAATCAGAATCGAGGGTAACACCATCACGGCCTTTATTGATGGAAAGAAGGCAGGAAGCCTTACATCAGAAGGTATCGGACATAAGACCAAGTCCAACATGAACATCACCACCGTCAATCGCGAGGTCCACTACGACAACTTTGCAATCAAGGCCCCTTGATTCGCCAAACAGCTTACCCCGGGAGCTGGAAGCCCCTTACATCCCTACCCTGAGAGGACGGTAGCGCTCTCGGAACATTCTTGGGGTGACTCCGGTGAACTTTCTGAATTGCACCGTAAAGGCGCTTTGATCACAGAAACCAAAATCGAGAGCGATCTGAATGATGGGTTTTTCGGTTCGAGCGAGTTCATCGCAGGCTCCCTGAATCCGTGTGCGAAGGGCGAATTCGTGAGGCGACATTCCAAACACTTCACGAAACTTCCGCGACAACTGCCTTACTGAAAGCCCCGCGGTTCGAGCCATTTCCTGAGCAGAGATATTGCGATGAAGGTCCGTGCGGATCAACTCCACTGCCTTACCCACACTTGAGAACGGAAGCAAGGCGCGGCGCTTGCCCTCATAGGTCTGAGTGGTTCCCATGATTCCGATCACATTCCCTTCTGGATCACGTATCGGAAGCTTGGTGGTCACGAACCAATCCAACACACGTTGCTCGTTATACCAGATCTCCACTCTATTGATCAGAGGCTGACCAGTTTTCAACACCTGAACATCATCCCTGACGAAGTTGTCCGCAATTTCCTGAGGGAAAAAGTCATAATCCGTCTTCCCTACAATCTTCTCCTCATCATCAACCCCCAGGCGCTCCATGATCTCTTTACTGGAGGTAATCATACGGCTCTTCTCATCCTTGATGAAGAAATGTAGACCCGGCAGGTGATCAAACAGCAGCTTTACCTGCTGGATCCCGTCCATACGTTTGAAGAAGGCCTGCTGTGTGGCAGCGGCATCGCTTCCTGAATTCATGTGCCTTTTTTCAACAAAACAAAATCCCCTGTCCAACCTTTTTGAAACAAAAGTTCAGGACCGGATTTCAATAAGAGTTTTTCGCACCCTTTCAGAATGACGCAAGCCGTTGATTGAAGGCCATTTCCGAAGCCCCTCAAGTCCACGCAAACTCGCTCAACTCCAGATGCCATCCAGAGCCATCCGTCACCCTTGTGGTCTTGCTCTGTTGCTCATAGTGCACTTTGTCGATGTCCACTTCTGGAGGCAAAACGTTCACGAAGAGGTCACCTGAAGACATGGCCACGATCCGCGTGCGTTTGTCATCGTGCTTTGTATATGAGAATGAGGATTTATCCACCGTGAAGACATATCCCACAATCCGGGCCATTCCATTCTCATACGCATCCACCACGCCCACCATGTGCCGACGGGCCTCGCCTTGAAACAGGCGCCGATGGATGATGTGTACCTTTTCCCCTGCATGTAGAATCATGATTCGTTCCTTTCTATTGTCTCCAGAGCTTCTTGCTCTCATCACTGTCACCGAGTCCCAATTCAATGGTTTCCGGCACAACGTGTTCGAAATAGAAGACATCTCTATGAGCACAGAGGTCCTTCAGGTAGTCCCCAAAGAGCAGCCAATCACTCTCAGCATCGTGGTTGCGATAGACCAAGCACACTGAGGCTTCCTTGAACGGTGCACAGTGTAGCAACCATGCTTCAATCATGAGCTTCACTTCCATGGTCGCCCTATGACTGCTGCCCGGTGCCATTACGATGACGCCGACTTGATCCAGCTCTTCTTCAATCCGCTCACGAAAGGCTTCATTGGAGAACATTTCCCATGACCACTCTTCAACCACTGCAGGAGCTCCTGGCGCTACACGATGGCTCAGGTGCTCAAATGCCCGCTCAGCGGCCTTCCGGCTCGTCTGGTCTTCATAGATCAGAATCCCTTGAAACGGTTTGTCTTTGCAGGCAACTGGTTGTGAGAGATCGAATCGACTGATAACGGGATCGGCTACGGCATTCATGGTTTGTCCTTTCATTGATTTGAAGGTCTGTTTGAAACCTTTCATGACGCTTCCAATGAATCACGGCACACCTCTTTCCGCTTCCCCATCCTTGCTGAAAACTCTCCCTATTCTGGCGTTCGCCTTGAATGCTCAGATCACGCCATCGCCTCAGTCATCAATCGCGCATGCTCAACACCGGTCAGTCGCTGATCGAGTCCTTGGTAGCGAAAGCTCACCTGCTCATGATCCAGCCCCATGAGATGAAACAGAGTGGCATGAACATCTCTGATCTCGATCGGATTCTCTGCGACGTTGTATCCCAACTCATCCGAGGCACCGACAGTGGTCCCGCCTTTGATTCCACCACCAGCCATCCAGATGGTGTAGGCTTCCTTGTGATGATCACGCCCTGCCTTCTCTGGTGATTCATCACCCTGCAACATCGGCGTCCTACCAAATTCGGAAGCCCAGACAACCAGCGTCTCATCGAGTAATCCACGTTGCTTAAGATCTTTGATCAGGGCCGCAATAGGCTGATCCACGTTCTGACACTGTTTGTTCAGGCGGGTGGCGATACTACCGTGCGTGTCCCATCCCTGATTAAACAACTCCACAACTCTGACACCACGCTCAACCAATCGACGCGCATACAGGCAGTGCCCTGCAAATTGTCCTTCTCCATAGAGATCACGGATTGCTTTGGGCTCTTTGGAAACATCCATGAGTTCCGGTACAGATGTCTGCATCCGAAAGGCCATTTCATACTGACTCATACGAGTCTGAATCTCCGGATCACCCAGTTGATCAAAGCGATTGGAATTCAATGACTGCACCGCGTTCAGGATCCGGCGACGCCGCTTCGGGTCCACGCTTGAGGGATTGCTCAGATAGAGAACTGGATCTCCCTCACTCCTAAACTCCACACCCTGATAGACACTTGGAAGAAAGCCATTCCCCCAAAGCGAATTCCCTCCGCCTGCAAGACTTCCTGAAACAAAGACAACATAGCCTGGCAGATTCTGGTTCGGACTGCCCAATCCGTAATTCACCCACGAGCCCATGCTGGGATTCCCGCGTCGGTTCACACCGCAGTGAAATAACATCTGTGCCGGACCGTGATTAAACTCAGTCGTGTGCAGGCTCTTCACATAGCAGATCTCGTCAGACACCGATCCAATGTTTGGCAAGAGCTCCGAAAGGTAAGCCCCACCCTGTCCATGTTTACGGAATTCATACGGCGTCCCCATCAACTTTGGATGCCCTCTCAGGAAGGCAAATCGCTTCCCTTCAATAAATTCCTTGGGAGCCAGTTTGCGGTCAAACTTCTGAAGCTCTGGCTTGTAGTCGAAAAGATCCAACTGGGATGGAGCCCCCACCATATGAATGACAATGATACTCTTGGCCTTGGGTGCAAAATGCGGCCTTGCGGCGGTGGC
The DNA here is from genome assembly GCA_965658675.1 of Limisphaerales bacterium. Classification (GTDB taxonomy): domain Bacteria; phylum Verrucomicrobiota; class Verrucomicrobiia; order Limisphaerales; family CAZKNW01; genus CAZKNW01. Next base: position 174,347 of record CBFHTT010000018.1, read on the forward strand.
CCCTGCTGGATTTGCCATCATGTTCAAGGCCATGGCTCCCAGCCCCAAGCCTGAACCAGAAAGAAAAGCGCGTCTCGAAAGGGCGTCTTGAACAGGGATTAATGAAGAGTCACTCATGAGATCAACGACTGATGGTTTCGTGAAGGTTCAGCAGCACGGTGGCCACATTGACAAATGCATCCGGAGCCGTCCCTCCAGCTTTGATTTCCTGACGATAAATTCCATCCAAGATCTTCAGATCTTCTTCACTGGGTTCACGCGCCAGCACAGTCCTGAAGGCCCAGCGAAGTTTGTCAGGAAGTTTTCCTTCTCCCTCAAAACGAATCCTGCGTCCGAAGGCCCCTGCCATGCTGAAAAATTCAGGATCATTCATCAGGGTCAATGCCTGCAGAGGCGTATTACTACGACTTCTCTGAATCACACAGGCACCGCGATCAGGAGCATCGAAATTCGCAAAACTCGGATAATGAGTGCTTCGCCTCCAAACCGTGTAGACACCGCGCCTGCGTGCATCTTCTCCTTTGGATACGGGATAGACGGTTGGCCCTGCACCAGCACTCTTACGCCATACTCCCTTGGGTTGAAATGGATATGCAGGTGGCCCTCCGAACTTCTTTGAAAGAAGACCACTGACCGCCAGGGCATTATCCCTGATCGTCTCTGCACTCAACCGATGACCGGGATGCCTCCACAGATATTGATTCGCCGGATCAACCGATGCAGCCATGGATCGCACTCCAACACTTTGGCGATAGGTCGCAGACATCACGATTCGTCGGATCAATTTCTTACGCGACCATCCATCTGTCTCCACAAAAGAAACGGACAGCCAATCCAGCAGATCTGGATGTGAAGGATCCTCACCCTGTTTTCCAAATTCTTCCATCGTCGGCACCAATCCCGAGCCAAAGATCTCAGCCCAGATCCGATTGACCGTCACTCGACCCACCAATGGATTTTCAGGCGACACCAACCACTTTGCCAACCCGAGACGGTTAGATGGAGCGCCTTCCGGAAAGGCATGGAGAATTGCCGGAACGCCCGGAGACACCTGAGTCCCTTTCGAAAGAAAGTCGCCTCGCTTGGCAATAAAGGTCTCTCTCGGCTTCGCCATATCTTTCATGACGCGGGTCCGATAATCAGCCAGATCAGTCACCTTCTTTTGAATCCGATTCGCTTCACCCAACAATGACTTGGCTCGTTTGTCCTTCTTAAGGGCCGCGTTGATGACCACTCCATAACCGGCAAGCTTTCGTTTTCCAGACTTCAGCTTCAACTGCTTCTGAACCGTGGCAGACATACTTTTCATCCGCTCAGGATCCGCCACGATCTCATCACAGAATGGATCCACATGAGCCCGCAACTCCACCATCGCATTCGTCAGTTGTTCGGTCGCCAATGCCCGTTCCTTCTTTTCTCTTTCAGAACGCGGCACTGTCAGGTCCTCACCAATGTAAACCATCCCAGACATTCCCATCTGCATGCCACTCTGTTTGGTTTCAATCGGGGTCGCATTGAAGAAGGCAAAGAGCTGATAGTATTCCTTGATCGAGAACGGGTCATACTTGTGGTTATGACATTGGGCACAGGCCATAGTGGTTCCCAACCAGACCGTTGAGGTCGTGTTCACGCGATCCACCACCTGCTTGTAAAAATCTTCCTTGGGATCCGTGCCCGCTTCCAGATTCACAGTTGGGTTGCGATTGAATCCCGTCGCAATCAATTGATCGGCAGATGGCTCCGGCAAGAGATCACCAGCTATCTGTTCAATCGTGAATTGATCAAAGGGGAGATCACGATTGATCGCTCCAATTACCCAATCCCGATACGGCCAAATCTCTCGCATCTCGTCACGTTGATATCCTTCCGAATCTGCATAGCGTGCGAGATCCAGCCATTGACGAGCCCACTTCTCACCAAAATGAGGCGAGGCCAACAATCGATCCACCTGCAACTCGTAGGCCTGCGGTGAATCATCAGCGAGGAACGCGTCTACTTCTTCAACAGACGGCGGAAGACCGATCAGGTCCAGTGAAAGTCTCCTGAGCAGCGACGCCTTTTCCAGCTCGGGATTATTCCCCAATCCCAAGCCTTCCAACTTCCTAGCAATGAAGTGATCAATCTCATTTCGCGCCCAACCCTTGCCTGACTTGGAGGGAACAACTGGCTTGGAAGGAAATTCATAAGCCCAATGTCGCTTTGGACGCCATCCATCATCCGGCCACTGAGCCCCCTCTGCGACCCACCGACGCAGAACATCGATCTTATCCTCAGAAAGCGCAGCTGAATCCTTGGGCATTCGCTCATTCGGATCCTCGGCCTCGATACGATGAATCAGACCGCTCTTCTCCGGTGTTCCGGGCGCCAAGAGAGCTTCACCTGAGTCCCCCAACTGTCGGGAATGGTAGTAGGTGGCGAGCCCGACTCCGCCTTTCTGCGACTTCTCCCCATGGCATTTGAAACAATGTTCCTGAAAGATGGGAAATACCTCTTTGCTGAAATCCACGGCACCAAAAGCAGCCACAGTCCCACACAGGGACCACATCAAGCAGACAAGCCAAAGCAAACGAACGGGGTGCATGCGCTCATCATGAACAATTCACCCCATTTTTCCACCGGAAGTTTCAGGATTTCGCTTTTTCCGTAATCAGGGTTCAGCCCCGTCATTCCCTTCCAAAAAGTGCTTTCCCAGAGGCCGGGAGTGTCCTTACTGTTTCCGGCCTTATGTTTGAAGAAGTCGAAGATCAACTTGCTAAAGCGTCCGCCCGAATAGTTCACCTTCGGAGGTATCTTTGACGTCGCCAAGGCACAATCCCGACTGGCGGAATTAGACGCCAAAATGGCGGCGCCTGATTTCTGGGACAATCGGGAGAATGCCCAGAAAACAGTCGATGAAGTGAGCTCCATCCGGAAGAAGGTGGATCCACTTGTAAAATCGAGCAAACAGATCGAGGACATGGAGGTCATGATCGAGCTCGGCAAGGAAGAGCCCCACGATGCTCAGACCGCCCTGCTCACTGATCTCCAGACCGAACTCAAAACATTCTCCGAGCAGGTCGACGAGTTGGAACTCCAGATGATGCTCAGTGAGCGGTTTGATCGCAAGAATTGCCTGTTCAGCATCAACGCAGGTGCCGGAGGGACTGAATCCTGCGACTGGACCAACATGCTTTACCGCATGTACCAGCGCTGGTGTGAAAGCCGTGGTTGGAAAATGACAACCATCGATCTTCTTCCCGGTGACACAGCCGGCATCAAGAGTGTGACCTTCCGGGTTGAGGGAGACTGCGCCTATGGATTCTGTAAAGCAGAGCGTGGCGTACATCGCTTGGTGCGTATCTCCCCTTTCGATTCAAACAAACGACGCCACACCAGTTTCGCCAGTGTCGACACCATCGCCGAAATCGATGAAGACATCGACATGGACATTCCCGATTCGGAACTACGAGTGGACACATTCCGATCCGGCGGCAAAGGCGGTCAGAATGTGAACAAAGTGGAAACTGCAGTTCGCATCACTCACATGCCCACAGGCTTGGTGGCAGCAAGTCAGAACGAGCGCTCCCAACATCAGAACAGAGCCATCTCCATGCAACTCCTCATGTCCAAGATCTACGCCATGAGACAGGACGAGGACAAACAAGAGATGGAGCGTTTTTATGGTGAGAAAGGCAGTGTCTCATGGGGAAATCAGATTCGCAGTTACGTCTTTCAACCTTATCAGATGATCAAAGACCTCCGCACTGGGATTCAGAGCGGCAACCTTCAGGCGGTCATGGACGGCGACCTCGACCAGTTCGTCAACGGATGGTTGAGAGCGGGTTGCCCCATGGGTAAGGCGACTGCAGGAAACGACGACGACGATTTGGATTCATGACGATTCTCGACAAGATAGTAATCCGCAAGAAGGAGGAATTGCAGGAGCTTCCCGATGGCTCCCCTTCTCTCGAACAACTGACATCAGCCGTTCAGGCACGCGGTGATATCAGGCCTTTTTTCGATTCCCTAAAATCACCACGCAAAGGTGATGTGGCATTGATCGCGGAGGTAAAGAAAGCATCCCCCTCAAAAGGAATCATTCGTGAGGACTTTGATCCTGTAGCAATAGCTCGGACCTACGAGGAATCAGGCGCGTCATGCCTATCCGTCCTGACTGATCGTGACTTCTTCCAAGGATCATTGGATTACCTGAAAGCCATTCGTGAGGCGGTAGACCTACCTTTGCTTCGTAAGGACTTTATCATTGATGATCGTCAGATTCTGGAAGCCATCGAATGGGGAGCAGATGCCATCCTTTTGATCGTAGCCATTCTCGATGACGCATCATTGAAACACCTGCACGACCTTGCCACAAAGGCCGGACTCACCGTCCTTGTGGAAGTCCACGATACAGATGAATTAAAACGCGCAATCGCCGCAGGAGCGACACTGATCGGTGTGAACAATCGGAACCTGAAGGACTTCTCAGTTGATCTGGGAAACACGGCCGAAATTGCGAAGAACATCCCTTCAGACCACGCTCATCTACTGGTCGCGGAGAGCGGGATTCACTCTCGTGAAGACGTCTCCATTTTAAAGTCAACCGGTGCTTCGGCGATCCTTGTCGGAGAATCGTTGATGAAGCACTTTGACATCCCATCGAAAATTGCTGAATTGTTGACTCCTGCTGATTGAATCAGCGCCACCTTCCATCATGGAAACCAGCCAACCAGCCCCTCTCCGAGTCCTCGTGGTCGAGGATTCAGAACTCGACGCAATCGTCCTGATCAATGTTCTGCGAGCGGGTGGCTACAAGCCCGACTTCAAGCGTGTGGAGACCTCCACGCAGATGAACGAAGCGCTCGAAGAAGACTGGGACGTGATCCTTGCTGACTACAATCTTCCGGAGTTCAGTGCCCCTGAGGCCCTCAAGATTCTACAAGCAAGCCCCAAGGATATCCCCTTCCTGATCATTTCCGGAGGGATTGGTGAAGACGTCGCCGTTGGCGCCATGAAGTCAGGAGCTCATGACTACCTGATGAAAGGCAGCCTCGCACGACTGGTGCCAGCCGTAGATCGTGAGATCCGTGAAGCGCATGTGCGCGAATCCAGAAAGCGTGCAGAGTCCGCACTCAGAGAAAGCGAACAACGCTATCGCCTGCTTTGGGAAACAGCTACGGACGCAGTGCTGCTGATGGATAGCAACAGCACCATTCATTTTGCCAATCCCGCAGTTCAATCCGTCTTTGGCTATCAACCGGCCGAGATCATCGGGCAGAACCTGACTCTCCTCCTTCCCGACCGCGTCAGATCCGGGTATGAAAAGGATCTCAACGACATCCTCCGCTCTGGCATTCATTCCGCCAATCGCCACGTTCTGGAAACGGTGGGACTGCGAAAGGAAGATCAGGAAGTACTAATCGAAATTGTCTACAACGACATGAAGCTGCACGACGAGCGCTGGTATGTGGCATTCATTCGCGACATCACCGCTCGTAAAGAAGCCGAGAAGGAGATTCAGGAAAGCCGCGCCCAATTCGAACTGGCGCACGAGATCCAGCAAAGACTCTATCCCGTCAATACACCTGCCGACGATCATCTGGACGTAGCAGGCATTTCCATCCCGGCTGACACCACTGGCGCCGGAGGCGACTACTACGACTACCTTCCCATGCTGAATGACAAATGGGGATTTGTGGTGGGTGATGTGACCGGACATGGAGTAGGCCCCGCCATGATCATGGCGGAAACACGAGCCTATCTTCGAATCTTGGCGAGGAACCGCAATGATCCGGGCATCATCCTTTCGCGGGTCAATCACGTCCTCTGTGAAGATCTTGATACAGAACGTTACGTGACTCTGTTCCTCGCTGTGATGGACCCGGAAACCGGCCAGTTTTCTTATGCCTCGGCGGGGCATACTCCAGGCTTTCTGATCGGAAAAGACGGCACTCTTCGAGGCACACTCAAGCGCACAGGCGTCCCTCTTGGCATGAATCCAAAAGGAAGCTACGACACCTCAGCAAACGAACCTTTGGAATCTGGAGACATCCTTGTCCTCACCACTGATGGCATCGACGAAACCATCAATTCAAAGGAAGAATTCTACGGACGCAAACGGATTGCGGAGACTGTGGCCGCCCACTGCGACAAGAGCGCTCAGGAGATTGTGGATGCCTTGTTGAAGAGCGCCCGTGACTTTGCTGATGGAGAACCTCAAGACGACGATCTGACGGTCATCATTCTGAAAGTGAAGTAAGGCATGGTCCCCTCCCCGGACAGCGATGTGCCTGAGGAATTTCAGAATATCGAAATGCCCATCACGGGAGAACTCGACCTACACACCTTTCGGCCCAGTGATATCGGAGACCTGATTCCAGACTATCTTGAAGCCTGCCTCGACAAAGGAATCACTGAAGTGCGGGTGGTACACGGAAAAGGAACACGCGCTTTGAAAAAGGGGGTATTAGCAATCCTGGACAAACTTCCAATCGTTCACTCCTACAAACAAGCACACGCACTAGCGGGCGGATGGGGAGCAACGATGGTCTACCTTGAAAGACCTGACTCTTCAAACGAGTCGAATTAGAAAACCTAGGAAGGCTATTTCTTCTTAACTGACTTCTTTCTGGCCTTGGCCACTTTCACCTCAGGGCGGGCCTCAACCAGAACACGGATCTGATCCACACCTTGAGCTTCACGAAGCGCCAAACGGAGAGTCTTCATATCCTTGGAGATGAATAGCGTATCGTTAAGTCGGATCTTCTTTTGACCGGACTCCACGATCTTGTTCTCCAAACCACGGTCCTGCCCACCATAGCGTGTATATTTCACACCAAAGATGCGGTCCGTATCCTGCAGTCGTTTGTAATCAATGATGACTCCCACGATCGGACGATCAAAGTGCACCCTGCCCTCGATGGCAATCGCCTCTTCGTCATGCGGACGACCAACCGGATTGAACTGAAGCAGATAGCTGCGAAGACGGGTTCCCTCAGGGATCTGGCCCAAAGCCTTGTTGCCATCCTCGCGAAACTTACCCGGACCAGCAATGTCCACATCAAGATCCTTGCGCAGTTTCACAAGGCTACGCTCAGGGAAGACGACAACGTTTTCATTATCCTCATACTCCGCCACGCGCCATGGACCAGGAGCCGCAAACTTGAAGGCACCTTTGCTTGAAAGAACTCCTGCAGTCACCGGCCAGGTGGTTTCGAAGAGCTTGGTATTGAACGGAACGGCTTCGAGTTCCGTGCTCTTGGATTCGCGACGAACGGCATCTCCTGCCACCAACCTCTTACGGATGGCTTCTTTCTTCATCTTCTCGATGATCTCGATCTCGCCTTCAAAGGCCACGACATCCGTGACCCCTTCATCCGATACAGAAAGTCCGAATGAGGATCCAAGGTCCACCAACTCAAGGGACTCCGCCGAAAGTTTGAAGTCTGACACCTCAGCCCGGACACTGGCCGTCAACACCCCTCGGTGAAGATGAGCTGAATTTCTATTTACCACCTCAAGGCGAGCAGGCCCCTTCAACGTCACGGAAGGTCCGTTTTGAAAATCAATGCGCGTCATTCCCTTATCCAACTGGATCATTCCGGGAGTAAGTTCCGCCCAATTCAACAACGGCTCAGTGCCTGTTGCTGGATTCTCTTCGCCCAAATGAACAAAACGCCCAATGGCCAATGGCTCCACATCCAATTCCGCCAGCGCCACCGGTGAAGGGACTGGAGTGACCGGGGCTTCTGGTTGCAAAGATATCAACAAGGCAACCACCGCAGCGATCGGCACCAACACCTTGGCCACGAACGGAATCACCTTTGACTCTTCTTTGAAATCGATGGCGCAGACATCCTCACCGCGGATCTGCTCCATCACAGAAAGAGCAATGGAATCATCAGATACAGCAGGACCGCCGACCGCCTTCATAACCGGTTCAACAAGTGTTTCTTCACTTTCTGCCTCGGCATTCAAGACTCCATCCACCCGGTGTTCATTCAGAAAGCCGCGACGGAACCCAGTGTCTTTGAACAAGGCCAGCAGGCTCTGATAATCGCGCTCAGAAAGCTCATTGTCCGCGTGAGCTGCAAACCAATCGGAAAGTGTCTTTTCACCTTTGATGACCGGCATGACATCGGAGGAAAAGGAAAGCTCATCCACAGAAGCAACCGCCTCCAACGCATTGGCCAGACGAATCTCTGAGACAAACACAGAACGAAATGAGTCATCCTTGAAGGATTCCAACAGCTCACGATACTCCTGATCACTCAGAAGGTCGTCGCAGTATTTCTCAAATAATTCGTTCAATCGTTCCACGTATATAATGTCGGTTTCTTCGTCTGAGACTGGATACAGCGCTTGAGGGCCTGTCTGACTCTCGAAAGATTGCTGGTGACCCAGGTCACAGTGCGGTTCTTTTCGTCAGCGATTTCCTTGCAGCTCTTTTTCTCATGATACTTGAGCAGCACGAGGCTCGCTGCCTCGCTCTTCAACTTACCGATGCATTTTTTCATGACACCGATTACCGGTTGAAGCGCTTCCTTGTCTTCCTCGGTCAAGGCGGTGGCCAGCTCAACCTCGAACTGGTTCTTGTAATTGCCTTTGTTACGACCATCCCGCTGCATCCGCTCCAACTCGGTCATGATCATGTATTTACAGATCACACAGAGCCAGACTCCGAAGTCTTCTCCCAGACGAAATTCATGGATCTTCTGATACGCACGAATGAAGCTGAGCTGAACCACTTCTTTGGCCAGCGAGAAGTCTGTCAGGCGCTGAGAAGCGTAGCCGAGGAGCATTCCCTGGTATTCCCGGACAATCTCTTCATAAGCATCGATGTCACCATCGAGCACTCGCCTCACAACCTCATCTACCTTACCTGGTTGACGTTCTGCCATACTTAGGGTGGGACGTTCCGCTTGTCACACCGGATTCAACAGGAACCCGAAGAAACGAAACTTTTGAACGCCCCGACCCTGCGAAAGCCCCCGCCCAAGCTCAAGACGGAAGTCAGGCGACTGAGCGCTGCTCAATCTGATTCTTGCCCAATCCGCACTTGTTTCAGACAATCTCCTCATGCACGCAGCCCGCATACTAGCCCTACTTCTGGCCATGGCCTTTTCCCTATCGGCCACAGCGAAAGACAAACCATTCGTCCTGTTCCTCACCGGAGACGATGAATACCGCTCTGAAGAATCCATGCCCGTATTGGCAAAGATGCTCAGGAGGGATTTCGGCTATCGCGTCGATGTCGGCTTCTCACTGGATGAAAAGGGATTCGTCAACCCGATGGCGGCCAATTCACTCACCAAGATGAAAAAGCTGAAAGAGGCAGATCTGGTCGTGATGTTTCTTCGCTTCCGCCGACCCGACGACAAGAATTTCCAATACTTTCTGGATTATTTGGACGAAGGAAAGCCCATCGTGGCATTCCGCACATCTACTCACGCATTTCGCTTTGCCAATGGAGCAGGAAAGAACGAATGGGGCTACCAATTAGATCCCAATCAGATTCACAGCAATGCAGGTGGCGAAAAGATCCGTGAACTTCTCGGACAGAGCTGGATCGTTCATCATGGTCATTTCGACGACGGACGGAAGCCGTTGACTCAGGTGAAATTTCAGGATTCCAAACATCCGATCCTGACTGGTGTAGAACCCTTTCAGGCATTCTCATGGCTCTACCATGTTCAAGGCGGAGGCGATACATTGGGAGGCAACCCACACATTATCCTGAACGGGCGGGCACTCAGATCGAACAAAGAGGACCGTGGACAGTTGGATCGTTATCCGATTGAAAATCCTATCGCATGGACCAAGACCTACGACGCAAAAGGCGGCAAGAAAGGAAAGGTCTTCACCACCACTCTCGGTCACCCATATGACTTCAAAGATCCAAACATGCGTCGCTTAGCCATTCAGGGAATTCTCTGGGCACTGGGAAATGAAGATCAGATCCCCACGGAGGGAGTGAACACCAAGATCCCGGGCACCTACGAACCCAACAACTCAGGCTTTGGTGAAAGTAAGTTCAAACAAGGCATGAAGCCCAAAGACTACTTCAAATAGAGTCTGAAGTTGGCAGACACTTACCAACGATCCCATTCAGCAAAGGCGCGGCGTCACTTTGACTTGCCGCGCTTTTTCTTTGCAGCTGAAGGCTTCCGTTCCGAGGGGACATAGGTTTCTGAATCAGAAACAGCCCACTTCAAATCTGCTTTGATGGATTCGTAAGAAAGATGGGGATCCTTGGTTGATTCCGCATAGTCAGAAAGTCCTTTTGCCAAGTCTCTGATCAATCCCCTGTTCTTCGGATCAGCAAACACGTTATTCAGTTCGTTGGGATCATTCTTCAAATCGAACAGCGCTGGGTCGTCACTCCTGGAAATCACAAGCTTATGTCGTTTGGTAAATGCAGCAAACCACGCCTTGGCAGCAGATTCGATTCTCACAAAAGCCATATCTTCCCATGCCTTAGGCGCTTTCCCCTTCTTGAACAGTCCTGATGCATCACGACCCTCGACCTTCTCAGGAGATGACTCACCCAAGAGGCCAAGCAAGGTGGGTTTGAAATCGACGGTCCCCAACGCCTCATGAATCACCGCTCCCTTCTTGACCAATCCAGGAGCACGAATCAGGAATGGAATGCGGGCTGATCCTTCGCATGGGATGCCCTTGTTGTGCCGCCCCAATTCCCCACACATATCACCATGGTCAGACGTGAAGACAATAATCGTATCATCCAAGATCCCATGTTTTTCCAATGTTTCAAAAACACGCCCCATGTTGTCGTCGATACACTTCACCATCCCGAAATACTGAGCCATCAGACTGGCTTTGAATCTGTCCTGCACCACATCCATGAATGAGGGGAGCCCCTTCCCTTTTGCCAACGCACTGGGAGGCTGCCTAAATTGAGCAGGATCAAACATCGTATCGTATGGCGCCCTTACCGTATTCGGTCCATGAGGATCAGGAATGGACACCATGTAACAAAACGGTTCGTCCTTATGGGTATTGATGAAATCAATGGTGCGATCAGTGAGAAAGTCCGTGGTGAACGTTTTCTCGTCCGCTCCATCGACGCCATAGGCGGGTTCGCCCTTTTTATTCTTTGCGCCAACACGCGGACCTTCTTCTGTAATCTCCAGTTTCTTCCAATGCCCGCGATTGAACATGTAACGATTGTCCTCAAAACCAAACTTGCGCTTCGGCCCCCAACCTGGCTTTGCAGTCCCATCAAGATGCCACTTACCAGCGTAGCCAGTCGCATATCCCTTTCGCCTCAACACTTCAGCGAACGTCACCACACTGTCCAAAAGAGGTCGGTCATTCTGGATGGATCCCGTGTTCTGGGGATACAGACCTGACATCAGGGATGCACGCGACGGAGTGCATACCGGAGACGTGGCATAGTAAGACGTGCACACGGCGCCTTCTTTCCCGATCCTGTCAATGTGTGGCGTATCCACCTTCACACCATCACCCCAGACAAACGCCTGCTCTCTGGACATCAGATCGCGATAGACACCAAGAGTGCGGAAGTTGTGTTCATCAGTCTGAATGATCAGAACGTTTTTCTTCGCCGCCTGCGTAGCGACACTTAGAAAACAGAGGGCAAATACAGCAAATCGGACAGGGCGTAGGAATATCATACTATTGAATTCAAATTGGGATTACTTGATCTAGAGTCGAAAGAAACAAAAATCACAACAGCAATTTCCCAGGCACCGCACTGAACATCTTCTCCTTTTCAACAGCCATCCATCCATCCATCCTCCACTCATGAAATCCACTTCACTGATTCTCGCCCTGCTCTCGTGCGCACTCTTGGCATCACCCGCTTTTGCCCAAAAGAATACCAAGAAGGTCAGGAAGCCGAATCCAGCCCTTGCCCAAATCGAAGATGAAGCTGGCCTGCCGCGTGTTCTCCTGATTGGAGACTCCATTTCCATCGGCTACACACTTGCCGTTAGAAAGCAGCTGAAAGGCAAGGCCAACGTGCACCGCATCCCGACCAACGGAGGCCCCACCATCAATGGGTTGAAGAACATCGACAAATGGCTTGGCGACTCCAAATGGGATGTCATTCATTTCAACTGGGGTCTACACGACCTCAAATACCTGGGACCCAACAATGAAAACCTCGCCAACCCAAAAGCTGACACAAGTCACCAGCAGGTGGAGATGGATGCCTATTCCAAGAATCTGGATAAGCTTGTAAAGCGCATGAAAAAGACCGGAGCCAAACTCATCTTCTGTAACACCACTCCCGTGCCAGAAGGAGCCAAAGGACGCGTCGTGGGTGACTCAGTGAAATACAACAAGGCCGCAGCCAAGGTCATGAAGAAGAACGGAGTGCCCGTAAACGATCTCTATTCTCACGCTGTAAAGAAACAGTCCGAGATCCAACGCAAGGCTGACGTTCATTTCTCTCCAACGGGTTCCGAATACCTCGCCAAGAAGGTAAGTGCAGTCATTCTTGAACAGATCGACTGATTCCTCGATCCAACACATCTCGCTTCAAGAAAAGCGACTGAAAGAAAGTCCGGTTCAGCCGAAATAAAAACCGGACTCAGCACTCCATACCATCAATGAACGCCGTTCGACTGTATCGCTTATCCATTACCCTGCTCCTGCTGATCACTCCTTTCCTGATCAAAGCACAGGGAATTGATCTAGGCGGACTCAGCGGCATCAGTGGTCTAGGTGGATTCAATCAACCAGCCACACAGGTCACGTTGCTTTCGGACCATGAGACAGCAGCGCCTGGATCGACAGTCACCCTGGGACTTCAAATGGTATGCATGCCGGGCTGGGATACTTATTGGAGAAATCCCGGTGATGTAGGCTCACCAACAAAGATTCAATGGCAGTCACTTCCTCAAGGCATCACCGTGTCAGAAATTCAATGGACTGTTCCGGAGAAAGGAGTCTTGGTCGGTAGCCCAGCCTACTACTACACAGGAACCAACATTCTTACAGTTTCCGTAACCGTCGGGAGTGAAGCCAGTGAGGGAGAGATCACTCTTTCCGGAAAAGCCAACTGGCTCGAATGCAGCGACAAGCAGTGCGTTCCCAGAAACACAGATATTTCCATCACATTCACCATTGGAGAAGAAGCCAAGCCTTCCAACGACTACGACCTACTGAAGTCATGGAACTCCAAAATCCCTCAGGTAGCGACAGACGCCAACGTCTCAGCAGAGTGGCTTACCGACCCTGATGAGAAAGACAGGCGCGAATTAAGAATCGATTGGGAAGCCACAACCGAGGCACCCTACATCGATTTCTATCCCTACGTCCTTGAAGATCAGAGCGTCGAGTGGGAAACAATACGCACCAATCTCCAAGCAGGAACGATCTCTCTGATAAAGAAGGTCATCAGCTTCGACAAAGCATGGCCAAAGGCGATCCAAGGAATTCTTGTCACTGGTGAAGACGACCACCACGGGGAGTCAGCCATCGAGGTCACCATTCCCATTCAAGGAGATGACTTTTCACCGGCACCCGAGGCCACTGACGTTGCATCACTCCCAATCGATCAAGCCGAGGAAAAGAGTCTCTTTGCCTGGATCTGGTTTGCCTTTCTGGGCGGCTTGATCCTGAACATCATGCCCTGCGTCCTCCCTGTGATCTCGCTCAAGATCCTTAGCTTCGTCAACCAGAGCCAGGAAGCCCCCGGACAGGTTAAGAAGCTGGGATTAGTCTTCACGCTTGGCGTTCTCGTTTCGTTCCTCGTGCTTGCCCTGATCGTGGTTGCCATGAAGCTGGCAGGCGGCTCCCCCACATGGGGACAACAGTTTCAAAATCCAGTCTTTGTCATCTGCATGACCATTCTAGTTCTGTTGATCGGACTGAACCTATTCGGACTCTTCGAAGTCTCCCTCGGCGGCAACATGATGACCAATGCATCCAAGCTCACCCGCAAGGAAGGTCCGGCCGGAGCCTTCTTCAACGGAATGTTGGTAACACTACTTGCGACTCCCTGCACCGCTCCCTTCCTTGGCTCAGCCGTCGCTTTTGCCTTCACCCAGCCTGCAGCCGTGATCATTTTGGTATTCCTTATGGTCGGATTCGGCATGGCTGCTCCCTATCTGCTCCTAAGCTTTAATCCGAGTCTCTTGAAATACATCCCCAAACCCGGGCCATGGATGGATCATTTCAAGGTCTTCATGGGATTCCCTATGATTGCCGTAGTTGTCTGGCTGGGAACTGTGGCTTCACAACTGATCTATGAGGATTCCTTTGGCTCCCAATTCTGGGTTGGAATGGTCCTGCTTTGCATCACGATCGCAGCATGGATTTTTGGAAAATTCATCCAGCAAAGCATGTCCAAGCAGAAAGGCATTCCTCTCCTGATCATTATCTTCTTCCTCGGGGTCGCTGCCAATATTCTCGAAAAGAGCCTAAACTGGAGATCTCCAGATTCTTACCCCGTCTTCTCTGGAACCATCAATGAATTTCCATCGTCGACGCCAGACAAACTCGAATGGGTCCCATGGTCTCCCGAAACCGAACAGGCAGCCATCGCGACCGGACGCCCGGTCTTCATCGATTTTACGGCCACATGGTGCGGCACCTGCAAGTGGAACAAGCTCAACAGCATTGATATCGCCCCAGTGAGAGAAAAGCTGGCCCAAGCCAACGCCATCCTCCTCCGAGGCGATCACACAGCGCAGGATCCCCGCATCACAGAGATTCTTTACAAACATCAACGGGCCGGAGTCCCCCTCAATCTCTACTACCCTGGAGACAAACAAGAAGCCCCCGTCGTCCTCCCCGAGCGAATCTACGAGGACACCATGCTTGGACTGTTTACTCAGTAATCGACCGCATAGTTCACAGCTCTCTTCCAGCCTTGCGGCAAAAGCCCTGTGTTTCTATCTTCCTCGCCCCTCGGGTGCCCATTCATTTTCAACACATTGTTTGAAAAACGGTCTGAATCGGCAACCTGAGCAGCCGGTTCATGCGGGCCTATCTAAACATATCCTACAACGCATTCATGGAATTGGTGCGCCAACCCTTCTTTCTGGTGCTGGCGACACTGACGATGGCCTTCATCGCTTTTCTGGGAAGTGTCTACTATTTCGCGTTCGGTCAGGATGAATCGCTGGCAACAAACAGCGCATTGGCTATGTGCCTGCTTTCAGGGCTGTTTGCATCCGTATTTTGCGCAAGTAGTTCTGTTGCCCAAGAGATCAGTCAAGGCACAGCGCTGACCATCCTTTCCAAACCGATCAGCAAACTTCAGTTCATTCTTGGTAAATTCACGGGACTCACGGCAGCCATTCTCGTCCTCAGCTTCTTTAATCTGATTGCCACATTGGTATGTAGCCGAATTTCATTCGAATCCCATGGAGAGCCCGACACGACTGTCTTGATGATCTTCTTTGGCGCCATCGCGCTGGCCTATCTATACGGGACATTTGCCAACTATTTCCTCGGGCAAACATTTACCGGAGCCACAACCATTGCCCTTACGGCAACCATTGCAGTTGGGTTCCTAATCATCTGCGGTCTACCTCATGGCAATCATGGGGAAGGATTCGGATCTGGGGTCGATTGGAGACTCGTCCCAGCTGTCCTCCTTCTAACCTTTGCACTTTTGATTCTGGCAGCCCTTGCTCTGGCATGCACAACGCGCCTGGAAATGATTCCCACTCTCGGAATCTGTGGAGGATTCTTCATGATCGGCCTCATGTCCGATTACCTGCTTGGGAGGCCAGCAGCTGATGGATCTTGGTTGGCTGCGATCGGGTACTCTATTCTTCCAAATTGGCAGATCTTCTGGATGGCTGACGCCTTGGAAAATGGCAAAAGCATTCCGCTGAAATACATTTTTCAATCGGTGGAATATCTCGTGGGTTTTCTCGTGATCTGTATTTCCGGCGCACTTTACCTTTTTGAAGAAAGGGAACTTGCCTGATGGACCAGATCACCCAAGTTGCTCTGCTTACACTACGATCAGCATTTCGGTTGAAGCTTGCTCCTGCCCTGATCGCAATCCTCGCTGCTCTGTCAGTGATCATGCCATACATCATCAGGCATAACGGCACCGCGCAGATGTTCACACAGGTGACAATGAGCTACTCATTATCGGCCATCAGCGCAGTTCTAGGGCTGGCCACATTGTGGCTTGCCTGCGGTTCACTAGCACGGGATATCACCGAGAAGCAGATTCAGATTTTGGCAACAAAACCCATTCCCAGATGGAAAATCTGGCTCGGTAAATGGATGGGAATCATCTTACTGGATGCCATCCTTCTCTTTGCCTCCGGAACCATGGTCGTAGGAATGATCATGTTCCGATCGAGTGATCTCAACAAAGACCAACGAAAGGTTCTGTTCGAGCAAGTTCTCGTGGCGAGAAGTGGCGTCATGGAAAAAACGGAATACACCGACGCAGAAATCAATGCCGTAGTCCGATATCTCGAGCAGAACCCACGCCCGGGACAAAGCGAGAACGAAGCACGCCTGAGAGAAGAGGCACTTTCCGAACTGAAACGCAGAGATCAGTTGATTCCCAACAACAGAATGAGAGTTTGGGAAATTGACCTAAGCCACGCTGCATCGAAACTTAAGGATGCCCCATTGTTTCTCAGAGTTCATTTCTATGCTGCCAAGGTCAAACGTGCTGACGGTGGAGCTACACCTGCTTTGAGAGGCTTTTGGGAAGTTGGCGAATCACCGAATCAGTGGAGAATGGAAAACACGATCACTCCAGATACATACTCCTATATCACTGTTCCTGCAGGTCATATTGGCCCGGACGGAATTCTCAAGGTGGCGTTCAGAAACTACAATCCGAACACACTGATCTTTCCCCTCAATGACGGATTGGAAGTGCTCTACAAAGAAGCCAGTTTCATCCCAAGCTTCTTCAGAGCGTTGGGCGTCTTGCTTTGCTGGATGGCTGCTCTGGCAGCTCTGGGACTTTTCAGCGCATCATTTCTTAGTTTCCCAGTGGCATCACTCCTAGTTTTCTGCATGTTGCTGATGCTGCTATCCACGTCATTGATGGGCGAGGTGGTAAGGGAAGGAACCATTTCTTCTCTGGATCATGAAACAGGGCAACCTACCTTTACCTACCTGGACTGGATCATGGTCCCTTTCTTCAAGACGATTCTCAACGGACTCAGCCTCTTAAAAGGATTCTCCCCAATTGAATTCCTGAGCTCAGGGAGGAACGTAAGCTGGACAATTCTCGCAAGAGCCATCCTACAGATCGTCGTGCTTGCCGGTGGAATATTGGCCTTTTTAGGTTCTCTTATTTTCACTCGCCGCGAACTGGCTGCCGGCCAAAGCCAATCCTGATGAACAAGAAGACATACAAACTGGTTCTACTGGCACTCATCCTCGTGATGGTATGTAAGAACTATGTCTCTCTGAAATACCTCAACAAGACCCGCGAAGAGGCGGGACTCACTCGTACCGAGCCCCTGGAGAATGCCCCCCCTGTCCTCGCCTTTACCACCGTGGCACTGGGAGGGTTCC
Source organism: Limisphaerales bacterium (assembly GCA_965658675.1). Classification (GTDB taxonomy): domain Bacteria; phylum Verrucomicrobiota; class Verrucomicrobiia; order Limisphaerales; family CAZKNW01; genus CAZKNW01. Next base: position 191,825 of record CBFHTT010000018.1, read on the forward strand.
GGGGACTTATCTCTAACTACCTCTGGTTCAGGACCACCAGTCTACAATACGAAGGCCGCTTCTTCGAAACACTCTCCCTTGCCAGCTGGATCACAAAGTTGCAGCCCACCTTCACCACTGTCTGGGAGAATCAGGCATGGAACATGGTCTACAACATCTCCAAGGAATTCGACAACCCAACTGAGCGTTGGCTCTGGGTCAACAGCGGCATAGAACTGCTCCGTGACGAAGCCTTGGTCTACAATCCACACGAGCCATCCCTCTACAGAGAACTTGCCTGGTTCTATCAGGACAAGATGGGGAGCTCTCTGGATGATCAACACTACTTCTATAAAGAGACACTGGCCAACACAATGGTCAGATTGACGGGACCAAGACCCGACTACGAAATCATCCTTTCCCCAAAAACAGAGGAACAGAAAAAGGCGATCAAGTTCCTTCGAGAGAATCTGAAGCTCGAGCCCGAGATCATGATGGAAGTGGACAAGGAATATGGCCCCCTCGACTGGAGGCTTCCAGAAACACACGCAATTTATTGGGCAACCACAGGGATCAAACGCTGCCCAGACAAGGACCTGCTACCGCTCCGCCGTGTGATTTTTCAGTCGCTTCAACTCGCCTTCCAACGAGGCAACATCATTGAAAACACCGCAGACCAAAGACTGGACTACACACCCAATCTTCAGATTGCCAACAAGGTAGATGAAACGATGATCAAGATGAAGGCGATGGAGGTAGAACGTCCGTGGATCATCGACAATGCTCGATACTATTTCATGCAGGAGGCTGTTTATTTTTACTATCTCTATATGAGACATGAGGAAGCACGGGTCTGGTACAAGAAACTATTGGAAACCTTTCCAGACAATATCGACCCCTCCCTGAGCCTGGAAAAATTTGTAGTCAACCATGTGACGAAAAAGGCGGAGAAAGGAACCAACAGCAAGGTCCGTGCGGTCGTAGATGGAATGCTCACTACTTCATATTATCGACTGGCAATGGGAGAGACCGATGGCTCTGTGGGGCATGCGCTACTGGCAGCCAAAGTGCACAAGCGATACAACGATGAAATCCGTGCCACAAAATCTGAACACCGTCTCCTTTTGCCCTCTTTTGAGGAATTGAAAAAGAAGGCCCTTGAAAGGGTTTTATCAAACAAGCCCGGAGCATTTAGTAAGGAAATGCAACTTCGACTCAGGACTATTTTGCAGCTTCCTCCCGACTGGCCGAACGAATAAACCACTGGTGCCGCGGACATCCCCATGTAGATTCGTCACAATGCGTTCCTTCCTCTACATCTGCCTGTTCTTACTTACCCTTGCTCCAGTAAAGGCCACGCAGATGATCCCTCTCAGCATTGAGCAATTATCAGACAAGGCCGAGGTCATCGTCAGAGGAGTAGTCACCAGCAAGCTCACCAAACGTATCGGCGAGAAAGGAATCTATACCCAGGTCGAATTAAAGGTTGAAGACTCGTGGAAAGGAGCGACTGGCAAACCACATATCACCATTGCACAAGCAGGAGGTGTATTAGGTGAAACAATTCAAAACATCCCTGGTCAGGCTGTATTCAAAGTGGGGGAAGAAGTCGTGATCTTCGGCGTCTGGAATCAGCGGCAGGAAGCGGTGGTTCTCGGGCTAAGCCAGGGAAAGTTCAATGTGGCACCGACTACTGATGGGAAAGCGAAACACTGCTACAGCATTTTCCACGGAAGGCCCGAAAGCACAACCTCAGCAAAACGTGCACACTGGAAACCTCCTCTTCTGATATCGAACCTTAAGACCAAGGTAACCTCAAAGGATCGTTAATCCTCCACCTTCTTCTTCTTGTGGTAGGGGGAGGAAAGATTGAAGTAGATCCCACACAGAGGACCATCCGTTTCTGACTGACTGAGTATGGTGGTCACCTGCCTATCGAGTGCGATTCCATGGCGTAGGTTTGGAGCTCTATTGATGTAGGCATTGATGGCCTTGGCCATGAGAGACTCCAATGAGTCACGGCATTCATCGGGTGTCTTGTCCAGACACACAACATACCGATCATAATTCACCAGCGCCTCGGCGATTTCCGCCTCAAACATGTCGACCGTCAACTCTTCCATAAGGGGTGGGAGAACCCTAGGGATGCAATCCCGATTTGGCAATCTGAGTGAAGGGCGTCTTTTCTCGATCACTACTTCTTGGGCAATGAGTTCAGGGTGTAATAAAACTCATCATTCCAGAGATAATCCCCTTCATCGTTCTCCACATCCAATGGACGAATCACAGTAACAAATCCTTCCTTCAGCCCCTCAACCTTGATCCTGACACTCTTTCGGTCTTTGGACACCTCCACCTTGGTTACGTCCAAGGTCGTTTTGCTGTTGAGCTTACCATCATGATCAATTTCAGGGGATCCATATTTCTGATGGTAGTCGTACCGGTATTGCAGGACATCATAGCTCAATGGATCTGATGCCGTTTCGTTGTCGATTTTCTGGGTAAACGAAAGTTCAAATCCATCTGAGAGGGCCTTCACTTCGGAAACTTCGAAAGGGACATTCCCCGTCCAACTCACCCGATCCAATGAAGCTTCGTAGGGCCCCAAGGCCGCCCATGCGCTGTTCTTACAACCACCGACATACAGCTTTCCATCTGGGCCAAATTCAAAGCGATTCACACCGGACCAAAATCCTTTGGTCAGAGGCCATACTGTCCCCTGCCACTCTCCATTGACCTTCTCCATCTGAACCCGCATCAGATTGGCGTTCTTCCAATCACCCACAATCAACTGTCCCTTGAAGGGGCCGAATCTTTCATCAGTAGCAACCTTCATATCGCTGGTAGACGCAGACAGTTTATAAGGAAACCAGATTGCTGGAGCATCCCGTTCCGCCCTTCCCTGATAGTCCTTCTTGGGTGCAGGCCAACTGGAAGGATATCCATAGAAGCGCCCTTTCTTGATGTGATTCAAGGTGCAGGTTCCCATCCAGTTCCCCTGATTGTCCGCCATGAAAACGTCACCCTTGTAGCTCCCATATCCGTTCGGAGAGCGCAGACCACTGGAAATCGGATCCACCGTCTTGCCGTCCTTGGAGATCTTGATGGCCCATCCCATATAAGGGAGCTCCCAAACACCTCTGTTGCCTGTCCGGTACACATAGTAATCACCATTCTGATCTACCACGGGACCGAATGAGAAATCATGATAATTGCCAGTGGATCCCCAATCCTGATTGAGGCAATCGAACCAATCGGCCAGACCATCCCCATCCGTATCGACCAAACGAGTCAACTCGACCTTCTGCACGACGTGAACAACACCACCAATAATCGTCAATCCGCCCGGCTCACACAGACCGCGAGCAAAGCGCCGCACCTTGACGTTCTCAACTGGGCCGCTGGCGTTCTCAAAGATGTAAACATCCCCTCTCCATGTGCAGACAGCCATGTCTCCATTTTCGAAAAAGTCCAAGCCTGTAACCTGTAATCCCAGTTCCTTGGGAAGCTGGAAATGCTCGACCTTGAAATACTCATTACCAGAAACCCTCGAAGCAATTCCCTTATCCAGCCCGACTACTTTCGCCGGGCGCGAAACTCCCTTGGACTTGGATTGATGCCAATTCAAGTTCGCTGAAGACAATGCGTTCTTGTTTCCCGATGGAACCTTCGTTCCTCCAAATACCGCCACGACCTCAAAGACGATCGGTTTCTTGTGGGCTGGCACGCTTACGACAGCCCTATGTAGACGGCCTTCTTGCTTCACTGTTGTCCGCTCACAGTCGTTCTTCACCGGCTTCCAGAGCCAAGACTGAAAGCTCACGTTCTCGGAATTCAACGAGAGACGAACATCTCCAACCACCGATACTGAATAAGCGTCACCGTTGGATGGACTGAAAGAGACTACATTCTCAGTGTTCGTTGCCTCACCTCCTAGAATGGCATATGGAAAATAGGATAGCTCCTGGCTACTTGGACCAATCTCAATCCTCTTGATGATCGTCACTCCCCCTCCACTCTGTTCGGTTCTGGTTGTCTCCACAACCGGCACAGTCTGACCATTGATCTCAAACTCAAACAGGAAACGGACGCTCTCTCCCTTGTCACTTAATCCACGATAACGCGCCCACTCTGGCATCTCGCCAACGACTTCATTCACTATATTTCCCTGACGCCACGGAAAATCTGCAATTCCTTCAAAGAGCGTTTCTCCCGAATGAGTGCAATAAAATGGAGTCTTGGAAGCCCTGAATGGCGTTCCATAGAGATTCAATCCAGGCCCCTGCCAAGCAGTGTATCCTCGAAGGAGTTCCGTATCGAAGGCTAGATGGACATCTTTGGCTAATGGCACCGTTACCGTCCGTGGAGCCACAGCCATGGGTGCCAATCGGAACGTCTGCCCCTCAGGGTCGCGGACCTCGGATTTGGTTCCTTTTTTCTGCGCAGAATGAGCAATTCCTCCATGGAATAGACATCCTATGGCCAAAGTCAAAGAAGCCCACCTCGCCATTCGAGACGGTTCAGCAGAGAATAAGGGAAAAGGCATGAGGTTAGATTACGAATCAGAACCGATTTGATTCGAGAAAAAATCCAATGAAATAGTGCAATCACACATGTAACTAAACTTTCATCCACCACGTTTTCCTGCATAAAATGCGAAGCAGTCTACGTGACAAACCTGAAGACATGGCTGAAGAAACCGTGCAGCATGACACCGATTTGGTGGAGCAATCCCGTCAGGGAGACCTTACTGCGTACGATATGCTCGTTCGGCGTTATCAGGAACAAATAACCGGACTACTATTCCGGTTTTGCCCACAACGCTCCGATTTGGAAGATTTGGTTCAGGAAACCTTTATCAAGGCATTCCGCAATCTTGATAAATGGAAAGAGACCGCCTCTTTCGGAAGCTGGCTCAAGAAGATTGCCGTCAATACCGGCTACGATTATTACCGTAAAAACAACCGACAAGCCACGAGACTGATCCTCGGTTCAGCCGAGGCCAACGAGATTGCGCTCGAACAACTAGAGCAGCGACAGGAGACCAAAACCCGGTCTCCCTATATGGAAGAAGTCCACCGGCTACTCGAACATCTCAAGCCTGACGAAAAACTTGTAATCACCCTCCAATACCTGGAGCAGCTTTCCCTTCAGGAGATTGCGGACAAATTGGACTGGGGCCTGTCCAAGACAAAGGTCAAATCCTTTAGAGCCAAGAAAAAGCTCAAGGACAAGCTCGAGCGCTACGGAATCAACTACTTTGGATAAAATGAAACTCTTTGAAGAAATAGCCCAGCGGGCTCGGAAAGAGACCCCACCAGACATTGATGTCAGACTCTTGGTGCGTGCCGCCATACTGACCCAGCCGCGCCAGATTTTTGAGAGGGACTGGATGGACCTCTTGGTTGGCCTGTTTTCCAAATCAACGGTCAGAGTCGCTGTGACGCTATGCATCCTTGCCCTGCTCACAGCCATTCCGATGACCCAATCACAAGCCACTGTCCAGTCATCAGAAGTGGACCACGTGGCTGCATTCCTCCTCACTGGAGAGTGACCATGCGCGAGCAAAAGAAAATCGTATCCGTTTCAGTCATCCTCCTGGTCGTCCTATCGATCGGAGTCTTGGCAGGCGTCACCGTTTCCAATCTCTCCAAGAAGCCGGAGAAGGCAGCCAGCGAATCCAAATCCAACCGCTTTTCCTTCAACCGCTACATCAGCGATAGACTCCTCCGCAATCTAGATCTCAGTGATGATCAAGTCATCGCCATCAAGGCCGAACAGGAATCCATGAACAAGGAGCTGGGAACGCTACGTGAACAGTTCATTCCTGCTATGAACGAGGTGATTGAGGAAACTGCCACTCGAATCGAAGATCACCTCTCAGACAAACAAAAGGCAACCCTCGCCAAGAACCGTGAAGAGGTCAAAAAGCGGATGAATCGCGGAAGCAAGAGCCGGAGTTCAGAGTGGAAAAAGAAGAGTCACCAATGGTCCAAAACTACGAACTGGGACGACTTATTGAAGCAATTTGACACCAACGGGGATGGAGGTCTCGAGCCTTCTGAGATCGCTTATGCGAAAAGCAAAGCCACCCCGGAAAAGGAGCCAACCTCCAACGATCACGACGCTGATTCAGACTGCCAGAAAGACGAATCTAGCTGTCAATAAAGCGGCGCGTCAGATCGCCATAAGCATCGATACGTCGATCGCGCAGAAACGGCCAGTGTGTCCGGGTCACATCCACCTTGTCCAAGGATACGGGCACCAAGAGAGTTTCTTCCTTATCCACTGAGGCTTTCTCTAGAATCTCACCCGAGGTTCCCGCAACAAAGCTCTGCCCCCAGAATTCAATTCCGTCTCCGCCAATTGGCGTTTCATGCCCCACCCTGTTGATCGCAGCAACATAACAGCCGTTGGCCACTGCGTGGCTTCGTTGAATCGTTTCCCATGCGCCGTGCTGGCGTTCTCCATACTCTTCCTTCTCTGACGGATGCCAACCAATGGCGGTAGGATAGAACAAAATTTCAGCGCCCTGCATCGCTGTCAGACGAGCAGCCTCCGGATACCACTGATCCCAGCAAATCAAAACTCCGATCCGCCCATACCTCGTGTCCCATGCCTCAAATCCCAAGTCGCCGGGGGTGAAATAGAATTTTTCATAGAACAAGGGATCATCTGGGATATGCATCTTGCGATACTTCCCAAGCAAAGAGCCATCTGCATCAATGATTGCAGCCGTATTGTGATAAAGCCCTGAAGCCCTCTTCTCAAACAGCGATGCGACAATGACCACTCCCTTTTCCTTGGCCAACCTGCAGAAAGCATCGGTACTGGGGCCAGGAATAGATTCGGCCAATTCGAAATTATCGTGATCTTCGTTCTGACAAAAATATTGGGACCGAAACAACTCCTGAGTACAGATAATCTGGGCGCCATCATCAGCAGCCTTACTGACAGCACTCAGTGTCTTTTCAAGATTCTCGGAAGTATTTGAGGAACAGGTCGTCTGGACCAAACCTAGAACGACCTCTTTGGAAGAGGATTCGGAACTCATTTCGTTTCAGGAGAGTCAGGGCGCGAAGTTACCAATGAATGGCGATTCGCCCTCTCTAGAAGCATCGTGCCACCCTTGGTGTCATCGATCACCTTCCCATCATACTGCCCAATTAGATCCCGGATGAATTTACCCAAGGTCTCATTGGTGGGGCCGTATCCCTTGTGGTAGATATAATGCTCAAGATCGTACAGAAGATCGTCAGCTGTCTGATATCTCTCACCGCGGTCCCGGCTAAAAGCCTTGTGGAGGATACGGTTCAATTCGTCGTCAATCTGCTGACTCAGCGTGCGAAAATCAGGAATCTCCATGTGCATCACATTCTGACGAGATTCCTCAACGGTCTTTCCCTTGAAGACATTGTATCCAAGAAGAAGGTGTGAGAGCACAACAGCGACGGAAAACAGATCTGAACGTTCATCGGTGATCTGAAAATTTGCCTGCTCCGGGCTCATGTAATCAGCCTTACCGGCCACTACTTCACCTTCCTGATCCGTCAAAAGTCCTGATGCCTTTGCGATACCAAAATCCGTAATCTTCACATCACCCTCGAAGGCGATCATGACGTTCTTCGGATTGATATCACGATGAACGATCCCCAGCGATTGACCGTTCTTATCAGCCTTGTTGTGCGCGTAGCTCAGGCCACGAGCAGCCCGACTGGCAATAAACACAGCCAATTCACGATTGATGAACCTGCCCTTGTCTTGGAGCTGCTGCATGAACTGTTCAAGGTTCACACCATTGATCAGCTCCATTGCGATGAAGAAAATACCTTTCGCCTCTCCCAGATTATACGTCTGGACGATGTTCGTATGAATCAAGTCAGCCACCAACTTTGCTTCACCAATAAAGTTATCGATGAACATCTGTTGTTTGGCAAAACTCTGACGAATCACCTTGATGGCCACCCTTTTTACGAAGCCGCGCGCACCGTGCTGCTCTGCCTCATAGACAATACCCATCCCGCCCTCAAATATCTTGCGGACAATTTCGTAGTGAAATTCACCCTCAATGGTGAACAGACTGGCCATGGGAGGCATGGTCTTCTATTGGGTTCTCAAGTCAAGCTTTGCTAGAGTAAAGCACACCCTTTCTTATCGGCAAAAACACGCTTCGCTCAAAGAGTTACAAAAACAACACACGATTAATGGCCACCAAAATCATCACAATCGCCAATCAGATCTCGATCGCCAGGATCTTGATGGTCCCTTGTGTGGTCATGGCCCTTCTCCACTATCTCAAGACAGGAGACGATTCATCACGCCGGGTCGCATTAGTTCTATTCGGTATAGCCGCCCTGTCCGACGGCATTGACGGCTGGGTGGCCCGCCGTTTCAACCAGACCACCAAACTGGGTGCCCTGCTGGACCCGATCGGAGACAAGGCCCTCACCATCACAACCTTTGTCATCCTCAGTCTGGCTCAACCACCTCAATTCCATCCTATCCCGCTCTGGTGCGTAACCATGTTTCTGTGTCGGGAAACCATCATTATCGTGGGAATGAGCCTTGTTTACTACCTCCATCACCATGCAACCATTCGCCCTCGGGCCGCAGCCAAGATCACTACATTCTTCCAGATGGGCCTACTTTTCTGGACTCTTTCCCTGGGCAATCAGCAAGTCCAACAGATCCTTGCCATCATCACCACAGCCCTGACATTCATCTCCGCAATCCAGTACTACTCAGACGGCATGAAACAGATCAATCGAGATTCAGAGTCTAACGACTAATGGCCCGCTTATATGAAAGATGTCGTTACTCACGCTCTCCGTTTCGCATCCCTCGCTTGACGAAACGGCGTCAGGATTAAGAATCCACCGCGCATGCCACTAGGACCAAACATTACACTCAAGCCCGGACAGAAAGCCCCTGCCTTCAGCGCCCCTACTCAGGGTGATGGAAAAACTTCGTTGAAAGACCATCTTGGCAAATGGGTGGTGCTCTATTTCTATCCCAAGGACAACACGCCCGGTTGCAACAAACAGGCATGTGCCTTCAGGGACCAGCATCCTGATTTCGAGAAGATCGACGCTGTGATTCTTGGAGTCAGTGTCGATTCTCCCAAATCTCACGACAAGTTTATCACCAAGTTCGACCTGCCGTTCACACTGGTGTCGGACGAGGACAAGAAGATCGTCGAGAAATACGGTGTTTGGGGAGAGAAGAAATTCATGGGTCGCACCTATGATGGAACCTACCGTGTGACTTTCCTTATCGATACCAAGGGAAAGATTGCCCACATCTGGCCAAAGGTAAAACCAGAGCCTCACGCCGCCGAGGTCTTGGAAAAGATCAACGAACTTTCCTGATAGTTTGCACATTCGAAGGCCACTGCCTAAGCTCCATTCCCATATGAATCAGCCGAACCCACCCAAGGTTCCCCGCATGGCCAAGTGGCCTTTCTTTCTTGGAGATCTGCTCTTCATTGGACTCTGTATCCTCATTCTCCAAGCCAGTGACCGCCCCGTTACCACCGGGCAGTGCTTTGCCTTGATTGCATGTTTGGCAGCTGGAGCCCTGCTGGCGATTGTTCCCTTCATCAAGGACTACAAGGCTCAGCTTCAACTCGCCGAGCTCGACCACTTCAAGGCTGCAGCAGATACGTTAAAGGGGTTGGAAAAAATCAGGGCCGACATCCAGTCTTCTTCTGTGCAGATCGACAAAGCTCAGGAGTATTCGGAAAAAACCATCGAAGCAGCCCGGGCCATTGCTGATAGGATGAGCACCGAAGCCAACGCCTTTGCCGAATTCATGGAGAAGGCCGATCAGACAGAAAAGAGCCATCTTAGAATCGAGATCGATAAACTCCGTGAAACACAAGACGACTGGGTCCAAGCCGTGACCCTGATTCTCGATCATACTTTCGCCATCACAAACGCGGCTTCCAACTCCAAGGACAAGACCATTGCTAGAGAACGTATTGTGCAACAATTGTCGCAATTCCAAGGCACATGCATGGAAGCAGCCAGACATACCGGACTACGGGCATTCGTCCCCAACGAAGGTGATGGTTTCAATCCCGACCTCCACCAACTCCCTGAGGCAGGAGAGTCAACGCCTCCAGGCACCCCAATCCAGCAAGTCCTTGCGGCTGGCTACCAGTTCCAAGGTAAAACACTAAGACAGGCAATCGTAACTGTAGCTGCTCCATCATCAGCTACCGAAGACGCACCAGCTACCGTCGCCGCAAACGATTTCACACAGACAGCCACCAGCGAACAAGTTTACCCCACAGCTTCGGAGCCAGAGCCAGAGCCAGAGCCAGAGCCAGAGCCAGAGCCGGAGCCTGCACCTGAGCCTGCACCTGAGCCTGCACCTGAGCCTGCACCTGAGCCTGAGCCTGAACCTGAACCTGAACCCACAATTGAAGAGAATCCAGAGCCGGGGGAAGAGCCTCAGGCAGATGCTGATTACGACGAAATCGACGTTTCTGAAGAAGATATTTTGGAAGAACTCAAGGAAACGGGGGCTCCTGAAAGTTTCGACGACGCGTCACCTTCACCACCGTCGAATCCAAACAATCCGTTCGCTGCACCGCCTGAAGATGACGATGGCTCAGGCCAGCGCAGTCTTTTTTAGGCCGTCCCATTTCCTTTTGCCCGCTTCTTTGCTAATTTGCCCGTCACATGATCGCATCTGCGGCTAAGAAGAAAGACCAAGAGATCAAGATTCGTCAGGGTGACGAACGCCTGATCAAACTGACCGATAACGCCTCTAACAAGGTGACAACCCTTCTGACAAAGCAAGGGCGCCCAGAGGGTGTTCTTAGAGTGGCCGTGGTTGGAGGTGGTTGCTCGGGACTACAATACAAGATGGACCTCCAGGATGGCCCAGCAAATCGAGATATCGTGGTGCAGTCAGCAGGCGTAAAAGTCGTTGTTGACCCAAAGAGCGCGCTCTATGTCACCGGGTCAGAACTGGATTACCTCGAGTCTTTGTCTGACGGTGGCTTCAAGGTTCACAATCCAAACGCAGCAACCAGTTGTTCCTGTGGCGAGAGCTTCAGCGCTTAAGCCACCCGTCCAATTCCATGGAAGACGACTTCCAATTGCTAGAACTTCCTCGCTCTCCTTGGCTGGATCCGGAAACCGTCAAAGAACGCTTTCGCACTCTTTCCAACACCCATCATCCAGATCGATTTCATGATGCCTCCCCTTCGGAGCGGACCGAGGCCGAAGCGCATTACGTCAAACTCAATCAGGCTTCTCAGAGATTGGGGGATCTGAAACAGCGGCTGCGCTACCTCCTAGAACTCTACGGGCATCATAAATCAGGCGTGGTCGAGCAGGCCCCTGCCGAATTGATGGACTGGTTCATGGAATTGGGAGGATTGAGCAGGAAAGTTCAGAATCATAAGAACAATCTGGAAAAGGCTGAATCCCCAATTCTCAAAGCCCAACTCATGGGCACCACCCTCGAGTTGACAGAAGAGCTCGACCACTTTCTCCAAAAGATCAATGCGAAGATGGAAATTCATGTAACTGAGATAAAGCAGTTACAGTCAACGTGGCCAGCCGAAGGGCAACCCAACTCAGAGCCGCTGGATCAATTGGCGTCCGTCTATCGCTCTGTAGCGCATTTGGATCGATGGCAGAAGCAGATCCAAGAGATGCGTCTCAACCTCGCCTTTTAGTCTCATGATCCGACTCTTCTTTTTAGTGCTGCTTTGGCTTCCGATTGTGATCTGTGCTGACGATCAACCGTGGAAGAAGGCACTGGCAAAAATGCCCCTACCGGAAGATGTATCTCTTCTGACGCGGACGAACATGTCCAAGGTCCTGCTTGGCTCCTTCAATGAACATTCCGAAGTCAAATCCCTGATTCTTATGCCTGGGTGCACGGATGAATTCTATTTTTTCAGACGTGCTGAAGTCTCACTGCCGGAAGGAAAGTCAACCATGTTGGACGCAGTGACTGCCATGACCAATCAAACTCGGGTCATCGTGAAATGGCTCCCCCCTCATTTGATTCTTCACGCGCCGGAAGACCCCAAAAAACCTCAGATTACAAGTAACTACGACAAAGCGACCAAGCGTTTGAAGTCTCGACCATTCCTAAAGGAATTCACCTTCAACGATCACGACTGGGACCACATCCAACCAATCCTTGAGGACGAGTTCTCCACATGGGTAAGGCCTGTGGGCGGCACTTCAGATTCATGGCATTTCTTCCGCCATGCGGTCAAAGGCTGGAATCTAACTCAGTGGGAAGCCTTGGAAGCAATCTCGCTGGCAAACAAAACCGTAGTAAAGGTCAAGAAAGCAGGAATATTTGGAGGCACCCGAATCCAGTTCGATGGAGATCTGCGCGGCACTGCATTGGAGAAACATCAGAAAGGGCGGTAGTCCTTTCCCTTCCCTTTTCCACCAAACACGTAGGTGGTTGTCCCGTCATCAACGGTAACGTCCGTATCATCCTGTCCTGCAACAAAACGGAAAACCCCTCCTTTTCGATTAGCAATCCCGATTGCCTGATAAGACTTGCCCCACGCTTGAACCGGGGTCATCTGCTCAACAAGGTAATCACAAAAATTATCACCCAGTGGCACCTGATTACAAATTCCACCCGAGAATACAGCGATCGCCTTGTCAGCCATCACATGGGTTCCTGTAATATCAATATTCAATACAGAAGGAGTCGAACCGCGCGCAATACGAAGAAATTGGTATGTATCTCCTTTATCAAGGGTCACTGTGTTTGTCGCCCCAGCTAGGAAATCCTTGCTAAGACCAAAATGGTCGCTCGCCCTAACATCTACCGGGAACACAAATGACAACGTGGTGTTGTCCTCTGTCGCTGCTACAGCAAATTGGTTTCCAGTCCCCCCTGCCGATGAAACATGATAAGAAATACCCAAAGATTGCGACGGGATCGCAAGAAAAGCATCAGAGTGCCCCTCAGCAGGATCCAAGGGAGACTCTACATACTGAAGTCCGTATACCGTGATCGGATTATCAGAAAAGATGTGTGTAGCCTTATCTATCTCCACTGTATCGATCGTCCTCAATCGCGCTGCCGAAGGAAGATCTACTCTTGTGACAGAGCCTTCCATCACGGAGAAGGTAGTAGAAAAACCAAGCGACGGGATCGCTATCGATCCGCTCGAATCCATGTTTCCAACGATGAATACAGCGTTTTCGGGATCTGAATGGATCGCTGGATTGTATAAAATACCAGGAAAGGTGATGTAAAACTCTGTACCTGCGGTATCGCGGTTTAAATCATTATCAACAACTTCAACCAAGTGATCCCTTGGCATCCCCAGAGCAGCCCCTGTCACACCAGCCATCGAAATCGAGATGGTTTCAGTAGGTTCTGGCGTTTGATCGTTAATGACATTGAACGCAAAAGACGACGACAACTGACCCGCTGGAATGACTAGCGTTCCGCTTGAAAGATCGTGGTCTTCACCAAAGGTCGTAGTTCCTCCTACTGAGTACGGGATCGTTACATCCGTAGCTGCAATTGTCGACAACTGTGCGATGACAGAAACAGTCCCAACCGGCTCATTAACCGTCTGAGAGGACACCATCCAACTCACTTTTTGAGATTGAGCAGCAAGAGGAAGCACATAAACCAATATGGCAATCGCTGCCAACTTCACGAAGAAGTCGCTGGAAATTGAAACTGCTGACCTAATAAGGGATTTCATTAATTAATCTTCGATTTGTGCCACTTAGGCATTGAACCTGAGCGCTCCCCCAAGCTCTTCAGGCAAAAACACGTTCGTCGTTTTAACAATCAGCAGGCTCTTTGCCGGTATTCCATTTTCGGGACACTTTTTTCCCATTAATGTAAACGGCGGGTTGTTTTTAGCCCGAATATCCATTTATGAAATCCATTTTTGAGACACTGCCAGCTCCTTCCCTTCTAAATCAAACAAATAACTTTCTTAAGTCATTTACTACAAATAGATTGCAACTTTTAAAACATATCATCTATCGAGTGTTTATGATTTGAAATCCGATCTAAAAACCACTTTAAATGTCCCTAATTAGGGCATTTTTTTATTCAACCAGTGATTACTTCAATATTCTCCCTAGACCCCTCCCTCAGTTATTGTCCATTTACAAGACACCCAATACTCACCTGATCCACAAAAGATCTCAAAGCCACTCCTTGACATCAAATGTCTCATTCAAAACACTCCGCGCCCTATGTCGCAGGACGAATCCAAAGACCTAATGGAAAAGCTCGTTTCCCTCAGCAAACGCCGGGGGTTCATCTTCCAATCCTCTGAGATTTACGGAGGAATCAACGGTTTTTGGGACTACGGCCCGCTTGGTGCCGAACTGAAACGCAACGTCAAAGATTACTGGTGGCGCTGCATGACCCAAGACCGCGATGATGTGGAAGGACTTGATGCCACCATCATTATGCATCCCAAGATCTGGGACGCAAGTGGGCACACCTCCACTTTCAGCGACCCCATGTGCGACTGCCTCCTCACAAAGAAACGCCTGCGCGCCGACCAGATCGACCCTCAATCAGGAACCGTTCACTACTTCACCGGAGCGAATGACGCCCAGAGTGAAAAAAAATCGCCGGACAGCTTCTCAGTTCTCATTTCTGAGAGCCAGAAAGAGGAAAAGGCCCTGAAGACAGCCAAACAGTTCTACAAATTGAGAGGACTGGAGAAACCAGAACCGATTTTTGAAAAGAAGGAAGAGGTCACTGATACGACTGCTTTCAATCCGGAGAACGGAGCCCAACTTACGGAAGCACGCGAGTTCAACCTCATGTTTAAGACCTACGTGGGTCCCGTAGAGAGCGAAGACAATGTCGCCTACCTTCGACCTGAGACAGCTCAGGCGATTTTTGCGCAGTTCAAGAACGTCCACACTGTTTCCCGACAGAGAGTCCCTTTCGGTATCTGCCAGACAGGAAAGGCGTTCCGTAACGAGATCAATCCACGCAACTACACTTTCCGCTCTCGTGAATTCGAGCAGATGGAGCTGGAATTTTTCATTCAGCCGGATCAAGCGATTGAAGCGATTCATGGGGAAATCGCCAAGGCAGATGAAATCAATGCAGATTCAGAGCCTCAGGCCAACTGGGGTTGGGAGGCATGGCATAAGTATTGGTTTGAGAGTCGTATCGCCTGGTACAAGTCTATCGGACTCCCTGGCGAAAACCTCCATATTCGCTGGCAAACGGATGACGAACTCGCCCACTATGCTCGTGCAACAGTGGACATCGAGTTCGATTTCCCATTTGGCTGCCAAGAGCTCGAAGGAATTGCAGCACGCAGTGACTACGACCTCTCTCAGCATCATCGCGTATCTGGCAAGGCACAGACAGTTCTCGACGACGACCTGAAAGCAGCTCTCAAAGAACTGCCTGAGGAAAAGAAAGAAGAGCTGGCTGAAAGCTATTTCAAAGCCCGTCACGTTTACCTCTCCAACACCGGTATCCACGAGAAACAGGTCGAGAACCTTGCAAAGAAGGACAAAGAGAATTTCCTCAAAGGTCTCTACATCCCTCATGTCATCGAACCAAGTGCCGGTGTAGACAGGCTGGCCCTTGCCCTACTTTGCAATGCCTATGACGAGGAAGACGTTACCGACGATAAAGGCAAATCCGAGACACGCACAGTCCTACGGTTCAGTCCCAAGATCGCACCATACAAGGTAGGTGTGTTCCCTCTGGTGAAGAACAAGCCTGAGATCGTAGCCAAGGCCAAGGAAGTCAAAAAACTCCTCAGCCCGCTGATGAATGTCTTCTACGATGAGACCGGAGCAATCGGACGCCGCTATCGCAGGCAGGATGAGATCGGAACACCTTTTTGCGTGACCATCGACTTCGATTCTTTGGGAGAAACACCAGAGCTCAAAGACACAGTCACTCTCCGCGATCGTGACACGATGAAGCAGGAACGTGTGACACTGGCCGATCTACCAGCCAAACTCCTTTCCCTTATCAACGGGTAAATCCCGGTCATCTGATGGCGTGACCTCTTTCATCGGGCGAATTACGATTCACCCGTGACTGAGTCCGCCATTCGACAACTGCTTCAAGCTTTCAAGGCAGGTTCTGCAAGTGAGGAGGAAATCCTTACAAAGCTGAAAGCCGCGCCCTATGAAGATCTGGGATTCGCCTTGGTTGATCACCACCGCGAGATTCGCTCAGGATTTCCTGAGGTCATATTCGCCGAAGGAAAAACTCCTGCACAAGTTGCGTCTATCACCTCGGCTCTCATTGAGAATTCGGATCAGGTTCTGATCACCCGGGCTGATCACGAGCATTTTGACGCCGTCAAAGAAATCCATCCCGACGCATGGTTCCACACCAGAGCTCGGTGTATCACATTGGAAAAGGAACCATTGCCCAAGAGAGCCGGAGGGGTATTGGTCGTCTGCGCCGGCACGAGTGACCTTCCCGTAGCTGAAGAAGCGCACGTCACCACTTCAATCATGGGAAATGAATCCCGTTTGTTGGCAGACGTTGGCGTTGCTGGGCTCCATCGACTCCTTGCGCATACACGAGATCTCCAATCCGCCAATGTCATCATCGCAGTGGCAGGTATGGAAGGAGCTCTTCCTTCAGCTGTCGCAGGCCTGACCTCCAAGCCCGTCATTGCGGTTCCCACAAGCGTAGGCTACGGAGCCAACCTCGGAGGTATTGCAGCACTACTCGGAATGCTCAACAGCTGCGGCAGTGGAGTCACGGTCGTCAATATCGACAACGGATTCGGCGCAGCCTACGCAGCAAGCCAGATCAACAAACTCGCCAACAACAATTCTACGTCCACCAAATGAAGACCCTTTACCTAGATATATTCAGCGGCATCAGCGGCGACATGTTTATTGGTGCCATGCTCGATCTCGGCACCGACTACGAAACACTGAAGAGCGAACTTACGAAACTTGGTCTGGACGGTTACCACCTTCATGCAGCGCGCAAATCCAAAGCAGCAATCGAAGGAACCAAGTTCGACGTCCATTTAGAGGACCACGGGCACAGTCATGACCACGGGCACAGTCATGATCACGGGCACAGTCATGATCACGAGCACAGTCATGATCACGGACATGACCATGTGCACGGACGCAACTTCACTGACATCAAAGCGATGATCAACCAGAGCTCTCTCTCCGATTGGGTGAAGGAGAAATCAATCGCCGTCTTCGGACGTGTAGCTGCTGCGGAAGGTAAGGTTCACGGCTTGCCTCCTGAAGAGGTTCATTTTCACGAGGTCGGAGCAGTCGATTCCATCGTCGATATCGTTGGCGCATGTATCTGTTTGGAATTGATGGACAAGCCACGCGTCCTTTCCTCTCCGGTAGTAGAAGGCACTGGATTTGTCATGTGTGCCCACGGACGTTTTCCAATTCCCACCGCAGCCACACTCGAGATCCTAGGAGCCAGAGGCGTCGCTGTCACACAATGTGAAGAAAAGGGAGAGCTTGTGACCCCAACCGGCGCGGCACTCATCGCAGAGTTCGCTGAATCCTTTGCTCCCATGAGCGGAATGGTCGCAGAAAAAATCGGCTACGGACTTGGCACCAGAGACAACAAGACCCGTCCAAACGTTCTTCGCGCATGCCTTGGGACAAGCGCTGAATCATCGGAACTCGATTGGGAAACAGACTTCGTGACCGTGATCGAAGTGAACATCGACGACAGCCTGCCTGAACACATCGGATACCTGAGCAATCAGCTACTCGCCTCAGGTGCGTTGGATGTGTTTCAAACACCTGTCATAATGAAAAAACAACGCCCCGGAGTCCTGCTTTCAGTTCTTTGTAACGAAGCCGATTCAGATTCTCTTTCTGAAAAAATCTTAAGGGATTCATCCGCGTTTGGTCTCCGCAGGACAAGATGGGAACGCCGCAAGCTTCAACGCGAATCCATCGAGGTAGAAACATCCTTCGGCACGGTCAGAATCAAACAGGGCCTCTTGAATGGGAAAGTAATAAAGTCCGCACCAGAACATGACGATTGCGCCTCCCTGGCAAAAACAAAGGGAGTTTCCATTCTGGATATTTACAAAGCTGCCCAACAAGCTGCAGATAACAAGTAGAGGTAACCATTCACAGCCCGCTACGTCTTGGAAAACGATGAGAACGACTTCCTACAGATTCATCAAACTGCTCACCATCTGCTTGGTGATGATCTCAGCCGACCTGCCTTCAATTGCATCCACCGAATCGCCTACCTTTGCCAAGGATGTGGCTCCCATCATTTTCAACAACTGCACCGAGTGCCATCGCCCTGATCAGGTTGCTCCCTTCAAACTCCTTTCCTATCGGGATGCCAAGAAACGAGGCAAGACCATAGCAGAAGTCGTCGGCGAGCGTTTCATGCCACCATGGAAAGCGGACCCAGGATTCGGCAAATTTCACAACGAACGTCGTTTAACGGACAAAGAGATCCACACAATCCAGAAATGGGTCGCAGCAGGGATGCCTGAGGGAGATGCAACCGAGACTCCAAAGATACCCAAATTCCCTGCCGAGTGGTCACTTGGAAAACCTGATCATTTGTTCAGACCTGCAAAGACCTATACCTTGGGACCTGAAGGTAGCGACGAATATCGCTGCTTCGTGATCCCCACTGGTTTTGACAAAGATGTGTTCGTCAAAGCCGTCGAGGTCAAGCCCGGCAACCGCTCCATCGTTCATCATGTGATCGCTTACGTGGACCCGCAACGCGAGGGACGCAAGCGCGACGCTGAGACACCTGAGCCTGGATATGTTTCTTTTGGTGGCCCTGGAGTCAGGCGCGCAGAATGGCTCGACGCATGGGTCCCAGGAATGACACCTCGTCGACTACCCAAAGGTGTAGGCAAACACATTCCAGCCGGAGCTGATCTGATTCTTCAGGTTCACTATCATCGAAGCGGTAAACCGGAAGACGACCTGACCCAATTCGGAATCTACCTCGCGGACGAAACCACCACACACAAGGCCCGCGTACGAGATATCTCAGACAACAAACTGGATATCCCTCCCGGAGTAAAATCCCACCCCGCCGGCAAGCAATACACACTGCCTACGGCGATCACCATTTACGACGTCATGCCTCACATGCATCTGATCGGAAAGACCATGACCGCGGATGCCGCACTTCCCAACGGAAAGAAAATTCCAATCATCCGTATCAGCGATTGGGACTTCAACTGGCAGTTGCCCTATGTCTATAAGACGCCTCTTAGATTACCGAAGGGCACCGTCATCCGAATGAACGCCACTTTCGACAATTCCGCTTCCAACCCCAACAACCCCAGCAATCCACCGGTCCGGGTCCGTCACGGCGAAGAGACCACGGATGAGATGTGCATGTTGTTCTTCACCTATATCGTCGACAAGGAGCGGATCGAGAACGCAGGCAGAACCGACAAGCTCATCAATGCAGCCAAAGGACTAAGAGCACTGGCCAACGTCACCGGACGGTTGAAACAACGATTCGACACAGACAAGGATGGCAAGCTGAGTTCTTCAGAGCAAAAGCAGGCACGCGCATACCTCGAACAGATGCGTTCAGCAAAGAACCGTTAACTTTCGTCTCTCAAAACGGTTGCACAACGCGCAGTTGCTTTTCACACTGCTCTCCATGAAACCCGTTTCCGTTCGTGCACTGATATCCATATTCACATTGGGTATCACATTCGCGTCCAACGCATCTGAATTTCGCCCCCTCTTTGACGGCAAGAGTCTGGAAGGATGGAAGTCCCCCAACATGAGCTACTGGAGTGTTCAGGATGGCACTATCACAGCCGAATGCACCGACACCAATCCCGCCAAAAAAAATCAGTTCCTCGTATGGCAACATGGCGAAATCGATGACTTCGTTCTACGCCTAAAATTCAGAATCGAAGGCCCACCCAATGCCAATTCAGGAATTCAGATCCGCAGCGAGATCAAGGAAGACGGTCACGCGATCGGCTATCAGGCAGACATCGACAAACAAGGCACCTGGCTCGGCGCGATCTATGATGAGCACACACAGCGCAAGATGCTCGCCAAGCGCGGCCAACGCACCGAGATCAACGACCAAGGAGACCGCAAGGAGACTCAATTTGCCGACACAAATAAACTCTTTGGAGATGTGAACACCAGTGAATGGAATGAATACCAGATCACAGCCCGAGGATCACACATCCAGATTCACGTGAATGGAAAGCTCTTTTCAGAGGTCATCGATCACCAAAGCAGCGAACGTGAATACAGTGGCAAGCTCGCACTTCAGCTTCACTCCGGTCCGCCGGTTAAGGTTCAATTCAAAGACATCGAACTCAAGCGGCTCCCTCTAGCTGAAGGTCGTAAGAAGATTGTCTTTCTCGCAGGCAAACCAAGTCATCGCCCCGGTGATCACGAGCACAACGCAGGCAGTTGGTTGCTTACCAAATGCATCAACGATTCAGCCAGTGAACTTGCTCAGGCAAACGTCTACTACAACAACGGTTGGCCAGCCGACTCAACCGCTTTTGACAATGCTGATGCCATCATCATCTACTGCGATGGCGGAGGACGCCACCTGGCCATTCCCAAGATGGAAGAGATCAAGGCCATGATGGCAGACGGAATCGGGCTTGGTTGCCTCCACTACGGAGTTGAAGTGCCAAAGGGAGAACCCGGTGACGATTTCTTGGAAATGATCGGCGGCTATTTCGAGACCTATTACTCGGTCAATCCACACTGGGATGCTGACTTCAAGAAGCTTCCCAATCACGCCATCACTCGCGGAGTCAAACCCTACAAGATCAGGGATGAGTGGTACTACCACATGCGTTTCCGTCCTGAGATGAAAGGTGTCACACCTATTCTATCCGCACTACCTCCTGAAGAAACCCGCACCAGCCGTTGGGGCCACCACCATGGAGGCAATCCATTCGTCGCCAAGAACAAGGGAAACGAGGAAGTTGTCATGTGGGCATCTGAAAACGACAACGGCTCGCGTGGATTCGGATTCACCGGTGGACACTTTCACAACAACTGGGCCAACGAAGATCAACGCAAGGTAGTGCTCAATGCAGCACTATGGGTCGCGGGTGCGGAGGTGCCCAAGAACGGTGTCGAGTCATCTATCAGCCCTGAAGACCTCACAGTCCGCTTGGACGACAAAACAAAGAAAAAGAAGTAGAACCAATTTCAAAGAATGAAATCCATTTCAACCAGATCAAGCCTTCAACTACTGGCCTTGGTCTGGTTGTTTTTTGGCTACAACGGAATAGCATCACAGATCAGACCTCTGCCACTCGCTGAATTGGAAAAGCGATCTGATCTGATCGTCATGGCCAAAGTCCTTTCCGTCGAGCCGACGGGATCTCTCGATCAAGTCGTCATAAGAGTCTCTTCACTTCTGAAAGGGGAAACCGATGCGAAGAGAATAGAACTGACACTTCAGGTGCGAGGTGGTCTCAAAGAATGGGATCCAAAGCTCAAAGCTCAGGATACAGGCGTCTTCTTCCTGAGAAAGGAACAGGATGGATCATATCGCGTTGCCTACCCGGGAAGTATCAGCGTCTTTCCTGCTGGGATCTATAGTAAAGACTGATCTACTGGTTCCCAAGCTCAGGCAAGCTCGCTGCGGCAATGGCCTGCCCATGACGCTTTTCCTTTTCATCAGGGGTATGAAAATGAAGCCCTTCAGCGAACTCAGGAAATTCAGCCTCCATCACTTCCTTGGCCTTTTGAATCACAATCT
The DNA here is from genome assembly GCA_965658675.1 of Limisphaerales bacterium. Taxonomy (GTDB): domain Bacteria; phylum Verrucomicrobiota; class Verrucomicrobiia; order Limisphaerales; family CAZKNW01; genus CAZKNW01. The sequence continues at coordinate 213,512 of CBFHTT010000018.1, forward strand.
CTCCACCCTCGCCGGAGGACACGCGCCCCAAAATCAAGGCGTTTGAATAGTCATAGAACTCACGATAGAACGGCAGGGTATAACCGAGATAAACACCAATCGTTTCATAGATCTTCTTCGCTCGTTCATCTCCATCAGACATCAGCGACTGCACAGCCTTCAACTGCTCGGGCAACGGCATTGCAGCATCCAGATCAATGCCCGCACGCGGAACGAGTTTTCCAACCGCCTGCTGACTGAAGTACTGAACACCACATCCCCAATCACCAGACCACTCATCTGTGGCCGCTTGGGAATTGAAATCAACGGGTGCAAAGGCCAGCTCGTTCAATCGAGTGGTGATATTACCTTCAGGAGCGACATACCCGACTGCTTCGCTTGATCCCATTGCGATACCAAGCACGCCGCCCCGGTTCATCGCCATTGATCCAGCCAAAGCGGTCACATCACCATCATTGGCAATATCAAATGGGACACCACCCCACGCCTGTTGAACCTCGCTGAAAACATGTCGTACACGAGTCTTGAAGAGATCATCGGGCACACCGCGAAAGAGAGAAGCGATCCTTACCTCCCCATTCACAATCACACCTGCAGAGCTTCCTCCAATCGCATCCACTCGTGGCAAATGTTCGGCAGCTCTTTTCAAGGAATCCATGATCTGATCAAAATGCCACTGAGGATCTGTCTGTGGTTTCGGATCCCAAACGACCTCTTCACTGAAGACCACCTCACCATCCTTTACAGCAGCCGCCTTGCGATCACTGGCACCCAGATCGAACCCGATCCGACAACCATCAAGATGGCCTCCTGCAGCCTTCGCCTTGGTCGCCGACTTGGGCATCTCAGCACTTCCTACAGAGACCACTTCAATCAGACGATCATACACCATTCCTCCGATCAACGTGGAATCAAATTTCCCACACTCGGTCTCAGCAATTCTTCTCTGAAGCATAGCCACCTCGGCATCCGTTCCGCCTCCGATGTGTATCTTCCACCCACCCACGGCCCAGAGAAGAAATTTCACAATTCGCTCCAACACCAAAGCCCCCTCGCCTTCACATCCTTTAAAGTCCCTGGGCACCTTGAAGTCGTGAACATCGAGCGAACCATCTCCCTGCTCCACTCCGATCTGAATCAATCGTCCTCCAGCTGCCGCCTCTTCACGAAGCTTTCGAAGCACGAGTGCTGGCGAAACAAAATCAGGATCAAGAGCAGGTCTAAAAAGCGGATTCACTGAACGCAAAAGGGACATAGGAAGGTCTTACAGCGGAGCCCTTGGAAGCACAAGCCGGAGGTGACTGAATGAAGCAAATCCAAGAACAAAAAAGAGCCGCACCTGAAGACAGATGCGGCTCGCAAATCGAAATGAGATAGGATGACCTACATCATCTTGAGGAGGGTATCTGCCATCTCGGATGGTGTGGCAGCAACGCCGATTCCAGCAGCTTTCATCGCTTCGATCTTTGCTTCAGCTGTGCCCTTGCCTCCACTAACGATGGCACCAGCGTGGCCCATGCGACGTCCCGGAGGCGCTGTGGTTCCGGCAATGAATCCAGCGACTGGCTTCTTGCAGTTTTCTTTGATCCAAGCTGCTGCTTCTTCCTCAGCTGATCCACCGATCTCACCAATCATGATGATGCCTTCGGTTTCAGGATCTTCATTGAACATCTTGATGACATCCAAATGAGATGTGCCGTTCACCGGATCACCTCCGATGCCAACACAGGTGGACTGGCCCACACCACGGCAGGTAAGCTGCCAAACGGCTTCATAGGTCAATGTGCCACTCCGAGACACCACTCCGATGTTACCCTTTTTATGGATATAACCCGGAGCGATTCCGATACGGCAGCCGCCATGTGAATCTTTACCTTCACCTGGAGTCACCACGCCAGGACAGTTGGGACCAATCAAGCGGGTCTTCTTGCCTACCATGGCCTTCTTGACGCGGGTCATGTCCTTGACCGGGATGCCTTCAGTAATGGCAACCACAAGGTCCAGACCAGCATCGACAGCTTCCAGAATCGCGTCTGCTGCAAATGGAGGTGGGACGAATACGGCGGACACAGTGGCTCCGGTCTCTCCGACAGCCTGAGTGACTGTGTCGAAAACGGGAACGGTATCGGCAAATTTCTGACCGCCTTTTCCAGGAGTCACACCAGCAACCACCTGAGAACCGTAGTCGAGGCTGAGCTGTGTGTGTTTACCACCAAAAGATCCGGTGATTCCCTGAACGAGGATTTTAGTTTCGGGTGTTACGAGAATTGACATCGTTTAATTTCCTCTTTTCTGGGTTAGGCGTTCTGGGCTTCTGCAACAGCTTTGACAACTTTCTCTGCTGCCTCTGCCATGCTTTCTCCGGTGATGATGGTCAATCCGGATTCGTTAAGTGTGACACGTCCGTTGGCGACGTTGTTTCCTTCGAGACGAACAACCAAAGGTAGAGAAAGGCCTGTCTCTTTCACCGCGGCTACAATGCCCGTGGCGATCGTATTACAGTCCATGATTCCACCGAATATATTCACCAGAATGCCTTCAACATTGGGGTCACTGAGAATGATTTTAAATGCGGCAGTCACCTGCTCCTTGGTGGCACCTCCTCCGACATCGAGGAAGTTGGCAGGGTTACCGCCAAAGTGCTTGATGATGTCCATGGTGGCCATGGCGAGGCCGGCACCGTTTACCAAGCATGCGATGTTTCCATCCAACTTGATGTAATTGAGGTCAAACTTGCTCGCCTCAATTTCGAGGGGAGCTTCCTCTCCAAGATCACGCATCACTTGAATATCCTTGTGACGATAGAGAGCGTTGTCATCGATGCTTACCTTGGCATCGACTGCGGCAATGTCTTCCTGCCCGTCAGGACCTTCAACAACACAGAGTGGATTGATCTCAACGAGTGATGCATCTGTCTCCCAGAACGTCTTGTAGACGCCCACCAGGAGCTTGGCAGTCTTGCCGATCATCTTGCCTTCAAACCCAAGCTGAGCGGCTACCTTGCGAGCCTGCCAGCCTTCGAGTCCCAAGAACGGATCCACAGGCTCTTTGACGATCTTTTCAGGGGTGCTCTCAGCTACCTCTTCGATATCAACGCCACCTTCAGTGCTGGCCATGATGATTGGAAGTGAGGTGTCACGGTCCAGCAGGACTGCCAGATAAAATTCTTTTACGATCTTCTCAGCACTGGCAACCAGGATGGTATTGACCTGACGGCCTTCTTCTCCGGTCTGCTTGGTGACCAAGACATTGCCAAGCATCTCTTTGGCTACCGCCACAGTCTCATCGGCTGAGTCGACCAGTTTCACACCGCCTTGAAAGCCGTGTTTAAATGTGCCCTTGCCGCGTCCACCTGCGTGGATCTGTGACTTGATGACGGCTTTTCCGTGGCCGGCGCCAAAGATCTCATCAGCGGCGGCTTTTGCCTCGTCCACAGTCGTGCAAGCTTTGCCGCTTGGGACGTTAACTCCATACTGGGCCAGGAGTTGTTTGGCCTGATATTCGTGAAGGTTCATGAAGATTGTTTGCGGGAAATGGTCCGAGTTCGATCGGTCCTAGGAAAGTCCAACGACAAAAAGTGCCAATCTCTAAAGCAGGATTAACGGTCGCCGATGGGAGCCACTTTGAGATCCACAGGTCCGATATACTCGCTTTGAGGGCGAATCAGACGATTGTTTTCGATCTGTTCCACCAACTGCGCGGTCCATCCAGACATACGGGCAATGGCAAAAATCGGAGTAAACAAATCGGTAGGAATACCCAAAGAGTAGTAAACGGTGGCTGAGTAAAAATCGACGTTGGCGTTGAGCCCTTTCTTTTCGAGCATGAGTTCAGCAATGCGCTCACTCATTTCGATCCATTTGTTCTCTCCCAACTGAGCTGAAAGGATCTTGGCCATTTTCTTAAGATGAGGAGCACGAGGATCCAATGTGCGGTAAACACGATGACCGATACCCATGATCTTCTTCTTCGTGGCCAGGCAGTCGTCGATGTAGGCATCAACCGCATCCAAGGAGCCAATCTCTTTAAGCATCTTGATCACACCTTCATTGGCACCACCGTGAAGAGGCCCTTTGAGTGTTCCAATAGCCGTTGTAATGGCTGAATGCACATCGCTCAGGGTGGCGATCGTAACACGCGCACTGAAGGTGGATGCATTCATCCCGTGATCAGCATGGAGCACGTAGCACATATCCATCGTGCTTTCTTTCTCAGCAGATGGAACCTCGCCATCGATCAGGTAGAGGAAATTGGCTGCTTCACCGAGCGAGGAATCAGAATCCAGAATCTCCTTATCATTACGATGACGGTGAAATGCTGCGGTAATAACAGGAATCTGGGAAATCAGTTTGAGTGACTTTTCCTTGGCCACTTCCACGCTATTGTCATCAGGAGCATCTTCAAAAGCCCCTAAAGCAGAAACCGCCGTGCGTATTACGTGCATCGGCGGAGCGTCTTTTGGAAATGATTTGATCAGATCAATGACCTGAGATGGGAGCTGGCGGAAGGATGCGAGCTTGGTCTTCAGCGAATCGAGCTGCTCCTGATTCGGCAGGCTGCCGAAGTGGAGAAGATGAACCACCTCTTCATACGATACATTTCCAGCCAGATCGTTGATGTTGTAGCCACAATAAATGAGGACACCTTCCAAACCGCGCACATCACTAAGCTTGGTTTGAGCGGCTATCACTCCTTCGAGACCTTTGGAACCTTTCGAATCTGCCATGAACGTAGAATTATCGTATGGGGTTAACAAATAGACCGTCTTTTCAAGATCGGACCGCCGCAATCTAGGAAAGCGGCCAGACAAGCGTCAACGGTTTTCAAGAAATGCCACTGATTTCCGATTCCGCCAGTGTCTGCTTAACACTTCCCGCAAAACTCTGTCGATTGCGGGCGACGCTTTTAACACCATGTCAGGTCTACGTCCAACGCCTTTAATCCCGCGCTCCTGAAAGGCATTCATTATCCTGATGAACACCTTGGATTCAGGCGAAAGTATCCCCATTCCATGCCCAGTTGGTGCGCTCAAAGCTGGTGAACTGCACAAATATTCTTTCACCAGGCACATCTGCTTGATCCGAAACGAAGTCCGTCAGGGCTGAAGCCAGTGATTTATGCCGTTCCACAGGCAGCCCCAAACCGCTGAGCTCAATCAATGCAGATGGGTCCAACGTCCCCCCGAAGGCCATTGCGACCCGAGATTTAACCAAAATCTGCACGTATTGCTCAGATTTACCCAATTCATCGGCAACAAGCTTGGTGCCATCCTGAAGCAGACTGGTGGTCGTTTCTTCGGAGAGGTCGAGATTGGTTGAGATTTTCAGCAAAGGCATCCCCAAGTGTGCTGATCTGTCTCTGGATTGAAAAGCATCCATGACTATGACAAATCCAACCATTGCCGAAGTTGAGATGCTGATCCATCTTCTACCCATTCCGTTTTACAATGCCTGACTCTGAAAACGCTCCACATTGGCTCCAAAGGTTGCTCATAGGCAAAAGCCTCAAGCGAACAATGCTTCGCATGGCGGCTATCGGAATCATTACCACGGTGGTTTTCTCTGTCTTTGTTCGCCCCATTCGAGTCAAAGGCATCAGTATGGAGCCGACATTCAAGGATGGTGCCGTTCTAGCCGTCAATCGCTGGTCTTATCGGAAAGCCCCTCCGCAACGGGGCGACGTGGTTGCCATTCGCTTCACGGGCGAAAGCATCATGCTCCTCAAAAGGATCATCGCCCTGCCTGGTGAGACAGTCCGAATTGAAAAGGGAATCATCATGATCGATGGATCAGAATTGGAAGAACCCTATACTGAGGCCAATCCAGACTGGAACGTCGCCAATGACATCAAACTGGAAATCGGCGAGTATCTCGTCATAGGTGACAACCGATCCATGAGACAGGACGAACACGAATTCGGAATCGTCCTTCGCTCCAGAATCGTTGGAAAACTACTGTGAAAAACGCCATTGCTCTCATTCTATTTTTAGCGCTCATCGGAGGCTTGGGCTTCTTGGGATGGAAGATTTTCTTCCCTGATGAGAAGGCCAAGATCGTGGAAATGCTCACAGCATTGGATGCAGCTGCCGACATTACTCCGGGAGGAAAGCCCCTATCAAAGCTTGGTGCGGCAGGCGAATTGACTGATTTTTTCACCAAAGACACCAAGATCACCGTCAACAGAGGTCCCGGGCGGAAACTTGCGATCCAAGGGAAAGATCAACTTCTACAAGCCGCAGTGGGAGCACAGAACATGGGTGCAGTCATCTCCGTAACACTAAAAGACCCGGTGATCGAGTTGGGAGATTCAGACAATGCGCGCGTGCAACTCACAGCAGTAGCCAACGAAAGGGCTGCCGGAACGCCTTTTGTTCAAATGCTTGATCTTACGTTGGTTAAATCCGGAGGAGATTGGAAAATTTCTAAAGCAACCACCGTAGAAACCTTCAAACGGCTCGAATGAAACTTGGAAAAACGGCGTTGTTTCTTCCATGAACAACGTTCACAATTGTCCGTTTTTTGTTGAAAAACTTTACAAAAACGGAACTAGCGCAATCCCAAAACCGTTGCTAGCGTCTCGTTCAGCTCTTCAAGGAGCATTGTGCTGAGTGTTTCGAAATCACTGAAAAACTCTATCCAAACACTCCTGAGCGGGTAAGAACATGGAACAACCGTCACCAGTCGAACTCACTGAATTGAAGCATCAAGGCGATGCTCCAGAAGTGATCTATGTGGTGGATGACGAGACCCCGGTGGCTGAAATTCTAGGCATCACGCTGGAGCACTTTGGCTATCAGCCAGAAGTTTTCACCAAACCTGAAGAGGCATTGATCGCTTTTCAAAAGGCCTCACCCAAACCGCGACTCCTTATCACAGATTACATGATGCCTGGAATCGACGGATTGGAGCTCATCAAACGCTTCAGAGACATCGATCCAAAGATAAAGACGATTTCTGCAAGTGGCACACTGCACGTGGAGGATCTGAAAAACGCACCCGCTGTTCCAGACCGCAGGATCGCCAAGCCGTTCTTCCCCAGCCAGCTCATCACCATCGTTGAAGAGCTTCTAGACGCCAGTTGAGATCACTCGGCCAAGAGCGCCTCGATCTTCTCTTCCAGCTTTTCCCGGGCGTTGATGTCCCGAATCACACCTTGCTTGTCCACAAGCCACTCTGCTGGAATCGTGATGATTCCGTATTTATCGCCCTTGCCTTCATTCCAGCTCTTACCATCAAAGAACTGAGGAAACTTCATATCGCGTTCGTTCACGGTTCTGCGCATACGACGTTCATCTGTATCGAAGGAAATTCCGATCATCTCATAGCCTCTTGAGCGATATTCATCGCGGATTGCCATCAAGCGAGGCATCTCCTTCATACATGGTCCACACCAAGTCGCCCAGAAGGTTACTAGGACCACCTTTCCCCGATAGTCCTTCAGATCTACCTTCTTGCCATTCATATCAGTGAACTTCAGGTCCCATTCTTTGCCGATGAAACTCAACCGCTTTAACAGACTCTGAGCCACCTCTACAAACTCGGCCGGAGGATTGTCCGCAACCAAGTCATTTGCCCACTTTTTCGCCTGATCAGGCTGCGAGCGTGTCGCCACCAAGGTCCGCAGAGCAAACACCTCATCACGCTTGGGATACTGAGCCATCAATACTTTCGTGCCATTGGCCAGGGCACTTGTCTGCTCATCATAGTCCTCTTGAGAATTCACGATCATCATCACCTTCTCCACCCATGTTTCGAAGGCCTTGGGAGAAGTCGCTTTCACATCCTTTCCTCTCAGGGATGCAGCCACCCAATCTCCCACTGATTCCCAGTGACCCAACATCACTGCGCGCTGATAGAGTGAGTCCTCCAGCTCCGTGGCTTCAGCGACATTGGAAGAGTCAGGAAACGACGACACAAACTTCCCTGCCTTCATCGCTGCCGATGCTGCTCTCTGTGCATTGGCCTTCATCGCTGCATCGATCTGCTCAGCAGTCGGAGCCACTTCAAGCCACTCTTTTGGAAACGCAGGTGGCTCCGCCGCTTTCTGAACTGCTGCCCATGCATCTGTTGCCTTGTCCGCCCAAGCACCAAAGGACACGAGCAGAATCACAGAAATAGAGAGGAGTCGTTTCATGGAAATGAACATCTACATCCCATAGCCGGTTGAGCAAGTGCAAAACAGGCAGACCAATCTTCATTGATCTTCCACAGAATTGGGGCAAGGTCTTGCCCTCTCATGAAACGCCTTACCTGCCTTGGCCCAAATCTGTCCGTAGGCCTGCTCTCCCTTTGCCTGGGATTGATTTTATTCGCCGGCTGCAAACCACCCGGCGAACACAAGAAACCCGACGAAGCGAAAGACAAGAAGAAGCAAAAGGTTCAGGCCGTCCCGGTCGAAGTCGCTCCACTGGAACTCGGGACCATCGAATCTGTTATCAAGACATCCAATTACCTTGAAGCAGAAGACACCGTGCAGGTGATGGCTCGAACAGCCAACTTCGTAAAGACGCTCCACGTGGAAGAAGGTGACAAGGTCAAGAAAGGTCAGGTTCTCTTGGAACTCATCGACACCGAACAGCGCCTCTCTCTCAAGAAAGCACTCAATCAACTTCAAAAGGCCAAGGACGATTACGCCCGTCAAGAAAAGCTCTTCAAGGACGAGTTGATCAGTGAAAAAGAGTATAGTGAGTCACGCTACAACCTTGAGCAGCTCGACATCGCAGCCCAAGAAGCCCAACGCGAAGTCGACTACACCACCGTCGAGGCCCCCATTTCTGGAACCATCACATCTCGTCTCACAAAGATCGGCGATCAGGTCACCAACGGAAAACACATCTTCGATATTGTCGACTTCGACTCAATCGTCACACGGGTCTACATCCCTGAAAAACATCTCCCTAAACTCAGCATCGGACTGAGAGCAAGAGTCTTCTCTGCATCGCTTTCCGATCAGCAGTATGAAGCAGAGATCATCCGCATCTCCCCAATCGTCGAAGCACGCACTGGAACCGTGAAGGTCACCTTGGGTTTCAAAGACGCTGGGCTACTACGACCGGGTATGTATGTGGATGCGGAACTGGTAACCGAAGTGCGAAAGGACGTCATCCTCATTCCCAAACGCGCCATTGTTCACGACAACGATCAGACCTTCGTCTTCAGACTCAAGGAAGACCGCACTGTTTCGAAAGTCTTGTTGAAGACAGAGATCGCAGATCGAGATTTCGTTCTACCTGAATCGGGATTCGAAGCAGGCGAAGAAATCGTCATCACCGGACAGAATGGCCTCAAAGACGGATCGAAAGTCCGCCTGCCTGGTGATCCAGAGGAATCAGAAAAAGACGAAAACGAAGATTCCACCGAAGAAGACAAAGACGAGCCCAAACCTGAGGACTCTGAAACCTCCGAGAGCGGAGCCTGATATCCATGCCCTCCGTTTCTCCGGACAGAGTCACCGCCTTTTTCAAGCGTGAACGCAGCTTTGCCACCGAACGTCCGGTGGGCATTCTGATGATCTTCATCGCTGCGGTGGTCTTTGGCTGGTTTTCATTGAAGCGACTCCCTGTCGCGCTCATGCCAGCCCTTACCTATCCCACCCTTACGGTCAGGACGGAATACCCGGGTTCAGCACCTGAGGAGGTGGAAAACGATATCAGCCGCCCCATTGAGGAAGCTCTGGGTGTCGTCAGTGGACTCAACAAAATCAGCAGCGTCAGCCGCGCCGGCATCAGTGATGTCACCCTGGAATTCAACTGGGGCACCGACATGCGCGATGCGATTCAGGATACATTGGAGAAACTGGATCTGATCTTCCTACCGCGAGATGCTGAACGCCCTCTCATCCTGCACTTCGATCCATCTCTCGATCCGATCATGGAATTAAGCCTCGCTGGTGAAGGTGCCCGCTTCGATGGTGAGGAAGGACTACGCGCGCTCAGACGTATAGCCGATCTGCAGATCAAACGTGTCCTCGAACCAATCAAGGGAGTGGCGGCAGTGCGAATACGAGGTGGTCTTGAAGAAGAGATCCACGTTTTGTTGGATGAAGAGGAACTGAAACGAACCGGCCTTTCCATTCAGGACATCTCCGGAAGACTGGGGCAGGAGAACATCAATGTTGCAGGAGGCACACTTGTTGAAGGACGCGCCGAATACATGGTCCGGACCATCAATGAGTTTGAGAACATCAAGGAAATCGAAGACGTCATCGTCCGCAGAATCGAGGAGCGTGACATTCGAGTGAAGGACCTTGCAGAGATCAAGCGAGCGCATCGCGAAAGGGAAATTCTCACACGCACTGACGGCTATGAAAGTGTGCAGATAGACATCTATAAAGAGGCAGATGCAAACATGGTCTCCGTCGCCAAGACAGTTACCGATGCCATCATGGGCATCCCTGAAGCCAAATCCTTCGGCCCACCCAAACCGCAGGGCAACAATCGAAATGAAGGCATAGCCAAACGCCTGAAACGCGAGGAAGACATCACACTCAAGATAGCAGCCGATCGCTCCGGATTCATTGAGGACAGCATCAATGAAGTGAAGAACACGGCCATCTTCGGCGGCATGTTGGCGGTTGGCATTCTTTATCTGTTCCTTCGAAATTTGAAAACCACCGTAATCATCGGACTCAGTATTCCCATGTCCCTGGTGATCACATTCGCGCCCCTGAATCTCATGGGCGTCTCCCTCAACATCATGTCCCTTGGCGGACTTGCCATGGGAATAGGAATGCTCGTCGATTCATCCATCGTCGTTCTGGAATCGATTTTCCGTTGTCGTGAAGAAGGCGATGGAATCGTCAAAGCAGCAGTCCGCGGAACACGTGAAGTGAGAGGTGCAGTCTTCTCATCCACCCTGACTTCCATCGCAGTGTTCTTCCCCATGGTCTTTGTGGAGGGAATCGCCGGACAGGCTTTTTCAGATCTCGGAATCGCTGTTGTGATATCGCTACTCGCATCTCTTGCAGTCGCACTCTACTTCATTCCAATGCTGTCCAGTCGCCAGAAACCGGAATTGAACAAGGCTTCCGAAAAGCAGGGATTCAAACTCAAGTCATGGTCCGATTTCCGACAGACACTTTCTTCACTCCCGAAGATACTGGTTGTCATTCTCTTTCCCCTTCTCCTGATCAAGATGGTGGTCGGATGCCTTCTCGAAATCGTCGGCTTGATCATCACCGGAGGAATCACACTCATCGCGCACCTCGTCAGGAAGATCCTTGTTCCAGCACTCGTCCTTATTGGTAAAACAGTGGTCTGGCTTCCACTCAAGATTGCGGGCTGGGTTCTGGACTTACTCAAGAAGATCTACCCTCCAGTGATCAAGTGGTCTTTGAACAATCTGATCATCATGATTCTCCTGACCGCAGCCAGCTTCTGGGCCACATGGAACTTCAGTTCCAGACTAACAACCGAACTACTTCCCGAAGTTCATCAAGGTGAGTTCACTGTTGAAGTAAGCCTTCCTGTAGGCACGCCCCTTGAAGAAACAGTGCGCCAATTGGAAGGGATCGAGAAAGCACTCCAGGCAAGAGTCACAAATGCGAAAGACGACAACTCCTTCCCGATCAGGTCTATCCTCACCACCTACGGATTCGACGTAAGCAACATCAAGCGATCTGACGAAGGCGAACATTCATCCCGCTTCCGTGTATTGCTGAAGGACACTACCGATGCTGTTGCCAGTGAAGAAAAGGCACTTTCAATACTCCGCCCTCTTTTCGAAGACGCCCCCGATGCCAACTTCAGAGTCGTCCGCCCTGTCCTGTTCAGCGCACAGACTCCCATCGTCGTGGAAGTCCATGGCGACGAATTGCCTGAACTCAAAGCAATAGCTGATCAATGCGCATCCGTTATGGGAACACTTACTGAGGTAACCGACGTAGAGACCACTCTCAAGCGAGGTGCTCCGGAGGTTCAGATTGTCTACGACCGAGATCAAATCGTTCGTTTCGGTCTGAATCTACAACAGGTTGCCGGACAGGTAAGGGATCTCGTCAGGGGAAATGAAGCCACACGTTTCAACATGAAAGACCGCCGCATTCCCATCGTCGCCAAGTTACAGGAATTTGATCGGGAGCGTGTAGAGGACATCAGCGAAATCATCATTAATCCAGCAGGGGAACATCCTATTCCTCTAAGCAGTGTTGCGAAAATTGAACTGGGCGAAGGTCCCAGTGAGATTCGTCGTATCGATGGTAAACGAGTTGCATTGGTTCAGGCAAACATCGCTCAAGGTGCTTCCTTGGGAACAGCAGTGACCGCCATCGAATCTGCACTGAGAGATCAGATAGAATGGCCACGAGGCAACACCTTCTTTATCACCGGACAGAACGAAGAGTGGGAGAAAGGAAAAAGCAGTCTCTACCTCGCGCTCGGCCTGAGCCTGTTCTTGGTTTACGCCATCATGGCTGCACAGTTCGAATCATTGATCCAGCCACTCATCATCATGTTCACCGTCCCTCTGGCCTTCTTCGGAGCCGCCGCTGCATTGATGCAACTGGAAATCAGCCTGAGCATTGTTGTCGCACTTGGACTCATCATGCTGGCCGGAATCGTCGTCAACAACGCCATCGTTCTGATTGACTATGCCAACATCCTAAGAAGCCGGGGAATAGGACTAAAGCAGGCCGTCATCCAGGCCGGTGAAGTCCGCCTGCGCCCCATCCTCATCACCACATCAACGACAGTCCTGGGACTCTTACCAATGGCAATGGGACTCGGAGACGGTGCCGAAATCCGAACCCCCATGGCGATCACAGTCATCTTCGGATTGATCTCCTCCACTTTCCTCACGCTCCTGATCATTCCCTCCCTCTACTTCATGGTAGAAGCATTGAGAGAACGTTTTCTTGGAAAGATTTCTTAAACGGCATCAAGCAATGAGCGAATCATTGCACCGAGCGCATCGCGCTCGAATGGTTTCTTGAGAATCTTGTCACTGACGCCTTCTTCAAGACCTATAAGTTCTGTGCTGTAGCCCGTGCAGTAGATCATCTTCATTTCCGGACGATCCTTGCGGAAGCGCGTCGCCAGATCTCTTCCCAAGATCCCGCCAGGCATCATCATGTCCGTAACAACCAGATCGATCTTCTGTTTCTCGGAATCCCAAACTCTCAGGGCGCTTTGCCCATCTTCAGCGACCAGCACTTTGAATCCGGCCTTTGTCAGTCCCTGCACAATGATCCGACGGACGTCAGGATCATCTTCCACCACAAGGATACGCTCCCACCCAGATATGGGTCTATCCACCAAAGCAGGTGCTGCATCTTTCGATTCGGAAAGTTTGGAAACAGGAATATAGACACTGAAACAACTTCCTTTGCCTGGCTCTGATTCCAAGTCTACCCAACCGGAGTGTTGTTTCAGTATCCCGAACACAGTCGACAAGCCGAGGCCAGTCCCTTTACCCACCTCTTTGGTCGTGTAGAAAGGCTCGAACACTTTGCCTTGAGCGACTTCTTCGATCCCGACTCCGGTGTCGGACACACGCAGACAGAGATACTCTCCGGGCAACGCCTCTGGAACACGGGATGCGTGATCAACACCCACGGTCAGTCGTTCGGACTCGATCGTCAGTGTACCTCCTTCAGGCATGGCGTCCCGAGCATTGATGCACAGGTTCAGGAGCACTTGTTCGATCATTCCTTGATCGGCATGAATCAATGGAAGCGATTCCCCGTTCTTGATTTTGAGGTCCACCTGCGTGCCGATTAGACGCCTAAACATTTCAGACATGCTCTCAACCAGATTGTCTGACGAAAACACTTTCTTGTGCATGACCTGCTTTCGACTGAAGGCCAAAAGTTGTTTGGTCAATCCGGCCGCTTTGTTCGCTGCGGAGTGAATATCAGTGAGCAGAGGCTCCGATTCGCTATGGCCCTCAAGGTCATCCATCAAGACTTCTGCATTACCAATAACGATGGTCATCAAGTTGTTGTAATCATGCGCAACCCCGGCAGCCAATTGACCGACAGACTCCAGCTTCTGAAGCTGTCGTATCTCAGCTTCAAGCTCCCTTCGCTCAGTAGCGTCTCTTGCGATACATTGAAATTCAATGCCCTTACCACCGCCCCGATGATGGAGCCGGACAGTCGCCTCCAATAGTCGCTGCTTGTCTCCCTCACTCTCCACCAACAACTCTGCGGTCACGGCCTCTGCCCCCATTGTCAGTTGATGTCTGGAAATGATCCATCGTTGGGCAGAATCCTTATCGACAAATGTCTTTAGACCCTTTCCGATCAATTCCTGCCTGCCCCCTTTGAATACACTCACCGCAGCCTGATTCAAACTTACGAAACAATCCTCTTCATCCAGCGTAAAAATCAAATCACTCGCGTTTTCAAACAATTGCCCATATCGAGCATTCAGCTCACTGCGTTGATTAAACTCATGCTCTAACTTTTTGGTTTGTTGTGAGACTCGAAACCTCAGTGTCATGACCCACGCAAGACTTCCAACAACTCCTATCCCAAGCACCATGGTGGCCCCAATCACATGCCCCATGGTGATCCATGAAGGTTCTTTCAAGATCTCTAAAGCAGAAGATGGAGGGACAAGAAGTCTGAAGGAAACCGGCGTACGCCATTCATCTCTCTGAATATTACAGACTCCACTCAGCCGAATCAGCGTTCCTTCCTCGATCCCGGATAAAAAGGATAGATCTTTTCGTTGCGAGACATCGGCGGAGAAGGCCGTCCCCTGCTCGCTGAGCGTCAAAGATGGCATGGCAGAGTCTGAATGATTCTGGATCACCACTCCCTGCACTGTGACAAGCCTTCCCTGAAGAGTGTCATTAAGAACGGCTCCGGGTTGAGTCAATACGGGAGGAGGCAGATCTACACGCCCGAGCGAACGCCACTTTGGGCCAGCTACAGTGGGGCCGTTTCTGCTATTCTTTGGCAAACCAACCAATTCAATGCGCCTCCCTACGACAGGAATTGCATTGGTGGCGAACTGAATCAACATCCCATCATCACCCTGCTGTAACGCCGTCAAACCACTACTACCAACATAGGTGACCACTCCCCGCACTCTCACCAGATGCGTCACTTCCTTATTGGCCTCGAATTGAAGGACTTGGCCAAGCCTTACCTCTTCAATATCAAAGGGATTCTCGGGCACTTCCTGAATAAATCTCACATGGTTCATACCAGGTACATTCATCACCATCGCAGCAGCCTGTCTTTTAAGGTTAGCCTTGATACCACACACTCCTACCAAACGCACGTGACTGCCCTTCCAAGAACGTCCGGCTCCTTCTTCTGACGCCCCGAGAATGACAGCGGTAAATCTTTCATCACCGGACGCCAATCCAAGAACAAGGTTTAAACGAGAGTCATCAACAGTTTCCACAACCCCATCCACAACGAGCCATTGACTATCCTCAGCGCCTGAAAAAACCCGCCCAAGAGGAACATCTCTGGGTGACGGTAATCTACCTGGGCCAATCACTTCCACGTCAGGACGCACTATCATCGGCGAAAACCCTCCAGGGTCAGAAACTCCGCTCAGCAGGATCTCATCGCCGTTCTGAAGGTCAAGACTACCAGTCCTTGCATCCACATAGATCCCTCCCGTGTGATCATTTAGAAAAAAGACACGCCTGACTGGATCGAAGTAGGTGACCACTCCTTGTAGATTCACAGGATAGCGGCGCCGCGCCTCCTCTCTCGAAAGACCACGGACCGATTGCACTGTTCTCAGAATTGGCATCATCCCGAATTTTTCGTTCGGCAGTTCGCTTCTCAAACGAACCTCGGCTTGGATCAAAACTGTACTTCCATCCGCTTCAGTCCACCCGAATCCAGAAGCTACTACTTCTTGCCCTCTCTCTATCTCTGTGCCCCCCACCGTTTCCACCTTCAATCGCTGTCCGCTAGACTCGATCATTAAGGTACCACCAGAATTAAGATCCACGACAACCCCTTCTACTTTAACCAACGCAGTCGAAGTCGACACGGCAGACTCTTCTTTCACCTCGGTGATCGATGTTATTTCACCAGCAAAACGATCAGCAGGACCTCGTTGCAAGACTCTCAGATCATCATCACCTGTGGAGAACAGTTGAGTATCGGAAAATCGATCAGATGGCTTTGCTGGATCTGACGCCAGAAGCCCTATCACTTCTACATGCGCACCGATCAAACGGTCCAATTGCTCTCTAGAATAATAACGATAATAGATTCGGACATGAAACTTCCTCATGAAGTTCACCACAACCTCTAGATGATCATCAACAACCTCCATGGAGAGAAGCGTCCCCTGCATCCTAACACGCTGGCTTGCCACCGCCCCCTCCAAATGGCTCTCTTTCAACTCTACAGGGCGATCAGGCTGACTGGCCCCAAGATCCTTGAAAGACATATCCTCAATACGTTGCTCTCCTGAATCGGTCGTCGTCTTACCCTGAATCAAAACATCTCGTCCGAATCGAGGCCATTGCTCCCCTATTTTAATCGGATGATAAAGCACACCTGTAGCATCACCCACCCACAACAGTCCCCAGCGGCTATCTTCATAGAGAACGGATCCCTCGATTCTTACTGGATACCCTTTCGCCGCCTCATGCAAAGGCAGGCCATAGAAATCTGAAATCGTTCTAACAGTTGGAAGTGCAGCAAACAGATTTGGGGCAAAAAACAAGCACAGGATAACGCCAACCTCGACCCAAGACCTGCATCGGGCAGGAATTCCATTCCCCGAATGAATCCGATTGCTATTTGTCATGGGAAAGACAGGATGAATCAATCATTTATTGGCTTCTTCCGCAAATGGTTTTACACGTCGTAAACCATCGTCCAAATCCTCAATAAGTTTAGGTTCGGTAGCTCTTCACCCTTTAAGAATCGAATGCAGCACGTGACCGTGAACATCCGTTAGTCGGAAGTCCCGCCCCCCATAGCGATAAGTCAATCGCTCATGGTTCATGCCCAACAGGTGCAAGGCTGTAGCCCATAGGTCGTAGATCTCAGCACGTCCATCGACCACATGATATCCGTATTCATCCGTCGCTCCATGAACTGAACCGCCTTTCACTCCACCTCCGGCCATCCAAACGCTGAATCCATAGGGGTTGTGATCCCTGCCATTGCTACCCTGCTGAAAGGGAGTCCGTCCAAACTCACCCGCCCAAATGACAAGAGTCTCATCGAGCAATCCACGCATTTTCAAATCCTTGATCAAACCTGCAATCGGTTGATCCACCTGCAACGCCATATCGCGATGCCCACCCTCCAGTCCGCTATGCTGATCCCATGGGTTCGCGGCCTGACCACCGCCCAGTTTCTGGGGTAAGCAACTCAGTTCCACAAAGCGAACACCTTTCTCGACGAGGCGTCGCGCAAGCAAGGCCTGCTTGGCATAAGCATCCGTCACTCCATTTGGATGACCAATACCGTAAAGTGTCTTGGTCGCATCTGATTCACCAGACAGATCACAAAGCTCAGGAACCTCCGCCTGCATGCGCCATGCTGTTTCGTAATTTCGAATTGCTGTCTCCACAGCATTGTGGCCATCGATCTTTTCAAGAAAGCCACCGTCCATCCTTGAGACCAAATCCAGTTTACGTCTCTGCAAAACACCCGGTTCCCCCGGTCTGATATTTCTCACGGGATCATCCGCATCGGCTCTGAGAATGGAACTCTGATGACGAGCTGGCAGATAACCACTGGAATAGTTCCCGATTCCACCATGAGGCAAGCCCGCGCCTCCACTTTGAAGAACCACGAATCCAGGTAGATTTTCATTCTCGGTTCCCAACCCGTAATTCACCCACGCCCCCGCACTTGGGTGCCCAATGAACGGAAAACCGGTATGGAAAAAGTAATTCCCCTGGGCATGTTCATTGACCTTGCTTGTCATCGAACGGATCACAGCAAGCTCATCTGCACAGCTGGCCATGTGGGGAAACAGACTACTGACCGGCAAACCACTCTGCCCCTGTTGCTGAAATGAGAAGGGGCTTGGGAAGATGTTTCCGTTCTGATTGAACTGAGTCCGCTCCACCTTCATGGGCATCGGCTTACCTGCCTCCTTCGTCAGCCTTGGCTTGGGATCGAAGGAATCCACATGAGACACGCCGCCCGACATGTAACAGAGGATAACGCTCTTGGCCTTGGGTCGATGATGTGGCGATCTATCAGCTCGTGCTGAATTTTCATTCATCATTCCCGATGCCGCCAACACACCAAATCCTATTGATGATCTCCGCAACATGGAGCGACGATCTATCATGCCAATGGAATGCAGGTCTTGCTTCATCTTACGAAAAGGAATTCCTTCAGGTTGAACATGGTATGGGCGACAT
Organism: Limisphaerales bacterium; assembly: GCA_965658675.1. GTDB lineage: Bacteria > Verrucomicrobiota > Verrucomicrobiia > Limisphaerales > CAZKNW01 > CAZKNW01. The sequence goes on from CBFHTT010000018.1 coordinate 231,817, forward strand.
GCGCCCAACGACTCTTCTCATCCAGGTCTCCAGACTGGGATAGCAGACGCAATTCTGACTGCACCTGAACCTGTCGATCCATCAGCCTCTGCCACCGCTCCAATTCTCCAGCAGAGAGGCGCGCCAACAACATCTTCTCACTAACAACTCGACTCGAAGGATCCACCAACGCTTCAATCTCATCTTGAGATAGCACTCGATCATAGACGGCCGCTGTTTTCAAAACACCAGTTAAATACCGATTGCCCGTTCCCGGAAGGTGCCGCAGTCCCAACGTCACGACAGCTTCCCCCGCTTCAAAGTGTATCGGTCCATCCGCCTCATAGCTACGTCCGTATGGCGCCCCATTTCTAAACAACTGAACCGTTCCATCCGATGCATAGGTCAAAGCCAGATGTACAAACTGATTGATCGCATCGCGCTCGCGCTCTCCCTGGACATTCTGTGTTCGCTTTCCGTTATCACTTCCAGCCATCCACTTTCCTGGTTCCCGCTCTGCATAAACGATTGCATCGAACACACGTCCATTCGAAGTCTGCACACTGACAACACCTCCTGCGCGCTGACTCAAATTCGTTAACCGCACCTCGGCAGCCAATGTCTTCTCGACCAGCGTCGTGGGAAGGCTCTCCGATTGAGCAAATCCTTTTCCGCTTAGGACCAAAGTATCACCCTCAATCTTCGCATCCCCCTTCAGGCTCAAGCCACTTCCTTGAACCTCCCCATCTTGAAACGTCCATTCCAAGATCGCTTGAGGGACAGGAACTTTGGGTGAATCGCTTTCTTCAAAACGACTCATTGCAGTTTCGCTCAATCGACCAAGTTGAATACGAATCCTCTCACTATCTTTGCGAAGAGCGTCCCTTTTTTCAGTGATCCTAGCCGCCTCACTTTGCAGCTCTCTGATATAGCCAGACAACGCCTCAATCTCACGTTCCTCAGGCACACGCCCAAGTGCTGCGAGATACATCGCGCGCAGACGCTTTGGAACCGTATCCTGAGCTGAATCACTAAGGATCTTCCCAGCCCACGCCGCTGAGGAGGATCTTACCATCGGGTCATTCATCAACGTCAGTGATTGCGCAGGCACATTGGTTTCATTCCGTTTTCCTCTGGTGCTCAAAGGTTCTGGCATATCAAAGGTGGTCAAAAACGGATCTAGTGAATTCCGCTTGGCCCGAACATACAGACTTCGTCTCGGCGTACCTCCGTTCACTGACGGACCATAAAGTCTCTGATCCAACCTGCCTGATATCTTCAGCAATGAATCGCGTATCGATTCGGCATCCAGTCTTCTGATGGAATGATGAGAAAGAAGCCGGTTACCTGGATCCAATTCTTTGGCTTTGTCTGAAGCATCAGCTGACAACCGGAACGCTCTAGACGTCACAAGCAAACGTACCAGTTTCTTCAAGGACCACCCTTCTTTCTGAAACTCCGTAGCCAACCAATCTAGAAGCTCAGGATGAGAAGGTGACTGACCCAGTCGGCCAAAGTTATCCACCGAGTCCACCAATCCCTTTCCGAATATCCGTGTCCAGATGCGGTTGACCATGACCCGGGCTGTCAACGGATTGCTTGGCGAAAGAATCGCATCCGCCAATTCCAGACGTCCACTTCCACTCGTTTCAAAGGGACGATCATCAATAACCTCAAGAAACCGGCGCGGCACCACTTGAGCAGGCTGGCGATGATCCCCTCTCACAAACAATCGCTGATCTTTCCCCTTTGTCTCCAGAACTCCACCACCGCGCACAGCCACAGGAACCACATCCTCCTGTTTCCGATATTCAACAAGCAGTTGATTCACCATAGAAGAATCATTCTTCAATACACCTGCCTTCAACAATCGATTCAACCAGATGGCTCCCGCATCGCTTATCGAAGCATCTGACCATCCTTTCAATTGTGTAGCTGTCCAGCGGTTAAGAGCTTCTTCCAATTCACCTTTACCAGTCCAGTATTCCAAAAATGCCAAGACCACAGGATCACGGGAATCCGGCTTCCAACTCCCGTCATGAACCACGACTTCCTGAATCCCGATATAAGAACGCCCGTCTGCACGATCAGGGTTCCTCTTTCGATCGAGTTGATGAAAGAAGGCCAGATCATCAAAGGTCGCCAGCTCCACATGCGCCTCTTCACCTTCCCAATAATCCGTATTCCACCGACTCCACTGAAACACATCCGTTTCTGGCTGACTCTTCATTCCATAAATCCCATGTCGGGGAATCGGGAAACTCTGAATCGCCAATCGCGCTTGAGCGAAATCACCACCAATCAACTTCACATGCACTTGCCCCTTGCCTACTGAAAACCGTGGCGAACTCAGAACGCCACCATGCTTGCTAGATACCGAATGCGTCCAAGCACCAGCAGGATAGATCGCATCGATCACATGATCCTTTCCTATACCTGAGACCTTAAAATCCCCGGCACTAAAAGGTTCATCGTTCCATGCAACACCCGAACGCATCCATTCATTGTAGTCTTCACTCCGCAAATCCCATCGATCAGTTACTCCCTCATTGTTTTCCTTCCACGATCCGACATAACGGGTCCTTTCTTTGCGCCGCTCCTCAACGCCCATCGAGATCATCTTTCTCAAGACATCAGGAAACAGTTTCTGAGGAATAGGCTGGCTCTTCTGATCCTCAATCCATTGTACCGCCATTGATTTACGTATTTCCTCCTTCAGTTCACCAAGGCGATCATTGTGTTTCGTCAGCATCGCTTCCGGTGTCGCCTGCACCACTCCAGGTAGCGAACTTCGCATCACTCCAAAAAACGAGTAATAGTCCTCATGGCTGATAGGATCAAATTTGTGATTGTGACACCGAGCGCAAGAAACAGTGAGTCCAAGAAAGGCCTTGGAAACCACATCGATTTGATCATCAGTAAAACGGACCAACTCATCCAATGCATCCGTTGGCTGAAAACCATGTTGCACCATTCGATAGTGACCCAGCCCCAAACGGGATTCATTGATCGTTCCATCTTGGTTCAATCGAGGCTCATCCAATAGATCCCCCGCAATATGTTCCCTAATCAACTGAGACACCGGCACATCGTTATCGATCGCGCGAATCATGTAGTCCCGATACTCATGCGGATATGGCACAGGGGCATCGCCTTCGCTGCCATGGCTTTCGGCATAACGCACCCAATCCATCCAGTGTCTCGCCCATCGTTCAGCAAAGGCTGGAGTCCGCATCAACTCATCCACGACCGATGCAATCGAGCGATCACCTTTCGACAGAAACAACTCAACTTGAACCCCTGACGGAGGAAGTCCGGTCAGCGCGTAATACAGTCTTCTGAAAAGCACACCCCGATCAGCAACACCTGCCGGCTGCAGCCCCTTTTCTTTCATTCCCCTGTATAGAAATCGATCCACTGGATGACTCCAGTCCTTATCCATCATTTCAGGTAATACCTCGTTTTTAATCCGCTGAAAGCTCCACCACTGACTCCTGAACTTCATCGCGGATTCCCACGCATCTACAGCGGAAGGAACAGCTGGCTTGTCTCTGGGATCGACGGCTCCATCACGAATCCATTTTTCAAAGTCACGAATAACAGCCCCCGTCAAAGGTGCCCCATCTCGGGGCATCTCCAGACCATCCACCTCGTGCCTCAATGTCTTGAGCAAAAGACTACCGCCAGGGTCTCCAGACTTCACAGAAGGGCCTTCACTCCCCCCCTCAAGCAGACCACCTCGATAATCTACCCGGAGCCCCCCTTTCTGCTTCTCAGGCCCATGGCAGTCATAACACTCCGCAACCAGCACAGGTCGAATCCGGGACTCAAAGAAAGCGACCTTATCAGCATCGATTTCAGCCCCTAGCGCAGACGAAGCCGCCAACAAGAAAACCAGAAGATGGACAAGACCTATGCGCATCTCACAAAGAAGCCACAGGCAGACTCAAGCCACTGAGATTAAGGGAATGCATTGCCGAAGAATGCCTCCGCTTCAAATACGATTCAACCGAAGAAGCGAAACTCAAAAATTTACTGTCTTGGTCCCACCTACGCTTCCGTAGTCTTTTTCTCCCAACCGAGACAAGGGATTGAGTTTTGAAACATCAATGGTGAAGTCACCGACTGAAGGATCGCCCGATTTGATATCGTCATCGATATGGGCTGCGATGATTTCTCCAAGAATGAGTCCTTGCGAAGCTTCGCCGACTTCCACTGTCTTGTAGTGCCGACATAGGAGAGCCAGTGGTGAATCGCTTAGTCGCGGAAGAGGCCAGTCGGGTTCATTGATCAGTTGATGCCCGCCAGCTTCTACTTCTGATTTCCCGAAGTCGAGAGGCGCTGCTGAGGCACTGACAGCCTCTGCTTCTGGATAGCGCGGGATATGAATCACGAAATCCTGACGCTCCTCAATGTTTCGCCATGTGTCCTTTTTCTCGCCGCCTTTTTTACGACCTATCGAAACAGAAAGAATGGGAGGTCGACTACAGACTCCATTGAAATACGAGAAGGGTGCCAGGTTATGCGAACTATCCCCATTATCAGAAAGGATCCATGCAATCGGCCGGGGCACGATGCATTGGATCATAGTGAAGTAGATCGCTTTAGGATCGAGTTTGGAAAAATCGATCTTCATGGCAGGAAGTTATGGGGCGAAGGAGTTTACTCCTCCCCGCCCTGTTCTTCTTCACCAGCGGCGTCTTCAGCTGGAGCATCAGACTCAGTGCCTTCCGCGACGTCGCCTTCTTCGCCTTCCTCATCCTCTTCTCCGTCGTCATCTTCATCATGAACAACTGGAGCAAGGGCGAGGAGTGAATCTTTCTTTCCTAGGTCAATCAGTTTCACTCCACTGGTGTTACGACCTGCTTCGCGAATCTCATCCACTTTGGTTCGAACCATCACACCGGAAGCAGTGATGAGCATGAGTTCATCATGAGGATGGACCGTTAGTGATCCGACAATCTTGCCGGTCTTGTCGTTGGTCTTCATCGTGATGATACCCTTACCACCACGGGTTTGGATCCGGTATTCGTCAAACGGTGTCCGTTTGCCAATTCCCTGTTCACCAGCCACAAGCAGCCCTGCATCAGACTCAACAACGGCCAATGCAACAACCACATCATCGTCGCTGAGATTGATACCACGAACACCAGCAGTCGCACGGCTTAACGGACGCGCATCAGCTTCCTTGAAACGGATACTCTTTCCGTTACGGGTGATGAGAACAACCTCGTTCTCACCGGTGGTCAATGCGACATCGATCAGTGCATCATCTTCAGCAAGTTTGATGGCGATGATTCCGTCGCGCCGGTAGTTCTTGAAGAGAGAGAGGGCCGTCTTCTTGACCGTGCCATTGCGGGTGGCAAAGAAGAGATAACCATCCTGCTGCCAAGTGACATCGTTTCCGTTGTCATCCTGGGTGGAGATCACACGCTTAAGGGCCTGCACCTTCTCTCCTTCCTGGAGATTTAGAAGATTGGCAATACCGCGCCCCTTGGCATTACGCTCAAGGGCTGGGATCTCATGCACACGATTGACATAGACTCTTCCTGTGTTCGTGAAAAACATCAGATAGTCATGAGCACCGGCAGTGAAGAGATGCTCCAAAAAGTCTTTCTCTTTGTCCTCAGCTGCAAAATTGCGCTTCTTGGTGGACATGCCAATGACTCCTTTTCCTCCACGCTTCTGAGCACGATAGGAACTGACCGAAGTGCGCTTGATGAGGCCTTGATGCGTGATCGTAATGATCATGCCTTCGTTGGCGATCAGATCCTCAATCGCGATCTCTCCTTCGTCAGGAAGGATCATCGTCTTACGAGGGTTGCCGTGCTTGTCTTTGATGATGTTGAGCTCGTCCTTGATGATGGCCAACACGCGTGATTCTTTCGCGATGATGTCCATCAGGTCCTTGATGACCTCAAGCAACTGTGTGTATTCAGCCTTAACCTTGTCCTGTTCAAGACCGGTCAGCTGATACAGACGAAGATCCAGAATGGAGGTGATCTGTTGGAGGCTGAACTTGTATTCGCCATTCTCATCCAAGCGGGCTTCGCTACGAATCAGAACGCCGAATCCTTCCACCTCTGAGCGGGACCATTTGTAACCAAGCAAACGATCACGGGCTTCATCACGACTCTTGGAAGAACGAATGATCCGGATGAACTCATCAAGATTGGCCAGTGCAATCAGATAGCCTTCCAACTGCTCGGCGCGACGTTCCGCTTTGGCGAGTTCGAATTTGGTCCGACGCAGCACGACCTCGCGACGATGCTCGATGTAGAGATTGATCAGCTCCTTGACCCCGAGAATCTTCGGGCGGTTATGATCCAACGCCAGCATATTGACGCTGAAGGACGTCTCGAGCTGGGTCTGCTTGAAAAGATTATTGATGACAACACGTGGGATCGAATCACGTTTGATCTCGATCACGATGCGTGTGTTCTCATCTGACTCATCACGGATGGCAGTAATGTCAGTGATGATTTTCTCATTCACCAACTGCGCGATACGCTGAACGAGTACAGCGCGGTTGACTCCGTATGGGATCTCACGAACGACAATGATCTCACGACCATTTTCATTTTCCTCGATCTCAATCTTGGAACGAACCTTGAGTGAGCCACGACCGGTGCGGAAGTATTCCTTGATCGGGTCGAAACCATAGATGGTACATCCAGTAGGAAAGTCAGGTCCCTTGATGTACTCCATCAACTCCTCTTCCGTGATGTCCGGATTGTCAATCTGGGCACAAGTCCCATTGATCACCTCGACAAGATTGTGAGGAGGGATATTGGTCGCCATACCCACGGCGATACCTGTACCGCCATTGACGAGAAGGTTTGGAAAAGCTGCTGGAAAAACGACGGGCTCCGTGCGGGTCTCGTCGTAGTTGGCCACGTAATCCACCGTGTCCTTTTCCATGTCGTCCATCAGGCTAGCGCCCAGATGGGTCATACGAGCTTCCGTATAACGCATGGCGGCCGGGGGATCGCCTTCGACAGAACCAAAGTTCCCCTGTCCATCGACCAACCGTTCACGCATGGCCCATGGTTGAGCCATGTGAACGAGAGTTGGATAGATCACTGCCTCACCATGTGGATGGTAGTTACCTGAAGTATCACCGCAGATCTTGGCGCATTTACGATGCTGTCTTCCTGGGGACAGGGACAGATCGTTCATGGCATTCAGAATGCGTCGTTGCGAAGGCTTGAGACCATCACGGGCATCAGGAAGCGCACGGGCCACAATGACCGACATGGAGTAATCAAGAAACGAGTTCTTGATCTCGTCTGCGACATTGATCTGGTCGATTCGGCCGCCGCCTTCCACTGGTGGCTTGGGCTCTTCAGCCGGAGTTTCCGGAGTCCCTTGGGATTCCGGTGCTTCCTCTTCCTCTGGATTCGGATTGTTATCTTCGTTGTCAGCCATGACTTGTTGGGAAATTCAGTAGGTCAGATGTCCAGATTGCGGACGTTGAGTGCTTCGTCTTCGATGAACTGTCGGCGAGGTGGCACTTCATCCCCCATCAGTTTGGTAAACATTTCTTCTGCTTCGACCGCATTCGGAATATCGATCTGCAACATACGACGGCGCTCTGGATCCATGGTGGTTTCGAACAGCTCTTTGGCATTCATTTCACCGAGACCTTTGAATCGTTTGATCTGCAGTCCCTTGCGTCCGCTTTCCACCACTCCTCCCAGGATCTCAGGGATACTGAAAATAGCTTTGGCCTTCTCAGCATCACCTTCTCCTTCGAGCAGTTCGAAGAGTGGTTCATCCTGAGCTGAGTAGTGCTCTACATTAAGCCCTTTATCGGCGAGCTTGATGAGCAGATCTTGAACGGCTTTGCTCTCGTAAAGGCGAATCCATTTTCCGCGGCGTTGGTTCCCTGTTGGCTTGGCAACTGGTGTCTCAGGGTTCTCTTCGCCTTCTTCCTCTTCATGAGCCATGAGACGAAGATCCAGATTCTCACCATGGAATTGAGCGACTTCTTCTTCGGTGTGAAAATACTTCACCCACTCTTCGTTACCGTCGCGAACTTTGATCAAATGTTTTGGAAGTTCTGATGAACCATTGGCCTGTTCGATGTAATCCGCAAAGTCGCCTCCGTGCCTACGGATGGAATCTGCGTATTTATCAAGACTCTGAAGCAGATCGAGAATGTCGAGCAGTTGCTCATGCCCAAGCTCTTTTCCATCAGAAAGATTCTTTAGGCGCACGTCCTCGGCACCTAGCTCAAGGAGGATCTTGTTCAATTGTAGATCATCATCCACGTATTGAACGCGTTTCTTACGAGTCACCTGATATAGAGGCGGCTGAGCAATGTAGACATAGCCCTGTTTCACCAACTCTGGCATCTGGCGGTAAAAGAACGTCAACAGAAGCGTACGGATGTGAGAACCATCCACGTCAGCATCCGTCATAATAACGATCTTGTGATAACGCAGCTTGGAAATATCAAACGTGCCCTCTCCCTCTCCGATACCGATACCAGTACCAATAGCCGTGATCATGGTGCGGATTTCGGTATTGGCCAACACCTTGTCCAAGCGGGCCTTCTCCACATTGATCAATTTACCGCGGATCGGAAGGATCGCTTGCGTACGACGGTCACGACCTTGTTTGGCCGAGCCACCAGCTGAGTCACCCTCAACAATATACAATTCGGTCCTTTCCGGGTTCCGGTCTGAACAATCAGCCAATTTTCCAGGTAGACCACCGGCTGATAACGCTCCCTTACGCACCGTCTCACGTGCTTTGCGTGCTGCTTCGCGAGCACGGGCTGCAGTGAGTGCCTTATCGATGATTCTCTTACCAAGTGCCGGATTGGTCTCAAAGGCATCCATGAGACTCTCGTAGACAACTTTGGATACAATGCCATCCACCTCGGTATTCACGAGCTTCACCTTGGTCTGGGACTCAAACTTGGGATCTGGCAGTTTGACACTGAGAACACAGATCAATCCCTCACGGACATCATCACCTGAAATGGCAGGATCTTTGTCCTTAAGTAGATTGTTTGAACGGGCATATTGATTGATGCCTCGTGTCAGAGCGGATTTGAGACCAGTAAGATGCGTTCCCCCATCCGGGTTAGGGATCGCATTGGCAAAACAAAGGATGTTTTCGTGATAGTCCTCAGTGTACTGCATGACGCAGTCCACGATGACCTCTTCCATGATCCCATGAATGATGACCGGCTCGTCCGTGATGAGCTTCTTGTTCTCACCCAATTGGCGAACAAACTCTGCCACACCTTCTTTGTAGAAAAAGCGCTGTTTCCTATCTTCCTCACGTTCATCCACCAAAGTGATGTCCACACCAGGGTTCAGGAAGGCCAACTCACGAAGGCGTCGTGCCAAGATTTCAAATTTGAAAGTCGTTGTGATGGTGAAGATCTGATCATCAGGCTTAAACGTCACCATGGTGCCTGTCGATTCGGTATCGCCGATCACTTCCAGCTTCTGCGTGGTTACTCCTCGCTCAAAAGCCATCGTGTGCACATGGCCATCCCGGGAAACTTCAATTTTGAACCATTCGGAGAGAGCATTAACACACTTGGCACCCACACCATGAAGACCACCAGAGTATTTGTAAGCCCCCTGACCGAACTTACCACCCGCATGGAGATTCGTCAGAACCAGCTCTACTGCTGGAACACCAAATTTGGGGTGGATGTCGACCGGAATACCACGACCATCATCCTCAATGGAACAAGAGCCATCCACATGGATCACCACCTTGATCTTCTTACAGTGACCTGCCAAATGCTCATCGATGGAGTTATCCAGAACCTCGTAGACACAGTGATGCAGCCCTCGCTCGTCCGTGTATCCAATATACATCCCCGGGCGTTTACGGACGGCTTCTAGGCCCTCCAGCTTGTCGATTTTAGAAGCATCATAAACCCCCGCATCAGCTGCGGTTAGGTTTTCCTGCTCTTCAGGGGAATTCGTTTCTTCTGACATATTGTTGGGAATGAGATGTGACACCGGCCGAGACCGATCCACAACAGAGGAGAAAGATTAGAAAAAACGCGATAAAGTTACAATGGATTTCTATGCCTCTCAACCTACAACACCACAATATATTGTGGTGTGATCAAATCCCAGCCACACCCCAGTGTAGCTTTAGAAAAAAACCTCCTTTAAGTCCAATTTCGGCAAAAAAAGGACACAAAAAAGCCCCAGAACTTGAGTTCCGGGGCGCAAATTCAAAATCGGATTTTCAGCCTTCGTCGCGGAAAGGCCGCAGCTTCGTCACTTCCTCGTAATCGAGATAAACCAAGCCGTATCGTTCTTGTCATTTCCAGCAAGAGTAATGGTTTCTCCCGGGGAAATAGGCTGCTTGCGATTGATCACCTGCTTCCCTTCGCCAAAGAGCTTCACCTCGATGCGGTAGACGTCCTTCTTACCCTTTGAATCCTTCACAAGGCCCATATGGCGGATCTTGAGCTTACCCTTGCCCATTTGGACGTCCTTAGTCTTGAAAGGCTCCACCTTGACGGCTTTGGAGTCGATCTCCAGGTAGTTCTTCCACTTGAAGACTTTTTTAAACTTCTTGGCCAACTCAGGATCGGCAGGCTTGCCGTCCTTGTTTTTGGAAATGTCGTCATTCGTCCCCCAGAGCAACGTCGCTTTGAGGTTGATGGGCTTGGCCTTGTCCGCAGCAACACCCGCCCCCACTCCAGCCAGCAACAAAAGACAGCAGATTAACCACTTAAATTTCCTCATAGGAATCATCTCGGGCGTGAAAGTAAGGGGGGGCATGCGGTAGGTAAACGTTTAATTCACACCTGTATCGACCCAAACAACGGTCATATTCTCTTCAGGTGCATAAACAGTAAATCCACCAGAGGTCGCCACTTCAGTCACAGACAAATCTGCGCTTTGAGTAGCCCCCTGCTGCGTGGAGACGGTCAAAACCGCCAAAAGGCAGGCTGCAGCACCCACAGGGACGAAAAATTTCATCCACCATGGAGTCTTTTCCTGCACTGGAGCTTCAGTAATGCGTTCCGATCCCTGAATCTCACGTTCGATCTTCGACCAGAAGAACTCACGTGTTTCAGGCATCTTCATCACAGGTTCATTTTCAGACACGACTTCACGCATGGCCTTCAGGGCCTCGTAAAGCGCGCGAGCCTCGGCATCCTTGTTCAGGAGGGCCTCAACTCGGGTACGCTCCCGATCTGACAGTTCGCCATCCACATAGGCTTGGATTTTGATCTCGGGTTCCATTTTATTCTTCTCTTTCTCTTTTCAGTCCAGCCAACAACGAAGCCAATCTCCGCCGGGCGTAAAATAACCGGGACATAACGGTCCCAATTGAAATCCCGAGACGCTTCGCTATCTCCTTATATTCAAGCCTTTCGAACTCATGGAGAATAATTACCGTTCGGTGCGCTTCAGAGAGCTTTTTCAAGGCTTCATCGATACGCACACGTAGTTCTGTCCGTTCTAATCCAGCCCACGGGTTGGGCACTTCGAGCCCGAAGTCCATCTGGCGCTCTACTCCGCCCAGATCTTCTTCAATCCGCTCTATTGAATCGGCACGTTGACGCTTTTTCTTACGGATCAAATCCAGGCAAAGATTGATCGTAATACGCGTCATCCACGTAGAAAAGCTGGCCTGACCGTGAAATTGCTCCAACCGCTGCCACCCCTTGATAAATGCCACCTGAGCCATATCAGAGGCCTCTTCGTCATTGCGCATCATGCTGAATGCGCGTGCATACAGCTTGTCGCGGTGACGATGTACCAACTCCTCGTAGGCATGCATATCACCCTTCTTGGAACGGGCGACCAGTTCCACATCCTCCAATTCAGGGTAATCAGGTTTGTCTGACATGCGTTTCGGGCGGCGGTTCTAAACGGAAATACCGCAACTCACAACTTCCCTTTGGTACTCGGGATCTGACCCTCGATCCTTGGATCACGCTGACATGCGAAGTCAGTTGCCTTCGCAAATGCCTTGAAAAGCCCCTCTACGACGTGATGAGGCTCGGATCCATAGAGAAGTTCCAGATGCAGATTGCATCGGGCTTCATTGGTAAAACCTTGGAAAAACTCCCGCGCCAGTCCGAAGCGGAATGATGAAGACATGTCCTGATTCTTCTCCTCATCAGAAATCTTCTTATGCGCCATGGTGTCCAGCTTCCGCCAAACCAAGTAAGGACGACCGCTAAAATCAATTACACAGCGTGTCAGACACTCATCCATGGGCAGATACGCCTCGCCTGTGAAAGGATTTTTGGGATGAAAGCCATTTCCATAGCGCCGGATCCCTTTTTTATCGCCGAGAGCCTCGACAAAGGCCTGACCCAGAGCAATTCCACAATCCTCGACCGTATGATGAGCATCCACCTCAATATCGCCATTGCACTTCAGGTTCAGATCCACCACAGCGTGCTTTGCAAAAAGCGTGAGCATGTGGTCGAAGAAGGGAATACGCGTGTCGATCTTGCTCTTGCCCGTGCCATCGACGTTGAGCTTGAGCTTAATATGGGTCTCACCGGTCTTCCGGTTGATGGATGCTTTGCGTTGCATGAAAGGTTAGGTCGAAAAAGAAAAGAAACGTTCAATAACGGGATACAGAGGAATCTACTTCGAGACTCCAGCGGTCTATACCACCATCCAGATTGTGGAGGTTTTCAAAACCACAATGCCTGAGAAAACCCAATGCATGAAGGCTGCGAATGCCGTGATGGCAATAAATCACCACCTCGTCAGCCTTCCAATCCTCCAGCTCAGCCACACGGGCTTCCAGCTCTTGGAGTGGGAGTAGACGGGCATTGGGAAGCGACGCGACCGCAGCCTCATCCTCTCCTCGGACATCCAAAAGCCGCAGGTCATCCCCAGCTTCCAGACGCTTTGACAGCTCCGACGGACTCATTATTCCTCAGCAGCCAAGAAGCGTTCTGCATCAATGGCAGCCATGCAGCCCATACCAGCAGCCGTAATCGCCTGGCGGTAGACCGAATCTCCACAGTCACCCGCCACAAAAACGCCAGGAACATTGGTTTCAGATCCACGCTTGGGCAGCACGTATCCAGAGTCGTTCATATCGATGACGCCTTTGAAAATCTGTGTATTTGGCACATGTCCGATGGCAATAAATACTCCAGCGCACTCCAACGTGCTCTCTTCACCGGTTTTGTTGTTCTTCAACTTCACGCCGGTGACCTTGCCTTCATCCACACCAAGGATATCAATGACCTCAGAATCCCAAACAGGCTCGATCTTCTCATTGGCCAGAGTGCGCTCTGCCATGATCTTGGAAGCACGCAGCTCATCCCGACGATGCACCAGATGCACCTTGGAACCAAAACGAGTCAGATAAGATGCCTCTTCACAGGCTGAATCACCGCCGCCAACCACCACCAAAGGCTTGTCGCGGAACATTGGGAGCGCGCCATCACAGGTCGCACAGTAGGTCACACCCTTGTTTTCCAGCTTTGCCTCATTCTCGATCCCTAGGTGACGATGACTGGCTCCGCTGGCAATAATGACCGTCTCTGCCTCGATCTCGCCACCACTCGTTTCGAGTTTGAATGGGCGCTGACTCAGATCCACAGACTTTACCACCGTGCCAAACTTCACTTTGGCACCAAAGCGCTCAGCCTGCTTTTGCAGGTTACTCATCAGGTCAAAGCCGTCGATTCCCTCAGGAAACCCGGGGAAATTCTCCACAATGCTGGTCGTAGTGAGCAATCCTCCAGGCATTTGACCGGTAAGGACCAATGGTTCCAGGTTGGCACGTGCCGTGTAAATTGCTGCCGTATAGCCAGCGCATCCGCTTCCAATGATGACGACTTTTTCCATTATTTAAAGGCGCGGAAGGTAGAGCCTTGCCTCAAGACTGGCAAGGGCGGGAAAACGACAATTGTCTCCATAGCTCCAATCAGGTCGCCATCAGACACCTCACCGCCCTTGAATTCTCCCTACGCCAACACCTCTTTGATCAAATGGCCATGGACGTCTGTGATGCGGCGGTCCAGCCCGTCGTGGTAATAACTGAGTTTCTGGAAATCGAGACCAAGGATGTGGAGCACCGTGGAATAGAATTCCCAGACTGAGGTTGGATTCACAGCAGCACGGCGGCCAAAGTCGTCTGTCGCACCGTAACTCACACCGCCTTTCACTCCTGCTCCCATCATCCAGAGCGTAAAGCCATCCGGATTGTGATCGCGACCCGCAGTCCCCTCCTGTCGAGTGGGCATGCGACCGAACTCAGTTGTCCATAGAATCAACGTATCTTCAAGCATGCCCCGCTGTTTTAGATCTGTGAGTAACGCAGCTGTAGGCTGATCGAAGATGGGAAAGTGACGGCTGTAGTCCGCCCGCAAAGTTTTATGAGCATCCCAGTTCAGTAGGCCGTCTACTCCACTCGCTCGAGAGGAGCAGTAGAGGTTCACATAGCGTACCCCTCGCTCAAGCAAGCGACGGGACAACACGCAATTCCTGGCGTAGGCAGCCTTAAGTTCATTGCTGGAATCCGTCCCGTAGAGCGAATGGATGAATCGGGGCTCGGATCCAAGGTCACTCACCTCAGGTGCAGACATCTGCATGCGACCTGCCAATTCATAAGCAGCAATGCGAGCCTGAAGATCGCTCTCACCGGGCCGATGTGATGCATGTTGGGTATTCAAAAAATCCAACAGCCCGCGTGTTGCCGATTCTTCGTTCTCACCAATGGCGTCTGGACGTATCAGATTCCGGATGGGCTTATGCGCGGCCATGACGATTGCCTGATGTCGTGCCGGCAGAAAACCATTACTCCAATTGGCCTTACCATTCGGCGGTTCACCTCGGACATCTGGAATGGCCACATAGGTCGGGAGATTCTCATTCATACTCCCAAGAGCGTAACTCAGCCATGCTCCTGCGCTGGGGAATCCTTCCGTCGGGTGACCTGTGTTCATGAACACACACCCAGGTCCGTGGGTGTTGGTCTTGGAACTCATCCCGTGAAAGAACGCCATGTCATCCGCATGCTGAGACATGTGCGGCAGCATCGTGGTAAACATCTTCCCACTTTGGCCCGCCGGTTTGAAATCCCATGGGCTCCGCATTAAAGGGCCATTCTTACCCTGAAAGCTGACCATGTTCTCTTCACCGGGAAGTGGCTTCCCATCCATCTTCTCCAACATGGGCTTATGCTCCCAGAGATCCATGTGAGACGCAGCCCCCGGACAAAAAATCTGAAGAACACGTTTCGCTTTGGGTGCAAAATGCGCCACGTGATCCACTGCTTTTTCCCCGGCCATCAACTTCGTGAGGCCCACCCCCATCAAGCCGGTCGTCACATGACTCATAAACCTGCGTCGACTCGGCAGAGTAGGATCAACGGAATTCCCGACTTCCCTTTTCTCTGTGTCGCAATCGTGAGTTGTCTTCATCTAGATCAATCCAAGTGGATAAGCTCAGTGGAGTTCAACACGGCTCTGGCGAGTGCCCGCAGACCATGCTGTTGCATGACCTTCATGCATTGATTGATTTCCGCCTTTTCAGGCTTACGTTGATAAGCCCGTTGAAAGAGTTCTTTGATCAGGCGTTGATCATCAACGTCTGCCCCCTTCTTGAGTCCGTCCTCCAATGCAGTGGCCATATCCAAAGTGAATGAATGATTCAGCAATGTCAGCGCCTGCAGCGGGGTCGTCGTTGCTGCTCTTCGTGGAATGGAGAATGCACAGTCCGGTTGATCAAACTCCGTCATAAGATCCACCACAGAGGCCCGCGCGTTCTGATGATAGACCGCACGGCGATATGTCTCAGGTCCATGAACATCCAAAGGCTCATAGGTGCAGACATTATCCTGCATAAACTTATAGAGACGAAAGCCCGGGCCTTTCATTGATAGATTCAATCGCCCAGAAACCTTAAGAATCGTGTCCCTGATTTCCTCTGCTGAAAGCCTCCTAGGGGGAAAACGCCAGAGCAACCGACTATCACCGTCGATCGACGCACTGGATTGATCCCACTCCGAGGATTGCATGTAAACATCGGATGTCATGATCAATTTATGCAGGGCTTTGATCTGAAACTGATTCTTGCGCAATTCACTAACCAGATAATCCAGCAATTCCGGATGAGTCGGACGTCCACCCATGAAGCCGAAGTCATTGGGCGTATCCACAATGCCTGTTCCGAAGTGATAGTGCCAAAGCCTGTTGGCCAGAACTCTCCAAGTAAGCGGATTATCCGGTTGTGTGATCCAGTCAGCCAACTCCTTTCTCCTTTTGGCCTCCGCCGCTTTCTCATCAAGCCGATAGCCTGACACAACCTTGGACAAAGGTGATAAACTCATCGGAACCACCTTATCACCCTTCTTCTGCGGGCTCCCTCCGAGAAAGATATGAAAGGGGCCTTTGGCATCGTTCGGATTCCTGCTCCCGATCCACGCCGTAGGCAAAGGCGCCACCCTCTTGATCTTGTTGTTCAACTGATTGATATCAGAGTTCAGCTGATTCAACTTACGGGTCTGCTCATTGGTTCGTTCCAACCTGAGAAGGCGATAATTCCTATGCGCGGCATTAACCGGCTTCCGATCACGCCCATGAGCCACCTCTTCCCAATTCTTCCCATCCCTGGACACCTCAATCCGATAGTCGGCCACAAATACAAACTTGCGATGATTGGGAGTCTCTTCCCCTCGAGCGCTTGAGAAGAAGACCCGTTCAACCATCTCCACTTTGGGAAACTCAATCGTGAGATGATTTTTTGCTGCAAGAAAGCGAGCACCGAACTTGCCGTCAATGGTCAGATGAGGTCCGTAAGCTCCCGGGAAGTCCTCTATCTTCCGAGCCGGGCCGCTGGCCTTGGAACCATGCGAAGCCAGAGCAATATTCCTGTCGCCCGAATAAACTTCGAACTCATCAATGGCAAATCCCCCGACCGCCCCGATTCGATTGTCCTGCGATTCACTGATCAGTCTGATAAACTTGGCTTCGACAGGGTCAAATCGCTCCTCGGTTCCCATTCGATCACGCATGGGTCGTGACCATTGTTTCTCATACTCAGTCAACTTTGACTTGGCCTGATCCATGATCTTTTTCTCAAGCGCGCCTTTTTCTTTATCCATCGCCGCCTTCTTCTTGTTCAGCGGGCTCAGCGACTCACTTCGCAGCTTCTTTTGCTCTGGCGTGGCAAGCGTCTGTCTACCATGTCGCACCCCGGAGAAGGTGGCATAAAGACTGTAATAATCCTCGGTGCGGATTGGATCGAATTTATGATCATGGCACCGTGCGCATCCAATGGTCATCCCCAGAAATGCCTGCCCTGTAGCATTGATGATTTCGTCCAAGGTATTTGCCCTGATCTGCGCAGCCTGAACGGCATCTTGATTCCCCACATCGTCATAAGGCCCAGCCACAAGAAACGCCGAGCCAATGACTGACTCCGGTTTATCAGGAGCGATCACATCACCAGCAACGTGTTCCCCGATGAATTGGTCAAAGGGTTTGTCAGCATTGATGGAATCAATCACGTAGTCACGAAATGGCCAAAGGTCACTGATCAACACATTTCGCTCAAAGCCGTTGCTTTCACCAAAGCGAACAACATCCAACCAATGTCTCCCCCAACGTTCACCGTAACGAGGTGACGCCAACAGCTGATCAATCAGTCGTTCATACGCTCTGGGAGAATCATCCCCAACAAAGGCAGCCACCTCCTCTGCAGAAGGAGGCAACCCTGTTAGGTCATAGGTCGCTCTACGAATCAATGTCCGGCGGTCAGCAGGCCCATTCATGAAAAGTCCTTTTTCAAGAAGTCTTTTCTTAATGAAGGCATCAACAGGGTTTCCTGAAGGGCTGTCCGCAGCGGTCTGCGAAAGATCCGAGTCACTCATCAACGGTTGATACGCCCACCATGAATCATCCGTCTTCGATGCTTCACGCAGCACCAATCCATCTGGCCAAGCAGCACCACCATCAATCCACTGTTTTAGATACAACCGTTCCTGATCCGTCAGAGGATCGCCTTTTTCGGGCATTTCTGGAGCTGAACCATCCTTACCGGGCACGGTCACCTTGTAGACCCGACTGCCTTCCGCATCACCTTTCTTCAGCACTTCAAGCCATGAATCATTCGGGCGGTCCAGACTGAGATCTCCTTTGGCATTGTTCGGGTTGTGGCAGGATAGACACTTCGATTCCAAAGCAGGCTTGAGATCCTTTTCAAAGTCCACAGCCCACGAGACGACTGGCAGAAAGAAGCCGGCCAATATGAGGCATCGGGTCCAGCATTGGATAGATGTGCAGTCAATAAACTTCATCACAGTGAGGGAGTGACATCAGTCTCTATCGACTGCTGATCATGTAAAGAATGGAATCCTCAAACTCGACGTCACCCACACCTGCCCCATAAGCTCCCGCCATGCGACGTGTTCATGTCTCCCTTGGAGAACGTAGTTATGACATCAAGATCGGTGCCGGCCTTATCGAGCGCCTGGGTTCCGAGTGCAAGAAACTCAAGCTGGGTCAGCGATGCGCCATCATCACAGATTCCAATATTCCAAAGTGGGCGGTGAGGTCCGCAACCAAGTCCCTCAAGGCACAGGGATTCGAAGTGGCTCTCTTCGCGCTGAAAGCTGGTGAAAAATCCAAATCCCTCCGCAACGTCGAGGCAGTTTTCAATTCATTGGCAGAACATCGTATCGAGCGCGGTTCCTTCTTGGTCGCTTTGGGCGGAGGCGTCGTAGGAGACTTGGCTGGTTACGCAGCGGCCTCCTATCTCCGTGGGATCGATTTTGTTCAAGTCCCTACCACCCTGCTTGCCCAGGTCGACAGTTCAGTGGGAGGAAAGACTGGAGTGAACCTCAAGGCCGGCAAAAATCTCGTCGGAGCCTTCCATCAGCCCCGCCTTGTCCTTTGCGATACAGACATTCTCAAGAATCTCCCTGACCGCGAATACCGATCCGGAATCGCCGAGATCATCAAGTACGGGATTATCTACGATGCAAAACTCTTCAGACGTCTGGAGAAAGAAATGGATCTGCTCGTCGCCAAGGATCCGAAAGTCATCACCCGCACGGTGGCTCGTAGCTGTGAAATCAAGGCCGAGGTCGTGGCTGAAGATGAAAAAGAAGGTGGACTACGCGCGATTCTAAATTTCGGGCACACCGTGGGTCACGCGATCGAAGCTGTTTCACAGTATGGAAAGTATCTGCATGGTGAAGCCATCTCCATCGGACAAGTGGCTGCGGCTCGTTTGTCGGAAGACGTCCTCGGTCTCTCAAATGAAGAGTCCTTGAGAATTGAACGGCTCTTTCAGGCTGCTGGTCTCCCTATCACGATCAAGCTGAATGCAACCGCCAAACAGCGCATTGTCAAAGCAATGTCGCTCGACAAGAAGGTCAGTGGAGGTGTAGTGAAGTTCGTTCTCGCTTCGGAGATCGGGAAGGTTCAATTCGGACTGAAGGTCGACAGCAAATTGGTGAACAAAGAACTAACCAAGCTCACACCCTGAGTCGCCCCTTTTTGTTCGTTCTCAGACGCCTGATTTGAACAATTTCACAACATCATTGAGACGCTCTGTGCTGCTGTGCAAGAGTCCCGGGATCTCCTCATAGCTGAGATCCAGCAGGTCCATGATCTGGTCCCGATCCTTGACGCCTACAGGAGTTCCCCCAAAGCCATATCCCATCGCATGTGCAAGGTAGTTACCGAGCCACACGACTGAGGCCAGCCCCTCATACGGCTTGGCCATGGTAGGTGTATGATGGAACCACACGCAGGCAATAATCTGAGGAGGAAATTTCCATCGAGCCAGAACACGCCCGCCCAACTCCGCGTGATGGGCTCCAAATCTCTCTTTCTCAAAAGTATAAAGAGCGCTTTGTTTTTCCTCTGCTCCAGTGACTGCATCTCCGTAATCCTCACCCAAAGCCTGCGCCAGAATGTTTTTCCCGATGTCATGAAGCAACCCTACAGTAAATGCCTCGTTTGGTGTTTCTCCAGTTCGCTCTGCAACCACCTGACAGGCAACACCTGTGGCCACGGAATGCAGCCAAAGCTGAGACTCATCAATATAGGATTTGGCCCCTGAGGCAAACGCGCGTTTACCACTGACAGCGGCGACCAGCTTAAAGATCTCCTGAAACCCAAGACGCATGATGGCCTCAGTAATCATGGTGGCCTGCATTCCGCCGCCATAGTGCGCACCATTTGCCAACGCCAACACACCGGTAGTCAACGATGCATCATGATTGATGAGTTCACCAACCGCATCAGCATCCACATCCGGCTCACCCAACAGCTGCAATAGTTTGGGGAGCACATCAGGTGCTGGCGGTAATTCCTCGACCTGATCGATCAAGGTATCCAACTCATCTTTAGTCATCGTCGTCATATCTATGTAGTCACGTTGCAGAACTCCTGAATGGTCTCGAATTCATCCGAAACCTGAGCGATGTAGTCATTAATAGAACTCGCCCGGAGTCCAAGTTCCTTGAACGAATCCTCACTCGCTTCGCTCGCCATGGAGTTGTGCCCGTATGCATGCCCCAAACAGTGTGCTATCAAATTTCCAACATGCACCATCGAGGCAAGTTCCTTGTTCTCTTTTGCCTCGGCTGGATTGTGATGATACCAGACTGCATTTACCAAATTCTTCGGAAATTCCCACCGATCCAGAAGCCGCCCTCCCATTTCAGCGTGATTCACTCCCAGAAGTTTTTTTTCAACCTCCACAAACGGGAGTGTCTCTTCCTGCAATTCCTCCAAGAGCTGCATGTAAATTTTATCAAAGAAGCCGGTCAAAACGATCTTACCCAGATCGTGCATCAGGGTGGCGGTGAAGGCTACGTTCTCATACATTCCCAGATCACGTGCCACCAATTGGGAGGCAACTGCCGAAGTCACTGAATGCTGCCACAGTTCACCATTGTTTAATCCGTAACCCGTCTGCTCATTCCCCAAGGTCTTTGCGCCACAGATGATGGTCACCAGTTTGTAAAGCTGCTTAAAACCAAGACGAGTCGTCGCTTCCGGAAGATTGTCCACCTGTCGGCTACCTCCAAAGGAAGCACTGTTGCAAAGCCTGAGCACACTCGCAACGAGCGCAGGGTCCAATGCCACTAGGCGTGTCACTTCATCGGCATCCACGTCCTCCTTGTTCAGGAGAACCATCAGGCGCGGTAAAACTACAGGCGCCGGTGGCAGATGAGTGGCATCTTCAATAAATGTGTCTAGTCGTTGCATAACACGGTCCTTTCTTCCTTGCCCGTAACGGTTACCCAGGGTGATTGATCTCCCACCGGGAGAAAAAGGCTTCGATTGGCGTAGTCCTGCGTCAGCTCTTTAAAGGTTTTCAAACCCAGTTTTTCCAAGGTTTCCTTGGCAGCATCACAATTTCTCTGACCAATCTTCAATTCATTGGTGGCTCCCAGTACAAGGGCCCCACCCACCAAATAAGTTTCGATCCTCTCAGATCTGGCACCGCGCTTCTTCATTTCGTCGAGAAGGTGCTCAATACCAGAGTCCACGAACAATCCTGGACGCACCCTCCGTCGCATCGGGTCTGTTCCCGAATCAGGAAGTAGCGTATGGAGAATCCCTGCGACCTTTTTGGTCCGATCAATCATCCCGACCGCCACCCCGGTACCTACACTGAGGGCCACCACCACTTCACTGTGGCAGGTAGAGAATGCAAACCCTGCAATCCTGGCCGGATTGGTAATCAATTCTTCTATCTCTGCTGGTAAGGACATTGGGGCAATGCTGCTGGTTGAAACGATGGATTACGCCTGCTTATTTGCGCTCTCCCTTCAATGATCCCAGCTACGTCCTGTAGATCGGTCCCCTTCTCCACGGCCTTTAGTGAATTATTGAAGATTCATCACAACACCTCAAAAAGTTGGACAGTCTCAGGTCATTGGTTCATACCCAATCAAATCGTCCCTTCAGCCATGAAACTTCATTTTCACCTTCGCATCCTGCTCTCAGTCATTGCCTTGAGTGTCCTCTCTGTTTCCACACAGGCCCAGATGATTGACACCGGCTTGGCAAGCATCGACATCACTCCCACTGAGCCAATCCGGCTCAGCGGATACAGCAGCCGAGCTACCCCCACGGACCAAGTGCTGGCTCCGCTTCACGCCAAAGCCATGGCCATGGGGAAAGATACGCCCTCTGTGCTGATCACCCTTGATGCCATTGGCGTTCCAGAGTGGTTGACAAATGAACTCGCCGAACGTCTCGCTGATACAGGAGTTACCCGAGACCGACTCGCTGTCTGCGCCACACACACACATTGTGCTCCTCAGTTGGATGGCGTGCTTCCATTCATGTTCATGGGTGACCTTCCCTCAGATCAGGACAAAGCGATCAAACGCTACGCCAAAGAGCTTCTGAACAAACTGGAATCAATCGCCCGCAAAGCACTGGACGAACGAGCCCAATCCCAACTTGGCTGGACACAAGGCAAGGTCGACTTCGCTGTAAACCGCCGTGTTCTGAAGGACGGGAAGTGGGTTGGTTTCGGGCATCAGACAAATGCCCCGGTCGATCACTCCCTTCCACTCATGCGCATTCTCGATTCGAAAGGCGCACTCAAGGGACTCCTCGTAAACTACGCCTGCCACTGCACCACCATGGGCGGTAAGACCAACGCCTTCCATGGCGACTGGGCAGGCGCCGCACGCAAGTTTCTTGAAGAGAAACACCCCGGAGTCACAGCCATGGTGGCCATCGGTTGCGGAGCGGATGCCAATCCCAATCCTCGCGGCACTGAAGCGCTTGCTGAGGAACACGGCGAAAGCGTGGCCACTGAAGTAGAGCGACTTCTTGAAGGGCCATTCACACCAATCACAGAAGCGCCCCAGGGAACCTACGACCGGATCCCCCTTTATCTGGATCCCCTTCCCTCGCCTGAAGAATGGAAGAAACTCGCCGAAGACAAATCAAAGTGGTCCTTCTTTCCCAAGGAAATGCTTGGACGACTTGAGGCAGGAGAAAAGCTGGAGGAAAAGTTTCTCTATCCAGTCCAGACATGGACCTTCGGTAGCGACCTTGCCATGGTTTTCCTTGCTGGCGAAGTTGTGGTCGACTATTCGCTCAGACTGAAAAGGACCTTTGATTCAAAGCGCATCTGGGTGAACGC
The DNA here is from genome assembly GCA_965658675.1 of Limisphaerales bacterium. GTDB lineage: Bacteria > Verrucomicrobiota > Verrucomicrobiia > Limisphaerales > CAZKNW01 > CAZKNW01. The sequence continues at coordinate 254,895 of CBFHTT010000018.1, forward strand.
CTACGCCAACGATCTCCCCTGTTACATCGCCTCAAAACGGATCTATCCGGAAGGAGGCTATGAGGTAGACCGGTCCATGAAGTATTACGGAAAGCCCAATCGATTGGCCCGGGACACTGAAGATCGAATCATAGACGAAGTCATCCAGCAGCTTCCTCATGAATTCTACGCCAAAGACGCACGCGTCCTGATTCCTCCACCCGTTCCAAAAGAGAAGGCACTGGATACAATCAAGGTGCATTCAGAAATGAACGTCGAACTCGTGGCAGCCGAACCTCTGACCATGGATCCAGTGGATATTACATGGGGCCCAGACCTGAGAATGTGGGTAACTGAAATGGCTGACTACCCAACCGGCATCGATGGCAAACCAGGCGGACGCATTCGTGTTCTGGAAGATACGGACAAAGATGGAATCTACGACAAATCCACACTCTTCTTGGACAGGCTTCCTTACCCCAACAGCGTCATGCCATGGAGGGACGGTGCCTTGATCGTCAGCGCGCCACATATTCTATTCGCACGCGACACCGACGGCGACGGACTGGCCAACGAAACCAAAGTGCTCTACACCGGGTTTGAACAAGGCAACCCTCAGCACCTCGTCAATGGATTGATATGGGGTTTGGACAACTGGGTACACTCGTCACACGGAGATGGAGACGGAGGTGTCCAGTCCATTGCCACAGGACTCAGCCTCAACCTCAACGGCCGCGATCTTCGCATCAACCCTGACACAGGCGCACTGGATGCACAGACAGGTCAATCCCAGCATGGGCTTGTGCAGGATGACTGGGGCAACTGGTTCGGTTGCGCCAATTCCAAACCCGGCTGGCACTTTGCCTTGCAGGATCATGAGACACGTCGCAATCCACACGTGCGTTATCCAGATCCGAAAGTTCCTCTTCCCGAAATCGCCGTAGCCGGGCCAGTGTATCCAACAAGCAAAACGCTCAGCCGATTCAACGACTATGACAAAGTAAACCGCTTCACATCCGCCTGCGGAATGAATCTCTATCGCGATCGACTCTGGGGACCTGCCTTTGAGCAAAACGTGTTTGTCTGCGAGCCGGTTCACAATCTCGTTTCCCGTTCCGTTCTCAGTGAAAGAGGAACCACATTTCATTCCCGTCGCGCACCAGAGGAAACAACATCTGAGTTCTTCAGCTCCACGGACAATTGGTCCCGCCCCGTGAATGTTCGAACAGGCCCAGATGGAGCGCTCTACATCGTTGATATGTATCGTGTAGCCATCGAACATCCTCAATGGATTCCTGAAGATTGGCAACGCAGGCTCCGGCTTCGCGACGGTCATGACAAGGGCCGGATCTACCGCATCACCAAAAAGGGAATCCATTCGCGTGATCCCCTCGATCTGACATCCCTGAATACCAGTGAATTGGTCCGTGCCCTAAGCTCCTACAATGGATGGACACGCGACACCATTCATCAACTGCTTTACTGGTCCCCCAGCAAGAAAGCCACACGTGAGCTTAAGAAACTACTTTCATCCCGAAGAGCAGAAGTCGTTCCTCAAGCGCGACTCCATGCATTGAGTCTCCTTCATCACTACGGCCAGCTTGATGACGCAACTTTGCAACAGTCACTGACCTTCGATCATCCCGGAGTCCGCATTCACGCCATGCGCCTGGCTGCACACTATGCAGATGCTGATTCAACCACTCGGGAACTGATTCAAAAACTCACACTGTCCAAGAATCCCAAAGAGCAACTACAGGCCGCAATCGCACTCGGCACATGGAATGATCAGGACAGCAGCCGTCACTTGGTTGCCCTGCTCGCCCGTTCGAAAGATCAGCACCTCACCGTAGCAGCACTCAGTTCCCTGATCCCTCATCTCGATGTTTGCAGTGTCATGCTCGAAGCCTATCCAAAACTCCTTGATCAGATTTCAGATCAGGCGTTGGAGGGCATCATTGCCACCACTATCGGCGAGAAGAAATCCCGGGCGCTAAGCCCCATTCTAAAACACACGGCAAAAGTGCGAAACATGGGGCGACTGACGCTCTTGTTGCAGTCCCTTTCCAGAGCAGGAACTTCATTGGACAAGCTGCGCGGTTCCGATCTCGCCAACGACATTGATCTCCTGACACCACTTCTCAAGCAGGCAAGTGTGATTGCTCAAAACCCTCAACACACCACCGAGACACGTGCCAAAGCCATTGCGCTACTGGGAAAGAACGCCCCCACTCGGAAGAAAGACATTCAAATACTGACCTCACTCCTTTCCCCATCTCAACCGCCAGCTCTTCAAGAAAAGTCCATCAAGCAATTGGCATCGACAGCACAGAACCGTTTTGTGGAGCTCGTTTTAAAGGACTGGAGAAGCAGATCGCCTTCATCACGCAGGCTCATTCTCCAGAATATACTAAGTCGCACATCATGGGCGAACGAACTACTCAACGCCATTGAGGACACTCCAGTCATAGGTAAATCACTAAGCGCTGCCCAAATCTCATCCCTACATCATCACAGCGACAAAGAGATTCAAAAACTCGCATTAAGACTCCTCAATCCGGCCGAATCCGACAGACAAAAGATCATGGATTCCTTCCGTCCCGCACTGACCTCAGATGGCAACGCCTCCAAAGGCCGCGATCTCTTCCAAGCCGCCTGTTCCGCCTGTCATCAGATCGGCACCATGGGTCGCCCGATTGGCCCAGATCTTACTGCCCTTTCCAATCAAAGCAGCGAGCATCTCCTCACAGCCATATTGGATCCGAACCGAGCCATCGACGAACGCTACATCCAATACACCGTTGAAACATCAACTGGAATTTCTCTCTCCGGTGTCCTGCTTCAAGAAAGCTCAACCACTGTCACTGTTGGCACAGCCGACGGCCAATCCCACCAACTGTCCCGCAGCCAAATCAGAAGCATGGAGAGCAATGGACTTTCTCTCATGCCCGAAGGATTGGAACTCGCCTTCAACCACAAGACCATGGCCGACCTGCTCGCTTTTCTCAGAGATCAATCCATCACTCCAATCGTTCAGCCCAATGAGAATGGTTCCATCTCTCTCAGTCCGGCCGCAGCCATCATCACCGGAGCTGCAGCCATGGACCCCACAACTGGCGCACTTGCATGGATAGCATCACACGACACCATCAGCTGGCAGATTTCCAAACTGAGCAAAGGAAACTACGCCATCTTCTTCGACGCTGCCGTAGGTGAAGAATACTCGGGATATCCATTTAAGCTGAGCGTCGGCAACGAAGTGGTAAACGGAGCCATCGAATACACCCGCGCACAAAACAGATTCCGCAAAAGGAAGTTTGGCAACCTCACCATCAAAGAAGATTTGAACGACATGAACGTCACCTTTTCTCATTCGATGAAGGCTCCGTCAGTCGCAATCCGTGAGATCAGATTCGCACCGGCTCAATAGAATCAAACCGCAAGAGTTCGAACGAGTGCCTATCCAGACTTCGCATCAGCCTCCAATTGCGTCTTGAGAAACCTAGCTGTGTGACTTGGCTCGTTCTTGATGACCTGTTCCGGAGTGCCAAAGCAAACCACCTCACCACCTCCGCTGCCACCCTCAGGCCCCATGTCGACAATCCAATCCGCGCACTTGATCACATCCAGATTGTGCTCAATGACCAGAAGCGTATTTCCCTGATCGCGCAGTTTGAAAAGCACCTCCATCAACTTGGCAACATCATAGAAATGCAACCCGGTTGTCGGTTCATCAAAGATATAAAGAGTCCGTCCAGTCGCCTTGCGACATAGCTCAGCCGCCAGTTTCACACGCTGAGCCTCACCTCCTGAAAGGGTGGTTGCCTGTTGCCCCAACCGGATATACCCAAGGCCCACTTCAGCCAGCACCTGACAGATATCCAAAATCTTGGGAACAGCCCGAAAGAATCGAATCGCGTCGTCGACTGTAAGATCAAGGACATCGGCAATGTTCAAACCCTTGTAGGTCACCTCCAGAGTTTCGCGATTATACCGTCGACCTTCACAGGAATCGCACAGCACGTAGACAGGAGGCAGAAAATGCATCTCCACCTTGAGCACGCCATCGCCCTGACACTTCTCGCAACGACCGCCCTTCACATTAAAACTGAAGCGACCTGAATCATAACCGCGAACACGTGCCGTAGGAACACGTGCAAACAAATCACGAATCAATCCAAACATGCCCGTAAAGGTCGCCGGATTACTGCGAGGTGTTTTACCAAGAGGCTTCTGATCGACCTCAATGATCTTGTCGATCAGCTCCATGCCAAACATCTCCTTATGCTTACCTGGACGCGTCCGAGCACCATTCATTTTCCTTGAGAACGCGCGATAAATGATATCGTTCACCAACGTGCTTTTCCCCGATCCGCTGACGCCCGTCACACACGTCATCAGCCCGAGAGGAAACTTCACATTGATGTTCTTCAGATTGTTCTCCGTCGCACCACGCACCTCCAATGAACCCTTGATCGTCTTGTGCTTCGTTCGCTGCTTGGGAACAGGAACAATAAGTTCTTTTCTCAGGTATTTACCAGTCAGCGACTTCTCGTGAACGGTCACTTCTGCAGGCGTTCCCTGAGCAACGACCTCACCACCATGCACGCCAGCTCCCGGTCCCATATCCACCACATAATCCGCAGCTTTGATCGTGTCTTCGTCATGCTCCACCACCAGAACCGAATTACCCAAATCGCGCAGCCGCGTCATCGTTTCCAACAGCTTCTCATTGTCTCGTTGATGCAGCCCAATGCTCGGCTCATCCAACACATACAAGACCCCGGCCAACCCGGCCCCGATCTGCGTGGCCAATCGAATGCGTTGCATCTCACCACCGCTTAAGGTCGCACTCTCCCGGTCCAAGGTCAGATAAGCCAACCCCACATCCTCGAGAAACGACAATCGGGACCTGACCTCTCTGACCAGATCCGTGGCAATGGCCTTCTTCATCTCCGAGAGGTCCAACTGATCAAAGAACTGCAACGCCTCTGATACGCCCATCCGACAAACATCCATGATTGAATACCCGGGCACCACCCGGCCCTCCACAACAGGAGCAGGAGGTTGCGTATTCAACGTCACTGAAAGCACCTCCGGCTTCAATCGCGCACCATCACATACCGGACAAATCACAGGACTCAGGAAAGCCTTCAGCCTCCGTTTGGTCGCTTCGCTTTCTGAGCCATTCAGAGTGTTCTCCATATTGGGAATCACACCTTCGAAAGGCTGTTTCACCACCTTTGGATTCCCTTTCTCAAGTATGGTGTATGCGATGGCTTCCTCCCCTGTCCCGAACAGTAGTTTCTGTTGAAACTCCTTTGGCAACACACGCCACATCTTATTCACCGACTGCTTGTAATGCGCAGCCATGGCATGAATCAGCGAACGGTAATACTCCACCATCGCCTTTCCTCCCTTGGTCCATGGAAGCACCGCTCCTTTCTCCAAGGAAAGATTGCCATCCGGCACCACCAGTTCCTCGTCAAATCGCATCACCTGCCCCAGTCCCAGGCAGTGATCACATGCACCTTGGGGTGAATTGAATGAAAAGTGTCGAGGTTCGGGTGGCTCAAAGGATCGCCCGGTCTTTCGACTCAGCATTCGACTTGAGAACGTCTCAACCTCCCACTCATCCACTCCGCGCAATTCCGGACTCTGACGCAGCACCATCACCACGCCGTTGCCCCACTTGAGACAGGTTTCCAAAGAATCTCCAAGGCGGACGCGAACCTTCTCATCCATCACCAATCGATCAACGATCACCTCGATGTCATGAGCTTCATTCGGATCCAGCGGAATGCGCTTTCCTGCATCCAGCTCCACCAGATTCCCATCCACACGCGCCCGGACAAATCCCTCACGGGCCAGCTTCTCGATCACATCGCGAAACTCCCCTTTCTGTCCCTGAATCACCGGTGCAAGAAGCATCACACGCGTCCGCTCCTCATACTTCAGCACATGATCCACAATATCGCTCACAGCCTGACGCTCAATCGGCTCCCCCGAATCCGGACAATGAAACTGCCCCACGTGAGCATAGAGCAACCTAAGGAAATCATATATCTCAGTGGTCGTCGCAATCGTTGACCGAGGTCCACCGCTCGAACTCCTCTGCTCAATTGCAATCGCCGGAGAAAGTCCCTCAATAAAATCCACCTCAGGCTTCTGAAGCTGATTCAGATACTGCCGCGCATACACACTCAGCGACTCCACATACTTCCGTTGCCCCTCGGCATAGATGGTATCGAACGCCAGCGAGGACTTTCCTGATCCACTGAGACCAGTAATAACCACCAGCTGATCCCTCGGGAGATCAATGGAGACATCCTTCAAATTGTGCTGTCGCGCACCACCGACTCTGATGAACTTCTTCGACATAAGGCAGAAACGAGTATCCGGGCAGCCGCCAAGCAAAGAGGTCAAAGAACTTCAGGTCAAGGAAGTCTGAGGAAAAGGAAGTTTCACATGTCACTGAAACAGGTTCGCGGCGCCTCCTGATTACAAAACAATGGCGCCCATTGAAGAAGAAATCCCCAATGGGCGCACCTGACAGCAAAGGCTGTTCTTAAATCAGTAATCAGAACCCTATATTGAGGCTACTGGTCACCCGTTTATCGACGAGTCCCTTTGGTTTTACCAATGAGGTTTCAAACGCAATTCCCAACGAGATTCTATCAGTAATCTTTGAACTGAATCCGCCACCGAAGAGAACCTGCGTTTCACCGGCAGCCTGACTGGCTCCGAAATTGATGAGATCGTATCCCTCTACCGCGAAAGGAGTGGCATTTGCACTGTTCAAGGTGGTGAATGCATTAAGAGAAACAAAAGGAATGAAATACTGACATGTCCAGTAGTCCACCTGCAGGCTATAGTGGGCATTCACCGTTTCCGCAGAAAAATCATTGGGAACCCTCAGACCGACATTGGCCATGGCATGAAGATTGTTGAACCCTTTGGCCGCCGACACAAAGAGGTCCCATTCCCCTTTTCCGTTCCCCTGAAAAACGGATTGATTTCCGGTTGGAATCTCCAATTCGAAACCCGGAGTCAGAATGAACTGTGCCTCTTCATTATCAATGACGGCAAACTTCAAACCCGCTGCGATGTCGCCAAAGCCGGATTGATGCGGAAGCAGATCAAAGTTCGCATCCACATAACCATCCTTGGTGGCAATGATCGCCAACCTGTCATTCACAGCCCATCTCAACTGGGCTGCATAGAGAAAGACATCGCCACCAACAAAGTCAGGAGGTCCGGCAATCTTGTTCCACATAAAGACAGGCTCTACCTCTGACTTGATGAACGGACTCTCAAAGAAGACCGGATTTGAAACCGGGCTGGAAGCCTTGTCTTTCCACGACTCCGCGTGAAGACCAAAACAAGCGATCAGGAAAACAAGAACCAGAAGAAGATGAGACCCAGAATAGTTTTTCGATTTCATAAGAATTCAAAGAATGTTGTTCGTTACCATCCATAGGGAAGCCGCCTCAGCTTATTTCCGTAGATCTTGCCAAAACACCACCGTTTATTGCGAAAAGGATTCTATTGAACTCCTTTCCTCCACAGAAGATTGTCTCCGGCACATGAGCAACGTCATTGAAAGCGCGTGCGTGTTTTGTGGTTCGGCAAGCGGGTCATCTACTGTTTATGCCGAAGCTGCGACACAAATGGGACACCTCCTTGCAGGCCGTAACATCCAATTGGTCTACGGAGGCGGAAACATCGGCCTTATGGGAACCATTGCCGACGCCGTCCTGGAAAAGGAAGGAAAGGTCATTGGTGTCATTCCTGAGTCACTAAAGGAAAAAGAACTCGCGCATCTGGGACTGACAGAACTTCACATCCTTGGCTCCATGCATGAGCGAAAGGCATTCATGGCAGAAAGCTCAGACGCCTTCATCGCCATGCCCGGAGGATTCGGCACGCTGGATGAACTATGTGAGATTCTAACCTGGGCACAGTTAAGCTTTCACAAAAAGCCCATCGGTTTACTCAACATCAATGGATTTTTCGACCCACTTCTGAAGATGTTTGACCACGCGATCAAAGAGGGATTTCTGAAGAAGGAACACCGCGAGCTAGCTCACGTTTCTGAAGAACCTGAAGAACTCCTCACCATGCTCGCCAAAGCCGAGCCGATCAAAGAGGAGAAATGGTGGTTCGACAAAGATCTGACCTAAAAGACGAAGAAGCGGCTGATCACTTCCAATGCGCCTGCCAGTCTTCGACTGTGGCGGGATGCACCTCTACCCAATGACCCGGTGTCACTTCAGTCCATTGACCGGGTTGATTCAGATACTCACTCGGGAAGTCTCTCCAACTGCGATGGGCAAAGGCACAACCTTCAGGTGGATTCATTGGCGAAGGTGGATCTCCTTTGAGAACGATTCGCTTACGTGTGCGCTCTGTCTTGGGATCAGGTGAAGGCACCGCACTCAAGAGAGCCTGCGTGTAGGCATGAAGGGGTTTCTCCATCACTTCCACCGCTTCTCCCAATTCCACCAGCTTGCCGAGATACATGACGGCGATCCGGTCAGAAATGTGTTTCACCACGGACAGATCATGAGAGATAAAAATCAATGTCAGTCCCATGTCGCGGCAAAGGTCTTCAAGGAGATTGATGATCTGCGACTGAATGGAAACATCGAGCGCAGAGACTGGTTCATCAGCAACGATCAACTTGGGCTCTACCGCCAAGGCTCGAGCGATCGCGATTCGTTGTCGTTGACCGCCTGAAAACTCATGCGGGTATTTCCTCATCGCCTTGCGGGACAAGCCCACCTTGTCCATTAACTCAGCGACTTTCGTGGGTAGAACGCGATCATCAATGTCACTGTGAGCCGTCAGCGCCTCGGTCAGCGTGTCATAGACAGACATGCGTGGATTGAGGGACGCATACGGATCCTGAAAGATCATCTGAAAATCATTACGCGCAGACCGTAGATCATCCTTGCCCAGCTTGGTGAGATCAACACCGTCGAGCTCAACCGTGCCCCTTGAGACTGGCACGAGCTGCAGGATGGAACGCCCCAACGTAGATTTACCGCATCCGGATTCTCCAACCAGTCCAAGGATCTCTCCTTTCTTGAGCTTCAGATCAATCCCATCAACCGCTTTCACATTGCCAACATGCTTGCGAAACAGCAGTCCTTTCTCCACCGGAAACCAGGTGGTGAGATTCTGAACGTTGAGGAATGTATCAGACATGGCTCAGAGGAGATCTTGGTAATTAGCGACGGTTGCTGGATGCACTTCCACAAAGTGGCCTGGTTCCACTTCTTTGAACTGACCAGCTTCAGCTGCCTGCTCTGGTGTATGTGCAATCGGGCTTCTGGGAGCAAAGGCGCATCCTGCCCACGTCTTGGTCATGTCGGGCGGCTTGCCCTCAATCGTCTTGAGGCGCTTGCCCTTTGCCTGACTTCCCGGAATGGATTCCTTCAGTCCGATCGTGTAGGCGTGCATGCTGTTGTAAAACACCTGATCAGCCGTGCCGCTTTCGACGATCTCTCCGGCATACATCACGTTGACCCGATCACAGTATCCAGCCACAACACCAAGATCATGGGTAATCAGAATAACGGACATTCCCCGCTCTTTCTGCAGCTCCCGGATCAACTCCATGATCTGCGCCTGAACCGTCACGTCCAGTGCCGTCGTCGGTTCATCAGCAATCAGAAGTTCAGGACGGGTGATCAAAGACATCGCGATCATCACGCGTTGACGCATGCCTCCAGAAAATTCATGTGGATAGCTCCTGATACGATTCTTGGCATCCGGCACGCCCACCTCGTCCAATGCCTCAAGCGCACGTTTGGTCGCGGATTCAGCCGAAAGTCCCTCGTGAAGCAGCAGTGGCTCCATGAGCTGATTTTCAATCCGCATGTAGGGATTGAGAGACGTCATGGGGTCCTGAAAAATCATACTGACACGCTTACCACGCACTTTGCGGATGTCGTCGTCACTCATGGAAAGCAGGTCCTTTCCATCAAAGATCGCTTGGCCTGATTCGATCCGCCCCGGAGGCTGAGGAATCAGCTTCATCAGCGCATAGCAGGATACGGATTTACCAGAGCCCGACTCTCCTACAATCCCAACTGTTTCCCCCTTCTCCAGATCAAAGGATACCCCATTGACCGCGCGCACGATTCCATTGCGGGTATCGAATCGGACTTTGAGATCATGTACGGAAAGCAGCGGCATAATCGTCAATCCTTGGAGGCGCGGACATCCAGGGCGTCTCGCAACCCATCACCAAGAAAGTTCAGACTGAAAAGAGTGATCGCCATGGCGCCACCAGGGAAAAAGAGCAGCCATGGAAATTCTTCAATGGTATCAGCGCCCTCCTTGATCAATGCCCCCCATGAGGTGGCGGGGGCTTGAACACCCAGACCAAGGAAACTCAAGACAGCTTCCAACAACATGACTGCTGGCACCGTCAGAGTGGCATAGACGATCACCGGACCAATGACGTTTGGAATCATGTGTCGGAAAATGATTCGCCCGCTGGGCAGACCCAATGAGCGCGCAGCTTCCACAAAATCATCGTTCTTGATGGAGACCACCTGCCCCCTAACGATTCTTGCCATCGTCAGCCACTCAACGGCACCGATGGCGAGAAAGATCAGAAACAGATTCCGACCGAAATACACCATCAAAAGAATCACAAACACGATGAAGGGAATGGTGTAGAGAATATCTACGATGCGCATCATCACTGCGTCGATCTTCCCTCCGAGATAGCCGGATACAGTGCCATAAGTCACACCGATCAGGAGGGATACCGCCGTGGCAACCAGACCTACCATCAGTGATATGCGCCCACCATAGAGCACACGGGCAAGCATATCGCGCCCTAGCACATCTGTTCCAAACCAATGTTCAGCAGAAGGAGACGTCGCTCCCTTTTCCAGGTCCGTCACCTCATGCGGTTGAGCAGCCCAGATCCCTGCCACACAAGTAAGCCCAAGGACCAGAACCACAATCCCGCCAAACAAGGCCAGACGGTTCTTTACCAACCGATGCCATGAATCCTCCCACAGCGAGGAGCCTCTCTCCAATTCGGAGAGATCAAGCAACTCATTTGGGTTATTTGGTTCTGAGGTGGCGCTCATGGGTTATTCAAATCTCAACCTCGGGTTCAGCCAGACGAGGACGATGTCCACAATCATGTTCAGGACAATGATCAACACGGAAAACATCAGGACCGTCCCCATCAACAGCGAGTCATCTCGATTGATGGCCGCAAGAATGAAGAAGCGTCCCAATCCGGGAATCTGAAAAATCGTTTCTACAACAAAGGAACCAGACAACAGGCTCGCCATGGCCGGACCAAGAAAGGAAACCACCGGACGAATACCACCACGAAACGCGTGTTTGATAACGATGTCACCTTCTTTGAGTCCTTTGGCCCGCGCTGTGCGGATGAAGTCCTGTCCAAGAATCTCCAGCATGCCACCACGGGTCAACCGGGCCACATATGCCGCGTAATAGAGCCCTAAGGTCAATGCCGGTAACACACGATCACTGGGGTAAAACCAACCGTTGGCATTATACCATCCCAGATGAATCGCAAAGATCAGCACCAACAACGGCCCTAGAACGAAATTGGGCATGCAGATACCACCCATGGCAAATGACATGGGACCATAATCCGCTGCTGAATTCGGATTACTGGAGGCCATCATCCCCGCTGAAATCCCCAAGGTCAGGGCGACCAATAGCGCCCATAAGCCCAGTTCCAGAGACACAGGAAATGACGATCCGATCAGTTCATTGACCGAGCGTTGGGAGTATTTGGTGGATGGGCCCAGATCGCCCTTGAGGACGTTCTTCAACCAGATCCCGTATTGAACCACGGCGGGCTTGTCCAAGTGATAATAAGCCTCAAGCTCGCGCTTGATATCCTCAGGGATCTTCTTCTCACGATCGAAAGGACCACCCGGGGCCATCTTCATCATCGTGAACGTGATCATCGATATGATGAGGAGGACCGGAATGGTCTGCAGCAATCGTGTTAAGATGAAGCGGATCATGGTTCCAGTCTGAGACTATTCCTCGAAATAGACGTACTTGTAGGGGTGATGATCGAGCAGGTTCGGATACCAGCCCTTCACCCGCTTATCGAGGAGGTATGTGGACATGTAATAGTAAATCGGAAGGATCGGCGCCTCTTCCAGAAGCAACTTCTCAGCTTCCTGAAAAACGGCATAGCGAGCATCCGTGTCGACAGTCGCTTCGGCCTTGGCAATCAATGCATCGTATTCAGCGTTGGCCCAGCCAGAATTATTGTTTCCATTATGGCTGGTATAGAGCTCCAGAAAGGTATTTGGATCCACGTAATCCCCGATCCAGCCGAAGCGCACCATCTGGAAGTTCCCTTGCGTCTTGGACGATAGATAAACCTTCCACTCTTCGTTTCTCAAACCTACCTCGATGTTCAGATTCTTCTTCCACATCTGCTGAATGGCCTCAGCAATCGTCTTATGACTTTCGAGGGTGTTGTAGAGAATCTCGAACTTTGGAAACCCCTTCCCGTCCGGATACCCTGCTTCAGCCAACAATTCCCGCGCACGCTCGACATCATGTGCAAGGCTGTTGGTGGAGTTGTATCCCGCACAATTCGGAGGAACAAATGAGAACGCTGGCGCTTCGCCTCCTCCGGTGATCGCTCTGGTGATCGCCTCCCGGTCAACACTCAGATTCAACGCCTTGCGGACTTTCTTGTTATCCAGTCCAGGAAGCTTGGTGTTGAACATGTAGTGATAGGTCCCCAAGTATGGCGCAATGACCAACTCCGGAGTTCTCTCCTTGATGTAGAACGGTATTTTGGAAAGCGGTAATTTGTTGGTCCGGTGAATCTGCCCCGCCCTGAAGGAGCGATCTTCTGTGTCCAGATTCTCAATCGGATAGAAATGAATCTCATTCAGCCTCACGTTCTGTGCATCCCAATAATGAGGATTTTTCTTCACCGTGAGCACGTGATTAACCACCCACTTGTCCAAGACAAACGGACCATTGCCCACAAAGTTCCCAGGTCTGGTCCAACGGGTAGCCCGTGAATCAATCTCCCCATGTTTCAACACGGTGGGAATGTGCACAGGAAAAAAGGAATGATGATTTAGAAGGGACAGAAAATAGGAAAGCGGACTCTTAAGGGTAACCTGAAAGGTCTTTTCATCGACCGCCTTGTATCCAACTTCTTCCCAATCCACCTCGCCCTTATAAAATTCCTCCGCCTTTTCAGCCACATAGAGCATTTGCGCATACTCATTCGCGAGCTTGGGCATCAGAGCGCGCTTGAAGGACAGCTCGAAATCTTCAGCGGTTACCGGATCACCATTGGACCAATTAGCGTCTCTCAAATGAAATGTGTAGACTTTGCCGTCTTCCGAAATATCCCATGATTTGGCTACTCCGGGTACTGGAGCTAGGGTCTTCGGGTCCTCTGAAACCAGTCCCTCACAAACCGCCAATTGGATATGAAATTCCTGAACACCGGTGGTCAGATGTGGATCAATCTCCGCGGGCTCTGTCCCGTTTCCGATATGAAGAATGCCCTTCTTGATTCCATCGTCAGCCTTACGAGGGCGGTCTCCGAAACCGGAAAGCACCCAGAGCAGCAATCCACCTCCCGCAACGAAGGCGATTCCTGCAAACACCGTTTTTAGCAAAACATTCTGACCCATAAATGAGGGGACTCAGGTTCTAAGGAACGCGCAAAGGAGTAATGCATTTCACTCCATGTGGCAAGACGGGCTCAGGGAAATTTCCAATCCGGCTTAGAACAGTTCGAATCATTTCTCTTCTTCCCGGTAGGCGCGCGCCAAAAGTGTCACTGGATGAACGACTTCGCAATCCAGTCCTCTCTTTCGCACACCGTTCTGAACCTGGAGCAGACAGCCCGGGTTTCCTGTGGCCACGACATCAGCTCCAGTGCTGGCAATGTGGTCGACTTTTCGTTCAAGAAGATCAGTCGCCATCTCCGGTTGAACAATGTTGTAGATGCCTGCACTGCCGCAGCACCAATCGCTTTCCGGCAGTTCCGTCAACTCCAGTCCGGGAATAGCACCCAGCACCTTTCTGGGCTGCTGTGTGATCTTCTGCCCATGACAAAGGTGACAGGCTTCGTGATAGGTAGCCTTCTTACCGCCACATGAGGATTGAGGAATCTCGACGCCGATCTCTGCAAGCCATTCGTGAATGTCTTTGACCTTCGTGTCCCAGAGTCGCGCTCGGTCAGCGTATTCAGGATCATCCTTGAGCAATGAGGTGTAGTGCTTGAGATGCGAACCACAGCCGGCTGCGTTGGTGATGATCGCATCATAGCTCTCCGGCGGGAACTGATCGATTTGTCGCCGCGCCAGTCCCTGAGCGAGCGTCCATTCTCCATTGTGCGCATGCAACGATCCACAGCATTGCTGATCCGGTGGCGTGTGAACCTCGCAGCCATTGCGCTTGAGCACCTCGACGGTATCCACATTGACATCCGAAAAAATCAAATCCTGCGCACATCCAGTCAGCACTGCCACACGATGTTTCGCTTCCCCGTTGGGTCGAGTGACCGGTGCGATCAAATCGCTCGAGAAGGCGTCCTGAATCGTCGGGGTCATGGACTCCAGCTCTTGAAGTCGTTTTGGAAGGAGCCGCATCACTCCGCTCTTTCTGATGAGTGTCTGAATGCCCAGTTTCTGATAGAGGCGCATCAAGAGCCCCAGCAACTTGAGACGCTCCACCTCCATGAACAACCATCCAATGGTGAATTTCCGTATCACGCTGCGCTGTGGATTCTCGAGAACCTTCTTCTCTTCGACTTCAGCCCGGGCGTGCTCAAAGAGCTCTGCGTAGTTCACTCCGGCCGGACAGGCGGTCATACAGGCCAGGCAGCCCAGACAAAAATACATTTCATCTGCAAAGGCCTTTTCCACCTCCAGCTCTCCGTCGGCAACGGATCTCATCAGAGCAATGCGTCCGCGTGGACTGTTACGCTCGAGCTTGGTCGCGTCGTAGGTGGGACACGTGGGAAGACACATGCCGCAATGCATGCATTGCTGTACCACGGAGTAATCCAGATCTTTCAGGTGCGACATGAGGCCGCCGACATTGAAGAAAAGTCCGGTGGGAGAAAATCCAATTTCGATGCTGAATGATCCGAACGGCCCAATTTGGGCCCAATGCAGGGAGAACAATTCACAAAAAAGGCACACCACGAACCTACAAAAAGGGGTGCAAATCGGTCTGCCATTGCACAGTATTAGCTCAGTTCGGAAGCAACGATTGCAACCCCGGACAGATCTGGCTGTCAGCCAGCGTTCGATTCATGCCCAACCGCCAACAGATACTGATCATCAGCAACAACGCCCGCGAGGCGGCACGCTATGTTGCGGCTGTGATTCATGGGGGATATAGAAGCCGACACGTATCGTCGGCCGATGAGGCGATCAATGAATCACTCAATTGGGAGCCCAACCTGATTCTTCTGGGGTCTGGACTCACTGACATGGCCAGCGACGAGCTCTGCCACAAGATCAAGAGTCACGGAAAGACTAGAGACGTTCCTCTTATTCTCATCTCCAGCTCGACAGGAGCGTACATCGTGACAGGAGAAGCCCAGTCACTGGCCAATGAGATCATCACGGCCACGGCCACCGATGAGTATCTACTGAAACGGATTCACCTGCACATTGAGGGTCCAGGTGATCCAACAAAGGAGGCCAGTGCTTCCCCGGAGGAAACAAGCCGCTACCTCACCAATCTTTTCGATGCCTCCCTCAACGGCGTTGCTTTCCTTGATCCAGAGGGACGCTTCATTCGGGCCAACACAACCTTCAGACAACTTCTTGGATTCGGTAGCGTGGAATTGTCCAAGACCTCCCTGCCCGAACTCGCTCATAAGTCCGATCAGGCAAAACTGGGTGAATGTCTCAAGGCACTCAAAGAAGGCACATCCAGACGCTTCGAGGATGAGATCATGCTGAGCACGACCCATGATCGCTTTCTGTCCTGCCGGATCCGATTGGAGCCCGCAGGCGTGGATGAAGCCTCAATTTCCCCCGTCCTGGCACAATTCCAACCCCTTCATCAGGGAAGCCGCCCCGCAGAAGATCTCGCATCGCAAAAGGACTTTTTGAATTCGATTCTGGATTCGATCCCGGATGGCGTCGCCGTTTTTGATGACAACGGAAAGTTGTTTCTCCACAACACTTCAGCGGAAAAGATTCTGGGTCCCGGACTCCACAGTAGCGACAAGAAGGACTGGCCCATCGGCTTCGGCCTCTACTTCCCCGACATGTCCACTCCCTACAATCCGGACCAGCTCCCCATGGCCCGGGCGATTCGAGGAGACAGCGTCGACTCCGCAGAGATCGGCGTCCGATTGACGGAGGTGACTGATCCTCGGTTGATTTCCATGTCAGCACGTCCGCTTCATGACTCTGCCAATTTGTTGATGGGTGGTGTGGTTGTCTTTCATGACATCACAGAGCAAAAGCACAGTGATGAAGCACTGGAGATCCAGTCGCAGGTGCTGCTCAACATGACCGAAGGTGTCAGCATCTCTGACAAGTATGGGTTCATGCGCTACACCAACCCGGCCTTGGAAAAGATGCTTGGTTACGGCAGGGGGGAACTGAACAACCAGCACCTTTCCATTCTCAACACCTACACCGGTGAGGAGAACGCCAAGCTGGCAAAAGAGATCAACAACGCCCTGAAAGAAGAAGGTTTCTGGATCGGCGAAATGAGCAATCGTCACAAGGAAGGTCGCATCCTCAGTGCACACGCAAGGATCTCCCTGCTGGAGGTCTCTGGAGCGAAGTATTGGGTCTGCGTGCAGGAGGACGTGACAGAGCGCAAGCGGACGGAGGAAGCGCTCCGTGAATCAGAAGAACGCTTTGCCCGTATCTATCGCTCAAGTCCTGCATCCATCATCATCACGACCCTTCGCGAAGGCCGCATCATTGATATGAACGATGCCTGCCTTGATTGGTTGGGTTATTCACGCAACGAAGTCATTGGGCGCACATCGCGAGAACTCTCTTTTTGGGCACGGCCTGAGGATGAATTCATCGTGGTGGAAGAACTTCAAAAGGCCAATGTCCTGAACGATCTTGAAAAAGGATTCCGCACACGCAGAGGCGAAGTCCGCGAAGCCCTGATCAACGCTGACCTGATCGAGCTTTCTGGAGAAGAGTGCGTCATCTGGATCGCCAACGACATCACAGAACGCATCAAGACTGCAGAGAGCATCAAGAAATCGTTAAAGGAAAAGGAAATCCTTCTTCAGGAGATCCACCACCGTGTGAAGAACAACCTTCAGGTGATCTCCTCCCTGCTCAACCTCCAGTCCAACTACATCAAGGACGCCGCCAGCAAGGAACTGTTCCGCGAGAGTCAGGACCGTGTTAAGTCCATGGCGCTTATCCATGAAAAACTCTATCAGTCCAAGGATCTCGCCCGAATCGACTTCTCAGAATACATTGAGAGCCTGATGACCATGCTCCTACAAAGCTACCGCTCAGGAGGAAACATCAAGCTCGATGCCAATATTACCGATACACATCTGGATATCGACACAGCGATCCCAGTAGGACTGATGCTCAACGAGCTGGTTTCCAATTCACTGAAACACGCTTTTCCAAAAGGGCGCGACGGAACCATCTCGGTAACCTTGACCCCTCAGGCAGAAAAAAAATACTGTCTTGTGGTCAGCGACGACGGAGTCGGAATCCCCGAAGGCGTCAATATCGAGACATCCAATTCTCTGGGCCTGCGCCTTGTTCGTATTCTGACCCGCCAGATTGGCGGTGACATGTCATACAGCAGCGACGGACAAACCCAGTTCACAATCAATTTCGAAGACCAGGAACGAGAGATCCCCATCGATTAGCAACATGAGCGCACGTATTCTAGTAACCGAAGACGAAGGCATCGTCGCTGCCGATATTGAAGACCGTTTGATATCGCTCGGCTACACCGTGACCGCCGTCTGTTCGAACGGAGAGGATGCCATCGCCAAGGTCGATGAGACAGAGCCCGACCTCATCATGATGGACATCATGATCAAGGGTGATATGGACGGTGTGGAAACCGCCTCCATGATCAAGGCCAAGCACGACATCCCTATCATCTTCCTGACCGCCTACTCAGATGATTCCACCTTCAACCGGGCAAAGATCACAGAACCCTTTGGCTATATCCTAAAGCCGTTCGAGGAACGCGAACTTCGCACCAACATCGAGATGGCGCTCTATAAGCATCGCATGGAAAAAGAGCGCGAAAAGTTGATGACAGAACTCAAGGAAGCGCTGGCAACCGTCAAGGTACTGAAAGGGCTTCTCCCCATCTGCGCCGAGTGCAAACAGATCCGCGACGATGGCTCAGGCGAGTGGAACAAATTTGAGGACTTCATCCGCGAAAACTCCGAGGCAGAATTCACCCATGGTGTCTGTCCATCCTGTAAGGAGCGTACCCTTCAGGAGTATATGAAGGACCGAGGCAAAGGAAACTAGTCCATGCCTGGTCTGGAGCTTCGCCACCTTAGCCGTGTCTTTCATGACGGCAAATCCAAGAAAACCGTCACTGCCCTCGACGAGCTTTCACTCACGTTCGAATCCGGCTCACTCACATCCGTTATAGGGCCGATTGGTTCAGGTAAAACAACCCTACTCCGTTTGATAGCCGGACTGGACCAGCCAGAGAAAGGAGACATCCTTTGGAATGACTCACCACTTCCCTCTGATCTTAAGAAGCGTGCAGAACCCCTGAGTTTCCAACCACACGAGCATGCGCTCTATCCTCACCTGACCATTCGAGAGAATCTCTTATTGGCAACTGGTTGGAAAAAACTTTCGAAAGCGGACATCAATGAACGGCTGGATGAGATTCTGACTGAGTTCTCTCTCGAAGAACATCTGAACAAACACCCCGATCAGCTTTCTGCCGGCCAGTGCCAAACAGCCGCCTTGGCACGTGTGCTCATGCTTCGTTCTCCACTCCTCCTGCTTGATGAACCGCTTTCGCACGGAGATCGAGAATCACGGCATCGCCATATCAAGGCACTGCGTCGACTCTGCAAGAAGCACAACACCACATTGATTGCCGTCACTCATCATCAGGAAGAAGCATTCGCTCTCAGTGAAAAGATCGTACTGCTGGATCAGGGACGACTCATTCAGCACGACTCGCCGCTGGACATCTATCATCAGCCAAATTCACTATTCGCTTCTCAGTTCATTGGTCGCTTCCCCATGAATGTGCTCCACGGCGATATCGAAGTGGCCAATGGATCGGCGAGCTTCAAACCAGCCGGTTCCGAAACAGCGTGGCCTATTGAAACCAACGAGACCCTTTCCTCTCAATCAGGTATCCACCTTGCTATCCGACCGGAACACATTGTTCTAAGAGAAACCAAGGATGCGGGGCTTGCCATCGAAGAGGAAAGCTACCTTGGCGACGGATCCCTGATTCGCCTTTCTGAACAAAATCTACAGGCGTTCGTGCCTGTCGTTCCATCGGCAGGTCAACTTTCGCCTGTGCTGAGGCCTCATCGCATCTGCATTCTCCCCAGTGCCTGATTCCCGTTCATGACCAGCCCCACCTCAAACAATCAGGCATGGTCTGCCGACATCGTCGTTATCGGCGGAGGCGCTGCTGGATACTTCGCAGCGATTCATGCAGCTGAAGCAGCGCCACGCGCCAAAGTCATGATCGTCGAGAAGGGTAAAGACGTCCTGACCAAGGTGAGAATTTCAGGTGGAGGCCGCTGCAATGTCACACACGCCTGTTTCGAACCGAACCAATTGGTGAAGTCTTACCCACGCGGCAACAAGGAACTCCGCGGACCATTTCACAATTGGCAACCAACCAATACGATCGAATGGTTTCAAGAACACGGAGTGGAGCTCAAGACGGAAGAAGACGGTCGGATGTTCCCCACAACCGACAGTTCCGAGACCATCATTGATTGCCTTGCCACCGCCGCCCGAAAAGCAGGTGTACAGGTGAACACCAATACGGGCATCAAATCCCTTGAGAAAACAGAACAAGGCTTTGCGCTCACCACTCAAGCAGGCCCGGTGTTACATTGTCGGAGACTCCTAGTAGCAACTGGCGGTATGAAGCCCGGTGGTTTAACAAAGTCTCTCGAAACATTGGGACACACGATTACAGCACTGGCACCTTCCCTGTTCACGTTTCACATAAAGGATCCCCGCATCAGTGAACTACCCGGTCTGGCTACACAGGTCACGGCCACAATCCCTAAAGCCAAGCTTCAGACTGAAGGCCCCGCATTGATCACTCACTGGGGATTAAGCGGCCCTGCCATTCTCCGCCTTTCCGCTTGGGGAGCCCGCTGGATTCAAGAGCGTGGTTACCGATTCGAGGTGTTCATCAATTGGACTGGCGAACACAGCCGAGACAAGGTCCTTTCCCAATTCAAGAACCGCAAGGAGACCGAGGGCAAAAAGCAGATTGCCAACCGCGCTCTCTACAAGATCCCCAGACGCCTCTGGGCCAGCCTGCTCAAGGCTGCTGAGATTTCAGACTCACTCACCTGGGCACAAGCGTCCGGACAGCATTTGAAGAACCTGGCAGGCCAGTTGACTGAATGCCGTTTTCAGGTCACTGGGAAGACGATGAACAAGGAGGAATTCGTCACCTGCGGAGGAATCAACCTGAAGGAAGTTCACTTCAAGACCATGGAAAGTCGCAAGGTCTCGGGATTACACTTTGCTGGCGAGGTATTGGACATCGACGGCATCACAGGTGGATTCAATTTTCAAGCTGCATGGACCACCGGACGCGCCGCAGGACTGGCCATGGGCGAAGGTGTTTCGGAATAGCCCCGCCATACCTTGCGTTCGTAACTTTCAGGGCGATAATTCTCCGACATGAGTTACATCGTCCTGACAGGTAGAGAGCGCGAAGAATTGGTGGATTTATTTCTGAAGCTTCAGAAACGGGGTGAGAAGTATCCCCAAGCCAAGACCGAAGCTCTCACTGCACTACGATGCCTCAAAGCCATTCATTCCAATGCGATCGAGGATAAGCGCGTCGATAGGATCTTTCTCCAACTCCTGCTCCACAACGCTGGCATCGACGACAAGTCATCCATCTCCGTCCACTACCACAATGCCGCAAAGGAACTGAAGGGACAGGAAGCTACCCTTCTCTGGCTCGAGGATCAGTCGAAGAACAGAACAGAGCTATCCATCTCAATGCTTCTCGAAATGCACCGGATGGTTTTCGAAGACTCCACTCACACCTTCGCTGGAAAATTCAGACAGGGAGAAGTCAGGATCAGCCACACATCACATCTGCCTCCTCATCACACCAAGATTCAAGAAACGCTGTTTCAGGAATTCAAATACCTGAATGAGAAACTGGCCTCGATTGGTGACATTGATCGCGAGTCCTTCTTTGACGTTCTCAAGCTCTCGGCTGAAGCGCACTACATGGTGGCTCACGTGCATCCCTTTGAAGACGGAAACGGAAGAATCGCCAGAGCCATCGGTGACTACGTGATGCTCTGCCACGGGTTCTACTACGACGTGATCATGACCGATTACCGCGACACCTACCTTGATGCTCTGGACGCCTGCACACTGACCGATACGACACCTTTGTATCACTTCATCGAATACAGCTATCTGGAAACGCTCCGTCGAATCGCTGGATTTTTCCAGATGGCAGGAGAGGATCGCTTGATGGGAGCTGCCTGATGCAGCTCAGCTTTTCTTGCGGGCAACGACAAAGGAATTGAACATCAGTTTCCGCAGAGGAGTGATGTTCAACACCGCATCCGCAGGAGACGGAATATAACGATCACTGCAATCCGTGCGCTCAATGAAGCATCCATTACGCTCGAGGAAGAACTCCATTTCAAAAGGATTGGTTGCAATGATGGCATCGTCATCTGGCTGAAAAGGCTCTCTAACGATCGGTGTCATACGATCAAAGCGAACTTCTTCCGGTGTCTGCTTCATCTGCCTGAGCTTTCCCTGAATGCGTTTCCAATTGCTTCGCTTGTTCGCCAGCCCTCGCATGCTCGGGTGGTAATCTCTCAGACCAATCACGCGAAAGAAATTGGGACTGGATACAACGACACGTCCACCGGGCTTCGTCACGCGTGCAATCTCTGAAAGAAACGCCTCAGGCTCTTCCACGTGCTCCAACACATTCAACGCTCCGGCTGAATCAAAGTAATTATCAGGAAATGGAAAACGACCACCATCGTAGAGTTTACAGTTGGTGGACACTTTCTGGGCTCGCTTGATGTTGGGTGCTGAAACATCCAGTCCATAGGCATCCGCGCCACCACTCATCAATCTCGCTACCACCTGCCCCACACCACACCCCACGTCCAATGCCTTGCCGCCCTTCAATCGCGGAAGCAGAGTGTCGGCGTACTTGGCATAAAAACCTTCATCCCAACCGCTGAGAAACTCAGCATAGTCTTCGTTGTCCTGATAATAGTCGCGGTGATCGCTCATGATATAAAATAGGGAACTTAGAGGAATGGAATGACTTCCTTGGCTTCAGCCACAGTGCTGAGAGGGCCATGCCCAGCACAGACCAATGTATCATCCGGCAGGCTAAGAATCTCTTCCTTCGCCTTCTGCCTGGCCACAACGGGGTTATTTCTGTGTCCCCCCATTGACCCGGCGAAAATCACATCGCCAACGATCACGACCTTCGGTGCGTCATCAGACCAGCCATCGATGACGAAAATCACACCGTCATCTGCGTGGCCGGGTGTTTCACGAACGGTGATTGTGAAACGTCCCACCTTGATGACCTCTCCCTGCTCAAACCGATTTGCCTCCGGCGCTCGTTCTGAGTTGGCCTTCAATAACGCATCGGGCCACGCCTTTCGCACCGTCGCCAGATCGGCAATGTGATCTGTATGGCCGTGCGTCACCAGGATTGCCTTGAGTGTCAGTCCCTTTTCTTTGATCAGCTCCAGCGCTTCCTTGGCTTCCCATCCAGTATCAAACAGGACGGCTTCTTTCGTATCCTCATCCCAAATCAGATAGGCATTCACCCACATTTCGCCTCCGTAAGTGGCGAGCGTTTTCAGATTCTTCCAACGCCCCTCATCCACCGACGCCGGCTCCCAGCCTTCGGCGACTTTTCTGAGCTTGGCACCATCCAGCCCTATTCGCGCTGCCAATTCCTCGTATTTCACCGGTTGGTCCAGATCTCCCAAGACCTCAAACCTACGGTAGTCAGCAATGCCCAAGCCCGCCGCCTCAGCAGCATCGTCATGAATGATGTTCTCTGCCATGCGTGCCTTCAACACGATGTCGCCTGCATGATCCTCAAGTGCCATGGGCCCATGGTTGGGAATGCTTAGGCATCTGGGCAAGATCATTCCATATTTGACTCTCACTATCGCCGCGTGCGTCAATACGCCCATGGCTTCAAAGAAAAAGAGTAAGGCAACCCAACCTTGGAACAAGAGCATGCCTGAAGATCAGTTTGATCTCATGCGCAGCATCCTCTCCGCCCCAAGTCCCATCGGACTGGAAGGCGCCATGACGCACGGTGTGCTCACCGATCACTTGAAGAGCTTTCTACCCAAAGACTGGGCAATCCACGGATTCAAAGGCAGCGCCGGTATCGTTGTTGATTCAGCACCCGAGAATGAAGATGCCTTCTCCGTCATGGTCATCGGCCACGCCGACAAGATCCGCATGCAGGTCAGGAGCATTGATGCAGACGGCAAGATCTGGCTCGATACAGATTCCTTTCTGCCCACCACTCTCATCGGCCACGAAACCATCCTCTTCTCAGAAGATCCAAAGAAGCCCGGCACATGGCGCACTCACGAAGGCGGCACTGTCGAGGCCTTGGGAGCCATTCACTTCGCCAGCCCGGAAGTGCGTTCAGGCTCATCCGGGATTAAGAAAGAAATGATCTATCTCGAAATGCAGCTGCACGGGGAGAAGCGTAAGGAGCGACTGGAAAAACTCGGTATCCGCCCCGGTGACCCTGTCATTCTAAAGCGCCCTATCAAACGTGGTTTCGACAAGGACTCCTTCTACGGTGCCTATCTGGACAACGGACTCGGCTGCTTCCATACAGTCGAGGTCGCACGTCTACTTGCCAAGAAAGGACTGAAGAACGTCCGCTACCTCGGCGCCATCGCCAGCTACGAAGAAATCGGACGCTTCGGAAGCCGCGTGCTTGTCAGTGAGTTCAAGCCAGATGTCGTCATCGGCGTGGATGTGAATCACGACTACGCCGCCGCTCCAGGAATCGGGGCCAAGCGCTTCCCTGGTCTGACCATGGGCAAAGGGTTCACTCTGTCAGCTGGAGCCGTCGCCAGCGCCCCTCTCAATAGCATGATTCAGAAAATCGCACTCAAGCACGACATCCCCATGCAAATGGACGTGGTCGGGCGTGACACCGGCACAGATGCTATGGCTGGCGTCTTGGGCAACGTGGACACAGCAGCCACATCCATCGGCTTCCCAATCCGCAACATGCACACCATCTCTGAAACTGGTCATACAGGCGACGTGATCGCTGCCATCCACGTGGTCAATGAACTGATCAAGGACATCGATGGAATGAACCGCGGCAAGGGCATCAACGCCTCTGACCTGATTGATCAGCATCCGCGTCTCGATCAGGCATCAAAATTGAAGGAATGATCAATTGATGCGTCAGAGCTCCTTTCTCCGATCCCATTTGAAGAAACAACCCTCATGAAAAAACTCGTTTCACTTGTCACCGCAGGACTCCTGCTCACCTCGTTCTCCCTCACCGCTGGCGATAAATTCGTTTCCCTGTTCAACGGGAAAGACCTCACCGGATGGAAGGCACCAGAAGGCGACAACGACCACTGGACCGTCAAAAACGGCGTCATCGATTACGACGCCCTCAGCGAAGCCGAAGGAGACAAGAACCTGTGGACCGAAAAGGAATACGGCGACTTCACCCTGAAGATGGACTGGCGGATCAAAGAAACCACGGGGCTCTACGCCATGCCTGTCGTACTTCCAGACGGTTCTCACAAGAAGGACGAAGACGGCAAAGACATAAAGATCTCCCGCCCCAATGCAGATTCGGGTGTCTATGTGCGAGGGAGCAGTAAATCACAGATCAATATCTGGTGTTGGCCTGTCGGATCTGGAGAGGTTTATGGCTATCGAATGGACAAAAAAATGTCCCCCGAAGTCCGCGCCGGCGTGACACCCAAAGTGCGCGCTGACAAGCCGGTGGGCGAATGGAACAGCTTTGTCATCACAATGAAAGGTGATCGCCTCACCCTGGTACTAAACGACATCACTGTCCTGGAGAACGCTCAACTTCCCGGCGTAAAGCCGAAAGGCAAAATCGCCCTTCAACACCACGGCGGCATGCGCAACGGCGAATATTCTCCAGCATCCAGCCTTGTTCAGTTCAGGAACATTGAAATCAGGGAGCACTAATCCCCTCCCTGCCAGACCATGGCAAAAGACGACGATGAATATGTAATCATCGAAGGTGATGACGACTTCGAGCCCGAAGTCCCTGAGGATCTCAGGTTCGGTTCATCGCCCGCCGAGTCGCCTACGGAGAACACCCTGAATGACCCGACGATCCCCAATCAGCGGTCACTCACTGGGACCATCTCCTTCTCCTTTGGACTGACCTTTGGATTCATCGAGTTCGTCACCTTCTTCATCATCGGAGCACTCAAGCGCGGAGCTCCAATCAACATACACGCCATCCTCAAAGGAGAATTACTCCCCTTGGCTCTGTTGATGATTCCGCTCGGACTTCATGCCATTGCCATCGCCGTGGCATTCTGGGGATTCATGAAGAAAGATGGCCGCAGAGGTATGATCATCGCCGCCATCGGCCTTAACCTCGCAGGAATGGGAGGCGTCGCAGCCATTGCCGGACTCTCCCTCTTGATGAAATAAACAATAAGACCGTGCTGAGTCGGGCTTGAACTCCCGCAGCAGGTCTAGAGATTCCTAACTACTCCCCTTCTGTGGTTTTCCAGCTGCGCTCTTCTCCAGTCCCCAGACCAAGCCGGCACCGATGACGACCAGGGCAATTGCCAGAAGCGTTTGAGTGTTTCCGAAATCAGGTATGAAACGGTCGTAGGAGAGGATCTTCACTTCACCACTTGGCTTCGTGACGGTCTCTGCTGGTTCTTTCCATGGCCAGATGATGAGCAGTGAACCTGCGACAAATCCGGTCATGAGCGCGACGGCTGCATCGTGGAAACGCTTGAAGAGCCAGGATAGAAAATGAGACAGGGCCACGATACCCACGGCACATCCTGCACCAAATGGAACAAGGACCTTGAGGCTGGATACCGGGTCTTTGGCTGCTCCTGAAATGGAGGAGAGGACGAGGAGGTAATTGCCCATGATGAGGAGCACAAACGATCCCGAGATTCCCGGAATGATCATACTGGAGATGGCAGCGATACCGCAGAGGAAGAGGTAAAGGACGTTGGTGCTTTCTTCTGCGGGTGGCACAAAACTGATGGCGATGGCGATACCTGCGCCAACCACGAAGGCCATCACGCTCCGCGGACACCAGCACTTCACCAGTTTACCAACGAAGTAGATTGAGGAGAGAATGAGTCCGAAGAAGAAGGCAAAGACGAGGACTTCATGATTACCGAGCAGATACTCCAACAACTTCGCCAGGCTCAGGATGCTGACGACAACGCCTGCTCCAAGAGGAATAAGAAAGCCTAGATCCACGTGAGCGGCAAATGCCTTGAACTGAAACTTCAGCAACAGTCCACCGGCACGCACATCAAATGATTTGATGGCATTGATCAAACGCTCATAGATCCCGGTGATAAAGGCGACCGTACCTCCAGAGACTCCCGGAATCACATTGGCTGCACCCATGGCAGCGCCTTTGGCTGCGAGTAGAAAACTGTCTTTTAAATTCATCTTAAAATAGGCGTTTTCACCTGTTGAAAGAACCTAATGCACGGGATTCCGTGCTTTTTCTTCTTAAGTGGCAAAGGCGAATCATGTCCTTTGAGACTTCGACTGACGAGAAAGGAGTGAACGGAAAAATGTGCATTGCCCAGTTGGCATGAATTGCCGGATTTGAGCCAACCAAAGCAGCCTTCTTTCGCTTTTCCCACGCCAATCAGTCTTTTTCCCGCGCTGGCACAGCCGTTGCTAAAAGGCCCTCGATTATGAATGTAAGCCTCTATCAGGCCGCCTCAGCAATGTCCGCCACCGCACAGTGGCAGGATACGATCGCCGCTAACATGGCGAACTCCGCCCAAGCCGGTTTCAAACGGAACGATGTCTCCTTTGAAAGCATTCAGGCAGGACTGATGAACCAACAATCCGATGGGGCTAACAAGATCAACAATCGCTTCGTATTGACGGGATTGGAAGGAAGCACCGATTTCACAAACGGCGAAATGCGCTACACCGGGCATCCAACCGATGTCGCGATTGAAGGCAGCGGATTTTTCGAAGTCCAAATGCCTGATGGGAGTTTCGCCTACACACGCGATGGTCAGTTCCGACTCAATTCTCAAGGAGTGCTGACCACGACCAGTGGCAACGTGGTTTCCTCGAACAACGGGAACATCCAGGTAGATCTCTCAAATCCGGCACCCATCAACATCTCAAAGGATGGCGAAGTCAGTCAGGGCAACACTCCACTAGGAAAGATCAGAGTCATGGATACTGCCAACCCTGCACTTCTTACACGGACTGGATCTTCCTACTTCATGGCTACCGATCCCAACGTAAACATGCTGGAGTCGGCCAATCCTGCCATGCGCCAACATTTCGTAGAGGCATCAAACACGAACGCCACAGAAGAAATGGCCAATCTTATGTCTGCCATGCGCCTCTTTGAAGCCAATCAGAAGACTGTTCAGATCCACGACGATCGAATGGGCAAAGCCATCAACGCATTGGGCAACGTATCTTAAGGGAATAACAAATGATCAGGGCACTTTATTCATCGGCTGCGGGCATGCAGTCACAGCAATTGAACCTGGACGTCATCGCCAACAACCTGGCGAACGTCAACACCACTGGCTTCAAGAAGAGCAAGATCGAGTTTCAAGATCTGCTCTACCAGACCACCAAGACTCCAGGCACCGATCAAGGCGCAGGAAACACCCGCCCTACCGGTCTTCAGGTGGGTCATGGTGCCAAAGCTGTGGCCACATCACGTATCTTCACCAACGGCGAACTCTCCCACACTGGCGACGACTTCGACCTCGCCATCAATGGTGACGGTTTTCTCGAAATACAAATGCCCGATGGCACCACCGCATATACTCGCGACGGTGGATTGAAACGCAATCAGGACGGACAGGTTGTCACCAGTGATGGCTATCCGGTGCAAAGCGGTTTTCAACCAGTCCCAATCGGCACACAGTCATTCAACGTGTCCCGCAACGGTGCGGCGACGACTGTAGGAGCTGATGGCAACCAGACCTTTCAGATCCAGCTCGTCCGCTTTGCCAACCCAGCCGGCTTGGAGGCACTGGGCGGCAATCTCTTCGTGGAATCTCCCGCCTCAGGGGCTCCTGAACTGGGCACACCAGGTGAAAACGGATTCGGTTCTCTGGAACAGCAGTATATCGAACTTTCCAACGTCAAGGTCGTGGAGGAAATGGTGAATCTCATTCTGGCCCAGCGTGCCTATGAGGTGAATTCCAAGTCTGTCCAAGCCTCTGACGAAATGATGCAGATGAGCAACAACCTCCGCCGCTAAGACTGATCATGAACACACTCGACCTCCCCTACCGCGCTTCACTAAAACGCAAGCTCGTGACCCTGCTTCTGGCTGGATTGTTCACGTGCACGATCCATTACAATCTAAGCGCTGGTCTGCTCGAAGAAGAGACCTCGTCGAAATCAATCCGGCTCCCACTTCATTTGCACAGCGACGCCAAGGTCGATCCATCAGGAGTGTTTCTCGATCAGATCATGAGTTCAGCCGATCCCTCACAGAAGCTTCCTCACATAAGACTTTTCGACACGCCACAGTTCAACGATCCAATCACCTTCGGAAGGCAACAAATCTCCAACGCCCTCGCACGAATGAAGCATCATCTCGCATTTGCTCCAATGGCCGGTGCAGAGACCGTCGCCGTCGAACGTCGCTCACGCCTGCTTTCCGAAAGGGAGCTCGGCAATCTCCTTATCAACGAACTCCAGGCAGACTACGCAGAGGAAGGTGCCCAGATTGAAATCGAATTCAATCGTCCATGGGAACCAGTGCGTGTCCCTGATGAGATATTCGATATCCGTATCTCCAATCTGCCATCAAGCGGTCTGGCACCATATCTGATTGTTCGTTTCGATCTCACAAGCGGAGACGAGACCATCGGACGCTGGCAGGTGAGCCTCCGAATTCAGGTAATGAAAGAGATCTGGGTCAGCAACGGCCCCATCGCCCGCGGAAGCCTCATTTCTCAATATGATTTCAAGAAGGAGCGGAAGGATATCTTGAGAATAAGGGACACTCTGGACCTGAAATTCGACGAGAACACTCCCGACTTCGAAGCCGCCCAAGGCATCGCCAAAGGCACACCAGTCACCAATCGCCATCTCAAGCTACGTCCGCTGGTCAAGAAAGGAGATCTTGTTGAAGCGCTTGTTCGCAACGGTTCCATCCGCGTAAACATGAAAGCCGAAGCTCTCGAAAACGGAATCAACGGACAGATCATTAGACTCCGCAATCCGCACACACGCCAATATCTACGAGGTAGGGTCACAGGAGATCAGACCGTCACCATCGCACTTTGAACCCATCCAGATTTACGAAATGAAATCCAGACTCATCAAACGCCGCCTCAATGCACTGCGCCCCCGCAGTCTCTTCACGCAGTGCCTTCGTGCAGCCTCTGTGCTCGCACTTACGTTCAGTATCAGTCAGTCCGGTCAGGCAGATTCGCTTTGGAGCAAGAGTGTCTCCAAGTCCATGGTCTCCGACCGCAAGGCAACCGCCGTGGGTGACATCCTCACCATCCTGATTCAGGAATCGAGCACCACAGGGAAAGAGACCAGCACATCCACCTCCAAGAAAACAGGAGCAGACATGGGAATCACATCCTTCTTCTATCCACCGTCCGCTTCAGGACTGTTGACGAAGAACGGCACACTCCCCGCGCTGAAATACAACAGTTCAAAAACGTTTGATGGCGGAGGCCAGATTGCGAACAAGGAGACGATCACGTCGCGTATCGCCGTCCGCGTCATTGATGTGCTTCCGAACAAGACACTGGTCATAGAAGGACGCCGGCAGACCGCTTTCAGTGATGAGAAACAAGATGTAGTCCTCCGCGGCCTCGTTCGCCAGCAGGACGTGCAGGCCAATAACACCGTCTTTAGCTACAACGTCGCCGACGCCTCCATTCAATTTGTCAACAAGGGCACCATTTCAAGACCACAGAAGAAGGGATGGTTTACCCACGCATGGGAAACAATCACTCCGTTTTAATCCCAGAGAATCCTTACCCACTGACACATGAAGAAGCCAGCAAACCAACCTGATTTCAGTAGCAAGGATGCTACCGGAGAAACGAAGCCCAAGGCCGGGCGTTCTTCGGCATTCGCGCGTCTGAAAAGAGGTGTCTGGGCGAGCATCTTCATGTTGATGTTGATCGACCTGAGCGCGGCAACACGCGTGAAGGATATCGCATTCATTCGAGGTGCCCGTGAGAACCAACTCTCAGGAATGGGCCTCGTGGTCGGACTGGCCGGTGACGGAGACAAGAATCCCTCCTACACCATTCAGGCAGTCGCCAACACTCTTCAGAAATACGGCATCACTGTCCCTCCAACCACACTTGCAGCGAAGAACGTCGCTCTTGTGATGGTGACTGCTGACATTCCCGCATTCGTCAAACCCGGTGCACGTCTGGATGTAAATGTGGCTTCCATGGGCGATGCTGCCAGTCTTCAGGGTGGCATCCTTCTTCAGACACCACTTACAGGTGCTGACGATCAGGTCTATGCAGTCGCTCAAGGTGCCCTTTCAGTTGGTGGCTTTATCGGCGGTATCGGTGGTCCAGGTGGCGCTACTTCCCAAAAGAACCATCCCACCGTCGCTCAGATCGTGGCTGGTGCCTTGGTTGAGAATGAAATCCCATCAACCATCGTGAGAGGAAACCGAATTGAACTCCTCCTGCGCGAACCCGATTTCACCAGTGCTGCAAGGCTTGCCACCGCCATCAATGAGTATTTCGAAAACAGCGCACTTCCAATCGATTCCACAACCATTTCAGTGGAGATCCCCCAAGGATTGGAAACACTCCCTGTGGCATTCATCTCTCGCATCGAGCACATCGAGGTCTCACCCGACACTCCAGCCCGGATCGTGATCAACGAGCGCACCGGCACCATTGTAGCGAACTCACGGATCAAGATTTCAAACTGCGCCATCGCTCACGGAAATCTCACCATCAACATAGCCTCCTCACTCCGAGCCTCTCAACCTGGCCCATTTGCTGAAGCAGGTGAAACCGTGGTTCTACCCCAGACAGAGACAGAGATCCACGAGGAACCAGCGCGCCTGATTCCCGTTCCCGAGTCACCGACCGTGGAAATGGTGGCAGAATCTTTGAACGCGCTCGGTGTGACTCCGCGTGACATGATGGCCATCTTTCAATCAATGAAACAAGCCGGAGCCCTCCACGCCGAACTTATCATCCGTTGATCATGGAGATTCCTTCCACAGCATCTGCTTATCTCGCAACCGCCAACCTTGGTGCATCCGAGGGAATGGACGAAGAGATCAAACTCACAGGCAACCAGGCCCACGACCTTGAGCGCGTCAGTGAATTTGCCAAGCAGTTCGAGGAAGTGATGATTCGCAACCTTTTGAAAGAAGCCAACAAACCCATGTTTGGCGAAAACGACAATTTCATGGGTGTCTCCAACCCCATCTACAAGGACATGTATTTGGAACAGGTGGCCCAATCCATCAGCAGCTCCGGCTCACTCGGACTCGCTGAGCAGTTACGCAATCAACTTACCAGTCAGCTCAAGCTCACGGACGAGCCTACAGCGCCGAAACACCCGAACAAGGAATGATCCATCTGTGATCGTCCCAGGAAGTAAACAAACATGAACCAGCAGATCGAAATTCTGACAGAACTCCTCAGAGAGGAACTGCAGCTCTACGGTGCCATGATGGCCGAGTTGGAGAAGCAACAGGACTCCGTAGTAACACGCCAGGTCGAGGCAGTTCTATGCACAGTGGATGAACTCAATCACCTATCCGCAGAGGTGGCCACCATCCGACGCAAACGCGAACAGTCACGAGCGGAGCTCGCAGGCTCATTGAGTCAACCGCGGGACATCCCTTTGACAGAGCTCCTCCCCGCTCTACCTGAACAACATCAGATTCTCATCCAATCCCTGATTCAGGAAAACAACACGGTTCTAAGAAGACTCTCCAAGAGAGCCGGCCAGAACCACCTTCTACTCAGTCGCTCCATCGAGATGATGGAAAACTTTATCAACGTCCTACTCCCCGGTCAGAGCACAACGGTCTACGGAGGAGACGGACTTACCCAAAAGAAGGGTTCAGCACCCCGCCCGACCCTTGAGGTCGTAGGCTAGAAAGATACTTACGATGCTTGGACTCCTTGGCGCATTAAATATGGGAAGCCGGTCGCTGCAGGCACAGCAGACCGGTATCGAAGTTGCAGGTCTCAACCTTGCCAACGTCAACAATCCCAACTACGCACGTCAAAGGGTCACCCTCGAGACCGCACTCAGCGTTCCCACCGCACTCGGTATTCAGGATTCGGGTGTCACGATTACCGGCATCTCTCAGATCCGTGATTCACTGCTTGATCAGCAGATCACCACCGAGATCAGCGTCGGCGGCTACTGGAAGACGCGCCAGGAAACCCTCGAATCCACGCAAGCCAATCTCGGCCAGATGATTGACCGACACTCATCCGGCCCCGAGGGAGCTGCCGCAGCCAGCGGCACAGGTGCGCAGCAAGGAATTTCAGAAGGACTGCAGGACCTTTTCAACGGCTTTCAGTCACTGTCCACAGACCCGGCTGCATTGGCGGAAAGACAGGTCCTTCTTCAGAAATCTTCCTCCATGGCATCCAAGTTCAATCAGACAAGCGACCGCTTGGACGAACTTGCCACAAGCCTTGATGCAAACCTCTCCGAAAATGTCACCGAAGCAAATCGACTGCTCGGAGTCATCGCCAATCTGAACGATCAGATATCCACTCTCGAGGTTCAGACCGAAGGAACAGCCAACCGGCTTCGTGATATCCGTCAGGCTCGTCTCGAAGAGCTCGCAGACTATGTCGATTACTCCTACTCGTTTGATACAAACGCCAACGCAAACATCACCATTGGTGGAGTAGCCATGGTCACGGGGAAAAACGTATCCGACACCATGGAGGTCTATGACGCAGGAGGTGGACAGATGCTCGTCAGGGCTGCCACAGCAGGTACGGCTCTAACACTCACCGGTGGTAGCATTCACGGGACAATCGATACACGGGATACAAGTCTCGCCAATCTCCGAAGCGACATGGATTCGCTGGCGGCACTCCTGATCAGCGAGGTCAACACAGCCCATGCCGCCGGATTCAGCCTGACCGGTTCTACAGGAGCAAACTACTTCACCGGCACTGACTCCTCTGACATCGCAGTCAACACGGCACTCATCAACGATCCCCGACTAATCCAAACCTCTGGTGTTTCAGGCGAGATCGGCAACAACACCGTGGCTGTTCAACTTGCCCTACTCGCCAACAAGAGACATGCGAGTCTCTCAAGCCAGACCTTTTCAGAATTCTACAATGCGTCCATTGCCACAATGGGCCAGGACCTTGCATCCGCAACCGCCCAAGTCACCGACCAAGACGCCGTCCAGGACATGCTCGTCCGCCAACGCGATTCCATCAGCGGCGTCTCTCTGGATGAAGAGATGACCGATCTTGTAAAATTTCAACGCGCCTTTCAGGCCTCAGCACGATTCATCAATACCGTCGATGAACTCATGGAAGTAGTGATCTCACTCAAACGCTGATCCAGATCTCGTCTATTGAATCCATAACCCTGAAGTCATCATGAGAGTCACCACCAACACCTTTCCAAACACGCTGCTCAATCAGCTGGGAGACCTCACCCGCCGTCAGTCCAAACTCCAGGACCAGGCAGCCACGGGACAACTCGTTCGATTCCCCGACGACGATCCATCCGCCATGCGCCGCATCCTCGACATGCAGGATGAGTCAAAATCAGTGGGGCAATAACGGGACAACATTCTCACACTCAAAGAAGCATCCTCCACAGCCTACGCTCCTATCAAGGCACTGAAGACCATCTCAGATCGCGCCGGAGAAATCGCGGTTCTCACTGACGATCTGAAATCCCCAACCGAGCTTCAATCCTTCGCCAATGAAATTTCGCAACTGATCCAACAAGCCGTCGAGCTAGCCAACGTCAAACACCGTGGGGGCTATCTGTTCTCCGGCACATCAAACGATCAGAAGGCTTTCAATCTCACCACCGATGCAAACGGATTCGTCACCAGTGTCACCTACGGAGGCAACGACAAGATCGCATCCAGCGAAGTGGCAGAAGGTGTAACCCTTTCTCCCTATACTCCAGGGCAGAACAA
Source organism: Limisphaerales bacterium (assembly GCA_965658675.1). GTDB lineage: Bacteria > Verrucomicrobiota > Verrucomicrobiia > Limisphaerales > CAZKNW01 > CAZKNW01. The sequence continues at coordinate 289,485 of CBFHTT010000018.1, forward strand.
CTCAGGCAGCGGGCCTCGCGGTCTAATCACCGACAGTCGCTCCGGTGCCGACTTCTTCAATCATCTGATCGACCTCCAGAACAATGTGCAGGCCGGCAACACCAATGCCGTCCATGGGACTGACCTACCCAACCTGTTGACCGACGAAGAAAACTTCCTCTACCACATGTCCACCAACGGATCGATCCAAGCGCGGCTAGAATCAGCCGACACGATCGCATCTCAAAGGACCCACGCACTGGAACGGGAAATTTCCAAACAAGCCGACGCAGACCTCGCTCAGACCCTGGTGCGATTAAACGAAACCAACAACGCCTACCAAGCTGCACTCCAAGGAGCCGGCAAGATCCTCAATCAAAGTCTACTGGACTACATCCGCTAGTTCCTTCTTCGCGAATTCGGTGCAATTTCGGTGCGATCACCGGAGTCCAAAAAACGAACTCTTATCTATTTCTGAAACCATTCCTTCATCCTGAGCGTTGGAGTCTTCCAACAACACAATCACTTGCTCATGGATCAATCAACTATCGGAATACTCGTTTCAGGAATCGGAATCCTGCTATTTCTAATCGTCGGAATTCTGACGATGAAGAAGCAATCAAACCAGGCAATGAAACTTGGAATCGCAGTCGGATTTCTCGGTCTTCTTGGAGGCGCTGCAATCACATTGGGAGGAATGAAATTTGCAGGCTATTCCTTCTATCAACTTGATACCGAGGGAGGCCCAGACGCAGGCGAGGAAGAAGCCGGAGGAGGCGGCGGCGGCGGCGGCGGTGGCCGTGGTGGTGGCGGCGGCGGCGGCGGTGGCGGTGGCCGTGGTGGTTTTCAACCTTCACCCAGCAGAGACCTTGTGACCATGATCAAGAAGCTTGAGCTCGTGACCAGAGGGAGTCTTCAAATCAAACTGGACGAAGAAAAGTCAGCCTCACTGAAAGCATTATTGGATGGTATAAAGGCGGCACCAGTCATTGAAGATACTGATGCCGAAGACATGCTTTCTGAACTCAAAGGGAAACTCTCTGAGCAGCAACTGGAAGCGCTGGAGACGTTTAGTCTACCTCGCACAAGAGGATCTCGAGGAGGTGGAGGCGGCGAAGAAGGACCTACCAACCCGTTCAACGAAGAAGCAAATGCAACGGCTCTAACTGAATTATCAGGACGTCTGTAAAACAGACTCTTCACATTCCTCTGAACACGGAAAGATCAGATGTTCTTTCCGAGGATGTAGAGGATGACAATGATGCAAATTCCGCCGAGACCCATTAGAACAAGCATCTTTGTATTCTGATCTCCCTCCGGAGCAGGTGGAGGAGACTGGACCGGCTGTTGGGCCTTCGCCTGTTGCTGCTTAAGACGACTACTGGTCGCGCGGGTTGAAGAAACCGGTTTGGGAGTAGATGTGGCAGCAGCTGGTTGGGGAGATGGTTTAGGCTTCGGTGTTGAAGACTGTCCCGACAAATATCCTGGCACTGATGAACTCGATGCTGGAGAAGGCGCTGGAGTTGATGAAGGGGCAGCAGGCGCAGCGGGGGAATCATCATCTTCCACCACAGTCCCGGGAGACGCCATCGTCCCCATTGGTGCCTGTCCTCCTTCTTCGTCTGACCACCACCCGCCAGCCGCTGGAGCATCATCGTTGATGGGTGTTGTTCCTACATCGAGCAACTTGGACGGATTCTCACCCTTCTGAACCTGCTCAACAACATCTGCAAATTCAGGCACCTTGACGATTTCAACCAAGCAGCATTTCTCAAGTAGCTCAGCCAGCTGTTTAATCTGTTCGGTCGGCGATTCTTTCAGGGCCTTGATCGCTTCACTTTCGCGAGGATTACGATAGTCCGATGCTTGCAGCAGAACGTTGTCTCCCGTGTAAAATTTATTAAAGAGCTCCGGCTGATCCCTGATGGCCATCATGCTCACATAGATCACCAGTGCGGCAAAATTATCGAGCTGCTCGTTATAGAATTCCGGAGTCCTACGAGGATGCTGAAAATTGGCGTGCCCCAGCTCAGGGCTCTTGCCACGAAAAGCCGGAGTATACATTCCATCGTAGTCGACCAATCGATACTCCGCATCCGGCGTGACCATGACGTTTCCGTGTTGCAGATCACCGTGAGCCAGTTGATGACTTCGCAGGCTGGCCATCATCGGTGGCAACCGATCAACCAGCTTCTGCATGATATCACGATCATTGCAGTTTTCTTCGACGAATTGATTGAGGGGAAGACCATCCACCCACTTCATTTTCACGACCGGATACATCTCATTCCGAACCTTGATTCCGCGAAGGATGTAATCGAACTCAACCATACACTCCAGATCGAGACCGAGAAGGTGCTGAGAAAGCCGCGCATATCTTCCCTGTTGCCCCAAGACCTGACGAACAAAACAACGAATAGCCCAACGCTCATCACCGGTGGTCAGAGAATACACACAGGCGAAGTTACCTGAAGTCACCTTGGGCAGCCCCAGCATATCACAGCCAACCTCCCCCGTTTTGAGGGTTTCTTCCTCGAAGCAGATATGTGGGTTCTGTATCGAGTCTTGATAGTCAGTGTGATTAGGCCAGCTCATTTCGTTTTCGGAAAATCAATCGTGTTAAGGGTAAAGTTAGTAAGGACGCGCTATTTCCACTCAAGCATCACATAGGTCGTATCATCATTGCGCATTTGTTTAGCTTTGCGGAGTTTGGCGATGAAATCCAGATACTCGCCATCGTCTTTGATACTCTTCAGGGTGTTCCATGGCCGCTTCCCAGCCTCATGACTTGCGAGAAACCATTTAGCAATCGCATCCGTAGCTAGAATGAACATATCTCCCTCCTGATAATCGCCTTGAACGTACTCAAAGGCATTCCAGACATCGGCGTTGTTTTAATCCGGATTGCTGGATAGAAGGAGCGGACGACTGTCAAAGTCTACGGCTTCTTCAATAGGCCAAGTCCGCAACAACTGGTTATTGCGAATCTGATACATGTTACTGTCACCGATAGTCAGAGCTTCGAAGGTATACTTTCCTTTGGCTGCTCCTCCGTCCTGTTTTTTGAACATGAAGAAGATCTTGTCCATCACGGATGCATCTTCAAAGGCCTTGGCAGAGTCTTCACCATTGTGAAATTTCATCCCCAAAAAGGTGGCAAAGGCTCCTTTTCTGGCCTTTTCCTCTGCATACCACGGAAGCCTATCCCACATGATATTGGCGTGCCATTCCTTCTGCAGTGGAAGAACCCAGTCTCTTAGATTTTCAGCCGTGGGAGGCGTGCCTTCGGGAGGGGATTGAACAAACTGGCGGGTTAGAACGGCAGACCAGATCTCAGCAAAGGAAGATTCGGTAGCTCCATCTGCCACCGCGTAGATACCTGTCTCCTCGGAACAACCATAGGCGTCCTCATACTCTTCGGCAGTGTAGCCCTCTTTGGGCTGCCAATAGACCTGGACGGTAGGCTCCACGGTCGGGGTAGGGTTTATCGTAAGTTACTGGAACGGGTTCCTATATCGAGGAAGCGGATCAGTTCGACAAGATCCGCGTTGAATGCAAACCCACGTGCGTCATCTCCAAGGGTGATATTTTCATTCAAAGCGAGCTCCCTCAAATTCTTGGGAAGCGCGCTACTCACCTTGTAGAGCGTGCGTGCGTGCTCATCTGGCAAATCTTCGTCGTTATCGGGGAATACAATTGGAGTCAGATTCTGACTGGAAATATGACAATTCAACAGAAGGACGTTTCCGTCAGATGTCTGAAGGCTGGTCAAAGCTTCAGCCTGAGGTTCCGGTCCAAAATCTGTCGCCTCACCATCAGAGATATTGATGACAATGGGAGGGTAGGAATATTGGTGCGATTGAACCCATGAGGAAAGAACGATATGCGCCATGTCCAACGCACCTCCCATGGGCGTGGTTCCTTTGGCTATGGGTTCAAACCATACTGGGAATTTGGTTTTCTGCTCTACAGTGCCACCAAATCCATCATCCAGCTTCTTGACGCGCTCTTCAACGCGCGCTGGGTTATTGGCAACCTCGCTCAGTTGAACAATATCACGCCCAGCCAAGGCTCCACTGAAGCCCGGAGCTACATCGGCTCCGTAACCGATCACGGCAACGTCATAAAAGTTACGGATTCCCTCACCTCTGGCGCACTTGATGATCAAATTGTGGAGCAGAAAAATAACGGCGTCGGACACACTATCACACTTGCGCTTGCCGTCACTGCCGCAATGGGTTCGACCATGGACCCCGACTGGTCGATTAGAAAAACAAAGCAGCTGGGGTTCGTTCGACTGATTTCTGCGGAATAAGGCATTGATTCCTGGTGGTTATTGCATCTCGTTCATGGGGACCTCCCCGACTTGGTTGGCAATCCAGTCCAGTCAAAAAAGCCTAAGGACAGGCTTCTAGCGGGAAGGACCAATCTAAGCAATCGAAAAGGTAAATTCAATTCCCCCAATCTCCGCTACACCAACGAGTTGATACTCATTTCCCGTCCTGACACCGCCCTTTCACCTTACTACATTATTTAGTCTACAGCCTCTCCTCAAAAACCCGCTCAATCCGCAGCTAATAGGCTTGCCAAAAGGTCCCCCATCCCTATTTTTCTCCGCCTGCCTTTTACAGATATGAGTAGTTTTTTGGGAAATTTTGAAATGATGCTGGCTATGGCTTCACCTCAACAGGGTGGCCAGGCTCCTGGAATTGCACAGTTTGTGCCCCTTATTCTGATGTTCGTGGTTTTCTACGTCATCTTGATCCGCCCTCAGCAAAAGAAAGCACGTGAGCATCAAGAACTGCTCAAGACTCTCAAAGAAGGCGATAAGATCGTGACCAACGGGGGCATCTCCGGAGTCATTATCAAGGTAAAAGACCAGATCGTGGTCATTCGCTCAGCCGACTCCAAGCTGGAGGTCCTCAAGAGCGCTGTTCAGGAAATTGGAGATCGTGGTGGCGATGCTCCGGCCAATGATGCCCCTGAAAACAAAGCTGCCGTCACCGAGACCAAGTAATTCAATCTCTCTCTTTCTCTTCTTTCCGTTTACATTTCATGAAATCACAACACGTCTGGAAACTCCTTTTCGTCATTCTTATTGTCTCGTGGGCAGTCAGCGAGATGAGACCTCCGGTAGGCAAGAACCTGATCGAGCACTTCGAAGCCACCGCTACTGCAAAGGACGAGACATTCAATCAGATCCTCGCCGAGGCCAAAGCACTTCAGGAAAAGAATGATTCCAGAACCTTCGCCAATCTGTTCGATGCCGTAGGTACCAACGACATCGCCAAATACTTCCCTTCCATCAATGTCGAAGGTGAAACAGACAAGCGCCGCAAGGTCCTCCAGAAACTGCAAAAAGAATCCTCCGGCCAAATCAAGTTGGGTATCGACCTCCAAGGTGGCACCTATTTCGTGGTTGGCATGGACATGGACAAGGTGAATGAAGACATCGCCAAACTGACCGAAGAACTCAATACAGCCACAAACGAGACCCAACGTGCCGAGGTCGAAGGGTTGATCGACGCCAAGAAAAACAGCGAGCAAATGGTCACCCAAGCCATCGAGGTCCTACGCAAGCGTGTTGATGGACTCGGTGTAGCAGAGCCAATCATCGTTCCTCAAGGAACAGATCGTATCGTCATTCAGCTCCCTGGACTCTCTGAAGAGGATCGCGAGCAGGCCCGCATGAACATCCAAAAGGCCGCCTTCTTGGAATTCCGCCTCGTTCACCAAAATTCCCCTTCCATTCTAGCAGAGGGCATTATTCCTCCAGGCTGGGAAACGGTTCAGCAGATCCAGGAAAAAGACGGCCGCAAGTTTGTAAATGAATACGTCGTCCGTGACCGCCCAGAACGCGGCATGACAGGCAAGTTTGTGAAGAGCGCCATGGTCAGCCGCAACCCAATGACTGGCCTGCCTCAAATCAACATGAATCTTGACGGTGAAGGAGCTAGCCTCTTTGCAGACATCACCACCGATAACGTCAATAGACAGTTGGCAATCATTCTAGACGGCATCCTTTATTCCGCACCAAACATCAATGAGCCGATCACCACCGGCACCTGCCAAATTTCAGGCGACTACGATGTGAAGGAAGCCATGTCCTTGGCAAATGCCTTGGAAAACCCGCTGGAAGCACCAGTCATGATCCTTGAAGAACGCAGCACAGATCCTTCATTGGGTGCTGCATCCATCGCTGCCGGTTTCAAAGCAACCGTCTTCGGATTCGGAGCAGTTATCATCTTCATGCTGGTCTACTACTTGGCCAGTGGGTTCGTGGCCAACATCGCCCTGCTCCTCAACCTCGTGGTTCTTCTCGGTGTCTTCTGCTCCATTGACGCGACACTGACTCTCCCAGGTATCGCCGGTATCCTCCTCACGGTCGGTATGGCAGTGGATGCCAACGTCCTGATCTTCGAGCGTATCCGAGAGGAAGCCAACGCAGGCAAGTCTCTCAAGGGCTCCATCAAAGCAGGTTACGACAAGGCCTTCTCCACTATTTTCGACGCCAACCTGACCACCTTGATCGCATCAGTAATCCTGATCAACCTCGGAACCGGACCGGTGAAAGGCTTCGGTTACACACTGACGATTGGTATCGCAGTGTCGATGTTCACCGCCCTCTTCGTCACCCGCCTGATTTTTGAAATCATGGTGGACAAGGGCATCATCAAGAAGATCTCCATGCTTCAGCTCGGATTCCTTCACAACAAGACTTTCGACTTCATCAGCAAGGCCAAGCCTGCCTTCATCGCTTCCTGGTTGCTTGTAGCAATCGGAATTGGCTACGGCGCCATGCGCGGTGGTGATGTTATGGGTGTGGATTTCAAAGGTGGTGACTCCATCACCTTCAGTTTCAACGAAAAGGTCGACAGCGACGAGCTAAGCAAAACCGTAGCGGATCTCGGATTCGGAACGCCTCAGGTTCAGTATCAGAAGAGCATGCTGGACGACAACGAATCACTCCAAGTCCTCACCGCCCACGGTAAGGGAGAGGAAGTCAGCGACGCTCTGATCTCTGCCTACCCTTCAGCCGGATTTTCACAGGTTGGAAAAGAGGGTATCGGACCAGCGATTGGTTCAGAGATCCTTCGTTCTGCCTTCGTAGCCGTGTTGTTAGCCTTGTTCGGTATCCTTGTTTACGTGGCATTCCGCTACGAGTTCTCTTTCGCCATCGCAGCAGTGATCGCGACGCTTCATGATCTGTTTATGACCATGGGTTGGTTCTTCCTGACCGGCCGTGAATTGAGCGCTCCAATGGTCGCCGCATTGCTGACCATCATCGGTTTCTCCATCAACGATACGATCGTTATCTTTGATCGCATCCGAGAGGATCTGAACATGGGTGCCAAAGGCAGCTTCAAGGACATCATTAACAGGGCCCTGAACAAGACCCTCGCGCGAACGATCATTACCTCAGGAACAACCTTCCTGTCGACAGCCGCTCTTTACCTCTTCGGAGGCGGCGTAATCAACGACTTCGCCTTCACCTTCTTGGTCGGTATCCTGACAGGAACCTACTCTAGTATCTTCATCGCTGCAGCCATCGTGCTCTGGTGGAACAAGGGAGAGAAGCCCAAGACCGCAGAGCACGCCTTCAACGAGACGATCGTCATTCAAGAAGCGTAAGCCCGCAGCATGCTGGCCATCGTCGAAATCACGTCGTGGCATTGGGCAGGGTTCGTCACCCTGATTCTGTTTTTTCTCGCCCTTGATCTGGGCGTCTTTCACCGCGAGGCCAGAGAGATCTCCTGCAAAGAGGCTCTCATCTGGACAGCGGTGTGGTTCTCCATGGCCATGGTCTTCGCGGCCTGCCTCGTACCCCTGCGTGGAGAAGTTGCGGCTTCGATCTTCATCACCGGCTATATCACAGAGTTGGCGTTGTCCATGGACAACGTATTTGTGATCGCGCTGATCTTCGGCTACTTCCGAGTTCCCCAACGCTATCAACATCGTGTTCTCTTCTGGGGAATCATCGGCGCCCTGATGATGCGGGGCACAATGATCTTCCTCGGTGCAGAGCTGGTATCCGTCTACAAGGATGTCCTGATCTTCTTCGGAATTTTCCTGATCATCAGTGCCCTAAAAATGCTGGGAGCCGATGAAGATGGCGTCGAACCAGAGAAGAACATCTTCATTCAATTTGCCAAACGTCATCTAACTTTCACTGACAAACTTGATGGACAGAATTTCATAACCATCGAGAACGGTCACAAAGTATTCACTCCCCTGGCCTTGGTGCTGATCATGGTGGAAACCACAGATTTGATTTTCGCCATCGACAGCATTCCCGCGATTTTCGGAATCACTCAGGATCCATTCCTGATTTTTACATCCAACGTATTTGCCATTTTGGGACTGCGATCTCTCTACTTCGCTCTCGCAGGAGTCATGCATATCTTCGAATACCTGAAGTATGGACTCTGCCTGGTGCTGATTTTCATAGGCGTGAAAATGATTGCGATGAAATGGTATCATATTTCCGCAGATGTCTCCCTCGCTGCTGTATGTGCGATCCTTCTGACTTCAGTGATTATTTCCGTCCTCGTTTCTCGCAAGAAAATCACAGAACAGAAAGCAGCCAACGAGGACAATTCTTCATGAAGCATCGCTGGACTCATCTTCCCAAGAACGAGCTCCTAGAAGGTCAATTCGTATCCAGCCTGAACGCCTCTCCCCTGCTCGCCCGTTGCCTGATCAATCGTGGCATCAACGACCTTAGCGAAGCGGAGCACTTTCTTTCGCCTAAACTCAAGCATCTGGCTGATCCCTTTCTTCTGCCAAATATGAAGGTCGCCGTGGAACGGCTCTTTACTGCGCGATCAAATGGGGAAACGACGGTGATCTTTGGCGACTATGACGTCGATGGCGTCACCTCCACCACCCTTCTGTCTGATGCACTCACCAGTCTTGGTTGGAAAGTGGATTGGTATCTTCCCCATCGCATGGACGAGGGATACGGACTTACACAGGCCGCCATTGAGAATTGCGTTAAAGAAAAGCCTCATCAACTGATGCTCTCGGTGGACTGCGGATCCAACGCAGTGGAGTCCATCGCATGGCTTTCATCCAAGGGAATCGACACCATCGTCCTCGATCACCACCAAGTGGCTGATCCTCATCCAGCCGCGGTGGCATTGGTCAATCCGCAGCTTCAGTCTGGAGACAAGAAACCATTCGCCGAACTCTGCACTGCCGGATTGGCATTCAAGCTACTCCACGCGCTGGTGAAACATGGCAGAGAACTGGGCGAACCTGAATTTGCGTCCTTTGACATTCGCCCTTTTCTCGATCTCGTTGCATTGGGAACCATTGCAGACATCGTCCCGCTCCAGAAAGAGAACCGCCTGCTTGTTCCTGCCGGACTGAAGGTCCTGAACAAGACACAACGCCCCGGACTGGCAGCCCTGAAGGAAGTCTCAGGAATCACCGGTGAAGTGGGTGGACAAGAAGTCGGCTTCACACTTGGTCCACGACTCAATGCAGCAGGTCGCATGGAGACTGCCTCGGATTCACTAAAGCTCCTTCTGTCCCCGGACCTCAAGACAGCAACGCACCTTGCTAAGAATCTCGACGCACAGAATCGCGAGCGCCAACGCATTGATCGTTCGATCTCGGATCAGATCCTTGCAGACTTGAGCAATCGCTTTGATCCCGAGGAAGACTTCGCCCTGATCGAAGGAGAACTCCTCTGGCACATAGGCGTGGTCGGCATCGTCGCTTCGCGCGTCTTGAGGAAGTTCTATCGCCCCACCTTTATTTTGGGTGGAGAGGGTGGGCTCTACCGTGGTTCCGGCCGAAGTATTGAGGGATTTGATCTCGCTGCAGCATTGCGTCAATGCGACGACATCCTGATCGCACACGGCGGGCATGCCATGGCCGCCGGGCTCACCATCGAGGAGGAACACCTTCCCGAGTTCAAGAAACGGATGAATCAGATCGCCAAGGAAACGATTCCTCCCGAGCTGCTGATTCCAGAATTGAAGCTCGATTCCGAAGCCACACTGGCGGACCTGACCCTACGTAAGCTGGAGGAACTTCAAAAACTGGAACCGACTGGTCGCGAAAATCCTCCTGTCAGCGTCTCCGTATCAGGGCTCCGGATCGTGAGCACACCCTTTTTCATGGGTAAGGAGAAGCAGCATGTAAAGTTCGACGTCAGTGACGGCACCGCCGAAAGCACCGTCGTCTGGTGGAACGCAGGTGAGTCTCAACTCCCCACCAGCACCTTCTCTGTAGCCTGCGAACCATCCATCAATGAGTTCCGCGGAAGCCGGTCCCCCCAGCTCAGATTGCTCGACTGGAAACACGACTGATCCTCGCAAATTCTTTACAGGGAGGGACAAGTCGAAAACACTCCCCGCCCTATGTCCGAAATTAAGGGTGCCCAATTGATCGCCGGCGAGGAGTCCTCCAAAGGATCCTCCTCATTCCAAGCTGCCAATCCTGCCAATCAGGACAAGCTTGAGCCTTCCTTCCCCGAAGCCTCGTCCGATGAGATCAGTCAAGCCATGGAAGCCGCTGAAGCCAGCTTCGAGGCATTGCGCACATCCAGTGCCGAAACACGTGCAGATCTCCTCGATGCGATTGCTGACGAGATCATGAATCTGGGTGATGCCCTCCTCGAGCGTGCTCATCAGGAAACAGGCCTCCCAATGCCCCGCCTGACTGGAGAACGCGGACGCGCCGTCGGCCAATCCCGTTTGTTCGCCAATCTGCTCCGTGACGGCTCTTGGGTGGACGCTCGTATCGACACCGCCATTCCTGACCGTGAACCGCTTCCAAAGCCGGATGTGCGCCTCATGAAGGTCGCTATCGGTCCAGTGGTCGTCTTTGGAGCAAGCAACTTTCCCCTCGCCATCTCAGTCGTGGGCAGTGACACCGTTTCTGCACTCGGCGCAGGATGCCCCGTCGTCGTCAAAGGGCACCCGGCCCACCCGGGCACATGCGAATTACTCGGACGTGCCATCAATGCAGCCGTCAAGAAAGTCGGCCTGCCTGCCGGATGTTTCTCTCTGATCCAAGGTGTCACCACGGACACTGGCATGGGACTGGTGAACCATCCTCTTACCAAAGCCGTCGCATTCACCGGATCTCTTCGTGGTGGTCGTGCCTTGGCGGATGCCGCAGCCGCCCGTCCTGTTCCAATTCCAGTCTATGCAGAGATGGGAAGCACTAACCCCGTCTTCGTTCTCCCAGGAGCCATGGCTGAGCGCTCAGAAGCAATCGCCAATGGATATGTGCAATCCGTGACCTTGGGTGTCGGACAATTCTGCACCAACCCAGGCCTGCTCCTTGGGCTCAAAGGATCCGAACTCGATGGATTTAAATCCACAGTCAAGTCAGCCACGGAAGCAGCCGCACCTGCCACCATGTTGCATGCGGGAATTAGTGGGGCCTTCAGTTCAGGTTTGGAGAAAACCGGGAACACAGAAGGTGTCAATCTCCTCGCCAAATCAGCCACCGACGCAGATTCAAATGCATCACAGGCAGCCTGCACGATCTTCAACACCTCCGCTGAGAACTTCCTCTCAAAACCAGAACTGGTTGAAGAAAATTTCGGTCCATCTTCCATCATCATTGATGCTGATTCCCCTGAAAACCTTGAGACGATCGCCAGCAGTCTTGATGGGCATCTCACTGCCACGGTTCACGGCACGGAAGAAGATCTCAAGACCTACGCCCGCCTGATCAGCATCCTGCAAACCAAGGTGGGACGGATCATCTTCAATGGTTTCCCGACAGGAATCGAAGTCTGCCCATCCATGCATCATGGAGGCGCTTATCCCGCGACCACTCACAGCTACTTCACAAGCATCGGCACAAGCTCCATCGAGCGATTCGTCCGCCCGCTCTGCTTCCAAGGCTTCCCAGATGCTGCACTGCCCGCAGAGCTGCAGAACAGCAATCCGCGCGGGATCATGAGAACGCTAAACGGCGAACTGACCCGAGATCCGGTAGCATAGAACAACCGAAGAATTTGATTCGATGAACGAGGCGCAGACGTAAATGTCTGCGCCTCTTTCCGTAAATCCCCCGCTCCCGGTCTTTACAACAAGAACCTGCTCCACCAACCTCGAATACCCCTCAAGCAAAACTCATCTATCGAGAACTATGACTAAAAAACTCTGGCTCCCTCTCTTGGGACTTCTACTGGCAGCCTCCACTGGCTTCACCGAACAACTCGTCTACGAGGGCAAATCCGGCATTGGCAAGGGCAAGCACATCGTATTCATCGCCAATGATCACGAATATCGATCCGAACAGACATGCCCTGCTCTCGCAAAGATTCTGGCAAAACACCACGGATTCAAATGCACGGTCATCTTCGGGTTGGATACCGATGGAACCATCAAGGCAGGCGCGACAGACATGCCCGGAACAGAAGCACTGAAAGATGCGGACCTGATGTTCTTCTTCACACGCTTCATGAACCTAAGCGACGAACAGGTTCAACCAATCGTCGATTACTTCGAGCGCGGCGGCCCGGCTGTCGGAGTCAGAACATCCACTCATTGTTTCAACGGACAGAAAGGCAAGTGGGCCAAGCTCAATTTCAGTTACAAGGGTGACGACTACATGGGTGGTCTGGGAGAACAGATCTTTGGTAACACCTGGCACAAGGATCGGGGACAGTCTCACTATGGCAGCAACCATCAGATGGGCTGCCGTATCACCGCCGCAGCGAAGGCAGGCAAACACCCAATCATGAAAGGCGTCGGAGACATTCACGCCTATTCCGGAGCTTATCTTTCGCGGCCTCCAGCGGATGCACGTCCTCTGCTGGACGTGCAGGTCTTGAACACCTTTCACGAAAGCGAAGAAATCAACCCCGACAAGCCCGTAGTGAATGCAGGTTGGGCCAGAGAAACCTATGTGGCCCCATCAGGCACCAAGAAGACAGCGCGCTCGGTCTACACTTCTTTCGGTGCCTCTGAAGACCTCTTGGACGAAGACGCCCGCCGCTTCTTGGTCAATGCATGCCTTTGGGCCGCTGGCCTGGACAAGAAGATCACTCCCAAATTGAAGGTCGATATTGTCGGTGAATTTGCGCCGAGTGCCTACACAAGCGTCGTCTACTACAAGGGAATCAAGCCCTTGGACCTTGCTGGATTTGAAAGTCGCATCATGCCAGCCGATGCCTTGTTGAACGGCCTGGATACTCCCAAATTTGTGAAGAGACTTCCTCGGATTCTTCAGAACCGCCCTTATTTCAAAAAGGAACTGGAACAGAAACACCCCGAGATCTTCGAAGAGGACAAGTAAACTAGTTCCACCTCCGTTCCAAATCTTCAAAAGAAAAAGCCGCAGGATGAATTCCTGCGGCTTTTTGGTGAAAGGATTTGGTGACTCAGCCTACTTCTTGGAATTCGAATAAAGCTGAAGGGCGACCTGTTTGTCGATCTCACTGGCAAGATCAATATCACTGCCTCCGCCCTTGGTGCGGACCTGAACAATTACCTGACAAAGACTTGGATCTTCCTCGATCACCTTGATGCGAACAGTGCGTGTATCAATCTTGGATTCCAAAGTGTTGTTGATCGTGTCCTCACGGCGAAGCGTGCCATTGAACGCGAGCACTTCTTTGGCTGATTGAAAGACATCGGCCAGCGGACGCTCGTAGCGACTGACGATCTTATCTTTCTTCATAGGCATGCCAGCTTTCACGTGACCATCTACGGTACGATAACAACCTACAGACATGACCATCAATACGATCAGGGCAAGAAGAGACGAAATTCGTGCTTTCATTGCTGTGTTTATGCCCCAATCCCCCCGGGGCCGGTCAAGCTTTTCGATACACGCAAATAGATGAGTTTTTTCGATCAATGCTCCAAAAGACGATATCTGAGAGCAAATTTCCATCTAGAGTCTCCAAAACCATGTGAGATCGGAGCATTCTTCAATGCTTTTCTTTCTCGCTCTTGCCTCTTAACAGCTTACGAATAGAAAACTGTTCCTGAACCGCCTTCGGAAAAAGACCTGAACGATCGATATAATAAACCACTATTTGGACATGAAGTTGAAGATTGGCACAAAAATGATCTCAACTTTCGAAATGGTGGCTGCCACGGTCGCAGGTTTGTCTTTCTTCATGCTAGGGCACATCAAGGAGATGGGCTCTCAATTTCGCAAGCTCACCGATCCCAAAGAGCCCATCCCCGAAGCCACCCGAGGGATCGAAACCAGCGTCGCGGAATCCGGTCGAGAGGCATTAGATAGATGGGAAAGCATGACCGAGAAACCCGACCTTCTGCTGACAGACATGGTCATGCCCGGAGGAATGAGCGGGCCGAAGCCGGCAGAAACTCTTGTCGAAAAGCAACCCGCCCTGAACGTGATCTTCACCAGCGGATACAATGCAAAGACTGCCGAACAATCCAGCGGACTGGAAGAGGGGATCAATTTTCTACCCAAGCCCGTCTCCGCTGATTTAATCTCCAAGACCCTCAAGAACGTTCTTTCCAGCTGATTCGTTCTCGTTTACCCAATCTCTCACGACACATGAAAATCGAAGATCTTCCAGAACCAATCCAAGCTCCCGTTAAAGAAGCGATCATCCAGGGACGCAAGATCGAAGCCATCAAACTCTATCGGGAAACGACAAATAGTGATTTGAAGGACGCAAAGGAAGCCATCGAGTCGATCACTGAAGAACTGCTCAAATCCAATCCGGAGCTGAAGATTCAAAAGGCATCAGGATGCGCCTCCGTCATCATATTGACGTTTGTTTTGGGCTCTGCCCTTTCCCTAGCAATTCGTTTCGCCTGAAACACTGACTACTCGTCTTCAAGCTGATCTTCCATCCAATTGATGATGTGGCAGATTCTCAGGTCCAGAGTCTCCGCTCCCAACACCACTTGACGCTCAGCTGGATGCTGCATGAACGTGCAGGTGATCATATCAATCAATCGCTCCGGGTCTTCCTCCGATTCCATTTTCGTCTTAAGGACTTCCAAGGACTTCACAACGACTTCAGACAAACTGGCATCAGCATTCAAGGACTCGCTCAGAGCGCCTGAGGCCCCTTTCAAGACGTCGCCGTCCATAAAACGACTAAGGAGTCCATACAGGTGACACATCGACTCCTTGAAGGCCATCTCGTCTGCAATACAGGGTTCCACAGGGTCGATGTTGAAACATGGGTATTCAGGTCCGTCTATCCGCTCCAGTAGTCGCACCCGTTTCATTCCCTCCAGAATGACGTTACTGGTTCCATCCGACTGCTCCACAGCCACCTTGATCAACCCCAAGCCCGCTACCGAATGAGGTTCTTCACCAGAGATCCCATCATCCAGCTTCATGGCCACGCCAAACATTCGATCGCCCTCCAAAGCATCAGCCAGCATTTGGCGATATCGAGGCTCGAAGATATGCAGAGGCAGCAGTTGCCGGGGAAACAAGGTCGCCCCGGAAAGAATCATAAACCCAGCTGTCTCAGGTAACTCCATGGATCAGTGAGGTTCCTTTCTCTGTGCCTGCTTGTGCATAGGATGTTCATCCTTTCGACCGTGGACCATCACGGCAGTCCATTCGGCCAGCCGTTGACCGGTCAAACGGCATGTTTCCTGATCGCCCTCAGAACGAGGCTCTTTGGCAACCACGGCTCCATAGTGCCCAGTGATCATCGGACCGGCGTAGTCCGTGACACCAAAGACCAGAAACCCAAAATTCATCAGCACGGTCAGGAGGGATTGGCACGCCATCTCCATACCTCCACCCCATCCTCCAGCTGAGGAGAACGCACAGGCAATCTTGCCGTCCACCTTCATCCAGTGTTCGAGCATCTCCTCGTCCCAGAAGCGTTTCATCTTCCAGGAAAGAATCCCCATGTTGGTGGGACTCCCCACAGCAATCCCATCACACCAGACGACGTCGGCTGCCTTGGCCTCGTCTACGGAAACGAGTCTCACCTCAGTATCTGAGATACGCCCCGCCCCTTCGGCAACAAGCTCCGCCATCTTGCGGGTATTGCCTGAAGCAGAATCAAATAAAACCAAAATCTTATTGGACACGCCCTTCCCCTAGTGCCAGACAGCGTCTGGGTCAAGTTGTGTGCGATTCTTTTCCCATCACACAATCATTCCGAAAGCCTGTCCAACATCGCCGAAAGCTGCTGAATATTCTCCTGCATCACGAAAAGATAATCACCTTCATCAGGCACATTTCCACAAGGATCAAACACCACCATAGGCACGCCCCGTTGATCCAAACCCAAACGATTGGCTCCAATTGGATCCCCCTCCCAAAGCACCAATGTGGCTCGCTTCTTTGTCAGCTCTTCATCCAGCTCCTTCCACTGTTCCTCAGTAATCTCAACATCCGGCTCCCAATGAAAGCTGTGGATACCCAACTGATATTTCCGCGCCAGATATTGATACACCGGATGCGACGCAAAGATCCGCTTACCGGCCAATCGCTTCGCCACCTTATCCATTGCCATGTCCAATGATTCGAGATTCTCCTGAAGCAGCTTCAATCTCTGATCGATCACTACTGCATCCACGCCCTTCAATGACTTCAGCCCTATCGCCACTGCCTCAGCCTGAGCCGCTGCCAGATCCGGATCCAACCACGTAGTGAAGGCATTGCCTCCATGATCATGCTCCCCCTGCGGACCATGTTGATGTTTCTTTGCTTCGGCCTGCAGGTATTTCGATTCAAATGAGCCGCTCGTATCCACCAATTTTCTCTGCGGGAGAAACGCCGTCCCCACCCATTTGGCATACCCTGCTCCATTCAACAGAATCAGGTCCGCTTCCATGACAGGAATCAATGCCTTATCAGTAGGTTCCCAGAAGGCAGGGTCGCCATCTCTGGAAAAAGGCATCAGGACTTCTATCTCTCCTTCAGCAAGGAACTCAGCGAAATAGCCAAGTGGGTAATTAACTGCAGCAACAACAGGTTTCGTGCGGGCCTGATCCTCGAATCCGCTTTCCTCCATTTGAGATCTGCCACAACCCATCAGAGTCACAACAACCAACAAGAGCGCCAAAAGCTTTGAGTCCATTCTATTCATACCAGTGATCATCCCAGCACCCAGGCGACAGCATATCGACCCAACCAATGAGTCATACCTGCTCCTACAAGCGCCAACAACACGCCGGATAACACAATCACTGCCGCCTCCATGACAATCAGATTCCTCACGAATCCGACAGAGGCACCCAAGCAATCCAGACTGGAAAACTCCCTTTCACGCAACTTCACCGAAAGCATCAATACCAATCCGCATACGGCAAACATCACCAGAGACATCCCGATCAGAACGCCCACCAACATCCGCCGCGTCCGCACAATCGTCTCGATCAGGCCATCCACCACCTCAGCTGGTTGGACCAACGCAAGTTCAGCACGTTCCTGATACTGGCCCTCCAGCAGCGTCGATGACTTTTGATCGTGAGGCACTATCAGTCCGGCAGTGATTGGCAAGGATTCCAAGTCTCCATGAAAATGAAATCTCTCGCGATTGCCCTCAGTGATTTCCTGATGCTCGTTCAATTCAGCTCCATAGACTTTCGTGCCGTTCTGATCATCAATGACTGCCTCTTCTTCTTCCTCATGACCATGCCCAAGTCCGGACGCGATCCATGCCGTTTGAAGACTACAAAAGATCGCTTCATCATCTGCCGTCCCCATTTCAGCCATCACACCCACCACTTTCATTCTGAGTGGATAGGCTCCAGCCAAATCAAAGGGATTCACTTTCGTCGTCATGACAGATTCCCCGGGCCCCACACCCAGATGCATGGCTGCCACGGCACCGACCACACATTCCCCAGCTCGCAACAACATTCGTCCCTTTTGGATCTTCAATCGTCTATAATCAAAATAATCCAACTCCGTTCCCACGACCGGAACACCATTCACATCATGCACCACATAGAGGCCGATGGCATCAGCAAGCCCGCCTTCGCGTATCTCAGACAACGCGCGATACTCCAACAAGGCCGGAGCATTTCCGCTGAAATAGATCGAGTTCACCGTCAATTCCAACGGACTCCCTGTCTTCCCCATCAACAAAGGAGTCGATCTACCACGATGAGTCAGACGCTCTTCCACAGCATCGCTCAGCACCCAAACCGCCAAGGGAAGAAACACTGCCAACCCACAAACCAATGAAAGGATGGCAGACTTACGCCAATCATGACGCAGATGCCTCACTCCCAACCAAACGACGCCGTTCACTGGTCCTCCTTTCTCGGAATCGGATGACCATACTCGGAAACATCGATCACCTTGTCATGATGATGAGCCACCTCCATATCGTGAGTGACCGTCACGACCGTGGTGTTCTCTTTTCGACAACACTCCAAAAGGAGATCCATGACCCCTTCCTTTGATGCAGGGTCAAGGCTCGCTGTTGGTTCATCCGCAAGAATGATCTTCGGGGAAAGCAGAAGTGCCCGGCAGATGGCAGCGCGTTGTTGCTCACCGCGAGACAGCGTTTCAGGCGTCCGACTCAGGCATTTTTCCAATCCAGCGGAAACAGCCAGACTACGAACACGCTCCTCGATGGACTCCCGTGATTCATCCACGGGATGGAGACGGGCCGGCAAAAGAATGTTTTCTTCGACCGTCAGATAATCCAGCAGCTCGAAGTCCTGAAACACCTGCCCTAACCGCATGAGGCGAAACTGCCGCAACGCTGGAGGCAAAAGATGATTCAACATGACCCCCGCCACCTTGATCTCGCCCTTGGATTCAACGAGACCGGCCATGATCTTCAGAAGCGTGGTCTTGCCGCTACCACTGGGCCCAACGATCGCCATCCATCCACCCTGATCCACACCAAGCGCGTCCACCGCCAGTGAAAACTGGCTGCCAGGATACGAGAATTGAATGTTGCGAAGTGAAACCAAATCAACGGGTAACGGGTCGTCTCATGTATCGTAACGACCAATCAGCCAACGACTAAAGCAGAATTCCTTCAAGTCGACACCTTCCTCAACTGCCCGGGCTTTCTCTCACTCTCAATTCTTACTACACTCCTGCCCGTGATTCGTCTGATTCTCTTCGACATTGATGGGACATTGATCGCCACCGGCGGAGCGGGACTGCGTGCCTTTGATCAGGCATTCGAACTCCTTCACGGTCGCCAGGGAGCAGCGCAAAAATTGGATTTTGCCGGACGAACTGACAGCGCCATCATTAAGGAGCTTTTCTCCAACGAAGACGTTCCCTATTCCCTCGAAGCGGAAAATCTCTTTTACGCCTGCTACCTTCAGCTGCTCAACGAATACCTTGCTGCCAACAAAGGCCGCACACTTCCCGGGGCTCACAGGATCAGGACTGAGCTGCTCAGCCATCCAAATCGTCCGATCATGGGACTACTTACAGGGAATGTCCTGCTCGGAGCAGAGCTAAAACTCCGACACCATGACCTTTGGGATGGATTTGAAATGGGGGCATTCGGCTGTGAGCATCCAGATAGAAACCAACTTGCAGCCAATGGAAAAGCCCGTGCCGAAAGGATTCTAGGACAGAAGCTGAACGGGGAAGAAATCCTCGTGATCGGCGACACGCACAGAGATATCGCCTGCGCCCGCTCCATTGGAGCAAAGGTACTGGCAGTCGGAACCGGCGGAACCGACATGGAGACACTCGATTCCCACAGCCCCGATCTACTACTTCCCGATTTGGAGAACCTCAGCACACAAGAGCTTCTCAGAATCTGATTTCCCCTCACATTTCGAAGCCAATTCGTGAACAAACCGGCCCGGGTTTGTGACATTTTGGCTTGCATTGTTTCAAAGGAGTGAATTGTTTCCCTACCTTCAGGACTAGGTTTGACCGACCGTGGCAAGCCTCGTAACGTCCTGAGTCGGAAGGACCAACATGACATCTATCATAAATTCTCAGGTGTTGGTGCTCAACCGGTTGTGGCAGGCAGTCAATATCTGTTCCGCCAAACGAGCACTCACGCTCCTCTTCCAAGGTCAGGCCCAAGTGGTACTGGGTGACCAGGATGGTGCATTTCAGACCTACGACTTCACCGAGTGGAGCGACTTCTCCAGTGAAAACCCCGGCGACCAACATATCGCATCCGTGTCGCTACGCATCAGGATCCCTCAGATCATCCTTCTGATCGGCTACGACCGCTTCCCCAAGAAAGAGGTCAAATTCACCCGTCACAACATCTTCACCCGCGACAAAAATACCTGCCAATACTGTGGCAAAGGCTTTGATCGTCGCGACCTCAATCTGGACCACGTCATCCCCAGAGATCGGGGTGGCCCTACAAATTGGGAAAACATTGTCTGTTCCTGCATCAAGTGCAACACAGTCAAACGCAATCGCACACCTCTCGAAGCAGGGATGAAACTCAAGCGCAAGCCGCGCAAACCGAAGTGGAGACCCTTCATTCAGTTCAACTTCGGGACCGAGCGGCGTGAGGCATGGAAACACTTCTTGGATCTCCAATACTGGAACGTGGAGCTTGGTGAAGATACCTAGCGGGCTCCAATCCGAGGTCGCTCCATTTCCCTTTTGAATACCCTTTCTGCGTCTCCGTCAGTTGACGATTCGGACAAAGCCCTCAATGCTGCCGTTCGCACCTGACATGAAGTACCTGATACGAATTTCCCTCACCGTCATCACTCTGACGCTTTGGACCTCTATCATCCAGGCAGATGACTTTGAGCATTTCGAAAAGAAGATCCGCCCACTCCTGGTCGATCACTGCTACAAGTGCCACACTTCAGACCAGTCCAAAGGCGGACTGGCCATCGACTCAAAACAAGGACTCCTCAAAGGCGGCGATTCCGGCCCTGCAATCATTCCCGGCAATCCTGATTCCAGCCTGCTAATCAAAGCAGTCAAACACACGCACCGGCAGGTCAAGATGCCCAAGAAAGCAGACAAGCTTTCCCCGGCTCAAATCGCAGACCTAACCCAATGGGTCGCTCAAGGCGCACCCGATCCACGGACCGAAGCCACGGCACTTTCTCCGATGGAGAAGATCATTCAGGCAGGTGAGCAACATTGGGCGTTCAAGTCGGTGACCAATCCAGCCCTTCCCAAAGTGGCAGACGAATCATGGGTTCAGAACGACATAGATCGCTTTATTCTGAGCAAGCAGGAAGCCGTCAATCTCAAGCCCGCCACCAAGGCAGACAAGCGCACCCTGCTGCGCAGACTAAGCGTGGATCTCACCGGCCTTCAACCGACCAAGGAAGAACTCGACCGCTTTCTAAACGACTCCTCTCCAGACGCCTTCAAATCCATGGTGGATCACTACCTCGCCAGCACGGCTTATGGCGAACGCTGGGGCCGTCATTGGTTGGATGTTTCACGATACGGTGATTCACGCGGCTATCTGGCAGGAGGACGCGAACGTCGATTTCCCTTTTCCTATACCTTTCGCGACTACGTCATCCGCAGCTTCAATGAGAACCTCCCTTTCGACCGCTTTCTCATCGAACAGATTGCAGCTGACAAACTGGAACTCGGCGACGACAAGCGCCCTTTGGCAGCGCTCGGATTCCTGACTCTGGGAAGACGCTTCCTAGGTAACACACAGGACATTATCGACGATCGGATCGACGTTGTGACCCGCGGATTGATGGGACTCACAGTGGCCTGTTCACGCTGTCACGATCACAAATTTGACCCGGTCCCCACGAAGGACTACTACTCACTCTACGGAATCTTCGACAGTTCACGCGAGCCAAGTGAACTCCCGCTCTTGGGCGTCACACCACCAAAGGTACTCTACGACGCCTACCTCGCTGAAAAAGCAAAGAGAGAAAAGGCCTTGGCCACTTTCAGGACAAAAAAACTCATCGAGAACAGAAACATCGTTCGAGCCCGCACCGGGGACTACCTCCTCATGGTACACGACGTCCAATCCATCAAAGACCGCGGCCAACAGATCAAAGAAGCCCAGAAGAGGAAACTCATCCCAGCCATCGTTCTTAAGTGGAGAGATGCAGTGGTAGCTGTTGAAAAGAGTCACCATCCCGTTCTCAGTGCATGGACCATTCTCCACAAACTGGGAGATGACCAATTCAAGAAGGGACTTAACGATCAGATTCAAAAATGGAAATCAGCCACCGGCGAACAACGTATCAACGCCCGCATACTGAAGACAGTTGAGGAAAAGAAGCCCACTTCTCGAAAGGAACTCGCATCCCTCTTCAATGACGTTTTCAAGAGCATCGACAAAAAGTGGCAAGCAATCGTCAAGAAAGACGCCGACTCAAAGAAACTGCCCGATGCCGTCGAAGAAGAACTCAGACAGACACTCTACGCAGAGATCTCCCCGGCCAACGTCCCTGCCAATCTGGATGACGCCCTCCTGCAGGATGCCAAGCCCAGACTCAGACAACTTCAGGCAAGCATAGATCGACTCAATGCCACACACGAAGGCGCCCCTCCCCGCGCCATGGCTTTGGTCGATTCCCCCAAGCCCCATGATGAACGCGTCTTCATCCGAGGCAGCAGAGGGAACAAGGGAGATGTGGCCCCACGTCGCTTTCTCGAAATCCTCTCAGAGGGTGAACGACCAAAATACAGTAACGGGAGTGGTCGCCTCGAGCTGGCAAAGGACATCGCCAACAAAAACAATCCACTCACAGCCCGCGTCTGGGTGAACAGAGTCTGGCTGCATCATTTTGGAGAAGGAATCGTTCGCACACCAAGCGACTTTGGCCTCCAGTCCGATCCACCAACCCACCCTGAACTCCTCGACTATCTCGCCTCGTGGTTCATGGAAAACGGATGGTCCACCAAGAAACTCCATCGACACATCCTCAACTCTGCAACATGGCAACAAGCAACCACCATCTCCACTGAAAGGGAGCAACAAGGCATCTCCAAAGATCCGAACAACTTCCTCCTCTGGCGGATGAATAGAACGCGTATGAACCTCGAAGCTATGCGCGACTCCATTCTTCAAACCTCAGGCACGATCGATCGCAAGATGGGTGGACTTCCCGTCAAGATCGATACCAAGCCATTCAGCAACAGACGCACGGTCTACGGCATCGTCGAGCGGCAAAATTTACCAAGTCTCTACCGCACCTTTGATTTCGCCAATCCGGAGACGAGCAATGCAAAACGGTTCAACACCACCGTCCCACAGCAATCGCTCTTCCTCATGAACAGCCCTTTCATACAGCAGCAGGCTGAAGCCCTCACAAAGGTCAGCGAAGTGCGCGATGCGAAAGACGACATCACAAAGGTCAGAACCCTCTATCAAAAAGTCTTTCTTCGTGAACCCACCCCATCTGAAATCGACCGGGCCACTCGCTATCTCTCCCTTACAGATGCAACAAATTCCGACCAGCCATTCTTCAATCCATGGAGCTACGGCTACGGTGAAGCCAGCGAGGACGGCAGCAAGGTCATCCACTACGCAGACCTTCCCCACTTCACTGGGAAAGACTGGCTGGGCGGCCCCAAGAGACCTGATCCAAAACTCGACTGGACCGGACTCAGTGCCACTGGTGGACACCCCGGAAACGCCAAACACCAGATGGCAATCCGAAGATGGACAGCCCCAGCTGACGGCACCATTCAGATCAATGGCATCCTCAATCACCCGGCAAAACAAGGAAACGGTGTCCGGGGTAGAGTCATCTCAAGCAACAGCGGACTCAAAGGCAGCTACGTTGCTCACGACAGCCAGTCCAATATCCCAGTCGTTCCATTCGCCATCAATAAAGGTGAGACCATCGACTTCGTCGTCGACAGCCAGGGCAACGCCAACACCGACAGCTTCACATGGGCACCCGTCATCGAATACACCGAGATCCGCTCCAATGCTCCGAGAAAGCGCTTCTCCGCCAAGGATGACTTTGAACTGATAGGAAAAGAGACAACGCCCCCTACCCGATTGGCCACACTGGCCCAAGCCCTCCTCATGTCCAACGAGTTCATGTTCGTCGATTGATCACAGACGACGGCAAACATCTCTCGGGAGGACTCCTTCCTTCACTACCCTGACATCATGACAAACGATCCGTTGTCTCTCCGTCACTTCCACCAGATTTCAGGTCTCCTACTTCTCCTGCTTGCATGGTCCGTGAACGCAGCCACCCACCAGGTCACTCCGCAGGATGAGTGGTTCAAACTGCTCTCTGGAAATGGACTAAACCCCGGTGACGAACTGGTCCTGACCGCAGGAACCTACAGTGACCCTCGTCTGCTTAAGATTTCTCATCAAGGCACCAAGGAAAACCCCATCATCATCCGCGGCGAAAAAGGGACTGTATTTCAACGCCCGGACCAACGACAAAACTCTATCAACATCGTCGGCGCTCAACACCTGATACTCAGGAATCTCGAGATCACAGGCGGAGCATCAGGCATTCGGATCTACGCTACCGGACAAATGGCTGCATCTCATATCACTTTGGAGAACCTGCATCTTCACCACATTGGAGGAGTCGGAGTCACATGCAATCACGATGGCAACATCTACCGAGGAATGGTTTTCCGAAACAACCACATCCACCACACGGGTGGGCACGGCGAAGCCCTCTATCTAGGCTGCAACAACAAGTCTGACGGGACCACTCCAGGCTATATTACAGGAGCTATCATTGAGGGAAACTACATCCACCATCTGAACGGCCCAAACATCTCTCAGGGAGACGGGATCGAACTAAAGGATGGCAGCCACGGAAACATGATCCGTTTCAACGTTATTCACGATACACGCTACCCAGGAATCACGGCTTACGGAACCGATGGTCGATCCCCCAACATCATTGAAAACAATCTCATCTGGAACACCGGTGACAACGGCATCCAGGTCGCCTCAGAAGCCATCGTAAGAAACAATATCATTTCCAGAGCAGGAGGCGCAGGCATCCGCAGCATGCCGCATCAGAGCGCCCTTCCCGGTGATCTGCTGATCGAACACAACACCTTTGTTTCATCACGCCAAAGCGACATCAGAATATCTGGAAACACCGGCAGCCCGATCAACATCATAAACAATCGCATTCGATCCTCCTCATTGCGCATCGAAAACGAAAAAGGGATACAGAAAAACAACAATTCCCAAGCAGCAAAAGGCGCAGTGCCATTTGCCCCCAAGCGTGTACCGGCCTGGACACCTGATCCGACCTTCCATCTCTTAAGATTCCTCGAATCTCCTTGAACACCTTGGCCATCAACTCGCCAGAAAGCCCCCGTCTCATCGAGACAGGCAACTGAAAACCAGTTAACCTACGGCTACAACCTCCGATATAACCATCAGTAGATAAAACGAATCTACTGATACTATGAAGTTCGACCGTGCCAACAAAACGACAAGATGGCACAGAGTGCTGACGGGGATCATCATTCTGACAGTCACCACTATCGTTTTACCCTCAAGCGTCACACGTCGGGCTCACTCAGCCTTTCACCGGTCCAATACTCTTCCCGGCATTCAGGAGCGCGGAAACATTCAGCGCGGAATCTGGGAGATTATTCATTTCATCCCAGCAGATTCCCCTAAATCTCTGGAATTGATCAAACTCCTCGCAAAACGGAAACCCAATCCTTACGTAAACGAATCTATCTACTGGATGGATCACGTCCCTGCAGCAGATCAGGGACTGAGACAGCTCGGCTATCACACATCCATCTTTCACCAAAGTAGCCTGTTCCCCGGAATCAGTTCATCAAAGCACTCGCTTGTCATCGTGGCCAATCCCTCCGGAACAATCACCTACACCGGTCAACATCAATCGGGACCACGTTGGATGCAGTCTCGCTTCCTCAACAAAACCATCTTCGAACTGGCCGTGAATCCCAATCATATGGACGAGACATTCCCCTCCCCCCGAAACAAAAACACCACTCCTTGAAAACGCCTTCAATAATCTTTCAAAAAAAATTCAAAAAGGCTTGAAGCAGAACCATCTCCGACTAAATTCCCCGTCCGCGGTGTCCGATGGTGTAATGGTAGCACAGTTGCCTTTGACGCAATTAGTCATGGTTCGAACCCATGTCGGACAACCACTTCCTTGGTTATCCCGCGCATTCCCCCATATCCCTTTCAGCAACGAAGTCCGAAATTTTCGTGCGGAGTGTTAATCTTCAATATCTTCGTCTGGAAACAGTTCCCTCATCCGGCGCTTGATCTTGGTCTCTTCCAAAGGTGGATAAAGTCCACGCGGAATGCGGCGCTGCACACCATCCAGAAGCTCCTTCCAGTCCTCCAAGCTCGGTGACGGATTCTCCTCCCATGTATCAAAGCGCTTCTCGCGCTCATAGATCTTCCACTCGCCACCAAACAGTTTGGCGTTCTTCTGAAGCTTGATTCCGTCTTCATTGACAGACTTCCATCCAATTTCACCTTTAGCCATGGGAGTTCCTTTCTATTCGGGACGATCAACAGCGGCAACAGCCCACGCAGCCATGCCTTCTTCACGCCCAGCAAAGCCCATTGTCTCATTCGTTGTCGCCTTGATGCCCACCTTGCTGACATCCAGCCCCAACGCAGCGCCAATGTTCTTCTTCATCTCGGCGGAATACTTCAGAACCTTCGGTTTCTCAGCCATCAATGCAGCGTCCACATTCACGATCCTGGCGCCTTCAAGTTTCGCCTGCCGTGCAGCTTCTTCCAGAAACACCTTGCTTGGAGCTCCTTTCCACTGAGGATCCGTATTTGGAAAAAATTGACCAATATCGCCTTTTCCAAGAGCACCCAAGACAGCATCACATATCGCATGCATCAGGACATCGGCGTCAGAATGCCCATCCAAACCCACATCGTGGGGGATCTCGACACCACCCAGAATGAGCTTCCGCCCCTCTTTGAGTTGATGCACGTCGTAACCAATTCCGGTATGAACCATGGGGTGATTGTAAAGACCTGTTGAAAAACTTCGAGCTTGTTGAACAATTCCTCCATTCAGTCTACAGCCCCTTCACTCAGTCCATGAAAACCGTCAAAGCCTCACAAACTCACGAAAATCTCCAAAACGAAGGCTGCATCATCGATGTCCGCACACCTCTGGAGTTTCAGGAGATCCATGCACAAGGTGCCATCAATCTCCCCTTGGACGAAATCGATGACGAATCATTGAAAGGAACTGCAAATGGCCAAACCCCGATTTATCTGATCTGTAAATCAGGAAAAAGAGCCGAGCGAGCAGCTGAGAAACTAGAGGCCGCAGGAATCGAAGATCTCCTTATTGTAGATGGAGGCACAGACGCATGGAGCGACGAAGGACTACCAGTCAACACGGGCCGCAAAGTGATGTCATTGGAACGGCAGGTTCGCATCACAGCTGGCGCCATCGTCTTCACTGGAGTTCTCCTAGCTCATTTCATAAACCCCAACTGGATGTGGATGTCCGGATTCGTCGGAGCTGGCCTGATGTTTGCCGGCATCACCGATACCTGCGCCATGGGCATGCTCATCGCCAAAGCACCTTGGAACAGGAAAACGAGCTGAATGATTGAGAGAAGCAGGCAAGAGCTCCTCCCTTGTCTGACTTTGGCTACTTACACATCTTCAGAAGCTCCCCAGCCGCAGGTGACAGGCTTCCGCCCTTTCTGGAAATCCAGAGGACCTTTCTCCGGATCTGCGGAGTGAGTTTCAATCGCACCACCTGTTTGCTGGCCGGGGCGGCTGCAATGCCTGGCAACACTGCTACCCCCAACCCTGCGGCCACCAGTGCCTGCACAGTCTGAATCTCTCCACTTTCGCAGGCAACGTGGGGTTCGTAGCCATCTTTACGGCAGGCAGCGATGACGGAATCACGGGCGCGACCTTTGTATAAGACGAATGATTCCTCCCTAAGCTGTCTGATGGAAACCTTGTCCCTGCCGGCAAGTTCATGCCCTGAGGGAACCAACAGATCGAAGCACTCTTCAAACAGCGTACCTGACTCAAACTGAGTGGCTGCAATGGGCGCCTGGACAAGTCCGATTTCGGCATCACCTGCTCCCACCATCGAAATCACTTCTTCAGAGCTGGCTTCCTTCAAGACCATTTCCACTTCGGGATACTTCTTTCGGAATCTACGGATCACCGAAGGCAACCAACAACCGCTGATCGATGGGATCGTGGTAAGAAGCAATCTCCCTCGCTTGAGTCCCACTACCTCCTGAACCGCCTCTCTCGCGACATTCTCTGCGGAGAGGATCAGCAACGCATGTTCGAGTAACGTTTCACCAGCAGAAGTGAGACTGGACTTACGCCGTCCGCGATTGAACAGCGTCGCACCCAGCTCTTCTTCCAGATTCTTCACTTGCTGACTGAGGGCCGGTTGCGCTATCCGAAGCCGTTCAGCCGCCTTGGTGAAATTGTTCTCCCGGGCCACCTCCACGAAGTATTTGAGCTGATAGATTTCCATAATAAGAAATGATGGATGAGATAATGAATTGATATTTTTCTTATCGTAAACACACAGGCAACCTCCAACGCAACAAAACATGTCGAATTCAGACACACATCCCAACCTGAAGGGTCAGACCGCACTCATCACCGGTGCATCACGAGGCATCGGCCGCGGCATTGCACTTCAGTTGGCCCGCTCAGGTGCCAACGTCGTCATCAATTTCGCAGGTAATCAATCCGCAGCTGAGGACACTCGCGGTGCCTGCACGGCAGCAGCCTCTGAATGTGCCCATGAGATCAAGGCCACGATCTGCCAGGGAAACATCGGTTCAGCAGAAGATCGTGAATCCCTCATTGCACACACACGCAGTGAACACGGCCAACTGGATCTCCTGGTCAACAATGCGGGCATCACATCGATCGGCCGCGCGGATATCATGGAGGCCAATGAAGAGAACTTCGACGCACTCATGGCCATCAATCTCAAAGGCCCGTTCTTTCTATCGCAGCTTGCTGGCAACTGGATGATCGAGCAGCGCAAGGAACACGGCGAAGGCTGGGCGCCCAAGATCGTCAACATCAGTTCCATATCCTCCTATGCAGTTTCCACCAATCGCGCTGACTACTGCATGGGCAAGGCTGCGTTGAGCATGATGACCAAGCTCTATGCCACGCGGCTTGCTGATGATGGCATTCAAGTGTTTGAGGTCTGCCCCGGAGTCATCGCTTCAGACATGACTGCTCCCGTTAAGGAGAAATATGACAGGATGTTCGCCGAAGGTCTGGCGCCCCTGCGCCGTTGGGGCACACCCGAAGACGTCGGCAAGGCGGTATCCGCCATCGCTCTCAATTACCTGCCCTATTCCACCGGTGAAACCATCAACGTCGATGGGGGCTACCACTTTCACAGACTTTAAAAATCCAACCACAAAAACATGTCCATCAAGATCGATCGCAAGCTCACCGCAAAGAAACTCCTTCCAAAGACGGAGCGACTTTTCGAACTCTCCGGGGAAAAGATCCTCAGCATCGAAAAGTCATGGAAGGCATCCAAAGGCACTCCTGTGTTTACCGAAGCCGGCAAGTATACCACGCGCGGTTGGACAGAATGGACACAGGGATTTCAGTTTGGCTCTGCCGTCCTGCAATATGACGCCACGGGTGACGAGCGTTTCTTGAAAATCGGTCGCGACAAGACCGTGAAGGTCATGGCCACTCACGTGTCACACATCGGTGTGCATGATCATGGATTCAACAACGTCTCCACCTACGGCAACCTTCTTCGCCTCATGCGGGAAGAACGGATCGAACATGATCCACGCGAAGCCGATTTCTATGAACTGGCATTAAAGATCTCTAGTGCCGTTCAAGCCGCACGCTGGACAGACATCTCAGATGGCAGTGGCTACATCTACTCCTTCAACGGTCCCCACTCACTCTTCATCGACACCATCCGTTCACTGCGTGCATTGGCCATTGGCCACAAGCTCGGCCACGTGCTCATGGGAGAGATGGATCAGCCGATCTCTCTACTGGAGCGCCTCATCGCCCACGCAGACAGCACGGCACGTTTCGGAGTGTATTACGGAGAAGGACGTGATGCCTACGATCTACGAGGACGCACCGCACACGAGAGCATCTTCAATCTCAACGACGGCAACTACCGTTGTCCGAACTCCCAACAGGGCTACGCCCCTTTCAGCACATGGACGCGCGGACTGTCTTGGGCCATCTGCGGCTACGCCGAGGAACTGGAGTTTTTCGAAACCCTCAGCGACAGCGAGCTGAAGCCACTCGGCGGACGCAAAGCCATCACCGCCATGCTTCTCAAAGCCGCCAAAGCCACCGCAGATTTCTATCTCGAACACACACCAACCTGCGGCATTCCCTACTGGGACACAGGCGCTCCTGAACTGCACAAGATCAAGAACGCACTGAAAAAGCCTGCCGATCCTTACAACGATCACGAACCCGTCGACAGCTCAGCGGCAGCCATCGCTGCACAGGGATTGATTCGTTTAGGCAACTATCTCAGTGCCAAGGGCGACACCCGCTCAGGACGCACCTACAAGCAGGCAGGACTCACCGTCGCCAACACGCTTTTCGCAGAACCTTACCTTTCCACGGACAGCAAGCATCAGGGGCTCATCCTACACTCCATCTACCACCGTCCGAACGGCTGGGATTACACACCAAAGGGAAGCAAGATTCCGAATGGTGAAAGCTCCATGTGGGGCGACTACCATGCCCGCGAACTCGCGTTACTCATCCAGCGCGAAGCCAACAAGCAGCCTTACCTCACCTTCTTCGGCTGCCTCCCTTCCTGAACCCTTTCCTCCTCAAACAATGAGCACCGACTCCTCAGCAGAAAAACCTGTCTTCAAACTCAAGCGCATCCCCACGCTCAAGACGGTGGATGCGTTCCGCGAACACATGGCCGGCCTTGGCATCACCCTGCCTTGTGAAGACAGCATCGCACAGGGAGCTGATTCCCCACTCGCCGCACCTGTCGCAACCAAAATCAACGGCAAGACTATCAGCAACCGCGTGGCCATTCATCCCATGGAGGGTTGGGATGGCACAACTACCGGCGGCATCACTGAAGAAATGATCCGACGCTGGGAACGCTTCGGTGAAAGCGGCGCCAAACTCATTTGTGGAGGAGAAGCCATGGCCGTGCGCGCAGATGGACGCGCCAACCCAAACCAGATCATCATCAATGAAGAAAACAAAGCCGAGCTCGCCAAGCTGCGACAGGTCCTCGTTGATGCACACCAGAAACACTGGGGCAACACAGACGATCTCGTAATCGGCTTCCAGCTCACCCACTCAGGGCGCTTCTGCCGTCCCAACGACAAGAAACGCTGGGAATCACGCATCGCTTATCGTCATCCGATTCTTGACGAGAAATTCAATGTCACCAGCGACGACCAGATCCTTTCCGACAGCGACGTCGAAGACATCATCCAGAAATACATCGAGGCCGCTCAGATCGCATGGGACGTAGGCGCCGACTTCGTTGATATCAAACACTGCCACGGCTACCTGCTACACGAATTTCTAAGTGCCCGCACACGCCCCGGCAAATACGGAGGTAGCTTTGAAAACCGCACGCGTATCCTTCGCGAGATCGTGGAAGGCATTCGCTCCAGCGGAAACAAGATCGATCTCGGAGTCCGCCTAAGCACATTTGACTTCGTTCCCCATCGTCCGGATCCAGAAATGTCCAAGCCCGGAAAGCTTGGCCCAGGCATCCCTGAGGACTTCAGCAATCTTCTCCCATACGAATACGCCTTCAGCACGAACAAGGACAATCCGGTTGAACCTGAGACCAGCGAGACCGTTCAGTTCATCAAGCTCCTTCACGAACTCGGAATCAAGATCCTCAACACCTCAGCAGGGAGTCCCTACTACACTCCTCACATCCAGCGCCCAGCCGCGTATCCTCCATCCGATGGATACCAACCTGCCTACGATCCACTCGTGGATGTCGCAAGACAGGTCAATGTGCTCAGTGATTTGAAGAAGCAGATTCCAGAAGAGATCATCGTCATTGGGTCAGGACTCAGCTACCTGCAGGAATACCTCCCCCACGTTTGCCAAGGTATCGTCAGCGAAGGTCACGCCGACATGGTTGGACTCGGCCGCGTTGTCCTCAGCTATCCCGAGATTCTCCTCGATGCAATCAACAAGGGAGAACTGGCACCCCGAAACATCTGTCGCACCTTCAGCGACTGCACTACAGCACCACGCAACGGCATCATCAGCGGCTGTTACCCCTTGGACGCCTACTACAAAAAGCGCCCTGAGTTCGACAAACTCAAGGCGATCAAGAAACAGGTAGGGGCCTGATAGCCCGTATCAATCCTCATCGGAATCTTCGATCAGACGGATACCGTCTTCGCGGATTTCGATCAGGCGCTTTTTGTAGAGCGTGCCGATGGATTGCTTGAAGGCTTTCTTGCTCAGGCCAAACAGATCTCTGATTCGATCGGGATTGGTCTTGTCACCTACGTCCATGAAGCCGTCGTGCTCTTTGAGCTTGTCCAATACCACGTTGCGAGAAGATGCGACGCGTGCGTATCCGGCGGGCTGAAGTGATAGATCGATTTTTCCATCATCGCGGACCTGGCGAACGTAGCCTTCCATCTCTTCACCAAGCTGAAGCTTACGGGCAATGTCCTGATGGTAGATCAGTCCGACGTGACGTTGATTCACAATGGCGTTGTATCCCATGGGTGTGCATTCAGAGATGATCAGCTTCACCTTGGTCCATTTGCGATAGCTGGGATAGGTCTCGGTAAGCAATCGGTTCGTCCGCATGGTGGCGACGATTCGTGCGGACTTCTTATCAACCTGCACTCCAACAAGAACGCTCTGCCCCACTCTGACTCGCCCCAATTGTTCGACATAAGGAAGCAGTAGATCCTTGGCCAATCCCCAATCAAGGAACGCTCCGGCGCGTGGATGCATCTCCACGACTTTCAAGGTTCCGAACTCTCCAACCTGTAATATGGGAGTCTCTGTCGTAGCGATCAGTCGATCTTTGGAATCAAGATAGACAAAGACATCCACAAGACTCCCGGTATCGGCATCTTCAGGGACATAGCGATTGGGCATCAGGATCTCTCCTTCTCGCCCACCATCGAGAAGTAGACCGTTTTCGGTCTGTTCCAATACTTCCAGAAGGTTCCATCGTCCAAGTTTTGCCATGCGGGCGCCAGACTAGTCGTCCAATGGTCCCGGGAGCAAGAAACCATGTGAGTGGCCTGACCGGGGTGCTGACAGCTTCAATTCTTGGAGAGATCGGATTTCACACTTGATCGATGGTCTCCAGCATCGAAGCTCGCGGGAATGAAACCAACGTTGTTGATTCTGGCGGCAGGAATGGGAAGCCGCTATGGCGGACTGAAACAGCTGGATCCCATGGGCCCCAGTGGTGAGCCGGTCATGGACTATTCAGTCTTCGATGCCATCCGCGCCGGATTTGGAAAAGTGGTGTTTGTGATTCGTCGCGACTTTGAGGACGCATTCCGGAAAGACGTGGTCAGTCGATTCGAGGACAAGATCCAGGTGGAGCTGGCCTTTCAGGATTTGAATGACCTTCCAGAGGGATTCTCTGTTCCCGAAGGCAGGGAAAAACCATGGGGCACAGCACACGCTGTCCTGGCAGCACGTGATCTGATCAACGAGCCTTTCGCCATGATCAATGCGGATGACTTCTATGGAGCTGAAGCCTACGAAACCATCGCCAAGGATCTCATGACAGAGGTGGATGAATCGAAATTCGCGCACTACTCCATGGTGGGATTTGAACTCAAGAAGACGCTTTCAGATCACGGCTCAGTCGCACGCGGTGTATGCCGGGCTGATGATTCCGGCCATCTCGTTTCGGTCGAGGAAATGACCAAGATCGTCAAACTCCCTGATGGCGGCGCTGAGAACCAGGAGAACCCAGATGCCCCTGTGGCACTGACAGGCGAGGAACTGGTCTCAATGAACTTTTGGGGATTCCGCCCAAGTTTCTTCGATCACCTGAAGGATGCCTTTGTCGAGTTTCTCAAGAAGTCAGGAAAGGAACTCAAGTCCGAGAGCTATGTCCCAATGGTGGTGGATGATTTGATCCGGGCAGGAGAGGCTGAAGTGAACGTCCTTCGCAGTGCAAGCACGTGGTTTGGAGTGACTTATCAGGAGGACAAATCGCACGTACAGGGATCGATCCGCGCCTTGGTGGAATCCGGCAAGTATCCGGCAAATCTTTGGGCGTAGAACAGAAACGAAGCAAAGAGGTCTTCATGTTCAAGTCACCGGTAGTTTCCTATCTCAAAGCCAATCAACTCCTCTGGCAGAAGGGTTGTTGGAAAACCATGTTGGCGCCGATCGTTATTTCTGCAGTGCTGTTTCCGGCGTTGTTATTCGTCAGCTATCTTTCCGCATCTGGCATCACTGACTGGCTGGACGGGCGGTTCTTTGAAGATTCAACCTTTCCCGGTTGGATCAGGTTCATTCTGGTTTCGTCCCTGTTCATGGCTTGTCTGGCTCCGTGCTACGTGATGTTTCGAGGGTTGGTCATGCTTTGTTATGCGCCTTTCCTCGATCAGCTTTCGGAGCGGGCTGAAAAACTGCTGCTTGGAGGAATCAAAACCCAAAAGCGTCCACTCTCTGAGATTCTGAAACGGGCTGCAGGTATGGCCGTGATTTCAATCACATTGGCATTGGCTGTCGTCCTGCTCGGATTTGGCATTTCCACGATCCCACTCGTTGGGCCGCTGTTGGTTGGTTTCGTTGTCTTTCCACTGGAACTCTTCCTCAGCAGTCTGGGGTTCATAGATCCCTATCTGGATCGCACGGGACTGTCTTCCAGGGATGCACTTCGCCTGCTTAGAAAGTATTTCTGGAGAACCACTTTCTTTGGCTTCATCGGCCTTTGCTTGATGATGGTCCCTGTGATCGGATGGTTTGTAGGACCCACCTACTCTGTCACTGCCGGGGTTGTGATGGGCATTTTGATTAGTGAGGAGGAATCCGAATCTGACGCCTGATTGCAGGTTTCAGATCACATGCGCACTTAATTCCCTGTCGCTTCCGTCCGATGGAAGAGGCAGGACTAGATGCAACGGATCTGCACCAGAGGCCTGGCACCACTCGTGACAGGCATGTTTCTGGCATTAATGGCATGGACTGCCAATGGTGCCAGCATACCTGTGTGGAACGCATTGGACGAAGGAGAGGGATCACTACGAAGCGCAATTCATGCCGCCAAACCCGGTGATACGGTAGAAGTCATCATGAGTCGGATCGGCGACGGAGGTTCCTTGAGATTAAACTCAGGACTCACGGTCACCAATCAGGTAATCATCACCACCAAGGGAGATGGACGCCCAAGACTTATGGCAGCCCGGCCGTCGATAGAGCTCTTGATTTTCGATGTCTCCAAGGAAGCATCACTCACACTTCAAAACCTGATCATTGATGGACACGGTAGCTCACAAGGTATTCGTCTCGATGGACAGGCTGCTATCGAGAATTGTGATTTCAAGAATCTGCGAGGCACCGAGGGAGCAGGAATCCACGTCACTACCAACGGAACCCTGAAAGCCACTCTATGCAATTTCAGCGGCAACATGGCCCGGAGAGGTGCTGGGGCCTTCGTCATGGGAAGCGCCAGCTTCGACAACTGCAGCTTTCTTTCCAACAGCACACGCAAACCCACGGAAAGCATCATCGATCTTTCCATCGGAGGCAGCGCCATCTTCAACGCCGGTGGGTCCGTCTCTTTGAAAGACTCTCAGATTCGACGCAACACTACCGAGGGTAGCGGCGGAGGCATCTTTTGTTGGAAGGGCGTCATCACTGTGTCTGGCGATTGTATCATTCACGAAAACCTCGCGGACAGCTTCGGCGGAGGCATCTATGCATGTGGGAGATCGGCCATCATCGGAGCCTATTCCTCTATTGCAGAGAAGCCGCCATCCATCGAGAAGCTCAACGTCCATTGCAATCTGTCACCAGACGAACAAGGGCCAAACATCTGGCAAAGCGCCCGATCATCCAGCTTTTACAAATCCGACCCGGATGCAGACAAGACTGCTCCGATCAATCGACGCCCGGAAGTTTGGTACAAGTGTATGACCATCGAGAAAGTGGAGAAGACTTGGACGGCGCACGATGACAGCACGTCCTATCCAAGAGCCCAGTCATTCAAGGTAGGCGACCACGAGGCGGAACTACTCGGCGCACAGGTAAAGCTCTTCGTGCATCGAAACAAGAGTTCTGCCCCGCTGAAAATCAAACTTCGAGTATTGAAAGACCTTCCACGAGGCGTCTACGGGAAGAACATGACTCCAGCTCAGCTCAGAGGGAACGTCGACTTCCGGGGTGTGAATGCATTGACGATTGCCGAGGCTGAAGCGGACGTCAAAAAGGACGTGGATGGATGGCTTTCCTTCACCTTTAAAAATCCAAAGGAACGCCTGAGTCGTTTCGGAAAATACTTCCTCTATCTCGAAGCACACGATCCTGAATACTTCGACATCCGCTGGTACTCCACCAAACCCGGACCCGAAAAATTCACCCCTTACCGTTGGGGCTCAGGATGGATCTACGTCTTTGATTGGAATGACAATTCCAACTACCGGAAGGTCTTCCCCCATCACATGGACTACGCCTTCCGTGTCCATCTGGGATATTGAGTCCCGCTACTTCTTGGCAGAAGAAGAAGGTGGTGGAGTAGACGTCCGGATGACGGGAAGATACTTTTGGATGCTCTGCTGTTTCAGATACCATTCACGCAAGGGACGCGAGAGCATGGAATCGCGGAACGACTTCAATGCGGCGCTGTTCAACATCCCATCCACTTCGCCTTTGAGTTTCTTGTTCAGGTCGCTCTTGGCCTGCTTGGACCATCCGCTGAAAGATCCATAGCTGTCACCAAGCATCCGGGCCGCAGCCAAGCGAGTGCTGAGGTCGTATTTAAAATCAGTGACGGTCACCATGCTCTTGTTCAGCTTGCCGGAGATCTTACGTGTTCCCTTCGCCATGACCACATAGCTGGCCAGATCGATGATTCGTTTCTCAAGTTGCGAAACAATATCATTCTCACCCATGACCTTCTCCGCGACCAATCCCAGATCACGACGGGCGGAACTGAGATTGCTCAAGGCATAGCTGATCAGTTGTTTCTCCACTTCTTCAAACAGCTTCGCAGCCCGGTCCTTGATGAGTTTCTTCTCCTCATCAGTGAATGAATGTTTTTCGTCATCCAGTCCGACAAATTCTTTGTAGGCAGGAGACTCGAGAAGCTCACCCACTTTCTTTGCCAACGCCTTGGCATCCACCTTTGGCGCAGTCAGCACGCCTTTGATCTCTTTGTTGGCCGACAGCTTGATGCTTGTGGGCAGATAGGAAAACAGCGCCTGATCCACTCCGTTCAATTTGGTCACCTGTTCCTTCAGGCTGGCCCAATGCGCCTTCATGCGCTCTTCGCGATTCAGATCACCGACATAGGCAAAGTCGTTCTCAATCCTCAAGGAGCGACTGGTCGAACGAAACCATTTCAGCATCCGTGAATATTCCATACTGACTGAAATCGCATAAGAACGAGGGGAGAGATTGACCGCCTCCAGAGGCTCCACATCACGTTTATCCTTCGGTGCCTTGGCTGCGATGAACGTCTCGATCACCTTTGCAGGAAACCCATTGATGACTGCAGCAATCTCGCTGTAGCCGGCCACCACTTCACGTGTACCGAAATCAAAGGTAGTCACATCACTCCAGATACGATCATCCCTATCTGTCGCATAGAGCATCTTTTCATCCCGGGCCATGGTCTTGTCAAAATACCCCCACTGGATGGCAGCCTTGTCATGAGGAAGCACCTGATCCGTCTCACGCATCAACCAACCGATAAAACAACCGCCTTTGAAGACCGTGTATTCCATCATGGACGAACTACTCAGCTTGTCCTTGTAGGCCTTGAGATCCTTGCCTGTAAGGTATGCCTGAAACCATTCATCCAGCTCCTTGTGACTCAGCGTTGCTTCAAGACTGCCTGCAAAGTTATGACGCAGACCAAGCACATGCCCCACCTCGTGAGCTACGACTTCACGGACGTAGTCCTGCGATGCCATCAAGACAGCTTCATCTGACAGTTCATCATTGGCCAGGAGCTCTT
Source organism: Limisphaerales bacterium (assembly GCA_965658675.1). Classification (GTDB taxonomy): domain Bacteria; phylum Verrucomicrobiota; class Verrucomicrobiia; order Limisphaerales; family CAZKNW01; genus CAZKNW01. Next base: position 327,428 of record CBFHTT010000018.1, read on the forward strand.
TCAATCCCCCTGCAAACTGTTTGGCAAATTCCACCCGATTCAACTGACAGACAGAACTGGGCGAAAACAATCCATGCCCACGCCCCCCATCCTCAGCGTGATGGTGATCGTGGTCATGCTCTTTCTCTCCCTTGTCCGCTGCTTCCACAACCTCTTCCATTGCACGATGCATTCTGCGCGCACGTGCCTTTCCACTGATCGCAAACACACTGGTCATGAACGCTTGCCCACGGCGGCTCTCTCCCGTTCGTGGATCTACCAAGATATCCGCATATGCAAAACCGGCATTATCCCAAGGCACCCATTGGACAACATTGTGAGCTGCATCAGGAGCCGTCACTTTCGCCGGGGCCTTTTCCGCATGCACCACTTCACGACCAAAGGCGCGGTTCCAATAAAGGATACCGTCCTTCACAGCCTGCTGATATTCCTCTGGCGTATTGGCACTGTAGTAAAAGGTGACTGGCTTACTGATATCGAAGAGCGCGATCTTGGCTGAGTTACGCCCGGTCGTGTCCTCAATCCTTGGCTGTGATTCAAAGAACCGAAGATAACGCGAATCACGCTTGGTGTTCTCCTTGGGTTCCAGCTTGCCCGGCTGATAGGGGGCAATGAAATAGCGAATCTCAAAGCGCGATTCCTCGTTCTGATTCCTCTGACGATCACGAGCCTGCGCTGCCTGACGAATCGAAAGCGTCTTGCCTTCCCGCTTCACAGAAAAGACACGGCTCGAGCTCAACTCAGCCGCTGTGTCTGAATAACGTGGACTGAAGGTTGGATTGGTCGCATACCAGATATCGTTGAAGACGCGGTCCATACCCGCATTGAAATCAATGATCACTCCTGCATCCGTCTTCTTGACGATTGGAAAGGTCGTAATGAGACGGCGGGCCGGAAGATCCTTGGTCACCACCATGCCTTCTATGGACTCATAAAGATCCACTCCATCATGAAACTGCTCGAATCGAACGATCTTGCCCGCAAGTCCGGTACTGGTGGCAGCCTGTGCCTGAGGGATCATGGATCCAGACATGATATACTCCTTACCAAATGATCGGTTGGGAATAAGGACCTGATGATTCGGCGCCGCTGAAAGCGGAGGTGCCGCACGTTTACCGCCCTTCTTCTTTTTCTGGTCATCCGACTGGGCCAGTGCAGAAAACGAAATCGCAACGATCAACAGAAGCGACGTGAGAACACCAATTGGTCTACGAGCATGCTTTATCATGAGAGTCCGGAGATTAAACGCTCCGCCCCAGTCCCAAGGCAAGGTGCAAGTCGGAATATAAAGCAGTCCTTGAGTCTGTTTTCTACCTCAACCTACTACTTCTTCTTGGGTTTCTTCTCCTTCACCTGGACGTGCTTGAAGACAGGGAGCTCGGCCTTGGTCTGCTTCCAGCCTTTGGCATAGGAAGGCGCTACGGACCAGATGATCATATCATCCACCTCGGCGGTGCCGCCCTTGGGACCTGCAAAGCCAACTCCATTGCCTCCACTTGGATTCGGTTTACCAAACGTTGCATGGCGCGCATACAGAGTCAGGCCGTTCTCAAATTGCACTACGAACTCCTCCCCTTTCAGCTCGGCCAGGATGGAATACCATTTCCCTGATTCCCATTTAAGATCCGAAGCTTCAGCCACTCGCATGGTCTCACCATCTGCAAGCAGCTCTGTCCCTTTCTTGCTGAATCGGATTCGACATACGTGATGTCCAAATTCGACAAAGGGGACAATCACAGTCTCACTCCCCTTGATGAACCTAAAACGAAATGAGGCGGCAAACTCAGCTGGAGTCGGAGGGATGCTTAGTCGCGCCTCAGTCCCCCTATGATGCGATTTTGAAGCCTGATACTCGGCCGACGAAGGAAGCCCTTTGAGAACACCTCCTTCAAACGACCAACGAGTCCCCTGTCTGGATAGCCACTGCGTCTTGGGGAGTTTCGCAAGCGGTTTGGCAAAGGATTCGTCCACCACCTTATCGACTGTTTTGACCATCAGCGGCTTAAGCTCAGCCTTCAGCCCAAGCGTGGAAACGCAGAAAACAGCCATCATCAGGCCAATTTGACGGAAAGAACGACAAGTTATCAGGGTCATACGCCAACTAGGGCCGGTGGAATCGACCTGTCACAACGAGAATCCTGCGACCCATTCCATTTGCCTTGGCTGAGGGCGCTTTGGTAGCGTCCGCGCATGCAAATTTTGGTCACCGGAGGCGCAGGCTTCATAGGCTCACATGTCTGTGAACGGCTGCTCCGTGACGGTCATTCAGTCTGTGCGGTGGATGATCTCAATGATTTCTACGATCCTGCCATCAAGCAGCACAACATTGCTGCCCTGCAATCACTGGCTCTTCCGTTCACCTTTTTTCATGGAGACATCACCTGCCCCGATGATCTGGAGGAGGTCTTTGAATCAGAGAATTTCGATCAGGTGATACATCTGGCTGCCCGTGCCGGTGTCAGGCCCAGCCTTCAACAACCAGCACTTTACCAACGCGTCAATGTTGAAGGGACGGTAAACATCCTGGAGGCCGCCCGAGCCAGAAACATCAAGAAGCTCACGCTCGCGTCGTCTTCATCCGTCTACGGGATCAATTCAAAGGTCCCCTTTTCTGAAGAGGACCCGATCGCCAAGGCCATTTCCCCATACGCAGCCAGCAAGCTCGCCTGCGAAGGACTGGGCCACGTGTATCACAGCGTCTATGGTATGGATATCGCCATGCTTCGCTTCTTCACCGTCTATGGCCCAAGGCAGCGCCCCGATCTGGCCATTCACAAGTTCGCCAAGCTGATTCAGGAAGAGAAGCCCATCCCTGTCTTTGGTGATGGATCAACGGCGCGGGATTACACCTACGTGGATGACATCGTCTCGGGTGTGGTGGCATGTATCGATCGTGAGTTTGGGTTCGATGTCTTCAATCTTGGTGAATCTCAAACTGTGAAGCTCAGTGAATTGATCGAGCACATCGAATCTGCACTTGGTAAGAAGGCAATCATCGACCGCCAGCCCATCCAGCCCGGCGATGTCCCTCTGACCTACGCAGATATCTCCCACGCACAGGAAAAGCTCGATTACCGCCCTACAACAAAGATCGCCGACGGCATTCCCAAGTTCATCGAGTGGTTCCTTGCACGGCAGGACGAACCAGCCATCTCATGAGCCCTGTCGTAAAGCTGCTCTCGGATCTCGTCGCCATTCCAAGCGTCAATCCGTCCTTTGCTCCAGCAGGCCACCCTTTGGCAGGTGAACATGAGGTAGCCGCGCATCTGGAGGCAATCGGTCACAAGCAAGGGCTCAAGGTTCGCAGGCAACGCGTCCTAAAGAACCGCAACAACATCTTCCTTACCCTCCCTGCTCAACGACGTGCAAAACATCGCGTCGTCCTTGCTCCTCATATGGACACAGTGGGAGGAGACTTGAGCGATCCCAAGCTCTTCAAACCCGTCATCAAGAAAGGGCGACTTCACGGTCGAGGCTCATGCGATACCAAGGGTTCCATCGCGGCGATGCTCAGCGCCATTATCCGGCTTTCAAAACAAAAGCATCGCCCGGAAGACACCGAGATCGTTTTCATCGGACTGGTGGATGAAGAAAGCCTACAGCAAGGCTCACGCAAGGTTGCTGATTCAGGTTATAAGGCAGACCTCGCCATCGTAGGCGAACCCACCCTCCTCAAGGTTGTTACAGCCCATAAGGGAGACATCTGGATCCGCTTTTCCACCAAAGGCAAAATGGCCCACGGCTCAAAGCCGCATCTGGGAGTCAATGCCATCCATGAAGCTGCCAAGCTCGTTCAATTCCTTGAGACCGAATACCGCGCTCATCTGAACCAGAACAAACACCCGCTTCTCGGTCCCGGCACCATCAACGTCGGAGATATCCGGGGGGGCTTTCAGGCAAACATCGTTCCTGACCTGTGTTCACTCACCGCAGATAGACGCACCATTCCCGGCGAGACAGATGCCGCCATTCTCCGAGAACTCAAGGCCATGCTCAAAGCACGCGGAATAAAGGCGACCATCGAAAGCGGAAAGACCTTTCCCTGCCTCCCTCTTGAGACCGACGACCAGATGTTTCTCGTGCAGTCACTGATGAAAACCTGCCGCCAAAGGAAAGGGATCGGCGTGGATTACTTCTGCGACGCATCACCGCTCTCCATCGGAGGCATCCCCAGCGTCGCATTTGGTCCTGGTGACATTTCACAGGCTCACACCGCTGACGAATGGATCAGCATCGAGTCATTGGAAAAAGGGGAACAGATCCTCTTCGATTTCTTGAGCAAGCAACCATGAGCCCAGCCCGGCCCAGCATCACTGTGATCGTCCCGGCCCGTCCTGAACAGGAAGAGGTCAAGGCCATCGATGCCGCCCGAAACTTCGATTACCCCAAGTCCAAGCTTGAGATACTCCTCGCCCGCGGTCCCCAACCCAGCATTCAGCGCAATCGCGCCGTAGCCCAAGCAAAAGGGGACTGGATCTGGTTTCTTGATGACGACTCCGTAGCCACGCCTGAGCTCATTCAGAAAGCACTGCCACACATGCAGGACGACTCAGTAGTGATGATCGGTGGCCCCAACCTCTGTCCAGTCGATGCCCCTTTGCTGCAGCGCGCCTTTGCCACCGTCATGGGCAACAAACTCGCGTTCGGCCCCAGCGCAGCACGCTATCGCCCCATGGGAGACGCGCGTGAATCTTCAGAAAAGGAACTCATCCTCTGCAATCTTCTCTGTCGCAAAGATGCCTTTCTCGAAGCTGGCGGGTTCGACGAAGCACTCTATCCAAATGAGGAAAACGCCCTCATGGATACTCTGAATGACAACGGTGGCAAACTCATCTACGACCCCGCCTTCGCCATTCACCGCCACCCACGTTCCGGGTTTAAGGACTTTTGCAAAATGCTGGGTAATTACGGTCGCGGTCGTGCAGAGCAATTTCGCCTGCATCCGGGCATGGGGTCCGTGCTTAACTTCGTTCCCCCGTTGTTTGTCCTCTACTTGGCACTGCTTCCTCCTGCGCTTCTGATCTCCTGTTCCTGCCTTGCCATGTTGCTGTTGGCTCCGCTGCTCCCCTACTCACTTCTGGTGGGTTGGTTCGGTTGGACCGATGGCGATTTCCCTGAAGACGCAGACACACGCGCCCGACGCAATCCAGATTGGACCATTGAACTTTTCCAGTTCATCTCTGTCCCATCCCTCATCGCCATCACTCACATTTTTTACGGCATCGGATTCTGGAAAGGCCTCTTTACCAAATTGAAGACGCCACAGAAGCACGAGATCCCTGTCACCATTGAGACCATTCATGTCTGAAGCAGATTCCAAGAAGACCTTCTTCAGGCAAAGTGGTTGGATGGTGGGTGCCACACTTGGCGGTGGCGCCTTCATGTTCCTCCTTCATCCGTTGATCAGGCGACTGCTGGATGAAGACATCTACAACGAATTCTTCGTCCTTCTCCGATTCGTCGATCTCCTCTGTCTTCCAGCTGCTGGCCTTTCCATGGTCTTTGCCCGCAAGGTTGCAGCCGCTCAGACAGAAGATCAGCTCAAAGAGATTCGCAGTGCAGCCAGAGGATCGGCCATCTTCCTCATCAGTATCTGGATTCTCTTCTCAGTGCTCACCTTCCTCTTCATGGAGCCGCTGAAAGCTACCTTCAAGATCAGCACCTCCACCGCTATCTGGCTTACCATCACCATTGTACTCGCTACGCTCTTCATCCGTATCGTCCGAGGCATCCTCCAAGGCCAGCACAACTTCTTCGCTTTCGGATGGACAGCTATTGCCGACGGATTCGGACGCTTCCTCGCCATCATTCTCATCGGCGGACTCATCATCAAAAGCACCTCGGGGCTCATGGCAGGTGCAGCAGTTGGTGTCTTTGCCGCCATCGCCATCGGACTCTGGGCATGTAGAGATATTTTCAGCGGCGCAAAAGGAGCCATTCCATGGAAGCAATGGCTCAAGGTCGTCGTTCCACTCACATTTGGTAGCGCCATGATTGCCCTCATGCAAGGTGGTGAGTCCCTCGTCATCCGAGCCTGCTTTACCGAAGAAGAATTCAAATTCTACTCCCCCGGCTGGCTCGTTGGATTTGCCCTTACCCAGTTCACTGTCCCCATCGCAGCCGTTATGTTTCCACGCATCGTGAAACAAGCCGCCACCGCCGCTCCATCGGACGCCCTCAAATGGACCTTCATCGCCACTCTCAGCATTGGACTCATTGCCTGTTTCCTCTCCACGGTGATTCCTTGGCTCCCGGTCCGAATCATTCTACCAGATCCCACTTACGCAGACTCAGCCCAACTCGTTCCCTATTTCGCATGGGCAGTCCTTCCCTTCACACTGAGCAACGTCCTCCTCGCCAATCTATTTGGCAAAGATCAATTCAAGATCGTCCCCATCATGATGATCGTCGTCTCCATCTTCTTCGGCGCGCTCCTATTTCAACGCCCCACCCTCGAATCCATGCCCTTCCTCGATGCCTTCAAACGCATCCTTACCCAGCTCGGCCTCACGAACCTAACGCTGCTACTATTCACCGCTTGGTTCAGCTTCCGGAAATAGTTTCACCTCCGCAGTGTGGGACAGGCGCATAGAGGGTTCAAAGGCGATGGGTAGATTGATGCAACTACCAAGCAAGTGGAGCCAATCATCCTGAGACCAGCCCCGATCAATTGACGTGGTTTACAAATTTTTCCGGATCAAATTCTGACCACCCCATAGAATTCAAGAGTTGAGATCCGTGATTCGCCTCATATCATCACGATAGCTCTATTATCCTGTGGACATGACAACTTCCAACCACCCATAAACTCCAGCTCCCACCGCTAGCCCAAGAAAATGAAGAACCTACTCGCAGCACTATTTCTGATCTCATTTACCCTATTTCCATTACTCGCCGAAGACGCCAAGCAAGCGCTAATCGTCGAAGCGCCCGACACTTGGAAGATCGAATTCAACAACGACAAAGGAATCCAGTTCTACACCCTCACCCTGAAAGAGGGTGATACAGCGCTCCTCATGTTTTCCCGTTGGCCCGTGTCCGGCAATGTGAAGCAAATTCCAGAACAGATTGAGGCCATGGCCAAAGGTTTCGTCAGGCTTGCGAAGGACCGGAACGATATCAAACTCAAGACCGAGAAATACAAGATCGAAGAGATTGCTGGCGACACGTTCTCTGGTAGTTTTGTTAAGTTTGAGATCGATGGAGGAATCACGCAGACAATGTTCATGATCGGAGATACCGAAGGAATCTGGAACGGCCAATTCACAGGAACAAAAGAAGGATGGACTGAAGCGATTTCGATTCTCATGAAACTAAAAAAGAACAACTAACCAAGACGAACCAAGGCAACTTCCGCTAGTGGCGGCGCTTACTCTTTGACGTCCGCTTCAAGAAAATACACATGCTCAATACTCCTCAGACTCTAGCCATTATTTTTGCAATCCTCATTTGGCCAATGTCATCCTGGACCGATGACTCGCCCCCATTTCCGCTCTGGAAGCCAGGTGCGCCGTTGTTGGCGGCTGAGGGGTTGCCCGAACTTGAGGGTGTTGATTTCCATGTCATCAAGAAGTGGGATAAGAAGTCTGACGGATACACCTTTCTCCACGGTGTTGGACTCGCCCACCATGGAGGGAAGCTCTACGCATCATTTGGTCACAACAAGGGGTCCGAGAACACGGTAACGGAGGAGGCGCAGTATCGAGTCAGTGAGGACGAGGGCAAGACATGGGGGCCTCTCAAAGTATTGGATGCTGGAGTGGAAGCGGATCTCGCTGTTAGCCACGGGGTATTCCTCTCCCACAAAGGTACCCTTTGGGCGTTCCATGGCGCCTATTTTGGAAAGATGACACGCGTTCATACGCGAGCCTACCGCCTCGATGAGAAAACAGGCAAATGGAAGAAACACGGAGTTGTCGTGGAAGATGGCTTCTGGCCGATGAGCCAACCAGAGAGGATGGCCGACGGGAACTGGATCATGCCCGGATTTGCAGCGGGCCCCTACTCGAGCAAGGGCGTCTTCCCCGCCGCAGTCGCGATCAGCCACGGGGACAACTTCGGGAAGTGGGACCTCGTGAAAATCCCCGTCGCACCAGAGATCAAGCGTATGTGGGGCGAATCCGCAATCTTTGTGGATGGAAAGACGATCTACAACATTGCTCGCTACGGCGGTGGCGCACTGGCACTAGCTGCGAAGAGTGATGACTATGGTCGCACGTGGTCGCCATCGTCCGCAAGCAACCTGCCGATGACGACCTCAAAGCCCGCGGCCGGCATCCTGAGCACGAGTCAGCGTTACCTCGTCTGCACCACCGCAAAGAACAACGGTGGCAAGCGGACACCACTGACAATTGCGCTATCGAAACCCAATGAAAACCGTTTCAGCAGGATATTTGTGATTCGTCGATCGCACCAAGATGAGGAACCCGGCGAATCTGCCGACAGACTGAGTCTGTCGTATCCCTGTGCGCTGGAGCACCATGGCAAGCTCTACGTAGCCTATTCGAACAACGGGGGCCGCCGCGGGAACCTGAACAGTGCTGAGCTTGCCGTAATCCCAATCAAGTCCCTTAGGATCGACCATTAGACTCACCGCGAACAAGAGGGCGCCGCCCACCCACGTTCAATCAATTTTCGAAGCAGCCGTAATCAAGACCTTCGTGCGAAACGAAAGTGATCCAGCCACTGAAGTGTCGAGGACAGCTAATTGCTTCACTATAGCCGACTCGAAACGCTATGTCTGACACCAACCCAAGTCCTCCTCTTTGCGCCGTCACCTGCGCTACTATGGGAGCAGCTTTGGTCACGAGTTGGCTACAGTTTTTCTACGAGGAACTTGTTACCCAAGGGGCCGTATTGGTTCCTCAATGGTGGTCCTCACTGCATCTCATCTCGCTGTTCGCGCTACTCGGCCTAACGATTCTTTTGTTCAAGCGTGACCGCAGACTATTCATTATGTCCTGGTCTTCGTTAGTTGTTAGCCTCATGACTTCAGTGATTCCCAGTTACGCGTAAAGCGATAACTAAATCGGTTCATTGGCAATGGAAGCGCGTAATGAACGGACGAGCCCTCTTCGGCACTCTTCCCTTTCCTGGCGGAAGCTTGAACCCTCCCCGTTGGAGTTCACGTTTTTAGCGTGGGTCCGCCCAAAGCAGCCTGAGGGCTGAACTCCAACCTTCGTGCACAGCCTATTTTTAAAAAAACTTCATTTCTATATCCAGAGAACAACTATCCCACCGCACGTTTCCTACCTAAATATAATCCACAGGAACAGGGTTGCAAAAAACAGCGTCACCATGGCTTTACCCTGTTTTCGTGTGTTCTCATTGAAATATAGAAAATCACCTTCAGGCGTCGTCACGGTGTAAGAACTCAGAGCACCACCCACCCAACACCACAGACAAGCCCTACAATAAGGAATGGTCCCGGAAGCAGAGCTGTCGTCCACCAGAATAACGCTGCTCCCCAACCAAAAGCGAGTAAGGGAACTGAGGCCGGATTGCCCTTCTTTAGCGTTTCGATTCGAAGCTTCTTTTTCTCTTCTACGGTAGCTGGATCCACACCTCGCTCATTCAGCATCCTTTTCGCATGGGCAACGTCGTAGAGTCCCCATTCTGAATCGTTGGATACGATTTCAGCCAACTCATCATCGGTGGAATCATGTAGAAAATGATCATCTGGCAATGGCACCTTTGAATAGTGATCTTGAATCAAGGACTGGGCCTTGCCGAAATCCACCTTCTTGACCCGAAGCACGGTCGCTTCAGTCTTTTGATTGGTAACATCCGTGAGATCAAATGTCTTGGGAGGCACATAGAGGTCGTGCCAGATCCCGGCATTCTTGAGTAAATCGATTTCCTCAGTGAGAAGCTCGGGATCAGGACTCCTGTTCAATTCCCACAGTTCATCGTTATTCTCCTCCATAAAATCTCCTACCTTCTACCGGCCGGATCTACGCTTCGACAGTGGCTGCTTTTGAGGCCTTGCCGGCTAGTGCTGTTTCGAAGAGCAGCAGTAGCAGAGCGATGGCGATGGCCCATCTCCAGAGTTTCTGGCGACTTTCCAATTGGGCTTTGAGAAGCATCCTGCCTTCTTCTTCGTCCATCTCTTCACCCACAGCCTCGGCATCTGCTCCGCTGGTCTGCACTCCATGAAGTTCCAAGACATCGGTATCCATCACTGAGGTCCAGCTTTCTTCCAAGGGGACGTTTACTGCAAAGTTGCGAATCTCGTTTCCGACCGCGATGGCATAGATTCCAGGCTCATTGGTTTCTTGAAATGGTTCGTCCGCTGATTGCTGAATTTCTTTACCAGAAGGTGTCCGGATGGTGACGGAGCTATTCTCTTTCATCGACAGTCCCAGATCCACTTCATCTCCAATCTCAACCACACGGTCCATGCGTTGTCTCGGATGACTGAGATCCAGAAGTGTGTAAAGCAGCGGAACGAATTTGGAGGTCACTGCCAGTTGACTCTGGTCAGGATGCCAGCCGGATGCCATGAGCAACAGTGTCCCTTTCTCCAATCGCTTTTCAATCCATGCCGGGCTGTCGTCATCGAAGGAAGCAACAACCTCTACATTCATACCGAGCCCCTCTGCCTTGAAACGTTTCCAAAACTGAATCCCGGCAAAGTTGCTGAATCTCGGATCAGCAAACGGAGCCAACAGGGGATGCTGAAAATCAAGACCTCCCAAAACCCATGATCGCTTTGATGTCTCCGCCTCGAGTCGTAGATCACTCTCTCCCATGAGATCACGGATCCAGTCAATGGACTGCCCCTCTGTGGGAACAAGAATCGCAGTCCGTCCATTGCTCAGAAATTCCTTCACTGGCGCAGAGACAGATGGGTCACCGTTCAGCAGAAAGAGCAATGACGCGTCCTTCAGTGCGGCTGCAAATGTTGTATCGACCCTGTCAAAATCCAACACTTCAACTGGCGCATCGCCAGACGCTGAATAGGCACGCCGCAAGTAATAGAGCATCTCCTTCTGATCTGCCGTACCGGAGTTCAAGACAACGACTGTTCTCTTCACCACTGGCCGTGGGGCATGATAGGTGACGTTATCAAAGTCCACATCATCTCCTGCCAGTGCAACCCGTCCGCCTGATTCGAATCCTTTTGCAGGGAGTCTCACCACGCGGCTTTGTCCGGGCGGCACATAGATCTCTTTTTTCTCACCCACGCTCGCGCCGGAGGCATCTTCCCAGTTCACCAGAAAGCGTTCCTTGCCACTGTCTGCTGCATTAACGACCAGAAGCCTGACCTGATCCAGTTCATCTGCCTGTCCCAATGAGGAATGAATCCCCGCATTGCTCTTGGCTTTGTGTGCCACGGGGATCAGCGAAAGCTTCACTTCGTCAGGCCATTGAACAGCGCGCAGGTCTTTGACGGATGCGCCTTCCTGAAGATCGCTGATGAGATAGAGTTCGCGGCTTTTTACGGCAGCGGATTCGGCATCCTTCACTGATGCTTCCTCCAACAGATCAAGCGCTTCGATCAACGCCTTGTCCAAAGAGGTTCCTCCCCATCCCGCCTTGGTGGCCTGACTGCGTTGCATCACCTGATCCACACGCACCGCGGGGTCCATCTGTTCCCAATCTTCAAAGGATACAAGTGTCTCCGAGCCTCTTGAAAAATTCATCACTGCCACTTCTGAAATACCACCGAGATCACCCAGCGTTTTCTCCAATGACTTCTGAGCCTCCTGCCATAGATCACCGCGACGCATACTGGCGCTCGCATCAACAAGAATAATCGCCCGTCGTCCGCCATCTCCTGAATCTGCACTTCCATCGGAAGGCTGCACCATGAATGGCCGCGCAAAGGCAAGGGCCAGAAGCAACAGCACCAGACACCTGAGAAGCAGGAGCAACCAATGTTCAATCCTGCTTCGCTTTGTCACGCGTGGCGGCGAAGGTTGAAGAAACATCAGTGAACTGAAACCCACCTTATCCTTCGATGTTCTCCGAATCAGATGAAAGAGGATCGGCCCAAGGACAGCGGCACCACCCAATAGAAACAACGGGGTCAGAAAACTCATGCGCGCGCCCTCCTGCTACCTGCTCCGCCTGAACCACCTCGAGCCATCCGAGATTTCAAAAAGTCAAAGAGCGCCACTTCAAAAGGCTGGTCTGTCCGGATCATCCTGTAGCCAATGCCAAGCTTTTCACAGATGAGGCGAAGCCGCTCCTGATGCTCGTTGAACTTGGAAAGGTAGTCATCGCGGGCAGTCGTGGGATCCAGAAATTTTTCTTCGCCTGTTTCCACATCCACATACACAGCTGTCTTATCCAGATTGAAATCCACTTCGGCAGGATCCAGCACCTGCATAACCTCCACTTCATGACGAAAGGCCTTGAGCATTCCCAGCTCTCGTTCCAATTCATCAAGCGGAGTCAGTAGATCGGACACCACAACCATCATCCCACGCTTGCGAACGATCTGCATGGTCTTGCGCAGTGCTTCGCAAAGATCTGAGGTGGAGCCCTTGGTCTCACGATCCAGTGCCAACATCAATCGACGCAGATGCCCGGGGCGATTGCGGGCTGGCAAATACTCGGACAAGCCATCATCAAAACCAAAGAGCCCTACCGCATCGCCTTGCTGAAACAGAAACCAGGCAAGGGTCGCACAGAGCGTGGCGGCATAGTCGCTCTTGGTGATTTCACCGGAACCAAAGTCCATCGACTTGCTTCCATCATGGATCAGGTGACAGCGCAGATTGGTCTCATCCTCGAACTTCCTGATGAAGTGTCGATCGCTTCTGGCAAAGAGTTTCCAATCCACATGACGAATATCGTCACCAGGGGAGTATTGGCGATATTCAGAGAACTCGACCGAGAAGCCGTGATATGGACTCCTGTGAATACCGCTCCAGAATCCTTCCACCACAACCCGGGCACGAAGCTCCAGATTACGGATGGTCATCAGGCTTGCGGGATCAATCATCCCATCGCGTGCCTTGGTGGCACCTGCCTGACCGGACTGGGGGGACTCAGCCATGGTTCAATCGTCAGTCTTTTGAAGAAACATGGGCCAGCAGGCGCTCTATCACATCATCGACCGATGCGCCCTCCGCCTCGGCCTTGTAGTTCAGTAGCACACGATGTCTGAGCACGGGTTTTGCAAGCACGTGAATATCTTCTTCGGTCACATGAGTGCCACCGCGAAGGAGAGCACGGGCCTTACCTCCAAGAATCAGGAACTGTGCGGCACGTGTACCGGCGCCCCAGCCAACCCATTCTTTCACAAAGTCCGGAGCACCTTCCGTTGAGGAGCGGGTAAGCGCCACCAATTGAACGGCATGACGGATGACCTGCTCTGAAACAGGCATCTTTCTGACCAACTCATGGAATCGGAGAATATCAGCGCCTTCGAAAAGCGGTTCGATCGTTGCGGACTTGCCTGAAGTCGTGCGTCTGATCACTTCGATCTCGTCCTCTTCAGGAAGGTAGTCGATCACCACATTGAACATGAATCGATCCAACTGCGCTTCCGGCAGCGGATACGTGCCCTCCATCTCAATCGGGTTCTGAGTCGCGAGAACGAAGAATGGCTCCTCCAACTTGTGCCTAACACCTACGGCTGTGACCTGATGTTCCTGCATGGCCTCAAGCAACGCAGCCTGAGTCTTGGGTGGAGTACGGTTGATCTCATCCGCCAGAATCATGTTTGCAAAGACAGGTCCTTTCACGAACTCCATGCGACGTCCGTCTTCATGCTCATGAAGAATCTCCGTGCCGACGATGTCAGCAGGCATGAGATCAGGAGTAAACTGGATACGGTTGAAGTTCAGATGAAATACCTGCGCGATCGACTTCACCAACAAGGTCTTCGCCAATCCCGGAGCACCAGTAATGAGACAGTGACCTCCAGCAAACAGAGACAAGAGAATCTGCTCGACCACGGCTTTCTGTCCGACAATGACCTTGGAAAGCTCAGCCTCGATGCGTTGACGGCCATCGATCAGCTTCTCAACGGCGATGCGGTCCGCCTCATCATCGTCCTCTGTCCTTACAGGTTCGGGTTCCTTGATTGTTTCCGTATCACCGGAGAAGGAAAGTCGTTGATACTCCTCCAACACACCGGGCTCTGAGGATTCAGGCTCAGGTGGGCGGGTCAGGTTTTCAGTATCAGGGGTGGGAGAAGAGTCGGAAGTTGGTTCCTCGTTGCGTTGTGATTCAGGCCCATCAGACACGGCATATACCTTTCGGTTGAGGGGAGCCATCCAAGTGTTACCCAACAGCTTCGAACAACTCCCGGTCGCTCTGTGCCCACGTTAGCAGTCCGCACCCGAAAGACAAATGCTTATAAGGCCTCGAAAGTTACGGTTCTTCTCCACCTAAAACGCTGGATTATCGAAATCCGCTGGCACTGAGGCCTTGCCAGCGGCAACATCCGCGGCCTGTTGCTGACCTGATGTTTAAGGCATTTTTCAATTCATGGGTGTGGAAGATGGCGCTGCGCGAAAGCCGTGGCAGCCGTAGCAAACTCCTTCTTTTCGCCGGAACCATCACTCTGGGCGTCGCTGCCTTGGTGGCAACCGTGTCGTTTGGGGACAATCTCCTACAGGGTGTGGACCTTCACTCCAAGACGCTCGTGGGGGCAGATCTCACAGTCACCGCACGCCGACCTCTTACCGACGAACAGACAAAGAAACTGGACGATCTGGGAGGCGAACAGGAACGCGGAATGAATTTTTCGGCCATGGTCGGCCACCTCAAGAGCGATCAGACCAGACTTGTCCAGGTCCGAGCTGTGGAATCCGCATTCCCCTACTATGGAGAAATGGAGACCGAACCTGCCGATGCTCCTAACCGCTTTCGCAACGAGCCGGGCATTCTCGTGGAGCAGAATCTGATGATGCAGTTTGGAGCCGAGGTCGGAGATATCATCAAGGTGGGTGAATGGGAGGCCAGAATCAGCGGCACTTTAATGAGAGTCCCGGGAGCCACTCTTGGATTCAGCGCCTTTGCACCCAGGATCTTTGTCCCCTATCACATGCTGGGGGAAACCGGCCTGATCCAGGAACGAAGCCTCCTGCGCTATCAACGTTTCTTTAAGTTCCCTCCAGATCACGACATGAAGCTTATGATGGAAGATCTCCGTCCGTGGCTGCAGGAGAATCAGCTTTCCTTTGATACCGTGGCGAAAAAGAAGGACGACCTGGGCGAAGCCATGAGCAACCTATACCAGTTTCTAAATCTGGGAGCGTTGGCGGCCCTACTCTTGGGAGCCGTGGCAGTGGCCAGTGCCGTGCATGCTCAGGCTCAACAGAAACGGACCGTGGCCGCGATTCTAAGATGTATCGGAGCCAGCAAGGACGAAGCCTTGGCTGTGTGTCTGATCCAAGCGGCGGCTCTTGCCTTTGTCGGCACAATGATCGGAGCACCACTGGGTGTGGCCTTTCTGAAGCTGATGCCTGTTGCGGCTGGTGACTTCGTGCCCTTCGAAGTCGAAACCACCATTTCATGGATGGCCATGCTCAAGGCTACTTTTGCCAGTTTCATGATCGCCTGCCTGTTTGCAATCGGTCCCTATCTTCCCTTGCGAAATGTCTCTCCACTGGCTGCGCTCCGGGCTGACGTCGACACCTCGCCTGTTTCCACGCGTAAGGCACGGTTTCTTTTTTGGATGATCTCGTGGTCGGCCGTAGCTGTGGCGACGGTTTCATTGAGTCACAACTGGAAGGTCGGACTGGGCATCGCCGCCGCCATTGGACTGGCATTTGGTTTCTTGGGACTTTGTTCCTTTGTCGTTCTGAAACTAGCCAGGCTGACCCGCTCCTTCAAAGTGGCTTTTGCCTGGAGACAAGGCTTCGCCAATCTACATCGCCCAAACAACCGAACGGGATTGGTGATCACATCCATCGGACTGGGAAGCTTCATGATGCTGAGTGTCTTTCTTTCCCATCATGCCCTGCTGACACAGCTTTTCCCTGAACAAGGTGCCACCCGCCCCAATGCGATTCTATTCGAAGTTCAGACAGATCAACGGGATGAAGTCCTTGGCATTTTGAAGGATCAAGAGCTTCCAATCATGCAGGAAGCAGCCATTGTGAACATGCGTCTCGCTGCGGTGAAAGGCGTAGAGGTCGGTGAGTTGCTTCAGAAGAAGGAACGGGACAAACCCAGGTGGGTCTTGCGGAGGGAATACCGCTCTACATGGCGCAGTGAACTGGTGGATTCAGAAACGCTCGTCGCTGGCGAATGGGTGTCTGAGTTCAATGGAGATATGGAAACGGACGCCATCCCGGTTTCAGTCGAAGAAGACATTTCGAAAGATCTCGGAGTCACTCTTGGCGATGAACTGACCTTTGACGTCCAAGGCATCCCCATCCGCACCAAGGTCGCCAGTCTGAGACAAGTGGATTGGCGACGCGTCCAACCCAATTTCTTCGTCGTATTTCCAACCGGCGTGCTCGAAGAGGCTCCATCCATGCACATCATAGCCACAAGAGTGGCTGACGCGGGACAGTCTGCAGTCATGCAGAAGGCAGTGGTCAGTCGCTTTCCAAATGTCTCGGTGGCAGACATCACTTTGATCATTGAGACATTGGACAATGTACTCTCGCGGGTCTCGTTCGCCATCCGCTTCATGGCACTCTTTATTGTAGGCACCGGATTCATGGTTCTTTGGGCATCAGTGCTTTCCACGCGTTTTCAGCGAGTGCGAGAGAACGTCCTCCTCAGAACACTGGGCGCCTCCGCCAAGCAGATCAGGCAGATGCTGCTTGCAGAGTATTCGTTGCTGGGATTGTTGGCGGCCGGAGTCGGTTGCGGGTTATCCGTGGCAGGTAGCTGGGCATTGGCCAAGTTTGCCTTCGAAATGGAATATGCCTTGGATATCAAGGCGCTCTTTATTGCTGCGTTCGGTATCTGGATCATGGTCATCCTCGCTGGGCTCACAGCGAATCGTGGAGTCTGTTCAGCTCCTCCGCTTCAGTCACTCCGCAGCGAGGTCTAAGATTGACCGCATCAGCTCAGTGGCAAAGGCTTGGTCTCATGATCCGGGCACTACTGACCACCCTGCTCCTCCTTACATTTCTCCTTCAGGCAGATGATGCTTCATGGCCCAAGGAAGTTCAGGACATCCAATACCCCAGCAAGGCAGACAACACCAAGCAACCTGCACTTTGGTACGAAACTCCGGATACACGCCTCCGCCCATTGATGGTTGGGCTCCACACTTGGTCCAGCGACTACAAACAGAAATCCAGCGTTCCCTATGCAAAATGGTGCATGGAGAACAAATGGCATTTCATCCACCCCAATTTCCGTGGTCCAAATAAGACACCGGAAGCCATGGGATCTGAGCTGGCCGTCCAAGACATCCTTTCCGCAGTCGACTATGCCAAGAGTCAGGCAAACGTGGACCACAACCGGATTTACCTCATCGGTTGTTCGGGAGGCGGTCACGCCACCATGCTCATGATGGGTCGATATCCCAAAAAATGGGCAGGAGCCACTGCGTGGGTGGGTATTTCAGACATAGCTGCCTGGCATGATCAGACATCGAAGGCAGACCTGCGCTACGCCAAGGAAATCGAGATTGCAGCCGGTGGAGCCCCTAAAGAAGGCAGCGATGCTGAAGCAGAATGTATCAAACGCTCTCCCCTGACGTATCTCCCCAAGGCCAAAGGACAAATCGGTCCCTTTTCCATCAATGTCGGCATCCACGATGGTCACACCGGTAGTGTCCCGGTCAGCCAATCACTTAATGCATTCAACGCCCTTGCCGATGAGAAAGACCGCTTTTCAGCGAAACAGATCCGGTTCATCACCAGCAAACAACGAATCCCTAAAGCATTGAGAAAAAAAATAACCCTTAAGTTAGCACCGCTTTTTGAAGAAAAGCCGGTCCTTCTTCACCGGAAATCCGGCAATGTGGAGATCACGATCTTCGATGGCGGGCACGAGATTCTCTATGCCCCAGCGCTCGATTGGATAGGGAAACAGTCCCGACGAGGTGGACACGGCGGCAAATAGGATTATAGGGACTCTGAATCCGGCTCCAAAACGCCTGAAAAAAATTCAGAAAATTTTGGTAGCAATCGAAATGTTGTTTGTTATTGTCTCGCCCCTCATTTCTGGAACGGTCCAGGACATGGATTCCAGAGTATTGATTTAAAACCAGATTTTACTGTGGCTACACCGAAAAAGGCCGCCAAGGCAAAGAAAGCCCCGGCCAAGAAAACCGCCGCCAAGAAGGCAGCACCTAAAAAGGCTGCGGCGAAAAAGGCTCCTGCAGCAAAGGCCAAGGCCCCAGCTAAGAAGGCAGCTGCAAAAAAAGCTCCGGCCAAGAAGGCTTCTGTAAAGAAGCCTCTTGTTAAGAAACCGGGCGGCAAAGTCGTTGGTGCAGCCACATTGGCCTCGATCTTGGGTATTGCACCCAAGAGGAAGAAGAGCGCCAAGGCCAAGTCTACCGCTCCAGAGGTACCTGAGAGCATTCGCCCTGAATGGGTGAAATACTACAAGTGCCTCGTTGACCTCCGCAATCAGCTGGAGGGTCAGATGACCGGTTTGGCCAAAGAATCAGCCGAACAGTTGGATGGCTACAGCCTCCACATGGCCGATTCTGGAACAGATAATTTTGACCGTGACTTCGCTCTCGGCCTGCTTTCCGCAGACCAAGACGCACTTTACGAGATCAACGAAGCACTCAAGCGCATCGAAAAAGATGCGTATGGTGTCTGCGAGCTGACTGGGAAAAAGATCCCCAAAGCACGCCTGACAGCCATTCCTTGGGCTCGTTTCACGGTTGAAGCCCAGGCACAACTGGAGCGCGATGGAGCAATCGGCCACAAACGGCTCGGAAAGCTCGGTTCTGTGGGAAGTGCCGGAATCAACGAAGTAGATGATCATGGAGATAGCGCCCGCGCCTCCGTCAAAGAAGCCAAATAATTCACTATGCCACGCGAAACCGTAACACTCGAATGCACCGAAGCGAAAGCCGAGGGCAAACCTGTCTCCCGCTATCTGGGCCAGCGCAACAAGAAGCTGCAGCCTGATCGCCTTGAGCTGAAGAAATACAATCCCAGCCTCAAGCGCCGCACCCTACACCGCGAAATCAAATAATCCCCTTTCCCCATGGCAAAGAAAAAGCTAACTGACAATTCGGGCAAATCGAACAAGTCGCGCACCGAATACCGCACTCCTCGTCCAAGACCGAAGGTGGACTTCACCATCGACACTCTGGACTACAAGAACGTCAACCTGCTCCGTCAGTATGTCACCGACGAAGGACGCATCCTTCCTCGTAAGTACACCGGACTGCCAGCTGCTTATCAGCGCCGTCTGAGCAAGTGCATCAAGCGCGCTCGTCAGGCTCTGCTCATGAAGTAAGCGGAACGCTCTTTTCGTCAACCGCCAGCAGTGTTTCCCACTCTGGCGGTTGATTTTTAGTCTCATCATGCGATTGATTTGCAGCTGCAAAGATTTAACGTTTTAAGAAATCGATTGTCCTAAACCGCATGAAACACTTTATCAAAGTCCTGATTCTGGCCCTTCTGGCCGGCCTTCTTTCCTCCTGTGGCCCCAAGACCATCGCTTATCGCGAGCTCCAGCAGGGGGAAAAGCTTCAGGTCCTCACCACGTTTTTTCCACTCTACTGCCTCACTGCAAATGTTGCAGGTGACGCAGCCGATGTGACCAACCTGCTCCCTCCGGGCGTCGGCCCGCATGATTATCAGTTCACCCCGAAGGATATGCGGGTGCTGGCCAGCGGGCACGTGGTCATCAAGAATGGACTCGGCTTGGAAGCATGGCTGGACCGTGCCATCCAGAATACGGGCTCAGGGCAACGCCCCCGGACCTACGAAGTCACGCGGGCCCTTAAGGAAGACCTGATTCCCTTCGAAGGCGGACATGATCATCACGACCACGATCATTCAGGGCACCATCACCATCACGGCGAATGGGATCCTCATTTTTGGCTGAATCCCACATTGGCAGCAAAGGCAACCACCGCCATCGCCAAGTATCTCTCAGAACGCGACCCAGCAAACGCCGACACCTATCAGGCCAATGCTGAGAGCTATGCGAAGCAGCTTGCTGAACTCGATTCGGAGCTTGAGGAGAAACTGAAACCTGCGTCCGAGATGTCTTTCGTGGCTTTTCATGATGCCTTTGGCTACCTGGTAAATCGCTACAGTCTGAATCAGGCAGGTGTGGTGGAAAGCGTTCCGGACGTGGAACCTTCTCCCAAAGATCTGAAGCGTCTCTACGAAAAGATCCGCGCCAGCGAGGCAAAGGTGATTTTCACCGAACCTCAGTTCTCTGCCAAGCTGGCCAATCAGATTGCGGACGATCTTGAACTGACAATCGGTATTCTTGATCCATTGGAGACGGGTAAATTTGAAAAAGAGGGTTATGTCGAAGCCATGCGTGCCAATGCAGATTCCCTGTTGAAGCACCTTTCTTCCAATGAGTGAGGCTCACCCAATCGATCCGGATTTAGCCGTTCAGGTGTGTCACCTGAATGTGCATCTGGGTGGTCAGCACATTCTTCAGGACGTTTGCCTCGATATTCCCAAAGGCAAGGTGGTCGCTTTGATCGGGCCGAATGGTTCGGGAAAGACCACCCTGATCAAGACCATCGTCGGATTGGTCAAAAGAACGTCAGGTGACATTCGCATTTTCGGCCAATGCATCCTGGACAAGGTCCGCCCACGCATCGGCTACGTGCCACAGAAGATCAATTTCGATCGAGGTTTTGCACTGAGTGTCAGGGAATTTCTTCATCTGAATCACCCGCACTGCGGCAACTTCCTTTTTGGCAATCGCAGTTGCCACATGGACACAGAAATCATCGAGTCCATTCCCGAGCTCCAACTTGAGAAACTCTTGGACAAACCTGTGGCAGGTCTTTCAGGAGGACAGATGCAGCGTATGCTCATCGCCTTCAGTCTGGCCAAGAATCCTGACCTGCTCCTTCTCGATGAACCGACTGCGGGCGTGGACACTCCGGGCGAACAAAGTTTCTACGAACTCATTGCCCGCATCCACAAGCGTCACCAGATGACAGTCGTGTTGGTCTCTCACGACCTTTCCATGGTCTACAAGCATGCACATCTGATTCATGCGCTGAACGGCAAGATCTGTTGCTCCGGCACACCTGAGGACGTCATCAATACTGAGAGCCTGAAAGAGGCCTATGGTGCACACGTCTCTCCTTACGAGCACCACCACCATCATCACCACACTTCTACCGACTGATTATGTTTTCTGAAGATTTCATGATCCGCGCCATGGTGGCGGCCTTGATCCTTTGCCCGCTTTGCGGACTGATCGGGGTTTATGTAACCGCACGTAGGATGGCCTTTTTCGGTGAAACAGTTGCTCACGGAGCCTTGGCTGGTGTGGCTGTCGGTTTATTGCTGGGAATCAGCTCATCCATCACGGTGGCAGTCTTCAGTGTCCTGATCGCCACTGCCCTGCTCTGGTTGAAGGAAAAAACGGATCTGATGACGGACAGCATCATGGCGTTGCTTCTATCCACGTCCATTTCTCTTGGTGTGATCCTGATGAGTCAGATGCGTGGAGACAATCGAGGCGAAGTGCATCGCATCCTTTTTGGTGATATTCTCGCAGTATCCAATGGTGATCTCGTCGCAGCAGGTATCTTGGCTGCCATCGTGGGCACAGGGTTCGTGACGTTCATGAATCAACTGACCTTGATCACCGCCAATGACGATTTGGCCAAGGTCGCGGGCATTCCTGTCCGCAGATACAACTACCTGTTCATTCTGGCCCTGACACTCACGGTCGCCACAAGTGTGCGACTTGTGGGAATTCTTTTGGTGACGCCTCTTTTGGTCATTCCTTCTGCCGCTGCCCGGAATTTGGCAAACACCCTTCGCAAGCAAGTGATCATCAGCACCGCCATTGGAGCTCTATGCGGCATAGGAGGCATCGTGCTGGCATATCAGCTCAATGTCCCCACTGGCCCCACAATAGTGCTGTCCTGCGCCTCCTGCTTCGTTCTTTCGCTGTTTGCGAAGATGCTTCGTAAGTAAAGCCCCTGCTCAGCCGAGGAATTTCCCGGGATTCAGCAGCCCCTTCGGATCAAGGGAGTCTTTCACCAAGTGATGAAGTGCTCGTGACTCAGGAGACGTCGCAATATCCCACCAAGGCGATTTGGCAATCCCGACGCCGTGCTCACCGGTAATGGCACCACCCCAGGCAACAATCTGACCAAAGAGTTGATCCAATACCTCGTCCTGCTTGGCGACCTTGTCCGGATCATCCATGTCCACCATGACATTCACATGGATGTTTCCATCGCCCGCGTGGCCGAAGCAGGCAATCGGAAGGCCATACTTCTTTTGCAGTTTCGCAGTAAAGCGGAACAGGTCCTCAAGCCGACCACGAGGCACCACGATATCCTCATTCAGTTTGGTCAGGCCGGTATCCCTGAGCGAATAAGAAAATTCCCGGCGCAGGTCCCAAATTCTTTCGCAGGCTTCTTTCCCATTGGCGGCCTTGATGAAAACAGGGTCCAGCGCCTTGATTACCTTCCGCAGTTCCCTGAGATCTGCCTTCACTCCACCTTCGAGACCATCCAGCTCCACAATCACGTGAGCCTTACAGCCGTCGAACATGTTGCTGCCGGTTCGTTTTCTTGCAGCAGCCAGAGTGAATTCATCAGCCACCTCAAGCGCACATGGGAGGAAGCCTGATGCAAAGATCGTTCTCAGTGCATGCGCCGCCTCCTTCATGGTGGCAAAGCCCACTGAAAGCGATGCGGCATAAGGCGGCAAGGGAAGCAGCTTGAGCGTGGCCTCCGTCACAATGCCGAGCATCCCTTCGGATCCTACGAAGATTCGATGAAGATCAAAGCCGGTCTTGTTCTTGTGGTTACGTCCACCAAGACGCACCACCGTTCCATCAGCGAGCACGACCTCCATGCCCATCACATAGTCACGGGTGACTCCATATTTCAGGCACTTGGGTCCACCGGCATTGGTGGCAATGTTTCCCCCAATGGAACAATCCTTTCGGCTGGCCGGATCAGGAGGATAATAAAGCCCCTTCTTCTCTGCTCTTTCCTGTAGTTGAGCGGTGATCACTCCAGGCTGCACCACGGCCACAAAGTCGCGCTCATGCACTTCTTTGATCCGCTTCATCTTGGCGACCGAAAGGGATATCCCTCCCTTTAACGGCACACAGCCACCCACGTATCCATGACCAGCACCGCGAGGTGTGACAGGGATGCCTTTCTTGTGAGCAAACTTCAGTGTCTTGGAAACCGTCTCCGTGGACCGTGCATCCACGACCACTTCCGGAAGATTGGCAGCAAACCACTTGTCGCCAGAATGCGCCTTGAGCGCCTTCTCGCTGACGAGCACCTCGTTCTTAGGGAGCAGCTTCTGAAGCTGCTTGATCCAGGCAGGTTGTTTCTTCATTCAGCCGACTTGTCTTCCTCGGAATCAAAGTCCTTGATGAGTGCTGTGGCATCCTCCGCCTGCTCAGCCGGGACCTGAAGTCGGACTGGTCCAAGTGTCCCGGTCCCGAAGCCACTTACAACCGCTTCCTCTCCCTGAATCACGGCATCAAATCCAGCCGCTTGGAGACGTCCCCTAAGCAGCTCGGCGTGAGCCACGTCGAATTCCCTATCGATGGTTACCAGTTTCATAAATTCATTGATGTGTGCTGAAGCGGGAACTACTTCCCTACTTCAAGGCACTTCATTTCCGTCTGCGAACGCACAATCAGTTTACCACTGGCGAGCGCCATGGGTGCCCAGATATTGTTTCTTCTGGATTTCAAATTGGTGAACACCTTGGACTTGGAAATCTCTTTATAGCCAGAGGCTGAAGGCTTCACCAACGCCAGTTCGCCAGTCTCTCCATCCAAAATGATGATCTTCCCGTCCGCGAAAATCAGATTACCACGATTGTAGTTTGGGTTCTCTCCTGTGCGCCAGAGCACCTTGCCAGAATTCGGATCGATACAAGCCAATCCACCCAAGTGCATCTTGCCCTTCTTGAGGTTCTCATTGGTGTTCCAGTTCGCGTAGAGATAGCCGTCATGAAGGATTGCTGGATGAATCTGAGTGCCCTCGCCCTCAATCCAAAACAGCTCCTCGGTTTTCCAGTTCTTGGAAAGTTTGATCATAACCGTTCCTGCACCGTAGCCACCAGTAATGAACAGACGTCCATCGCCAAGGTTCGTTGGGGAAGGAATCATGATGCTGTTGAAATATCCATTGTAGCTCCAAAGCGTCTTTCCGGTCTTGGGATCCACACTGAACCACTTGCCTTCCTTCTTGGCCTTGTCACCACGTCCATACATGAGGATTTGCTCCACTCCGTGAATCGTGTAGAGCCGCGGTGAGACATAGTTCGCTCCACCAATGTCTGAAACCTTCCAGACTTCCTTGCCAGACTTCTTGTCAAATGCCAGCAGGTGACCATCGGTATCATCCAGCACAGCAGCCACAACCAGATTGCCTACAACCAAAGGCGATTGGCTGTATCCCCAACGAGCGGTCTGCTCGATGCCGTATTTCTCACGCATGCTATGATGCCAGACTGCTTTTTTCGTCTTGAGACTGATGCATGTGATATCTCCCACCCGGCCGACGATATAGGCATGGTCGCCATCAATTGTGGGTGTGGAACGACTACCCGGGAAAGGCAGTTTTACTGTCTGGGGCTTGTAGCTGTATTTCCACTTCTCCTTACCATTCTTCAAATCCAGAACACGGAAGACCTCTTCTTCTGCAGAAGGCCGATCCAACAAAAAGACTTCACCGTCACGAATGGCAGCACCGCCAAAGCCATCACCCAGCTTGATGGACCAATGCTCCTTTGGACCTGAAGCCGGCCATGAACCTGCCAGTCCACGCTCCATGGAAACTGCGTTGCGATCCGGGCCGAGGAATTGCGGCCATTCATCCGCTGAAAGAGACGCGGCACCGCAAAGTGAGAACGAGGCTAGAAGAGGGAAAAGATATCGTTTCATAAAATGGGATTGAGGTAACTGCTCAAAGCATGCCTCAAACCACCAAAGCATCAAGACCCCGTTTTCCCACGGTCAGGCCTTCAGATCCACAAACTCCCGCAGAACATCCGACAAACGCGTCTCTGTGAATTCACTGTCGTTGGTGATGATTACTCCAAGACAGACTCCATCATTTCTGGACACACAATGAAGCACCGCGTTCTGAAATTTCCAGCGGAGACGTGAGGCAGGCTTCTTGTGCAACTTGAGAACCTGAAACGTGTCCCCCATACAACGCCAAGCCATTTCCATATTCGGTTGAGGGAAATCCCCATTTCGGCAAAAGCTGAAATTGGTCTTGTTCGGATAGCGAATCGCCCCTCCTGCCACACCCGCGACATTCAGATTTTCCTGCAACGAATTGTTGAATACAGCGTTCATGAAAAACTTAGATTTCGGTCACGCAGCGGGCTGTTCCGCGTTCGCACCAATGACGCACATTCAGATTTGATACTCAGAACGGATCGCACATCGTCCTGTGCCATTTCCAAATGCTCAAGAGGCCCCAAGGCCACCATGGATTTTGTCAGGACTCTCGACTGCTGCGAGACAAACTCCATCAACTCGATCACCTTCTCGTTGTCAGCGCACTGCCACTCGTAAAGCACGTCACCCTCAGGAGAGCATACCAGCATTTCCTCCACCTTTGGTTGGAGAACCTCTTTTGCGAATCCAGCTGCAGCCTTCTTCAACGCGTCGTCGCCCGTCCCCTGTGAAAAATCAGGTTTAAACTCGTCTT
This sequence comes from Limisphaerales bacterium, assembly GCA_965658675.1. Taxonomy (GTDB): domain Bacteria; phylum Verrucomicrobiota; class Verrucomicrobiia; order Limisphaerales; family CAZKNW01; genus CAZKNW01. The sequence goes on from CBFHTT010000018.1 coordinate 353,175, forward strand.
TTTCCCAAGGCATTTCCGCAGGTTCAGCTTCAGCCTCAACCAGTGTTTCCTCTTCATCCTCCCCCTCATCAGCAACACGGGCGGCTTCCATGATCAAGCCTTCCCATGAATCTGCGATCGTTTCTTCAGGTGGTTCTACAAACGGCTTCAGACTGAAGTCTCCACCTTGAAGCGATAGGATGCGATTGAATGCCTTCGTTCCTGAGCGTTCGCCTTCCTGAGCGTGAATGATTCGACCGTCCCTGATGTAGATCCGCCCACGAGTCTGTCGATTGGCAATCTCCAGAATGGACGACTTGGCTCCCAAGCATTCCAATTGAATCACATCCTGCAACCCCACCTTTCGGAGCACGCCCCGAAAGCCTTCACCTTCATTCAGATTGATCAGCTCATTCAGGTTGGAGTAGACCAATTCCATCCCCTCGATATTGACTGGTTTGGTCAGATACAGTTCCGCGCCATTGCTCAGACAACGCGCACGGTATTCGTCATCGTCCGATCCGGTAAGAACGGCTTTGGTAAGATTCGGATACTTACGATTGAGGAGAGAGAGAAATTGGAATCCATCCACCACAGGCATGTTCAGATCGATCACGGCAAGCTCAATGGCATGCGATTGAATGATCGACAACGCCTTGCCGGTGTTGGTGGCCGTATGAACCTCCCATTCCCCTTTGGACCAGGTGCTGAACAGGTTCTCCAACAACTCAAGGAGTTCGGGATCATCATCCACGAACAGAACCTTTTTCTTTTTGGATGCGTCTTCAGTCATACTTTCAACCCGCCTGTGACAAACGTTGTGCCAATTCCTGATGAGCCACCTGCTGAATCAGACTCAGGTCAGTGTCTGTCGCACCTTTGAATTCGAAAACACCACCAGCAGCATCATATTCGTAGTCGTTCTTTTTCAAGACGGGCAGATTCATGATGACCTGCAAAGATTCGTCCGAAAAAGCCCCTGGGTCTGAGGTAAACAGCTGCTCCAATTTCGGAATCAACAACCCTGAAACCTCTGGATCGATCAGATGATTTGTAAACTGCGGCAGGTTCTGCGGAGTCAGCATTTCAACAAGCACCTTCCCTGCCTGAAATGCACGGATAGGTTGCTCGATTCTGCTTCGAATCACACCGACAAGAGCAGTCATGCCGACGCTTCCCATCCGCTTGAGCAGATCGAAATTCTCAGTTTCCACAGCGATCACTACATCAACGTTTGGATCACTCGATTTCCAACCAATTTCGTGCAGCGCCTTGGCCGCCATGCTTCGAATATCTGAATCCGTGGAATTCAATGCCTCGGTCACAATCTCCCTCGGCTCAGGAGAATCCATTTTGGCCAAGGCCATGATTGCCGCTTTACGGTCCAACGCCTCACCAGTCTGCAAAATGCCTTTCAACATCAACAACGCACTCTCCCCCATACCAGCAAGGTCATCCAATTTTCCAAGCACGAAAAGCTGGCGTGCTTTTAGTTCCTCACCTTCGGGCTCCCATCCGTGTTCTTCCATCGCCTTTGCAGCAGCTTTGGCCACCCAAGGATCCCTATCATCGAGCGCGGGAATCAATGAGCCGGCACCAGCTGAATCTCCTAGCGAACCAATAGCTTCGACAGCAGCCTGCCTGACATCCCGATCCAAATCTTTCAACATCACACTCAAAGCAGCCAATGCAGCCTTGCGTTTGAGATAAACCGGATTGGCAAAGGTAGTGAGATTTTCTGCATCCGCCTCAGCTAGTGACTCGTCCTGTTGTATGGTGGCGAGCACCTCCGTCGCAGCGGTCCTGACCCAATATTCTTTTGATTTTTTGGCCTTCTCCAAGTCCGGGATCATCGCTTGGGCATCAGGCGTGGTCTCCCAAGTTTCGTCGATCTGCTCCAGAGCATGAAGAGCACCTTCTCGAATTCGACTGGCTTCATCTGTCAACGCAAGGACCAGAGCTCCGATTGCAGCCTCGCTACCGATCTTACCCAGCGCTTCCACAGCTGCATAGCGCACGTGACGATCTCGATCCTGAAGGCACTTGATCAACGGCTCCACTGTCTTGGCATCCCCCAACGGTCCCAGAGCCTCGATCGCAGCGAGGCGCACATCCCAATTGGAGTCTGAAAGCAATCCACACAACGGCTCGGTAGCCCGCTTGTCTCCAAGAACACTCAGTCCCTTCACCGCCATGGCCCGGACATTATTATCCTTATCCCGAAGGGTGATGATCAAGGGATCCACAGCTCTGGCATCTGCAAGAGCAGCCAAAGCCTCAACAGCTGAACCGCGAACAAGACTCTCTTCGTCACGCAGCGCATCAATCAATGGTTTGACCACTCCTGAGTCAGAAATCCGAGCCAAACACTTCACTGCCTCCTGACGTTTGTAGTAAACGTCCTCCTTCATCGCCTTGGCCAGATGTGGAACAGCAACCGACCCGAGATCAACAGCCGCTTCCAGCTTCCCCATAGCAACGAGCTGTTTGGCTGATGTCTCATCGTCCGGGGCTGTCCAACCAAAATTAGAAAGTCCAGCTGCAGCACGGTGTCTGACGCTCCCATTTGCATCATCCAATGCCTTGGCGAGCGCCGAAATCACATCAGGCTCCTTAAATCCCCTCAATGCCTGCGAACATGCGATTCTCACATCGGGACTACTATCACGCAGGCCCTTCAAATAAACTTGGGAATCCTGAACCCGGCAACGTGCTTCCAGCGTCTCATAAACCTGCTTTCTGATTGATGCATCTTCATCTCCAACCAAAGGAAGAAGCATTTCCGCCAACTCTTCATCGTCTGAAATCTTCAACACCTTCTCCAACGCTTTCTGGCGGGAGTCAGCTTTCTTGGATTTCAACTGTTGAAGGAGTAACCAACGCATGGCAGGCGGGACAGAAACTCTGTTCTCATTTTCGCTCAGGACGGACGGGACGCTTCAAAAGCAAACATCGTGCGAATTTTTTACCTCCTGACAAAAAAGATTCTCAATCGTCCAAATAACGGGCTATTTCGGTGTTTTCGCAGAAATTCAGTGTCCCTTAATCCGCTCAGAATCAATGAAATCTAATGAATTGGAGGTATGCTCTCTCATTTCTGACCGAACGAGGCAGCCTACTTGCAACCAAACAGCTTGCGCTCCTTGATCATACGCGCGACTTCAGGAGGCACCATGTCCACCCAGGTCTCGTCGCCGCCCTTGATCTTCGCAAGCACTTCGAAGGAGTAGATCGGCAGGAAGTCCGGATTGTAATCACGCAGTCCCATAATGAGCTGATTCTCATTCAGGTAGGCATACAGATGCCTGAGATGTGAAGCCACTCGAAGATTTCCTGCAGTGATCAACGATCCTGTCTCCGTATCCAACATTGGATAAACGAAGAGCTTCAGGTCGTTTTTGAACAAACGACCAAAGGACTCGAGAATACCACCCTCAAGATCCGTGTAATACTTCTCTTCAAAGATCTGCTTCAGCGTCGGCACACCAATCACAATACCGCACATCTCTTTGGTATAACGGAAAAGATACGCAGCCAATCTGTGGAACTCCGCATAGTTGGAAATCAACACCGTCTTGCCCTGCGCGGCGACGAGATCTGCGCGATCAAGGAAATCCTGATGATCAATCGAATCACCATCGAGGAGATTGTTGAGTGTCATTTCCATGATCACCTCAAGGCTCTTACCTTCCACGTTTGGCTCCTGAACAAACTGCGCCTGGGCGCAATCGAGCATATCGATGGTCGTCTTGGTGACAGGACGGAAGCTACCACGTTCCACCAGCACGCTCTTGTCATACAAAGCTTCCGCAGGTTGAACAACCTCACCATCTGCTCGGAACATGGCGGCATCTGTCAGGCCCGACTGCACCAGTTGCAGACTCGTCAAACGATTGTCCACCTCTTCAAAGTCAGGCCCGGAGAACTTGATCATGTCCACCTCGATCTGCTTCGAAGAAAGATCATCCAAAAGGGAAAGGATCACTTCCTTTGGCTCCTCATATTTGAAATGAGCGCTGTGAATCAAATTCACCCCCACGATACCCAGTGCCTCCTGCTGTTGGATATTGTGATCATCCAGCATACGAACATGAACAATGATATCATTGGGCTCCTTGCCTGGTTCAGTCTGAAAACGAATCCCAAGCCAGCCATGATTCTCACCCTTCCGGCGATAGCTCCGCGCAGCAACCGTATCCGCAAAGGCAAAGAAACAGGTCTCGTTGCCACGCTGCTCCGCAAGCCGCTCTTGGAGAAGGTCATACTCATGATCGAGCATCTTCATGAGACGTTCGCGACTGACATAGCGATCGCTATGCCCATAGATGGAATCACTGACCGTCATGTCATACGCAGACATGGACTTGGCAATGGTCCCTGCAGCACCGCCCACCTTGAAGAACCAACGGGCCACTTCCTGCCCTGCACCGATCTCCGCAATCGTTCCGTAGATACGATTGTCCAGGTTGATGGAAAACGCCTTTTGTTGAACAGAATTCAAATTTTCAGCCATAGCTGCCGCTGTCTTTAACCGATCTCAGCCGAATCTCAATTTTCAAAATGATTTTTCCTGAAAATCTCGCTCTCACAACACTCTGACAATCAACACTATTGGCCGCCAACAGTCCCGATTTAGCACCAAATCCAACCAAATCTTTTCCAAGCTTCTTCCATTCCTCATTTGAATTCCCCCTTCACTTTCGCTAAACCCGCCGCCCCATGTCGTTGAACGACGAAATAAAACGCAGGCGCACCTTTGCGATCATCTCTCATCCGGATGCCGGTAAGACCACCCTCACGGAGAAATTTCTCCTATACGGTGGTGCTCTCCAGCTCGCCGGAAACGTCAAGGTCCGTAAGCAGCAGCGAGCCTCCGCATCTGACTGGATGGATCTGGAAAAGAAGCGCGGAATCTCCGTCAGCTCCACCGTCCTTCAATTCGAATATGGTGGCTGCTATGTAAATCTCCTCGATACCCCCGGGCATAAAGACTTCTCCGAAGACACCTACCGCGTACTGACCGCGGTCGATGCCGCAGTCATGGTCGTCGATGCAGGTAAAGGTATTGAGACCCAGACACGGAAACTCTTCGAGGTATGTCGTCAACGTGGTGTCCCCATCTTCACGTTCATGAACAAGTTGGACCGCCCAGCGAAGAACCCGCTTGATCTCATCGACGAACTCGAAAGCGTTCTCGGCATCGCGGCCACCCCCATCAATTGGCCACTTGGAAACGGGCAACAGTTCAAGGGCGTCTTTGATCGATTGGAGAAACAGGCACACTTCTTCGAAAAGGTTCCTGGAGGCAGCTACCGTGCTCCCGTGTCCATCATGGGCATTGAGGACGACGAGGTGAAAGCCCAGCTAGATCCTACTGTCTTTGAAAGCGTCTCGGAAGAGCTCGCCATGCTCGATGAGGCCGGACATCCCTTTGACAAGGAACAGATCCTCGCAGGCGAACTCACCCCCGTCTTCTTCGGAAGTGCCAGCAACAACTTCGGTGTAGAACTACTCCTCAAAGGATTCCTCCAGTTCTCTCCTCCACCACAGAGCCAGACCACACTTGATTGCGGCGAGCTTGATCCGGCCAGCGAAGATTTCTCAGCGTTCATTTTTAAGATCCAGGCAAACATGGATCCACGCCACCGTGATCGCATCGCCTTCATGCGCATCTGCTCGGGCAAGTTCGAGCGCGACATGACCGTGCATCACTCACGCACAGGAAAGAAAGTCCGCCTCAGCAGTTCACACAAGCTGTTCGGGCAAGATCGAGAAACGCTTGATGAAGCCTATGCCGGCGACATCCTCGGTATTGTGGGACACGATGAATTTGGAATCGGCGACACGCTTTCCACCAATCCCAAACTCCAGTTCCGCGATCTTCCCCGCTTCACTCCAGAGTGTTTCAGCTACATTCATGGAGGCGGAGCCGCACAGTTCAAACGCTTCCGCTCAGGACTCGACCAGCTCCTGCAGGAAGGTGTCGTTCAATCCCTTCAAATCCACGGTTCACAACAACGCATTCCCCTCCTTGCCGCAGTTGGTCCACTTCAGTTTGAAGTTGTCCAATACCGCATGGAAACCGAATACAACGCTGAGACCCGCATGGAGCCAGCTCCCTTCTCTGCCATGCGCTGGGTTGAAGGAGAAAAGTCCGTCGACGAACTCGCCGCAGAGATCAGCCTGCCCACTGGAGTCCGCATTGCCGAAGACATCAAAGGCTACGCTGTATTCCTCTTCCCTGAAGAATGGGCCATCCGCTACTTCCAGGACAACAACCCCAGCATCAAACTCATCGAACTCCCACCCGACGTCGTCGAAAACTTCGGATCAGAACTCACGGGATAAGGCCTCTTAATGAAGACCAGATGGTTCCATCACATCAGCATGCAGGCGTTCCTTTCGCTGATCCTGATGATGACTCTGGCAACCGGTTGTCTTTCTCCGTCAGACCAAAACCGCTACGAACAGACACGCCCGCAGATGGGCACACTGTTCACCATCACGCTCTACGCATACGACGACCTACAGGCAACAAATGCCTTCAATGCAGCCTTCGCTCGAATCGAAGAGCTGAACATGATCTTCTCCGACTACGAAGACGAGAGCGAGATCACCATCCTGCGAAAAAGTGCAAACAGCCTTCAGCCGAAGAAGATATCGCCTGAACTACTCGATGTTCTTCAGCGCTCTAAAGAACTCTACGAACAAACAGACGGAGCGTTTGACCCAACCTTGGGTCTCATGATCCAGCACTGGCGACGAGCACGCAGGCAGCGAACACTACCCAAACCGGAAACCATCGCTAAGGTGCGAAAGAAGGTTGGATTCGACAAATTGGAACTGGATGCAGAAGCCAGCACCGCTCGGATCACAACATCTGGACTCATGCTGGATTTCGGAGGCATTGCCAAAGGCTACGCTGCAGACGAAGCCCTACGCACACTCAACCAACACGGAGTCTATAATGCTCTCATTGCAGCAAGTGGCGACATTCTCGCTGGCGATCCACCTCCGGGTCAGGACCACTGGACTGTCGGTGTCCAGTCTACCGACGTATCAGGAGAAAATTTCACCACCGTTCTCAACCTCGCCAACCAAGCCGTCTCCACTTCGGGCGATGCTTCTCAATACGCTCTCATCAAAGGTCGCAAGTATTCCCACATCGTTGATCCTCGAACAGGCATAGGCCTCACAGAGCGCATCGGCGTCACCATCACCGCTCCCAACGCCACCACCTCAGACAGCCTCGCGACCGCAGTCAGCATCTTGGGATCTGAGAAAGGGATGCAACTGGTGGAATCGTTGCCGAACGTTGAGTCCTTGATCGTGAAAGAAACAAACGACGGAGACGTTTTTTTAAGAATCCGCTCTTCGGATTTCACAAAGACTGAGTAAGCACGCTACTTCCGAATCACTTCTTCGGTCTTGCCGCGTAGGTAATTGATATTTTGGCAGTGTAGGAAATCCGCCCCGATTGAAATAATTCCCTTTCCACTCCAAATGAGGAAAGCACTTTCGGCCCTTTCAAACTCGGAATCACCAATTCCAGAAGGCTGGTCGTCTTCAGAGAAACGGATCAAAAGACCGATATCGTCTGGCGCAGCCCTCGGTAGGAGACAGGGGGCAGGAGGTCAGCACTCGAGCTGCCTTCTACTTGTTCTTCTTCACCTTGGTCTGGTCTGCGTCCCAGACATTGTAGAGTTCGCGGCCGGATTTGACCTGTGGTGCTTCTTTCTTGGGTAGCCATTTTTCGGCCATCTCCCTCTTTAGCTCAGCGTAACGCGAATCTCCTGCAAGGTTCTTCCATTCGTTGGGATCGCTGACTTCGTCGTATAGCTCCTCGGTTCCGTCGAAGTAGCGGATGTAGCGCCACTTCTTTGAGCGCAGGCTGTAGTTGCCGCGTCCCCAGGTAGTCATGGCTGGTTCTTCCTTGTTCCTGTCCGGATTCTTCAACCACGGGACAAGGCTCATCCCATCGACATAGTCAGGTGCTTCAATGCCTGCGAGATCGCACATCGTGCGGTAAACATTGATCAGTCCCACAGGTTGCGCACATGTCTTTCCATTGCCCTCCTGCCCACGTGGGTCCCAAATGATAAACGGAACACGGGTGGATTCTTCCCACAACGAGAACTTGGTATGAGAGCGCTTCTCTCCCAGATGGAATCCATGGTCGGACCAGAGAACGACAATGGTGTTTTCAGCATAAGGACTTTCTTCAAGAGCCGCCATAACACGCCCGACGTTGTCATCCGTGAAGGAAATACAGGCAAGGTATCCCCGACGAACCTCATCCCAGCAATCCAGTTTTTCAAAGCGGGACACCACCGACCGTCTGGGCATAGATCGGCCTACAGGAGGCACATCATCGAGATCGTTCTCCTGAATAGCTGGGGCCATGATCGGATCAGGAAAGCGATCATAGTTTCGTTCCGGTGTCACGAATGCCACATGAGGACGAATGAATCCAACTGCCAGGAAAAAGGGATCATCATGCTGCTTCTCTAGAAAGCCGACGGCATGAGTTGCGGTGCGATAGTCCACAAAATCCTTCAAGGGATTTCCACCCGCAGAGACACGCACCATCTTATCCTTTTTGTCCATTGCGTCCGGCATGTGCCCCTTGCCCTCGACACCCTTGATGTTCAAGTCACCGTATGAAGCGTAGTCGTCCCATGTCTCGCTATTCTCGTATGTATTATCAGGATTGTGAAACACCTTGGTCACGCCACAGGTGGTGTATCCGTTCTCGTTGAACAGGCGTGGCAGATTCGTGTAACGGTCCAAGATCTGGCGATCAACATTCTCCAGTTTGTAGAACGGATAAAGGCCGGACTTGTGAGGCTCCACACCCAGGAGGATTGCGTTACGACTCGGGGAACATGCAGGTGCCGTGCAATGAGCGTTGGTGAAGTTCACTCCCTTTGATGCCAGCTTGTCCATGTGAGGTGTCTTGGCCTGTGGATGTCCACCGAGGAATCCACACCAGTCGTTCATGTCATCGATGCAAAGCATCAAAATGTTTGGCCGCACCGGTTTCTTTTCTGCGGATGCAGCCGCCACAGAACAAAGAAGCAGCAACGAAAAAAGGGATTTCATATTCATACTCAAAAGGGGTGATTTTAATAACAACGCACGGATGCAATCCGACTAATCCAGAATCGATAGAGCCTCGACCCAGATAGGCCCTTTGCCGACGTCATATTGCTGGATCTTGCTGAGCGCGCCAGATGACTCGATCCGGTATGCCCCTAACTTCGCATCTCCCTGCCCGGCGACGTAGAGGAACTTGCCCAGCTTATCGATGGTGAAGGATCTCGGAACTCGCTCGCATGGATAGTGCCCGATCATCTTCAGTGCACCTGTCTGGGGATCGACATGAAAAGCGACGATGCTGTCGTTTCCAGTTGGAGCATTCCGTTTGGTGATGTCTCGATTGGAAACGTAGAGAAACCGCGCATCCGGAGTCATATGAAGATCCGCGGTCGTAATATTTCCAGAGAAACCGTCCGGATAAGTCACAATATTCTGAATGGTCTTTAGCGTCCCCTCCTCAGTATCCCACTGCCAGACACCCACACCAGGCTGCTCACGCTCGTTCGTCGTGTAAGCGAGCGAAAGGTTTGGATGAAAGATAAGATGGCGAGGCTGCCTCGCTTCTTGATCACCCGTTGGTCCGGTCGCGAATGGTGGATCATGAGGCTCTACTGTTCCCACCTGCGCTGTGAAATGATTGATAAAAACCTTGTTCGGTCCGGTTGCAGGAACCAACAACCAGTGATTGTCCGGTGAAAACACAGCACTGTGAGCCTTCTGTTCAAGTGTCACTTCCTGCAACGTCTCATCACGATAGACCGGATCGATCTTCCACACAGTCGCCTTGCCCGGTCCATAGTGATTTCCTGCAAGGAACTCTCCATTGTTATCAGTCATCAAATAGCCGGGTCGCAAATTCACCTTGCCGATGTTCTCCAGTTCCAGACGTCCACCTTTGCCTATCTGCAACGTGGCTATACCCTGGGACTTTTTCTCTCCGCCCGGCATTGCCGCAGCTGCATACAAACGCTTTCGGTTCGGTGCAACGGTGAATGGTCCAGCGCCCTCGAGAGGCAGTTCCTGAAGCAGGGACAGCTTTCCATTCTCCTTATTCACCTCATACATCGTGAGTTGATTACCCGCAGCCAGATAAAGACGTTGTTCAGAATCACGCGGATCCCCATCACGAGGAGCCGGATCCGGATTTGGCATATTCTTCAGCACCTTTCCAAGACGCAGCCTTGCCTGTCGGGTCACGTCATTGTCATCAGCAGTCAGGATGGGATGCTTCTCCAGTTTGTCATTGGGCACATCGTATAGCTTGCCATCACCATAGAGCTTGTAGCGCTGGTCCCTGGCAAAACGAATTTTGCGAAACTGATCCTTATCCCAACCCGGGCGCGGATCGTAGTGACAAAACACCCATGGACGAACCTGCTCTGCTTTTCCAAATAACTGAGGATAAAAACTGATTCCATCCAACTTCGTAGAAGAAGGTACAGGCTTCCCTGCTGCCTCCATGACCGTCGGAAGAAAATCAGTCGAATCGATCAGATTATCATTTATCCCGGGGGTAATCTTTCCTTTCCAACGAACCATCAAAGGAACATGCGTTCCTGCATCCGTAGTGCGGCCTTTGCCTCCCACCACTGATCCTTTTATTGTCTGCGAGGTGATCTTTCTATGGGTGCCGTTGTCACTGTAGAAAATGATCACGGTATCTTCACCAAGGCCCAGGTCATCCACCTGCTTGATGACGCGGCCAACGCACTTGTCCATGTATTCCGCCATGTCGGGAAAGTGACGTGGGTCCTCGTTTATGTGAGCATCCTGATTGTCCCAGTCGGCACTGTCTGGCGTGGGAACAAATGGGCGATGCGGCAGCGCCATCGCGTAATAGACGAAGAAAGGATTCTCGTCGTCCTTCTTCCGTTTGATGAAGTCGTTGATGAAATCCACCCAATGGTCCGGGCCATACTTTCCTTTGAGGTCGTTCAACAACTTACCATTCTCGAAAATCGTCGGATCGCGGAAGCGTGTTCCTTTGTCTTCTGTGTGCCAGGAATGAAACAGGCTGTATTCATCAAACCCGGCTTCAGTCACCTTCATGCCTTTGCCACGTCGTAAATGGGAACCTGGATAACTGGGAGGATCATAACTCTGCAACTGCCACTTGCCGGCGATGCAGGTACTGTATCCCGCCTCCTGCATATAGTGACCGAAGGTCTTCACCTTGGGATCCAGCGTTCCGAAATAAAGCCAGTTCCTGTTGTTGTAGAGTCCCGTCATCAACTGCACACGTGTGTTCGTGCACAATGGCTGGGCGTAGGCATGGGTGAAACGAACCCCCTCCTTTGCCAACCGGTCTATCGCTGGGGTCTTATAACTCGTGCCTCCATAACTACCGATTCCCTCAACACCGATATCGTCGGCCATGATCAGGATGATATTTGGACGATCCTTGGCCAACGACGTCATTGAGAACGTCACCAGAATCAACAGGATCAGAAACGCGGTACGGACAGAGTATCTTTGCATGGTTTTCATTCGGAGCGCCTAGTGAAGCTCAAGATCACTGAATTTCCCACACTCGAATATAATCGACCTGCAACTAGCTGAACCATCTCTGCCTGATCTGCTGGAGAGAAATTCTTCATGGTTTCGACAGGCTAGTATCCTCACTCCCTGAATGGACAACATTTCGATTCGAATTTTTCTGCATTTTCCACAGTCCAGTCGTATCTTCATCTCCATTCATCCCTTTTCTTAACGAATCATGACATTTTCAAAGAAACCTTTTCTCACCGTCATCGCAGCCATCGCATTTGGATTTCTTTCCTCTCATACCTCTCTCGCTGAAGACTACAAACCGGAGTTGTTCAAGTCTGCGAAGTTGATCTATGAAGACACCTTCGAAACAAGCGGCCCCCACAAGGTCGGCAAGCAATGGGAAATCCGCCAGTCCTCAAGATGGAATGTGAAGGATGGCGTCCTCACTGGTTCTACCGCAACCAAGGAATTTCAAAAAGCCATGCAGGCCAAAGGCGACAGCCATGACGGCACCCGGACAGTGATCTTCCTCAAGCCCGTCCCCAAAGCCTTTGTCCTACGCATGCGTGTCCGCTACAACGAGACTGCAGAAAAAGGTAGAAATCGTGGTTCACTGCTCGATCTCGGACATCATGTGAATTCGTTCATATTCGGCAAAGAACAGACGAAACTGACTCTCCAGAAGAAGAAGAAAATCTTTATCGAAGGAGACTTCTTTCCGCTCAACAAATGGAACGACCTCACAATCGAAATCAAGGAAGGCGCCATCCTCATCGAAGTGAATGGACGAAAGGAGATCATTCGCGATCCGATGATCACACTTCAAACTGATCGCGAAATTCAACAGGTGGATTTCAAAGGACAGGATTTCGGAACTGTTCAAATTGATTGGCTGAAGCTCTACAAAGGCATCGAATGATCCTCTACCGATGGCTCGCAGCAACAGTTGTGTCGCTGGCTCTGTTCACTGCACACGCAGAGACCAAGACAGAGCAATTGCCCAATATCGTCCTGATCCTTGTGGATGACATGGGCTACTCCGACATAGGTTGCTACGGAGGCGAAATACAAACTCCTCATCTCGACAAGCTGGCACAAGAAGGCCTCCGCTTTACCAGCATGTACAACACCTCAAAGTGTTTCCCTTCAAGAGCCAGTCTGTTGACCGGAGTCTATGCCCAGCAATGCAACATGGGCAGAAATTCCAGAGGAGGAATCAAGAACGCCATCACCATCGCCGAACTTCTTGGACAGCGGGGTTATCGCACGCTCGCAGTAGGCAAGCATCATTCAACAGTCAGTCTCCATGATCGGGGATTTGATCGCTTCTACGGATTCCACTACGGCCCCGGAAAAAGCAGCGCCAATCACTTCAACCCGGGTGAGCAACGTCCAGGTGAGGGCATTCCAGCCAGAAAGAAGGGAGAGACACGCGCCTACTGTTTCGACGACAAGAAGATGATCCCCTACTACACTCCCAAGGAGAACGATTGGTACACAACCGACTACTTCACCAACTGGGCCATCGACTTTCTCGAAGAGTACAAGAACGAAGACAAACCCTACTTCCTCTACGTCTCCTACACAGCTCCTCATGATCCGCTCCACGCCTGGCCTGAAGACATCGCCAAATACGATGGAGTTTACGAAGCAGGCTACGAAGCCATTCGCAACGCACGATTCGAACTCCAGAAAAAGATGGGGCTCTTCCAGTCACCACCCAAGCTCTCCGAGCCAACCCACAGATCTTGGAATTCTCTGAACTCTGAGATCAAAGAAGACCAGTCCCGCCGGATGCAGGTCTATGCCGCCATGATCGACCGCGTAGATCAGAATGTCGGCAAGCTCTTGAAAAAGATCACTGACCTCGGCGAGGAGGACAACACACTTATTCTCTTCGCATCAGACAACGGCTGCTCTTCCGAGAATGTGAATGAAGGTGGAGGCGAAATCGGCTCACTCACGCGCTGGGCGTCCCTTCAGAAGGACTGGGCCAATGTCTCCAACACTCCTTTTCGATTCTGGAAAAACCTCAGCCACGAGGGAGGCATCCGCACCCCATTCATCGCCCGCTGGCCCAAAGTCATCTCCAACACAGGAGCCTTAAATCGTCAGCCAACTCACTTTGTAGACATCATGGCCACGATTCAGGATATCACCGGCGCCCCCTACCCAGAACAGTTCAACAATCACCAGGTGACTCCAATGCAGGGAGAAAGTCTCCTGCCCGCCTTCAAAACCAACACGCTACCCAATCGATCAAACCCCATCTTCTTCGAATATGGCAAAGGAGGCGCCGTGAGACATGGCAATTGGAAACTCGTCACCCGGTCCCTTTCCAAGAAGTCAAAATCCTCGACCAAGACGAACATCGCTTGGGAGCTATACGACCTGAGCAAAGACATCACTGAAATGAACAATGTCGCCTCCCGGCATCCTGATACCGTCAAACAACTCAGCAAACTGTGGTTGAAGTGGTACAACGAATCCTACGGGCAATAACCCGGAGTGTATCTTCTCGCATCCGCGCAGCCCTGACATGATTGCGTCATTGTCCGACGATTCCCGCAACTCTAGTCTCTATGAACCATTCCACCTTTTTTAGCTGAACTCATGACTGGCTCAAACAATCGAATTCCTTTCTCCAACCACGATGGTTTCACCAGAAACGTGGCCACACTCGCGACTTGTTGCCTGTTGACCGCCCTCCTCTGCTTCCAATCATCTCTCCAGTCCGCAGAAGCTCAAGAACGCGGTTTCGTCCCCATCTTCAACGGCATCGATCTCAAGGGTTGGGATGGCAAGCCCGGAGCATGGGAAGTGCGCGATGGAGCAATCTGGTGCACCGGCACATCCAAGGAAAAGAACTGGCTCATCTGGCGAGGTGGAGAACCTGCGGACTTCGTGCTCCGTCTGGAATTTCGTTGGGACGAGGGAAATTCAGGACTTCAGGTCCGCAGCGATGATTTGGGAGATCACATGATCTTTGGCTATCAGGTTGAAATCGCCAGACAGAAAGTCATGGGACTCTGGCACCATTCGCTTCTGGATGCGGATCACCCTAAACGCGAGGCACGGCATCTCATGAGCACTGCCGGAGAAAAGGCGTTCATTGACGAACAAGGCAACCGCAAGAACACCAAGATGGCAGACACCACTGAGATCCAGTCCCATTTCAAAGAACACGAATGGAACACCATGGAGATCATCGCCAAAGGCGACACCCTCATTCAAAGAATCAATGGCGTTCATTTCGCCACACTCATCGACAAGGACAAGGAGTTGAGCAGGAAAAAAGGATGGATCGCACTACAGGATCACGGCAAGGGCTGCACCGTCGCTTTCCGCGACATCCGGATCAAGGAGTCCAAACCAGACGAACATGTCCTTCTGAATTTTGAAACGAACGACTCCATCAAGGGCAACAACAGAACGCACAAGTCAACTATCTCACTGGTCGAAGATGCACCTGATACTGGAGGAACCTTCGCCGCCAAGACGTTCATTGATCCGGCCGCCAAGGCATCCAGTCACTTTGGAACAGGGTTCGCCGTTTCCGATCTGGATATTTCCAGTGCCGGAGAAATTCGTTTCTGGATCAAGACCGACATCGAAAGCGGATTCAATTTTCAGATTCACAGCAAAGTAGACCAAGCAAGTGTCTTTGGCTTTTCCACCATCGGATCCGAGATAGGAAAATGGAAGCAATTCACCGCCCCCTTGCAGCGATTCAAACAACCTCCCTGGGCCAACCAAAAAGCGGACCTAAAGCACATCAACAAAATCCAGATCACCGCCTTTGGCAAAGGCCCCTATGACGAAAAACACATCAGCATCGATCACGTAACAGCGCACTCATCAAACACTTCCATCTCTCCTGAACCTCAAGCCGAGACTACTCCGGAGAAACGTGGAGGCCCGATCACCAACGTTCCATCCAAACCGTCCAAGCCCAAGTCTCCCCCTGCAGGATTCAGAAGTTTGTTCGACGGCAAGACGTTTGATGGGTGGAAGGCTTACGCCCGCATCCCGGTCCCTCACCACCCGGGAGCCGAGTTCAAGTGGCAGCTCAAGGGAGATGCATTGAAGAAGGCGAAGCAGAACAAGGGACGTTGGATCATCGAGGACGGGGCCATCGTCGGAGGGCAGGAACCTCCCGGAAGCGGCAAGGGAGCCTATTTGGTTTCCGAAGAAAAGTTCGGCGACTTCGAATTGGTGATGGATATGAAACCGGATTGGATGACCGACAGCGGGTTCCTCATTCGCACCCTTCCAGAAGGAAGTCCCGGCATGCAGGTTCTAGTGGATCATCGTCCTCAGGGAGGCATTGGAGGATTCTACGGAAACGGCATTGCCGGCGTTCATGGAATGCCCTTCGCCATCGATGCCGAATACGACAAGGACGGAAACCCGACCAAGATGATCGCAGCTGATCCCACAGGCGAACGCGTCGAGCTCAACAAAAAAACACGCGCCATACTCACCTACGCCGCCGATGTGGAAGACTTTTTGAAGGTCTGGAAATGGGGTAAATGGAACACCATCAAGGTTCGTAGTGTGGGTCGCATCCCCAAGCTTACAACCTGGGTCAATGGATTGAAGATAGCAGAACTCGACATGGCCAACATCGATTGGGAGGACTACGACCCCGAAGCCTGTGCAGCCATGATGGGACGCAAAGGGCACATCTCTCTTGAGGTCCACAACAGCAACCTGAACCACTGGCTCGGCAAAGCCCGCTGGTGGCCTGGAGCTGTCGTGCGTTGGAAAAACATCTTCATCCGCGAACTGGATTGAGTTAACGCAACTCAGATTGAGAGCACCCCGCTTACCAACTCTCTTCAACTGGTCCCGACTACACTTCGAGCAGTATTACCCTTAGTTGATCGTATCCCGAAGCCGCCCCTTCGACAGATCAATCAGAGCAACTAGCAGAACTTAACGAAGAGGAAGGTCTCCACTGACACGGAGAAAGAAGCCGAAGGGCCCATCGACTCCCATACTCCGATGAAGCCACAACTGATTGTGACTTCCCCATGCCTTCACCCTACCCTCATCATCATGATCCAGCGCTGCCTTGCACTCCTTTTCTCGATTTCGATCGGGTTTTCTCTCGCCGCCGAAGAGGGCCAATGGAATCGATTTCGTGGCCCAAACGGATCTGGACACAGTGAGGTAGCTATTCCCAATGAGTGGGCTGAAGATACGTTTCGCTGGAGCGTTGATCTGCCAGCAGTCGGTCATGGGTCACCCATTGTGTGGGACGATCAGGTTTTTCTCTTGGCGGCAAATGAGGAATCAGGCGAGCGCTTTGCCATTTCCGTGAACGCCAAGGATGGATCGATTGCCTGGCAACGCAGTTTCCCCGATCAGAAGAACAAGCATCATCGGTACAACAGCCTGGCTTCGTCCACCCCTGCTGCAGATTCGGAACGCGTCTATTTTTCATGGGGAACTCAGAAGCGTCTTACCATCTCGGCAATGACGCATTCAGGCGAAACGGTATGGACGTCGGATCTTGGACCGGTCAAAGGTGGACATGGATTCGGAGCGTCTCCTGTGGTTCATAAAGGAACGGTCTATCTCAACAACGATCAGGATGGAGACAGCTTCCTCGTCGCGCTGAAAGCAAAGACCGGAGAAGTCCTTTGGAAGACACCAAGGAACAGCCTGAGACTCACCTATTCCGCGCCAGTGATCTACAAGCCCGGTAAGGAAGAGGAAGTGATCTTCACCAACTGGCAGCATGGCATCACATCACTCAATCCAAAGACAGGCAGTCAGATTTGGGAGATGGACGTCTTTGGCAAACCAGCCAACGAACGAGCCATTGGATCCCCTATTGTCTTTGATGATCTGGTTCTAGGAACTTGCGGATTTGTAACCAAGCTCAAGCACGCGGTAGCGATCCGACATAATCCCAAGACAGGGAAAACGGAAGAGGTCTGGCGGATTGAACGCTCCGTTCCACACATCCCGACACCCATCTACGCCAATGGACATGTCTTTCTCTGGAACGATCAGGGAATCGTCTCCTGCGCCAAGGCCAAGACAGGTGAAGTGCTCTGGAGTGAACGAACCTCAGGCGAATACTTTGGCTCACCAGTATTGGCCAACGACAAGCTCGTCGCAGTCAACAAGCGTGGGATGGTCTTCATGATGGCTGCGAATAATACGTTCGAAAAAGTAGGCGAATACAACCTCCGCGAGACATGCCACACAACGCCGGCATTTTCAAAGGACACGATGTTTATCCGGACCTACGAAAGACTGCACGCCATCAAAGGCAAGTAGGTCACGCCTTCCCCAACTGGGACACCAAGGCCTGAACGGCGAAGTCGATGTGCTCGCATCCGCTCTCTTCACGCTGGCCGATATGATCTGAATCATTGAAGGCGGTCTTCAACCGGTGCATCAAACCTCCCTCAATATGCGAAGCCGACGGCAGATCATCGACGTTCCAATAGCGAAGAATCCCCTTCTCCTCCAACAGTCTCGGAATCTGACCAAAGCGGGTAAGCATCATCGAAGCGTGCTCTTTGCGGCACATCCCTACGATCACGCCATGTTGTTCGAAGTGATCGAGCTTTATGGGCTTGGGTGATCGAGGTTTCTCAACAAGATGCCCCAGCTCCCTGCCTTCAAGATACTTCACAACCGACGATGAAATCCCTCTTGGACCAGGTCGATCCAGAAGCCCTCTCGAATCAGCAGTCCAATCCAGTCCCTGCTCCTGTGCGTAATGATTGAAGAGCAGTTCCGCCAACCTGCTTCGGTAGAAATTTCCAGTGCAGACAAACAGCGTTTTATAGGGAGTGGACATGAATCAGGAAAAGGGATTTGTGTTTGGAGGCTTGTAACCAATCAGGACTCATTGGCCAACGGTGGAGTTATGGAAACCAGCCGATTCATCACTGCTGATCTTTGAGGATCTCATCCACACGATCCTTCACAGCCTGAGGCATTTCGATGATGGGTGGCCAAGGACGTTCGAAGCCTTCACCAGAAAGCTTACGCGTAGCATCAAAGCCCATCTTGCTTCCATAGCCAAATTCAGAGGTCGCGTGATCCAGCACATCTGCCGGCCCTTTGGTCACCACCGTATCGCGTTTGGGCTCCGTATTGGCACAGAGCCGGAACAGCACCTGGCTCGTGTTGTGCACGTCCACATCGTCATCCACGATGATCATGTATTTGGTAAACATCATCTGCCCCATCCCCCAGAGACCATTCATGATCTTGAAGGCCTGATGCGGATAGGTCTTCTTGATGCTCACAACCACCATATTGTGAAACACACCTTCAGCAGGAAGCGCAATATCCACAATCTCCGGGAAGTTCATTTTGATCACCGGAAGAAAGATACGAACACTGGCGGTGCCCATATAGAAATCCTCCATCGGCGGTATTCCTACAATCGTAGCCGGATAAACCGCGTTCTTACGATGGGTGATACAAGTGACATGAAAGGTCGGGTAATGATCAGGCAAGGAATAGTAACCGGTATGATCGCCAAACGGACCTTCCACGCGCAGCTCTTCCTTAGGGTCTATATAACCCTCGATCACAAAATCAGCATTAGCAGGCACTTCCAGGTCGTTGGTCTCACACTTGACCAAGGGAATGCGGTCCTTGCGAAGATATCCGGCCAACAGGAATTCATCCAATCCATCCGGCAAAGGCGCGGTGGCACAAAAAGGAAAGACAGGATCTCCGCCCAACACAATGGTCACGGGCATCTTGGTGCCGGTTTCGTAGTAACGCTTTCCATGGCGGGCAGCGACTTTTTGCAACTGCCAGTGCATGCCTGTCGTCTGATCGTCATAGACCTGCACACGATACATCCCAACGTTTCGCTCTCCTGTGTCTGGGTCTTTGGTAATCACGCAAGGCAAGGTCACAAAACGTCCCCCGTCCTTGGGCCAACATTTCAAAATCGGCAGATCAAGTAGTGTAGGCGGCTGGGGATCCGTATCCGACAGTTCAACCACACCTACGCCTTTTTGAGACTGGGCGATGGCTTCCACCTGACTTTCTGAACTCCCTTCTCCATCAAACCGATGGATCACATCCTTGCACGGGCCGGAGTTCACGGTCTTTGGGCGGGCATGACGCAGCTCCAACCCGGTGCTCAACAGCTTCATCGCTTCACCAAGACTGGATGGAGGTTTGGCTTTGACCAAGGCACCAAGCTTGTCCGCCACGACATCGACAGACTCCTCGCCCAGCACCATGGCCATGCGTTTATCCGAACCCATGGTGTTGATGGCGACAGGAAACGGGGATACCTCACCATTAACCGTGGGTTTCTCAAACAACAGCGCCTTGCCTCCGCCGGGTTTCTTCATCTCCCGATCCGCAATCTCTGTGATCTCCAGCTCAGTGGCCACTGGTTGGG
Source organism: Limisphaerales bacterium (assembly GCA_965658675.1). Taxonomy (GTDB): domain Bacteria; phylum Verrucomicrobiota; class Verrucomicrobiia; order Limisphaerales; family CAZKNW01; genus CAZKNW01. The sequence goes on from CBFHTT010000018.1 coordinate 373,141, forward strand.
TGATCCGGATCAGTTCGCCTGCTTTCTCAAGGCGTTCCAGAAAATCTTGATAGGACTCAAATGCCATGCGGAACAGAAGCTAGCACCGAGGCCAGATTTGACCAATCCACATGTCAGGTGATGTTGGAGGAAAAAGAAGAAAAAAAGAGGTGGTAGGCGAGAGAGGACTCGAACCTCCACTCCGATAAAGGAACCAGAACCTAAATCTGGCGCGTATACCAATTTCGCCACTCGCCCGTGGGCCTGATAAAGTGTACGTCTTCAGATGAAACCTCAAGCACACTTTTGACGTTGCAGCATAAAAATTCTGCACTGACTATCAACACGCATGGCATTGGCAAACATCATCTTGGCAGGAAAGGAATGGCTCTGGCCAGCCGTAGGGGTATTGGTCATCTCAGCCTTCCTCCTCATCAAGAGCTATAGTCGCCTCGGCGTGCCGGTTCCGATGCGTTTTGGATGCGCCTTTCTCAAGCTTCTGGGCATCGCTCTATTCGCCATATGTCTACTCGAGCCGCAGTGGACAGGACAACGAGCCAAACCTGGGGCCAATTACTTCGCCATCCTTGTCGACAACAGCAGCAGCCTTAAGGTCAAGGAAGCCAATGGCAAGGCGCGCAGCCAACAGGCACTCGATCTTCTGGATCCTGAGAACAATCAATGGCAGAGCGAGATTGGGAACGACTTTCAGCTCCGGCGATACACCTTCGATTCCCAACTCAGATCTTCACACGATTTCTCAGACCTAGACTTCAATGGTCCATCCAGCGCTCTAATGACATCGCTGAAGGATCTCAAAGAGCGCTTCAAAACCAGACCTCTGGCCGGAGTTGTGGTCCTGAGCGATGGATCTGCCACTGATTACACCAGCGAGTCTCTGGGTGATCTGAACGGATTGGCACCGGTCTATCCTGCGTTGATCGGAAGCGATCAGGATCTCAAGGACCTTTCCATTGAGCAGGTCAGTGTGTCCCAGACTGCTTTTGAAGATGCCCCCGTCAGAGTCACCATCAGACTTGCCTCCAACGGGCTGCTGGGCGAAAGCGCGCACGTGTCACTCATCGATAAAAAAGGAGAAACTGCCGCCAACCAACAAACGCCGCTTACCGCAGATGGAAGCGCTGTTCTGCGTTTCGAGCTCGCTCCTGAAAAGCTCGGCATCTCCTTCTACCAGGCACAGGTCAGATTGGCCGATGAACCCAAGGCATTGGAAACTGATGGAAAAAGCCGTGAGGTCACTCTGGCAAACAACCAGCAGATCATCATCGTCGACCGTGGCACAGGAGCCAAACGCATCCTCTACATTTCTGGACGACCCAACTGGGAATACAAGTTCCTGCATCGGGCGCTGGAGACGGAATCACAACTTGAGCTCACCGGATTGATCCGCGTGGCCAAGCGTGAAGCCAAGTTCGAGTTCAAAGGACGCGCCGGCGAAAGCAGCAACCCGTTGTTCCGAGGCTTTGACAAAGTAGATGAGGAAACCCAGCGCTATGATCAACCCGTCCTTGTCAGGATGAACGTCCGCGATGCATCCGAGTTGAGGGATGGTTTCCCAAAGAAGGCGGAGGATCTTTTCCAGTTTCATGCCATCGTTCTGGATGATCTGGAATCTGCATTCTTTTCGCGCTTTCAGATGAATCTCATCAAAGACTTCGTTTCCATTCGCGGAGGAGGGCTCCTCATGCTTGGTGGTCAACAATCACTGGCTCAAGGCCGCTATTCAGGAACACCTATCGGAGATGTGCTGCCACTCTATCTGGACCAATTGCCATCAGGCCAGACCGACGAGGACATGCGCATGGATCTCTCCCGAGAAGGCTGGCTGCTTCCATGGGCCCGCCTGAGAGACAACGAGCCTGAAGAGATTGAAAGACTGACTGCCATGCCCCTTTTCGGTGTCGTAAACCGGACAACCAGCATCAAACCCGCGGCTACCGTTGTCAGCCTCCTACAAGATGGAGTCAGCGACAGCTTTCCTGGAATGGTGATGCAGCCTTTCGGAAACGGAAAATCGGCTGCGTTGACCGTGGGTGACTTGTGGCGCTGGGGAATGCACAAGAAGGAGGGCGACAAATCTGATCTGGAAAGAACGTGGAGACAGACACTCCGCTGGCTGACTGCAGACGTCAAACATCGCATACACTTGGAGGCAAATCCCATTCCCGGCGATGCCAATCAATCCGTGCTCATTCGCGCGCATCTGAAGGACAAGGAATTCAGCCCGATGGATAACGCCAACGTCACAGCCGAGATTCAACCCATGCTTTTCGGCAAGACCGGAAGCACCAATGCAGCAGTCAAACTAGAACTTCAGCCATCAGCCGAAGAAGCCGGCTGGTTTGAATCAACGTTTGTCCCTCGATCTCAGGGAGGCTACCGCGCATCCATCAAGGCAACTGATGAAGACGGCATCGAAATCGGCAGTTCTGAAATCGGTTGGGCATCTGACCCTGCAGCTGAAGAGTATAAGGACCTGAGTCCCAACCGCTCGCTCTTAGAAAGCATCGCATCCTCTACCGGAGGTGAAATGGTGACGGTCAGTGGACTAAACGCATTGGCTGGTTCCCTGCCTTCCAAGAAAGCCCCCGTAACCGAGACCTTCAGCACTCCGGTCTGGCATACGCCCTACGTATTCCTACTTGGCCTGCTCGTCTTGGTGACTGAATGGGGCTGGAGACGCTACCGCGGGCTCGCTTGAGCTCTTCGCCCATAGACCTTCAGCAGTTCTTCTTCAGGATTCCACTCCTTGGATAGAAGCATCGGATCAATCGAGATCCACATTGGCGAATTGGACAGAGCCAAGTCGCGATCTGTTCCCCTGATCACCACCACCCAATCAGCGGGACTCTCAGCAAAGGAATCAGGTCCCGCATATAATTGATCGCCGCACCACGGCTGACCGATGAGGAACGCAGCATACATCCCTGCTCTTCCACCCTGCACACGAGCGCTCCCAGCGACGCGGCCTTCAAGCCCGGCATCCTCCATGGCACCGGCAAGACGCTGGGCATGAAAGGATGCAACATTGGGAATCCCAACCATGGCAGCCATCAGCCAGATCAACGTGGGAAGCCCCCATGAACCGATGGCAAATCTCTGAATCAAAAAACGCTTCTTCTCATTCAGTTTTTCAGACTCCAACAATCGACTGAGTTGCTTTGAAAAAAGAATCCAGACGATCGGAAAAACCGGATAAAAATAGCGCTGTTCATAAGGGAGAAGAAACATCGGAAGATACATTCCCACCAAACCTAGCAAGCTCACCAGAAGAACGGATTCATCCCATTCTCCTTTCCGTTTCCAAGCACCAAGCGCAGACAACACCAGAGCCGCCAATGCCACGTAGAGCAGGTCAAACCCAGGTATCAATGCAGGCAGATCTCCCGGGCCCAGTTCACCTCCTGAACGCAGCAACACAGAAAAATTTACACCGCAGAACAAGATCAAAACCTTGGGGACATTACTCATCACCAAACCTATCTGATGCTTCATTTCTTCCGCCCCATCAAATGGGGACCAATGGGCATATTCATCAATGTCTGGATCTTCCCATGAACTCACTCTACCTGTCTCTGGCTCGTGAAATGTTCGCGCAAACGGATGATACCGCTCCACATCAGACGGCCCTGCAATGGAGTGATTAATCTTACCGCTCGTTGAGAAAACGAACTGCCCATAGTGAGAAGACAATACCACCATCCAAGGAGCGCAAAGCAGGATCACCAATCCAAGAACCTTGCCCGACTGAAGACCTGTCTCACGTAAATCGCGTTTATACCACCATGCAACAACCCCAGCTGCAACAAGCGTCAATACCAGCCATGGCAGCGCCACAGCTTTGGTCATATAAGCCATCGCCCATGAAACTGACCCAAAGACCAACCAATACCGCGACCCAGTTCGAAACAGCATCAACAGTCCCGACAAACCAAGGCTCGTCAACGCAGTCAGCAAGAGATCTGGCGTCACATTTCGAATTGACCAGAAAACACCCATCGCAGCCGTGATCACAAGGCCACATCTGAAGTCGCGTTGGGAAAGGTTCATCACCTTGAACAACAAGGCGACAGACAAGAAAAACAAGCCACCACTGAATCCCATCACAACCCTCGCGGCTTCCATCAATGGCATACCCGATTCAACCAAGGGAACCATCAGCCAGCTCAACAGCGGCCCCCAATATCCGGAGACAGCCAAATCTCTGTTTCCATCTGCCCAGTGCTGGGCAATCTGCATGTAAGCAATCCCGTCAGTATTGAGGGCATCCATATTCTGCCTGGCAACCAGGAACAGTAATCCTACCTGCGCAACAAAAACGCACTGGAGGAACCGATCCGCCAGCAGACTCTTGATGAACTCTGCTCCCTTGCCCGACTGAGTCTCATTCATGACTCCCCTTTACGTTAAATCGTCCAATGAAGTGCAGTCCCCTTCCAAACAACCACGAGGCAGGCCATGGATACAGTCCCAGATTCACCCGCCATTCATCCCGTCGCCAGTGGAGCTGTTCAAAAGCAGTCTGCCATTGGTTCAATCGCCAGTAGTTGTAAGGAAGCACGACTCCATGATGTGCATTCCCTACCCAATCCATGAATCGCAGGGTAGGACCAGCGAGAAAGCCGTTTTTCAAATGATCTTTGATCACCACCGCTTGAGATGCGACACGATCAGCCTCCCTCAATAGAACTGCCGGATCGTCCGTGTGATGGAGCACATCCACAAACATCACCACGTCAAACGCATCATCATCAAAAGGAATTACCTCTCCATCAAAAGTGGTGACCGGAATGGCTGTCTTCTCGCGAACCAACACATCGATACCTCGCAATTCGAGGTCCGGTCGTTGATTCATGATCAGGTTTCCAAGACTACCATCACCACAACCGACATCCAGAACCTTGGCATTCTTAGGAAGGACTTCTATCAGATGCTTAGACAGCACACGGATGCGTCTGCCAAACACGTGCTTTTCATGAATGCTGCCGACAACGCTCATGTCCTTTTCATGCCTAAAACGCTAAGAAAGAAGCTGGCCAACATGATCTGACAACCCAAGGCAAGTGATGTGGCTGACGGAATCACCAACCTCAAAACCTGAGTGGGCTGAAGATCCCTAAATGAAACCGAACTCCACTGGGTCACTGCGGCGATCGTGCCGCCCAGCCCAGCCATGATCAGAAGCAACCCAACCACAAGACCGGTTTCCAAAGAGATGTAGTCAAAGATCCGTAGAAATTTCTTATCCTCTGGCAGCAGTCCCTCAGTCACAGCAAAGACCTTGGTGAACATGGCAAACAAAACCGATTGGAATCCAATCAACACCATTGCAGAAGCATAGACCAAGGAATGCACATCCAATGTCACACCTCCCACTTGTAAAGGACCTGGCAACAACGCCACACCTAGGCCTGTTCCCATCAGAGCCAGAACCAGCCCTGGATAAAGAAACAACCAACGCGGACTATAAAGGAGCATGAAACGGAGATGCCGCCATCCATCTCTCCAGCTTCTCAAATGAGGTGGTCTACTGCGCCCATCTGGTGAAAGCGTTGTCGGGACTTCCTCAATCTTCATGCCCTTCAATGTCGCTTTGACAACCATTTCGCTGGCGAACTCCATTCCAGTCGTTCGCAATTCCATCCGATAAAATGCTTCTTTGCTGAAGCCACGCAAACCACAGTGAAAGTCACCAGCCTTGCTTCTGAAAAACACGCGACCAATCGCCGTTAAAACAGGATTTCCAAGATAGCGGTGCAACGGAGGCATAGCCCCTTTCTTGATCCCTCCTCGAAAACGATTCCCCATAACGAGATCCGATCCAGCTCGGAGTGATTCAAGGAAAGGCATGAGATCGGAAAAATCATAGCTGTCATCCGAATCGGCCATGATGACATAGGTCCCTTTCGCCGACTCAATCCCACCTCTCAATGCACTGCCATAGCCCTTGGCTTCGACATCAACAACTCTCGCACCTTCCTCGACTGCAATTTTCTGTGAGCCATCGGTGCTTCCATTATCCGCGATGACCACTTCCCCCTGAACTCCGTGCTTCTCGAAAAAGCCCATCGCTTTGCGGATGCACACAGCCAAGGTTTCAGCCTCATTCAAACACGGCATAACCACCGTCAATTCGACTTCGCTTGGGGAAGTCTCTGAAACTGAAGTCTGAGGCTTGGGATCCATCGGCCGAAATCAGACCAAAGCACCTTAAGAACTCAAAGGAAAATCACTCTCCAATGATCTTCACCAAGACGCGCTTGCGACGATTTCCGTCGAACTCTCCATAGAAAATCTGTTCCCATGGACCAAAATGCAGTTGGCCTTCAGTGATCGCTACGACCACTTCCCTGCCCATGATCTGACGTTTCATGTGAGCATCGGCATTATCCTCACCTGTGTCATTATGCCGATACTGATCAATGGGCGCATGCGGAGCGAGCCTCTCCAACCACTTGTCATAGTCACGATGCAACCCTGATTCGTCGTCATTGATGAAGACAGACGCACTAATATGCATGGCATTCACCAGGCACAATCCCTCCTGCACACCACTTTCACCGACAAGGGCAGCAACATCAGGAGTGATATTAATAAAGGCCCGACGTCCATTGACATCGAACCACAATTCCTTCGTATGCGATTTCATGAACAGGCAAAAAAAAAGAGGCGCCTGGAAAACCAGGCGCCTCAAAGACATCTCAAGAGAGATTACAATTGGTTAGGGAACACATATGCAGCGGCATTTGTTCCATAAGTGGTGCGAACAGTGTCGAACACTTCAGAAAGCTTCAAAACGCTTACCTGCTGAACAGAACCATCAGCCATCCCCAAGTTACCTTGGGAACCATGGATGGAGTTTGTGCTCTGATTCGGGCCATTAACCCAAACACGGTCGGTTTGATTGACGTCCATAACGTCCGGGCCTACGACGACATCACCATCTTCGTCAGCAGTCTGACCTACGTTACGATCACCAGAAATAACCGCTTGAGGGCGAGTCTCGGTAGCGCGCACTCCGATGAAGTAGGAAGTAGCTTGGTTACCAAAGGTATCGTAAGGAGTGGCTTGTGAAGCATCCTGACGGAAGTGATCAGCCTCGTTGTTAATACGAGTTACGTCAGCAGGGCAGACGAGCACCTTAGGAGAAGCCAATTCATTGGACATTACCTGAAAGATCATCCAAGTACGAACAGCTTGGTTCTGGTAGATGATTGGGTTACTACCATGATTTCCTGCAGGATTGTTTTGACGACCATATAGGTAGAGATCAGGAGTATCATAAGGGAGCAGGTTGTCGTGCTCACTTGAGAAGATGCGGAATGCAAGCCCGACCTGTTTGAGGTTACCGACACATTTGATGCGCTGTGCACGTGCTTTGGCTTTGGCCAGAGCTGGCAGAAGCATACTTGCGAGAATAGCGATAATCGCGATCACAACGAGAAGCTCGATGAGTGTGAACGCGCCTTTTTTAGTTTTGCGTGATTGTTGGATCATGTTGGTTCTTTTGGGTTGATCGGGGAGCGGTATAAAAGCCGACCGCCGAAAGTGTCAATGTAGAAACAATTGACATTCGATTAAGCAACGCTCATGCCAACCTTCTGATACATGCATTTTCCCTTTAAAAACGTGTTTCATGAATTTTGCACCACGGAAAACTGCGCGCTGCTCACTCATTGCGCGTGAAATCCACACACATGTGTGAGTCGCGCACACGCACCGCATTCCTCCCATTTTGAGCCTCTCGATTCTTGATTCGATAACTTCCTCAATCAAAAGCCGTTTTGCTCTTGCACCACAGTGGTTGTTTTGGCTATCTAGCGCCTCTGCCGCCTCAAAATGGATCCGTTGATACGTAGCCAAGATGAGAAGAGTGTCAGTCAATGTTGATTGTCTAAATACGTTGCCCACGTGGCGGAATTGGCAGACGCGCTAGCTTCAGGTGCTAGTGATAGTAATATCGTACAGGTTCAAGTCCTGTCGTGGGCACCATCCTCCCAATATGGAGGGCATTTTGATTGGTAAGTGATCTAACACCGTCTTCCTCATGTCTCTGAACATACGTCCTTCCACACCAGACGACGCTCCTTCTTGGCTGAGTCTTCTAAAGAACGCGATCGGAGACGACCATCCCACGAAAGAAATCTACGACCCTGCATGGATAATGCAGGAGCTTGGTGACAACGAAACCACCAAGACATGGGTAGCTGAAAAAGACGGGATGATCGTCGGGTCTGTCAGCATTCTGGCTCCTTTCCCATCACCTGAAACTCCGGTAATCAATCTCGCAAGAGAGATCTTTGTGGAGGAAGCCTACTCCGACGGCTCCGCAGAAGCTCTTTTGGCTCACGTAGCCGAGCAAGACCCTGAGAACAGGGAGATGATCGTCACAAGAGTCTTGGCATCTGACAACAAGCTGCAGATCGTTTTCGAGAAATCAGGCTATGTCTGTGTCGGATACCAGCCACTGAAGCATCTGCACAGATCTCGAGAAGGTGTACTTTTCTACGTTCGTCCGGCGAAAGTAGGACCAGAAGATCGACTCCCCATGTCAGAGAGCCTGCCTCAAACAGGAGAACTGGCAACCACTTCGCTGACCAATTGCGACATGAGGCCACCATCCCTCATTCGTGATGGTATCACCGGCTACCCACTAAAGACCGAGGTCGAGTGCAGCGAAGTCCCGTCTGACGAATTCGATCTCTGGAAAATGCAGGTCGCATCTTCCAACCCTCCAAAAGAAATTTCAGGCGCATTCCACTTGGGCTATGGCTTCATGCGTGTGGGAGGATCCCCTGAAATCAAGGCCAGCCTCGCCAAGAGAGAGACCAAGGTCGTTGCTGGTATTTCGTATTACTTCGATGAAATGGACCGTTGTGTCCGCATCACCGATGCATTTTCGATAGACGACCTGTCTATGGGAGGCATGTTACAACATGCAGTCGTAACAGCGCAGGAAGAATTGAGTGCCGTCTTCGTCGAGATGGATATCTTGAGCACGGCACCAAGGCTCATCAAGAGCGCCGAGCAGATAGGATTTGTTCCAGTTTCCTACATGCCTGCCTTTGCCAGCAACGATGGCTACCATGTCGATGTGATCAAGATGGTGAAGCTGAATACCAGCTACTCCTTGGACAACATCGATCTGACGAGCCATGCAGAAACAGTGGTCAAAGTCGTCGGTTACAACTTCCAAGACCAGAAGACAGGCGTCGCCATCATCAACCTCCTCAGGGGCCTTCCAATTTTTGAAGGACTTGGCGATGGAGAATTGAGAAAGATAGCCCGCCTGTTCACTCAGAAGCTCTACCGACCTGCAGAAAAAGTCTTCAACAAGGGAGAACAAGGCAACGAAGCCTTTGTCGTGATGCGTGGAAAGATCGATATTCTCTTGGAGGAGGGCAGCCAACCCGTTGCTTCTCTAACCGATGGTCAGATCTTCGGCGAACAGTCCTTCCTTGATGGCTCCGCCCGTGTGGCTCTGGCTCAGGCTGATCGACCAAGCATTCTGCTCGTGGTTCAACGCGCCAATTTCAACGACCTCGTTCAACGCGAGCCACATCTGGGTATGGTGGTCATGCAGAATATTGCAAAGGACCTTTCCAAGAAGCTGAAGCGCGCCAACACGGCACTTTCAGCCACCCGCCGATAACCCGGCTCCCTTCTCTACCATTCGACCGGAACCATCTGATCCGCACCAAAGCGATTCTTGTAGAAGAGTTGTTTGTACTTCACACCGTATTCGTGAACCATCTTGGTGATTTTCACATCGAAGCAACAGTACTCAGCAATTTCGAATAGCTTCCCTTCCCGGTACCACTCGACAGCCTGAAGCCCCTCTGAAGTCTTCTGCACACCCAGCGACGCCTCAGCGATTGCATCCAGAGAAAGACGATGCTTCAGCTTTTCACGCAGGTAGACCAGCATGTCCAAGGTCGGAATCATGGAAAAATCATAAGGGGTATAACCAGCCAGCACCTCGTTATCGAAACGCAGATTGTTGAAACCCACGATCAGGTCTGCCTTCATCAGCTCTTCGATCAAGTCATCCACCTTCTCTTCCGGATAGACCATGTACCCCTCGCGCTTCGTGCTGTAGGTCACACCCACGCTCAAGCGCATGTCCCGGATTTTATCCCAACCACCGACATCGTCAGCAGACTTCTGGGTTTCCAAATCGAAATAAACGATGTTTTTCTCGGCCATGATAAGAGCAGATAGATCCGTCGCCACAGACAGTGTCACCTGCCCCGCTTCTGGCTCAAGAACCGACTGGTCTTTTAGCCTTCTTTTGCGCCACTGATCTTTCGAACGGTCCCCAAAGGCACCTTGGCCCATGCTCTTTCATGGAAGTAGTAGACGAAAAATTTGGTAATGAACTCAATCCCACCTACTTGAAGTGCCCGTTTCGCATCATCAAAAACAATCCAAGCTATCAAGACAGTGGTCGCTGTAGCCAAACACCTCCACGTGAGCCCCTTTAGGACACTACGTAATCTGGAATCGCTCATCTGTTCTTCGCTCATAAGACGGGTGAAGAATGAACACCTCTTTTAAACATAAGCAAACAAATAATGTTACTTATGTATTGAATGGAATTCTCTAAATATCGCCTACGTAATGCACGCGGATGTTGTTGGTGACACCTGCCTGACCGAAGGGCTCCCCCATGACCATGATGATCGCATCACCCTTTTCGGCCCAGCCATGATTCAGCACCATCTCATCTACCTGAGACACGAACTCTTCTGCGCCTTCCGGTGAATCCATGAATCTTGGAACCACTCCATACAACACAGACATGCGACGAAGTGCTGCCGGGTTCGAGCTAAACGCGACAATTGGCACTGGAAGTTTGTTCTGCGCCATGTAGCTCGCCCCGCCCGCGTGCTGGGACCACATGACGATCAAGGTCGCATTCATGTTGCTGACAATGGACTTCACCCCTCTGGCCAAGGACGCAGAACGGTACTTGGAGAACCTTGGTGCACATGCATCGAAAGAAATCTTCTCTTCCAGGATGTAGTTGTTCATCTCCTTGGCAATCCGCCTCATGGTCTGGACTGCCTTTTCCGGATGCCTGCCTACAGCCGTCTCACCTGAGAGCATGACGGCATCTGCGCCTTCGAAGATGGCATTGGCCACGTCGGATGCCTCTGCACGCGTTGGCACCGGGGCATCAACCATGCTTTGCAGCATCTGTGTCGCCACGATCACTGGCTTACCATGTTGCTGACAGGAACGGATGATACGCTTCTGACAGACAGGCACTTCAGCAACGTTCATTTCCACACCCAGGTCACCACGGGCCACCATGACGATATCCGTTTCCTCAACGATCTCATCAAGACATTCCATGGCTTGCGGCTTCTCAATCTTCGCTACGACAGGGATAAACTCACGTTCACCACTCCCATACTGACTGAAATACTCACCTTCCTTCTCAGCGCCCTTCTTCGGCATGGAAGGACGAGCGCCAAGATCCCTAAGCCTCGACTTCAGGTCACGCACATCCTCTGCCGTTCGGACAAAGCTGAGAGCCAGGTAATCAAATCCTGCTTCAACAGCGAACTCCAAGCACTCAATATCCCAATCGGTCAGGGACGGAAGTGAAAGATCGGTATCAGGAAGGTTCACTCCCTTTCCAGAGGTCACTTTGCCTCCATGAATCACCTCACAAACGATTTCTGGAATCTCCTGATCCGCTGTTCCCTCATCCAAACAGGTCAGCTGCAGGTTGCCATCGTCGATAAAAACACGCTGTCCTACTTTGACATCTCTTACGAAGTCGCTGCGATTGGTTCCCAGCACGACAGACTCACCTTCGGCAGCCGGCTCAGCCACGCGCTTTTCACCGCGAATGATGACCTTCTCTCCATCTTCAAGGATGATGCCACCTTCGACGACCTTATCGATCCGGATCTTTGGACCAGAGAGATCACCAAGAACAGCGATGTATCGATCCGTCAGAGTTGAGGCGACCCGGACGCAGTCCAAAAGCGCTCGAAACTCATCAAAAGTGCCATGCGAGAAATTGACGCGGAATACCCGAGCTCCTGCTTCCACCAATCCAGCGATCTTTTCAGGGCTGGAAGTTGCAGGGCCCAGAGTGGCCACGATCTTACTTAAAACAAAATGATGCTCCATATCAGTAGGCGACTTTGAATCGCGGGCGGACAGTGTACGAGGTTTCACCAAATGTCCATGAATCACACCTTTGTTTAGCGTCAAATTTGTTCCATTTATTGATCATTTCGATGAATTCCCCTCACTTGACTCCAAAAACATGAATGAATAGTTCCTTGCTTAATGCGTCGTCAGCTGGACGAATCACAGGTTTAGGCCGATATGTGACCATTCACAGTTCGGTCCCTATACTCAGACATCGACGTGCCTAATTCTCAAAAACAGAAGTTCAACCTCAGCAACTGGCTCCTAGGCCTGGGAGTTCTGGGCGCTATTGCCCTGATCGGACTGGCCTTCGCTGCATCCCCCAAGGAGCAGCCCCCTAATACCATTACCGTTGCCAAAGGAAACCTGAGGATCGCCGTCGAGGAAGAAGGAGACGTAAAAGCCGTAAATCCTTACGCAATCGTCAATGATTATCGTTACAGCACCAAGGTTATCTTCGTTCTCCCAGAGGGAACACAGGTCAAGAAGGGCGACCTCATCATGGAATTGGACGATTCCGAGATCGATGACCGCTACGACAAATACAAAGTCACTGTAGAAGACGCGAAATTCAAATTGGAGCAAGCTCGCGAACGTATGGAGATCGAGCGCAGTGAGATAGAAGCAGGCCTTCGAGCAGCCAAACTGGTTCTCGAATTCGCCGCTCTGGACCTCAACCAATACGAGGAAGGCACATGGCCACTGGCTCTCAAGGACTACGATCGTACGATCACTGAGACCCGTGAGAAGCTCCTCTTGGCAAAAGAGGAACTCAAATTCTCACAGCAATTCTTGGAAAGTGGATTTGAAACCCGTTCATCAGTGGAGAAAAAATCCATGACCGTGACTCAGCTTGTAAACCAATTGGAACGGATGGAAACGAAACGGGAAATGGCGGTGAAATACGATTACCCCGTCAAAGTGAAGAAATTCAGACGCGCTCTCGAAGAAGCCACAGCCGATCTGGAACGCATCGGTTTCGAAACCACCAGAAATCTGGCCATCGAGAAATCCAATGTCCGCAGTCGCGAACAGCGCTACAAATACTACAGCCAGATTCTCCGATGGTATGAAGAGCAGATGCAAGCCACCAAGATTTACGCCACACGCGATGGCATGCTGGTCTTCCCTCAAAGCAGGTATTCATCCAGCCGAGGCATGATCGAAGAAGGCACACGCGTCTACTGGCAGCAGGAGCTGGCATTGATTCCCGATTTCTCCGAACTGAAGGTGAAGTTCTCAGTTCACGAAACCATGATCCACCACCTGAGCGTTGGCCAGAAAGCAAACATCACTCTCGATTCATATCCGGGCGAGACATTTGAAGGTGTACTTTCCAAGGTAAGCTTGGTTCCAGACACCAGTCGTTCCTACTACCAACCCAACCTCCGCGTCTACAAGACCGAGGTCACCATTAACGACACAATCCCAGATGCCATGCCCGGCATGAATGCCGAGATCGACATCGCCATCGCAGATCTGAAGGATGTCCTCATCGTCCCTATCGAAGCGATCACCACATCTGCCGGCCAAAAAGTCGTCTATGCCTACAAGGATGGTGAGATCGTCGAAACACCGGTGGAAGTCGGTCTTCACAACGACGAGAAAATCCAAATCCTCTCGGGAGTCCAGGAAGGCGATATCATTTTGGAAAAGGCACCATTCGAAGAACTCGAACAAACACCTTCCCTCTACGAGTTGGAACAGATGGACGTCCCTTTAGACTCTCCTGAGTTGACACTCTTCGATGAAGAGGATCCAGAGTCAGACACGCTCTAAGGGAGCCCCTGAAATTCAGGCCAAGATCGGCCGGATCACTTCCCCAAAGTCTTTCTCCAACCGCTTGTGCCCCGGCACCTCCAATGAGCGGTGATTCAATCCCAATTGATTCAAGAGCGTCGCATGCACATCCGTGACGTAATGACGTCCCTCCACTGCATGAAATCCGATTTCATCAGTAGCACCGTGGGCCACGCCTCCCTTGATCCCTCCGCCAGCCATCCAGACAGAGAATCCAAACGGATGATGGTCTCTTCCGTCCGTGCCTTGTGAGCCCGGCGTCCGCCCGAACTCCGTCGCGAACACCACGATGGTTTCATCTAGCATCCCGCGGCGCTTCAGATCTTTGAGCAATCCGGCAATCGGTTGATCCACCTGCCCTGCCAGATTGGTGTGATTGGCCTTCAGTCCCTTATGAGCATCCCATGCTCCAGCAGCACCGCCGCCGTGCATGATTTGAATGAAACGAATACCGCGTTCCACAAAACGTCGTGCAGCCAGAAGCTGACTTCCAAAGCTCTTTGTCTTGCTGTTCTCCAAGCCGTAAAGCCGTCGTGTCTCAACGGATTCCGACTCAAGCTTCATTGCCTCCGGAACAGCCTCCTGCATGTGAAATGCCAGTTCATACGAACGAATGCGTGCCTCCAACGCCTGATCATGTGGATGCGATTTTTGCGACAATCGATTCAACTGATTCACTAGGTCGAACCCGAGGCGTTGCTCGTTCTTTGGCCAAGACTGCTGAGGCGCAGCAAATGGCAACGGCTCCTTGAGATCCATCTTCAGATTCACCGCATCATGAGCAGGCCCAAGGTAGTGCCCATCCTTGCGGTCAAAGAAGCGCGGGCCCATCCCAATGAACTGAGGCAGATGGTCATTCAGCGACCCAAGTCCGTAATTCACCCATGCGCCGATTGTGGGATGACGACCATCTAGGACATGACGCCCAGAATGAAACTGAACCTGTGCCCCATGGTTGTCATCCGTGGTCCACATTCCTCTGAGAAACGAAATATCATCGGCGCAAGATCCGATATGTGGAAACCAATCGCTGATCTCGATTCCTGATTGCCCATACTTCTTGAAAGGCACTTGAAGCGGATAAATTTTATTACGCTGCTGACCATTCGCATCATTCACCACCACCACACGCACATTCTTCAAACGCTCTGGATCCTGCACATGTGCAAACGGAGTCTCGTTGATCGATTTCCCCTGATACCGATTCAATGCCGGCTTGGGATCAAAGCTCTCCATGTGACTCACCCCGCCCCGCATGAACAACCAGATCACACTCTTCGCCTTGGCTTGCCGATGCGTCAGACCATCCGGCACAAAATGACCAGAAGCCAACGCATCACGCTGCATAAGGGAAGCCAGAGCCACACTGCTCAAACCACCAAGCATGCTCCTGCGATTGAATGTCGGAAACGGATTCATCTGATCGTTATGAAATCATTGTGATTCAAAAGGGCATGTATCAGTCGACGACGCGTGATCCTATCCCTCGCCGTTTGATCATCGTTCATTGATGCAATCTGGCTCATGAACTCAAGACAAGCCTTCTGTTCATCAGGCGAAGGCAGCCTCCCCATGAAACGCTGAAACAAACGATCAATGCAGCCACCAAACGCCACGTCCACGTCATCAGGAAACAATCGCATTTCTATCGCTGCAGATGCCTCCAACGCCAACTGACTATTGGAAAGCGCCAAAGCCTGTTGAGGCACCACACTCTCGCCCCGACGGTAACACGCCATGATATCTGCATCATCGAATAGTGAAACGAATGGATTCTGATCATCGCGGCTGTGCTTGAAGTAAAGACTCCTCCGCCCCGACGCCTTGATCGATCCAGCATCCAGTGAAGCACCACCCATCGTGCGATCGAGTGTGCCACCCAATTGCAGCAACACATCCCTCAACACCTGCGATTCCATCCTCGTGGAATTCACTTTCCAATAAAACTGATTTTCAGGATCGCGCTCCCTGTTCAACGAAGGCATTCCCTCCTCACTGCTTGCCCGGCGATAAGCCACCGAGGTGCAGATCAATCTATGAAGGTGCTTAAAGCTCCAGCCTGATTCCATGAACTCCGCAGCCAACCAATCCAACAGATCCTGCAATGGTGGCTTGGGTGCCAGTCGCCCAAAGTCCTCTACGGTCGCCACCAATGGCTCTCCAAAGTGTCGCATCCACACGTGATTCACGGCCACACGTGCCGTCAACGGATGCTTCGAATTCACCAGCCAATTGGCAAAAGCCAGTCGCCGCCCCGTGCTGACTGCAGCATATACCGGTGGATAATCTGCGGCCTTGTGTTCAGGTGTCTCCAGTGATTTGAGACTTCCCGCAAGCGATGCAAATTCCTTCACCACCTGCTTCTTGTCACGCGCAGCAATCGCCTTCTTCAGATCCTTATTTAAAGCCGCCTTCTTCTTCGCTTCAGTGGTCGATGCGATGCGTAGCTCCAGATCGCTCACCTTCTGCTCCCGCTCCAACTGGGCTGACGCATTCTCCAACCTTAAAGCCTCCGCCTTGAGTTTATTGAGTTCATCCTCAGAGGCACCCTTTCGCATCGCACGTCCGTGATCCACCTTCGCCTGCACGGTCTTCAAATTCGCTTCCGCCACTTCCATTGCTTTCCGCAACACCGCCAGCCTCTGCGCCTCCACGTCGGCAGAAGCAGACAGAACATCCAAGACAGGAGCCTTCAGTTCATCGACAAGAGCAAACCCTGAATCCAGCTTCGACACATTAACTTCATAAATTTCAGCCGTTGCATCAAACACAAACAACTCCAACCCGCCATTCATCCTCCGAGGCAGACGCATCGAAACCACCAGCTCTCCATCGAACACCACATTGATCCGATGCCCCTTCACGCGGATATCAAACGTATGATCCTCATTCACTGAAATCGCCATCGTTCTTCTACCCTCCGCAGGATAGGCGTTCATGCCATCCTTCGTATGTGACACCTGCACCTTCTGACCTGCATTCACCGCACTCGCATACACCGTGTGCGAGTTCTTCCCATCCTCTGAGACATCAAATCGCATCCCGACAGACTTCCACTTGTTCCCTCCGGTCGTCTTGAAACGCATCACCGCCCGGAAATCCTCTGGCAATGATTTCCGCGATCGGAACCAATGATCCGTAGCCACTTCATCAAGCACCAACGCAGTAGTCTCCACCCGCCACTTGTCGCCCATACGCTTCCAATCACGATCCAGCTCCTCAGACGATTCCAAGTTCAGAGCCAACACCGACGGCTGCGTCAATTGCTCTTCGCGCACAGAGGCATTCTTACCAGCCGCATGAAGCGCCACCTCCGCCTTCTTCACTTCCGCTACCGCCTTACCCAGGTGAGCCTTAAGAACCTCTTCTGAAATTCCCGGTGCGTAAGCTACAGGTGGCAACTGAACCGGTCTGACCTTGAAGCCCTCACCATGCAGCAGCGATGGCACACCCGCTTTGATAACCCGCGATTTGTCCGGACGTTTCTCATCCCCCTTGATGAACAAATGAGTTACCGCTTCAGGCTGATCATCAAAAGCCCTGGGCAGACCATCCTTCTCAAAATCCAATTCACCTCCAACCGAATCCAAACGGATCTGATGAGGCTCAAACACCGCCCGCATACGATAGTAATCCTCCTGGCTCAAGGGATCATACTTATGGTCATGACACTTCGCACAATTCATCGTCAGTCCCATAAACGCCTTGGACGTATGCTCGATCGTTCCATCCAACCACGTGGTGCGATTGAAGAGATAATAGTTACGCGCAAGAAAGCCCGTCGCCCTCAAGACATCCGGATCCTCCGGCGTCAGTTCATCGCCCGCCAACATCTCTTGAATCATCCGGTCATATCCCTTGTCCGCATTCAGCGATTCCACGATCCAATCCCTCCAATGCCAAAGATGCTTGCTGCTGAATCTCAACTGCTTGTTCAGCCCATACCAATCCGAGTATCGCCAGACATCCATCCAATGACGCCCCCAACGCTCGCCATAAGCAGGCGTCGACAACAGCTCATCCACACGCTGCGCCCATTCCCTGTCATTGAGTGATCGATTCTCGATGTCCTCAGGCAACAACCCTGTAAGCCCCAGATGAAGACGACGATTCAAGATTCCCGGATCAGCCTGCAAGCCAGGCAACAGTCCCTTGCGTTCCTGATGAACCGCTAGAAACGCATCGATCGGATGAGAAGCCTCATTCGAAGGAACCGTCGGTTTCACCACCGTCTGAAACGCCCAATGCTCTTCAGGTGCCGACTCAGGTTCATCATCAGCAGGATACTTGGCTCCCGCGTCCACCCATTGCCTCAAATGCTCCTTCTCCTCGTCACTCAATGGAGCCGACTCCTGAGGCATCCGCTTCTCCGGATCAGCCTCAAGAATGCGCATCAAAAGCGCACTCTCATCAGGATGCTCCAGATTCAGAACACCCGACGAATGAATCGACTGCCCCGCATCCAACCGCAGCCCCGCCTTCTGCTGAAGAGCGCCATGACAGGCAAAACACTTCTCGGCCAACAATGGTTTGATATGGGAACGATAAAACTCCTCCGACGCCTCCACTCTCACCAAGAGCAGAAGAAAAAGAACCAGCCATGTAGCAGCACGTATCATCAGGGTCCAACGGGATGCGTCTCACGGTATCAAGCCACCACCACAGGGAAAGCCCGCTTTTCCATCCAACGGCATTCACAAATGTTCAAACAGCAGATTTCACAGATGGCCACAGATCAACAGAAATCACCAAAACACCCGCCCCGTTGGAGTTCACGCCTTTAGCGTGCTTCCGCCCCAAACAGCCTGAAGGCTGAACTCCAACCTCCCTCACTTAATCCCACTCAATCCTACAACCTATAATCCTTGTTCATTAAACGACCTCCATTCACCCGATTCGTTCGGCACCTCAGCTAAAAACCTTAATATTCACTGTTCGGTTTTCCAGATGATCGGCACTAGTATCTCGAAAATGGAAGTTTCAGATCGAGATTTGCTGATCGATTTCGCACAGAGTCGATCAGAGGACGCGTTCCGCACATTGGTAGATAGACACCTGCCAATGGTTTTTGGAGTAGCGTTGCGGGTGACGGCCTGCGCTTCGCTCGCGGAGGAAGTAGCGCAATCCACATTTGCAAAACTCGCCCACCATGCAAATGGGGTTGATAAGGGTATAGTCATTGGGGGATGGCTCTACAACACGGCCCGAAACGCCGCCCTAACTTCTGCAAGATCTGAACGTCGCCGCCGCGAATGCGAAACCTTATCTACCGAGATGAATCCTAACGAACTAGATCACCCCTTGGTGGTTGAGCACTTGGAAGAAGCAATGTCCCAACTGAAGGAAGACGATCGCTGCGCCATCGTCTTGCGCTATTTTGAAGATCGAAACCTGCGCGAGATTGGGCGTGAACTTGGAATAAGTGAGGATGCAGCGCGTATGCGAGTCAATCGCGCTCTATCGAAACTCAAGAATAGTTTCGGCAAGCTGGGAGTCACCGGTACAGCGGCATGGTTCGCCTCAGCTATTCCATGCGGCGCAAGCACGACACTTCCAGCCGGGTTAAGCGCATCAATTATTTCATCTGCATTGGCCAGCGGCATAGCGGTCGGTTCCGCCGCAGCGGTGGTAACAGAAACAGCAACAAGCACAATGGGCGCATTGATAAAAATCAAAACGGCTACGGTAATACTTGCTGCAGCAGCGATCACAGGCACAGCAACGTACGTGGCCAAAGACGATCAGTTAGAGGATCTCCGGAAGGATCTGAACTCTCTTAACGAAAGGCGTTCACAGCTGGAGAGCAAACTGGCAAACGCGGCTGCAAAGACTAAAATGAGAGACGCACAAATCATGAGGCAAAAATTGGATAATGATGATCTTCATCGATTGCGAGGTGAGGTGGATCGACTCAATAGGCTTCAAGCAGCAATGAACTCGGTTCAACTGAGAACGACCAGCTCAATGGTAAAATTGAGTCATTGAACAAGAGAATCGCGGAGCAACAACTGAGCGCTGAGGAGCTTGAGGCTCGCGAGCTGAAGGAGTCACCGACCGTTCAGTTTGCAAGTTTCGTCGACGCTGCTGGTAATGCCGTGAGTGGCAAATCCCACCAGGCGACATTTGTGTTTGAGAACCCAAGCACATCATTGGTTGTATGTGCTTTCCATCAGCCTGATGGGCCTGTCGATAGAATCACAGGCGCCCCCCAAGATGCGCTCATCACCATTCAACCAAACAGCAAACAATATGTAGTTTCGCCTACCAGTCAATCTGAGCCGACAGTCTTGAATGTGAAGGTGATGAAAGTAACCTCGTCGCGGGAAATAACGGTGTCGACTCCATGAACTGGATGCCCAACCAATCATTAACAATTAGCATGGCAGCCCGAATAGGTTGACAGGATCTACAAGATTTACGCCCCCCTTTTTCCTCGACTATGTGCCCCCTCCCCCTCAGTAAGTCACTCTCAAGATCTCACCTCCGTCCGGTAGGTTTTGGAGTGCGGGGCTTTGTTCCGATTTGAGTTTGGTCGCGAGAAGGAGTCTACCTTCAAGAACGGACACGCAGCTAAAAGCGCCACGCGGCGGCGCACTCCAAGACGCTATCGCGCAACCATAAGCCAAGCCGTTTTCATTCGGATCAATTCACCTTCTGAGCTGTTCCGTATATTCCGTGAGCACCGAAACGGTATTGGATCAGAATGCAGCGTCGGTTGAATTCCAGAGTTGAGATCCATGATCGCCATCATATCATCCTGACACCTTTACAGGCCTGAGGACATGACAACACCCAACCGCTTATAGTGAAACTATTCTTAACTCTTTTGACCTGCCTGATCAGCGTATGTGGCTACGCACAACCGCAGTACCTCTTTATCCTATCAGGCCAATCCAACATGAAGCGACTCGATCCGGAATCTTCCTTTTCGCCGGCAGTGCGCGAAGCCTTTGGTCAGAACAATGTCATCGTGGTCAAGGATGCTGAGGGAGGACAATCAATCCGGCGTTGGTACAAGGGCTGGAAAGACGTAAAGAACTACCGAAGCAAGAAACCGGATCCGAGTGCAGATCCGGCGACAATCGGAGACCTTTACGACAGACTTATGAACAAGATCCGCGCGGCAATCGCAGGGAAAGAACTTAAGACAGTCACGTTTGTCTGGATGCAGGGTGAAGCCGACTCAGGAAAACACTACGTAGTTTACGAAAAGAATCTCAAAGGCCTTGTTCAGCAACTCAAAGTAGACCTCGAACTTGAAGAAATGAACGTCATCCTTGGCCGGCTAAGCGACGCCAAGATGAAAAGTGAGGGTTGGTTGGAGATCCGCAAAATTCAACAAGGCCTCTGTGAGGCAAATCCGAATTGGGAATGGGTATCGACCGATGATCTGAATGGCGAGCGCAATGCAGTACACTACACCAAAGATGGCTACATCGAATTCGGAAATCGACTGGCTAACAAAGCAATAGGACTCATCCAAGACTGAGCCGCGAAAAATCATCGCATGACCTGTCCGCCCCTCCAAGCTAACGCGCCAGCCCCCCTCAGTTGACAGGGTCTACAAGATTTACAGGACCCCATTTCTTCTCAACTACGTGCTCCCTGCCCCTCAGTGAATCACTCTCGAGATCTCACCTCCGCCCGGTAGGTTTTGGAGTGCGGGGCTTTGTCCCGCTTTGAGTTTGGTGTGCGAGAAGGAGTCAACCATCAAGAACGGACACGCAGCTAAAAGCGCCACCCGGCGGCGCATTCCAAGACGCTACCGCGCATCCGTAAGGCGAACTGTTTTCATTTGAATCCATTTCTCCTTCTCCCATCGTCAGCGTGTTTATCGGGCACTGAAACGATATTAAATTAGAGTGCCGTATCGGTTGAAGTCCTGAGTTGAGATCCACGATGCGCCTCCTATCATCTCTACCAGCCAACACCAAGCTCTAGCACATGTTGGTAGTTTGATGATTCGAAGGAAAAAGCAGAAAAAAACACAACTGTCGTAAAACTGTCAGCTGAAAACCGTCCAAGTGTCTCCTTGTTACCGTAGCAAAGTCAGGTGAGGTTCCATAAAATGCTAGCTCCACTAAAAACAGAAACAAATAGATCACATATTCGATATGAAGGTTGATGGAGAGTTGGTAGCCGATTTACGGAAAAACAAGTTCTGGTCACAAGAGGAGCTTGCGATCGCCTCCGGCCTCAACCTGAGAACCGTTCAAAGAATCGAGACGACCGGCGTAGCCTCACTTCAGTCCAAGAAGGCTCTCTCTTCCGCCTTCGACATCGAAGTCAATGATCTAGACTACAAGGAGAAACCAGTGATAATGAAATACGAATACAAAGTTCTGAGCTTCGATGCCAAAGGCTGGATAAATCGGAAGGTAGATCCAAACGACATGGAGACACAACTAAACCAATACGGATCTGAAGGCTGGGACTTGTTCCACATTTCCGAAATCTTAAGAGATGCAGGGGTTACAGCCATGCTCGTTGCAACTCTTCGAAGACCAATTAACTAGAATCTTTGGAGTGCAGGGCTTTGTCCCGCTTTGAGTTTGATGTGCGAGAAGGAGTCTGCCATCAAGAACGGACACGCAGCTAAAAGCGCCACCCGGCGGCGCACTCCAAGACGCTACCGCGCATCCGTAAGGCGAACTGTTTTCATTTGAATCCATTTCTCCTTCTCCCCTCGTCAGCGTGTTCCATGGATCCCCCCATTGAAGTGAGGCGGTCATAGACGCGCCTCTACAATGGTCGTATGCACCTTCAGAGCTTTATCGTTTTGGGTCTATCCACCCCGGATTGCATCCAGGGCTACATGCGTTGAGTCCGCTGGGCCCGGGGACAATCAGTTGACACCCGATCAATCAACCTCAAGCATCTGTCACTAGCTTGATCTATTGAACTCTATGACAACTGCCTCTCAAACATTTGACTCAAGCCAAGGGCTCAACCACCGGGTTTGGCTGTCGATTCGATTCGTTAGCATACTCCCAAGCACTGCATATTTGTCGCTGTTTGTTTTGGCGATGTTCTTTGGCATTACCGGGCCGGCTCAATGGCTCGTATCACTGATTCAGGACAACAGTTGGGCGGGCCCCATGCTGTTGCTCTCTGTGATCGGAGGGCCGACATCCAGTGTTGTTGTGAGTTTGATCCTGCGGCTCGACAAGCAATCAAACAACTTCGTTTCAGGGCTCTCTTCCATGATTACGTGGGCAGTACTGCTGCTTGTGATGATCACGTTCATTCCATTCCCTTGGATATTCGTAGTGGTCCCAGATTGATGATGAATCCATCCAGACGAATCCAAGCAGATTGAAGTGGGTCATCCCGGCAAGATTCCCCTTCAGGGCTTTATTGTTTTAGGTCTATCCACCCCGGATTGCATCCAGGGCTACATGCGTGTTGAGCCTGCTGGGCTTGGGGGTGGTATTCAGTTTATTCTGTCGTCCTAATTATTCTGTCTTCTCCAGCCTAGCGTCTGTGTGTCTGTACCCGACGACCTGATGGTTGGTCAGGCCGCCGGTAGTGCACACACAGAAGCAGTCCTTAGAGATGGTTGTAGTAATCAGGTGGACCGAAAAACGTTTTCATGCTGATCCTTTCTAGTTGTGATCGAGATAGATCGTGGAGTGCATGGCTTCGATTGCCTTCATATACCAGAAGTTGGCCATCCCCTTGTCTCTGGCAACGCCTGAGCCATCTGCATAGCAATGCCCGAGCTTGATACAGGCGATCGCATGAAGCTGCTCCGCCGCCTTCTGATACCAGAGGAAGGCCACTCGTTCGTCATGCGGGAACTGCTGCCCTGAAGCATAGAAGTCCCCCATTTTGATTTGTGCTGCTGGTTCACCTGCGTTTGCCAGCGTCATGATATTGGTCAGGTCACTTTCTGCGACCGCCGTCTGCGTTTCTGTATTATTTTCAATTCCAACCATAGAACGTACCTTTCTGTTGTGTCCGGCGACACTTAATCATGTTCCATACCAGCCTTTAAAATGTCTATAAACCATTGAAAACAAACAACTAACGGATCAATAAGCTCTAAGCCAACGTCATGATTCACCGTGCAATCGACGGATTTCCGCCGTGTGTTTATTGGATGCCCCTCATTCCTTATCCCCCAAGGGGATTTCCCCTAAATCTTCCGTATTCCCGGATCCCCGCCAAGCTCAACAGCAAGATCACGAACACGCTTCCCTGCTCCGCGAAAGTCTAGCTCCGGACACAATTCATTCAGCGGTAGGATCACAAAGCTCCTCAGATGCGCTCTGGGATGTGGGAGCGTCAGTTCAGCTGACTGCATCGCCACGTCACCAAAACAAATCAGATCCAGATCTAGTGGCCTTGGTTCATTGTGAACCTTCTTGGGACGACGTCCAAAGTCCGCCTCCAGCTCCTTCAGGCTTCTCAACAATCCTTCCGGATTTGTTCCCTCACTCACCTCAAAGACAGCGACGGCATTCACGAAGTCCGGTGAGTCTGGAGGACAATCAACCGGCTCTGAGGCCCATAGGCTCGAACACTGAACCGGTGAATCTGCCAAAGCCTCCAGCGCAACAAAGGCATCGCGAATCACCTCTGTGGAATCACCAAGATTCGATCCCAACGCAACAACCACGGAAATCGTATCAGTCATTCTTGGACCTCCCTATCACGGTTCTCATGTAGTGAAACAAATACTGCTGTGCATAGCCGCCCCACGGCCCAAAGGCCGATTCAGAGAAAGCAACCAACTCATCCTTGGAGACATCTTCACTGTCCGCAAAATAGAGTTCCTTCAAGGCGCGATGCACCCAGACATCCACGGGAAAGGCTTCCTGAAATCCATAGGCAAAGAGTAGAACACAATCCGCAATCTTCCGGCCCACGCCTCTCAATTCTACCAAGCGTTCGCGAGCATCCTCACATGGAAGCTCTCTCAAGCTGGCCAGTTGCAATCGACCGGAAGAAACCTCTTTAGCCGCATGCAATAGATTGGGCGCACGGAAACCCATCTTACATGCTCGGAGTTCTTCCTCTGAACAGGCTGCAATTCTTTCAGCAGAGGGAAACGCATGAATCATCCCCAGCTGCGACGGTGCTTTCACCGGCTCGCCATAACGTTCACAAAGCAGCGCCACGATCTGTCTTATTTGAGTAATCTGCTTGGTGGATGACAGAATGAAGGAGGCGAGACATTCCCATGGATCCTGACGTAACAATCGAAGCCCCTTGCAGGCCTTTACCGCGGCTTTCATAGACGCATCTTTTGGAAAGGTCCTGACCACTTTGGCAAATTCCAGATCGGTCTGCAGGTAATGTCTCACTGCATCTTCGAGTCCCTTGCGCTTCTTGGTTGAGCGCAACAACACACCGTGATCAACAGGTAACAGCCACACCCAATCTCCATCAATCACACCGTGCCACCCATCCTCCAATCGATTCCACCCAAAGGCCTGCCCTGATTCGAGGGTCGCACCGAGGTCATAGTTTCTTACCTCGATTCTCCTTTCGCGAATTCCTGAAAAGGACTTCATCGAGTCGCACTGGCCAACAGTGTCTGGAAGTGCGGGGGCTCTTCTTCTCTGGCCACCACACTGATTTCAATCTCACGCAATCCGGCATCCTCCAACCAACGATGAATATCGCTTTCAGGAAAGCCCAACCAACGATCACCATAGAGATCCTTGGCACGCGAAAAATCGTGTTTCAGCAGATCGAGAATCATCAACTGCCCACCATCTCTCAGAAGTCGGGCGGCTGATTTCACGGCCCTCGCGGGATCTTCTGCATGATGTAGTGCCTGACTGAGAATTACCAGGTCACGGCTACCTTCATCAATGGGGGGAGCCTCCAGATCACCATGACGGAACTCCAGATTATCGAGCCCGTTCTTCTTTGCTTTCCGGGCACCGAATTGAACCATCTTTTCTGAATTATCAACTGCGATGACATGCTTGCACCGACGCGCCAACAGTTCCGAAAGCAACCCCTCTCCAGATCCCAGATCAGCAACTTCCAACGGGGGGAGAATCCTCAACAACAGATGTCCAAAGGCCTGCCACGAGCGGCCAGGGCCGTAGCTGCGATCAAAGCGTCCAGCCACCTGATTGAAATAGGTCTGTTCCTGTTGCTCGCGTCGCTCAAGAATCCGTTTAAGATTGATCGTATCTGACTCACGCTCGGGCAATTCATCCGCTCCATTAACGGCGAGCCCCACCAGCTTTTCCACTGCGGTATCTTCATCGTTCAGGCGGCGATAATAAGTCCGCTTTCCTTTACGCTCGGATTGAAGCAGGCCGTTCTCCTGAAGCTGGCCCAAGTGGGTGGAGATCCTTGATTGGCCAAGGCATGTAATTTCCTGAAGCTCATTCACAGACAGTTCTTCAGATTGCAGCAACGCCACAATACGAAGGCGTGTGGGATCCGCCAGTGCTCTCAGGAGCTTGAGTGTCTTGGGAGTTTCGCTCATCAACGATTTCCTTTGGCCCATTCCGGTTCTGGAAAAGAACGGATTCGACTATAGCGTTTGTATTTCTCCCAGATATCCCCGTTTCCATTCATTCGGGGATCACCGGATTCTTTGAGATACTTGTTCAGCTGCCTGCTCAGTTTCTTGAACTCCTTCTTATGTGCAGGGTCCTCTGCAAGATTCACAAGGCAACCCGGGTCTTTGTTGGTGTCGAACATTTCCCATTCAGGGCGATGATCCACGGCCCAGTGAAAGTATTTTCCAATCTCTGGATGATCACGGTTCGCGATTAGGAAACTCAAACTCGGACAGGCATCAATATCATGATAGCCACCATGCTCAGGTCCCAACTCTCCATTCGCCTCAAACTTCTGTGGTGTTCCAGCAGGCCAGCGCTCCGGGTGAAAATTGCGAATCAGCAGATAGTCCTGTGATCGAATGGCACGCTGTGGATAGGTGTTATTGTTCCAACGCGAAGACGAATGACGCTCACGTCCTGCATAGACGTATTTCCGGGAAGGATCCAAACGTCCACTTCCCTTCTTCTTCAACAAATCCACGATGCTACGTCCAGCCAATGCCGGGCGGTCTTTTGGAAAGGTCACCTGAGCCGCATCCAGAATGGTGGCAGTGATATCCACGAATCCCACAACATCCTCAACAACCCTGCCCCCCGGAACTTCAGCGCCCCATGAGATGGCGAGTGGCATGTGAAATCCGTAGTCATAGAGATTCGCCTTGGCTCTGGGAAATGCCATTCCGTTGTCGCTGGTCACAATGACCAGAGTGTTCTCAAGCTCACCGGCCTTCTCCAGTGCATTCAGCATTCGCACCAGATGCTTGTCGAAGTGTTCGATCTCCACCAAGTAGTCCGCAATATCACTCCGTATCTCCCGTGTATCAGGCAGGAATGGAGGAACCACGATGTCTTCCAGTCTCTTACCAGACTTGAGTCCTGCTCCCTTTTCAAAAGAGCGATGAGGCTCAGATGCACCATACCAGAAATAGAACGGCTGATCATCTGGGCGGGCTTCGAGGAAGTCTTCAAAGTTTGAAGCGTAGTCATTGGAGCTGATTCCTTTGAAAGGCGGCTTGGCCTTGTGCTTGGTATATGAAGGCCCTGCAGGATTTCTCTTCCTTCCACTGATCTTGAAATTCCCCGGTCCCCATGCCTTGCCCGTCACTCCCACAAAGTAACCTGCCTTCTCCAACAGATCCGAGAACACTACATACTTCTCTGGAAAGCTGCTGGCGTGGGTCCCTGCCTGTTCGATCTGCCATGTGTGTCGCCCCGTCAGGAACGCTGCCCGAGTAGGACTACAACCCGGCGACGGTGCAAAGGCGTTCTTGAACATCACTCCTGATTTAGCCACGCGGTCAAAGCCCGGCGTATGGATCGCCTTGTATCCCATCGCCGATGTGTGCACGTAGGATTGATCATCCGAAATGGCAAAAAGGATGTTTGGCCTCTTGGCAGCCTGCGAGTTGCAAAGGATTGCAACCAGAGGAACGATTGTGAGAAAGGAGCGGTTCATATGCAGGAAAGACCCTCTTTGAATACCCCAACTCCCTCGCTGAAAGCCAACCTCAAAAACAATTTCAGCTATCGTCATCCACCTTCAGTGAGTAGGCGATGATCTCACGGTCATTGCGGACAATGATGTTTCCATTGGCAAACGAAGGGTGCGACCAGACCACTGAACGCCTTGGGTCCGCGTTATCCGGTTCAATCAACTTGGTTCTCCCATGCTCCACAAATCCCTCAGGAGAAAGCTCAGCAGCGATCAATTCACCTGCTTCATTGAACAAGAAGAAGCGGTCATGATTGTTCACGATAAACGCATTTCCCCAACGCGTTGGCTCCCCTTTAGTCGCCGCCTCCAGAGTCTCCCACACGCGTTCGCCTGTCTTCGCGTTCACGCATCTCAAATGACCATAGCTACCCACTCCGTAAATGTGATCACCTTCAATGAAAGGCGTCGCCATCAGGCTGTGAAGTGAGTCCGTGTGGCGCTCATTCTTTCCCTTACCCCGCCATGCCACATTGGGCTTCTGCTTCCCGTCTTCGAAGGACAACATCATGGGACCATTGTAGAAGGAGGACACAAAGACGTTGTTCTCATACTTCCGCGGCAGAGCAATCGTCAGTCCGGCTTTGATTCTAAAATTCTCACTCCATAGGTGTTTCCCGTTCTTCGGGTCCACACCATTCACGGACTCTGGGTGCCATACGATCAACTGTTTGCGACCACCTACATTCAACAAGGTTGGAGGGCAGTAGCCGGGTTCGCGCGTCTTCAGCGAGGTCCACAGTTCCTTTCCATTCTTCTTATCAAAGGCCACCACGGTCGTCCGCCCGCCCACAAGGCAGATCACCTTGCCATCATGAATCAACGGATGCGCAGCAAATCCCCAAAGCGGGGTCTTGACCTCATAGTCCCTTTTCAGATTACGCGACCACTTCACTTTTCCAGTCTTCGCATCCAGGCAGAAAAGGTTTCCTTCAGCACCGAGCGAATAAACCCTTCCATCATCAACTGTAGGTGTGACCCTTGGTCCCGATGGATACGAGATCTGGTATTGAGAATTGTATTCGTGATCCCAGATGAGGGTGCCATCTTTTTCATTCAGACAGACCACCCGCTCCGTGCCTGAAATGATTCCTCTAAAAAAATTTTGATTCGCCTTCTTACCGACCGGTTTAGTCACCTTCCGGTCCATCACATAGACACGCCCATTGGAGACAGACGGCCCTGAATACCCGCTTCCCAGATCCGATCTCCACACCTGCTTCAACCCGGACTCCGGAATCTCTCTCAGTATCCCCTTCTCCTTCCACACTCCATCACGGTCCGGCCCCATCCACTGCGGCCAATCATCCGCCACAGCGGATCCCACAGACACGGCCACGCCCAGCAAGACAGCGAAGCAGACACAAAGATTGCGAAAGTAAGACTTCATAACTCAGTCGGGTAACAAGAAAACCCTACCATTCTCTGAAAAAAGAGAAAGCCTCAGCTTCAAATCAGATTTTGGGATTCCGATTGAGTCCCGCACGCAAATAACTTAAATCCAGCGCGTACCCGATGCGTCAGAACCTACGACTCATGAAAAAACTAGTAATTACTCTCCTGTTTCTCCTCCCATTTTTGACCCTTCAGGCAGCCGACGCTGTGAAGCCACTGCGCATCCTGCTCGTCACCGGAGGATGTTGCCACGACTACCCGGCACAGAAAGACATCCTCAAAAAGGGACTGGAAGCACGTGCCAATGTCATCGTGGAACACGCACACACGCCCGACAAGACCACCAACCCGCCCCTTCCGATCTACGGCAATGCTGATTACGGCAAAGGCTACGATGCTATCATTCACGACGAATGTGCGGCAGCGATGAAAGACATCAAGACCGTCAAAGGAGTCTTGTCACCGCACCGTCACGGAATTCCTGGAGTGAACCTCCACTGCGCAATGCACAGCTACCGCACTGGAGACCATCGCAATCCAACCACAGCCGGAACTGATGGAAGCCTCTGGTTTGATTACTTGGGTCTCCAATCCAGCGGACACGGTCCCAAGGAGCCGATGAAGATTCAGTTCACCGACAAAAAGCACCCAATCACCAAGCCCCTCAAGGACTGGACCACCGGACCTGAAGAACTCTACAACAACATTCAGATCTTCCCCGGAGCCAAGGCACTCGCCACCGGAATCCAGATGCAGAAGCCACGTAAGAAAAAGGGACAGAAAGCAGCAGGCGAAGCAAAGGAAGCCAACGCCGTCGTCGCATGGGTCAATGACTACCATGGTGCCAGAGTCTTCAGCACCACCATCGGTCACTACAACGAAACCGTAGCCGACGACCGCTACCTGGACCTCGTCACCCGCGGACTCCTCTGGTCCTGCAAGAAACTCAACAAAGACTACCTGAAAGATTGATCCCAATCACCAGGGCACGCCGCAGGGATTGAATAATTAGGGGACAGAATAACTAAAGAGCAGTTCCCTACTCGCTCCCTGCAACTATTCCATGAACATTCCCCTAAGAACGACTATCGTTCTGGCATCCCTTGTCGTTCTCATGACTGGATGCCGGGGAATGGGAACACAAAGGTTTACGGCGATCCCTCCCTCGCAGTCGCACACTCTTACCAAGTCCAGCCTTACCATTCTTGACGTTCGATCCACAAACGTCTTGATCATGGCCGACTATAATCTGTGGGAAAACCTACACATGTTGGCTCCCATGCCAAAGCGCTGGAAGGCAAACATGACACTGCATGTCGAACAAGTTGTTCAAGGAGAGTTTACCGATCCAAACATACAGCTTCAGTGGCTACGAGACCCCACCCGGAAACAACGTGAGATACTCGGAATAGAACAAGAGAAATCTCTATTTAGGAGAGGCATTCCCCTACGCATTGGATTCAGTTCCTACAACGGAAAGAAGGCCAAAAATCTCAAATTGATGATTCGCCAAGATTGATCTCCTACGCCCTCACATCAAATCCGTTTTTGATGTGCCCTACCCACTTTGGCTTGCCCACTGCCTCCAAGGCTCCAAATCACCTTCCCTGATACTTTGAGGGATTGCGCAAGCGATCGAGGCGTTCGGCTTCTTGCGCATCCTTCTGGGACCGAACTCGAGGTTTCCCTACTCCAAGACCCAGAAGTCTCGCAACGGTTGTTTTCAGTTTATTAAGAAATCTCATAATATTCATAGTGGGCATTGGATGTTTGTAGCCGGTTGGGGCGAAATCGGCGCCGGAGATCCTGCATCGTTCATGATTGGAACGGGGGAAAAATTCTTTGCAACATATGGAGAGGTCATTGCCCGGAGCAACGCGCTGTAGTTGAGTTCAAACGTGACCTCAGCGCCGATTGGCAGAGGACGCGGACCGCAATCAACCACGAGGTGGTCGCTGCTGGCGCCCAAGATACTGAGTCCCGATGGGGGCTGAAGACCGTCGGGATCGACGTCCTGCCGCCCAATGGCGAAGATAGCCTGATTGGTAGCGCCGCGATCTGCAGAAGATCCCGCCGCACCAAAAGCCGTCTGAGCGATATCACCCCATGGCTGCGATGGTTTATGCTTCGATTCGATCACCTCGGCCACCAGTGTAATCGCGTCCGTGTGCAACCCTTCGAGCGGATTTCTATAGAGGGGTTCGCGCCCCAACAGAAGAGATTCTCCGAGTCGAAGATCATTGATCCGCCCGACATCTGCACCACCTAACGCCCAAACAAGATTCGCAGAGTTTCCTCCGGATACCGTGTCGAAGGCCTGGCCAAAGGTCGCTTCGATGGAATCGGCCATGGATGACAATTCATCCATGTTACTGGAATCAGGTGAGACTCCACTACGACAAGCCAGGTTGGTTCCGATGCCTTTGAATTCAATATTGGGAAGGCAAAGCGTCTCTCTCACCGTATTCTCAAGATCACAAGGCATCACACCTTCGCGGAGATCTCCGAGTTCTACCATGATCACGATTCCGTGAATTCGGCCCGCTTCCTGCGCTGCAGATGAAAGTCCGCCTATAACCTTCAGTTCCGTATTGAAGCTGACATCAGCCTGCTCCACTACCCGGGCTACCTGACTCAGCATCGGAGAGCGAACAAGCGTCATCATTGCAGGGACTCCTGCCATCCGCATTGCTTCGATGTTCTCAATGCGTGAATCGCCAATGCCACTTACTCCAGCCTTCAGCCACAATCGGGCGATCTCCGTCGACCCCAATGTCGCTTTCGAAACACCAGTAACGGAAATTCCAAGGTCAGCCAGTGCTCTGACCAGTGTCAGTGCGTTATGGAAGATTTTGGAAAGATCAATCTCTATGCGGGGCGCACATTTCACAAATCAACAACGGCCTTCTCCTCGAGTTGGGGGAATGCTTCAAGGACCATCTCAATCAAGCGGGAAGAAGGTCCGGTAAGAGCATCGGTTGCCGGAATTCCAAGTTCGCTTTCGTAGCGAGAAATAGCTCTCTCAAGTTCACCATCCTTCAAATTCTCGTGGTTGATCGTAAGGCCGATGACCTTCGTATCCGCGAAGGTCTGAATGAGATTTATTTCAGTGGAAGGGGTCGGCATCGGCATCTTTTCAAAATCGCAGCGATGTGCACGCCCTGGTGCATGTTGCAAAACGACTCCGTCCGGCCGACAACCGCGAATGATCAAACCGGAGGTCGAGAACGCAGGATGACTAAGAGCCCCCTGGCCCTCGATAATGATGACATCGGGATCCTCAGTCTCAAACGCATCTATGACCGTTGCCTCCAACTCACCTGAGCAAAACTGCGAAGGGACAGCATCAAGCGCAACGCCGTAGCGAGCTCCTTGAATCAGCCCTGTTTGTCCCGTTCCGACCAACACCGTCTTAATGCCGTGATCGTTCAGAGCACGGGCAAGGATGGTAGCTGTCGTGCGCTTCCCAATGGCGCAATCAGTTCCCAGCACCGCGATTCTCGGACAGGTGACCTCCTCGATACGGTCGCTAAACATGCGGAGATCCTTTGTAGCACGGGGCTTTCGAATATCTTGGATTCGCACGTTCCACTTCAAGCTTGCTGCTGCGAACTCAGGGTCGTCATTCAGGAAATCGTGAAGACCGTTTACCACATTCATTCCAAGCGCCATGGCCTCGAGCACCAGTCTGCGTTCGGATGCCGACATCATACCGGTCGCCGGAGCCATCCCAAAAATAAAGAAGTCAGGCACATCGTCCGCCTGAGCCACCGCACTGGCCAGATCTCTACAGATCGGAATACCATTGGCCTCTTCGCCGAGCGCAAGTCCCGCATCGAGTCCTGCCTGCTGACTATCAATGACTGCCCGAATCTCATACAACTCAGAATGGCGGACGAGTCCATTGGCTGTCTTGCCATCGACCTCTCCAAAATTCCCTTCGCAATAAACAACTGCGGTCGAGGTGAGTCCCTTTGGAAGTGAACGATTAGGCGATATCGGAACTATTTCTTCAGTATCAACGGGAACGGATTGACCGACGCTAATACCATTCGTCAGAACAGGTTGTGGAATTATAGACATTGTGATTTTTCAAGTTGAACTCAAAAGGATCGCAATATCCGCAGCTGGTCTGTGGTCGACGACAACTCCTCAATGAGCGGAAACGAATCGCGATCCTATCACAAATCCCTGTGTCTCACAGAAGCAATTGAAATTATCTTCGTAGTGAGCGTCATCTACCTGCCGAAATGCGAACTCGGAGCATACGCGGGACTGACAGACCCCTCGAGCCCAGTGGGGCATACAACCACTGTAGAAGTTAACCATTGAGCCTCACTTCAATCCGATGGATGTCTTGCGGTATTTTTTTATCCACAAAACTAAATTCGGCTTAATGAACACGCAGGGTTGTCATCCCTTCGGGATGAATGGGGGATTAGTCATGGCGTCCGGTGGTGTCAGCCGCTCGGGCGGACTCAACCACCGACTAATTGATGTGATCCCGCCGGGATCAGCTGGCATCGCCGTTACCGCGCGGGGTCAGTGTAGCGCGGTAGAGTTCTTCGAAGTCGGCGGCGGTGATGGACCGTGGATTGAAGTGAGCGGTCCATTGTTTGGATGCTTCTTCGGCGAGCTGGGGGATCAGCTCTTCTTTGCCTCCGGCCTCTATCAATGTCTTCGGCATTTCTGCCAAATTGAGCAACGTTTCCAATCGGGCAATCAGGGCTTCGACGGCTGCATCGAGTCCATCGCTGAGCTTTGCAATCTCTGCTGCGGATGCTAGTTCTGCATAGGCTTGTTTGGCATCGGCATCCAGCGAGTTGAAACGCACGACATGCGGCAAGAGAAGCCCGACTGCAGAACCATGGATGGTTTCAAAATGTGCGGTCATGGGATTGGCGGCTGAATGCGCCGCGCCCAGCATGCTGTTTTCTATCGCTGTGCCTGCATAGGCTGCACCGAGCAGCATATTGCCACGAGCTTCAATACAACCTGGATCAGCCAGCACTTTGGGAAGACTGTCCACGCAGAGCTTGAATGACTCTTTGGAGAAGACAGTGGAAAACGGATTCCGCTTCTTGGTCACGGCTGTTTCCACAGCGTGAGCAATGGCGTCGATCCCGGTGCAACAGGTCACACGCCTGGGCTGTGACACGGTGAGGGTGGGATCGAGAATGGAAATACGAGGGGCTGCTTTGGGATCTCCACATGCCATCTTGGCATGGGTCTCTTCATCAGCAATCAGTGCAAATGACTGACACTCAGAGCCGGTCCCTGCCGTGGTGGGAATGGCGATCAGTGGCAGCATGGGCTTGGTGGCCTTGCCTACGCCCCAATAGTCATGCATGCGCCCGCCGTTGGTGAAGATGAAGTTGCAGCCCTTAGCTGTATCCATGCTGCTTCCACCACCGAGTCCAATGATCAGATCCACCTTCCCTGCCTCGGCGACTGCAACGCATTCATCCACACATTTGGTTGTGGGATTCTCGCGTGCTTCGTCAAAGCGGGAAACGGTGAGCCCCTCTGCACAGAGGGCATCATCCACTAGTTGCGCATGACCAGCAGCAACGATTCCTGGATCTGTCACCAGCAGGACACGTGTGCCTCCAATCTCCTTCGCCAAGCTTCCCACCTGCGCGATGACGTCACAGCCGAACACGAGACGTGTCCGGGGTGAGTAGTCAAAGGAGTCGTTGGAGAAAGTATCTGGAGGAACGAGCACGGCGGTTACGACAGGATTTTCAATAGGGTGTTCATTCCGAACACAGAAAGGTAACGGCTGCCCCGCACTCTCGTGCCGGACAGCCAAAACTCAAGCGACTTAATAGACGCCTTCGACGATCTTCTTCTCCATGGCTCCGAACGGACGCACATTGGCAACGCCATCCCATGGGAATTGCTCCACAGGCTTGGTGCGCTGTGCTTCGTCACGCTCAAGGAAACGTGGCATGAAGAGTTCCTTGGTGAGCGTGGTAAGTTCCACTCGACCCCACTCGCCATACTCAACCTGCTCGTCGGTGCTGTCAGGTTTCACAACCCGCAGAAGCGCACGTGGCTGAGGTGCGTGATAGGTGACTTCAAATCCACCTTCAGCAGTCACTGGAAGACTTTGAGCGAGTCCCATCAGAGTGTTTCCGTAGGTCGGCACAAATCCAACTTCGCCTTCCAACACTTCTTCGATCAGGAAGCGTGTGTATTGAGGATCCATGGAGGTGCCACCTGCGAAGACACCTTTGATGCCTGCCTCGGGAATGGATGTCTTTTCACTAAGTGCTTCAAGAAGCTTGGGTGTGGTGAAGAGTGCAGAGACCTTGCGGTTCTTGAGAATGATCATGGCCTGATCAATCACGTGCTCCATGTAGGCCTTGGCCTGGTCATACTGACCGGATGAAATCAGCTTCTTCACCCAGCGAGGATCGAGATCCACGAAGTAGCACGAACAGTTTCGCTCATTGGCCAGATGCTCGATGGCAAGACGCAGACGACGAGGGCCGGTAGGTCCGACCATCATCCAGTAGCCGTCACGAGGAAAGTGCTCATCGCTCAGTGATTCACTGAATGCAGAGTAGTCGGTCTTGTAATCTTCCCAACCGATACGCTGTTTGGGCATGCCAGTGGTTCCACCGGTCTCGAAGATATTGAAGGGCTTGCCTTCATACTGCTTGGGAATCCAGACCTCGTGAGGCAGGAAGCGCAACCACTCGTCACCATCGAAGTGAGGGAACTTGGTCAGGTCTTCTACAGTCTTCACGTCCTCAAGTGGATTCAGGTCGCTCTTGGCGGCCCATTCCAACCAGAAGGGACATCCGGTTTCAGGTGAGAAATGCCATTTGATGATCTCCTGCAAATGGGCGTTCAGCTTGTCTTTTGCGTCAGCAACTTGTTGGTCGAGTGACATAGTTTCAGTTCGTTCAGTTTCAGTAAATAAGAGGGAAAAGAATGCCCCTCATGTGCATTCACACAAGGGGCATAGAAGAATTATCAGCCTTTCTTCGGAAAGAATTTCTGAAGATGGGCTTCGTCTGGGGCCTTGGTCATCAGGGAGACAACAACCAATGCCACGGCACTCAAGATGGTCATGGTGGCCACCGGCATCATTCCGAGGAAAAGGAATTCTCTATCCTTACCCCATTCTGATTGCCCAAAGAGGAATATCCAACTCACTGCCATCGTGATGACGGAAGCAAAAGCACCTGCCTTGGTGGTACGCTTCCAATAGAGAGCACCCACCACCAAT
The DNA here is from genome assembly GCA_965658675.1 of Limisphaerales bacterium. Classification (GTDB taxonomy): domain Bacteria; phylum Verrucomicrobiota; class Verrucomicrobiia; order Limisphaerales; family CAZKNW01; genus CAZKNW01. The sequence continues at coordinate 409,772 of CBFHTT010000018.1, forward strand.
GGGAACAGACTGGCGAATCCTGAAAAACACCAGACACCAAGCGCAAACACGCTTCGTGTTCCCTGCATCCCAACAGCAAGTCCATAAGTGATCAACACGACCACGATGACAAAGATACGACCAATCATGACCTTCTGCTTGTCAGTAATGGTTTTCTTACCGAAGTAGTGAAGGTAGATATCGTTGGTGAAGATGCTACCCAAGCAAAGGAACTGGGAGTCCAAGCTGGACATGATCGCAGCAAGGATACCTGCGGTCAGAAATCCACCGAGCACGGAGCCTGTCATCTTGTTCACCATAAACGCCAACACAGCGTTCGGATTTGAGAAGCCCGGCGGTATCACCGGCACGCCGTTGATATGGGCCGACGTCGCCCACGCACCGATCAAAACACAAGGCACCCAGACCAACATGATCAGGAGCGGATGCGCCACCACTGCCAGTTTGAACGACTGAGCATTCTTGGCTGTGAGCCAGTGCTGAAAGAGATGCGGGAACATACCCACACTGAGCGGAATAAAGAAATAGGTCAGGAAGGCCAGCTGCGTAATGCCATGTGGTTTCTTGGGAGCTTTGATCTCCTTGGGCTTTTCACCGCGGCTGTCTTCAGGTGCAGCATCCCACGCAGTAATAGCGGCTTCGTTGGCTGCTTTTTTTGTTGGAAAGGTAGCCATCGCAGCATCGTAGCGAGCCTGATCATCAGGATGCACCGCGCGCTGAAGCTTGGTCGGATTTTTCTCAATAACCATCTTGGTCGCGTTCACAGGACCACCGAGTTTGTTGGCAATCATGAAGAAGGTCACAAACCCGAGGATGATAAACACAATGGTCTGAAACGCATTTGCCCATGCCGTTCCGCGGACACCTCCGAAGAAGACGTAAAGCAAGACAACCACACAAATCACGCCAGAGCCCAACGCAAATGGAATACCTCCGGCCGTGTCAGGAAAGACTCCCGGCAACGATCCCTTGGTTACATTGAGAAGCGTCGTTCCCGCCCCCAAGACACCAACCAAGAGGTAAGGAATCACCAGACCAACAAGGATCGGGAAAAGCAGTAGTCCAAGGCCATTGGACTGAAAACGATCGCGGAAGAACTGGATCTGGGTCATGTAGCCATGACGTGCACCCATGGACCAGATCTTGATACCTACGACAAAGAAACAGAGTGAGTGAATGATCCCCGAACTGGAGGCCAGTTTTCCGTAAACACCCACACCAGATGCAAAGGATTCACCAGTGGATCCAACCAAGGCAAAGGCGGTCATTGTCGTTCCGAAGAGCGACATCAACAGAAGGAAAGGACCGATACCGCGGGACGCCAGGAAGTAATCCTTGGACGTGCCTTTGAACATCTTGCTGCTGAACAGGCCAAGGGCCAGAAGCAGACCAAGATAAACGGAAATGATGATGAGGACTGTGTAATTGTTCTCCATGATTTTAATCTCCGTTATTAATGATCTGCCTTGTTGTCAGATTCAGGAATATCATCCACGCCTTCAGGCCAGCAGTATTTGTTGGCGAGTGCCCAGATGATACCGGCGCATAGAGAAATACATGCGTGATAAGCCAGAGCAATGGGCACGAAGCCAAAGATCAACGGCTCGTAGGTGTCCCAGAACCAGAAGTCCTGGTGAAGGATGATCAGAAGCACAACACCGGACCAGACAAGGGGCGATGCCTTCTTAGAGGTGGATTTGCTCATGGTAAGCGGAGAGGAGTTGGTTGGGTGGATATAGCTCACGCCCCAAACTCAGAAAAGCCGGGGCGTGAACGGGAGGGAATCTATTGGATCTTTACCTTCTTTGGCTGATCCGTGCTCTGGCCGCCTTTGGACGCATCCTGAATGGCGTAGAGGTGTGCCTGAGTGCCAACATACATGACTCCGTTGGCTACGATCGGTGTGGAGTAGATCGGATACTGAAGGTTGGTCTCGAAGAGTGGCTTGTCCTTTTTGGGATCAAAGTCGCGCTTCGCTGGTAGAACCACAAGGTCACCATCTTCATCTCCGAGGAAGACACGGCCATCAGCAACGAGAGTTGAACTCCAGAGGTGAGCCTTGGTGTCATATACCCACTGCACTTCTCCGGTCTTCGCATCGAGACAGTGAAGGAATCCTGAGAAGTCACCCACGAAGAGGAGACCTGAATCAGGGTCAATGGATACGGTGGAGATGGAACGGTTGATTTCCGTGTATTTCCAAATGACGCCAGTCTCGGTGATGTCACCCTTCTTGGTTGGGTCGATGCACATCATCATACCAACACCTTCGCCATGCTCTGGATCTTGTCCGTGAGCGACGTAGACTTTTCCGTCATAGAAAACAGGTGTGCTGTTGATTTCATTCGGTCCTTCTGGATCAGGGTATTTGTATTCGAAACGATCCTTGGGATTGGTCTGCACCCACCACTGCTTGCGCAGGAAGGAGAGATCTTCGTCCTTGTCGTATGTAGGCACTGCATCGAAACCGTAGATGAGTCCGTCACCACCGCCGAAGAAGACCTGCCATTTGCCGTCAACTTTACCAGCTGATGGAGAAGACCACTGACCGTGGAAGATGTTTTCACCGAGTTCGGCATCATCCTCACCCTTGAGTTCACCTGTCTTTTTATCCAAAGCAACGAAGCTTGGAGAAAGCGGTGAAGGGATGTTCACATGCGTCCAGTCCTGACCGTTGGAGGTGCAGATATAGACCAGATCACCGAGCACGAGTGGCGAGCTGTTGGATGCGTTATGAGGGAAGGCTCCGAGCTCATCCATCATGTCATAAACCCAGATGATGTCGGCATCCTTGGCGCCGATCTTGGCAGGCTCTACCTTCTTGGTCTTGGCTCCTTCAGAACCACCAGCCACATAGTAACCTTCTTCCTGCATGCCCTGGTTGCCATTGGCAAATCCTTTGGCATCCAGACAGATGACTTCGCAACGGCTGGTCACAAGATACACACGGTCATCCTCCACCGTTGGTGAAGAAAGAATACCGAGGTTCTCCCAGTCGTTGACCTTACCAGACTTCAACTTGGGAACGACGAGCTGCCAGAGCAAATCCCCGCTCTGCTCATCAAAAACCATAAGGACACTCTTGTCGCCCTTGTGCTGAGGATCACGTGGTGCCTCATTGTTGGTGCCGACATAGACACGGCCGTCAGCGACAACCGGATTTCCATAGGTCTGCGAACCAAGCTTGGCGATCCACTTGACGTTCTTTGTCGTAGTAATGTCGATGTCTTCAGAACCGGGCTTGAAGTCGCCAGGCTCAAAACTTTCGAACAGGTTCTTGGCTGGAGAATACATGTTACGACCCTTGGTTGGGCCGCCCCACTGGGGCCAGTCTTCAGCAAAGGAAGGAAGCACCAATGCGCCCGTCAGTGCCGTAGCAGCGAGGAATTTGATGGAGTTCATTTTCATGATGATGGGAGTTTACTGGTTTAAAATCGGTTACTTGTTGGAAGTGACAGCGAGGTTGTCGATATGGACCTGAATCTCTTGAGGTGCGAACCCGAAGAGTCCCGGTGATCCTTGGTCGTGAGCGATCTTGTGATTCAATTCGAGCGTCCAAGCGTCCGGCTCAGGCTGATCCTTTGGCCATGCCTTGGCACGAACCACACCGGAGCCATCCTTGTTGCGATCCACTCGTGCCTTCAGGCGATACCATGTGTTCGGCTTCATGCGGAAGGAGGTCTCTTCCTTGATACGCTCAAGGTTGGAGTTGATCTGTAGCTTGCCAGAGTTGCCCTTGAGGATAACGTAGTAGCGTTGGCAAATGAAACCAACCTCAGACATCTTGCGGCGATTGCCTTCAGTCATCACATCAGCCTCCATGGTGTAGTCACTCATGTCAGGATGACCGAGGAAGACGATTCCACGTTGGAAGAGTTTGTTGTCGATGGTCTTGATGAAATCCTGGTCGCCATCGTTCTCACGAATCTCAAACTTGAAGCGCGCACCAATCCACGGAAGAGGAGGATAAGTGAATTCCTCACCTGCTTCTGGATGATTCTCTGGATGCGTATTGGTGATCTTGAAGCTCTCGAAGTCTTCCTTGATAGGAAGATCAGGAAGGATACGTCCGCGGACAAATCCGGTGAGGCCCTTGTAGGTGGCCTTGAACATACCAGCTGAAGGAGTGGAGCTGTCGGCAGCAACCAATCGGCCGCGGCTGTCAAACTTGGCATTCATACGGACCTTTACCTTGGCGGTAGGAGGAATGAAGCTCTCGAAAGCAACGCGCCTGTTGCTGCGCAGCTCTTCAACAGTGAATCCTTTTTCATCCACAACGAGGATGCGGAATTCTTGTTTCTGACCTGGGCGAAGCAGCACTTCGTTGGGAATCATGTGCAATGCGGCCGGCTTCCCTGCTTTCGGCCATTTGACCTTGGCCAATTCTTCAGCGCGACCTTTGTTGTCACCCTCGGTTCCCCAGCAATAGAGGTTCTTGGTGGTCTGGAGGTAGACCTTACCGTTGTAAACACATGGGCTGCCGAAGCAACGTCCATCAAGCTGCACCTTGCTCTGGATCTCGCCGCCTGAACGACCAGACTTCACAATGTAGAAAGCACCCTTGGTTCCTGCATCTGCTCCGGATTCCTTGGAGTGAGGATCCTCAAGCATGGGCACGTAGAGCTTTCCTTCTGCATGCACCATGGTGGCGTTACGCTGTTCGATACCCAGCTTGGTGGACCAGAGGATCTTACCTGAGGCTGCTTCCACAGCGTTCAGGTCACCGGTCATGTTCACGATATAAGCGATGTCGTCCACCAGCACAGGTGAACTGGCGAATGAAGAAAGTCCGTTGCGCCAGATTTCCAGTTCAGTGACAGGAAACTGGTGTGGGCTGGCTCCCTCAGGGATGCTTTTTGGAATGCGGAGAGCAACCATTCGGCCGATCTCTGAGTTGTCCAGATTCTCACGGCCATGAATGGCGATGATGGTGTCCTTGTAGATCAGAACGCCGGCATTCACACCGCCCTGACTGATCTTGGTATACCAGAGTGGCTTACCAGTGCGGGCATTGAAACAAACCACCGCGCCATCACCTGTGCCACAGTAAAAGACTCTTTGGCCATTCCACCATGATGCAACCGGTGGTGAGTAAGAGCTGTCCTTGGGCTGACCGCCCGGAGTTGTCAGATAAACCAGCTCACCAGTGATTTTGTCGAAAGCCAAGAAGCGATCACGAGCAGGCCCCATCGCACCCCAATAAGCAGTGATGTGGTGAGTCACGACCAAATTATCATCGATGACAGGAGCGGCTGTGCGACCATTAGGGAAAGTCATGCGACCGAAGCGATCCATCATGGAATACTCCCACAGCTTCTTTCCGTTACCGGTAAAGCCGGCAATAATACCCTGCGTTCCCTGCACATACACGTTTCCTGTAGCAGGATCCACGGTTGGGTTGGAAGTCGAGTAACGGGTGTAAATGATATCACTCAGGAAGTCATTCCAGCGATGATCCCAAAGCTTCTTGCCGGACTCGGCATCGAAACAGGCAACCATCTCCTGTAGATCTGGCCCGTCGCCGGTGTAACCCATCACATAGAGCTTACCGTCGAAAATGGTCGGTGAACTCTGTCCGGACAATTCAGCCGTCCAAAGAAGAGTCTTACCCAGATCCAAGGTATCAGGAAGACCCGTCTCCAATGACGTTCCGTCCTGCTGAGGACCACGGAAGTGATACCAGCCTTTAGCGGGTTTGGCGGTGGCGGTGGCCGCGGAAATCACCAGCGCGGCAGTGGATACGAGAGAAGCGACTCGAAACAGTTTAGAGAATCTCATGGCAGACAGCTGCATCATGTTAAGGGTTGAATCCCCGGATTTTCGGCTCCAGCACAGAGCCCTTTTCCGGGAAACAGGGTGCGCACTATTGGTCAGCAAAGAACACCTTGCAACAAAATTTAATACCTATACGTATAATTTTTCCAATATGCAACCGACGGATCATTCCGGCTTGCATTCAAAATAATCTCGATGACTTTGAAGCCTCTTTGAACAATTCCGTCCCAGATTGATTCCCACTACTGTGCCATTCACCAGACGCATCTTACCCTGCATTATTGCGGTTATTTTGACCTTTTGCGGCTCAACCAAGGCGGACACCGTGCAATTGTCACTATCCTCGCCTTGGCCCGGTGTCCGCGTCATCGGCGATGCACTCCCCCTCAACTGGACATTTCTGAATCGCTCCAATCAACCCATTGCCTTCGTTTGGGAAGGATGCTGCCGCCAAAATGGAAGCCTCCAAATCCTCAGGAATCAACAGCCGGTAAAACCGATCGAGCCCACCACCGCCCTGGCCCACATGTTCGCCAAGCCGGAAATCGTACAACCCGGGCAATCCGCCACCTTCGATACACGACTAAGCGACTGGGTCGTCATCAAACAAGAGGGCCAATACGAAATCAAAGGCACCTACACTGGTGTCCTACCCACACAGAAGCCACCGCTCAGACTTCCCATTTCACTCTGGAAAGACACCGCCACCAGTAGCTCCGTCCGGATGGATCTGCTGACTCCAACTGATTATCTCAAGCAGCGAGACTCGTTCACTAAATCAAGCGGGCTTCTTATCCAACTCGATACCAGATGGGCCCGCCCCAAAAATCCCAAGACAAAGGAAGCACCAGAACAAGCATCCAACCTCGACCCGATCGAGCTGGCTGTCAGACTCACCAACAAGGGAACCAACACCCTGAACCTGACCTGGCCCGGGGATTTTCAGATCTGGCATACAGCCCCCAACGGACAACGGGTAGCCGGGATCCCAACCTCCCTCAATACCGAGCATCAGAAAATCGCCCTTCTTCCCGGTGGGTCCTTCACCAATGCATTTCCCCCAGAACTCTATCCACTCGAAGGCGAACCATTCGGAAGCTACCAAATTTTTATCGATCTCCCCCCAACCAAGGAACGTCCCCAACGCGCACCTTCCAACACGATCGATTACAAATGGAACCTAAGCGCCCGCGACATCCATCGCCTCATTGGATTCTGTGCAGGACAACCCGCCCGCAACCCACACCTCAAACTACTTCGAGTCCACCTACTCGATATCGCCACCCAACTACCTTTGATCAAAGAAGACCTCTTCATCGATCCTGATGCAAAGTCCCTGCTGAAAGAACTCAAGGAAGCAGCCCTCCTGAAGCCACTCCTGCCCCAACCTGGCGAATTCGTCCTACCGCTGAACCTCAAAGACAACGAGCTCACCATCTCCGATCCAAACATTGCCGAAGTCTTCAACAAACTCGCCCCAGCGCTCGACGCTCAACTAGACAAACTCATAGACAATCGCCGTCACCTCGGCTGGAGACTGAAAGCCGTCATCACACACAGTGGCGACACCGATGCAGCCCTTCTTGAGAATATCGCAAAAGAACTATCCTCCAAGAGCCGTTACCTGAAGGTGGAATAATCAAAGCGCGACCTCCATACCTCCTGTCAGAAAACAAAGATTGCAATCAATGATTGCAATTAGAAACGAGTGAAGTATTGCTTACTCAAGCTTATGGCCAGCATCACTATCAGAGAACTTCCAGAAAGCGCTAAAGAGGAATTAAGGGAACAGGCAGCAGAGTACGGCATGCCACTGGAGACCTATGTCCGGCAGGTACTTCAACAGGTTGCCAATTCGAAAGCCTCCCCTCGGAAGGGAATCGTCGAGATTGCAGAAAGTTACTTTGGAGAAGCAAACGGAGTTGAGCTAAACCTACCATCCCGTCATAGCAAAAGGGAATCCCCCTCCTTCGCTGAATGATCATTCTGGACACAAATGTGATCTCCGAGCTGATGCGCCCGGAACCCTCACCGAAGGTGTCCGAATGGTTAACCCGGCAGAAGCCCCTCCTACTCGCGGTCACCACCATTACCATCGCTGAAATCACCCAAGGACTGGCTGATCTACCAAGAGGCAAACGACGGACGCGACTCGAAACCGCCTTTACCTCATTCACCAGAGATGCCTTTGCCAAACGAATTCTCCCCTTCGATCTCGCAGCAGCAGAGTCCTACGCGCAGGTCTCAGCCAAAAGAAAGAAGAAGGGACTTCACGCCGATTCCGTAGACATGATGATTGCTGCCATCGCTGCATCTACGGACGCGGCTATCGCAACGCGTAACACAGGTGACTTTTCAAACTGCGGAATCAAGTTGATCAACCCTTGGTCCTGACGTCGCTCAGCCTGTCGTCCTTGTTCATCTAGGACGACAAACAGCCCTACTCATTCCTCTCTTACATAAACATTCACCATTTCATGTAACCTGCCTACGCGTCGATGAGTCTATAACCAGTAAGCAACCAACGGTCAGCCCCCATGAAAACCTTGCTCAGCATTCTACTTCTTTCCTTGTTCGCCTGCGGATCTTTTGCGCAATCGGGTGGTAGTATGGATGCGCGGATTGCTCAGAGTGGTCTAAAGGCAGGGAGCCCTCTTCCGGAAGTGCAACTCTACGATGCGAACGGAAAGGCCTTCTCGCTCAAGGAGTTGCAGGGCCACTACAGCGTGTTGGTCTTCGGGTGTCTGACCTGACCGCCTTTTCTGAGAAACGTCCCCGGTCTGGAGACGGTCCAACGAGATTACGCGCCGAAGGGAGTCCGCTTCTTCTATATCTACAAGGCACTCGCTCACCCAGAATACAATGGCTATGTGGAGCCCGCGAATCTACCGGAGCGGCTCCAACATGCTCGTGAGGCAAAAGAAAAACTGGGATCCAAAATTCCATGGTTGGTCGATGCAATGGACAACCGAACCAAGCACGCATTTGGCAACGCTCCCAACTCCGAATTCCTGATCGGACCTGACGGAAAGATCGTTTCCATGCATGGCTGGAGCGATCCGAATCAGCTGCGAAGAGATCTGGAAAAGATACTTGGAAAGGTCTCCCCTGCCACGCAGATCAGTGATCTCAACATGAAGGTCGAAGCACCTCCCAAGCTGGCGCCTTCAGGCATTGTGCCTCGACTCAACAAACCAGGTAACATGACTGCCATCAGCGTTAAGGCATCACCAATCCTTTCGATCAAACCTGAGCCACTCTACATCAAGCTCCGGCCCGAAGCTGACAACGCCTTGCTGCAATCAGGAAACGGAAAGCTCTATCTGGGATTCTTCCTCGATCCGCTTCACCACGTGCACTGGAACAATCTCGTTGCTCCAATCAAGGTGGAGGTTCGTTCGAGCGATTCATTCAAGGTCACGCCATCCATCTCCAACGGCCCAAAAGTAAACCAACCTTCAGACATCGATCCGCGTGAGTTCATCATCGATGTGACCAACTGGAACCGAAGCGAACCAATGCATCTCAACGTTTCCTACTTCGCCTGCAATGATGATGAAGGATGGTGCAGACCGATGAAGCAGTCCTTCACCATCCACCTGTCGCGCGATGGAGATGCCGGGCGCCCGATCGGAAACAGAAGCATGGGCTCTGGTCGACAACGCCAAGGCACACCTCCACCACACATCATCAAGCGATTCGATACGAACGGCGATGGGCAACTGGATTTTCAGGAGCGCATGAAGGCGCGAGGCCAGATGCGAAGAAGATAGGCTCTCACACAATCTCGACAGGGCACTTCGGGATCGAGTCGAGAAACATCTGACCGTAGCGCTTCGTCAGGACCCGATTGTCCAGAACGACCACAATTCCATTGTCATCGGCTGTGCGAATCAGTCGCCCTACTCCCTGTCGGAATTTCAGCACGGCTTCTGGCAATGAGTAGTCCATGAAAGAGTTTCCCCCGCGTGCTTCGATTCTTTCGAGCTGTGCTTCAATCAAGGGGTGATCAGGAACAGCAAACGGAAGTCTCGTGATGATCACGTTGGAAAGGGACTCTCCCGGAACGTCAACCCCCTGCCAAAAACTGTCCGTCCCGAAGAGAACGGAATCCACATCATCTTTGAAGCGATCCAACATCACTGAGCGGGGGGTGCCGGTTCCTTGCACAAGCAATTGGATTCCCATGTCTTCGAAGAATTCTTCCAAGGCATCGGCCGTCTCATGCATGAGTCGGGTGTTGGTAAACAACACAAAGGCGCGCCCTTCAGACACTTTGGTGAAATGACGGATCCAGTGATAGAGATCCTTCTGATATCCATCGTCACGCGGGTCAGGCATCTTCCCAGCAACGTAGACCTTCATCTGCGACTCATAGTCATAGGGCGAACCTGTCTTGAGCAGAAACGAACGTTCGCCACCCACGCGTCCGGCAAAGTAACCAAGCCCACTATTGCGACCTTGTAGTGACTCCTGCTCACTCACCTCCCCGCCCTTGCCCTTCTGAATGGCCAATGTGGCACTGGTCATGACAATGGAGGTACTTGCTCCGAATAGATTCCTCCGAAGAAAGGCCGCCACATCCAGCGGTGCGGCATTGAGTGTAAGCGCTCCAGTCTTGGTTGCTCGCTCAACCCAGTAAACATGCTCTTCACAGCTTTGGCTCAGAAAGGTCGCCACAGATTCGCGGATCTCAGTGAGCTTGCGATTTGCTTCAAGTAGCTCCTCCACCACATCCTTGTCCTCACATTCTTCAATCACATCAGCGAGGTTTTCTCTGAGCGATTGAATCCTGCCAGTGATGGTATCCTGAACCAATTCCGGAGTGCGCACGCGAAGCTCAGACCAATCACGCCTGGGACCACCACTCTTGAACTTGGCGTTCTCCTGCGAGCGCTTTGCCAAATCTTCACAAGCCACCTCAACCTCGTTGAAGAAACACTCAGCCTCGGTCAGCACCTGAGCCACTTTCTCAACTGTGCTTCCTTTACGAAGCAATGCCAGCAGGCCCTTCTTGGTCCTTGGATTCCAAAGACGATTCAACGTCCAGCGAATCTGGCCACTGGAGACATTCAACCCTACATGCCGGGCGGCCACTTTTTCCACTGTGTGTGCTTCATCAAAGACGACGAAGTCATTCTTGAAGAGAACCCCTGCTCGCCCCTGTTCATCATCCACCATCCCCATATGCATGAAGAACAATGTGTGATTCAGCACCAGGACATCCGCAGCGGAAATTCGATTTCGCGCCAATTGAAAGAAGCAGACCGAGTTCTCTTTCGCAAACTCAGAGGGCTTCCCGCAAAGCTTGGGAGAACATAGCCCACGCTCCGAACATACCTGCGCCCAGACCTTGGGATCTGGTTCCACATGAAGATCTGAAAGCGTCCCATCCTCCGTGGTTTTGGACCATTCATAGATGCGCTCCAGCTCCTGTTGCTCAGGTGAGGTAAACAAACCCTCAGCCTGAATCATCGCCTTCTTCAGCCGGCGACTACACAGATAATTCTGACGCCCCTTGAGCATCGTGTAGGAGAAATCGACAGGAAGAATCTGTTGAAGCATGGGCAGATCCTTATCCACCAATTGCTCCTGAAGATTAATGGTGTGCGTGCTGATGATCGCCTTCTTTCCGCGACGAACCCCGTGAAGAATCGAAGGCACCAGATAAGCCAGACTCTTTCCAACTCCAGTGCCTGCCTCAACGATCAAAGGCTCATTCCCTTCCAACTGCCGTGCCACAGCCATGGCCATTTCTTGTTGCTGTGGGCGGTATTCGAAGTTCTTGGCACGCGCCAATACACCTTCCGGCGAAAAGAAGGTTTTTACCTCCTCAACCAAGGAGCCCTGTTCCAGAGGCGGTGTGTATTCGTTCAGGCTGATCATTTACATCTACCAGCTCTAGGAATCTTTCTTCCGCTGTGCCACGACCTGAACCACAGAACGGTTCTTGGCGATCATGTCAGCACCCAAGACACCACGCCAACTGGTATTCGGATACACCATGGCTCCCCGTCCGATGACACTGCCTGGATTGAGAACGGCGTTGCAGCCTATGTCTGTATTGTCTCCCAACAACGCTCCAAATTTTCTCAAACCTGTGTCCAAGACCTTTCCATCGTGCGCCACAGTCACATTCCCTGGAACGAGCCGGACATTGGAGATCTTAACACCGGCTCCCAAGTGCGCCTTGTAGCCAAAGATCGCATCGCCCACATAACTAAAGTGTGGGACCTGACAGCTGTTGAACAGAAGCGCGTTCTTGAACTCACACGAGTTGCCGAGCACGCAACCATCACCTGCAATCACCGACTCACGCAGGTAGGCACCGTGACGAATCTGACAATTCTTACCGATGATCGCCGGCCCTTTGATGTAAACACCCGGCTCAATCACACAGCCTTCATCGATGAAGACCTGATCACCGATATAAGAGCCCTCTGGCACTTCGCTGCGGATCTCTGGCTTCACCGTGTCTCGCACGTATGCCTTGATGTCCGCCAACACTTCCCATGCATGCACACGCCCATCAAAGAGCGCAGCGTGGGCCGTTTGAGAAAGATCAAAAAGAGATTCAGGAGAAAATGCACTCATCTTCAAAACGCTTTGGAATCAGTCATCAATGCACGCACCTTTACCACCTCTTGCGTCGGCGGCTTGCAGGCCTTTCCTGTGCATAGGAATACTTTGGAGCCATCACCTGCAGGCAGAGTCTTGGCAAACTCTTCGACCGGCCCCTTGTTACCAAGGACAACCTTGCTTGGTTGATACACTGAATGCGTGGCATGGATCAGCTTGCGAGCGTCAGCGCTCTTTGGATCACCCGTGATCACCACACGACGCGTTTCTTCCAACAGAAAATCCATAGCCAACATCATGTTAGGCGTCGCCTGCGGCAATTCCTTCATCTTCTTGGAAAACAACTTCAGAGACTTCTCTGCTTTCGCCCGATATTCCTCGTTGTCCGTGATGGCAGCGAGTTTCAGCAGTGCAAGAATGGCAACAGAGTTTCCAGAAGGCTCGGCACCGTCATAGTCCTCCTTCACCTGAATCAACAAATCCTTGGTCTTCACGCTTTGGAAGAAGCCACCTTCTTCGGGATCGTAGAACCGTTTGTTCATGGAATCCGCAAGCTCGATGGCAAAGGTCAGATGGTCAGGATCCAGAGTGGTTTCATAAAGATGAATGACGCCTTCCAGCAGGTAGGCGTATGAATCAAGGATCTGTGCACTGTCCCGCTCTTCATCACGCCAGCGATGGTAGAGGGTTTTTGTCTTGGCATCCCAGAGCTTGCTCTTGATGAACGACAGATTTTTTTCAGCAGCCTTAAGGTAGGACTCATCTTCGAGCACGGCATATGCCCGAGCAACCGCGCCCAACATCAAGCCATTCCAAGAAGCCAACACTTTGTCATCCAGTCCGGGACGCACGCGCTTCTTTTGCACAGCAAACATCTTGGTCTTGGCTGATTTCAGCAGTGCGCGTTCGGCATCAGAAAGCTTGGGATCGACGACGCTCAATACATTCTGCTTCTTCAGCGGAGCCGGATGGCTGTGATCCTCAAAGTTCCCTTCTTCAGTGATCCCAAAATAGCGGATTGCCACCTTGGCCTCGTCCTCTGAAAGGATCTCTTTGATCTCTTTCAACGTCCATGTGTAGAACTTCCCTTCGTGGCCCTCGCTGTCCGCATCTTCCGCAGAATAAAACCCACCACCAGAATGCGTCATGTCGCGAAAGACGTAGCGAAGGATGTCTTCGGCCACAGCAGCATGCGACTTGTCGCCACCGATAAGATAGGCATCAAGGTAGAGGTGAACCAATTGTGCGTTGTCATAGAGCATTTTTTCGAAATGCGGCACCAACCACTTTTCATCCACTGAATAGCGTGCAAAGCCTCCACCGAGTTGATCATACATACCTCCCGCCGCCATGCCTTTGCAGGTGTGAAGCACCATATCGATGGCTTCCTGATCCTTGTAACGCGTGCCATATCGAAACAGAAACGCCGGCTGACTTGGGCGAGGAAATTTCGGTTTGGTTCCGAACCCACCATAGGTAGGTTCATACTCATCCTTATACGCCTTGGCTGCAGCATGAAGCATCGGCTTGTTCAGCTCAGCATCCGCATCGGCCTGCTGATCTGTGTAGCGACGCAGATTGGCTGTCAGCTCATCTGCCTGTCCTTCGATGTCTGCCTGACGTGATTCCCACAATCCAGAGATTCTCTCCAGCAACTGCATGAAACTAGGACGACCGTAGGACGGCTTGGGCGGAAAATAGGTTCCTCCATAAAACGGTTTCAGGTCCGGAGTCAGGAACACATTCAATGGCCAGCCGCCTCCAAGCCCTGCTGTCTGCATCGCAGTCATATAGATCTTGTCCACATCAGGGCGTTCTTCGCGATCGAGCTTGATGGAAATAAAATGCTCTTTGAGAAACTTGCCGACCTCTTCGTTCTCAAACGACTCACGCTCCATCACATGACACCAATGACAGGTGGAGTATCCAATACTCAGAAGGATGGGCTTATTCTCAGCCTTCGCCTTGTCGAATGCCTCCTGTCCCCATGGATACCAGTCCACTGGATTGTGTGCATGTTGAAGCAGGTAGGGAGACTTCTCGCTAATCAGACGATTGGTGTATTTATGAGAAGAAGAGTGAGATCCCGACACAGCATTATCTTTCCCGGCTCCAACCTGCTCGGCAGCATCTGGCGTTACCAGGCTAAAGGTCAGAACCAATCCAGCCGCAAGCGACGTCACCAAAGGTGATCTCTTGGACCGGAGTTTGAATAGCGAAGGCATGGCCAAACCATAGCCCCATTGCAATCCCGGGCAAGCTCAGCGATGCTCGGCGCGCACCTTTCTATTGCCCCTTGAGAAAGGCGATCAGCCCCGCCAGCTCTTCCTCACTCATAGTCTGCTCCAGCCCCTGAGGCATAAGAGATAGACTGGTGGATCTTATGGAAAGGATGTCATTTCGCGAAATGGTCTCCTCAATTCCCTGTGCCATTTTCAGGCGAATGCTTGAATCGGTCTCCGCCGTCAGCAATCCACTCAACACCCGGTCATCGTTGGTTTCCACCTCATAGCTCGCATAACCCGGATAGACCTCATAATCCGGCACCACGATGTGAAGGAGCAATGCATCCGCTGGCTGATTCCTCACGCCCGTAAGATCCGGACCAACCAAGACGCCTTCCTCTCCATATTTATGACAGGACATACACGCCCTTCTGAAAACCTCTCTCCCCTTGGCTGCATCACCCTTGTGCTTCTTGAGCACCACCTTTGCCTTCTCGTAGGCAGCCATTCGATCCCCTGACTCCAACGCACCAAAGACCTCTCTCGCCAGCTTATTGATCTTCTTGTCCCTGCTCGTCATCAGACGTCCCCGACGATTCGCATCCACCATCCAATGTTGAACCACACCATCACGGATCGATTCCAAGAGCACTGGCGTGGTCGAACCACGGGCCAGCATCCGATCCACCACCCGCCGGGCAACATCCGCGCTGAAACCACGCCACAACTGCCCAACCAACGGAGCTACCAGTTCCTTGCTTCCGGTCGCCACCAAGGCATCAATCACAGCCAGTCGAAGCGCCAAAGGCTCCTTCTCATTCAGCATGGCCACCATCACACCAGTCTGTTTCGTATCCGCCAGCTTCTCGAAAAGTCCCAAAGCCTGAATGCGCAGCTCCTCTGACTTGCTTCGATCAGCCACGAGTTTGCCTGCTTTCTTCAATTCATCATCCATGAGCTCCAGCAATGCAGCGCCTTCATTACCATGCTTGGACGCCAATTGCCTCATGGGTCTCCTCGAACGTTCCAGGCCTTCCAAGACACCAGCAAGAAAGGCCGCCCGATTCTCCGGTGGCCCCATTTCAAGTTTCGACAGATCATTCACAATCCGCGCCATCAAATTTTCATCACTAAAGCTCTTCCCCACCACATTTCCCAGCCACCCAAGAAAACGCCCCCGCTCAGTATACTGAAGCTCAGGTCGGGTCAGAATGAGTTCGGCAAATCCAGCAGCATCCGATTGCACCGCGAGCATGATGGCCGCGTCAGTCCATTTGTCGTTATCCCCCGCCATCGCAAGCTCAGCGAGGATCGGCAGGCGCTCGGGAAGCTTCGTCGCACCAAGGGCAAGCGCACCGCTGAAACGCTCAGGCACTGAAGACTCCTTGTTCAACCTAGCCAGATAGCGGATCAACCCGGGCTCATCCGCAATCCGCTGCTCAATGATCCTGGCCACCTGCTCCTTTGCCTCTGGCGAAAAGAGACGCACCTTATCGAAGTCACCCGGCTCTAATTTGTCGGCAGCATGCAAGAGCCACAGGGCACGGATCGCACCACGTTCCACATTTCTGCGTGCAGGAATCGGATTCCGATGACCCAGTCCATACCGATTGGTGAGAGCCCCCATCACGTCCTCACGCATCAAAGAATCCAGAGCCTCCATCTGAAGTCGAAACTCCGTATCACGCAACCAACCGAATACCCCTCCCATACTGAAAGGATTTTCCTTCAAGAAAGCCCGCGTCATCTTGGGAGGCGTGGCCATTCTTACTCCGGAATCAGAGAAATACTCCCCCTGCACGATTCGATAAATTCGCCCGCAATCACGTCCACTTTGAAAGTCTGAACCCGCCCTCATCTCCTCAGGAAGATACTGCGGGTGATCCAGAGTCTTGCGATAGAAGTCGACCAGATAGAGACCACCTTCGGGCCCTTGAGTCGCATACACCATTCGCGACCAACTATCGTCCGTTGCCAAGAAATCGCGTTTCTCACTCACACGCTTGGAATCAAAACTCGCTCCATTTCGAAACAATTTTTGACGTTGCACTAGGTTTTGGGCTGGCTCACAGATGAACACATCTTCGTCAAAATGGGTTCCCAATCCATATCCGCGAAACAGATAGGTGGCACACGCCGACGTGAAACTCCCCGCATGGGGCGTGCCCATCAAACGTGCATGATACCCCGCCGTAGTCGTGTCCTGACTGAGAGGGAACACCTTCGCATCCCCTTGGGCATCACCCACGATCTGGGTCGCCTCAGTAAACGGAAAATCAGGATTTCGCTTCAGGTGCCACGGATGAAACACATGGTGCCAGATGGGATTCCTATTGGCGCAGGTGAAACGATTTCCAAAATCATCCATCGTTTGCCCATATTGTGACCGACCGGAAACTACCTGAAACTCCAGAGTCTCAGGATGAAAGCGTGAATCATTCTTACTGAACTTCACCTTTCCCCGCTCTGGCTTGCTCGGCGCATAAACCTCTCCGCCCTGAAGCCCTGCCGTCAGATAAATCCACCCATCCAATCCCAGGACCGGATGACTCACACGCAGCTGAGTCGTGCTGGCCACAGAAAACCCGGTCAACAACACCCGCTTCTCATCGGCCACACCATCACCCGTCGTATCCTTGAGATAGAGAATATCAGGAGCGCAGGTCACGATCACACCACCCTTCCACGGCAGCAGCCCATTGGGAAACGTGAGTCCCGTCGCAAAGTCCGTTCGGTGTTCGTATCGTCCATCCTCATTCCGATCCTCCAACAAAGCCACGACTCCCCTCGCCGGTTTCTCATCCAATGGATACCCCCGATTCTCGGCAACCAACATCCGTCCATGCTCATCGAAAGCAATCGCCACCGGATCAATGACCTGCGGTTCCGCCGCAACAATCTCAATCCGCAGCCCTTCATCCAACTGAAACTGAGTAACAGACTCCTCAGGCGTCAACGGCCCATCCTTGGCAAAGGACAACCCAGCGCCAAACCAAAGAACATAGCCAAAGACAGTGAAGAACGATTTAGGGATCACCTGCCTATGATCAACGTCCCCATCTACTTTTCAAGTATGCAACATCGAGAAGCGGTAAACTTCTTAATCGATGTGATCCCTGCCTCTACAACCGTATGCCCCGCTGGGGCATATTTTTATTAAGGAATTCAATCCTGGAGCTGCGGCTACATGCGCTTACCCCTTCGGGGTTAAAAATCGGCAGGCTCACTCCGCCAAAATACGCACGGTCGCCGCGCTGACTTTCTTGGCGAGTTGCTCCAGTGAATGGATTTCGGATGAGTTCTCAGGGATGTGTTTCTGACTCTGTCGGCGGACTTGGATGAAGAACCGTTCGAGCATTCGGCCCTGAGTGGCGCGCGTCACGGGTCTTCCCAGTCTTTCCGCAAGTTCAGGGCTTTTACTGCTGATCACTCCTACGACATTTCCATAGCGATTCACAAGGGGACCACCTGAGTTTCCATGATCGGCGTCCACATCCGCCACATACTGCCAATTGGTGTATGGAATCACGCGCGGACGTGATATCTGTCCAGAGGTGAGCTTGGCATCTCTGATTCCCTCTACCGCACTGGGAGGAAAGCCAATAGTAAAGACTGGTGTCCCCCGCTGAAGGTCCGAAACATAATTCACAGAGAGTGCAGGAAAGACGCCTTCCACTTTCAACAGAGCGACATCCCAATCGGGTGCGCCGTCGATCAACTTGGCAGGGAGCAGACTGCCGTTGTATTCGATATGAAACGTCTCAGCGTCTTCGATCACGTGATGAGCCGTGACAATAAATCCATCCCGCGACACAAAGAAGCCGGTCCCGGTTGAGATCATGATCATCTCCATGCGTATTCGCTCCAGCACAGAGGGGCGCGGAGTTGGCATGTTAGGCTTCAGCTCAGGATTTGGTTTAAAGATCGAAGCCCGGGCGCGTGCTTCCTCAAGCTGAGTGTAGCCAAGGTTTCGGGTACTATTGATCCTCGATTGGACTGACTTCTTGTCACCTGCCTTCTCAGCCAACAGAAACCACTTATGCGCTTCGATGAAATCTTTCTCCACGCCTACAGCATCGCGAAAACAGGTTCCTAGTCTCAGGTATGCCTTGCTATCCCCACGTTGGGCAGCGAGATGAAGCCAACGCACCGCCTCTTTTGACTCTCTGTTCCCTCCAAGCCCCTCAAGGCAAAGAATGCCATAGCGTGTCTGTGCCTTAAGCTCTCCACTCATGGCACCCATGTAATACCAATCACGCGCCTTCTTGTAATTACGAACGGCAGCATAGAGATCCGCCACCTCCACCTGCGCTTTGGGATCTCCTATCTTCGCTCTGGCCATCAGGAGAGTCCGTCGAGTGGCCTCTGCCTCTGTGGTAGGATGAAGGGCAGATTGAAGGCTGAGCACGCTGAGAAACACGCACACGAAAATTGCACCTATACGGCAAGTGAGCTTGGGCTGCGGTTTCAAGACCGTCTTGATTGGTAAAGTGGAAACACCCATGTCCTTTCAACGAACGTGCAACGTTGATGAAGGGCTCTCAAGGCGATTTTGCAACTGATGTCTCAATCCGCCATTTCGTCAGCAAGCGGTAAAGTCACGAGGTCGAGGGTGGCTTTGCCTGACTAATTCGTCTGATTGAGGAGGTATTCTGCCAAGCTTTCCAGTGCCTGCGCCTTGGGATCAAATGGCCTAAGAAAGAAATTTGGCATGATTTTCGTGATCTTTTCCGCCCAAAACCATAGCTACGATAGCCGAAACAGACTTGAGTTAACTTTATTATCAAGCATTGATCGCCCGATTCACCTCGATTCAGCTGGAAATCCATCATGAAGACCAATCGTTTAATCGCTCCATCTGTCATTCTTCTGACAGCTTTTCTTGTCTCCTTCTCCGCAAGCGCAGGGATCAAAAACACATCCGCCAGGACAAAGCAGATTGATCAGTTGGTTGATGCACTACATACAAAACAGGAGCTAAAGGCCAATTCTCCAATCTCGGACGAGCAATTCCTTCGCCGCATCTATCTGGTTGCTGGAGGTCGCATCCCCACCGCAGCAGAAACAGAGTCTTTCATGCAGGACAAGAGCAAGGACAAGCGCGATAAATTGATTGATCAGCTCCTTGAATCCGAAGCCTATGTTTCCCATTTCTACAACTACTGGGCTGACGTCCTCCGCATCAACCGCCGACTCGGACGTTCTGGTGCCTCCAACGAATACGCCTACAAACACTGGGTAAAGGACAGCCTGCGCAACAACAAGCCCTACGACCAGATGGTCAACGAATTGGTCTCCTCCGACGGAGACGTCTGGGATAACGGCGCGACAGGCTACTACCAAAGGGACCGAGGCATGCCACTGGACAACATGGCCAACACGGTTCGTATCTTCCTCGGCACACGTCTCGAATGCGCCCAATGCCACGATCACCCTTTCGATGATTGGTCACAGATGGACTTCTTCAAAATGGCTTCGTTCACCTTCGGCACCAAAGCAGGATACAACAAAGGAGGAACCCAAAACGAAGTCCGCACTCAAATGAGCCGGGATCGAAAGAAGTTCTTGATGGATAAAGCTTTTGAAATCTCTGGAATCAAAGGCTTCTACCCCACCAGAAAAGACGCCGACATCACCAAGATCTATGCCAACGACGACCGCAAGAGCATGGCCAGACGCCGCGGTATCAAGACGGAGGAAGAATATCGGGCACTCAACAACAAGGTCCTCAAGGAACTTTCCAAGTACGACAACGACAACAGGATCACATCACGACTGATCAGTGATATCTACGATCCTCTCAAATACTCACACGTCGTAACAAACGACAAAAAATCTCAGCTTCCCCACGATTACCAATACGACGATGCCAAACCGAAGCAATCCATCGAACCTGGTACCATGTTCGGAAATGAGATCCCTCAGCACAAATTGGACGAAGGTTACTCCACCGCCTACGCCGATTGGATGACTTCGAAGGAAAACCCCACCTTCACCAAGGTCATCGCCAATCGCCTTTGGAAACAAGCGTTCGGAGTCGGTTTGGTCGAGCCCGTTGATCAACTCACCTCGCATAGCGAACCTTCCAGTCCTGAACTGATGGATTACCTTGAGCAATGCATGAAAGACCTCGACTACGACATGAAGTCCTACCTTTCCATGATCTACAAATCCGACGCTTGGCAACGAGAGGCCCACACTGAGGAGATCGCTGCCGGTAAACCATTCTACTTCCAAGGACCAGCTCCACAACGCATGTCCGCTGAACAGATCTGGGATTCGTTGGCAGTGCTGACCATCCCAAATGTCGACGCCTATCAGCCCACTTACCAAAAGGAAGTCCAAAGCATCGAGCGCGAGAGGAATATCGCCAATGCACTTGCCAAACACTCGCCAGAGAAATTCCGCGGCATCGTCGAACAACTGGGCGCCGAGGTTCGAGACAACTACCAACGGCAAGAAGCTATCCGCATCAATTTTCAAAAGGCTCGCGAAGCCGAAGATATTGAGAAGATCAAACGATACTCAGGAGAACTCAAACAACTCCGCAGCAGCATGCAGAAACGAATCTCCCAGGTTGCATACGAAGGAGCTGACGCCAGATACAAAAACAGCAAGAAAGGCTCCATGAACATGATGTCTGACACAGCCGAAATGGGCGACATGCAGCGCACCATTCGCATCGCTGCTCCAGATACCAAGATTACGCCTCCGAAAGGTCTCTCGAAGACTCAGTTGAGACAATGGAGGAAGGACCAAAGCAGAAACGCATCGGGCTGGAAAAACATCGTCAAGAGCACCATGCGTGCGTCTGAACTCCCCACCCCTGCTCCCCGTGGGCACTTCCTCCGCGAATTCGGCCAATCCGATCGCGAACTCATCCAGAACGCCAACGATGCAGCGTCCGTTCCACAGGCACTCAGCCTCATGAACAGCAACTTGGCATCCACGCTACGCCACCCCTACTCCATTCTTGGACAAGCACTTTCCTCGTGCGAAACGCCCGAGCAGGAGATCAACACGATGTATAAACTGATGTTCACACGCCAGCCAACCAAAGGCGAAAAAAGCCGGCTCATGAGCGTGTATGAATCCAACCCGAGAGAAGCGCGGAACAATATCATTTGGGCACTCCTCAACACCCAGCAATTCATTTTCGTCAACTAGCCTGCCTCCTGAATTTAATCCGTAGAGAATCCATCATGAACAGCTCATCAATGAACTCCAACGATCTAACACGACGCCGTTTTGTCACCACGGCAGCCAGTTCCCTTCTGGGTGTCGGAATGATACCAGGACTCGGAGGAAACGTTTTCGGTGCAGACACCAAGCCACGCGTTTCTCATCGCAAGAACCCAGCCCAGCGCGTCATCTATCTCTACATGGGCGGTGGTATGACCCACTTGGACACCCTGGACACCAAGCCCGGTCACGAAAACCAGGGCCCGGTGAAGGAAATCAAGACGAACGTCCCGGGTATCCGCATTTCAGAATACCTGCCCCAGCTGTCCAACCACATGGACAAGATGGCGATCATCAACAGCATGACCTCCACCGCCGGGGCTCACGAACAGGCACGTTATCTGATGCATACCAGCTATGCCAAACGCGCCACCATCAAACACCCCGGCATCGGCGCCTATCTGTTGAAATACAAGGATCGCCTCAACAAGGACCTCCCAGGTTCCGTCTTCATCGGAGGCAACTCACGCATCGATGGTGGAGCTGGATTCTTTGAATCTTCCTACGAACCACTCGCCATCAACAACCCTGAAGAGGGATTGAAAAACATTCGCGCCCGATTCAACCCGGAACAGTTCAGGCAGAATCTGGACCTCTCCTCCGAGCTCGATCAGACCTTCCACAAAAAATATAATCTCAAAGCGACCCGCGCCTACACTTCCATGTATGAGGATGCCATTCGCCTGATGAATTCAGAAGACCTCAAAGCCTTCGATCTCAGGCAGGAAGACAAACGAGTCAAGGAAGCATACGGCGACAATGCATTCGGCCAAGGCTGCCTCTTGGCACGGCGCCTGGTCGAACACGATGTTCGGGCAGTCGAAGTCAGCTACGGCGGATGGGACACCCATCAAAACAACTTCATCAGCGTACCGGAAAGAACCGCGGTTCTGGACCAGGCTCTCGCGGCCTTGCTCGCAGATCTCGAACGCACAGGCCTTCTTGATTCCACGCTCGTGGTGCTCTCCACCGAGTTCGGACGCACCCCGCGCATCAATCAAAACGCAGGACGTGATCACTATCCAAAAGCCTTCAGCACCATGCTGGCAGGCGGAGGCGTCACAGGCGGAATCAAATATGGGAAAACCACACCAGGTGGTGAGGAAGTAGACGAAAGCCCTCTGGAACCAGAGGACTTCAACGCAACAATTGCTTACGGATTGGGCCTTTCAACCGATCGCATCGTCATGAGCCCAAGCCTGCGCCCCTTCAAAGTGGCCCACAAAGGCAAACCCGAGACCAAACTATTCGTCTAATCCCAAGACGACACAACCCATTTGGCAGGACGCGACAAGGGCAACCTTGTCGCGTTCTCTTTTTTCAGGGCCAACGCCCAAAAGTCACAACATAAGTTTGAACTAATTCGTTCGGTTGAGGAGGTATTCAGCCAATCCATCCAGTGCCTGCGCCTTGCGGCCAAAGGGCTTGAGGGAGGCGAAAGCCTTGTTGGTCAGGCGTTTGGCTTCTTTGCGGGACTTCTCCAATCCAAGCACTGCCGGATAGGTGGACTTGTCGGATGCCACGTCTTTACCTGCAGTCTTGCCAAGCGCTTCAGTGGACTGAGTGACATCAAGGATGTCGTCAATCACCTGAAAGGCGAGGCCGATGTTGTAACCGAATTCTGTCAGGGCTTTCAGCTTGGCGGGCGTGCAGTTGGCACTCATACCACCGAGCCTGACAGAACAGCAAAGCAGCGCGGATGTCTTGCGCTCGTGGATGAACTTGAGGTCCTTGAGAGTGACGTTCTTTTTGTTCTCACCTTCGAGATCAGCCACCTGTCCGGCAATCAGCTGAAGTGAACCAGATGCTTTTGCAACCTCCAGAACAAGATCCTGATGTGAATAGCGAGGCCACCCCTTGCTCTGTGCTGCAATTTCAAAGGCCTGAGTAAGCAGCGCATCACCCGCCAGAATCGCAATCCCTTCACCATACACCTTATGGTTGGTGGGATTTCCACGGCGGAGATCATCATCATCCATGGCAGGGAGGTCATCGTGAATAAGAGAATAGGTGTGGATACATTCCACGGCACAAGCCAGAGGCATGGCGTCTGATTCCTCCCCCCCGCACGCTTCCGCAGCTGCAAGGGTCAAAAGTGGCCGCATCCGTTTTCCCCCGGCAAAGAGGGAATAACGCATGGATTCATGGATTGTTCCGGGTTTGGTGCGCTTGGAGGGAAGGAACCCATCCAATGCCTTGTTGACCGAATCAATCTTTTCCCCTGCCCATTCTTTGAGGTCCCAGGATTTCTTGCTGTTGGTAGATGATTTCTTGGCTGCCATGCGGGCGAATTTGTAGAGAATCCCAAAACGACGTTCAAGAGGTGATATTTTTGATTGAAAGGAGGGGCTGTTCCATTAACCTACTCGGCCCGCTCGAAAAGTGGGTGGTATTTACAAACTCATGAACGTAGAACTCATCGATCAGGCTCTGGAAAAGATCACCAACCCTAATCTCCTCGTGAACGTTGTTTCACGTCGAGTACGCCAGCTCTCCATGGGTGGAGCAGCCAACCGTCCTCTCATCGAGCGTGCTCCCAAGATGGGCAGCGCCGATATCGCTCTCACTGAGATCGTAACGGACAAGATGGATTTCGAACTGAGCGAAGATAACCCGATCCGCAACCAGGAAGACTGATTTCCTGACAATAACGCTTTGCTACAGCCAGGAGCACCTGCTTCTGGCTGTTTTTTGTAGATGGACATCATTGTTTCCAATCCCAAAGCCCGGAGGGACTTCCATATCACGGATACCTTTGAGGCAGGAATGGTGCTCAAAGGGACTGAGGTCAAGTCCCTGAGGGCTGGCCATGGGCAGATCAGTGAGTCCTTTGCCAGAGTGGATAAAGAGGAAGCCTGGCTCTACAACGCCTATATTGAGGAGTACGAAATGGGCAATCGTGAGAACCACGAGCCAGCCGCCCCTCGTAAACTGCTCCTGAATCGCTCTGAAATCAGGAAAATCGTGGCTTTGACCGAAACCAAGGGCTTCTCAATCGTTCCCATAAAGATGTATTGGAAGAACGGCCGAGTGAAGATGGAAATCGGTATTGGTAAGGGAAAAGAGAAGTCAGATCGCCGGGAAGACGTGAAAAAGCGCGATACTGAACGTGAAATCCGCAGGGCAACCATGCAGAGTTTCAAAGGGAAATAGACTCAAAACGCCAAATTCGGGCCGATTTTGAGCCCCAAACAACAGAAAAAGCCGTTCCCTCGTGAGGAACGGCTTTTCTGTAAATCGGAGCGATGGGCCTTAAGCGGCCTTTTTGTAAGTCCGCTTGGGTGCCTTGACGACAAGGCCCTTTTTGATCGCCTTGGCGGTCACGCGGATATACTTCACTTCACCATCGATCACAGCTTTGACGCGCTGTAGGTTTGGCTGCCAGCGGCGTTTGGTACGTTTCACAACGTGAGTACCGATACCGCCTTTTTTCTTGGCTTTACCACTACGGGTGATGGAAACACCCTTGATCGATCTTTTTCCAGTCAGTTGACAAATTCTAGCCATAATTCTCGCTCGGTTGAGTTCGAAGAGCCGGGGAGTATATGAATCAGAGCTGGTCCAGCAAGTAACAAATTAGATATTTTTTACATCCATTTTCTTCCGTTTTCAGCGCGGTCCAGCTAGGTTCCCTCCACGTCCTTCTTCTTACAACGAGTCTCTTCCTGCCTTGACCAATTACAGGACTGATCAAGACTGACTCATTGGCTCACCAAATGAATTGAGCCGATACTTTTGAACGTGATAGCCTGCTAGAACATCTG
Source organism: Limisphaerales bacterium (assembly GCA_965658675.1). Lineage (GTDB taxonomy): Bacteria > Verrucomicrobiota > Verrucomicrobiia > Limisphaerales > CAZKNW01 > CAZKNW01. Next base: position 435,357 of record CBFHTT010000018.1, read on the forward strand.
AAATAGCAAAACCAGCCCATGCACATGAGACGTATCCTACTCCTTCTTTCCCTTCTACTGATCCTCCCCGCCCTCCAGGCCGTCGAGACCGAGAAGGAAGAGAGCCGCTACAAGGTGGAGCGAAAAATTGGTCCATATGACTCGGACATTACTCGCAACACAGCTCAAATCCTCCAACGCTACCATTATTCGAGAAAGGTACTCGATGAAGATACCTCGGCTCTGTTTCTGGAGAACTACTTGGAGGCACTCGACCCTCAGCGCACGCTGTTCCTCGAATCGGACATCAAGAAACTCGAGGCCTTCAAAAAGAACCTAGGCTATCTGACTCTCCGCACAGGGAACGTCAATATCGCTCATGAGATCTTCAACACCTACCTCCAACGCTTGGAAGAGCGTCAGGACTTTGTGGTAGATGCATTGGAGAACCAGTCATTCTCCTTCGACACAGACGAGGAATACCAAATCATTCGCAAAGACGCCGATCGCCCATCTGACAGGGCTGAGGCACGCAAACTCTGGGACAGCCGCCTTCGTCATGAATATCTGACTGAGAAACTGGCAAAAAAGAATCACGACGAGATCGTTGACGCCCTGAAACGCCGCTACAAGCGCATCAGCAGCTACTTCAAGACCTTTGATGGATACGACGTGCTCCAACTCTGGCTGTCCTCATTGGCCCGCGCTTACGACCCCCATACGGATTACATGGGCAAACACGAGCTGGAGAACTTTGAGATTCAGATGAAGCTTTCCCTCTTCGGCATCGGCGCACTACTCCAGTCCACCGATGGCTATTGCGAGATCGTTCGTGTCATGCCCGGTGGCCCCGCTTTTAAGAGCAAGAAGCTCAGCTCCAAGGATAAGATCGTGGGCGTTGCCCAAGAGAATGAAGACTTCGTGGATGTAATCGACATGCCTTTGCGCAAAGTCGTGGAACAGATCCGCGGCCCCAAAGGTTCCACGGTCCGTCTCGAAGTGATTCCTGCCAAATCTGCCGAAGGCGGCGAACGAAAGATCATCAGCCTCGTCCGCGATGAGATCCCACTGGAAGATCAGGAAGCCAAGGCTGAGTTGATCGAGACCAAAGGAGCAGACGGACAGATTCGCAAACTGGGCGTCATCGACCTCCCATCGTTCTATGCAGACTTCAATCTCTCCAATGACAAGAAGAAGAAGGAACTGAAGTCCACGACCAAGGACGTCGCCAAACTTCTCGAACAATTGAAGAATCAGAATATGGATGGCCTGATCCTCGACCTGCGCCGCAATGGAGGCGGTTCACTGGAAGAAGCCATCAACCTCACCGGCCTCTTCATCAAGAAAGGTCCGGTTGTTGTGGTCAAGGACACCTTCGGCCGTCTGGTAAACGACGCTGATGAAGATCCTACCGTTGCCTACGACGGTCCCATGATCGTCCTGACCAGTCGCCACAGTGCTTCAGCCTCTGAGATCCTAGCAGGGGCCCTACAGGACTACGGACGTGCAGTCATCGTTGGTGAAGAGTCCACACACGGAAAAGGAACCGTTCAGACGCTTTACGAACTGAATCGTTTCTTCCAACCAACACGCAAGACTGAGGAACCCTTCCACCCTGGCGCCCTCAAACTCACGATCCGCAAGTTCTATCGTCCAAGCGGACACTCCACACAGCGTAAGGGAATCGTTCCCGACATCATCTACCCAAGTGTAAACAACCACCGCGACATCGGTGAAGCCGAGCTCAAGAACCCACTCCCTTGGGATATCATTCCAACTGAAAAGCTGGAACAAGAGGGCATCACGTATGAGCGGAAAGACGTTGTTTCAGCACTAGTCCCCAAACTCAAGGAGCGCCTTTCCGGTCGCATCACCAAAGATCAGGATTGGAAATATGTCCAAGAAGACATTGAGCGGTTCAAGAAATTGAAGGAACGGAAGTTCATTACGCTGAACGAGGAACAGCGCCTTAGCGAAAAGGACGAGATCGAAACACTGACAGACACTCGCCGCGAAGAGATCAACGGCCGTGCCTTCAACAAGTTCATCCGGACCAAATACGAACTCAAGTCCATGGCAGAAGGCAAGAAACCTGAGGCACAAGAAGCCACTGACCTGATCGAACACGAAGAAGACGAGGACGAGGTCCCCGTTGAGGAAGAGGGCGATGAAGAGGAAGAAGAGCCCATGCCTGCCGTGGACGTAGGAATGAAAGAAGCCAAGCGCATCCTGATCGACATGCTTGAGCTCATCTCAGCAAAGCCAGCTGTGGCTGCTTCCAATACCAAGTAAGAACACCAATCACACAAAACGCCCTGATCCCGCGATATGGGATCAGGGCGTTTTTTTGTAATCAAATCCAGTTCAACCAAGGACCCGCTCACGCAGAGCAAGGATCGCATCGCAGAAAGGCTCCGCGCTCTCCCTATACACATCCGTGACGGGCAACTGATATCGGTCTTCCATCAGTGCCTTTTCCTTTCGATAGGCCTCATCGTTCAGAAGGCGGGAATTGATGTTGATACCAATGAACTCACAGGGATGCATGATATTGGCTGCTTTGAGGCAAAGCTCCATGACCGCGTCATGATCAGGGATGTGCATATGATCCATTTCCTTCACCGTTTCTCTTCCCGCCTCGTAACAGTAGATCAATCCATGCGGCATGATTCCGTGAAGCAGCCCCAAGGTCACAGCTGAGAACCGCGGATGAGCAAGACTCCCCTGTCCTTCTATGAGAAGGATGTCGTGGTGCTGATTTTCTAAAACCAGTTTCTCAGCCGCTCCGTTTACAAAATCTGCAACGACGCAATCGATCGGGCATCCGTCCCCTTCAATCAGTATCCCCGTCTGTCCGGTCGCAACAAACTTGGCATCATGCCCTGCCTTCTTGAGCGCCAGCGAGGTCTCAATGGTCGTAACCATCTTACCAAGACTGCAATCGTTTCCCACAGCATGGATTCGCAGGCAATTTTCCCTGATTCCCTGACGAGAACTGACATCTCGTTCATCATTCATTCGAACATCCACAAGGCGGACGCCCTTGGTCTTTGCTGCGCTGGAGATGTCTGGATCATGGTTCAGAAACTGATGCAGGCCCGACTCCACATGCATGCCTTGCTCAATCGCTTCAATGACCTGCGCCTTCATGCGTCCGGGCAGTTTCCCTCCCGAAGGTGCAATCCCCACGAGCAGCGTATTGGCTTCCGGAGCCTTGCTGACATGATCCACAATCGGAATCTCTCCACCGATCCCAAACACAGATTCGCAAGCCATCCCTGCCTTCTCGGTATCCAGCACCGCCACCACTTGGTCTGTGCAATATCGCAGGACACTGTTGGCGGTCTTTACACTCAACGTCCCCGAATACCCCTCAGTGAGAAGCAGCAAACGCCGTGGTTCATCAACGGAAGAAGACATGCGGGAAATCAGATCAATTTCGAGACAACCACTGAAGCACTTTCTTCATCGCGTTCTTCTTGGCCCCTTTGGCCAATTCATGCTTGCCCGAGCGAACCTGCTTCAACCTCTTGAAGTCCGCGTCATTTCCAGCAATCCACAACCGATCCACTCCCGAAACAGCAAGCATCCCCTCCACATCATCATAAGCAGCTGCTCCCGGAGTGAAGTCCAGGTCTCGAACGTCCTTCACTGTCCCATATCGAAACTCTTTCAAATCCACAGCAGCCCAGTCCACAGCCTCGCCAGATTGAGCCAACGCCCCGGCTGCCACATGACCAAGCCCATCAAGCGCCACCATCCCTATGGCCATGGAAGGCCGCTCGTGTGACGTCACCAGCTTCAAGACGGACAAGACATCATGCACACGACGAGTCGTAACCGAATGGTTGTAGCCGTGAGTGTAACCGGCAAATTCACGAGGGTTCTCCACCTTCGGTGCCAGCTCAGGCACACCACCCTGTGGCACTAGCTCGCCTGTATAAAAGACATCCATCGCGATCACCGTGTATCCCTTGTTCAGGAGAGCCTTCACATCGTCTGTAGGAGAATAGTTTACATCATCGCCTATGAAGGCACCTGCTTTCCCCTTCTTTGACAGGTACAACACGCTCGTTCCGTTCCAATCTTCCGGATAAAGAAAACTGACGGGTGTCTCTTCACCGTGGGCCTTGTTGCGAATCAATCCATTCATTTCGAGATAACCGTTGCGCCCTGTCTTATCCATCAGGTCCCATTCAACATCACCCGCATCAGCCAAGCTTCGATCAATGACCACCCCCAGCCCTCTTCCTACCAGATCACGATAAGCCGCCGGCTTCCGCGCCAGCTCATTCAATGTCGATACACGATCCTTCTCCAAATGCGCCAAGACCCTCCGCTCTACCTCAGGACCGGCAGGAGGCTTGGGATGCTCTGAATCCCATACTGTAAGTTCCTGCTCCGTCATCAGCTCAAAGTCCCTCTCCAGCACAGGCGTCTCCAATCCCAGTTTGAAATGCTTGTTCACCCAGGCATACATGGAGGTCCGGTTCACATGATTGTAATTGTGGCGGAAATGAATGTTGTTCCAGAGCGTCACGTTCGACTTCCTACCCATCAATTGATACAGCGCCTGAAGCTCAGGAAACCCTTTGGTGGACATCTCCTTGGTCCAATCATTGGCAGCAACTAGCCCCTGTGGTTTTGGGGCGAACAAGGCAGCGTATTCGACATTGCCAGTGCCCACACGCAGGCCTGATGCATTCTCACACGTGCAGCCTCCCTGCATTGCAGTCGAAACCATCACCGCTGGAATCGAAAGATCTATACGTTCATCCAAGGCAGCCAGCACAAAGGTCTGAGTCCCGCCGCCGCTCGCGCCGGTCACAGCCAAACGATCTGTATCCACATCAGGCAGCGTTTCCAGAAAATCCAGAGCCCTGATGGAATTCCAACTCTGAAGCCCCATCAGATTTTGAAAGCGACTCTCTGCCTGCGGACTAAAAAGCCCCCAATTGGAGTCCGTGTTCATCTCAGGCCGCTGGGTCTTGAATTTGTGAGCCACTTCAAATGAGATCTGCTGACAGTCCGCATATCCTATCATGTCATATTGCAGGACCACGCAACCCATGCGCGCCAATTGCACGCACCGCGCCTGCATCTGATTATGAGCCGCGGATTCGAACCGTTCCGCACCAATTGGCAGAAGATCCTTCACCGCCTTGTCTCCTGAATCGTAAAAGCGCCCATTGGTCCAGTGACCATGAGGACAAAGAATCGCCGGACGCTTCTTGTCAGAACTCACCTTTCCAGCCGGCCGATACAGACTCCCAGTCACAAAGAAGCCAGGAACACTTTCGAAATAGACCTTCTCCACAGTGTAATCACCCCGATCCACCTTCCCGTGGATAACCGCATTCAGCGGTGTGCGCTTTGGTTCCGGCAGCAATCCCTGACTGGCCTTGAGTCGATCCATGACTTTCTGACGTCGCTCATTCCAAACTCCGCGATCCTTGGGCGGCTCAAAGGGGAAATAACCATTCAGGTCCTTAAGAGGCGCAAATCTCACATCCTCAGGCATCTCGCTCCCTACATAGATACGAGGTCCGGGGGCATCCGATGCGGACATTGTGAAAGGTAAGCTGAGCAGCAGAAGCCCAAGCACCGACGGCAAGCAGGATCTAATCATAAGTGAGTTGTCATGATCTACGCCTAGTTGCCCGATGATTTAAACTCAAAAATCGTCCCAAAAAGCACGGAAATCCGAGGTCAAAGAGTGAAGAATCTGACTCAAGAAGACATAGGAGCTGACGATTAAATGGGTGTAGTAATCAGGTGGCCGGCCACCTCTAAACGCCGGCGGGGTAACCCGGTGACCGCCCCTATGGATAGAAAAGGTCGCCAGGTGACACGGACGTCACCGTAGATAAACAAAGACCCCAGATGGGGTACCACGGAAGGAAATAAGAAAATGGTAATTAACACCAACGTATCGGCCGCAAACGCATCTCGTTTGCTCCAGTCATCGACAAACATGCTGTCCAAGTCGTTGTCTAAACTCTCATCGGGCAGCAAAATCACATCCCCTGAGGATGATGCCGCAGGTCTGGCGGTGGCTTTGCGTTTGGACGCCCGGTACAACCGGACTGAGGCAGCTCAGAACAACGTTCAGAACGCGATTTCATTCAACCAGACTCGCGACGGCTTCCTGCAGAAAGTGTCAAAAGCACTCGACCGTATGTCTGAACTGTCAGTCCTATCTCAAGACGTTACCAAGACCGATTCCGATCGTTCCTTGTATAACTCTGAGTTCTCGACTTTGTCGGCTTTCATCACCGACTCGGCAGGTAAAGATTTCAACGGAGTCAGCCTGTTCTCAGGAAACGAACTTTCTGTCACAACCGACGGGGATTCCAGCACGTTCTCCATGTCCGGCATTAACCTGGGGGCATCTGCTTACACGACGGCTACCGGTTCAAACGTATCCACCACTGGTGGTGCTGCAACCGCTCTGACCAACGTGAAGGCCGCCATCGGTCAGCTGGCTACAGATCGTGCATCTGTTGGTTCCGCCAACGCACGTTTGAACTCACACCTTGAGCAGCTCGGTGTTCTGAAGGACAACCTCCAGGCATCCAGCAGTGTCATTAAGGACGTCAACGTTGCGGAGGAAAGTACCAAATTTGCCAAATTCAACATCCTGGTTCAGGCAGGCACAGCGATGTTGTCTCAGGCAAACTCCACTCCACAGTCCGCGCTTCGTCTTCTGGGTTAAACCGGAGCGTAGATATAAGGAATGGAAAGTCCATCGGACGGCGCTCGGGCGCCGTCCGATTTTCTTTTTTATAAAGCAGCTTTTCTATTTCTTGGCCGGAAACTCAAAGGTCTGACCATCAAACTTCATACCTCTGATTTCCAAAGAAACAATCTCCCCCTCAAACGATTCCGTCGTCTTCACCCACTCGGCCATGGCCTCAAAATAACTGGAATCACCAATCGTTTCACCCGTCACCTCATTGGCCACTGAAGCGAAACTCAGTCCCTTCACCTCTTCGCCCACCTTCGCCTTGATGAGGATATTTTCAGCAGGGATACGCACATAATTCTGCATGTGTGCATCCATCACCCACAACTTCATCAGGCCCGACTCGGCATCGCGCAGCAGCTCCAGATGTGCCTGATGGCTGCCCAATTCGACACCCGTCCCCCCATGTGGAGCGTCATGTGCATGGCTGTGTGCATGTTCGTGCCCGTGGTCACCGTGATCATGATCGTGATCGGAATGATCATGCCCCGCGTGCGGGTCACGACAGGCCACCAGAAGCCCCAGAGAAACAACAAAAAGGAACGTGCGTGCTTTCATCTCCCAGACTCTTAAACCATCAGCAGCCAAGGGCAAGACTCGAACGTCCCCAGTGTATCAAGATTCGACAAGCAGCCCGGCATTCACAAATCTCCTGTCCATGCAGAACGTCATCATCACTGGAGCGGGATCTGGAGTCGGCCGGGCATGCAGTCTCGCGCTACTGAAAGAGGGCTTCAGAGTCATCCTTGCGGGCAGAACTTCCTCATCATTAGAAGAAACCAAAGCACTATCAGGGAATGACAAAGACAACGCGATCGTTCAACCAACCGACGTCTCAAACGAACCATCCGTCCAGAATCTCTTCAAATCGACTTCCGAACGATACGGTAGAGTCGACGTGCTCTTCAACAATGCCGGCATCGCCTATCCTCCTATCCCACTTGATGAAATCGAACTATCTCAATGGCAGGAGATGATCGACATCAATCTCACCGGAGCATTCCTCTGTGCGCGAGAAGCATACCGAGCCATGAAGGACCAAGATCCACAAGGTGGTCGAATCATCAACAACGGTTCCATCTCAGCCCATCTACCACGCCCCCATTCGCTACCCTACGTCGCATCCAAATCAGGAGTCACTGGGTTGACCAAATCGCTCATGCTTGATGGAAGGGCAAACAGCATAGCCTGTAGTCAGATCGATATAGGAAACGCCTCTACCGATATGACTGGTCGCATGTCCAAGGGAGTCCTCCAAGCTGACGGTTCCACAACCACCGAACCCACCATTCCCGTCCAACACATCGCAGAAGCAGTCACACACCTGGCCAAGCTACCGCTCGATGCCAACATCCCCTTCATGACGGTGATGGCCAATCAAATGCCCTACGCCGGCCGGGGTTGAATCTTCTAGAAAAAAAGGAAGGGGGCCTCCAAGCCCCCTTGATGTCTCGTGGGGAACCTTCGTTGAAGGTAGAGACATCGAAGGGAGAAAGCCTCAATGAGGCCTGTAAGTCAAATCATGAACGGTCTCCAAAGGAACCGCCGAGTCTAGTTCCAGCGGTAGGAGAGGATGGAACTCGCTGTATCAAGGGCGCTTTGAAGGCTTTCGAGGTCATGGACCCCTTCGAGAGCACCTTCGAAGGTTTCATCGCAGCTCAGCCACAGCCATTCGTCGCTGGAGTAGAGCGCCTTTACTTTCTCTGCCACGTCTTGGACTAGCATCTTGTTGATACCATCGGCGCAACAGAGACTAGCCTTGAACCTTATTTCTCCACGACCTTGATCTCGATCAGTCCATTATTGAGAAAATCCAGAAAGCACTCGTCTCTGCTCGTTCTCCGAGACCATGGCCCATCCTTTCCGCCTCAAATACCAATCACCTATCCGTCCCAAGAATCGTCTCGGCACCTGATTGGAAAGGTTTCCGTCATGAACAGTCTGCAACCAGCAGGGCGATGCTACAGAATGTCTATCAAACCGCTTCACCATATCTCGGTGATCTCCACCTGTATCCAGAAACTGATGTCTTCCAACATGACTGAGCGCACAGAACGGGCCTTGGTAGGCATCAGGAAACTGACGTTCCCACAGTTGCTTCTTTTCTCTGTCCCAGACCCAACCTCTCGCCAGATTGATCAGCACCTTATCGCCCCCGCCGGCCTCCATGAAACAACGTTCCACATCTTCCAACGCGGTCGGAGTCAGGGCATCGTCACTATCCAAACGCAGAGTCAGGTAGGATTCAGCGTCTGGATGAATCCGCGCCAGTGCGTCTTCATCAATTCGCCCATCAGGATTTCCTGACAGGAGAACCGTCTTACCATTCTTCAGATCTGGTTCCCCAAACAGATCCATACAGAGCTCTTTCCATTCTGGATCCACCATCAGCACCCATACTAAACCTTTTGCCGTCTGATTCTGAATCGATGGCAATGTGATCTCCCTGCATAGTTGAGCCCTCTCTTCCACCCAGTCGCGGGATGGCAGCTTTCCCTGATACTCGACAGCAAGGCGCGTCTTGATAATCAACGATGGATTGGTTGGTGCGGCGGGCATAAAAAAGGCGGGCGCCATGATGACGCCCGCTTCGTAATCTTCAATCCTGTGGACTCCGCTGTTTTAGTAGCGGTAGTGCGCTGGCTTGTATGGACCTTCGACCTTCACGCCGATGTAATCTGCCTGCTCTGCGCTGAGAGTGGTAAGCTTTACACCGATCTTCTCAAGGTGAAGACGTGCCACCTCTTCGTCGAGTTCCTTGGAAAGCGTGGTGACGCCTGGCTTCAGGGTCTCGCGATTCTTCCAAAGGTCGATCTGAGCGAGGACCTGATTGGTGAAGGAATTGGACATCACAAAGCTAGGATGACCGGTTGCACAACCGAGATTAACGAGGCGTCCCTTGGCGAGCATGTAGATGCTATTTCCACTAGGAAATGTATACTTGTCTACAGAACCTTCAGCCTCTGGCTTGATGACTTCCATGGACACGCCATCCATCTCAGCAAGGACATCAACTTCGATCTCATTATCAAAGTGACCGATGTTACAAACGATAGCCTGATCCTTCATCTTGGACATGTGGTCCGCAGTGATGATGCCGAAGTTACCGGTGGTGGTGACATAGATGTCTGCACGACCGAGGGTATCTTCAATTGTGGTAACTTCATAACCAGCCATGGCAGCCTGAAGGGCACAAATCGGATCGATCTCAGTCACGATAACACGAGCACCGAGTCCGCGCATCGAGTCTGCACATCCCTTGCCGACATCGCCGTAACCACAGATGACGACCACCTTACCGGCAACCATGACGTCCGTTGCACGCTTGATGCCGTCAGCCAATGACTCACGGCATCCGTAGAGGTTATCGAACTTGGACTTGGTTACGGAGTCGTTGACGTTGATAGCAGGAATGAGGAGATCTCCGTCCTCTGCCATCTTGCAGAGACGATGCACACCCGTGGTGGTCTCTTCGGAAACACCCTTCCAGTCTGGAACGATCTTGTGCCAGTGCTGCGGGTCGTCTGCGTGAACCTTCTTGAGGAGATCCTTGATGACCTGCTCTTCCTGTGTCTTGGAAGGTGAGTTCACCCACTCGCTGCCATTCTCAAGCTCATAGCCCTTGTGAATGAGAAGCGTTGCGTCACCACCGTCATCAACGATGAGTTCAGGGCCTTTTCCACCAGGGAAGCTCAGTGCCTGAAAAGTGCACCACCAGTATTCTTCCAGTGTCTCACCTTTCCATGCGAAAACCGGATAACCAGCCTTGGCGATGGCAGCTGCAGCGTGATCCTGTGTGGAGAAGATGTTACAGCTACACCAGCGGACATCAGCGCCGAGGGCGCCAAGTGCCTCAATAAGCACGGCTGTCTGAATGGTCATATGGAGGGAGCCCATGATGCGGACGCCTTCCAGTGGTTTCTCAGCAGCATATTTCTTACTCACTGAAACAAGGCCGGGCATCTCGTGCTCAGCAATGCTGATTTCCTTCCGGCCAAAGTCGGCCAGGCTCATGTCGGCCACTTTGAAATCTTCAGTGGCGGATACTTCTTGTGTGTTACTCATGTTCTTTTGCGGTTTTTCGGTTCTAGTAAAGTAATCGACTACTTGGCGGCTTTCTTCAAAGCAGCAGCCTTGTTGGTTCTCTCCCAAGTGATGGTCTTCACGTCTTCCACCTTTCCGAAGTGACCGTAGTTTGTGGTCGCTCCGTAGATCGGGCGAAGGAGGTTGAGCTGCTTCACAATCTCAGCAGGCTTGAAGCTGAAGACCTCTTTAACAGCAGCTGTGATCTTGTCATCGCTGACGGTTCCCGTGCCAAAGGTGTTTACGTAGACAGAAACTGGCTCCGGGTAACCGATGGCGTAGGCAAACTGGATCTCGGCACGCTTGGCGAGTCCCGCTGCAACAATGTTTTTGGCGACGTAACGTCCCATGTAAGCGGCACTACGATCCACCTTGGATGGGTCCTTACCACTGAAGGCACCACCACCGTGACGGCCCATACCACCGTAGGTATCAACAATGATCTTACGACCAGTAAGACCGGCATCTCCCTGAGGACCACCCACCACGAAACGGCCGGTTGGGTTCACAAGGATCTGGGTATTGCGGCTGAGGAGCTTCTTCGGAAGTTCCTTACGGATAACTTCCTTGGTAATGAAATTCTCAATGGTCTTCTTGGAAACACCTTCTGCGTGCTGTGTGGAGATGACCACACTGGTGATGGCGACCGGAACATCATTCTCATAACGCACAGACACCTGGCTCTTGGCATCAGGGCGAAGCCACTTGGCGGCTTTCCCTGCCTTACGGATCGCTGTCAAGCGACGGCCCAGGCGATGCGCAAACATAACCGGAGCAGGCATCAACTCAGGGGTTTCGTCAGAGGCGTAACCAAACATCAGGCCCTGGTCACCAGCGCCCTGCTCTGCAGTGTCCTTACCCTCAGCAGCAGCAGCATCAACACCTTGGCTGATGTCAGCACTCTGGGAAGTGAGGATGTTGGTGAAGAAAATCTTATCAGCGTGGAAAACATCATCGTCATTCACATACCCAATTCCGCGAATGGCATCGCGAACAACCTGCTCGTGGTTGAACTTGGCCTTGGTGGTGATCTCACCGCCAATAACCACCATGTTGCTCTTCACGAAGGTCTCACAGGCAACACGACTCTTCTTATCCTGAGCCAAACAGGCGTCGAGGATCGCGTCAGAAATGGTGTCGCACACTTTGTCGGGATGTCCCTCACCGACAGACTCAGAGGAAAAAATGTAGGAGTTGCTCATTCAGTTTTGATTCGTTGGGCGTTGGTAAAAACCGACATATTATCATATCAGGATAGGATGATATCTTCGAAATCCCATCCGTCAAATGGAAACTGGGCATCTCTCTTACAGCCCTGGAAAACGACATCACCAAACCAAGCCCCGTTTATCGACAGGATCAGGGCCAGACCTGAAAGCAGATCTTTGGTCAGAACCACCCTCCTCGATTCTCCTATCAGTTCTCGCTCATTCCCCATCCTCGCCAAAACTCCTTCTGCGCGCAGGGTTTGCGCACTCAAAACAGTCATTTGCGCAATCTTTGCGCACTTCATTTCCTGATTATGTGACCCTTGAAAAAAGTCAGAAAAAACAAGTAACCGAATCCCTTTAAAAAGGGTTCTAGCGCTCTGTAACCGCCGTCCATCGTCAATCTGGCATCCCCGCTGCTAGAAGAGACTTACCCAGATGGCATAACCCCATTACCAATTAGATTATGAAGAAAGCACTCAAGACCCTATTGGCAGCATCCCTCATCCTCGGAGGTGCTGGACTCAACGCTCAGGCACAAAACCGTCCCGGTGGCGGCGAAGGTGATCGTGACGCACGTATGCAACAATTCCGCGAGATGATGTCTCAGCGGATGAAAGAACAATTCGAAGTCGAGAACGACGAAGAATGGAAACTCATCTACGGCCGGATCGACAAGGTCATGGAAGCACGCCGAAACGCCAGTAGCGGAATCGGACGTGGCGGATTCCCTGGCGGTGGCGGCGGACGCGGTCCCGGTGGTGGTGGCGGCGGTGATCGCGGCGGCGACCGAGGAGGAGACAGAGCAGAGCGCGGCGACAGAGGTGGAGATCGCGGAGGCGATCGCGGTGGTGACAGAGGCCGCGGCGGCCGTGGCGGCGGTGGCGGATTCGGTGGAACTCCTGATCCAACCTCACAAGCACTGCAGAAAGCACTCGAAGGCGGCTCAGCCTCTGAGATCAAATCGGCTCTTGGAAAATATCGCGCCAAGAAGGAGTCGAGTGCAGCAGCCCTAAAGAAGGCTCAGGCAGATCTCCAGATGGTCCTGACACCAAAACAGGAAGCACGCGCCGTCCTCATGGGACTCCTCAACTAATCACTCTCAACGCCATATCTACCCCAATACAGCATGACTGAGCTGCTGGATAAAATGGCACAAGCAAAGCAGCTGTCCGTCTCAGACGGGCAGCTGCTTAGCAACTTGTGCCGCAAAGGAGACCTTGCTACTCCAGAGTCAGAAGAGGATGTCCTCCGTTGGCTCGCTGGAGAATACGAAGTCCCGTTCAATGACCTCGAAGGTATCGAACCCGACAAGGCTCTCCTCGCTCAGTTCCCTGCACGCGTTCTTCTCAAAGAAGAACTCCTGCCACTTTCCCGCGATAACGGCTCTGTCCGCATCGCAACCAGTCGACTCTTTTCAACCGAGGGGATCGATACCCTCAAATCCCTGACAGGCCTTCACCTAGAGCCCGTCCTTGCGCCCTCTGAAGTCCTTCAAAAGGAAATCAAGAAACAACTCGGTGTGGGTGCCGACACCATTGATCAACTGGAAGAAGAAGCCAGTCTCGAAGTTCTGGACGAAGATGCAGACAGCGACGGCGATCTCGATGCAGCTGCAGAAGACGCCTCCATCATCCGCTTCGTAAACCAAGTCCTAAAAGATGCAATCGAGCTCCGTGCCTCTGATATTCACGTAGAGCCCTTTGAAGACGAACTTCGCATCCGCTACCGCATTGACGGTGTGCTTCAGGACACATCGGTTCCTGCACAAATCAAAAAATTTCAGGCAGCCATCGTTTCCCGCATCAAGATTCTCAGTCACCTGAACATTGCTGAGAAGCGCCTACCACAAGACGGACGTATCAAACTCCGCTTGGAAACCATGGACGTGGATGTTCGTGTCTCCATCATCCCCATGCTTCATGGTGAAGCGGTTGTCATGCGACTCCTTCGCCAAGACAACAATCTCCGCGGTCTCGAGGACATGGGTATGAACACCAGAGAGGTGGATATCTTCCGCCGGATCCTCGCCCTGCCTCACGGAATCGCACTCGTTACCGGCCCCACTGGTAGCGGTAAGACATCCACGCTCTACACCGCCCTCAATCAGATCAACGACTCCGTCCGCAAGATCATCACCATTGAGGATCCCATTGAGTATCAGCTCAAAGGCGTGAACCAGATCGGTGTTTCGGAAAAGGCAGGACTGACTTTTGCCGGTGGGTTACGAGCCATCCTGCGTCACGACCCCGATGTGGTCCTCGTGGGTGAGATCCGTGATCAGGAAACGGCTCAGATTGCTGTCCAAGCATCGCTCACCGGCCATCTTGTTTTCTCCACACTCCACACCAATGACGCACCAAGCGCAGTAACACGTCTCATCGATATGGGAGTGGAACCGTATCTGGTGGCGTCTTCATTGGAAGCCGTCCTTGCCCAGCGTCTTGTCCGCCTCCTCTGCCCGATATGCAAGACGGAAGACACATCCGCAGAAACAGTCGCACTGAAAAACAGAATTTCTCAAATCAAAGACGCAACAGTCTACAAGGCCGAGGGGTGTGAGAGCTGCCGTAACATGGGCTATGAGGGACGACACGCCATCTTTGAACTGATGGAGCTCAATTCCGAAGTCCGGGAAATGATTCTGACATCATGCTCTTCCGGACAAATCCGCGAAGGGGCCCGCCGCGGAGGCATGCTCACTCTTGCTGAAGATGGCTGGCGACTTGTGAAACAAGGAATCACCTCCCCGGAAGAAGTCATGCGCGTCACCAAGGACCAGACCGGAGATCATTGAGGATTGCAGAATGAAGATTCTTAAAATCAGTTTTTTGATGGAACAACCCGAAACCTGCAAAGGAGCCCGGTAACCATGGCACTCTTTCACTACAAAGCGATCACCGCACAAGGCTCGGTCACTGAAGGGTCCATCGAAGCTTCGGGAAGACAGGAAGCCCTAAGGCAGGTGGAAGGACTCGGGCTAAATCCCCTAAATCTCGCTGAAGGAAAGGGAAAGAAATCTGCATCATCAGACAGCGGCAATCTCTTTGAGTCCAAGAAGGTCACCGGCAAGCAACTGGAGAACTTTACCCGCCTACTCTCCAGCCTTCTGGCTGCGGGTCTCCCTCTGAGTCGAGCCATGGTGATCCTCTGCAAGGAAGCATCATCACCAGCGGCCAAGGCAAAATGGAAAGAGATTCATGATCTCGTCATTGACGGTGTTTCACTGGCTGATGCCATGTCCCGTTCACCTGAAACCTTTCCCAAAGTTTACACTGCCATGGTCCATGCAGGTGAGACCGGTGGTTTCTTGGAATTGGTCCTTGCTCAAATCGCTGATTTCCAAAACCGGGAAAAAGAACTCAAGGGCAAGGTGATGACGGCTTTGTTGTATCCCATCATCCTTCTTGTTCTAG
The DNA here is from genome assembly GCA_965658675.1 of Limisphaerales bacterium. Taxonomy (GTDB): domain Bacteria; phylum Verrucomicrobiota; class Verrucomicrobiia; order Limisphaerales; family CAZKNW01; genus CAZKNW01. The sequence continues at coordinate 450,788 of CBFHTT010000018.1, forward strand.
CCTTGGGCGTCTTGATCTTCCTCCTCGTTTTCTTCATTCCTAAATTCCAGACGATCTTTGAGGGATTCGGGGCAGAACTTCCTTTGCTTACTCAAGTCATTGTCGGTGCCAGTGATATAATGAGAAACTACGGACTCTTCGTAGCCGCCGCCATAGTTGGCTTGTTTTTCGGACTTAAAAACTGGCTAACATCCAAGAACGGTCGCCGCAAGTGGCAGGAAATCATTCTCAAAATCCCCATCATTGGAGGATTGGTCGCACGTTACGCCATGGCTCGTTTTTGCAGAATGCTTGGCACTCTCCTGGGAGCCGGAGTTCCTTTGATCGGGGCACTCACAGTCGCTCGCCGGTCCATTGGCAACCAGGTTCTTGTCGATGCCGTTGAACACTCCACTGATCAGGTTAAGAAAGGTGGATCCATCGGTCCAAGTCTTGCGGGCTGTAAGAACCTGTTTCCGGGATCCATTGTTGAAATGATCTCAGTAGCAGAGGAAAGCGGACGTCTCGACGATGAGCTCGTTCGCATCTCAGACGTGACCGAGGGAGACCTAGACCGTCAGCTCAAAACTGCGGTGGCACTCACAGAGCCCCTGATGCTCTTCTTCATTGCCGCATTTATCGGAACCATCTTTATCGGGATGGTCATGCCCATTTTCTCAATTCAGGACCACATCAAATAACAAAGGACAAACCATGAAAATCCACATCCAAAACAAGAAGAAACGCAAACAGGGATTCACACTTGTGGAGCTCCTGCTTGTGCTCGTCATCCTCGGAGCATTGGCTGCAGTCGTTGTGCCAAAATTCGCAGGTCGCTCAGAACAGGCCAAGGTCACCGCTGCCACCACGCAGATCTCCAATCTTGAGGTCGCACTGGATTCCTTTGAAGTCGACAACGGCTTCTATCCAAAAGGAAAGAACGGCCTCGACGCCCTGTTCAACGCCCCTAAGGACGCCAACAACTGGAGAGGCCCCTACATCAAGACAGAAGCCCCGCTCGATCCGTGGGGACAACCCTACATCTACGAATCACCGGGCAAGATCAACTCCACCACCTATGATCTCTCATCCGGTGGACCAGACATGCGCTCTGGCACGGAAGACGACATCAGTAACTGGGCCAAGTAATCACCGCCTCTTTTTCGCCAAGTGAATACAGCCAGCCACAGATCCGCAGGAGCTCGCAGGGAAAGGCAATGTGCCTTCACCCTGATCGAGTTGATTGCGGTCATGGCACTCCTTGCTGGATTCGCCGCGATGACGCTTCCCCGTATGGCTTCGTTCTTTCAGGGACAGAAGATCAAGGGGGAGGCCCACCGCTTCATTGCGCTCACCCAATACGGGCGCAACGAAGCCATCTCCACTGGTCTGCCCATGACCCTGTGGATCAATGAAGACGATCGCCAATACGGTCTTCGCGACGGTTACGGCTACTACACCGGCAACAACAATGCGACCAACATCGGTCGCATTTACGATCTCGGTGCCAACCTGGAGTTCTCCCAGGAGATGCACCACGAGAATACCGGAATGGAATGGCGGATAGACTTCATGCCCGATGGAGCAATCCGCAACGGAAGCATTTCAAACATCATCTTTGAGCTTCCTGCAAAAGAACTGCTTTGGATCACCCGCTCAACCAACGGACTCGGCTATGAGATATTTGGCTCCGAACGCATCCAATAAGCGCCGCGCTTTCACCTTTGTCGAGGTGCTCGCGTCCATGCTGTTCATCGCCATCGTGATCCCGGCGGCGATTCAGGGCATCCGACTGGCTGCTGAAGCAGGTACGTTGGCAGAACGCAAATCCACAGCTCTCCAGCTCGGCGAGTCCCTCCTTCAAGAGATGATCGTAACGGAAGAATGGCGAAGCTCGACAGGTGGCGGCACCTTTGAAGAGCCATGGGAAAATTATGAATGGCGCATTGAGACCGGCACATGGACAGAACCCGGTCTCCAGATGCTGACGCTTTACGTCACTTTCCCAATTCGTCAGCAGCCTTTTGAAATCTCCATGACCACACTCGTGCCAGAAAGCACCGAGTAAACACAATGCAACTCACCCTACAGACAAGGAAGCCAAGCCACAGCGCATTCACGCTGCTGGAGCTTCTTGTGGGTGTCATCATGATGGCCATCGTTCTGGCTGCCATTTCCGCAACGTTTTTTGGCAGTATGAAGCTCCGCAATTCCACCCGCGAAGCCATCAAAGACGCACAGGTCCTTCAGAATGCGATCCATCAGATCAAAGCCGACCTGAACTCCATCACCATCCCCAGCACAAACATCGTCTCTCTCGACTCCGCATTTCTAAACACACTTTCAGAAGAGGTCCCCTTCACCCTGTCTGGCGAAATGATCTCGGATACCATGGACGCACCCAATGGTTCCACCGGATTTCAATTTTACTGTGCCAGCGGCTGGATCGATACAAACCTCCCCTTCGGTGACATGCAACGCGTAGGCTACACCGTCCGCGCCCCTATGGATCAGTATTCCACCAACGGATTCGAATTGATACGCATCACCACCCGCAACCTTTTGGCCACCTCCATCTACGACCGCCAAGAGCAGCTTCTCCTTTCAGGAATCCAATCTCTTTCATGGGCTTTCTATGATGGCTCGATCTGGCAGGAATTCTGGGATTCCAGCAGCATGGATCCAAAGATGCCCACCGCTATACGAATGGGACTGACCATGCTTCCCAAAGGACTCAATCGACCAGAACGAAGGGTTCAGATCATTGTTCCTGTCTCCGTAGAACTACCCGAAGAAGATGAGGAAGGAGACACCGCCCTATGAACCTTCCTCACTCCAACAGCCAACGTGCAGGCGTCATCATCATCGTGATGTGGATCACCTTCGGGCTGGTCAGCGTAGCCATCTACTTTTCCCACTCCATGGTGATGGAAATAAAAGCTGCCACGAATTCAGAGGCCGGTGTCCAGGCAGGGTTCGCCGTTGAAGGAACACAACGTTATCTGAAAGAGATGTTGGCCAACCTCGAGGATGAGGGGCAGATCCCTGACTACACAGAATACCCTCGGGAAGCACTGGAGATCGGCCATTCCGTGGCATGGGTCGTCGGCCGAGACCCACAGCAGACGGACTATCAAGCCCCTTACTTTGGACTCATCGATGAAGCAGGAAAGCTCAACCTCAACATAGCCACAGCAGACGAACTCGCCCTACTCCCCTACATGACGGATGAGTTTGCCGATGCCATTATCGACTGGCGTGATGAAGATGATGAGGTCTCCGAACTCGGCGCTGAAAGCAACACCTATCTCAGCTACCCGATTCCCTACGAGGCCAAGAACGCCCCGTTTGAAACATTGGAGGAACTCAACCTCGTCCACGGAGCAAGCGCCGAACTACTTTACGGAGAGGACACCAATCGCAACGGAATCCTGGACCCCAACGAGAACGATGGTGACGAGACACCACCACAAGACAACCGCGACGGCGTTCTCGACTTCGGCCTTTTGGAATACGTCACTGTCTACAGCAGAACCCCCGGCTCACAAACCAATGGAGAACCACGAGTGCTCATTTCAGAACGCAATGACATGCAGGAACTGCTGACCTCCACTTTTGATGACAATCGGGCCAATCAAGTCCTTTCCTCAGTCGGAGGAGGAAACATCAACAACCTCCTTCAATGGTATTCGCGAAGCGACTTGAGCCTGGATGAATTTGCTGAAATTGACGATTCCCTGACAACAAGCACCAACGACTTCACCGAAGGATTGATCAACATCAATACCGCCTCACAAGAAGTCATCGCCACGCTGCCCGGCCTGGAAGAAGGCGACGCAGAACGCATCGTTTCATGGAGGCAAAACAATCCAGATTCCCTGACAACAGTTGGTTGGCTGACCGAAGTATTGGACACCAGCCAGTTCAACCAGGTGGGACCCCGCATCACAGACAAGGGTCACCAATACACCGTTGATATATCCGCCGTAGGCCAGAACGGCCGTGGCTATCGTCGTAGTCTTTTTGTCATCGATATCGCCGATGGCACTCCACGCACCATCTACCGCCGGGACATGACCAGTGAAGGCTGGGCACTCGGCCCCGATCTCCATCGAGAGATCGCACTCCAAATGAAGAACCAGCAATGAATCCTCTGAAGAAAAAGCAACCCACAGCCGTGCTGGGACTGACCTTCGAGGGTCGGCGGCTCGAGAGCACAGTGATCCGCAAAGGCAAGGACGGCCTGCAGACGGAACCAGCCTCTGGCCGAGACCTTTCTCTCAATCCACTCAAGGACGACCCCATCCTGACCGGAAGAGAGATTCGCAAACAACTCGATGAAGTCGGCATCCAAGAAAGAAAGTGCGTCGTTGGCGTGCCGCTCGATTGGACGCTCACCCATCTGGTGAAACTTCCAGAAGTCGCTGAAGAACATCTGGACGGGTTCATCCAGCTACAAGCTGAGAAAGCATTTCCGTTTGGACTGGATGACCTGTCGCTGTCCGTTTCCAGATTCGAAACGACCAAAGGCGATCACTACGCTCTGCTGACCGCAGTTCCAAAGAAGCATATTGATCTCCTTCTCTCATCGTTGAGTTCCGCCGGGTTGACCCCGCTGAGTCTCAGCCTCGGAATCACAGCACTGAGCAGGACCATTCACCCCAGCACCGAGCCGACTCTGATCCTTTTTGCCACCTCCACCACCTTGGCCCTTCTGGTCTGCGCAGATGGAGGCATCGTCACACTGAGATCCCTACCTGACGTTCTTGAAGGAGAGAACGGCTCGCGAAAAGTGAACGGACAGGCACTCGCCAGACAACTCCGCATCACGCTTGGTCAATTGCCTGAGGAAATTCATGGAGCCATTCGAACACTGCATCTTCATGGCGCTCCAGGAATTACATCACGGATTGAACAGGAGCTCGCTCCAAAATTGGAGGCCATCAATCTGGCACTGAACAAGATGGGCGACGCCCACTTGAACGGCGCACCGCTTCAACTCCCTTTCAATGGCCACGTCCCCACCCCGGTCGCATTGGCAGCCGACTTTCTGACCCACCCCGTCCGACCGCTGGAATACCTACCACCCAAGACGTCACAATGGGAGCACCTTGCTGGCAAAATTGCATCGAGGAAATTCACAGTGTTCGGAGGAGCAGCCGGCGCGTTGATTCTGATCACGCTGCTCGCATTCATCCTGCAAGGGCACAAACTTTCCAGTCTGGACAGCGAATGGAATGACATGGAAGACACCGTGGAGGAATTGGAAGACGTCCAGGCAAGCATCCGCAAATTCCGCGGATGGTCAGACCCTTCTCAACCCAATCTCAGAATATTGCGAACCCTTACGAAGGCATTTCCTGAAGACGGAAGCGTGGTGGCAAAGTCCTTTGAACTACGCGACCAAAATACAGCTACCTGCGTCGGCACAGCGCGCAACAATCAGGCACTCATCGCCATGCAAGATCGCTTGAGAGAAATCGATCAGGTCAGCGACTTGAAGACAGAAAACCTTCGTGGGCGAGAAAACATCCAGTTCACATTCACATTCAAATGGAGTGAAGGAGGCAACAATGGAAACTGAACAACGAAAGAAACTCCTCATCATCGGAGCCATAGCAGCAGTGGTCATTCTCTTGGGTGACAAGATGCTGATCTCGCCCCTGACCAATCTATGGCAAAAACGCGCCAAAGAGATCGAGTTCCTGGAAAAGGACGTCATGAAAGGTCGCGCCCTGCTAGAACGTGAGGATTTCCTCAAACGCAGATGGGACGACATGATCCGTGAGTCACTCCCTGAGAACCAACCTGCAGCCGAAAGTGTTGTCTTCACCCAGCTGGATGAATGGGCGCGCTTCAGTCAATTCGACGTCAGTTCCATCACTCCTCAATGGCGGGATGACGAGGAAGACAACCTCCGCTATCTCGTCAGGATCGAAGGCAATGGCAACATGAGATCCATCACTGACTTCCTTTTCGCCATCGACCAAAAACTCCTCCCCATCAAGGTCGAGTCAGTTGAGATGGTATCCAAAGACAAACGCGGCACACAGGTCGGAGTCGATCTACGCATCAGCGGACTCATTCTACCACGCCCCAGACAGCAATGAAAACGCCACATAATATCATTCGCAGCCTGATTCTCTCAATGCTCTGCGCTGGAGGACTCACCCTCCAGGCTCAACAGCCCAACGCCACCGATGCCCCAGTTGAGGAATCCTCTGGTGATGATTCCATCGATGGAGAACAAGAGCCCAAGGAAGAGAAGGAAGAAGGCATCGATCTCAAGAGCTTTGACGTCGTGATCAAGATGAACATCTTCGATCCAGAGCGCGGCACACCACCTCCAAAGCCTCGTCCGGCCACACCTCCTCCTCCACCTGTCCCTGACCGGATGTCCCTGAAGGGAACACTTGTCGAGCCTGGCAAATCACATGCCTTCTTGGATGGCAACCAATCCGACTTCCGCAAGGTGGCCGAACTCAATGCATCGGTCGGTGATTTCAAGCTCAAGGAAATCACGTCCGAGTACGCCATCCTTTCCCTTGAAGAAGGCAACGAGTTCAAACTCATGGTCGGCGACGAACTCGAAAGGCCTCCAGAAGGCGAATGGAAACTCATCAGCAACTCAGGCCGCAGCGGATTTTCAAGCGGCTCAGGCATGGGTAGCGCATCAGCACCATCCTCATCATCAAACGACGAATCAGAAATGAGCGACGTCATGAAACGACTCATGGAACGCCGCAAACAACAAATGGGAAATTAATCATGAAACGCATCACATCACTCCTACTAATTGTCCCCCTGCTCTGGGCGGTCACAACCAGTGCACAACAGGCACCAGCCAACGCGCCGATAACGCAGGAAGCCAAACCAGCTGAGGATGGCAAACTGACACTCAACTTCCGAGACGTCCCCCTTCAAAGCGTGCTCGATTACCTGAGCAAAGCAGCGGGATTCATTATTGTAATGGAAGCAGAAGTTCAAGGTAACATCACTGCCTGGAGTCACTCTCCAATCACCAAGGACGAAGCTGTCGAACTTCTCAACACCATTCTCTTTACCAAGGGATTCGCAGCCATCCGCAATGACCGCACCCTTTTGATCGTTCCCAGAGACGATGCAAAGAGAAAGAACATCCCGGTCAAGCGAGGTGCTGATCCAGAAATGATTCCAGCCTCAGACGAGATGGTCACTCAGATCATCCCCATCCGCTACATTAGCGCAGGCCAACTCGTTGCCACACTGGATCCCCTGCTCCCTGAGCACGCAACCCTTTCAGCGGACGAAAGTTCAAATGCCCTCGTGATGACAGACTCACAGAACAACATCCGCCGCATGACAGAGATCATCGCCGCACTCGATGGCTCGGTATCAGACATCACCTCCATCAAGGTCTACCCACTGAGAAATGCCACAGCCACAGAAGCTGTCGAGATCGTCAATTCACTGGTCGGTTCTGGCGAAAGCACAGGAGGCCGAGGAGGCGATAGCCGCGGCGGCGGTGATGGCCGCTCGGATGCTAGATCCATCTTCGAACGTTTGAGAGGTGGCGGAGGCGGAGGTAGCCCATTCGGACGTGGAGGCCGCTAAGAACAACTGACACAAAACCAAAAAAATCTATTTCCAATGAAACGATTCCTAATCATCTCAGGCGCTCTTGCCCTCCTCACCACCAGCCTACAGGCACAACGCCCCGACTTCGGTCGAGGCGGCGGCAGAGGAGGCAATAACAGCAGTCCCGCCCTTCAGGCGCAATCGCGTGTCGTTGCCGTCGCAGACGAACGCTCCAATTCACTCATCATCAGTGCACCTGAAGAGATGCATGAAATGATCGCCAAGCTCATCAGCGAGATCGACGCCAACGTCGATGACGTGACTGAAGTCCGCGTCTTTACCCTGAAAAACGCCGACCCGGTTGAATTGTCCGAGATCATGTCCCAGTTATTCTCTGACACCAGTCAGACCGACACACGCAGCACTGGATTCCGACCTTCCTTCTTCTTCGGTGGAGCCTCAAGAGGTGGCGGAAGCAATAACGACCGAGGTCTACGCAGTTCGCAAACGGTGGTTGCTGTCGCTGATCAACGCACATCCTCCCTGATCGTCAGTGCACCACGGCAGATGATGAGTCAGGTGGCAGCCATGGTCGAACAGCTCGACAACAACAAGGCACGCAAACAGAACGTCTACGTCTACACACTTAAGCATGCTGACGTCTCCAACGTCAACGATACCCTCCGCACCATGTTTGAATCCCAGAACAACACGAGGAACAACAACATCCAGAACCAGAACAACCAACAAAGCACACTGAGCAACCGTCAGGGTGGATTTGGCTCAGCCGGAGCCACCATTGGAGGGGCTGGCGGAGGTCTTGGAGGAAACTGAGTCACCCATTTAAAGAAAGGACACGATTATTATGAAACTTTCAAAATTGATTCCCGGCGTGGCTATTCTCGGAGCAGCCCTTTTCGCCGCGCCTGATCTGCAGGCACAGCGCTTCGGAGGTGGCACCGGTGGTTTCGGCGGCACAACCAGCTCACAAAACCGCCGAGAGTACTTCAGCAACGGCATGGTTGGCGACGCCATCATCACCGCAGATCTCGACACCCGCCGAATCATCGTGATCACCGACGAAGAAACCAACGAACACATCTCAGCCGTCATTGAGAGTCTGGATCGCCCCCAGCCACAGGTGTTGATCAAGGTCGTCTTTGTTGAGGTCACCTATCGCAATGACTCAGACATCGGCATCGAAGGCATCGGCGAGTTCGAAGCATCCAATTCCTCTGCTCGCAACATTCTGATGAGCAGTTTCGGCCCTGCCGGCTCACTTGCCACAGGCGGCACCTACACGGTCGAGACAGGCGACTTCTCCGCAACACTGCGCGCCATTCAGGAAGTCGGAAACACGGAAGTCCTGTCCCGCCCATCCATCCTGACCCGTAACAATCAGGAGGCCGTGATCACCATTGGTGAAGAAGTCCCCTTCATTACCAACAGCCAGACCACCGACATCGGCACGGTGAACAACACGGTCGATTATGATGACGTTGGAATCATCCTCCGAGTCACGCCTTTCATCACCGATCAGGGACTCGTGGAAATGATCGTGGCACCAGAAATATCATCCGTCAGTGAGCGTGGTGTCCCCATCTCCGCCACGGTTGAAGCCCCCATCATCAGCAAGCGTTCCGCAGAGACCGTGGTTGTTACAGAGCATGCTCAGACCATTGTCATCGGTGGCCTCATGCAGAACAACAAGATCGAGACCACTCGCAAGGTTCCTCTACTTGGAGATATCCCCCTCCTCGGCATGGCATTCAAACGCAAGATCAAGGAGAACCAGAAAACAGAGCTCCTCATCTTCGTGACTCCCTACGTCGTACAGCAGCCTGGAGACATCGCCGACCTGAACAAATCCGAGACTGAGAAGACCGAACTTACCAACGGAGTCTTTACCAAGCAGGAAGTCGCCAAATACATTGAAGGCGCCGATATCAAGGCAAAGTCTGAAAAGAAAGAGAAGGACAAGAAAGCGCCTGCCAAACGGGAATCACAGCTGAAGCCCAAGGGTTCCAGATAACCCGAAGCCACTCTTCCCCTCCAGTAACAGACGCCCCGTGTTCCGAAAGGAGCCGGGGCGTTTTCTTTGATAACCTACTCATCATCAGCCAAGAATAGCGCTCGGCAGATTTTGAGCTGTTCCCAACTGAATCGGTGATCGAGGGCTTCCTTGACCGGACCGAGGGCTGCGCAGCCTTTCTCGCGGAACACGGCAGTGATCTCTACCCTCTCTTCCTCACCAATCAAAGAACTCACATCAAATCGTTCACCGTGCTCAATTGCTGAGGCGATATGTCCGCAGACGGTACTGATAGCCATCCCTCGTTCTTCAGCGATATCTTCCAATGCAAGCCCATGGCGGAAGCGTTCAACCGTCTGAAGCATGGATGCGCTCTTGCCCTGTCTCGCTGCCTTTGGACGCTTGGCGGGTGCCGCAGGAACGGTGAACTCCTTTTTGGGATTCACAGCCAAGAAGGCTGAAATAGCATCGGTAAATGGTTGGGCGTATTCTCTCAGTTTCTGTTCGCCCACACCCTGAATCAGCGAGAACTGGGATTCCGTCTCGGGATAGCGGGCCGCCATCAGACGTAAGGACACATCTGAGAAGATCACATATGGAGGCACGCCCTTATCGTCGGCCAATTCCTTTCGCAGTGTACGAAGCACTGCAAAGAGCTCTTCGTCACATTCGATCTCACCGGACCGGTGCTGAGATTTCTTGTCTTCTTCAACCACCAGAGCACGCGCCAGTTCCAAGGAGGCATCCTCATCTTTCAAGAAAGCCAGTCCCTCCGGCGTCAGACTCAGAGTATTGAAACGATCAGGGTCCTGCACCAGATACTTCATGCGCACCAGATCACGACCAATGGCAGCCCATTCCTTTCGCGGATGCTCGCTGCCGATGCCATAGGTGGAAAGCTGATCATGTCCAAATTTGCGGATCTTCTCGGTCTTGGCACCGCAAAGGATCTCCACAATATGCGTCACCCCCACATCGAAACCACTCTTCTGACGGACACGAAAGACACTGGCCAAAAACTTCTTGGCTGAAGTCGTTGCTTCCCATGTCTCTCTGGGTGTCAGGCAGTTGTCACAGGAACCGCAATTCTCTTCCTCATACGTCTCCCCGAAATACTCCAGAAGATCTACACGGCGACACCGTGCTGTTTCTGCGTAGTGCACCATCATCTCCAACTGATCGCGCGCCACAGCGCGTTCGTTTTCATCTTCCTTCTCATCAATGAAGCGCATGTGTTTCACACGGTCGCCGGGACTGAAAAGAAGGAGGCAATCACTTGGTAGGCCATCACGGCCAGCGCGTCCCGTTTCCTGATAGTAGCTCTCGATGTTCTTGGGGATGTCGTGATGAATCACAAAGCGAACATTGGGTTTATCAATCCCCATCCCAAAAGCAATGGTCGCACAGACCACCCCTACTTCATCGCGAATAAATGCGTCCTGAGTGCGGGCGCGCTCCTCCGGCTGAAGCCCGGCGTGATAGTGAAGTGCAGCCACCCCTTCTGAACGAAGCACTGCGGCCATGTTCTCCGTGCCTTTTCTCGACTGACAATAGACGATCCCACTCTCTCCCTTTCGGGCTTTGATGAATTCCACGATCTGACCGGACGCTCCACTCTTGGGCACAACGGTGTAGGTGAGATTGGCTCTGTTGAAACTGGCCACATAGACTGCCGGATCCTGAAAACGCAACTGACCGACGATATCCTTTCGAACGCGATTGGTGGCCGTCGCTGTCAGCGCCAGCACGGGAAGATCAGGAAAGCGGTTTCTCAGTGCGGCGATCTGCCGATACTCAGGTCGGAAGTCATGTCCCCACTCACTGATACAATGCGCCTCATCAATCGCAATCAGTCCTAGTCCCCAACGTTCCAGATCCTCGAAAAACCCCGGCATCATCAACCGCTCCGGGGCAACATAGAGCAATTTATAATCACTGTTATTGAGTCCACGAATTCGCTCGGCAGCCTCCTGCCCTGATAATGAGGAATTCAAGAAAGTCGCCGCTACACCACTGGCGGTCAGGGAATCCACCTGATCTTTCATCAGGGCGATCAACGGGGAAACCACAACTGTCAGTCCGGGTCTCAGGATGGCCGGCAACTGGAAACACAGTGACTTTCCGCCGCCAGTCGGCAGGAGAGCAAAGACATCTTTGCCCGCCATGGAATCCTGAATGATGGATTCCTGAAGCGGACGAAAGGACTCAAAGCCAAAATACTTCCGTAATGCAGCCTGCAGTGGGTTCGTTTCCTCGGACACACAGGTGTTGTAATCCGACCACGCTCGAGAGGAAACCCAAAACGCCCTAGACACTTGCAGAGATTGGAAAAAATTGAAGACTCTCTACCCAATCCCCGTCTGTTGCGGCTTGATCCTGATTTGTATGAGATCCCCTCAATCCATACGCCTGCTGTTCGCACTCTGTCTATTGCCACTCACGTGGCTTCAGGCTGCAGACACTCCCCTGTCGGGGTTCCAGATTCTTCAGGAAAATTGTTTCCGCTGTCACAGTGAAGAAAAGCGCAAGGGT
>CBFHTT010000019.1:0-11521 GCA_965658675.1 Limisphaerales bacterium
GGAGTTTCCTCGGTTTAGTCACCATGACTTCAGGCACTTCTTTGCCACCACGTGTATCGAGTCAGGGGTGGATATTCCGACGGTCAGCCGTTGGTTGGGGCACAAGGATGGTGGAGCCCTCTGTATGCGCACCTATGGCCACCTGCGGGATGAGCATAGCGCCAGCATGATCAAGCGGGTAAACTTCTGATCGAAAGGTTTCCCAATGGCAGAAAAGCCAAAAAAGAGGAGAATCAAACGCAATCGAATCGAGAAGAAGACCTCAGAGAAGAGCTCGTCCACGAAAAGGAGCCTTCATCCGAAGAATCCGCTTCGGTGGGGTGAACCAGCTTGCCTTTGGGAGATTCTCAGACGGTGTCCTGCTTTCCAACAACGAGTTAGAAAAATTAGCAAGAAGTTGCGTTTGCTCAGGAAGAGCTCTCAGAAAAAGCAGCGCTCCAGTGAGTCCAATACGCTTCGTTTCAACAAGCTCTACGCACTTAAGCAGGAGGTCGATGCAGAGAAGTTCTGGGCCAAGACCGCCCTTAAATGGTTGCTGCCTGAGCCGGTTTTTCATTACTCGTTCAAGAACGGAGATTCTGGTGTCGGAATCGAGCCTGAAGTGGGTAAGCTGAAAATCCAAAAAGAAGGGGAGCCCTGCACCGATGGCTATATTCACCGTTTCGGCCCGGACATCTACATGGATGAGGCAGGGCGGGACAATTTTCAGATATGGAGGCGCTTCAAGGAAGAGCATGGCGAATTCTCAACAGATTTGCACTGGTCCGAGACACCGGTCATGTTTCAGGAAGATTTCGCTGCAGCATGGCTTGAGGTCTTCCCAAGAAACCTTGAGAACCTCCAAGCCTTGAGAGAGCCTCATCGGACAGATTTCTTTGAGAAGTTCGATGCCTGCAAGACGTTTCCATGGGATGGGAAGAGCGGATCTGTTGATCAGCAGATGCTCTTCAAGTTTCGCTTCGAAATGATAAGTCAGGATTATCACGTCTTTCTTTTCCCAAAGGTTGGGAAATTCAAGAAGACAGAGATCACAGAGGCGTTCATGGAGTTTGCCAAGGAGGTCAGTAGCGCTCAGAATATTACGCAAAAATCACTTTTGGGAGACTACCTTCCTTGGGAGTTTCTTTGTCGCTTGGAAGATGCATTGGAAGAGCAGAGATTGGGAACTGAGGAGATTGAAAGCCAGAGACGAGGGTATGTCAGGAGTAAGACGGACGATTTTGTGGAATCCAGAATGGAGCTTCTAAAGGTCATTCATTCGGAGATCGTTGAAGAGAAACTGGGGGTGGATGAACTGTCTTTGGATCTGGAACATACTTCCAAGACCTCCAATAGCTTTCATTCGCGATTGGCCATGTTCGAGAAGCTTGATGATCCCGAGAGAGGTGGAGGATTGATTCAGAAGGCATACCCCTTGGCAGAGTTCTTAGAAATCCTCTAAGGATCTGGTGGGCAATTACTTAACGTGATTCTAAATCGCGTTGAGAATCGTGGAGGCCGTTTCGTGTTCATTAGCGACCAAATGAATTCGAATCATCTCGAAAACACTCAAAACGGCTCTGAGCTTCCCAAGCTCGCATTCACGCGAACGGAAGCTGCGGAGGTTCTCGGCGTTTCCGCCGTTACCATAGATCGCCTTACAGTTCGTGGCCTTCTGAAGCCATCTCGTGCCACAAGGCGTCCTCTTTACTCACTCAAAGAACTGGAACGCTTCTTGGAGGAGACGAAGGGAGGTCTGGAGTGAAACTGCCTCAATACTACCAGTTTCCTCAATACCTTTTGGGAATCTCTTCGGATCCAGGCGTGGTAATGCGGAGTTGTCTCTCTTACGGTTTGGCTGTCGCAGGAGCAAACATGTCGAGGCTTGAGAAAGGAGAGATGGATCAGCAGTCGAAGCCACCTCAACCTGAACTCGAAGCCATTTTCAGTGACCAGAGACTACGCCATTACGTGGATCAGGCTTTTAGCTATCAGGTAGCGGCGGGAGATTCATTCGAAAAGCATGTTGAGAGGGCTCGAAGTAGCTATCAGTTCGAACAGGACCTTATGGACATGTTTGGCAATTCTCCGAAGGTTCGAATACGTCGAGATCTCATGGAATCAGCTATTGGTGGTCGGAAAGGTCACAAGACCCAGATACATGTTTTCATGGCGCTTCTCTCGGTGATAGGTGACAAACCGGGGCCTGTATTGTGTAGCTATGAGCGGATCATTGGGCTCTGTGCTGGGTGTAAGAGTCGTCAAATGTTCGAGGCGATGTTGCAGATGGGGCGTTTGCAAACTAATCCCTACACTCGAAACCAAGTCGTATACGCAGTTAAGCAACTCACGAGAAAGGGCATCGTTGCCAAGTTTGTCGCGCTCAATCGGTATAGCTACTACTCTACCCGGCTGAACAAGGAACTCCTAAGGGAAGCGGTACTGGCAAGATATGCAGCCCGTGACAAACGGCAAATGGAGGAGGCTGAGAAAGATGCCAATGCGAATAGGGCAATTAGGATGCGTCGTTCGTTTTACAAAGATGAGTCTTCGTCGCATATGATAGGGATGGAGCAGGGCGATTCCGATCTCCCATTCTGAATCCCTCCTTACATCAGCAAAGATTCCATACATTAATAGAATCAGTGGTAATAGAATCTGGTAAATAACCCGCAGATAGCATCTGCTTTTTGATGGTCGCTACCTTTTACCGTTACCCATTTGAAGAACTTGGCTTCGGTGGCAGATGGGATGCATCTGCCCATGCTCTTTTTGCGTTCGATTTCATGGGCAAGTAACCGATGGGATGACTACGTCCCTTAGGGAAAGCGTGTCCACGAAAAGTAAGGACGAGAAGATCTGTGAAACGCGGCTAGGAGGGCGAATTGCTTTCTCAGTTGAGAATGGCGCTTTCTTCATTAGAGGGGGGATACTCAGAGAGGAGTGAGCTCGCCGGTCAATCGGCCGCTGACATGCCTCCGGGAAGGCACCGACTTCCGATCGCAGTTTGACGAGCTCAGCTCGGAGGCTATGGACAGAATCAGAGCAATCCAAGAGAGATTCTTTCGAAAGTGGGCCTTCAGGGGGGGCGGTCTATGCGGATCTCCCATTCTGAATCCCTCCTTACATCAGCAAAGATTCCAATACATAAATAGAATCAGTGGTAGATGGAATGGATCTGCCCATGTCCTTTTTGCGTTCGATTTCATGGGCAAGTAACCGATGGGAGGACTCCTCACTTAGGAAAAGCGTGTCTACGAAACGAGGTGATGATTCGCTCGAGTCGCGTGGAAAGAAAAAGGAGAATTCATAGTGCACTTGGGCTCTCACATGTTCCGCGGAATACTCGGCTTCCGAGTAATGTTCTTTGCGCTTACCTTGCTCATTTGCCTGACGGCAGATGAACGCCATGGAGAGACTTCGCCTCGCTTGATCGAGTTGAGTCATCGTATTGAAAGACTCGACTTCAAGGCAGCAAGTATCGGAGCGTCGAGCGCATACGGACGTTGACATTCCTCTCTCAGGGCAACCGCCTTCCGTAGGAAATCAGATCGGCCAGTATACCAGTCAGAAGTGTGGTAAAATCAGACTCACTTTGGCCCCTAATCATGGCTAACCTCGAAGCGAGAGGTCTTTTGCAGGATCCCTTACCAAGAACCTACTGGATTCGTGATTAGCCAATTTTGACGGGCTCGGCCTGCTTCTCGATCAGATCAATCATGTCTTTGACTTGAATCGTCGAATGAAGTTGCAGCGTGGTGTGATTGCTTATTAAGCTTCTTGGAAGAGATGGGAGAGGAGACACAGGGGTTTTCCAATGAACGATTGCGTGCTGCCTGTGCCGTTCATCTCGAATTTCGTTTAATTATGCACAAACAAACTCAGAGGAAGAGTGATACATCAAAGAAGGTCGATTGGCTGAACCGACACACGGCCGGGGTTGTGATGCCGAACCTCAGCAACAATGTATTGCCACGAGTTCCCATCTCGCTCCCTTCACTCCCCGTGCAGAAAAGGATCGCGCACATCCTTTCGACCGTGCAGCGGGCGATCGAAGCGCAGGAGCGGATCATTCAGACAACCACCGAGCTGAAAAAGGACCTCATGCACAAGCTCTTCACCGAAGGCCTCTCCCGCCCAGGCGGGAAATCCCGAAAACAAAAACAAACCGAAATCGGCCCCGTGCCCGCGAGTTGGGAGGTGGTGAAGTGTGAAGAGGTTTGCGAGAGAATTAGTGTTGAAATCGTGGTCAAACCCTCGAGCTACTACGTGCCGGAAGGTGTCCCCGCTTTTCGGTCTCAGAATGTCCGGGAAGATCGCATCCAGCCGGAGCCGACGGTCTACATCTCGGAGGAATCCAACGATGGCCCTGTCAAGAAATCGAAGCTGTCGGCTGGTGATGTGCTAATCGTCCGCACCGGTTACCCAGGAACTTCCTGTGTAGAGCCACGAGAATACGACGGAGCCAATTGTATCGATCTAATCTTCGTAAGGCCGGAAGTCGCAAAGGTCCGAAGCCACTATCTAAGCCGATTCTTCAATTCGAACGCTGCGAAGACGCAGGTCCAGGCACGGAAGATCGGGCTCGCCCAACAACACTTCAACGTTGGCTCAGTGAAGACGACGCTCATGCCGCTTCCGCCGCTCGACGAGCAGGACGAAATCATTTCGAACCTCGAATTGATCGACACGAAGCACAACTACGCCGCCGCAAGACGGGCCACGCTCCAAGACCTCTTTCGCACCCTGCTTCAAGAACTGATGACCGCGAAGACCCTCATTCACGAATTTGAACGACAAGCATGAGCAAGGACCTTAAGGACACCGTCGCTGAGTTTGCCCAAGAGTGCGTGAGCAAACTTCCTGTTATTATTCTTGGGAGCGGCGCGTCTGCGGCCTACGGAATTCCGGGAATGCCGCAGCTTAAGGATCACCTGCTCTGTGTTGACTGCCCGGGAATCGCGACTTCGGAACAAAAAGCCAAATGGTCTGAGTTTCAAACCAAGCTAGGCACTACGGACCTTGAGAGCGCACTCGATGAGGTTCGCCTTCCGGAAACTCTGACTTCGCTTGTTGTCGAGTCCACATGGGACTATCTCGCTCCGTTCGACTACTCGGTATTCGAGAAGGCGATTTCCGATCACGACCTGTTTCCGCTCACTAAGTTGTTCCAACACCTGTTCAACAGCACCAGGAACGATATTCATGTCGTAACTCCCAATTACGATCGGCTGGCTGAGTATGCCGCTGACGCCGCCAATCTAGGGCACTACACAGGGTTTCACTTTGGTCACATCCGAACTCGTGCGATCAACGTGAGGCCGAGGATTCATATCGGAAACTCACCAAGCCGAACTGTGAATGTGTGGAAAGTTCACGGATCCTTCGACTGGTTTCGTGACAGTGACGGTGTCGTCCTAGGGCTTCCTGTCTCAAACACCCGCCCTACGGGTGTCACCCCTGTAATCGTCACCCCAGGAATTGAGAAATTTCGACTCACACACGATGAGCCGTTTAGAGCGATTAAGACGGAAGCTGATCGGGCCCTGCAAAACGCCGATGCCTACCTCTGCATAGGTTACGGGTTCAATGACACCCACCTACAGACGACTCTCGTGGAACGGTGCAGAGGTAAAGATGTTCCATTGGTCCTTCTTACGAAGACCGTTTCCGCGACGGCCAAATCCTTCTTGGAGAGCGGGAAGTGCGGAGAGTATCTCGCTATCGAAGAGGCTGGATCGGGATGTCGGATCTATTCAAACGACCAACCGGGCGGGGAAGAGATCGCCGGTGAACCGATGTGGCAACTGGGAGAATTCCTCAAACTGGTAATATCATGAGCATATTCAAATACGATGACGCGGACGCTTTGGGCCGTGTGAAGTCGGTCGACACTGCGATAGTCATTGTCCATGTGGCGGACGTGGAACGATTGCGGAAACTGCAGGTCAATCGACTCGCAGTCCTCCAAAGTAGCCGGCCCGGCCAACACCTTATCGGCATCATCCAGAAAATCACCAGAAACGCGGTTGAGGCCAAGGAGATCGGCGAGGCGGAGGGTGACGAGACTGATCTCACAGTTCCCGCCGAACTCAATCTTGTCCGAATCACCCTGATTGGAACCATGGTCGACAAGCTCGGCACTGAATCAAACGTCTTCCTTCGGACTCTTGAGACAGTTCCTGAGATCGATGCGAATTGCTTTGCAGTTGAGGGCGAGGCCTTGACCAATTTTATGCGGGTCATCGCGAACATTGCTTCTGATGGTGAGAAGCTCTCTCTGGGCCACTACACCCTCGATGATAAAGCCGAAGCTTTCTTGAACGGGAACAAGTTCTTTCAACGCCACGCAATCATTGTAGGCAGCACTGGCTCAGGTAAGTCGTGGACTACGGCGAGGGTCCTCGAATGCATGGCAGGATTAGCAAACGCCAACGGTATCGTTTTCGATATTCACGGCGAATACAGCCCGCTAAAAGGCGATGGAATTCGGCACCTTAGAATTGCTGGCCCCAAAGATCTTGATGCCAATACTGCTCTCAAGGACGGAGTAGTGCATCTTCCCTATTGGCTACTCGCCTACGAGGCGATGGTCTCGATGTTTGTCGATCGTAGCGACCAGAACGCTCCCAATCAGGCGATGCTGATGTCCCGAACGATCACAGATGCAAAACGCGAATACCTGACGGAGGGCAAGCACGATGATGTCCTTGAGAACTTCACGATCGATAGTCCCATCCCGTTCTCAATCGCTGATGTCGTTTCCGAACTAGAAAGACTGGATTCTGAAATGGTTCCGGGGGCGCGAGGGGAAAAACAAGGCCCCTTCCACGGGAAACTGAGCCGATTGGTGGAGCGACTAAAGAACAAGCAAACAGATCGCCGCCTCGGTTTCCTTTTCCAGGCGCCCGATGAGACGATGGAGTTCTCGTGGCTTGACGATCTAGTGACCTCACTCGTTGCGGGAACGAAGGATCAGGCTGATACCCTTGGCGGGCTAAAGGTAGTCGATTTCTCCGAAGTTCCTTCGGACATGCTTCCACTGATCATTAGCCTTGTGGCGAAACTAGTCTTTTCAATTCAGCAATGGACTCCAACTGAGAACCGGCACCCGATCGCTTTATTCTGTGATGAGGCGCACCTCTACATACCCGAACGCCAATCTTCGAGTGGAGGAGAAGCTTTTGCGGTAGAGATCTTTGAGAGAATCGCCAAGGAAGGGAGGAAGTATGGGGTTGGTCTCGTAGTTATCAGCCAGAGGCCTTCGGAGGTGAACCGGACAGTTTTGAGCCAATGCAACAACCTTGTCGCAATGCGCCTAACCAACGGAGATGACCAAGGGGTCGTGAGAAGACTGTTGCCCGACAGTCTTGGCGGATTCAGCGACCTGCTTCCAGTCCTCGATACAGGCGAAGCACTTGTCGTAGGGGACGCGAGCCTGCTTCCAACACGCGTCAGAGTTGTGCAGCCAGATAATAAGCCAAACAGCGGGACCGTTCCTTTCTGGGACAGATGGGGGGAAGACAAAGAAGTCGCGAAGATCCCCGATGCTGTGGCGAGTTGGCGGAAACAAGCGATACAGGATTCCTAGTTCAACGCCATGCCCCCCCCGGAGAACACAAAACCGTCCAAACCCGGATCCTCGAATACGCCGAGGCAATCCGTCTTCGCCAAGGCTACGACGGACAGGTCGGTTATGAACTATGAGCAAGCCTGGGGAGCATAAGACCGTTCAAGCTAGCATCCTCGCCTACGCGCAAGAAGTGGAGTGGACCTTTGTGTCCCGCGAGGAAGCTGAGCAGCGGCGCGGCTTTGATCCCGAGGTCTCACCCGCCGAATGCGCCAGCAACCGCTCCCTTTTCTTCGACGACCTGCTCGATGCCAAGGTGCGGGAATTCAACCCGCGCTACAGTGAAAAGGGGCGCTGTCCCGCGCCCGCGGGATTCCGCCATCTCCACATTTACGGCAACCGGAACTTGGCCGCCTACCAGTGCAACAGGCCGACAGAGCCTCAACACCGAGCGGATTCGAATGAATCGGAAGGTGTGGGATTACGTGATCATGCATGAGCTCCTATACATATCAGTTCCCAACCATGGAAAACTCTGGAAGTCTCTCAGTAGAGCCTATCAGGGCAATTTGGAATCAGTAGCGAAACGACTGGAAAGGAAATCAAGGCATGGCTGATCAGACTCAAAAGCTGGCATTATTGGTCGGGATGACTGGGGCGGGGAAATCAACCATTGCTGATTCCTTTGGTGATGACGTTTATGTGATTCATTTTGATCCAATTATTAGACAAGCGAACTTGATGTTTTGCCCGCAACTGAAGCAAGGGAAGGAATACGTTCCTGGATTGATTGAGTTTATTCGCGATCCTGAACCCATGGTCGCTGGCGCGATTGCAAAAGTAATGAACGGAAATCTTAGTAACGATAAACCGATCATTGCAGAAGGTGGATCACTCTCCTTTCCTACGTGGAGAAATGCTTTCGTCGAGAGTCTAAAACTTCTTGGATTCTCGATAGGGGAAGTGAATATGTTTTGGCAACGCACTGATATTTCAATTCTGTTGGAGCAGCAAAGGCAAAGACGGGAGAGCACAAGGCCCAATGAAAAAGTATTCAATCAGGAAGAAATGCAGAGCCGGCTTTTAAAATGGGACGAAAGACTTAAAGGCCGAGCAGATGTAGTGGTCGAAGGTGATGCTGATCAAACGTTGGCAAGGATTGCCGGTTTCTTGAATATCGAAACACCTGAATTGAAACTGAATTAACAAAAGAAAACAAACGTGAGCGCTGTCCCAATGTCCGAAATGTGTAGCTCAAAGAGTTTGGTTTCTGCTGCGTGATCTTCGGCCAGTCCTACGAGGATCGCTATGGAACTATAGGAAAGGACTTTATCCATGTGCGCCATCTGAAGCCTCTTTCAAAATTAGTAAAGGGACGCATGGTGGATGGAATGAAAGATCTGAGACCTGTTTTCCCCAATTGCCTTGCTATGCTTCATCGACTCGATGATCCCGGAAACATCGAGGTGCTGAATTCCATTCAGTGATCCTGATAGGATCGTCTAGTGGAGGCGGCTTGTCTTAGTCGTATGAATGCTGATTTGATTTTGTGATTCGTGCTTGTAAGGAGCTCGAAGGCGATTGAATTGCAAATTGACTTGATAGGAATTCAAATAGGAGCCAATGATTTATGAATCGTTAAGGAAGTATCCCCAATCGTAGAGTTTAAAGATTCAATATTATGTCTATCAAAATTGGAAAGGTGGAGTTCTATGCTGGTCCTAAGAACGTTGGTGCGCCCGATGACCTTGAACTAACAATCGTTAAGTTCATCGATGGAGCGGAGAAGCGACTGGAGATCGCAGTGCAGGAACTAGAGAATAGAGCCATTGCCGAAGCAATTATTCGCGCGAAACAGAGGAAGGTGATTGTCAAGTTGGTGCTTGAACTAGATTACCTTAAAGCGAAGACGCCTCGATCAAAACCGTGGGTTCCTGGAGGTGCGCATGAAGTGAATCGTGAAATCCACGATGCGGTGTTGAGAGCAAAAATCGACGTTAAGCCTGATTACAATAGTGGTATCTTTCACCAGAAATTCATAATCAGGGATCGTTCATCTGTTTTGACTGGATCGACCAATTTTACGCCCACCGGAACCCATAGGAATCTCAATCATCTCGTTGTGATTCACGATGCTGGTGTAGCTAAGATCTTTTACCGTGAGTTCAGAGAGATTCAGCAAGGGCATTTCGGGAAACTTAACGAAGGGCACGATAAAGCACCAAAGGACTTAAAGGTTTCAAACCTCCCTATCCGTGTTCTTTTTGCGCCAGATCATAATCCCGAGATGGAGATCATGAAGCAGATGCTGAAGGCTCAAGAACGCATAGATTTTGCAATATTCACGTTTGCCAAGTCGTCAGGGATTGATGACACGATGATTAAATTACTGAATTTTGGGATGCCAATTAGGGGCGTCTTTGATGGGAGGCAGGGAGCAAATGATTGGTCGGCCATCGGCCCTCTGAAACAAGCTGGAGCGGAATTGTTGAAGGTCTCGACAGGAAACGGTGTGGGTAAGCTGCATCACAAATTAATGGTCATTGATAAGCAGGTAGTGATCGCCGGATCGTTCAATTACACGGGACCAGCGAACAATATCAATGATGAAAATATCGTGATCTTGGGAGATCTGGAGACCGGTTCCACAGCATCAAGAAAGGCACAGAAACGGCTAGGACAGTATGTCTTCGATGAGATCGAGAGAATGGCCGATGCTCATGGTCAATTGATGTGAATCTGTTCACAATCGGACGTTCGAAGGTGTCCCAATTCGCGATCGTTTAGCTAGATGATTGCGATGACAGTCTTCCTGTGGTGTGATCTTGGTCTCAATCAAACGTAAGAAAAGGTATGCTGAGGATATTGTTGGGAATGTTGATGGGGATGGGGATTCAGGTTCTAGCAGAGCCGGGCCATTCAGAACATGGGGAAGCCTTCAATGAAGGGCCGCGTCGGTTTGCGACGTTGATGGAAGGAACGGGGAATGTTGATTTTCCGTTAACTACCAAAATCCCCGAAGCTAAGAAGTTCTTTGACCAAGGGGTAGGGCAACTGCACGGCTTTTGGTATTACGAGGCTGAGCGTTCCTTCAGACAAGCTGCCTACCTCGATTCATCTTGTGCCATGGCCTATTGGGGAATGGCTATGGCCAACAAGAACAATGAGGAACGAGCCAAAGGTTTTGTTGAAAAGGCAATGAGCCTCAAAGATGAAGCCTCTCCAATGGAACAACGGTTCATCGAACTCCTAAACCAGTTTCATCATGGAGGAGAGGAGGATGAGCGGCGCAGATATGCAGCGCTTGGGCGTGGATTTGAGCAGATCGCCAAGGACTTCCCTGAAGAGATTGAGCCAAAGGCATTCTATGTGATTCAGCTTTGGCACAATCGATCCAAACGCGTTCCGCTAAGGGACTACGAAGCCGCTGACCGATACTTGGCCCAAGTCTTGGAGAAGAACCCAAATCATCCATGTCATCACTACCGGATTCACCTATGGGATAATGAAGACCCTGAAAGAGCCCTCCAATCTGCGTTGAGTGCAGCCTCTGCTGCTCCTGCGATCGCCCATATGTGGCATATGCCCAATCACATCTATTCCAAGCTTCACCGCTATCAGGAGTCAGTCTGGCACCAGGAAGCCGCAGCAAGGGTGGATCATGCCTACATCAAGAGTGCAGGCATTCTTCCGGATCAAATCCATAACTACGCCCACAACAACGAGTGGTTCTGTCGCAATCTCGCCAAAGTAGGAAGGTTTTCAGAAGCCATCCAAATGGCCCGCAATCTTTGCGAGATTCCTCGGCACCCCAAGTTCAATACACCGGAAAAGAATGAATCTTCATCTCACGAAGGCAGACAAAGGCTACGCGAGCTGCTGATCGAGTTTGAGCAATGGAAAGAACTGGAAGCTGAATGCCTCCATGGTCACCTCCAAAAGGAAGAAGGCACGGAAGAGAAAGCCAGATGG